>CAWIRL010000001.1:0-279569 GCA_963838545.1 uncultured Acidobacteriota bacterium
CATGAAGCCCGGCGAGACGATTTGCCCCTTCGCGTCAATCACCTTGGAAGCGTGCACGTCTTTCGATCACGATTGCCGCGATGCGATCCCTCACGTATGCCAATATCCGCCGCGTCCACGGGTTCCCGCTTCCATCGAGAATGTGTCCATTGGTAATAGTATGTCGAACGACGCGGCGTCATCGCCGGCAGCGCTCGCTAATGCACGCCGAACAAGCTCATGACCAACAGCAGCGAGGCCAAAGCTGCGATCGCCGCTGCGAAGCGCACTGTTCTTTTACCGTTCGTCTTCACCGCCGACTAGTGATGCAAATGAATTCAGCAGGTGCTTAATCACCAAATGATCCCGAAGCACAGGCATCCCAGCGCCACGGCGCGTCGCCAATTTTTACCAGCAGCCCCGCGTCTGCACTGCCCCAGCGCTTGAACGCGTGATAGAGCGCCAGCGGCTGCCCAACGCTCGCAGCACTCCCAGTGTCTGCGACAGTGGATCGTCGGGTCCAGATGGCTATTCAGCGCTCCGATGTCGCCGGAATGCTTCGACACCACCACGACGGATCCGAGCAAGCACAGCACGTCGAGGAGGCAGACAAGCTTCACCAGCGACCTCAGCCGCGCATCCCCGGCTCCACAGTCAGCGGCTGTTTGTAATATTTCCGCAGCAGCGCGCCGACCGGCCAGAATCAGCGCAGCGCAATGATGGACAGGCTGGCAATCGCCACGGCAGCACCGGCTTCTTGTCCTGCGTCGGGAAACGCTCTGCGAATAAATACGGGAAACAATCCCACGAGATCGAAGTGGCCATCGGCCGCCCGCTTGAATAAGGTTTCCTCCTGCCCATTGACGTCGCGATAGCGCATCGGTGCAATTTCGCGCCAGCGAATCGGCTGCCCGTTCAAATCCTTGGCTTCGTCCAGAATGATGATCCCGTCGTTCTTCGGCGACGACACAGTGGCCTCGCCCAGCAGCGAGATGAGATAGAAGAGCGTCGTCTGGCTGCGGCGGCTCGAAATGTACGACCCGCTGATTGCCGCAGCATCTTCCTGGCGCTCGGGAGCGTGGTCGCTGCAGGAGGCGTGTAGGGATAGTAGCGATCGAGAAATTTATGCCAAAGCGCTGTCCGCTCCGAACCCGCATTCAGATCCTCGCGCCCCAGGCTGTTATACGAGACAAAAAATCCCAGGTTCTGATCCGCCATCAAATGCAGATCAGTGTGAAACACTTCCGTATCCCCGGCGTGGCTGATGATGCGGTGCCCGTTGCGCGTCTCTTCGTAAAATCCGAGGCAAATTCCGTTCATGGTGGGGTCCATCGTGAACTGCCGCGTGTGCATCAGCTTCGCTGTGTCCGCGCGCAGAATTCGATTGCCGCTATATTCGCCATCCTGCAGGTGCGCGATCATAAACTGGGACATGTCGATCCCCGAGCTGGCCATGCTTCCGGCCGGCGCGGCAATCACCAGCTCGTACGGTTTCGCTGGGGCAGATGCTCGGTCATAGCCCTGCGACATAATTTTCTTGAGTGGATCGGGCAGCGGCTGATCGAACGAAGAGTGCGTCATATCCAGCGGCTTGAAAATATTGTCCGCCACATAATCATCGAACGGCTTGCCCGATATCCGTTGCACGATGTATCCCGCGAGCCCCGCGCCGTAATTCGAATACGCCGGCACCGTTCCCGGCGGATAAATCTGCCGCGGCACATGCGTGGTGATGTAATCGTGCAGGGACATAAATGGCGCGCTCGGTCCGAATAAATCCTTGATCACCTCCTGGAATCCGGGCGTGTGCGTCATCAGGTTGCGAACCGTCAGCGGCTTGCCGAACTCCGCCGGAATCTTGAAATCGATGTAAGTGTTCACATCCGCATCGAGATCGATTTTCCCCTGTTCTTGGAGCTGCATCACCGAAGTCCAAGTGAACAGCTTCGATACCGATCCGACGCGAAAGCCCGTCTCCTCCGGCGAAACCGGCTGCTTCTTTTCCACATCCGAATATCCATACCCGCGCGCGAAAAGCAGTTTTCCATCTTTCACCACCGTCACCACCGCGCCGGCGATGTCTCCCCGTTCAATCTCGAGCGGCACGATTCCGTCCACGAACGCCGATACATCCGCCGCTGAAAGCTCATGCGCCCCGCTGGCCGCAGCAGGTGGAGCCGCTTCCGGCTGAGCCACTTTGGACTTCGCCTGGGCCGCTTCGCGCTGCGCGCGCACACCGCTCACTGCAAGAAAAAACAGCAATCCCAAAAGGAGCGCGGCGCCTCCCGCGGCAAAAATTCTCCTCGCGCTGAATCGCTTCCCATTTCCTGGCTTCATCGCTCCCCCTTTAGAACTTAGCTCAATTCCCGCGCGCCGCGTCATCACGCCACAGGAACAACAGCAGGCCGCGATTCAAAAGCTTGTTGCCGCACAGTGAGTCCCTCAATCCGCTTCTTCCGGACTTCGTACCCCAGCCCCGGCGCCACGGGCACTTGAATCGTGCCGCGCGCGCTCACTTCCACTTCCGGCTCGATGATGTCCTCATCCCAATAGCGCTGGCTCGCCGAAACGTCACCAGGCATCACAAATCCGGGCAGCGCGGACATCGCAATGTTGTGCGCCCGCCCAATTCCGGATTCCAACATTCCTCCGCACCACACCGGAATCGACGCATTGCGGCACAATTGCTCGATTTTCTTCGCTTCACTATGCCCGCCCACGCGCCCCAGCTTGATATTGATCACGCGGCAAGCCTTCAACTCGATGGCCGCTTCGGCGTGCCGCGAATTGTGGATGCTCTCATCCAGGCAAATCGGAGTCTGCAAATTCGCCTGCAATCGCGCGTGCTGGTGAATGTCGTCCCACGCCAGCGGCTGCTCGATCATCATCAACCCGAATTCGTCGAAGCTCTTCAGGTGCGCCAAATCAGCGAGAGTGTATGCGGAATTCGCGTCCACCATCAATTGAATCTGTGGGAAGCGCCGGCGCACCGCCGCGATCAGCTCGCTATCTTTTCCCGGCTTGATTTTGATCTTGATGCGCTGATATCCCGCCGCGAGTTCGCGTTCCACGATGGATACCAGCATTTCCGGCGAATCTTGAATCCCGATGGAAACGCCGCAGGAAATTTCGTCGCGAGTCCCGCCCAGCAGCCGCGCGATCGGCTGCCCTTTCTCCTGCGCCTCCACGTCCCAAAGCGCGCACTCCAGCCCCGCCTTGGTCATTTCGTGTCCGCGAATCACTTCCAGCAGCGGTACAACGTCCGCCGCCGCGCGGATTTCCCGGCCCACCGCAAGCGGCGCAATGAATTGACTGAACACCACCCACGCCGTGTCCGCCGTTTCCGAATTGTAAAAAGGTCCTTCTCCCGCGGTGATTTCTCCCCAGCCGGTGATCCCGTCGCAAACCGCTTCCACCAGCAAAATGCGCCGGTGGTCGATTCGTCCGAAGCTGGCCTCAAATGGCGATTTCAGCCGGAGTTGAATCTCCCGGAGTATTAGTGTCTGTATCCGCATAGCCTCATTGCCCGAATGCCGGAAGTTCGCAATCCGCTCTGACCACTACGATTCGCCTAAAAATTTAGTTTCAGCGCCAGCTGAATCACTCTCGGATTCACGCTCGTGCTGGTGATAACTCCAAACGTGGGATTGGGCACGAAGATCCCGCTCACCGCGGTACCGGCCGTCAGATTGCCGGGGGACGGATCGGAAAACTGCGAAGTGTTGAACGCGTTGAAAAACTCCGCGCGGAAATCCAGGTTCAGCCGGTCGCTGCGGGAAGTCAGCGCGGTCCTCTTGTTGATGGCGATATCGAAATTCCGCTGATCCGGCCCGCGCACCGGGCCGATCGGCAGATCGCCGAAACCCGTCGAGCCATCCGCGCTGATCACCGGCGGAGAAGCGAGGCACGCCACGTTCAAGAAATTATTCAGGCGGCTGTTCACCGAGCCCGACGTGGCCACCTGATTCGCCTTGCAGCCCGGCGCCAGCGATGGACGATCCGCGCCCGGCCCCTGAATTCCGAAGGCGTTCGTGGCGTTCGAATCCGTGATCACCAGGTAATGGCCGGCTTGAAACGTAGTCACGCCGGAGATCGACCAGCCCGCCAGAAACCGCCCGGCCAGCGAAAAATGATCCCTGGGCCCGGGAAAATCGTAGAGGTAGCTGATCACCAGCCGCTGCGGCCGGACAAACGCATCCGGTCCGTAGCGCGACGCGGGATTGTCCTGATCGCCGATCAGGACGCCGCCATTCGGGCTGGAACTGTAGGCATTGTCGGCCGTCAGCGATCGCGACCAGGTATACGACGCCAGCACCTGCAGCCCCTTGCTGAAGCGCTTGTTCAAGCTCACATTCAGCGCGTTGTACCACGATGATCCGGCCGATTCGATGATGTCCGAATTCGACGACGAGAGGCCCTCGATCGGCACGCGCTCGCTGATATTGGCCTGCAAATTTTCCGTCTCGCCGCGAATCGGATTGTCCGCACTCGCGGAAAGCGCCTGGTTGAAATCGCGGAACTGAATCAGATGCGTGCCGCGCGCTCCTTCATAGCCCACTTCCAGAACCAGATTCCGCATCAGCTGCGTTTGCAAATTCAGGCTGTAGTTCTGCACCAACGGCGGCCGGAATCCGGGTGAAAAAGTGATGGGCGTCAGAGCAGTTCCGGGCGACGTAGAAGTGGGCGGCATATACGGCGGGAAGAATGGAACCGTGGCCGGCGCCGAAGGGAATGGGCTGGAAAACGGCGTAAACAGCTGCACGCGAACCAATCCCCAAGGCGGTGCGCCGAGCAATTGCAGGAAGGGCTGGCCCGATGAGCGCGTGAAATACGTTCCATATCCGCCGCGCAACACGATCCGATCGGTATGCGGCAGTTGCCACGCAAAGCCGATGCGCGGCGCGAAGTTATTCTGGTGCTCCTCATTGATTGCCGCGTTGGTTCCCGAGCGCGTCACTCCCGCGGGAATATCGCCTTGGAAATTCGACGCCACCACATATCCATCGAGCGATCCCGAAGCGGGCGGCGTCGGATTGGCCTTGGAAATATCGAAAATCGCCGCGCGGCCCAGGTCGTCGCCGATGGCGCCTTGGCGCTCGTAGCGCACGCCCAGATTTACCGTCAGGCGCGAAGTCACTTTGATATCGTCCTGCGCGAACGCATCGCCGTTCCACGCTCGCCACGCGCGTTCGGGCGCTCCGGCGAAATCTTCCGACTCGAACACATTGCCCATCAGCAGATCCGGGAAATCGATGAAGATCGCCGCACCGAGAAAGTGAAATTTCGGGAAATTGATTTCCTGGCGGGAAAATCCCCCGCCGAAGCGAAACGTATGCCGGCCCCGCAGCCACGTGAGCGTGTCTTCCAGGTTATATTGATTTTGAATCAGGCTGACTCCCTGCCCGTTGCCGCCCAATTCAAACTGGCCGAAAACGCCAATGCCCGGAAATGTGTCGTCCGATCCCGGCGCGGTGGTGCCGATCAATCCATAAGTGAACGCCACGTTGGAGCCGCCCGTCGGCGAACTCACGGTCGGCTCGCCCTGGTCCAGCAAATTATTCAGCCGGTTGAAGCCGAACATCACTTGATTGAACAAATTTGGATTGAACGTCCGCGTGTACGTCAGCGTAAAATCGCGAAACTTGGAATCTACTGTCTGAGGAAACCCCGGCAGGTTCGGTGAAAAGCCCGACGGAAACGTCGCGTTTTGATTTCCATTTTCGAAGAAGAAGCGCCCGGAAATCTTGTTGCGGTCGTTGATGAGGTAGTCGGCGTTGGTCACGAATTGGTCCGCGTTGTAGCTGCAGTTCTGCGTGACCGAAGAGACGCCGGTGGCGGTGTTCTGCGGAGTGGGAACCAGAAAATTGCCGTTGGCCAGCGTGAGCTGCAGCAGATTGACGGCTTGCGGAACGACATTCGAGCCATCCGCCAAAACCGGTAGCCCGGTGATCGGGCTCAACTCCCCCGCAAACGCCGCGCCAAGTTCCGGTGCTGAACGGCCGCCCGCCGCGGCCAATTCTGGCGGCGTAATGAACGTAGACAGGCAAGCGGCGTTCGAATCCAGCCCGTTGATTTGCCGCGTGCCCTGATACGAGGTGAAGAACAGCAACTTGTCCTTGAGAACCGGCCCGCCCAGCGCAAATCCGAATTGATTCTGCTTCAGTGACGCGCGCGGCAATCCCGCCGCGTTCAGGAAGAAATCGTTAGCGTTGAGCACATCGTTGCGGAAAAATTCGAAAGCCGAGCCATGAAATTCGTTGCTGCCGCTCTTGGTCACCACTTCCACATTCGCGCCGGCGTCTCGCCCGTAAGCCGCATCGTATTGCCCGGTCTGTACCTTGAACTCCTGAATCGCATCGGGATTCGGAATCGGCACCCCGCCGCTGAAAATTCCGGAACCCATCAGGTCGTTCACTTCCGATCCGTTCATCTGGTAATTGTTATCGCTGGTCGCGCCGCCGTGCGCCGAAAATCCCTGAGTGCCGGCGTTGAATGACGAGTTGCCGCGGCCCAGATCCGAAGCGTTGTTGACGTCGGTGACCACGCCGGGCGAAAGGCCGACGATCTGCGTGTAGTTGCGATTCACCAGCGGCAAATCGCGCACCATGTCTCCGTCGGTTACGTGGCCCATCGCTGGATTTAGCGTTTCCAGAATCGCAGCTTCGCCGTTCACCGTGATGGTTTGCGCCATCTCTCCGATTTGCAGCGCGATATTCAGAGCGGCCGTCTCGGTGACGTAGACGTGAATACCCGTGAGCACCAGCGTCTTGAATCCTTGCCTGGTCGCTTCCACGGTGTAAACGCCCGGCAGGAGCAATGGCGCCACGTACAATCCATTGCTCTGGGAATGTACCGTGCGAATGTCGCCGGTGGCCGCATTCGTGATCTTGATGGTGGCGTCGGCCACCGCGGCGCCGCTCGGATCCGTCACGTTACCGGAAACCGCGCCGGTATTGGGACTTTGCGCGTGAATGCACGGAACGCTGATTTGCAGGCAGCATGCCGCGATGAAGGTGGCCAGACAAGCCAGGATGATCTTCGTGAATTGTTTCCGCATGCCGTTCACCGGAGCCAGGATCATTTTCGCTCTCCTGTACAGGAAGAATAACGCAATATGTGTTGCGTTCCGGAAAGCCCCAAGATGAGGCGCAATTTATTCAAGAAACGCACTCCTGTCAAGTGCTATGTAGTTTGGCGCCTGGAATGGCGGAAGGACATCATTTCACCAATTAATGTTGCCGCGCTATAGCGCAACAATCGTTGCGCACTCTTGACTTCCCGTCGATACTCGGATATTCCCTGAGTGCCATGCACAACAGCGCCAGAGGCGACGCGGACGGCCGCACCCTTCTATCGGTCGGGAAGTGTCTCGAGCGCCTCAGCCGCAAACGCCAGGAGCTGATTCGCCCGGTTCTCGAAAATCCCCGCGAGTTTGTGCTGCTCAGTGTGCGCAGCCTGGCCAAGCGCCTGCGCGTCGATCCGGCCACCGCCGTGCGCATCGTTCTCAGCATGGGCTTCGCCAGCTATCGCGATTTCCAGCATTTCCTGCATGAACTCTCCATCACCCAGTCCACTTCGCTCGACACCATGCAAGAAAGCAAAGCCAAGGGCCGCAGCCTCCCCGCTCACGTTCGCGAGGCGGTGGACCGCAATTTTCAGAATCTCCAGCGCCTGCGCAACGGCCTTGATTACGAGCGCGTCGCCGCACTTGCAAAACGCATTCACACCTCGCGCCGCATTCTGATTTTTGGCGGCGACCTTGCCGCCGTGCTCGTCTGGTATCTTCAATATCACCTCGGATTTCTCGGCCTTCCGGTATTCGGCGCCACTTCCACCGGCGAGATGCTGCATCTGGCTCAAGCGTCGGGAAAAAAAGATTTGGTCATCGCCCTCAGTTACCGCCGCGGTCTGCGCCAGACCGTCGAAGGCATGCAACTCGCGCGCACCAACGGCGCCTATTGCATCGGCATCACCGATTCTTCAATTTCGCCGATTTCCCGCTTCGCTCACGAAACGTTCATCACCTCCGTCGAATCGCCGTCCTTCGGCGTCTCCTACGTCGCTCCCGTTTGCTTGCTCGAAGGAGTCGTCGCGGCATGCGGCTATTATCCAAATCCGTCAGTGCGGGAAATTCTAAGGAAGAACGCAGCAGAGCAACGCCAAGGCTTCCGCTGGTATCAGGAATAAAGCAAAGAAGTTTCCGCCGCCTCGTCTAGCCTTGTGTAGCGCCGCTCTTTTCAGAGTGTGCGTGAGAACTCACTTGAGTTTCAAAACGAAATGGTGCAGTAAAGGAGCATGACACGATTTCTACCGTACAACCCGGATCAAGCGTATCTGCTGCCGCCGAACGTCAAGGATGTGTTGGGAGCGGATCACTTGGTGTTTTTTGTGCATGGTGTGGTGGAGCGATTGAACCTGGAGGAATTCGAGCGGGCCTACGCGGACGAAGGCGGGGCGGTGTACGCGCCGGAGTTGATGCTGAAGGTGTGGTTGTATGCCTATGCGCTGGGGGTGACTTCGGCGCGTCGGTTAGAGCAACGGATACAGGAGGACTTGGCGTTCCGCTATTTGGCGGGCGGGGCGCGGCCGGACAACTGGGCGTTGAGTGCGTTCCGGCGGCGGCACCAGCGTGGGATCAACGACGTATTCACGCAAGTGCTGGAAGTGGCGCGGAAGCTGGGAATGGTGCGGCTGGGACATGTGGCCATCGATTCGACGCGCGTGCGAGGAATGGGCTCGCACGAGCGCGTCGACACGGAGACCAAGCTACGGCGCGAACGAGCGCGGCTGCGACGGCAGATTCGGCGGTGGCAGAAAGCGTGTCAGGCGGAGGACCCGGACGAAAATGCGGGGATGCAGGTCGCGGTGCAGGAATTGGAGCGGCGCTTGGAGACGATTCCGGGACGGTTGCAACGCTTGCGCAAGAGCGGGCTGCGGCAGATTTCCCGCACTGATCCGGAGAGCCGATTTTTGCACAGCCGGGAAGGCTGGCAGTTGGGCTACACGGCGGAGATCGCGGTGAGCGAAGATCATTTGATCGTGGCGCAGCGGGTGACGCAAAACACCAGCGACAACGCCTCTTTGCTGCCTCTGGTGGACCAGGCGAGCCGGCAATGTCGCGGGAAACCGCAACGAGTGAGCGCCGATACCGGATTTTTCTCACTGCAGAACTTACACGGGCTGCAACAGCGGGAGATCGAAGGCTATATCCCAGACCCCAATCTCAGTCACGAATTAAAGGGCCACGGAAGAGCGCACGGAATCGGAAGCAGCAAATATCTACGAGACCCGGAGCATCGCCGGATGCGGAGAAAACTCCGCGATCCGGCGGGCCGGCGAATCTACGGCCAACGCAAAGCAATCGTGGAGCCGGTGTTTGGAGTCCTGAAACAACAACGCGGGCTGCGCCAGTTCCGGCTACGGGGGCTGCATCGCGTCGGAATCGAATTCACCCTGGCGGCGATTGGATATAACTTAAGCCGCTTGCACCACCAGCGGAGTTAAGAGCAGCAGCGAACAGGCCTGACGGGCGTCACGGCATCGAAACCGCACCCGGAGCAATAACAAATTCACCGCTCCGTCGCGACGTCAGCTTGTTCTCACGCATATTCTTTTCAGGGCGGCATCCGAACATCAAATCTCTAACCACTGCCCACACAACCGCAGCAGTGCCACGACCGGAAACCCACGCGCAACAAATTCCTCACCGGTTCCGACCCCCAGCTTTCCCACCCACGCGCTTCTTCGACCGAGGCCTCGCGGCAAGTATCTCCCCCTGCCGCTTCTTCGAAAGCTTCGCAAATATCAACGCATGCGCCTCCCGCAAAAAACCCTCAACCTCCGCTCGCCGCAATGCCGATTCAGATTCCAAAGCCACCCAATGCGCCCGCGCCGCATACGGCGCAGGAATAATTCCCACTCGCTCCACCAATTCGGCGAAGTCCTCATCGCTGCATTTGAACGCCAGACAAACATCCCCAGGCTCCAGCGCCGCCGCCGCAAACATCTTCCCGCCCACCTTGAACACCAAATCATTACCCCAAAGAATCTGCTCCGTAGCCCCCGGCAACGAAAGGCAAATCTCACGCAGCCAATCCAGATCCATCGCAGTCCTCTCGGTTCTCACCCAAAGCGCAAGCAAGTCTACTGCTACTTCGCCTACGCACAGTTGGCGTTTGCCGCACGCGCCCGCCCGCGCGCCCATTGCCGCCTTCAAAATCTTGCTATAGTCAAAAGGCTGTTCTGCAGCGGCGCCTGGCGCGCCGGCAACCGCGGACACAGCGGGCCGGATGCAGTTCTGCACGCAAATCCACTGGAAAGTCAGGAGCGTAGAGTCGATGGGCGCGGATCGGAAGCCGGAGTTTTTTGCGGGGAAGGACATTCGCATCGGAATTATCGGATGCGGATATGTGGGGTTGCCGCTGGCGCTGCGTTTTGCGGAAACGGGCCAGCGTGTCATGGGCTTCGATACCGATCCCGGCAAAATCGAGAAGCTGAATGCGGGCCAGAGTTACATCCAGCATATTCCCGCGGCCAAGATTGCCGAGCACGTGAAGAGCGGACGTTTCGGCGCCACCGCGGACTTCACCAAGCTGCGCGAGATGGATGCCGTTCTCATCTGCGTGCCCACTCCGCTCGATGAACGCCGCGAGCCCGACCTCAGCTACGTCGAGCAGACCGCCCTGGCCATCGGGCCGAATCTTCAGCGCAGCCAGCTCATTGTCCTCGAGAGCACTACTTATCCCGGCACCACCGAAGAATTGGTTCTGCCCATCCTCGAGCGCGGCGGTCTGCGCTGCCCTATCACCCGCGCCGCCGGCTCAGAAAATGTCGCCACCGATTATTACCTGGCCTTTTCTCCCGAGCGCGAAGATCCCGGTAACAAGCAATACGGCCTGGCGCAGATTCCGAAAGTTGTTGGCGGCGCCAATCCGCCCAGCGCCCGCGCCGCCGCAAATCTTTACGCGCAAATCGTCTCGAAGGTCGTGCCGGTAAGTTCCACGCGCGCGGCCGAAATGGTCAAGCTCCTCGAAAATATTTTTCGCTGCGTGAATATCGCCCTGGTCAACGAGCTCAAGCTCCTCGGCCTGCGCATGGATATCGATATTTGGGAAGTGATCGATAGCGCCGCCACCAAGCCCTTCGGCTTCATGCCCTTTTATCCCGGCCCTGGCCTCGGCGGGCATTGCATTCCTGTGGATCCTTATTATTTATCCTGGAAGGCTCGCGAATTTGATTTCGCCACGCGCTTCATCGAGCTGGCCGGCGAAATCAACACTTCCATGCCCTACCACGTAGTCAGCGCCGTGGCCGATGCCCTCAACGAGCGCCAGAAAAGCCTGAAGGGTTCGAAGATTCTGCTGCTCGGCGTAGCCTACAAGAAAGACGTGGACGATCTCCGCGAATCGCCTTCACTCAAGCTCCTCGAGCTGCTCACCGCACGCGGCGCCAAGCTCGATTACAACGATCCTTATTTCCCGGCGCTGCACAAGATGCGCCACTACGATTTTTCGCACATGCGTTCGGTGGATCTGACTCCGGCCGCGCTCGCCACCTACGATTGCGTCCTGATCTCCACCGATCACACCGCCTACGATTACCAGATGATCGTAGATTCCTCAAAGCTGGTGGTAGACACGCGCAACGCCACCCGCAAGGTGGTCAAAAATCGCGAGAAAATCGTCGCCTGCTGAGCCATAAGGGCGTCGGCCGCGGTCCGCGCGCCTCTCTGTTTACTGAAACGCGCTTGCTGTACCACTTCGCGCACACTTAAATCCCCCAATAGCCCCTAATATTGAGTATGGCGCAACACACGCAAACGGGGAGCCTTGTCGCCGAGCAGAAAAAACGCCGCAGCGCTCGTGTGCTTCTCAGCGTTCCCGTCACCGTGAAGGGCAAACTCGCGGACGGCAAAGACTTTGAGGAAGAAGCCCGCACCCTGGTCGTCAATGCCCACGGCGCCCTGCTGGCCCTGAATTCGCCTCTGCGCGGCGGCCAGACGCTTACTCTCACGCATAAATTGACCCGCAACAGCCTCGAGTGCCGCACCGTCTACGTGGGAAATCCGCAAGGCGGTAAAGCCCAGGTAGGCATCGAATTCGTGAAAGCTGCCCCGGGATTCTGGCAGATCGATTTCCCACCCGAGGATTGGATCGTCCCCGAGTCGTAGTCCCGGTCCGTTTCTCTACGGACTTCCGCGTCTCGTACTGTTCCCTTCGTACTATTCCCTTTGCCTGGATTTGGGCATAGCCTGTCACGGGAACATGGCGATGAACGCGACTACAGAAAAAACAAAACACCAGCCGCCCAAAAAGGCCAATTCCTGAGATTTCTAATCGATACACGGAAATGATTAGAAATCGCCGTAACCCTATGAAAACAAACCACCGAGGTCATTTCTAACCGTGAAAAAATCGACCCCTTTGGGAACCACTATCAGAGGCTTCGGCGGGGCTATTCTTTCTTACCGGGGGTGATTTGCGTAAGTTCCAGACGGAAAGTTCCGAAGGGCAGCTCGGCTTCCATCGAAGTTGGCGTGCGAGCGGCGTCGCGCGAGAGCCACAGCGTGAAGCGGGTCTGCTGCATCTCCGTGGCGCCGGAGTAGATGTGAATGGCGATCTTGGTAGCGCGGAAATTGCCGGCCGGCACCACCACTTGCTCGTCCGCGGCCTCGCGATTGGCGCGGACATCGTAAAGGTTGTGCCCATCGAAGACCGCCACGCGCATTTCCGGCGAATGTTCCCAATCCCACGCGCGCATGGACTCCAGCAGCGCAATGGGATCGCGCGTCCCGGGCGGAACGATCACCGAGGCGATGCCGCCGCGCGCGATGCTTCCTTGCGGCGTCAGCTCCATCACGCTCTTCTCGGTCTTGCCCATTTCGTTCAGATACATTTCATACTGATGGCTGGCGAGCGTCGCCGCGTCCATATAGGAATCGAATTCGTCGTCAATTTCAAAAATTCGCCGCACCGGATTTTCGGTGCTGCCCGTCGCGCGCAGGTGCCAGGAATCCCAGCCGTAAAGATTGCGGCGCTCGACGACGCTCAGCCGGATCGTCGCCGCGCTGGAAAACGCGGCCCAGGAAACGCCGTAATCGAGAATCTCGCCGGCCGAGAAGGGAAAAGCAGCCGCTTTCGGCGATTCTTTCGGCGCGTCCTTCGCCGGCTTCTTTTGCTTTTGTTCGGATTCACTCGCGGGAGTCGCAACGGGCTGCGTCGCCGTCGCCGCGCCGCCGGAAACTGCTCCGGGCTTGGCATTCGCATGTCGTCGCGGCCTCGCCAGCAGCAGAAGCGCCGCAAATGCCAGCGGAATCAGGATCACGAGATACGGAAAGCGTCGAGAGTTCATGGACGAAGAGGGAAGCCGATAATGGAAATAAGAACTCGCTGGATCCCGCTCCTGCATTTCCGCGGGCAATCCGCGTTGACGGAATCGAAATCGCTTCACTCGGGCATGTTGCCCGCTCCTTCAGGGACAAGCTATATTCGAGCGTACTCGAAAGGCACGGCGCGGGCCAGAGTTTCTCGAATTCCTCGCTGCTGGACGCAAATCTCCGCTTCATGGACGGTGACCTCATGCGCTACCTGGTGACGGGCGGCGCCGGATTTATCGGCTCGAACATTGTGGACGAACTGCTGCGCCGCGGGCACGGCGTCGTCGTCCTCGACGATCTCTCTTCCGGCAAAGAAGAAAATCTCCGCAGCGCCGCGGGCAAAGTGGAATTCCGCCGCGGCAGCATCACCGAGCTTGCCGACGTGCACGCCGCGGTGAAAGGCGTGGATTACGTGATCCATCTCGCCGCGCGCACTTCGGTGCCGCGCTCCGTCCTCGATCCCATCGAAACGAATCGCGTGAATATCGATGGCACGCTGAATGTTTTGGTTGCCGCGCGCGACGCCAAGGCCAAGCGCGTCGTTTTTGCGGCTTCCTCTTCCGCTTACGGCGAGACGCCGACACTTCCGAAAGTCGAAACGATGGTTCCCGAGCCCATTTCGCCTTACGGCGTCACGAAATTCGTGGGCGAAATTTACGGCCAGGTTTTCGGCCGCGTTTACGGCCTCGAAAATGTCTCGCTGCGTTATTTCAATGTCTTCGGTCCGCGCCAGGATCCCGGTTCGCAATATTCCGGCGTGCTATCGCGGTTTATTTTCGCGCTGCTCGATGGCCAGCAGCCGGTGGTTTTCGGCGATGGCGAGCAATCGCGCGATTTCACCTACGTGGCCAACGTCGTTGACCTCACGCTGAAGGCCTGCGAAGCCGAAGGCGCTTCGGGAAAAGTTTTCAATGGCGGCACTGGCGCGCGTATCACCCTGAACGAAGTCTTGAAGCTGCTCGAAAAACTTTCCGGCAAATCGGCAAAAGCAAAATACGATCCGCCCAGAACCGGCGACATCCTCCATTCCCAGGCCGATATCCAGCAGGCCGGCAAAATCTTGAAATACACGCCCAGCGTAGATTTCGAAGAAGGCCTGAAACGCACCTGGGATTGGTACAAGCAGAATTACGGCAAGAAGTGATTCCGGGATCGGGGGCGCCGTCTCTTCGTAGCGCCGGCTGCCAGCCGGCGTTTTTAGAAAGCTGCGAGCGCAGCGTAACCAACTCGCAGCGATCCGTTGGAAATTCCGCCGATGTCAGACCATCGCGGAGACGCACCACGACCGATAGCGAATGGCTACAGTGCGAGTATCGCCGCAAAAACGCCGGCTGGCAGCCGGCGCGACGGAAAGACGGAGCTAAATCCCTCCGTTCAGAATTGGCGGTAATTCCGTGAGGTTATCGAGCAAAAGATCCGGAGCACATTCAGGCAGGCGCTCGCTGCCCAGCCCGTACGTAACGCCGCAAGCCCAGGTTCCCGCGTTGCGCGCCGTCTGAATGTCCACATCGGAATCGCCGATGATCATCGCTTGCCGCGGCGCTGCCTGGAAATCGCGCAGCAGCGTTTCGACGCCGGTCGGATCCGGCTTCTTTTTCTCGAAACTATTTCCGCCGTAGATATAGCGGAAATAGCGGGAAATGCCGAGACCCTCGATGATTGCTACGCTGAAACGAACTGGTTTGTTGGTGAGCACGGCGAGTGAATATTTCTCGAGGCTCGCGAGACATTCGAGAACGCCGGGATACAGCACGGTATTGTCGAGCATGTGCTCGCGGTAGTAGCTGAGGAAATAAGCCAGCGCGGCCTCCACTTCGGCGTCGCTCGCGGCTTCGCCGAGTGCGCGGCGCACGAGTGTGGGCGCGCCATTGCCGACGAGGCTGTAAATTGCTTCGTGAGTGGCGGGCGGCCGGCCATTGTGCTCGAGCATCGCGTTCACGGCCAGCGCGAGATCGAGCTTCGAATCGATTAGCGTGCCGTCGAGATCGAAGATCAGCACATTGACGCCGTGAAATTTTCGGGGATCGCTGATCACTGTTTGCGGGTCCGCTTCCTTCGCGTTCTATTTTATGGGCGCGCCCGAAGTTTGTCATCCGCGGCGAGCAAGTAGTGCTCCACGCGAGCCGCAAGCCCGCTGATGTGACGCCGCCTTTCAGGGCGGCACGCCGCGGTCGCGCCGCTTGACAGTGCAGAGTGGCGAAGGTAAAACGCGGCGAAGACTTTGAGCTGCGTGCGAGGTCGTTCATGAAGCGAAGTCAGATATTTTTACTCGGAGCAGCCGCGGCGGCGCTAGTCGCCTCGGCCGGCTGCAATCCCTTTCAAATGCCGCCCGCCGCAGTGATTCAAGGCGCCTACGATTCCTGCAACGCGGGACGCTACCAAACCGCGGAATCTTTCTTCTCCAAGTCCGCGCAGACCTCCATGGCGCTCGGCGGCGGAATCAAGATGATTTGCGACACCAGCTCGCGCAACGGCACGATTCAAAGCCTGAAAGTTGACAACGTTGATATTCGCGGCCAGGGAGCCACGGTGCGCTTTACGCTGACATTCAAGGGCGGAGACACGAAAAGCGACAGCGATGATCTGATTTTGGAGAACGGGAGCTGGAAAATTACCCGGTGATTTTCGCATCGAGCCACAGTTCCGCGCGCAGAGTTGTTTTCTTCGAAAAAACTACGGACCGAATATCTTCCGCATAGTTCGGTGTCAAAACTAAAAAACTGGGATTTCAAGCGCGCGCTGCTAATATCTTTTTCCGAGAGTGCGTAAAAGTTCCGAGGAGTCGATGGCGGAAATCCGGGCATTCCGAGCTTATCGCTACGATACGAAGCGCGTTGCGCCTGCCGACGTTCTCACGCAGCCCTACGACAAAATCACTCCCGCGATGCAGGAGCGGTACTACGCCGCGAGCCCGTACAATCTCGTCCCCATCGAGAAAGGCCGCGCACAAGCGGATGATTCCGCGGCGAACAATGTCTACTCGCGCGCCGCGGCAAAGCTGCGCGAATGGATCGCCGCGGGAATCTTGGCGCGGGATGCAGCGCCGGCGATCTACGCCTACGAGCAGGATTACAAAGTGCCGGGCACGAACACGCAGCGCGTGCGGCGCGGCTTCATCGGCCTCGGCCGCGTCGAGGATTTCGAGGCGGAAGTAGTTTTCCGGCACGAGCGAACGCTTTCAGCGCCGAAGGCCGATCGTCTGGAATTACTGCGGCAGACGCACGTGCAAACCGGCTTGCTCTTCATGCTCTACGACGACACTTCAAAGCTAATCGATCGAATGTTGGACGTGATCGCGCAAGCCGAGCCGGCCGTGAAGCTGAAGGATGAGTACGACGTGACGCATCGTCTCTGGGCCGTGACCGACGCCAAATCGATCGAACGCATCTGCGGCGCGATGGCGAAACAGAAGCTGGTAATCGCCGACGGCCATCATCGCTACGAAACCGCGATTGCCTATCGCGACGAATGTCGCGCGCGCGACGCGGCGAAGAATCCAGACGCGCCCTGCGAATTCGCAATGATGGCGCTTTTCAATACGCACAGCAGCGGCCTGACGATCTTGCCCACGCATCGCGTAATCCGCAACGTGGCGAACTTCGACTTCGAGAAGTTCCGCGCGCACGCGAAGAAATACTTCGATTGGTACGGATATCCGTTTGGCTCGGACGCGGAGCGCCCAGCCAGCTTCGCGGAGTTCACACACGAGATGGAGCGGCAACGCTCGCGTCATGCAATCGGCGTTTATGCGGGCGGCGGAGCGTTCTTTCTTTTCGTGCTGCGCAAAACGCTGGATATGGAGCAGACGTTGCCGAAAGTATCGGAAGCGCAGCGCGAGCTCGACGTGGTGCTGCTGCACAAATTGATGCTCGAGAAGTGCCTGGGAATTACCGCCGAAGCGGTGGTCGCTGAAGAGCACATCACTTATCAGCGGGATATGAATGAGGCGATCGCCGCCGTGGATCGCGGTGAAGCGCAATTGAGCTGCCTGCTCAATGCCGTGAAGGTGCAGGAAGTGGTGAAGATTGCGCTCGGCGGCGACGTGATGCCGCAGAAGTCCACGGATTTCTATCCGAAGCTGCTCAGTGGTCTGGTGATCTACAAGCTAGACGAGAGTTTGTGAGCATCGCGCGGTGGCGAGATCGTGGTTGCGGGACTGCTTTGGGCGCCCGTTGCGGCGGACGCCCCGCAGCGAATGCCTACGCGGAAGCCGACGGCGCCGCGGTGAAGCTGGCTACCGCAGCGGAGTCGCTATCGAACACATCGAAGACGGTCATCAGCTTGGTGACCTGCAGAACTTCCTTGAACTTCGCGCCAAGATTGGCGAGCTTGAGCGTGGCGCCTTGCGAGCGCGCGCTATGGAAAGTGGCTACCAGCGTTCCGAGCCCGGCGCTATCAATGTAGGTAACGTTGGCCAGGTTCAGCACGATCTTCTTCTTCCCTGCCGCCATCAGCGCCTTCACTCGTTCGCGGAACGCATTGCTTTCCTCGCCGAGAACGATTCGGCCGTCGATTTCGAGTACGGTGACGCCATTCACATCATGATCGGTCATTCGCAGTGCCACGTTTTCGCCTCCTGACAATCGGCGCTTCTAAGATTCCTCAGTTCAGATTCCGGTGAAGCCGCCCCAGGCTTACCGATCGGTGTCTCGATCAGCTTGCGGATCGAGGGCGGGCTTCAATAGAAGTCCGAACACGACATGTAATAACCGCAGTGCGCGCAAATCATCTTGCAACTGCGCGCCGCCAGCTTCGACGAACAGCGCGGGCAAAACTCCGACGGTTCTTCTGCGCGTCGCGCGGCCGGTGCTTCGGGAACGCGTTTCCCTGCATGCGTATCTGAATTCGAGGGTTGCATCCCGGCTGCCTCGCAGCGCGACGTTTATAGCATATTCAGGACAAACGGCAAAGCAACCGCCAAATCTTTGCCGCCCGAAGCATGTACCCGGGCTTCCGGCCGCCGGTGCAGCCCGCAGACGCAAGTCTATCCCTTTCAATGGACACCAAGCCGCGCCGGAAGTGCCCGGATTTTGTGCATCGCGCAAGGCAGAAGGGGAGTAGAATCGGCTGCAACCGTGAGGTTGTGAACAGCGTCAGATGTATAGAGGGAATGGGCCATGAAGAAGATCACACATTTCGCGTTTCTAGCGGCGATGGCGCTGGCTTTGCCGTGGGCGGCTCAGGCGCAGCACGCGGGAACTTCAGCGGGGGCACCCGCAGCGGCTCCTGCGCCGCGGAGTGGCGTGTCTCATGTGAGCACGGGGACGATGCCTGCGCGCGCGCATCATGCGGCCCCGACGGCTCCAGTGATCGTGCGCGGCACGGGTACGGCGCGCCGATCCGGTGGTACGAATTCCGGCAGCTCGAGCGGTTCCACCGGGACGAGTCCAAGCGCCTCGAATACGAGCGTTGCCGTTTTCAACCCGGACACCGGAACCACGACTTTTCAAGATTTCACCGGACAAGTTCCGGGACTGGGATTTGATTTCGCGCACCTCGCAGCGATCAACGGGAATCTGGCGGAAAAGGCGTTGATCGATCCGGCGACGCAAGCGGAGATCGCGCTGGCGGAGCGCTTGAATCGCGGACAAGTGGGCGGCTCGGCCTTCTTCCTTTCGGATTTCGGCGGTGGCGCGCCGGTGTATGAGGCGCCGGAAGCGCAGCCGCAACCCGCGCCGCAAATTATCATCGTTCAGCAGCCGACGGCCGCGACGGCGTCCGCTCCTGCCGCTCCGGCAACGACGCAAGCTGCGCCGCAAGTGGAAGAGGCACCCGTCGCCGTGAAATCGGTCACGGAGGCTTCTGATTTTCTTTTCGTGCTGAAGAGCGGCGTGATGGTGGCGGCAGTGGCGTTCACGCGCCAGGGCGATCAATTGGTTTATGTGACCAAAGAAGGAAATCGCCGCACGATGAGCGTCTCGACGATTGATTCGGACGCGACCACGCAGGTGAACGCCGCCCGTGGAGTTCCACTGAAGCTTTCGATTTAGGTATGAACGCCAGCGCGTGCGAGTTGGCGGCCCTACGCTTTCGGCGGGTCGGGCATGTAAAGCTGTGATTCTGACGGCAAGCCGGCGCGCTCGAACTGCACCGTTGTGTGGCTGATGTGGAAGTCGCGAGCCAATCCCTTCCTGATTCCCTCAAGAATTTTCGAACTCTCCTCCATGTGCATATCCGGAATCTGAATGTGGCAGGAAAGCGCGTTTAGATCCGTCCCAATCGTCCAGATGTGAATGTCGTGAACTTCCTGCACGCCGCTGACGGCGAGAATCGTGTGCGCCACGTCTTCCAGGCGCATCTGGCGCGGCAGGCCTTCGAGAAGAATGTGGCCGCTCTCGCGCAGAATTCCCCATCCCGACCAAAGCACCAGAGCGCCGATGGCGATGCCGATCGCGGGATCGATCCAGCTTGCATTGGTCCAGCGCATGGCCAGCGCGCCGCCGATGATGGCCACATTGGAGAGCGCGTCGCCGAAAGAATGTAGCAAGATGCTGCGCACGTTGAGATCGCGGCGCCCGGAGACAAGCGCCAGCGTGATTCCGCCATTCACCACCAACGCGAGCACCGCGACCCACAGCATCAAGCCGGTGTGAACTTGCACAGGCGCTCTGAGGCGCTCGACTGCTTCGAAGAGAATTAAAACCGCGACGCCGGCGAGAAACAGCGAGTTTGTAAACGCCGCCAGAATTCCGGCGCGATGGAATCCATAGGTGTGCTCTTTGGTCGGAGGCCGCAGCGCCCAGCGGCCGGCGAGCCAGGAGATGAACATCGCGGGAACGTCGGTGAGATTGTGAACCGCGTCACTGAGCAGCGAAATGGAGTGGCCGAAATATCCAGCGGCGAATTCCGCGGCGACGAGCAGCAAAGTGGCGGCCACGGAGGCGCCGAGGAACATGGTCATGCGCGAGGAGGAGAAGGCCGCATGCGCGTGGGCGTGGGAATGACCGTGATGATCATGCACTCCATCGTGCGCGTGCACATGCATGAATTGATTGTAACCATAGATTCAAAGGATTGACTATGCGGGAACTAGCGAGAGTTTGCGGGCGGGCACGCGGGGCGCGATTGCGGATTGACTTCGGAGTTGGCTGGCTTCTACCATGCAATTGGGTCAGAATCGCGCGCGCAAGTTTGGGGGGAGCGGGGTGGCGCGCGTCCCGCGATGGCAGATCGCCCGGCAATGTCTCATAACACTACGAAAGTGACATTTTGGGGCGTGCGCGGCTCGACGCCGACGCCCGACCGCGGCACGTGGCGCTACGGCGGAAACACGGCGTGCGTCGAAGTGGTGACCGGCGACGGCACGCGATTCATTCTCGATTGCGGCACGGGAATGAGGCTGCTCGGCAATCGCTGGGAAGAAGACGCGGGGCATCGCGCGATCGAAGCGCACATCCTGGTAACGCATTATCACTGGGACCATATTCAAGGCATTCCTTTCTTTCATCCGTTCTTTCAGCAGCAAAATCGCTTTCACTTTTACAGTTTCGAATCGAAATATCTGGGGCCGAATAGCCTGCGCAAGGTGCTGGAACAGCAGATGGCCAGCCCTTACTTTCCCGTGGATTTGAGCATGCTCACGGCAGGACGGGAATTTCGCGAAGTTACCGGCGGCGAGCAATTCGAAATTCACGGAACGCGGGTGACCACGCGCTGGCTGAACCATCCGCAGGGCTGCCTGGGCTACCGGCTGGATACGCCGGGAGGGTCGATCGTTTTCGCGACGGATAACGAGCCGGGCGTGCCGGAATTTGATGATAATTTGCGGCAACTTGTCGGCGGGCGCGGACGTGCTGATTTGCGACGCGCAGTGTTCGCCGGAGCAATTGGCAACGACGCGCAAAGGCTGGGGACATTCGAGCTGGCTCGAATGTGTGAAGCTGGCGCGGCAGGTGAAGGTGAGCAATTTGATTTTGTTCCATCACGATCCGGATTCGAACGACAAGACGGTGGATGGATTTCTTTTTGCCGCGCGTCAGGAATTCGCGGCCACCTGGGCGGCGATGGAAGGTATGGCGATTTCGCTGAGTGAAAAAGGCGTGGACGTGACCATGCGCGAATCGCGCGTGGGACCGCGGCGGCGGCTGCGATTCGCGGCCACCGTGGCGGGTATCGGCGAAGACGGCAAGGCGTTCGAAGAGAAGGCCGTCGTGCGTGACATTACTTTATACGGCGCGTATTTGTCGCTGACGAACCGGCCGGCGCTGCAATCGGAATTGCAGTTGATGATCGAGGCCAATGCTGCCGACAATCATCCGAGCCTGCTTTCTCTGCGCGGAACTGTGGTTTATAGCGAGGCGGCACCGGAAAAGTACAAGACCGGCATCGGCGTGCTTTTTGTGGAAGATGAAGAGCGCGGGCGGACTCGCGACTGAGGTTTGCTGCACGATCGCTGCACGTTTCCTGCACGACCACCAAAGACAATTTGGCACTGTTTCGCGGCGGGCTTTGGAGTTGACCCACGCGCAACGTTTCGAGAGACTATAGGCGGCGACCGGGCCTCGGATTTCTCTATTTTTACCCGCGCGGAAGATTCCAGTGCGCTGTTCCCGGCCGTCGAAATCTTCGGCGCGGAGTGAGGATACCGCCATGAGAGACGAACCGATCGGAGAATTGCTGCCACCGACCCGGCTGATGCTTACGCCGGGGCCGTCGTGCATCGATCCGCGCGTGTATCGCGCGATGTCCACGCCGTTGGTGGGGCATCTCGATCCCTGGTTCATGGACATGATGGGCGACGTGCAGATTTTGCTGCGGCGCGTCTTCCAGACCGACAATCGCGTGACGTTTCCGCTCTCGGCTTCCGGGTCGGGCGGCATCGAAGCGTCGGTGCTGAATCCGCTGGAGGCCGGCGACGATTGCATTATTTGCGTGAACGGCGTTTTCTCCGAGCGCATGGCGGTGATCGCGGAACGCACGCCGGCAAACGTGATTCGCGTGGAAGCGCCGTATGGGCGCACCGTGGATCCGGAGGATGTGCGGCGGGCGGCGAAGGGCAAGAAGCTGAAGTTGATCGGATTGGCGCACGGCGAGACGTCCACGTCCGTGCTGCAGCGGCTGGCGGATTACCGCAAGCTCGCCGATGAATTTGGCGCGCTGCTGGTGGTGGATACGGTTGCGACGCTTGCGGGCGTGCCCTTGGCCATCGATCGCGACCGCATTGATATTTGCTTCAGCGGATCGCAGAAGGCCATCAGCGCGCCGCCGGGAATGTCACCGATGACGGTGAACGCCAAGGCCGAAGAAGTGATCCGCGCGCGCAAGACGAAGACGCAGAGCTGGTATTTCGATTTGCAGTCGGCGATGAATTACTGGGGCAAGGAGCGGCTGTATCACCACACCCCTCCGATTCCTTTGATTTATGCGCTGCGTGAAGCGCTGCGGTGCGTGCTGGAAGAAGGGCTGGAGGCGCGTTGGGAACGGCATTTGCAGAATCAGTTCGCGCTGATCGCGGGCATCGAGGCGATGGGGCTGGAACTTTTCGTGCAGAATCCGGCGGATCGCTTGCCGACCGTTACCGGCGTGCGCATTCCTGAGGGCGTGGACGATCACAAAGTGCGCGGGCAATTGCTCGATGAATTCAATATCGAAATTGCGGGCGGGCTTGGGCCGGTGAAGGGAAAGATCTGGCGCGTGGGCTTAATGGGTTATTCGAGCCAGCGGCAGAACGTGCTGCTTTTCCTTGCGGCGCTGGAAAAAGTGCTGCTCGATCAGGGATTCCGTGTTCCTTCGGGTGCGGGAGTGGGCGCGGCGGTGCAGAGCTACCGGCAGCCGCAGCGTGAGGAAGTTCACGCCGGGAAGTAGCGGCGAGCGCCGGCTATGAGGCTGGCTGGATTTATTCCTGCGCGGTTTGTGTGCGGCGGCGTTTCCAATGACGGCCACTGAAACCAAAAGTCCGAATCCGATTCCAAACCTCGGCGCGATGAGCGATTTCGTCGGCGCTTTCGATGTGCATTCCAAAGTTACCGATTACGCTTACCGCTGTCGCTTTTCTCATTGCTGGAATGGCGTGGCGACGCGGCACGCGGACACGATGGATTGTAAATTTTTCGTGGATGGCAAGCCGGTAGTGCTGGGGTTGGCGCATCCGGCTTTCGTCAAATTTCGTGAGTCAGTTGGCCGGGACTTGAGCGATCGGGAAGCGAGTTATATTGCGGCGAAGTATTTGAGCGAGCGGCTGGAGCAGGAAGATGAACATTCGCTCTATGACGTTTCGGCTGATGACGTATCCCGCCTGATTGAAAAACTGGAGATTCGATAGCGCGAATCGTTTACGCGTCGGAAAGCGACTCGTTGAATCCAGTCGTTTCCTTCTTCAGTTCATCCGCCTCGAGGATCGCGCTGCAATCCAGGCACTCGACATATTTCGCGTCGGCATCCTCGGCGATTACTTGCGTGCGCGCGTGTTTGCACGCGGCGGGAGCGGAGTTCGGCGGCGTGTTCATCTCGGCGAATTTTAGCACTCCGCGCCGCGGGCGTCGCGCTGGGCGGCGCGCTGTTGACAAATCCCGCATTTGAATCTATCTCTCCCTGTGCCTTTGCGCTCTGCGATTGCGGGCATGGCGCTGAGCGGCGGCGAGGAGCGTGCGAAATTGAGCTCAGAGGCGACATCCGAAAAAAGGGTCGGCGCGGTTCTGTTTTACTGCGTGCTGGCGCTGCTGGGCTATTTCGTCTTTTTGATCTTCGCGCCGTTTCTGGCGCCCATGGCCTGGGCGGGCATCCTGGTGGTTTTCTTTTTCTCGTGGCACAAGCGCGTGGAAAGACGGATGGGTGAAACCTGGGCGGCGGTGATGAGCACCGTCGCGGTGACGCTAATTTTGGTGGTGCCCTTAATTTTGGTAGGCATCGCTTTCGTGAAGCAAGCGATCGAAATGGCTTCAACGCTGCAACACGGCGTCGCCGAGGGCCATTTCGCGTGGGCTAACCGCGCGTGGGAAGCGATTCAAACGAGAATCCCGGGAGAAAGCGTCGAAGATCTGAACGCTTTACTGCATCAATCGGCGGAAAAGGCAGCCGGATTCCTGGCATCGGAAATCGGTGCGGTGTTGAAACACGTGGCGCGATTTTTCTTCGCGCTGGTAGTGATGATTTTGGCGATGTTTTATTTTTTCCGCGACGGCGACGAAATCATGGACCGCATTCGCCGCACGCTGCCGTTTGAAGAAGAGCATCGGGCGCGGGTGATCGGCGATGCGCGTGAATTAATTTTCGCGAGCGTGCTCTCGAGCCTGGCCACGGCGGCATTGCACGGAATAATCGGCGGAGTGATGTTCGCGATCGTTGGGATCCACGCGGCGCTGTTCTGGGGCGTGATGATGGCGTTTTTCTCAATGCTGCCGGTGGTGGGCTCGTCGCTCATTTGGATTCCGGCGGCAATTTGGCTGGGATTCTTCGGGGCACCTGCGCGAAGGGCATCGTGCTGGTTGCGATCTGCGCTGGAGTGATCGCCATCGTGGAAAACGTCCTGCGTCCGTGGCTGATCGGCGGGCGCGTCCAGCTCAGCGGTCTGGTGATTTTCATCAGCGTGCTCGGCGGCATCGGCGCTTTCGGCGTGCTGGGCATTGTGCTCGGTCCCATCATCGTCGCCACTACAGCGAGCGTTCTTGCGCTTTACACCCACCCAGAACTATCACGGCACGCGCGCGGCAAAGCGGTTAGGCCCTGAATGGAGCACGTGCTAGAGTACGGCCCTCGGAAAAGAAAATGAGTACGAATCCAGCGCCGAATCCCACAGGGCTGCCCCCGGAGAAACTCCGCTGGCGGTGCGAGCCGGAAAGTGTGCCGTTCGCTTCCACCAAGGAAGCGCCGGTGGTGGAAGGCGAGCTCGGGCAGGAACGCGCGCTGCGCGCGCTGCAGATGGGCGTGGAGCTAACTGCGCCGGGCTACAATCTTTTTATTTGCGGGCTTTCGGGAACCAGCCGCGGCGGCATGGTGACGCGCATGGTCGAGGGGCTGAACCCGAGCCGCGAGCCCGCGCCCGACCGCTGCTACGTAAATAATTTCAAGAATGCCGATCGCCCACGCTTGCTGACGCTGCCGCGCGGACAAGCCAACGCCTTCAAGAAAGAAATGGAATCGGGCATCGAATTTTTGCGGCGGCGAATTCCGCAAGTTTTCGAGGGCGAGCCATTCCAGCGGCAGAAGGCGCGCATCGTCGAGCGATTTACGGTACGCGAGAAAGAATTGATGGACGATTTCACGCGGCGCATCGCGCGCGAGCAATTTGCGCTGGGCCGCATGCAGGTCGGCGCCGTCGCGCTGCCGGAAATTTTCCCGGTGCTCGAAGGCCAGATGGTGCCCATCGAGGAAATTCCCAAGCTGGTGCAGGACGGCAAGCTCGAAACCACCGCCGCCGAAGATATCGAGCGCAAGTACGATCAGTTCCGCCAGGAATTCACGGTCGTCTACCGCAAGACGCTTTCTCTTTCGCGCGAACTGGCCAGCGAGATGAGTTATCTCGAGCAGGAAGCCGCGTCGGTGCTGGTGGACGGCGTGATCGAGGAGCTGAAGGAAAAATATCCGAACGAGCACATCGCCGAATATCTCGAAGAAGTGCGCCATCACATTCTCGACAATCTCGAGCCTTTCAAAGAGCGCGAAGGCGAAGAGGAAACGCCGCCGGCGGACGCGATCGGCCGGCGCGCCGAGACTCGATCGCGGCGAGCGCGATCCGTTCCGCGTCTACGGCGTGAATGTGATTTTGGCGCACGGCGAGCAGGAAACTTGCCCCGTGATTTTCGAGACGATTCCCACTTACGCGAATCGTTTTCGGCACGATTCATCGCAGCTACGACAATCGCGCCGGCTGGAGCTCCGATTTCATGGATCTGCGCGGCGGCTCGCTGCTGCGCGCCGATGGCGGATACCTGATCATGTATGCGCTCGACGCGCTCACCGAAACGGGCGTCTGGCGCACGCTGAAGCGCACGCTGAATCACGGCAAGCTCGAAATTCAGCCGGTGGATGTTTTCTTTCCGTTCAGCACCGCGGCGATGAAGCCCGAGCCGATCGCCGTGAACGTGAAAATATCTGCTGATCGGCGATCGCGACATGTACGAGCTGCTCTACACCTACGAAGAGGATTTCCGCAAGATTTTCAAAGTGCGCGTCGAGTTCGACGAAGAAATGCCATGGAACGATGAAGTGATCCGCCATTTCAGCGGCCGCCTGCGCAAGCTCACGGAGGACGAAGGCCTCTGCATCTTCGATCGCTCGGCCATCGCTGCGCTCATGGAGCACGGCGTGCGTTGCGCCGGCCGCCGCGGCAAAGTCACCGCGAAATTTTTCGAGATTGCCGATGTGGCTCGCGAAGCCTCTTACGTCGCGAAACACGAAAACGGCAACGACATGGTGACCGGCGAGCATGTCCGCAAAGCGCTGGACGCCAAAATCGAGCGCCACAATCTGACCGAAACCAAAATTCGCGAAATGATCGAGCAGAAGTTGATCTTCATTGATACCGCGGGCGAGCGTGTCGGCCAGGTGAACGGCCTCGCCGTCCTGGAAATCGGCGGCTATGCTTTCGGCAAGCCCACGCGCATCACCGCTTCGGTTTCGCTCGGCAAAGCCGGCCTGATCAATATCGAGCGCGAATCGAATCTCAGCGGCCGCTTTCACGATAAGGGCATGCAAATTATCAGCGGCTATATCCGCCGCACATTCGCGCAGGATAAGCCGCTCTCGCTCGCCGCGAGTCTTTGCTTCGAGCAATCTTATTCCGGCGTGGATGGCGATAGCGCCAGCTCCACCGAAGTTTACGCGCTGCTTTCCGCGCTTTCCGAGCTACCGATCTCGCAGGAATTCGCCGTCACTGGCTCGGTGAATCAGCAGGGAGATATCCAACCGATCGGCGGCGTGAACGAAAAAATCGAAGGCTTCTACGACGTCTGCCGCTTGAAAGGATTTACTGGCAAGCAGGGCGTGCTGATTCCCAGCTGCGAATATTGACGATCTGATGCTGCGCGCCGAAGTGATCGACGCCGTGGCCACCGGAAAATTCCACATCTATCCGGTCGCGACGGTCAGCGAGGGCCTCGAAATTCTCACCGGCACCAGCGCCGGAGTTCGCGATGCGAATGGAAAATTCCCTGCAGGCACAATTTTCGCGCGCGTGGATGATCGGCTGCGTGTGATGGCCGAAACGTTGCGCGAGTTCGAGTAACGCTCACACCAGCCGCTTCGTTTTCAATTTCATTTCCACCGTGTGATCGCCGCGCACCACCGTCAGATGATATTCGTGTCCGATTTGCCGGAACATCTCGCGCACGCCGGAAAGATCAAGGTCGGCGGCCGGCGAGCCATCGATTCCGGCGATCACGTCGCCCTTCTGCAATCCTGCTTCCGAGGCCGGAGTTTTTGGCGCGACTGCGGCCACTTCGAAAGTTTTCAGATTCGCGCCCTTGGCCACCAGCACCACGCCGCTCATATCCGTATCGAAGCTGCCGCGGAAATTCTTGCTGCTCTCGAGTATCACCTGCTGGTGCGGCTGATCGAGGAAAATTCGGAAGCGCGACAACATCGCATTTCCGATCGAGCCGCCGCTCCCGTTTTCCGCGCCCGACGAAGGCGGAAGTTCGGCGATGGGCGCATCGAAACTGTAGGGTCCGATGGTGATCGTCTTTAGCCGCGAGAGCACCGTTTTATTTCCTGAGGCGTCGGGCCGCGAAAATCCCTTGAATTTATTGGCGCGCAGATGATGCGCCGCCACGTAAGTTTTCGAAATCGAAAGCCCGCCGTCCGATTCCGTCTGAATCGCGAAATCATCCTCAAACGCAGCCTGGCCCATCGGCGCCACTTTCACGTGAATGCTCGGCAATCCGCCGCGCATGATCAAAGGCAGGGTGATGCCCTTGCCGGAATATTGAAACGATTTCGCATCGTAAAAATGGATTGCGGAGCGATCGTATTCAATTTCCACCACGAATTGCCGCAGCACGTCCGCGCCGAAAATTCCGTGCACCGGCTGGCCCACTTGATCGGAAAGATTCACAAGGTCCGCGGGAGCCACTTGCGCGACTTCCATCTCGATGCCGGACATCGAGAAAAATACTTTCGCGAAATCAATTTTCGCGCCGGCGGCTGCATCTTCCGGCGTCCACGGCTTGGGATCCACCACCGTGCGCGGATCTCCCGTAGCCACCAGAAAAAATCCGGGCCTGCCAGTGTTCACGCGCACGGGCAACAGCAGCCGGCCGGAAACATTCTCCAGCGGAACTTGCGCGACGTTGCCGGCGTAGTTGTAGCGGTACGAAACACCCTCGCTGGTGACAATGCCATTCTTTGGCGGCGCGTCTTGCGCCTGGGCGCCCACCCGCCACAAACCGCCGGCCAAAATCACGGCGGCGAAAAAGCCCAGCCGCGCGCGTGAACTTGCTTTCCGCCATGGATTCATGAATTTCTCCGACTCTGTGAAATGGATTGCTGCAATCTGCTCCGGCGGCGGGCCGACACGCGCCCTTGCGCACCCGAAAATCTGCCGCCACATGATAGTACAGAATCCCCGCTTCATTTTTCGGGCGCAAGATAACTTTGACGCGCATAGACGCGCAGAGCGTTGTTTGCCATGGTTGATCCGGCGATTTTTCCTTGGGCGCCGCTAATGCGAATTTCGATTTTATGGATTTTGCCGTCTCGCGTGGGTGGTTCGTACGCAAGAAAATATTGATTGCTGAGGTGCGCCGCGATTTCCTGGTAGATGCGCACGAAATCGTTGGGCGAGGCAGGGAAGTAAGCGCGGCCACCGGAATTCTCCGCGATGGCCTTCAGCGCCGTCGTCGCGCGCGCGAAATTCGGCTGCGTTCCTGGAGGCCCCGGGCGCGGCGCTTGTGGCACGGCTGATTCGAAAGGTCTCGCGTCGTCGTCTTTATCTTTTTTCTTTTTCTTCGCGGACGAATCGCCCTTGGATTTTTTCCCTTTGAAATCGCGCAGCTCGCCGCCGAGCGCGACGGTAAAAATCGGCGCATAGCCCGATTCAATGTGGCGTTCGAGCGCCGGCCATTCAGGCGCGGGCGAGCTGTCAAGCCCGGTGGAAAGCACCAGAAGCGCCTGCTTCGAGTGGCGCGTCTCCAGCCAGGAAAGCGTGCCGTTAACGGCGTCATAAAAATTCAAATCGCCCATGCCGAGAAAATATTGCAGGCCATTCAAAGTATCGAGCAGCGCCGATTTATTCGCAGTGAAGGGAAGCAGCACGCGCGAGCCTGTGTCGTAGGTAGCCAGCGCCACTTGCGCGTCGGCGGGAAGCCCGTCCAGCAGCGCGTAGGCGGCTTCCAGATGCTGGCGATGAATCAAGTAAACCGCGGGACTCGTTTCCACCAGCACGCAAATTTCCGGCGGCTGTTGCACGGATTGGAAAATGGAAATGGGCTGCTCGGCGCCGTCATCGAAAATGTGAAATTGCGATCGTTCGAGGCCGCTCAGGAAATTGCCGTGCCTGTCAGCGACGCTGGCTTCAACAATCACCAGCGCGGCATTGCTCTGTATCGGTGTCTGCTGCGGCGCGCCCGAAGGAGATTGCGCCAGCGGCCCGCGCGCCGCGAATCCCAACCACAGCGCTGCGCTCGCGAAAATCGAAATCACGAATCGCGCGCCCGCTCTACTGGAGATACGAATCAAAATAGACGCCGTCAGCCGTCTTCCACCACCCACTGGCATAGGAATGAAGATAGCGCGGAAAGACGGCGAGGTTGATGCCTTGCAGAAAATCGGGCGGCGCGGCGCTCGCTCCGTCGCCGGAGGCTGTGTCTTTCGTGGCTGACGCCTTCGCGATCGAGCTTAACCAAACCGAAAATTCGCGCTCCCAAGTCTGCTTGCTCATCTGCGTATAAGAGAAACCGCTCAATCCTTTGGGCAATCGCGCGCGTGCATGCTGAAAATCCGGGTTGCTCCTGAGCGATTCGGCGCTTGAGCCTTGCGCATGGCTCACGCGTTCCACCGCGTCGAGCACCATCGCTTTGCGCTGCGAATAAATCAAAAGCTGCGGCGTGATGGCGGCATACGAAAGCTGAATGCGCGCCGCGTGCGTTACCGGATCGGTGGAGTTGAAACCGAGTTCGAGCAAAGTCGCGTCGCGCCCTGGCGTTTCGTTGCGTACGATCGGCCCGAGCGCTTTTCGCACCACGCGTTTTACGTCTTCGGGTTTGCGAATCGAGATGGCAAAAAGGTCGGTGTAAGTGGTATCGCCCGGCGCGGAGGAAACTGTGGCCACTTCCTCTCCGAGAAGCGCGAGCACGTCGGAAACGGGCATGCCCAGGAGCGCCGCGCCAAGCATGTCGAAGCCTTTCAAATTGCCGGCCTTTTGCTGCGGCAGCGAATCGAGCAGCGGGCCGTGGAGCATTTGATAGATGGCCGGCAGATTCAATCGCCAGACGGCGTAGGACGAGCCGTCGCGCGCGAGCGGCAACGTATCGAAATTCGCAGCGCTCGCGCCGGCGATATCGAAAATGCTGCCGTTGGAAGTGTCGCCAAAAATCGCGGCGCGCAGCCGCGTGGCATCGTTGCTGAAGCTCAAGCTGCCCGCCCAAGCCCGCGCGCGTTCGAAATGAATGCCACGCGCAAACGCGGCGGCGTCCATGCCTTCCATTTTTGGAGCGTGTGCGAGGCTCGCATCGCTGAGACGCACGAAAAATTCCGCTACCGCATCCGGCGCGAAATTCTGGCGCGCTCGTTTCCAATCCGCATCATCGGCGAGCGAGGCGCCTGCGAGCGGCTTTCCCTCGAATCGCGTGACGAGTTCCTCGATAACTTCCTTGCTCGACGCGCGCAAGAAATAATTTCCCACCCTCGCCGAGAAATCCCTGCCGCGAGGACTCTCGAGCGATTCAATCTTCACCTGCCCAAGCATGTAGGATTGCGCTGCTGCGGTCGCGCCGGAAGATTTCCACAAAAGCGCGTTGGCCTTCTCGATCAGCTCGGCCTTGCCTGCGGAATCGTAGATCAGGAAGCCATCTGCGCCGGCGTGTTCCTCGGGCTTGGCGGCCTTTCGAGCGACGCTTCCGACGACCGCCTCATTTTCAAAGAGCGGCATCAAGGCCGCGATCTGGTCCGTCGTGATGCCATTCTTATCGGATTTGAGCCAGGATTTTCCGAGCGCTCGCGACACGATCACTCGGCGAATTGGCGCGAAATCGGGATCCACCCAGAGCCGCAGCAGGCCGTTCTTACTCTGGTCGGCATTGAGCGATTTCGTTCCGCGCCAGTGGAAATAAAATTGAACGGTCGCCGGCAGGCGCGACTCAATCGCCGTCGCGCGCGTGTCACTCGGGGAAGCGGAAACTTCGCCGGCTTTCGACGGAGCCGCGGCCGCTCTCGCAGCAGACGGATTCGCTGCAGTGGATTTCGGTGATGTTTTCTGCGCGGCTCCTGGAGCGGCGCTGCCGGACAAACACACAACAAGAATCGCGCCCGCAGCTAGATAAAAGAAAAAGCGCGTCCAGGCAATCTCAGCAAAAAAGTCGCGTGGCAGCGTGGAACCACCGGCTCGCACAAAAGAAAAACGGACGCACCGCGCCGCAAGGCGTCGCCAAGACGCTACTCTCCGCATGTTCCTCGTCAATTGAATCCCATCGGCGCAATGTTCGCCGCCAAGGAGTTGGAAGCCCGTGCTTCAGTTGCCCGGGGGAGTGGCAGCGGCCGCTGCAGCATCCTTCGGAGTGCTGAGATATCCGCTGATCTGATCTTTCGTCACGTCGAAGACCACGATTTCATAAGGCGCGCGGGATCCGTGCACGTAAAACTGCACAGGCTCGCCGGCGGTCTTGTCCTTCTTCTCGATATTTTTGTCGTCGGCCAGCACGTTCAGCGTGTACTTGTATTTCTTGGTGTCCACTTTGCGCAGCGTCACTTGAATCGGGCCGACGCGCTGCATCTGATTCGACTTCTTCACCTTGAATTCATAAATATTGCGCTCGCCGAGCCGCTTCAACTCTTCCACTTCCTCGTGATTGCGCGCGATCAATCCGCTCTGCACGCCGAGATCGCCGACGGTGGATTGCAACTTCGCTTTCGTCGCTTCGAGGTCCGCCTTCGTCGCGGCCACGTCGGTCTTCGTGCCGTTCAACTCCGTGGACACCTGGCCGAATTTCGTGGCCGTATCCGCCTGCACGGCGCCGATTTGCCCGCTGAGTTTCTCGTCGCTGGCTTTCTGTTCCTTGCGCACTTGCTGCGCCAGAGATCGTGCGTGCGCGAGTTCATCCTGCGTCAGGCCGAGTTTCTGAACGGTGACGTCCATCGCGCCTTTCAAATCGGCGATGCGCGCGTTGGTCTTGTCGAGCTCCGCGGCCATGGCTTGCTCGCGCTTGGTGGCATCATCGGCAGCTTTTTGCTGCGCTTGTCGCGCGGTTACGCTCGCGTAGGTCAGATACGCGACGAACAAGAATGCGATTACGAACAAAATGAGAATCCACCGTGGTGTCGCAGACGTCTCCACTACGTGCGCCGGTTCGCCCGAGCCGGTGAATTGTGACGGCGTACCCATCGATCCTCCTTAAATTTCGCCGGAAATCTCCGGCGCTCCCCCTGGGACGCTAGGCATTATCTCCAACGCGCTGCGCGAAGTCTATCTCGCGCGTTTCGTGTTTCCACCGCTGCCACGCGGCCAGCGCGCTTCCACCGTGGTGGTCAATCCGCCGCGCGGCGTGAATTCTCCCGTCACCGTGCAGCGCACCGGCTTTGTTGCCGCCACGATATCGCGCAAAATCCGGTTCACGGCATTCTCGTAAAAAATTCCCAGGTTCCGGTAAGCCAGCAGATACATCTTCAACGACTTCAGCTCCAGACATTCCTTCCGCGGTTCGTAGCGCAAAGTGATCGCGCCATAATCCGGCAATCCGGTTTTCGGGCACATTGACGTGTATTCGGGAAATCGAATGGTAATTTCGTAGCCCGGAAAATGATTCGGCCAGGTCTCGATTTTCGGCAGTTTCGTATCAATGCCCGCGCGCGCATGCGCGGCGGTGTAGTCGGCCATGAGTGTCTCCTTTTGATATCTTACACTTGCCCGCCCGCATTTTTTTCTCTTCCCACTTGAAGCGCGGGCCAGTTTGCATTAAATTCCGTATCTAGGAAGTTAATTCCGGAGCTTGGGGGCCCCGTGGTTTGTCCCGAGTGTCACTCGACATATTGCACTCGCTCTCGCCGCAAAGGCGTGATGGACTACGTCATTGGCCCTTCGCAATTGCGGCCCTGGCGCTGCCGCTCCTGCCAGAATCGCTTTTACGCCTGGAACTTTCCCGTCGCGCTCATCTGGTACGCGCACTGCCCGAAGTGCGGCGGTTTTTCGCTGGAAAAAATTCCCGGACGCCTGGCGCTCGACGGCCATTTCAAGTGGCTGAAGCGCATCCTCGGATTCGCGGCCTACCGCTGCCCTGCGTGCCGGGAGCGTTTTTTCAGCGGACTTCTTTATCGTCCGGTGGAAGCGCAGCGCGCCGCAAAACTCGCCGGCCAGTCGCATAGCGATTAACCATCACCGCCGCCGGCCCGCCTCCTCGCCCCTCGCTGCAAATCCCGAATCCCTCTTGCTTCTCCTCCAAACCAATCGTGTACAATCGCCTCGCCACAAACGCGCCCCAACGGAGATTCCGCATGCCAGCGTCAGCTCTAAAGCATTTCAAATGGAAAGAAATGGAAATCGAACACCTCAATCCGCTTTTCGACCGCCAGATGGTCGTCGGCGAATCCATTATGCTCGCTCGCATCATCCTGAAAAAAGGCGCGTACGTGCCCATGCATCACCATTTCAATGAGCAGCTCACCTATTGCCTCGAAGGCGGCATGAAATTTGGCATCGACGGCCGCGAAATCGAGCTCGCCCCCGGCGATGGGCTCTGCATTCCTCCAAATATGCCGCACGAGGCCTGGGCGCTCGAAGACACCATCGAGCTCGACGTTTTCGTTCCGCCGCGCGCCGATTGGCTCAGCAAAGACGACGCGTATCTTCGCGGCAAAGGATCGAAGTAGCGCCCGCCGCGCGCTCCACCCGCGCCATCCGCATGAGCCCAACTTCCGCCGAAGAGCGCGCGAATCAACGCAACGCCCTGCTCGCCGGCTTTCTCGGCTGGACGCTCGACGCCTTCGATTTTTTTGTCCTCACCTTCGTTCTCGCCCCCATCGCCAAAGAATTTCATCTCGGCGTCGCCGAGATCGCGCTGGCGATCACCGCCAGCCTCGCCACGCGCCCCATCGGCGCGTTTCCTCTTCGGCCTGCTCGCCGATCGCTACGGCCGCCGCCTTCCGTTGATGCTCGACATTCTTTTTTATTCCGCGGTCGAGGTGCTCTCCGGCTTCGCGCCCAATTTCAAAGTCCTCCTGATTTTGCGCCTTCTTTACGGCATCGGCATGGGCGGCGAGTGGGGCGTGGGCGCATCGCTCGCTCTCGAATCGGTGCCGGCAAAATGGCGCGGCGTTCTCTCCGGCCTGCTGCAGGAAGGCTACGCGCTCGGCTATCTTCTCGCCGCCGTCGCCTACTGGACAGTCTTTCCGCACTGGGGATGGCGCGCGCTATTTTTCATCGGCGGCGCGCCCGCGCTGCTCACGCTTTTCATTCGCGCCAAAGTAAAAGAAAGCGGCGCATGGCTCGCGTCGCGCTCCGAGCGCCACGATTGGAGCGAGTACTTCACGGATGTTCTCACCAATCTCCCCCGCTTCGTTTATTTGGTGTTGCTGATGGCCATGATGAATTTTATTTCGCATGGCACGCAGGATTTCTATCCCACATTCCTGCAGCAGCATCGCGGCTATCAGCGTGAAGCTCACCTCCATCATCACGGTCGTATCCATGGTCGGCGCGATTTGCGGCGGATTGGCGATAGGTTTGCTCTCGGATCGCTGGGGACGCCGCCGCTCGATGGCTGCGGCCGCTCTGGGAGCGTGCGCGTTAATTCCGCTCTGGGTTTTCGCGCCGAGTCTCGCCTGGATTTTAATCGGCGCGTTCACGCTTCAATTCATGGTGCAAGGCGCCTGGGGCGTGATCCCGGCGCACATCAACGAGCTTTCGCCCGATCGTCTGCGCGGGTTTTTTCCAGGATTCGCGTATCAAATCGGCGTGCTCATCGCGTCAGGGAGCGCTTACATCGAGGCCCGCCTGTCGGATCGCCTCGGCTATTCCACAGCGATGGCCGGTTTCGCCGCTACCGCCCTGATCGTCGGCGCAATCGTAATCATGGCCGGCCCTGAAGCTCACAGAGTCACGTTCGGACGCCCCGCGAACGATGCCGACAAATAGATTTAGCGCCCCGCGTTAAGCCACGCAGCCCCTAACGCGCGACGTTCTGCTTCAACTCCCCGCCAATTCCCCAGTCCGAAACGGCAATCGCCGCAATCTCTTTCCCGTCGCCGCAAAAATCGCATTTCCCACCGCCGGCGCCACCGACGGCACTCCCAATTCCCCAATCCCGCTCGGCGCTTCTTCACTCGGCACAAAATAAACTTCCATCTTCGGCGGCACTTCGCTGATCCGCAGCATTTTGTAATTATTGAAATTGCTCTGCTGCACGCGCCCATCCGCCACAGTAATTTCCCCGCGAAACGCCGACGTCAGCCCCATGATGATTCCGCCCTCCAGCTGCGCCGCGCCGATATCCGGATTCACCAGCCGCCCGCAATCAATCGCCAGCACGATGCGATCAACGGTAACCTTCCCATCCTTCGCCACCGAAACTTCCGCCACCTGCGCCACGTAACTCGAAAACGCATTCCCCGCCGCGATCCCTCGTCCGCGCCGCTCGCCGAGTGAACTACCCCATCCCGCCTTCTCCGCCGCGTAATCAATCACGCGCCGCAATCGCCGCACGTCCACCTGTTCATCGTCTTCGCTCTTCGGCGGCGGCAATTCATGCCACTCGCCGATCACTTCGTGCCGCAGCGCGATCGGATCTTTCTTCGTCGCCGCCGCGATCTCATCAAAAAAGCAATCCACGGCCCAGCGATTCGCCAGATGATCCACCGCCCGCAAATATCCGCGCGGCACCGCCGTCTTCAAATAACTGTACTCACACAAATAATTCGGCACCGTTCCATTCGACAATCCCGGCCCCGCCAATCCGCAGCCCGAAACATCCGGCGTCTCCGGTCCTTCGTAGTATCCGTCGGTAGTCGGCGCGGCAATGTGATGCAACCACGCCACTACCTTGCCCTGCTCGTCCAGCCCCGCCCGCAAGCGTTGCACGCTCAACGGCCGGTAATAATCGAATCGAATATCATCCTCTCGCGTCCAAAAAACTTTCACCGGCGCTCCCGCCGCCCGCGAAAGCAGCGCCGCCTCCACGCCGTAATCAATATTCAATCGCCGCCCAAATCCGCCGCCCATCAATGTCACGTGCACCGTCACCGCCGAAGTCGGCACTCCCAGCGCCTGCGCCGCTCCCGCCAGCACTCCCTGCGCATTTTGCGTCGGCGCCCAAATCGTGCATCGTCCATTCTTGAAATCCGCAGTGCAATTCGGCGGCTCCATCGGCGTATGTGCCAGGAACGGCACCTCGTAAACCGCTTCGATTTTCGTCGCGCGCTTTTGCAAACGCCGCTTCTGGATCCCCTACGCGCAGCACTTCCTGCCCCGACGTCTGCAGCATCTCCGCGCACTTCGCGCGATGCTCCGCCGTGTTCTCACTGCCGTGGCCCGCATCGTCCCATTCGATTTCGAGCGCCTTGCGGCCCTGAATCGCGTTCCACGTCGAGTCCGCAATCACCGCCACTCCGCTCGGCAAATAATGCTGATGCCCCGGCTTCGCGGGACCGAAACCGAATGGCGACACCATTTCCACCGCCGGCACTTCCACCACTTTTTTCACTCCCGGCACGGCCATCGCTTTCGTCGCATCAAATTTCTTCACTTTCCCTGAGAACACCGGGCTGCGCGCGATCACCGCGTATTTCATCCCCGGCAATTTCATATCCACGCCGTATTTCGCCGCGCCCACCACAATTTTCGGCCCGTCCACCCGCGGCTCATTCTTCCCCACGATTTCAAATTCCTTCGCATCCTTCAGCGCCGGTTCTTTCGGCACCGGCAATTTCGCCGCCTTTTCCGCCAGCGCGCCATATCCCAGCGATCGCTTCGTCGCCGCGTGATGCACCATCTCATTCCGCGCCTTGCATTCCGCCACCGGCACTTTCCATTCCTTCGCCGCCGCGGAAATCAACATCGCTCGCCCCGTCGCTCCCGCCTTTCGCAGCGGATCCCAACTCGTCCGCACGCTCGCGCTCCCGCCCGTCACCATATCTCCGAATTTCGCTTCCGAATCCGCCTGCACGATTTTCACGTGCTTCCAATCCGCTTCCAGCTCCTCCGCCAGAATCATCAGCATCGAAGTCCGCACGCCTTGGCCCATTTCCGATCGCGCCACCCACAGCGTTATTTCGCCCTTGCGGATCAATCTGCAGCCACGCATTCGGCGCGAAGTTTCCGTTCGCCGCCGCAGCGGACTCCCCGCGCGATGGCAAATAAATCGCAATCACCAATCCCGCTCCGGTCATCGCCGTGCGCCGCAGGAAATCCCGCCGCCCGATCCCCCGCGCGCCCACGCGCTCAATGATTCCGTTTCCAGCGGCACTCGCTTCCTCGTAGTAAATGGCTGCGTCACGCGCACCTCCCGCCGGCACTTCGCCCGTAGGCGCGCCGCTTGCTCCCTGCCTTGAGCTTCGAAGACCGCCGTCCGCTGGCTCGCGAATCTCCGCCGACATCTTCGCCGCCGCATGAATCGCCTTCCGAATCCGCGGATAAGTCCCGCACCGGCAAATATGCCCCGCCAACGCCTCATCAATATCCGCATCACTCGGCGCCGGAGTTTTCTCCAGCAGCGCCGCGCACGACATGATCATCCCCGCCTGGCAATACCCGCATTGCGACACCTGCGCCTCAAGCCAGGCCTTCTGCAAAGGATGCGACCCGTCCGCCGAAAGCCCCTCAATCGTCCGTATCTTGCTCTCGCCCACAGTAGAAATTCGCGTAGAGCACGATCGCTCCGCCACGCCGTCAATATGCACGGTACAAGCCCCGCAAAAAGATTGCCCGCACCCGAATTTCGTCCCCGTAAGCTCCAAAGTATCCCGCAAGACCCAAAGCAGCGGCGTCTCCGCGCTAACATCCACGGACAAAATCTTTCCATTCACATTCAAGTTGTAAGCCGTCACCCCACACCTCCAAAAAAAGCACAATCGCGCCAATCAGATGAACGCGATTCTACTCCCGCCCCAAGCCTCACACATATGCCTTTTGCACGCTTCGCCAATCCGCACAAATCCAAACATAAGTCTCGCTTCGAGATATCGCAGATCGTATAAGCCTGAGCCGTAAAGTAGCGCCGGCGTCCCTGTTCACCCTGAGCCTCGAAGGGCCGGCATCCGACGACCTTGAAGTAACAACAGAGCAAACTCAACGACGGAAGAAATTCTGCTTTTCGTAGCGCCGGCTGCTAGCCGGCGTTTTTCGTCAGCTACGAATACATCTCAACCATCGGCAAACTTCTAGCGCGCGATCGGGTACGATCAATTCCCGATTAGCGGAATCCATCCCGACTCCGTTACAATCCAATCCCCTAGAGGCCGAACAAAGGAGATCTCCATGGCTGCAACTTCGCAACTCACCGCATCCACCATCGACGCCGTCACCGAAAAAGCCCGCCGCCTCGGCGTTTATTCCATGATGTCCACCACCGCCGCCGGTTCCGGCCATCCCACTTCTTGCCTTTCCGCCGCGCAACTCGTAGCCGGCGTTTTCTTCTACGCCATGAAATTCGATCCCAAGAATCCGAATTCCAATGACGGCGATCGCTTCGTCCTTTCCAAAGGCCACGCCGCCCCGCTTCTCTATGCCGCGCTGGCCGAGGCCGGCGTCTTTCCCATTTCTCGCCTCATGACTCTGCGGCAACTCACCAGCGAACTCGAAGGTCACCCCACGCCGCTCATTCCCGGCGTTGACGCCGCCACCGGCTCTCTCGGCCAGGGAATTTCCGTAGCCGTAGGACTCGCCATCGGCGCGCGCGTTGATAAAAGTCCCACGCGCGTTTACGTCCTCATGGGCGATGGCGAACTCGCCGAAGGCCAGGTCTGGGAAGCCGCTGAATTTGCCGGCCACTACAATCTCGAAAATCTCACCGTTCTCGCCGACATCAACGCCCTCGGTCAAAGCGATCCCACCATGTACGAACACGATATGGACAGTCTATCGCCGCAAATTCGAATCCGAAGGATTCGATGTGCAGGTGATCGACGGCCACGACGTCACCGCCGTCTGCGCCGCTCTCGATCATGCCAAGTCCGTCGAAGGATCGCCCGCAAGCCATCGTCGCCCGCACCGATAAAAGGACACGGCGTCAGCTTCCTGCTCCGGCAAGCAGCACTGGCACGGCAAAGCGCTCTCAAAGGACGAACTCGCCAAGGCCCTGCAGGAAATCGGCACCGTCCCGCCGATTCCGCCGGACGACGGCAAATCCTACGCCCGCAAATCGCTTGCCGAAGCCGCCCGATTTCCCCGCTCCCGCCGCTCCCGATTACAAGCCGCGGAACCACCATCGCCACCCGCGAAGCCTACGGCTACGCTCTCAAGCGCATCGGCGCCGTAAATCCGCAACTCGTGGCCATGAGCGGCGACGTCAAGAACTCCACCTTCTCCGAGATCTTCCAGCAGGCCTATCCCGACCGCTTCTTCCAGGGCTACATCGCCGAGCAAAATATGGTCAGCGCCGGCGTTGGCCTGGCCGCCCGTGGCAAGAGTGCCATTCCTGGACACGTTCGCCTGCTTCCTTTCGCGCGCCTATGACCAGGTCCGCATGGCCGCCATAAGTCGCAGTAGCATAAAGCTTTGCGGCTCCCATTGCGGCGTCTCCATCGGCGAAGACGGCCCCTCGCAGATGGCCCTCGAGGATCTGGCCATGTTCCGCGCCGTCAACGGCTCCATCGTTCTTTACCCCTCCGATGGCGTCTCCGCCGAGCGCCTAACCGAGGCCGCCGCCCGCGCCGACGCTATCTGCTACATTCGCACCTCGCGGCCGAAGACGCCCATCCTCTACTCCGTGGACGAGAAGTTCCCCATTCCCGGCTTCAAAGTCTTGCGCCAGAGCGCGTCCGACCAAGTGACGGTAATTGGCGCGGGAATCACGCTGCACGAAGCCCTGAAAGCCGCGGACCAATTGAAGGCCCAGGGAATCGCCGCCCGCGTGATTGATTTGTACTGCGTCAAGCCGCTCGATGGCGCCGCCATTGCCACGCAGCTAAGCGCCACCGAGCGGACGGCTCAGTCACCGTCGAAGATCATTTCGAAGAAGGCGGAATCGGCGAAGCAGTACTCGCCGCGTTGCCGACGCCGGCTCCGCTCCGTCGAAAGTGCGGCCGCCTGGCCGTTCACGGCATGCCCCATTCCGGCAAGCCCGATGAGCTCGTAGATAAATTCGGCATCTCGGCTCGCCACATCGCCGACGCGGTCCGCGAGATCGTCTAAGCGAAGCAAAGGGAACCTGCCGCCTGGGCGGACGCCGAATTTGCGCGTGGGGGTTGGGTGGGGCTCATGATTGAGCCCGGCTAAAACTTTAATAGAACTCCAAACCAACAAAACTATGGCCGAAAAATTAGTTCTAGTAGGAATGTTCCCCGATACAGCAGTGATCGAACCGGGCGATCAAATGGTCTGGCAATCGGTCTCAGGAAATCTGCGCATCGAATTCGACGCCAACCGCTCCCCCTTCGCCTCCAACGTCTTCCAAGCCCCCACCGGTGTCCGCGTCCTAAGCGGCCCTTCGCGCACAGCCATCAACCCAGGCAGCTACAAATATCGCGTCTGGCTAAACGACCAACACATAGCTGACGGCGAAATCGTAATCCGCGCCAAGCAACCGTAGCCCGTTCGCGCTACGCCATCCCGAGCGCGGGCACATCCGTACGCGACGGCAATCCGCGAGCGCAGACACACCCGTACGCACCTATAAACACAAGGGTTAAAACGCGCAGAGTGAGAGTCCGGAAAGCGCTGCCGAGCCACCGTCGCGGCGGCTTCGCCGTCAGCTAATCGCCGGCTACCGCCACGCGCGTCGTCTCGACGCCTCCGCCAGCGCCCGCCGCACCGGCGCGAGCAGCACCGCCGGCACCGGCTTCTCCCGCGGCACTCCAAGCCCCGCCGTCTTCCGCGGAAACTCCGTGCGGCGATCGAGCCGCAGCCCGATATCCACCAGCAAATCCTCGGCGAAATTCGGATCGTCGCTGCGCTCGCGGCCGAAGAACCACAGCCGCTCTTCATCCCGCTGCAAGAGCTGCAGCGCCTCCTCCAGCCGTTTCATTGCCGTGTCGAACGTCGACGCCAGGAAATAGACCGGCAAGGACCCAGCTCCTTCTGCCGAACGCGGCTCGTACGCGCACGGTGTATTTGCCATTTTGATTTTTCTCGATGGCACAGCGGTATTCGTTGCCCGAGCCGTTCTGTTTGTTTGACATGATCGTCCTCAAATGTTCGCCGCAAGACTTCCGGCGGAATTCGCTCCGTTCGCGGGCACCAGCGCGCTCGTCGCTTGCAAAAGGCTCTGGTTGTATTCGCGACCGGACTGTGAAGCTGCTTGAAACAAAAAGTTACTGAATTAGTTGGCCGTGACTGCAGCACATCGCTGAAGACGCGCATGACGGTGGAGGGACCGCCAAATTTGAGATACCCCGCAGCGACGGGTTGGGCGCTACAGACACGAATATTGTAGGCACAGTTCTGGGGCGGCGGCAAGTACCCTGTGGAGGACCCTTTACATTAATGAAAATAAAGGAGTTAGTTGCTAGGTTTGGCCGGTCAGGGCCTTCAGATTGTTGGCGTCGAAGGCGATTTTTCCTTCGGTGGTGAGTCTGGCCTGCAGCGCGGTTTTGAACGCCTCGTAGGATGCGGCTTGCTTGGTTTGCAGCAATTGCTGCTGGATCTGCGGCTTCTGCAGGATCAATTCTTCCATTTTCGGATTTTCGTGCGTCACGATGCGGTACACCACCCAATTCGCGGCGACGGGTACGGCGGCGCTGATTTGATCCACCGGCATATTGAAGGCGGCATTGAACTGCGTGGCGGAGCCGAGATCGCTCACCTGTCCGACGCGCGCGAAGGGAGCGCTGGTTTTCGTTTCGGCGCCGGCGGCTTTGGCGGCTTTTGCGAGCGATTCTCCGCCTTTGGCGTTCTTGGCGACTTCTTCGGCCTTGGTGCGCGCCAGCTGCACGGAATTATCGCGGCGATAGTCGGAAAGGACCTTGTCCCGCGTCTCGGCGAGAGTGCCTTGATGGCCCGGCAGCGATTCTTTCAGCGCGATGATCACCCAGCCGCGATCGATGCGCAGCGGCGCGCTGACTTCGCCGGGGCGGAGCGAAAAGAGGGTTTGATGCACGTCGGCGGCATTGCCGAGGTCTCCGACGGGCTCGGTGACCGATGCCGGCGGAGTGACGCCGGTGGTGAGATTGAACTTCTTGGCCAGATCATCGAGCGACTGGCGATTCGACTGTCGGACGGCGGCGGCCATCTGGTCGGAAATCTTGTTGGCTTGCGCGTTCACGTTGGTTTCGAGCACGGTAGGCTCGATTTCGGCGCGGACTTCCTCAAAGCTCTTGGTGCGCGCCGTCTCTTTGTCGAGCACCTTGATGATGTGGAAGCCGTATTGCGTCTTAACCAGGTCGGAAATCGCGCCTTTTGGCAGGGTAAAGGAGGCTTGCTGGAACTCCGCGACGGTCTGGCCCTCGATAATCCAGCCGAGATCGCCGCCTTTGGGCTTGGAGGCGTCGTCTTCGGAGAATTTCTTCGCCAGATCCTCGAAATTGGCGCCGGATTTGGCCTTTTTCAGGACATCTTCGGCCTTCTTCTGGACCTCGGCGACGCCGGCATCGGGCAAGCCCACGGTTTTGAAGAGGATGTGCTCGACGTGCACGCGATTCTGCACTTTGAACTGGTCAATGTTCTGCTGGTAGTAAGCGCGCAGCTCTTCTTCGGTCGGCTTGGTCTGCTGTTTGAGCTTGTCCAGGTCAAGAAGGGCGTAGGACGCGGAGCGCTTTTCGGGGACTTGATAGCGCCCGATGAATTTCGCGAAATAGGTTTGCAGCTCGGCGTCGGTGGGATTCAGCGTGGCAGCCAGATCCGCCGGCTTGAAGACCGCGTATTCGATGGAAATTTTTTCGTTGCGGCGGATGTATTCCTGGGAGACTTCGGTATCGGAAACGGTGACGCCGTCGGTAAGAAGATTGCGGAATTTTTCTTCGAGCAGCTGGCGGCGGACGAAATCTTCGAAATCCTGGACGCTCATTCCGCTGCGGCTGAGGACAAGTTCCGCGTAGCGTTCCTTGCCCACCCAGGTATCGCCGTTGAAGGCCATCGGCAAATATTTCTTGATGCGATCGGTTTGCTCTTCGGCGGTAACTTTCAGCCCGAGCCGCTGCGCTTCGAGCTCAAGGGCTTTTTCGTAGACCAACTGATCGAGGACCTGCTTTGCGTACAATCCGCGCAACGAGGGAGGAAGCGTCTGCCCTTGCAGTTGGCGCGAGAGCAGGTTGTCAACTTCGGTGCGAGTGATCTGTTCATCGCCGACGCGCGCGACGGAATCCGCGCTGATGGTGCCGGCGTTGGAGCCCAGCCCAGGCACGAGGGTGATGACCATGGCGAAGCAAATGATCCCCAGGATCACGCCCATCACAATTTTCACGCCCGTCTTACGTTGCTGAATGACTTCTAACATGTCTAATTGGCGTCCTCAGTCTGCGCTCAAACCAGTGATTATAGGCCACGTGGCGCGAAGGCTCAACCGAATTGCAGCGGGCGGTTCGGGCGCGGCCATTTCGTTTGCGCGCAGCCATTTCGGCGGGCGAGCGCAGGTTTCTAACCGAAACATGGTTCGGTTAGAATTTCGCGTATCTCCTTCAAAACAAAGGATCGGGTGCATTTCTAACCGAAACACTTTTTGACCTCTAGTTTCGCTTTTTCGTTGCTCGCAGGGTCGCGACGCGGCGCCGGAAATCCGGAATCCGTTGCGTGAGGCCGGCGTGACTGGTTTCCGGGAGGAGCTTCGCTGTTCTCTCATTCGTGTTCGCTCAGGCTGTCCTAGTTTGTGCGAGGCCGGGTTGCGGAACCGAGGCTACTGCACTGCGGTTGGGCGGCGGCGAGGCGTACTTCGGGGCTTGTTTGCGCTGTTGCCAGGCCGCCCGTGATAGCTGCTGTTTTCGCGGCTCTCGTACACTGCGGATACCAAGCTAGCATAAGTTGGCGAGTTAGTCACTGGAAAAAAGGGGGGGCTTCAGATTCGGGAAGCTCGTCCTGCACGTTTTTAAGAAGGAGTACCGTACTTCACATTCCATATTTTCATCAATTGACGGCAGCCCTCGTCGAACGATTTGCGGAAATCCACAAACTGAATTTGGGAGAGCGTCCAGGAGAGACGACGGTATGTGCAGGGCCTCAACAACAGAGGAATGATTCTCTCCTTGTAGCGCACCTCGTTGAGCGCGAACAAGAGTTCGCGCTTTACCCAAGGGGACTACACCGAGTTGGGCGTCAAAATTACCAGAAACCAATTACAGCGAGCGAGCGCGCGGCCGATCGCGTCGTGCCACTGTTTGGCGCCGGAGATGTGCGCGGCGCTATACCAATAGGAGATACCGTGATGTTGGAGAGTGCGCGCCAGACGCAGCACAAAATCGCGGTCGTTTGCCGAGTGCGAAAGGAAAACTTCTCTCCTGTGCGCAACTCGACTGACGGCCATTTTATGAGACTTACGCGACTCGCTTGTTGAGTGCGTTTGCGATGGAGGCACTGACCTTTGCGGCGCTGCCTTTGCCGTCAAAGGTCTTGAATTTCCGTAGGATCCACGGGACGTCGCTGGTGCGGCGGACGGTCACGGGAAAGACGCGGCCTTCGTAGTTCCGGTCGCCCAATGCATACTCCAGCTCGCGCCGGACATTTTCCGAACGCATCGCGTCGGGCGACACGAGAACAATCATGGCCTTCGATTTCTGCAGCGCCTGGCCGATGCGCAGCCAGATGTTGTCTCCGGGCAGGACCTCTTCTCTCGGGCTCCAGACGGAAAGTCCTCTTTTTGCGAGTTGGGACGAGAGCGCCTTAGCAAATGCCTCGTCTGACTGAGCGTAGCTGAGGAAGATTTGCATCCGTTCATACCTCGCCTCCATTTTAACATCCTGCGGCGGGCAGCGTTGGGCACTCGTAAGGATGATCTGTTACGAGATGAGACCAAATGGGCAGCGCACGACCCGGCCGCGGCCGGTTCGGGATTACCGCAGAGTCGCAGAGAGCGCGGAGAGAGGAGGAGATAAGGCCGGGCCGAAACGTGGGGCGGAAAGGCGAAACGGTCGTTATGTTGGGGATGATTGACAGAGTGGGTAACAACGGTTAGGTTGGCGGGGTTTGCTGGGGTTGAGTGCCGTTGTTACCTGGGCTTTGTTCGGATGCGACGCTGAAAAGTGGCGTTACAGGAAAATGGTTCTTTTTTTGCGCCTTGGAGAGCTGGAAATGAGGAAGAGGGAGTTCTGGGTTGGAGTTATTGGAGCGTTGATGCTCATGTTAGGGCTGGCTTGGTGCGCGGTCGGGGCGCTTGCCGGGGGATCGCCGGACAAGGGCAAGTGGTTGCCGGTGCCTCCCGAGGATTTGGCGTTGAAGGACAATCCGGCGAGTCCTGGGGATCACGCGATGATCCTTTATCGGGAATTGTTCCGCGATGATTCGAAATCGTATGAGGATGAATACATCCGCATAAAGATTTTCGATCAGCAGGGGACGGAACACGGCAGCTTGCGGATCGTTTACCTAAGAGGTGGCGAGGAAATTGTGAATTTTCAAGGGAGGACGATCCATCCGGACGGGAAGGTATTCGAGTCCGACGGGCACATCCTTGAGGGAACGATTGTGAAAAAGAACGGGTTGAGGCTGGACGCGAAGACGGTGGTATTACCGGAAGTGGAGCCGGGAAGCATCGTGGAGTACCGGTTTGAGAGGCGCTCGGTGGGAAGATGGCTGGGAGCGTCGAGCTTGATCCTGCAACAAGGATTATTCACGCGGGAGGCGCGGTTTTCGACAATCGCGGCGGGACCGTTGTTCGGAGTGAAGTCCACTTTCACCTGGGTGGGGTCGCGGTTACCGCGGGAGCACTCGATGCATCCGATTCGCGGCGGCTTCGAGCTGGATGCGAAGAATATCGCGGCGCTCCCGGAGGAAGATTTTTCGCCCCCGGAGGAGGAGGCCAGCGCGAAAGTGGATGCATTTTATTCCATTGATTTCGGCAAGGGGCATGGAGACTTCTGGCTCGAAGTGGGAAAGCTTTGGAATACGGAGTTCGAGAAATTTGAGGGGCGCGGCGGATCGGCGAAACGGGTGGTGAGCGAGACGGTGGCGGCTTCCGACACGCCCGAGGAAAAACTGCGCAAGCTCTATGCGCGCGTGCAGAAAATTCGAAATTTGAGCGGGGAGGACGCAAAAACGGAAAAGGAAATCAAGGCGGAAAAGTTGAAAGACAATGAGACGGCTGACGATGCGTTCGAGCATGGGTACGCGTCGTGGTTCGATCTTGATGAGTTGTTCGTGGTGATGGCGAGGCAGGCGGGACTGCAAGCCGATCCCGCCTACGTGGCGCAACGAACGGGTGCATCGTTCGACGAAAAGCTAAAAAGCGGAACGCAACTGAATGGGGCGGTGGTGGTTGCGGTGGCCGGGGCGCAGACCTTCTATCTGGATCCCGGGTGCGCGCTGTGTCCTTTCGGATTGCTGCCGTGGAGCAAGGCCGGGGCTGGCGGAGTGCGATTCGACAAGCAGGGAGGGCACGTGATGGCGACGCCGCCGCCGCGGCCGTCGAGCGCAACGGTGGAACGACATGCTTCGTTGCAGATCGGGGCGGATGGAGAGTTGGAGGGGACGCTCTCGATGAGCTATACGGGCTGGGAAGCGATCGACTTGCGGCAACGCTTTCACGAGGAGGACGAAAGCGCGAGGAAGAAGCTGCTGACGGACGAGGTGAAAAGCTGGCTGCCGGAGGGCGCTGAAATCGAGATCGTGAAGCTCACGGGGGCGGAAGCTGTGGACGAGCCACTGCACGTGGAGCTGAAAATTTCGCACGTGGGATTAGGGAGCAAGGCGGGGCAGCGCGTGTTGCTGCCGGTAGGCGTATTGGAATCGCGGCGCACGAGTTTATTTCCGCACGCGCAGCGGAGTAATGGAATTTATTTCCGGTATCCGTATCAGGAAGCCGACAGCATCCGAATTCGCCCGGCGGATGGATGGGAATTTACCGCCGTGCCGGAGGGAAGGCACATGTTGACGAACGATTTTGATATGGATTACGCCGTTGCGGTGAAGGATGGGGAATTGCAGATTGACCGGAGATTGGGTCTAAATCGTTATTCGTTTGAGGCGGCGGAATATGGAGGAGTGAAAGCATTTTTTGATTTGATCGAGAAGGGAGATACGGGGCAGGTGGTGATGGAGAGGCGCGAGAAGGCGAATTGAGGCGAGATCGAGCAGATCGAAGACAGCCATGCTATTAAAAGCGGGTGTGACGTTGGCGCGAACTGGCGTTATACTCGGCTTACTCGACACTCTTGTCGACATCGGCGCATTTGCCGAGAAGGAGGTGATCCAGTGAGGTACGGTTTACGTTGATGCTGTAGAGGAGGCGCTTGTGAGTTTACCGGGCGCCTCTCTTCTTTTTGCCGCCTTTACGATTACTTGTGACTCCACCACATAGCTCCACCTTTCACAGAAATTCAATCGTTGTACGATGACTCACGCTTAGTTACGTTTTGCGGTGGCGTGCGTCTGTTGGGGTGAGAGTTTGTTTGGGAATTGGCGCGAGAGGAGAATTTCTATGCGAGTTATGGACCAGCGGTTATCGAGCGGGGTGCGGAGCGGGCTGATCGCGCTTTTGATTTTTGCTGCGGGCTGGGGTGCGCCGGCGGCCGGGGCTGCCTCGCGGGATGATGTGGTGAAGATTGTGGCCGCGATTCGGCGGGCCGATTATGAAGGCGACCGCGTGGCTTTGCGACGGCTTTATGGGGAGTTGGGGGCGTCGGCGGACGATAAAGCGATTGGGTCGCGGGTGCTTTACTGGCGGGGATTTGCTTTGTGGCGGCGGGCGATCAATGGATTCAATGATGGAGAAGCGACTTCCGAATTGGCGGTGGATGTGGCCGGGGCTTTAGAGGCGTTTCGCGCGGCGGTCGCGCGGGATCCTGCGTTTGTCGACGCCAAGGTGGGAGCGGTGGCTTGTTTGGGATTGCAGATGTTCATGAATCAGAAAGACACGGCGCGGGTGCAGGAATTGATTGGGCAGTCGGTGCCTTTGATGAAGGAGGCGCGGGCGGCGGAGCCGGATAATCCGCGTTTGCTGTGGGTGCTCGGGCCGCAGCTTTGGTGGATTCCTGCGGCGAACGGCGGGGGGCAGGATAAGGCGATTGAGACTTACAACAAGGGTTTGGAATCGGCGCGGAAATCGAAAGGGAAAGCGGTGGATGAATTGGAGCCTTCGTGGGGCGAGCCGGAACTTTTGATGAGTTTGGCGTGGTCGAATTTGAATAAGACTACGCCGGATTTGGATGCGGCGGAGAAGGATGCGAAGGCGGCTTTGGAGTTGGTGCCCTATTGGCATTATGTGCGGGATATTTTGATGGGGCAGATTCGCGATGCGAAGGCGAAGAAGGGGTGATGGGCGTCGCGGAAGAGGAAGTCAAAATCCCCACTCGCAAATGCGGCGAATGGGGCACCCTGCGCCTGCGGCTGGGGACACATCTAGATGGCTGGATGCGGAGAGAAAATTGAGCCGCGACGTCGCGCGGGCGATTCGTGGAATCAGGCGTTTACGGTGCGCTTTTGGTAGCAGAGCAGGATCAGATCGGCGCGGCGGCGGACGCCGAATTTGCTTAGCAAATTCGAGACGTGGAATTTCACGGTGCGCTCGCTGATATTCAGTTTGCTGGCGATTTCTTTGTTGGAGAGATTTTCCAGCAGCGTCTCGAGAGTTTCCTGCTCGCGGCGGCTCAGATCGGCGGAGGCGGCGTTCTTGAACTGCCGGCCGTGAGCGCCATCCAGAATGGAATCCACAAAATTCGATAGCAGCACGCGCGGCACCCAGAAGCCGCCTTCGGAAACGAGCGGCAGCGTGCGGGGCAGCTGCTCGCGGGCCTCGGCGTAAGTGAGCAGGCCTTTCACGCCCATGCGCAGCAGCGAATAGCTATTGGCTTCATTGAATTTTTCGCCGACGACGATGAGGCGCGCGGGCGGATTGGCTTCGAGAATATTGGAGATCAGCGCGGCAGTGGCCTGCTGCGAAGCGTGCGCGTCAATGACGTAAATGCCGGTCTTGGGCACCTGGACGCGGCGCAGCTCGGGAGCCAGGCTCGATTCCAGCTGCTTGGTAACGATGCGGAAACCCGGGCGGGTGAGCAGCTTTTCGAGTTCACCGAGAACGAGAGGATGCGCGGATAGCAGGCAGACGGTGAGATCGCGCAACTTGGCCGAATGGCTCACAGCAGGCTTCTTGTGCGCTGACGATTTCTCCGACACAACCGCTCGGTGGCTCATGCCAGTACGCTCCCCACAGATGATCAATAGCCCAAAGACCCTGAAGGACAGCTAAGTGCGGAAAACTGTCCACTTCTGAAGATCGTACAAGTCTTCATCGGTCATGCCGAGAAGATTCTTTACGAATTGTTTCGACTGGTAAACCAGGTGGGAAGAGCCGCCGAAGCGGGGTTTGGGGCATTGGGTGTGCCGCTGGACGATATGGACGAGCTCGCGATGCACGGCGGTGGGGACTTTGGAGGCGTCGGGATATTCGAAAATGCCGCCGGAGCCGACGAAGATGATCTCGTGGCCGAAGTCGTTGACTAGAGATTGGCGGAGGTAGGAGAGGCGCGTGGTGAAAATCACGTCGTAATCGGATTTGGGGCGGGAATCGGCGGGGACGACGGTGGTGGTGAGCGTGTCGCCGCGCTTGGAGATGTCTATGGATTCCTTGGCGTTGCGGAATTGGATCAGGCAGCGGTAATTGCCGGGAAAAGTTTTCAGGTAATCGTTGCAGATGCGGATATTTTCGGTGAGCAGATCGGCGACCTGGCGGATTTCCGCGGATTCGACGGGCTTGTATTGATTGGCTTTTTCGATTTTGTCGGGACATTCGTATTGCAGCGCGGAATTGGAAATGCGGCGGCGCTGATGATCGGCGCCGGGCTTGCCGCTGTCAATGGAGAAGCCGGGAGCGATGTCGAAGACCTGCACGGTCGAATCGGGATGCAACTGGCGATAGAGATCGGTGGGGCGCTCGGTATTGTGGATGGCTTCGTTGAGCGGGAAGAGCTCCTTTTCGAGGAGCACCACATCGGCGGCGAAGGGGAAAGCGAATTTCGGCTGCAGGCCGTCAACGATGCGCGTCCAGGCCAGATTGAAATAGTGCTGGCGCTTGACGGCGGTTTTTTCGGGATCTTTGCCGGGAATGAAATAGCAATTGGGGAAGTGCGAGGCGGTGCCGTAGCCGCAGAAAAGATAATCGATCTTGGGATAGGCGGATTTCAAGAGCGCGAAAAATTTATCCTGCACTTCGAGCGGCGTGGCGTGCAGAGCGTCATTGAGATTGACGCAGGTTTCTTCGCCATCGGTGGTGACCATCAGCGTGTCGTCGGAATAGGTGGGCATCACGCGGCAGCGGACGCCTTTGCCGAGATCGAATTCTTTATCGGGATCGAGCTCGATAACGGAGAAGCCCAGATCGCGCAGCGGCGAGGCCAGAGCGATTTCGCGCGCGACGATCATTTTCGACGTTTTCGGAAGTTTCGCCAGCGTGCCGGGATGAAAATGATCGTGATGGCCGTGGGAAATGTAAATGTAATCCACGGGGGCGCTTTGCACCGCTTCGAGAAAAGCGTCGGGATAGAGCCACCATTGCGCGCCGAAGCACGGGCCGGCCCACCAGGGATCGGAAAGAATGCGCAGGCCTTTCGTTTCGATGAGAATGGATGCGTGAGAGATGAAAGTGACTTTCATGGCTGCGGTTCACTCGTCCACAGATATTTGTTCGCGAACGGATTCGCGGAGCAGGATTTCTATTATGCGCTCGGAGGCGTGGCCATCCCAATAGCGGGGGATGCGGCCTTTTTTTGTTTTTCCGGCGAGGATGGCGCGAGCCGCGGGCACGATTTTCGCGGGATCCTGGCCGACGAGTTCGTTGGTGCCTTCGGTGACGGTGACGGGACGCTCGGTATTTTCGCGCAGGGTGAGGCAGGGAACGCCGAGCGCGGTGGTTTCTTCCTGGATGCCGCCGGAATCGGTGAGCACCAGGCGGGCGCGGCTCATCAGGCAGAGAAAATCGAGATAGCCGAGCGGCGGCATGAAACGGATGCGATTGAGCGAGTGGGCGGCGACGGCGCGCATGCGTTCCTGCGTGCGCGGATGAACGGGGAAAATAATTTGCAGATCGCGGCCGAGCTCGTTGAGCGCTTCGAGGAGCGCGCGCAGGGTTTCGGAATCGTCCACGTTCGATGGGCGATGCAGAGTGACGAGAGCGTAAGGATTCGCGGCATCGAGTTTCGGCAGGCCGACTTCATCGGCGATGGTGGATTTTTGCGCGATGGGAAGAAAGTGAGTGAGCGCGTCAATCATTACGTTGCCGACGAGATAGATGCGTTCGCGATGCTTGCCTTCACGGATTAAATTTTCGATGGCGTCTTCTTCGGTGACGAAGAGATAGTCGGAAAGCGCGTCGGTGACGATGCGATTGATTTCTTCGGGCATGGTGCGATCGCCGCTGCGCAGGCCGGCTTCCACGTGCACCACCGGGATCAGCAGCTTTGCGGCGGCGAGCGAGGCGGCGACTGTGGAATTGACGTCGCCGACGACGAGGACGCAATCGGGCTTGCGTTCGAGGATTACCGGCTCGATTTTGCGCAGGATTTCGGACGTTTGCCAGGCGTGCGAGCCGGAGCCGACTTCGAGATTCACGTCCGGTTCGGGGATGCCCATCTGGCGGAAGAAAACATCGGAAAGCTTTTCGTCGTAATGCTGGCCGGTGTGGACAAGGATCGGCTCGATTTCCGGATGGCGGCGCATCTCGCGGAGGAGTGGCGCGATTTTAACCAGATTAGGGCGAGCGCCTACGATATTAAGGATGCGCATTTTGGTCTGCTGCACGTGAATTATCAGAATAGCACGGGGCGGGAGAGGTGGTGGATTGCGGCGTGCGGGGATTGTATTCAATGCAGAAACGGCGATTCAGAAATCCGAATGCGGAAATGCCGGTAGCGGAGCGGGAAACCGCGAATGCGAATTTCGGAAAGAAACGCAACCAAATGGGGTTCCGGAGTACTCCTATTGATGTGAGGATATGAGAGTGCACAGGCGAGAGTTCACACTGGGAGTGCGCTGACTATGAATATTGTGGATCGAGGTCATTGGGCTAGGCGAGCGGCGTTCGCAGCTATTGTCGCGATTTTTTTGGCCGCGTTTTCGCCGGGAGCGCTGGCGCAGGCGCATCAGAAGCCCGCGCCGAAAAATGGGCAGCAGCCTGCTTCGGGAGCGGCGCCTTGCTGCTCGATGGGCGCGGAAGCGCCGGTGAACGCGCAGGAACTGGTGCGGCAGGCGGCGGATGCCGAGATGGAGAATCAGAAGAAAGCGAATTCTTATACTTACGTGCAGCGCTCGGAGACCAAGAAAATTGACGGCGATGGGAAAGTGACTTCAACGGAGTCGGAGACTTCCGAAGTGATGGTGCTTTACGGCGAGCACGTGGAACGCGTGATTGCCAAGAACGATCAGCCGCTATCGGAGAAGGACAAGGCCAAAGTCGAAGAGAAGATCAATAAATTCATGGACGAGCGCAAGAACGAGACCGAGGAGCAGAAGAAAAAGCGCCTGGCGGATAAGCAGAAGGATCAGGCGCAGCAGGAATCCTACGTGGCGGAGATTGCCGACGCTTACAACTTCACCGTGGATGGAATCGAGAAAATAAATGGGCGCGATACTTACAAAATCAGCGCGGAACCGCGGCCTGGATATGAGCCGAAAAGCCGCTTCGCGAAATTTTTGCCGAAATTTCATTTCAAAGTTTGGATTGATAAAGCGGATAAGCAATGGGTGAAATTGGATGCGGAGTGTTTAGGGGATGCCTCGTACGGATTATTTTTGTTTCGCATTCATAAGAATTCGCGATTTTCCCTGGAGCAGACGCGCGTGAATGACGAAGTTTGGCTGCCGTTGCATATTCATGGGCGAATTGACGCGCGCATTTTGATTTTCAAATCGCTGAATCAGGAATTGGACTTCACGTACAAGGACTATAAGAAATACCGCTCCGAAGTAAAATTCGGCGCCACGGAGCCGGTTACAGACCAGTAGCGCCCGCATCGCCCCAAGCGATTTCCACCCCGCGATGATTTGATAGAATGACTTGACCATGGCTCACCTCGAAGGTGTGCAGCGCGAAACTCTGGATGCGGATGTTCTGATCGTCGGCGCCGGGCCTGCCGGATTGGCCTGCGCGTTGCATTTGGCGAATTTGATCGAAGCGCACACGGCGGCGGGCAAGTCGCCGGAGCTCTCGGCTGAAAATATTTATGTCCTCGAGAAGGGCCGCGAAATCGGCGCGCACCAACTCTCCGGGGCAATCATGGACCCGCGGGGGTTGCGCGAACTGGTGCCGGATTTCGAGAAGTCGGCGCCGCTCGATACGCCCGTCACCGGAGACGCCGCGTACTACTTCAGCGCGAATGGATCGTGGAAACTGCCGATCACGCCGCCGCCTTTGGCGAATCACGGCAACTATGTGGTCTCGCTAAATAAATTGGTGAAGTGGCTGGGCGGATTGGTGGAGAAGAAGGGCGTGAACTTGTTCACGTCGTTCGCCGGCGCGAAATTGATCGAGTCAGGAAGCGGGATCGCCGGAGTGATAACGGAAGATAAGGGCGTGGATAAGAACGGCAAGCCGAAAGATAATTTCACGCCGGGATATGAGCTGCGCGCGAAAGTTACCGTGCTGGCGGAGGGGCCGCGCGGGTCATTGACGAAGGATTTGGTTTCGCGTTTCCGCCTGGATGGATTGAATCCGCAGGCTTATGGGATTGGCATCAAGGAATTGTGGGAAGTGCCGGCGGGGCGCATCGAGACTGGATTTGTGGGGCATACGCTCGGATGGCCGCTCGATTCCAGCATGTATGGCGGCGGCTGGATTTACGGCCTGCAGAATAATCGCGTTTCGCTGGGGATGGTGATTGCGCTCGAATATCACAATCCGCTTTTCGATCCGCATGAGGCATTCCAGAAATATAAAACGCATCCGCACATCCGCCGGATTATCGAAGGCGGAAAATTAATTCGCTATGGCGCGAAGACGGTGCCTTATGGCGGATGGTATTCGATGCCGCGGCCTTATTTGGACGGCGGATTGATTATCGGCGATTCGGGGAGCCTGCTGAATTCGCAGCGATTGAAGGGAATTCATACCGGCATCAAGAGCGGAATGTTGGCGGCGGAAACGATCTATGACGCGCTCTGCGCCGGAGATACTTCGGGCGCGCGGCTTTCGAATTATTCGGCGAAGCTGGAAGCGAGTTGGATCAAGAAGGAATTGTGGGAAGTGCGCAATTTTCATCAGGCTTACGCGCATGGATTGTGGGTCGGACTGGCGCATAGCGCGGCGCAGTTTGTTACCGGCGGGCGCGGATTTGTGGATCCCATGCGCGCGAAGGCCGGCTACGAGGAATATTCGAAATTGAATCGCAGCGGCGAGCTGGTGGATCAATCCACGCGATTCAAGGGCGATGGCGCGATTACTTTCGATCGCTTGACGGACGTCTATCATTCGGGGACGCGGCACGAGGAGGATCAGCCGTGCCACCTGGTGGTGACGCAGCCAGATATTTGCGTGGACCGCTGCGTGAAAGAATATGGCAATCCTTGCCAGTATTTTTGTCCCGCGGCGGTCTACGAGATGGGCATGGAGAAGGGCGCGCCGAAATTGAAAATCAATTTTTCGAATTGCGTGCATTGCAAGACATGCGATATCGCCGATCCGTATCAAATTATTGAGTGGGAAGTGCCCGAGGGCGGCGGCGGGCCGAATTACGAGGGGATGTAGACGATAAAATCTCCGCGTGGCGATATTTTCGAGTAGCCGCGATTTTTTTCTTCCGGAGTAGCAGCCACAATTTGTCAGTCGCTTCCGAAATCTTCCAAAAACAGAATTAGTACTGTACGTTTACTAGTACTTTTGTGGTAAGAAAGACACACTTTGCCTCGTGCGTTACACGTGTAACATTTTGTCGTAAAAATTGCGCGAGAGGCGGCCCGATCTATTGTTTGGGCGGGGGCGGGGTGCCGCCGAAGAAATCCCTGAAGACGGTGAGGATACCGCGGCGCTTGCGTTTTGCGGGGCGCGCCGGGATTGCATCGGATTGAGCTACGGTCGTTGGCTTCGCGGCGGCCGCAGGTTTTGCGGAGGCCGGCGGTTTTGTTTCGGCTACGTGGCCTTTGAAGACCCAGTCGGGAGTAACTCGTGCTTCGCGGATCAGCGTTACCAATTGCGGATTAGGATCCACCGGTGGATTCGGCGATGCGGCGGAGAAGGAGAGCGAGGGCATCACGATTCTCACCGGCGGCTCGACTTCCGGAGCGGCGGAATTCGCCGTGGATACGCGCGGGGGAACGGGGCGCGAATTATTTGCCGGCAGCTTGGAGAGAGAATCGTCTGCGGGGGCGGGTGACGGATCGGACGCGGATGGCGGAGCGGCGGAATTCGTTGGCGGCGGAGTCGCTGCCGCGGTCTCGACGTGCGCGGGCGGCGGCGGTGGCGGAGCGGCGGCTTCAACCGTTGGGATCACGGAAGTTTTGATGGGCAGCGTGGTGGAGATGGCGGGCGGCGGCTGTTGCGGCGTGTTTGTTGCCGAGACTGGTGGAGGCTGCGGCTTGGATGATTTGATGGGCGGAGTTTTTTTCTTCGCGGGCGCGGGACTTGGCGGCGTGTTCGTTGCAGATATGTTTGGAGCTGCCGTTGCCGGCGGCGCGGAATTTGTTGCCGCGGCTGGAGCGGCGGCCGTCGTTGGAGCGGGTGCGGTGGCGGCTGCTGCCGCCGGCGGAGCGGCTACTACCAGCGCCGGCGATGCTGCGGCCGGCGCGCCGCCCGCGGCGGGCGGAGATGTTGTGTTCGGAACGGCGCGCAGCGGGAAGGCGTGCGCTTCGTTGCGGAAGCAGCGGCACGTGCCCGCGGGGCCGCCTACGGGGCTGAGTTTTTCGCCGGAGAGAAAAAATTCGCCGAGCTGCGGGACCACCAGGCCTTCGCTGCTGAATTGATCTTCGAGGCGCGCGGCGCCTTGCGAGGCGTAGACGCACATCGCGTCATTCAGATCGAGGCCGATGGTGAAATCGCGCGCTTCTTCGGCGATGGAAACGGGAGTGGCCATCACGAAAGGAGTGAACACGCGCACGAGAGTGGGATCGGCGAGGCGCACGTGAACGCGGCCGAAATTCAGAGCGACGGTGTAAGTGCCGTTCGATTCGAGCAGCGTGAGTTTCGCGGGGCCGCAGATGTCTACCGTGCCGCCGCCGGGAAGAGAAAGCCGAGCGTCGCCGGAATGGACGGTGAGAACCGTGCCGGTGGAAATGAAGAAACTTGTGCCGCCGGGGATTGCCGCGCCGAGAGTGCTGCCTTCGAAGGAAATATCTTCGCCAGTGAAGCGCGCGACGGCGCCGCGGGGCCAGTGATCCTGCGCGGCGGCGGGCGTTGCGAAAATTGTTGCGAGGGTAATCGTGAAGACCGTTGCGAACATTGTTACGAAAACCGCGAGCCGCGCCGCGGTTGTGAGCGCGGAGAAAAATGACGCGAGGGCGCGCCGGAAATTGCTGGCGGAGATGGCGGAGAAGTTCAGTGTTCGCACGCGGCTATGCATCGAAGAGCTGCAGAGAATTCACCTATACTATACCGCAGTGAGCGAAGCGGCCAAACCGGAAGCGGCGGGAGCGGAAGAACGCGTTAACGTGCTTTACGATACGCGGCTGCCGCAGCTTTCGCGGTGGAGGCGCGCGCAGATTCCGGTGATCGCGGCAGTGGTGTACGCGTTGATTGATGCCATCGGGCCCACTTTGCGATTTGAATCCGTAGGCGAGGATTTGCTGGATGAGTGGATGGGCGCGGGGCGGCCTTGCATCGGGGCATTCTGGCATCGCTGTATTTTTTCGGCGGTGTGGCGGCAACGGCGGCGCGGAATTGTGGTGATGAATACGACGAATTTCGACGGCCAGTGGACGCGCCGGGTGATCGAGCGATTTGGATTTGATACTTCGCAGGGAAGTTCGACGCGCGGCGGGTTGCGCGGTTTGGTGGATATGGCTCGAAAAATTGAGATGGGCAAGACCGCGGCGTTCACGATTGATGGGCCGCGCGGGCCGCGCTATGTGGCCAAGCCGGGGCCGGTGATTTTGGCGCGGAAGACTGGGGCGCCGATTTATCCGTTTCATATTGGATTGCAGACGGCCTGGACTCTGGAAAAGACCTGGGATTTGTTTCAGGTGCCGCAGCCGTTTTCGAGAGCAGTGTTTGTGGGCGGGCCGTTTATTTTCGTGGCGCCGGATGCGGACGCGGCGGAAATTGAGCGGAAGCACGCGGAGATGCAGAGGGCGCTGGAGAGGGTGAGGGATGTGGCGGAGAGTTGGTTTCGTGTGGGTGCTGAGGGGCGGGAGAAAATGAGGGCGGAGTTTTTGCGGGAAGTTTCCGGCGGGAAGACGTGCTGAAAAGAAATTTCAAATTTCAGATTTGAGATTTCAGATTGAATGCAAGAGCGAGGAAAGATCTCGAGGGCGTTCGGGATCGGGCCGCCCAGGTCTTTTAGTCTTGGCGTGAGTTGCGCTCGTCGGATGCCGGCCTCTTGAAGCTCGGGTAAAGAGAGACGCCCTTCCTGCGTCAGGGTAAACCGGCGCTACCGTTCGTGCGAAATTGTTTTTAGCGGTCTGCCAGCGTTACTTTCACTTCCATTTTTTTCCTGTCGCGATAAATCGTCATTGTGATTGTGTCGCCGGGGCGATGGCGATTGAGGATGCGGCCTAGATCGAGTTGGCTGGTGATTTCCGTGGTGTCTACTGCGGTCAGGACGTCGCCGCCGATTCTTAATTGCTGCAGGCCGGCGAGCACCGTGCGATTGCCGCCGCGGATTCCGGCTGTGGCTGCTGGGCCGCCGCTGGTGGTGCTTTCGATTAGCAGGCCGTGTTCGACGGGGAGATCCAGAGCTTGCGCGAGGCCGGGCCAGATGGCGCGGCCTTGCAGGCCAAGCGTGGCCTGGCGGACTCGGCCCAGATTGATTAGATCGTCGGCCACGCGCTTGGCGGTATTGATGGGAATGGCAAAGCCGATGCCGGCGGTGGTGCCCGAGGGCGTGTAGATTGCGGAATTAATTCCGATGACTTCGCCGCGGGAATTCATCAGCGGGCCGCCGGAATTTCCGCGATTGATGGCGGCGTCGGTTTGGATGGCTTCGTCAATGAAAGTGGCGTCGCTGGTTTGCACCGTGCGGCCGAGCGCGCTGACAACGCCGGTGGTGAGCGTGCTTTGAAAGCCGAAAGGATTGCCGATGGCGAGAACGCGCTGGCCCACCTGAAGCGCGCGCGAATCGCCGAGAGGAAGCGAGGTGAGTTTTTTGCCCGGCGCGGATTCGATTTGAATCAGGGCGATATCGTTGCGCTGGTCCGCGCCGATGTAATTTGCCTTGTAATGCGTTTGATCGCCGAGTGTGACTTCGATGGTGCGGGCGTTTTCCACCACGTGATAGTTCGTGAGGATGTGGCCGGCGCCATCAATGACGAAGCCGGAGCCGGCGCCTTCGACGGGGACGGCATTATAGAAAAAATCGTATTCGACGGTTTTGGTGACGATATTTGCGACGGCCGGAGCGGCTTGATGATAGACGCGAACATTTTCAGCTTCGAGCGGGCCGAGGCCGTCGGTGCTGATGGGCGTGGGCGCGGGGATGGCTTGAACGGAATTGGGAGTGCGCGGGCCCCAGCGCGAGCCGGCCCAGAAGGCGGCGAGAATTACGATGAAAGCGATCATTACGAAGCGAATTCTGCGGCGGGTGATTTGATCGGAGGTCATGACTTCATCCTTGATGGTCGGTTGATTGCGAGCGTGTTCATGGCGGTGTGAGTTTCGAGCAACGCCTGTTGCATGCTTGAGAATGCAGAATAAGCCTGAGCGAATTGATTTGCGAGTTAGATTTTTGCGGCTTGGTGATTGAGACGGCCGGCGAGATCGCGAACCTGGCGCGAAGTATCTTCGAAGGAGCCGCCGCCATCAATGATGTCATCGGCTGCGGCTACTTTTTGGTCTATGGGCATTTGCGCGGAGAGGCGCTGCTGGGCTTGGATTTCATTGAGGCCGCGTTGGCGCAGACGGGCGAGCTGCTGGCCGGGAGTGCAGCGAACCACGATGAGGCGATTTAATTTTGGGCGATAGCCGGCTTCGATGAGCAGGGCGGCTTCGACGATGGCGACGGGCGGGCCGCCGGCTTGATCGAGAGTGGAGAACCAGCGATCGAGAATTTCCACAACGTGCGGATGGATGAGTTGATTGAGGCGCGCCATGCGAGCGGGCTCGGCGAAAACGATGGCGCCGAGTTTCGCGCGATCCACGCTTTTATCGGCGGCAAGAACTTCTGGGCCGAATTCGGTGACGACTTGATCGTAGACCGGCTGGCCGGGCTCGAGGAGTTCGTGAGCGAGCGGATCGGCATCGAGAATGGGGATATCGAGATCGCGAAACATGCGCGAGACGGTGGATTTGCCGCAGGCGATTCCGCCGGTTAGGCCGACACGAAGCATGGTGAGTTCCTCCGCGTCATTTGGAGAGAGAGGGTCGCAATGTCACGAGAGGAGTTTAGCTTGGATTGGGAGTTTTTGTTGCGGGGTTATCGGCGTGGTTACGAAAGAGTTGTCGGGTGAGTTGCGCCGAAGAGGGCCGGCTGAAATTTGATTCATGAGCGGACCGCTGCGGTGGTGGCGGAAGCCGGTTGCGTGGCGCGACGGAGCGCTGCGGCGCGAACGGTGTTGCTCATGAGCATGGCGATGGTGAGCGGGCCTACGCCGCCGGGGCTGGGCGTGATCGCGCCGGCTACTTCGGCGACATCGGGATGAACGTCGCCGATGAGCGCGGAACCTCGCTCGCGGAATTTTTCGAGGCGGGCGGGAAATTTGGCGAAGATGCGGGCGGCTTCGGCGGGATCGGTGATGCGATTTGTGCCCACATCAATGACGGTGGCGCCGGGGCGGATGTAATCGTGAGTGATCATGGCGGGGCGGCCCATGGCGGCGACGACGATATCGGCGCGGCGAGCGGTGGCGGGAAGATCGCGGGTTTTGGAGTGGCAAATGGTTACCGTCGCGTTGGCGTGCATCAGCAGCAGAGCCACCGGCTTTCCGACGATATCGCTTCGGCCGATCACCGCGGCTTCGGCGCCTTCGACGGGAATATTGCTGCGGCGGAGAATTTCCATGATGCCGAGCGGAGTGCAAGCGACGAGATTGGGGCGGCCGGCTACGAGCTTGCCTACGTTGACGGGATGGAAGCCGTCAACATCTTTCGCGGGATCGACGGTGTCGAGAATTTCTTTGGCATCTACCTGTTTGGGGAGCGGGAGCTGGACGAGGATGGCGTCCACTTCGTTGCGGCGATTGAGATCGCGGACGATGGCTTGGAGTTCGGCGGTGGAAATTGTGGCGGGAGGAGTGAGCAGGAAACTATTCAGGCCGAGATTTTCGCAGGCGGCGATTTTGCTGGTTACGTAGACTTTCGAGGCGGCGTTTTCGCCCACGAGGATGGCGGCGAGGCCGGGAATGATTCCAGCGGCGCGGAGGCGGGCGATTTCGTGGCGGAGGTCGGCGTAGATTTCTTCGCGGATGGCGTTGCCGTTGAGGATGCGGGCCGTCACGAATGGCTCCTGGGGGTTGCGCGGGTTGGATGATGACGGCGGAATGATAACACAGCGCGGAATGGGGAGTCGGAGAGGCTCTCGGGCGGGCAGACGGTGCGCTTGGCTTGAGTGCGGGTTTATTGGCACAAAAACGCCGGCTAGCAGCCGGCGCTACGGGTGCGTCATGTCTTCGGGCTTTACCAGCTCGTCGAATTCTTCGGCGGTTAGGTAGCCTAGTTTTAGCGTGGCTTCTTTCAGGCTTAGATTTTCGTGGTGGGCTTTTTTTGCGATTTGCGCGGCTTTGTCGTAGCCGATTTTGGGGGTTAGCGCGGTCACCAGCATGAGAGAATTTTTCACGTAGAAATCGATTTGCTTTTGATTGATCTCGATTCCTTTTACGCAGTGCTCGACGAAGCTGCGGCTGGCATCGGCCAGGATGCGCACGGAATTCAGAAAATTGAAAATGATTACGGGCTTGAAGACATTCAACTCGAAATTTCCCTGCGAGCCGGCGATGGCGATGGCGGCGTCATTGCCCATTACCTGCACGGCCACCATGGTGAGCGCTTCGGACTGCGTGGGATTTACTTTGCCCGGCATGATGCTCGAGCCCGGCTCGTTTTCGGGAATGGTGAGCTCGCCGAGGCCGCAGCGCGGGCCGGAGGCGAGCCAGCGGACGTCGTTGGCAATTTTCATGAGCGAGGCCGCGAGAGTTTTCAGCGCGCCGCTGGCGTAGACCAGCTCGTCGTGGGCGGAGAGCGCGGCGAATTTATTCGGGTGCGAGCGGAAGGGCAGGCCGGTGAGTTCGGCGATTTTTTTTGCGGCGCGCTCGGCGAATTCGGGATGCGCGTTGAGGCCGGTGCCGACGGCCGTGCCGCCGATGGCCAGATCGTAGAGACCCGAGAGAGTTTCTTTCAACCGCGTGACATCGCGCTCGAGGAGATTGGCCCAGCCGGACATTTCCTGGCCTACGGTGATGGGCGTGGCGTCTTGAAGATGAGTGCGGCCGATTTTGACTACGCCGGCGAATTTTTTGGCTTTGGCGTCAATGGCGGCGCGCAACTCCTCGACGGCGGGGATTAGTTTTTCTTTTACTTGCGTGGCGGCGGCGATATTCATCGCGGTGGGGAAAGTGTCGTTCGAGGACTGCGACATATTTACGTCGTCGTTCGGGTGGATGGGTTTTTTGCTGCCCATCACGCCGCCGGAGATTTCGATGGCGCGGTTGGAGATGACTTCGTTGGCGTTCATGTTGGTTTGCGTGCCGCTGCCGGTTTGCCAGATGCGCAGGGGGAAGTGATCGTCGAGTTTGCCGGCGATGACTTCGTCGGCGGCCTGAGTGATGAGCTTCGATTTTTCGGCGGGGAGTTTGCCGAGATCCTGATTCACCAGCGCAGCGGCTTTTTTGAGGATGCCGAAGGCGCGGATGAGTTCGGGGGGCATGGTGTCGCGGCCGATGTCGAAGTGGATGAGCGAGCGGGCGGTTTGCGCTCCGTAGTAGCGATCAACGGGAACTTCGATCGCGCCCATGGAGTCGGATTCGGTGCGCGTGGGGGATTTTGTGGTGGTTGTAGACATATTGATGGCGCGTCGCCTCTTGAAAAATTTATGCGTTGAGCTCGATAGGACGGACCTGGCTCTTGACTAATGATTCCTTTTCATTGCGCACGACTCGCAAATCATACTCCGATTGAAGATTGAGCCAAAAGCCGGGAGTGGTGCCGAATACGTAGCCGAGGCGCAGCGCCATTTCCGGGGAGATGCCGCGCTCTTCCTTGACGATATCGTAGACGCTGGGAGCAGGGACGTGCAGAGCGAGTGCGAGCTTGTTGGCGTTCAGACGAAGAGGCTTCAGGAACTCTTCGCGAAGAATTTCTCCGGGATGAATGGGTTTTAGTCGCGCCATGATTTCTCCTCAGTGATAGTCCGTAATCTCCACCTGGTAGACATCTCCGCCGCGCCACACAAAACAGATACGCCACTGATCGTTGATGCTGATGCTGTGCTGCCCGGCGCGGTCACGTTCCAATTGATGAAGCCGGTTACCCGGGGGCACCTGCAAGTCTAGCAAGCGTTTGGCAGCGTGCAGCATCAACAGCTTTCGCCGGGCCGGCTTCTGGATGTTTGCGAACCTACGAACATTCTCATCGTGGAAAAGCCTCTCCGTGTCGGGGCACTTAAAGGACTTTATCACATCCGGAGGATATAATGCTATACGTTAAATGGCAAGAGTTAATTTATTCCGCCAGGAGCGAATGAATGCAGCGGAAAAGCTCGAAGGAAAGGGCGGAACGCTTCGAACAAACAGCTTGCTGCAATTTTACAGCGGCGGGGAGCAAGCGGTGCCCCTACGACCGAACGGCAAAGACAAAAGCGGGGCCGAAAGGCGGGCGGGGCTAAAGGCCCGCCCCTACAAACGGCAACACGTATGGCCAAATCGGGCGGGTGGTGAACGCCCGCCCTTACGGGCACATACCGCCTGCATTCATGTGCGGTGCTGCTTGCTGCCACAGACGCCGGCAGGCTGCCGGCGTTACGGGGCCGCGGACTAATAGATGTCGTATTGCTCCCAGTGAAGCGTTGGGTCGGCTTGGATGATTACGCTCTTCTTGATCCAGCGTTCGAGTTCTTCCATTAGGGCGGATTCGCGCGTCTTTAGGGCTTTGGCGATTTCTGGGTGGACGCGCAACGTCAGGCTGCCGGCTTCGATGTCGCCTGCCATCTTTCTTGCTTCCGCTTGGATTTCGTAGCAGAGCGTGGGGATGGACTTCACCATGCCGCTGCCGGTGCAATACGGGCACGGTTGGCAAAGCGTGCGCTCGAGAGCTTGCTTGGTGCGCTTGCGGGTGATGGCTACGAGGCCGAATTCGTTGAAGCGCAGAACTTTCGACGGGGCGCGATCAGCCTTCAGCGAATCTTCCAGCGCGGCCATCACTTTTTCGCGATTGCGGCGCTCTTCCATATCAATGAAGTCAATGACGATGATGCCGCCGAGATCGCGCAGGCGCATCTGGCGGACGATTTCCTTCACGGCTTCGAGGTTGGTGCGGACGATGGTGTCCTCGAGGCGATTGGAGCCCTTGCCGACGAACTTGCCGGTGTTGACATCAATGGCCACGAGAGCTTCGGTGTGGTTGATGACGATGTAGCCGCCGGATTTGAGCCAAACTTTCGGGCGCAGGCCTTTGTCAATTTCCTGCTGGATGCCGAATTCCTCGAAGACCGGCGTCTCCTTGGTATAGAGCTTCACGCGGCTGACGAGCTGCGGCTGGAAGCGGCTGACGAAATCGACGACCTTTGTATATTCCTCCTCGGAATCCACCCAGATGGCGGTGTAGTCCGTGGTGAGGTAGTCGCGGAGAATGCGCTCGACGAGATTGAGATCGCGATGCAGCAGCGAGGGAGCTTTGCGCTGATCGGCGCGCGATTTTATTTCCGCCCAGGTGTGGGTGAGGAATTCCACGTCGGCGCGAACTTCATCGGGAGTGGCGGCTGCCGCGGCGGTGCGCACGATGAACCCGCCGCCGAAATTTCCCTTGGCTTCGGTGACCAGATGGCGTAGGCGCGAGCGCTCTTCGGCCGAGGCGATTTTGCGCGAGACGCCGGTGTGGTCGAGAGTGGGCATGTAAACAAGGAAGCGGCCGGGCAGCGCGACGTGACTCGTGATGCGCGCGCCTTTTTTGCCGAGCGGCTCCTTGGCGATTTGAACGATGATCTCCTGGCCTTGCTTGAGGAGATCGGAGATGAGTTGCGTGCGGCGCGGCTGCTGGCGATGGCCGCCGCTGTGCCCGTGATGCGGACGGCGCCCGCGATCGCCTCCACGGTCGGGTCCACGATCTGGGCCGCGATCGGGTCCACGATCGGGTCCACGATCGGGTCCACGATCCCGGCCGCGGTCGGAGCCGCGGTCTCTGCCGCGGCCGCGATCTCTGCCGCCGCCACCGCGACGTGCGGGATGCTGCATGCGCGCGCGGAAATTTCCGCGAACGCTGGCGCCGCGCCATTCCTGCGGCTGGCCGCCACCGCCGCCGCCGCTGACTCGTTCGCCTTCGAGCGCGACGATGGCGTCAGGAGAAGCGCCGGATTCGGGCGCGCCGGGTTCGCGTGCGCCAAAGACGGGGGCTTCGTGCGCGGATTCGTCTTCGCTACTTGTCGCAGAAGATTCCGCATCGCCAGCGGATTCTTCTTCCGCAGATTCGTGCTCGCCGGCCGCGAATTCCGTTTCCGAGGAATCCTCGGAGTGTTCTTCGCCGGCGGAATATTCTTCGGTGGAATCCGCGGCGGAGAGCTCCGCGGTGGAACCGTTTTCATCGTGCGCGTCTTCGGCGGCTTCGCGGTCTTCCCGCTCTTCGCGTTCAGCTTCTTCGAGCTGCGCTTCGGCGACGTGTTCGCGAAGAGCGGCGGCTTCCTCTTCGGTGAGATCGGAGGGAACTTCCGCCGCGGCGATTTCTTCGGTTTCTCGCTCTTCCGCGGGGACGTCTTCGCTCACCGGCGCGGAAGATTCCTCGATCGCGCGGGAAGCGAGGCGATCGAATTCATCGTGATGCGCCGCTTCGCGTTCTTCTTCCGCGGCCGGAGACGGCGGCGGAGCAGGCGGCTCGGCGCGGCGAAGAGTTTCGCCGGGCAGAGCATCGAGAGCGCCGCCGGCGTGAGTGGCGAAACGCTGCTCGGGAAAACGCGGCGCGCGCTCGTGCTGTTGAACGGGATCGACGACCGGATCCTGCACCGGAGGAGCAACAAGTTCCTGCTCGATGGTGCTGGCGTCCTGCGTGAGCGGAGTTTGCGTTTCCGGAGATTCGATCGTAGCCGGCGCGGCTGTCGCGTCGGGGTTCAGAGGAGCATCTTTGAAGCGCGAGAGAGTTTCGCCGGGGAGCAGAACCGGGACGAAATTTCCCGCGGGCGCGCCGCCGGGAGTTTCGGTCTCGGGCTCATACGGACGGTGCGAGGCGTATTTAGATGTCGGCAGGTCGCGACCAAAGCGGCCACCGGGACGCCCGCCGCCGCGACTATCGCGGCCCCCGCGCCGGCCACCACCGCCACCGCCGCCGCTACGGCCGAAGCCACCGCGATTATCGCGCCCGCGGCCCTCAAAGCGGCGCGGAGGACGGCCATCGTGGCGTGGCGCGGAAAATTGTTGCGGAGGGCGCGACGCCGGCGCACCCTGCGAAGACCCGCGCGGCTGAGCATCCTCGATGGACTCCCCGGGCAAAAGTTCGGGCAAGGCGCGCGAAGGCTCAAGGTTTCTGGGCTCGGCGCGGTTTCGCTCGGACGTGAGTTGATTCGACGTGAGTCGTTTCAAAGCTCGTCGGTTCAAGGTTCGTTGGCTCAACATCGCCAGGCTCGAGCGCCGCCGTGTGTCCGGCGGCATCGGTGGTGAAAACCTGCCCGCCCTGATCTTCGATCTTGTGCTCTTTATCCTCGACGGTGGTGACCACGTGATCGAGGTCTTCGATTTCTTCCAGGAAGTCGGTGACGTAAAGGAAAGCGTCGCTATCGAGCCCGATATCCACAAAGGAAGATTGCATGCCGGGAAGCACGCGTGTGACTTTTCCTTTGTAGATGCTGCCGACTAACGCAAATTCTTTTTCGCGTTCGACGTAAATTTCACAAAGCTGGCCTTCTTCGAGAATGGCGACCCGGGTCTCGTGCGGGGTCGCAGAGATAACCATTTCCTTCGACATGAAAACTCCTCGTGGCGCAACGGGAGGCAATCACACCGCACATAGCGGCGAGCCACGCCCTGCCAGGCCCATGTGCGGGCCCACCGGCTGGGAGGGAACATTGTTGCATGTTCAAGATTGTCTGTACCGTGCGCATACCCAAGCGAAAATTAGATTCCAAGTTCGTTGTCCCGGACACAATGCCGGGCTTCCGAAAGACTGCTCAAAAAGATGGACCTGAAAAACGCGGCCTCAGTTGACGAACCTTCGCATGCGAACGTTCATCACCAGGCCCAAAGCCAAAAACAGAAAAACGGTGGACGATCCCCCGTAACTCATGAACGGCAGAGGAATGCCCGTGACCGGCACGTAGCCGATCACCATGGCCGAGTTTACCAGCACGTGAAATCCCAGGATGGCCGCCACGCCCATCACGACAAACATTCCGGCGCGATCTTTCGCTTTTTGCGCGTTGTCGATGAGGCGCAGCAGCAATCCCAAATACAGCAACAATGCGAGTAGCACTCCTACAAATCCCAGTTCTTCCGCCATCGCCGCCAGAATGAAATCCGAATATCGGACGGGCACAAAGCCCAATTGATTCTGGCTGCCCTTGCCGAAGCCCTTGCCCCAGAATCCGCCGGAGCCGACAGCAATCTCGGATTGGAGAATCTGATACCCGGCTCCGCGAGGGTTGTCTTCGGGATGGATAAATGTCGCAATGCGTTGTTGCTGGTACGGCTTCAAATGCGTCCGCATTTTCCAGCCCACCGGTATCATCAGCACGATGAAGGCGAGGAGCACTGCCAGGTGCTTCCACTGTATGCCCGCCAGAAACGCGCCGACAATCGCCGCGGGGACCAAAACCATCGCAGTCCCCAAATCGGGCTGGACTAAAACGAGAAGGACGGGCAAGCCCGTGATTCCCGCTATCTTCACGAGATCCGCTAACGTCAATCGATCGGTGCGGACTTCGCTGAAGAATCGTGCCAGCACAATGATTATAACCAACTTCATTATTTCCGACACTTGTAAATTCACGCCGCCCCCGAGGCTCACCCAGCGGCGTGCGCCGAAGCGCGAATGGCCGATGGCCAGCACCACGAGCAGCGCGACGATGCCGATCAGGTAAAGCAGAGGGGCCTGGTCTAAAAGCGTGTGATAGTCGAGCCGCGAGATGATGAACATGGCCACGAACCCGATCCCGATCCAAATCGCCTGCCGCCAGTGCATGCCCGCAAGCGCGCTATCGTGCGTGGCGGAATAGATTTCCAGCATGCCCATCAGCGAAATGGCCGAGACGACCGCGAGTAGCGTCCAATCGAAATCGTGAGTGCGCGGGCCTTCTTTCAAGGTTTTGTGGCTCCGATCGAAGCGACCGCCGGCTTGGGCGGCTCGGGCTTGGCCTGCTCGGGCTTGGCTTGTTCCGTCTTGGGTTGGCCAGGCTGCCCCATGCGATTTTCTGTAGTGGTTTGCTGCGTTTGCACGCCGTTCTTTTTATTGTAATAAGCTCTCACGATATCGCGGACGATCGGCGCGGAGGCTTCGCCGCCGTGCCCGCCGCCCTGAACCAGAACGGTGACGACGATTTCAGGATCGCGGCGCGGGGCATACCCGACGAACCACGCGTTGTCCTTGAATTCCTTTTCCTTGCCGAGACGGCTGCGCAAATCGTAGCCGATCACCTGCGCGGTCCCGGATTTTCCGGAAAATTCCACGTTCTGAATGCGCGAGCTGTAGCCGGTGCCGCCCGGTTCGTTCACCACGCCGTACATTCCATCGGTGACTTTCTGCACCGTGTCTTCGGAAATGGGGAAGTGCGTGATGATCGGATTCGGAAATGTCTTGATCAGGTGCGGCTGAACGAACATGCCGCCATTGGCGACGCCGGCGATCATGCGCGCGAGTTGGATCGGCGTGGCGATCACCGCGCCCTGCCCGATCGCTACTGAGATTGTCTCGCCGGGATACCACTTGCGGTGGTAAACGCGCTGCACCCATTCCTCGGAGGGCATGAGTCCGGATTCTTCGCCGGGAAGATCGATGCCCGTCTTGTGGCCCAGGCCGAGGCCGCTGCCGTAGAACGAAAGCCGATCGATGCCCAGACGCATTCCCACGGTGTAAAAGAAAATATCGCAGGATTGCAGGATGGCTTTATGGAAATCCACCGAGCCGTGGCTCGATTTTCCGTAGACCCAGCATTTGAACTGGCGGCCGTAGAAGGTGCCGTAGCCGGGGCAGAAGACGGTCATGTTCTCGGGAATCGCTTTCGATTCCAGCATGGCCGTGGCGGTAACAATTTTGAACACCGAGCCGGGAGCGAGTTGCGCTTGAATGGCGCGATCGAGCAGCGGCGTTTTCGGATCGGTATTGAGCGCGGCCCATTCTTTCGGATTGATGCGCACGGCGAAATCATTGGGATCGAAAGTCGGATGGCTCACCAGCGCGAGCACTTCGCCGGTGCGCGGATTGAGCGCGATGGCCGCGCCTTCTTTTCCCGCGAGGTCGCTTTCGGCAATGGCTTGCAGGTCGTAATCAATCGTGGTTTGGATGGGCTTGCCGGGAACGGCTTCAATATCATCGAGCGCGCGCACCATTTTGCCCACGCTATTGACGATGACGCGACGCATGCCGTCGGTGCCTTCGAGCGTCTCGTTATATTGCCGCTCCAGGCCGGCTTTGCCGACGATGTCGCCGGGGCGATAGTGGCCGTCGCTGGCGGCGAGCTGTTGCGGCGATACTTCACCGACGTAGCCTGCCGCGCTGGCGAAGAAGCCGTCGTGCGGATAGCGCCGGCGCTGCACCATCATCAATTCGAGCACGGGCAAATCGGCGCGATGCGATTCGACGAAGGCGATGTCGGCTTGCGTGGCTTCCGGCTTGATCACCACCGGCTGAAATTTCGGCTCGAATTTTGCGCGCGTCGAGCTGCTCTTTCAAATCATCCGCCGAAATGTCCAGGCCTTCGAGAACCTGCGGAAGGCTTTTCTCGAGGAGCTTGGGATCATCGCGAAGCAGCAAGATGCTGAAAGAAGGATAGCTGTCCACCAGCACGCGGCCTTCGCGATCGAGCATCGTGCCGCGCGGCGCAATAATCGGAATCGAGCGCACGCGATTTTTCTCGGCGAGGTCGCTGAAATGTCCGGATTGAATTACCTGCAGCTTCCAGAAGCCAAAAAGCAGAATCAGCGTCATTCCAACGGCGAGATAGGAAAGTAAAACTAACCGCCCGTGGGGCAGTTTCTGATCGTTAGCAAGCCAAGGTGCCAAACAAACTCCTGCGCGGCGGGCGACTCCCGGCCCCGGGGTTTTCCGGGCGTCCGAACGTACCAGACGGCAAAAAATGAAGTAAACGTCAAGCTAGCACCTGCACTGGAGCGGTGCAAGCGGGGCTTGCCTATTCAGATACGGGTGCGAGGCGGTTGCTAGAAAAGGCCCAGGTGATCGGGATATTTGGCTTGCAGCGAACTGATGAGCGCTTCGAATTCGGGAAGCGTATGGAGATTCGCGAGGCATGGATCATTTAGAAAGAAGGGCCAGCATGCGAAGCCGGTGCTCACGCTGCGTTCCAGCCATTCGAAGGCCTCGGTGGGGCGGTCGAGCGTGGCGAGTATTTCTGCGATTTGATAATAGGTGTGATGGGTATGACCGAAGGATTTCGGAACGGCGCAAGCCTCGGCCATGCACTCGAGCGCCTGATCGGGTTTGCCGGTGAGCGCGTAGAAAAGCCCTTGCAGGCTTAGAACGATCGGTTCCGCGGGCACGAACTTGGTGGCCTCCTCGAGCAGCACTTTCGCGTATTTCCAGTCCTCGGTCATGATCGCCAGTTGCGGAGCGAAGTAGATCGGATATTTGTTTGCCGGGCTTTCCGCTCGCCATGCGCGAATCTCCCGGTGCGCCAGATCAAATTCCTGATTCCAGATGTAAACCTGAACGATGCTGTGGCTGATTGCGTTTCCGGGATGAAATGGCCGCGCGCGCTGGTACATTTCGCGAGCGTGATCGAGCAGGCCGATGTGCGCGAGGATGGTGCCGAGACGATTGTAAGCATGCGGAAGATTTTTCTGCAGCGAGAGCGCGCGGCGCAGTTCGGCGATGGCTTCCAGATGCTGGAAATTTTTCGATGGGCCCCAAAGCAAAAACGCATTGGCGACGTGGGCTTCGGGCAAATCTGCATTCACTTCCAGCGCGCGGCGGCAATGAAACTCCGCTTTTTCCAGCCAGGCGCTGGCGGGATCGAATTCGAAATGGCGCATGGCGCAGACGAGTGCGAGCGTGGCGTGCGCGAGAGAAAATTCCGGATCTCGTGCGACGGCGTTGGCCAGGCGTGTCGTTGCCTCTTCCAGCAGCGCGGGGTCCCCGGAAGAGCTTAGGCGATAGCCGCGGATGAATTCGGAATAGGCGATCGGGTCCTTGCTGTAACGCGGGCGTTGAAGCCCAGCGATCGGACGCAAAGAGCGATTGAGCGCGCCGGCAATTTGCTTCGAGAGCTCGTCTTCGAGCTCGGCGAGCTGATGGAGATCCAGATCGCATTTGCGGCGGAAGCTGGCGGTCTGCAAATGCGTATCGAACATTTCCAGCGCGAGGCGCCATTGGCCTTTGGATTCTTGAATCCCGCCGTGCACGATGAAGCGGACGCCAAGACGCGCGCCGGCCTCGAGCGGCGACATATCGGGCGGCGCGTTGAGCATCGCGGATGTCGGCAGCACGTCTATTCCCTGCAAATTTGCCAGCCGCGATGCCAGCGCATCGGCAAATCCGAGGCACACGCCGTGATCATCGGGGATATTTCCGAGAAGGAGCAATGGTTGCACCGCGAGTGCTGGGCGTTCGCCAGCCCGTTCGCCAGCCCGTTCGCCTGACCGATCGCCTGACGAGGATGCGCGGGCGCGGGCGAGGGCGAGGGCGGACTCGTTCGCGGGGCTGTCTTCGAAATTGGTTTGCGGGAAGCGGGCGGCGATTACGCGCACCGGTCCGACAAATCGGTAGCCTTTTCCGACTACCGTCTCAAGGAAACGCGGCTTGGCGGCGGTATCGCCCAAAGCGGAGCGGATTTTGCGGATGATGTTGTTGATGTTTGTTTCCGTCTCGATGAAGAGATCGGAGCGCCAGAGTTTCGAGACGATATCTTTGCGCATGACGAGCTGGTCCCTGCGGCCCACTAGAAAAATTAGCAGCTCCATGGGCTTTTTTTCGAGCTTCACCCGGCGATCGTTGCGGCGAAGCTCGTAGCGGCCGAGGTCCAGCTCAATTTCACTGCTTGCGTATTTGGGCTTGGGCATATTGGCAGATCGATCGTCTATTATGCTATAAGATTCAGCTATTTACAGAGATATGCGAAAGATATGTAAAAGATATCTGAGGCCCGCTCGTTCCGCTCTATATTTGCATCTGCATCCTTGGCGATCACGATCGAATCATGGAGGAAACAACATGAAACGGAAACTGTATTTCACGTTGGCACTGGCCGGCATTTGCTGCGGCCTCACGTTGTTCTGCACTTTGGGAGCTCGAGCCACTTCGTCCGAAAAAAATGCATTCACGCCTGACACCATTCCCTATGGCCCTGCCCCGGCGTTCGTAAATCCCGGAGCACAGCTAGCCGTGCTCGAAGGCAATCCCAGCGGCATCAGCGGAGACTACACGGTGCGATTCAAAATGCCTGATGGCTATCGCATCGCGCCGCATTGGCATCCGTATCGCGAAAACGTGACCGTGCTCACGGGAACTTTCAAGGTTGGGATGGGCGATAAGTTTGATGAGAGCAAGATGGGAACTTTCCCGGCCGGGAGTTTTGCATTCCTGGATCCGGACATGCACCACTACGCCATGGCCAGCGGAGAAGTGGTAGTTCAGGTTCACGGCGTGGCGCCGTTTCAATTCAACTACGTCAACCCAAACGACGATCCCAGCAAGAAGCACTAATTGCGAATAGGTTCTCGTGCGCTGGCGCGGATCTCCAAATTCGCGCCAGTCCACGAAACTCGTGTGAGCGCGGTTTCACCTAGAAAATCGACCTCCGCATCCTGGCTACCCGCTCTGCTCTAAAAATGTATTTTCGCGGGCGCAAAATCGCCAAGAATCGCGCTAAGCCCTTTCTTTTCAATGAATCGCCCTCTCCAAACAAAGACCCCTTCTAATCGCCAACGAAATCGAGTAGAAATCGCGAAAATCCCAACAAAAACGCCTTTTTTGACCTTTCTAATCGCCAAAAAACCCGCCTTTTTCACCCATGCCCAATTTCGCTATGTTTTCGCCCAAAACTCCAGTGAAAACACAAATCCTATAGCGGGCTTGGAATTCGGGAACCACGTCGATGGGCTTGATTGGTGCCCCCACCCCCACAAGGCGAGGCGAAAACGCGCCGGGTGTTGTAGCATAGAAGTGGAAATATCGAGTCTGTGGCGATTAGATTCGGTGAATTGCGCTGCTTCGATTCATGACCACCGCTAAAAAAATTCGACGCAAGCTGCTGGCCGCGCACCGCAAATTGCGCGAAGTGCGCATGATCGCGAAGGGTCTGCTTTCGACGCGGCATCCTTTGCTCGCTCATATTATTCCCATCCGCCGCTGTAATCTGGCTTGCACCTACTGCAACGAATTCGACGATTTCTCAAAGCCGGTGCCGACCGAAGACATGTTCCGGCGGATTGACCGGCTGGGATCGTTCGGCACTTCGATCGTAACGATCAGCGGCGGCGAACCGCTGATGCATCCGGATTTGGACGCGATTATCGCGCGCATCCGCAAGAATGGGATCATCGCCGGCCTGATCACCAACGGATATTTGCTGGTGAAAGATCGCATCGAGCGCTTGAATCGCGCAGGGCTCGAATATTTGCAGATCAGCATTGATAACGTGATGCCGGATGATGTTTCGAAAAAGAGCCTGAAGGTGCTGGATCAGAAACTGGAGCTGCTCGCGGAGCACGCCGATTTTCACGTGAATATCAATTCCGTGCTCGGCAGCGGCGTGAAAGATCCCGAAGACGCGTTGAAGGTGGCGCATCGCGCCGTTGATCTGGGATTCACTTCTACGGTCGGATTGATTCACGACGGCAACGGGCAGTTGCAGCCGCTGGGAACACGCGAGCGCGAAATTTTCGAAGAGATCATGTCTCTCGGGAAGCGTTCCTTCTCGCGCGTGAATCAATTTCAGCACAATATTGCCGCGGGAAAAGAGAACGAATGGCGCTGCCGCGCCGGCGCGCGTTATCTCTACATCTGCGAGGACGGCCTCGTGCACTATTGCTCGCAGCAGCGCGGCTATCCGGGAATTCCGCTCGCGGACTACAGCGCGCAACGCCGCCGTCAGGAATTTTTCACCAAGAAAGTCTGCGCTCCTGGCTGCACGGTCTCGTGCGTCCATCAAGTGGCGGCGATCGATAATTGGCGCGCGCCGCAGAAGATCGGGCCGGGCGATTCTCCGAGCCACGACACGCTCGTCCAGCTCACCTGATCTTGAAGCTTTACCTTGCCGCAGTTCGCGTTTCCTTCCGCTCTGAATTCTAAATTTCAGTTCGCAGGCGCGCCTATATGCCGGCGGAGTTGTACTTCTAAGCAACCGCATCGCGAGCAAGAAACATTCCTGTTGCAATGCCATTGCCCCGGGGGTAAAAGCCATCGGCATAGGCTGTGGAGTTTCCATTTCACTTGCGTCTGTGAAGCAGGCGACCTGCGACCGGGCAGATTTCGTTGCGCGGATTTAATTTGCGAGCGAGGGGTGTGTCGATGAAATCACGATGGATGATTGCGACGCTGGTGATCGTGGCCGGAATTTTTGCGCTGCTGGCGCCGCGCTGCTTGCAGGCGCAAATCAATACGGTGAACTTCGGCGGAGTAGTGACAGATCCGCAGGGGCTGGCGGTGAACGGTGCGAAAGTGACGGTGACCAACAACGCGACGGGCGGCGAGCGCACGGCTGCCACCGACAGCGCCGGACGCTATGAATTGATCGGGCTTGCGCCGGGGATTTACTCGATCGCCATCGAGGCCAGCGGCTTTGCGAAATTGGAGAGCACCGGACTGGTTCTGACGCTGGGCGTGGCCGCGGAATATAACCCGCAGCTTTCGCTGAAGGCTACCACTTCCACGGTGAGCGTGACGGCGCAGGCTTCGCTGGTGGAAACGACCAAGAGCGACGTTTCGCAAACGATCACGCCGACGCAGATTGATAATTTGCCGATCAATCGCCGCGACTACATCAATTTCGCTTTGCTGACTCCGCAATCGGCGCGCGATGACACGCCTTCGATCGGCGCGGCGCCCACCAGCGGATTGAATTTCGGCGGGCAGCGCGGGCGCTCGAATGAAATTTCGGTGGATGGCGCAGATGCGGTGGACAACTCGACGAACGGAGTGCGCGCAACAGTATCGCAAGAGGCGGTGCAGGAATTTCAGGTAATCACCAGCAACTACATGCCGGAATACGGCCGTGCGATGGGCGGCGTGGTGAACATCGTCACGAAATCGGGCTCCAATGAAATTCACGGCAATATTTTCGGGTTCCTGCGGCTGGCGGCGTTGCAGGCGCGCGATCCGTTTTCAGTGCAGGGCACGTTTGATCCCGCTTCAGGATCGGTGCTCTTCGATGCGGTGAAGCAGTCGTTCACGCGCGTGCAAGCCGGCGCCACGCTGGGCGGGCCGATTCAGAAGAATAAGACGTTCTACTTTTTTTCTTACGAGACGATTCGCAGCCAGGCCACGGGATTCACGAATATCGGCACGGATAATTTCGGCCTCGCACCAGCGGCGATCCCTTGCCTGGGAAATTTGTTGCTCACGCCGACGCAGGGCGCGTTCTATGGCGCGGCTCTGACGGGAACGGACTGCACAGCGCCCAACATGCAACAGGCCGGGCTTCTGCAAGCGGCAGGCTTGACCGGACTTTCTTCCGCCACGGCGCTGCTCGGAAATTTGCCGGGAGGTCCGACATCATTTTTCGACGGAGCGCCGCTGCCGGGAAGTTATGCGGGTCTGGTTTCGCTGCTGGGAAATTATCCGACCAAGGAAGGAACGAGTTTCTGGTCGCTGAAGCTCGATCACATTTGGAACAGCAAGAATACTTCGTTCGTGCGCGTGAATGTGTCGCCTTCGCTTTTCACCGGCATTCAGGTGAACGCCGAGAATCAGAATTTCGGGCAGAACGCCGGCAATCGCACTTCGCTGCAGCAAACGCGTGATTTTGCGATCGTGGGGCAGCACGCCACCGCATTCCGCGACGATATGTTCAACGAGTTTCGCTTTCAATTCGCGCGGCGCGGCTTGCACTACGGATTTTCCAGTTTGCCGGGAGGAGATGCGCCGGCGGTGAATATTGATGGATTCGCTTTCTTCGGGCGCGAGCCTTTCTCGACGGAGGATCGCATCGAGCGGCGCTTCCAGTGGGCCGACGACCTGACCTGGACGAAGGGCTCGCACACGATGAAGTTCGGCGGCGATTACAATTTTCTGCAATTGCGAACCGGCGCGCAGCAAATTTTCGAGCTGAACTATGGCGGCGTTTATACGTTCTCGAGCTTGGATCCCAGCGCGCTTGGGTTGCCGGCGCAGGCGGGTCCGTTTAATGCCGTGCAGGCTTTCGGACTTGGGATTCCGCAGGAATATATTCAGGGCATCGGAAATTCGAATCATCCGTTCAACAACAAAGCGCTGGGACTTTTCTGGCAGGACAGCTGGAAGATTAATCGCCGCCTGACTTTGAATTACGGCGTGCGATATGACATTGAGTGGAATCCGATTTTCCCGGCCGCGAATCCGCTCAATGACGCAGGCGAAAAAGCGTTTGGCGTGATTCAGGGAATTCCGCTGGACAAAAATAATTTTGCGCCGCGTGTGGCGATTGCCTGGGACCCGTGGGGAAATGGCAAGACTGTGATTCGCGCGGGATTCGGATTGTTCTTCGATCATCCGCCGCTGGCGCTCGCTTTCCTGGCAAATGCGTTTGATGGAGCTGCGTCCACGCTTTTGGAATCGGCGGGAGGCAGCCCCTGCGTGCTGACGGCTCTCGGCTGCTCGGTGGATAATCCGTTTAATTTTACGGCGCTGAATGCCACGAACGTGTTTCAGGGCTTGCTGACGGGCACGCTGGCGGGCTGTTCGACTTCCGTTCCGTCCATGTGCTTGCAGCCGAATTTGCAGCGATTCGATCCGCTCTTCACGAACTCGCTTTTCACCAATCAAAATTATTTGACCGCGAATGGCGGGTTGGGATTTCCGCTGCCATTCATTCCCTTCACGATTCCGGTGCAGAAGAATTTTCAATATGCCTACGCGGAGCAGGGCAATCTCACCATCGAGCGCGAATTGGGAAGGAATTGGAAATTGAGCGCCGGGTACAACTACACGCACGGCGTGCATCTGGACCACACGCGGAACATCAATGTGACGGATCCGAAGTTGCTCGTTACAAATGATAACAATGCCGTGCTGTCCGGCCTTGTCGCCCCTGGAACAAATCCAATTACGATTGCCGTGCCGGGAACGGCCGGCTGCCAGATGACGGCGGGGGGAGGAAGCATCGGCGTTGCTGCGCCGGGAATTTTGGGCACCGCGTTTCCTATCGGAGATACCACCTGCAGCACGGCGCCGATCGGATTCGTGGGAACTCCGGCAGTGTTTAATTTCTTCCGGCCGTCGGGACCAAATCCTTCGTTCGGCGGACTCGTCGGCGGCTATAACAATCTCGTTGGGCTCGCGGCGCTAGCGGGATTTCCGCAGGGAGTGCCGGGAGTGCAGATTCCCTGGAGCGATGTGGATCCGCAAGTGTCCGCGGGAAATTCGGTCTATAACTCGCTGACCATTTCGGTATCGAAGCGATTTTCGAATAATTTCGAATTGCTTTCGGGCTGGACTTATTCGCACTCGATCGATGATTCCACCGATCTTTCGACGCTGCTGAATCCGCAGGACAATAATTTTCCGAGCCTTGATCGCGGGAATTCGGATTTCGATCAGCGGCATCGCTGGATTACCAGCGGCGTTTATCTGAGCCCGCATGGCGAGAGCGGCGATCCGATGTGGAAGAAAATTTTCGGAGATTTCACGGTGGCGCCCATCATTGAAGTTTCTTCCGGGCGGCCGTACAACATTTTGACTGGATTCGATCCGAACCTCGATTTCGGGACGGCGACGAACCGGCCGGACGTGCTGCCGGCTGGCGCTGCCGTGCCGCCGGGATTTCCAGTGGTCACTTCGCCATTCGTGAAAGGCGTCGAATTTACGTTGCCGACGCGCTGCGTAGATCCCAGCGGCGCTCCTTTCGGGCCGGTGGTTGCGGTTCCGTCGCCGCCATTCGGCTGTACTGGCACGATGGCGCGAAATTCGTTTACGCGGCCGGGGTATTTCAATATTGACTTGCGATTGGCGCGCAGGATTCGGATCAATGAGCGCTGGAATGTGGAACTGATCGCCGACGGATTCAATTTGCTGAATCGCTTCAATGTGGCGGACGTAAATCCGCTCTGCGATACGACGGCAGGAAATCCGACTTGCTCGGCGGGGCAGCCGACTGCGGCGCTCGATCCACGCACATTCCAATTCGCGATCAAACTGAACTGGTAGATTCTTGCGTGCGCTGAATCCCGGGGAGCCGCGGAGTTTTTTTCGCCGCAGCTCCCCGAATTTATTTGCGCTGGCTGGTAATTTTCATTCGATGAGCTTTCGCGTTAAAGTGAATTCATGAGCGGAACGGAACTTGTCCTTGCTGTCCTCGTGCTCGCAGGACTTGTGGGCGCTGTGGTGTGGTTTGGCGAGCGCCGCGCTGCCGCGGAAATGGCAGCGATGCGCCAGGAGTTGCAGGCAAATGCCGCGACGCAGGCGCAGGGCGTAACGGCGCAGCTCGGCCAACTTTCGCAGGCGGTGATGCAGCAGTTGGGGCAAGTCCGGCAGGAATTGCAAAAAGGCGTGGCGGATTCAGGAAAGCTGGCGATGGACGCGCAGCGAGAAGTGGCCAACCGGCTGCAATCTTCCACGGAGACGCTGCGGCAGCTGAGCCGGCAAGTGGGCGAAGTGCAGAAGATGGGCCAGGATCTTTCGCAGGCCACGCAGACGATGCAGTCAATTCTGGGCGGGGCAAAATCGCGCGGCATCTTCGGCGAGGCGACGCTCGAGAAATTGCTGGAAGATGCGCTGCCGCGCGCGGTTTTCGAAATGCAATATCGCTTCGGCACAGGCGATGTGGTGGACGCCATCATCCGCATCGAGGAGCGCATCCTCTGCATTGACTCGAAATTTCCACTCGATTCCTATCGCAGATTTTTGGAATCGGGTGAAGATCACCGGCGGGAATTTGCCGCCGCGGTGCGGCAGCACGCGGATTCCATCTGCAAGAAATATATTTTGCCGGACGAGCACACGCTCGACTACGCGCTGATGTTTGTTCCGTCCGAGAGCGTTTATTACGAAATGCTGAAGACCGAAGACGGCAAGGGTGGCCGGCTCGATGACTATTGCCGCGCGCGCCATGTGCTTGCGGTTTCGCCGAACACTTGCTTTGCCTATCTTGGCGCGATCGCCACAAGCCTTCGCGGCATAAAAGTGGAGGAAAACGCCCGAAAATTGATGGCCAGCCTTGCGGGACTCGAAAAACAAATGGAATTATTCGTGACCGTCTTCGAAAAGCTCGGAGGGCATTTGCGAAATGCGGGGCAGAGTTACGACGATGCCGATTCGCGCTTGCAACGCGCGCGCGGTACGCTTGAGCAAATGTCCGATGGAAATCTTCCGGAAGCACCACTTGCCGCCGACGCGCCGGAAAAGCTGCTGGAAGCCAAGCGTTCGGATTAACCGCAGTTCCTATTTCAACTCGCGCCGTTTATTTCTTTGCTGGGATTATCTCGGCACTAGCGCATCGCGCGCCGCGGCAATCAGAAACGCCACGTTTTCGGGCGGCGTCTGCGTCAGGGCACGATTCAGGTCTTGCAGGGCTTTTCGCGTATCCGGCTTTTGCCGCTCGAGGCGCGCGAGAATCGGATCGAGCCGCTTCGTCCAGGCGTGCGGCGCGATTTTCTGCGCGGCAATCAAGTACGCGTGCGCGGCTTCGGCGTCGGCGGAATTTGGGTCTGCGGAAGTAAGCCGCACACGAAACGAAAAATCGCCGGCATGCAAGGCGCGAATATTAATCGCCGCCGAATTGTCCACGCCGCCGCGCGTGCGAACGTGCTCCACATCGCCGTGCGCAAATCGCAGCACCGCCGGCGCTAGATTTTCCACGTCCATTTCCCGCGGTTGATCCGTCCCGCGAACGCGCACGATCAGTGCGGACTTCGTGCCGGGCTGAAGATCGGCCGCGGCCGTACCGAGCTCCACCGCAAGCCCCGCGAGAATCGCCGTGGCCTCGGGGCCGCCATTTGCCGCAACAGAAAGTTGCGCGGTACCCGGAGCGGTCGCAGGGCTCAGCAGCAGAACGAGCGCCGCGGGTGACGACGCCAGCACCAGAGCGGATTGCTGTCCGAAATGTACGTTGTTGCCGCCGGCATCGCCGCGAAATCCCGCTCCGCGAATATCAAAGCGATCGTGAATGGATACGAGCGCCGGCGCCCAATCGATGCGCGTCTTTTCCACTTTCTGATTCGGGATGATCACCGCGGCCGTGGCGATTTCGTGATGGCCGGCAAGCCGTGCGATGAGCACTCCTGGCGCCGATGGCGCGTTGAAATAGGCGCGCCCGCTGGCGTCGGTTTCCGTCGGAGTGCCGTCGGAGAGATTTACATTTACTTTGGGCACGAGGCGGCCCTGCTTGTCGAGCACCGCCAGCGCCGCCGGCTGAGCGGCCACCACGCGTGCGGGCAACACAATCTGCGCGGGCTCGGACGCCTGCGCACGCACGGTGCGCGGCGCGCACGAGAACGCAGCCACAAACGCCGCGAAGATCCACGGAAAGAATTTCAAATTCACGCGAGAAATCACTTGGCGGTTCGCTCGTAAATCTTTGCTTCGAGAAAAAGACGAAAAAGATCGGCGTCGAGTTCGTTGTCCCGAACAGCTTCTTCCAGAATTTTCAGCGCGCGCGGCACCGGAACCGCGGGCTTATAGGGTCGGTCGGCGGCATTGAGCGCGTCGAAAATATCGCAGATGGTCATCATTTTCGTTGCCAGAGGAATCTCGGTGTCGCGCAAGCCTTGCGGGTAGCCGGTGCCGTTCAATTTTTCGTGATGGGCGCGAGCGATGCGCGGGATGCCGCGCAGTTCGCGTGTCCAGGGAATTTGCGCGAGAAAGTCGAAGGTGAGATTGACGTGCGACTCGATCTGGCGGCGCTCGTCGTCGTCCAGGCTGCCGCGCGGAATCGAGAGCATGGTCACTTCGGTCGAGCTCAGAAGCGGCTGTGGCGCGCCTTTGATCGAAGTAAACGTGCGCCGCGCGATTTTGTTGATTCTGTCCAGCACCGCGGAGTGCGATACCGTCGGCTCGTTGACTTCGAGCACAAATTTCATGTCGTCGTCAATTTCCTTGATGCGCCGCGCGAATTCTTTGTCGAGCGCGGCAAGTTCCGCGGCCGCGGCATCTTTGCCGCGTTCGGCCACCGCTTCCAATTTCCGCAGCGCGATTTCGGCTTCCATTTCCTTGCGGATGAAATCAAAGCGGCTTTTCACCAGCTCCATCTGCCAGGGATAAAGTTTCTTGGCCTTCACCAGCACATCTTCACGCACGCCGACTTTGCCGAAATCATGAAGCAGCGCGGCGTAGCGAATTTCTTTCATTTGCTCGCGCGTGAAGCGTGCATCTTTATATTTTCCCGTGCCCACTGCATCCACCACTTCCGCCAACCCGAGCGTGAGCGACGACACGCGGAACGAATGGCCGGACGTAGCCGGATCGCGCTGTTCAATTGCCGTGACGGCTGCGCCGACGAATCCTTCGAAGAGCCGCTGGATTTCGTCATAGAGCTTGCTGTTTTCGTAAGCGACCGCGGCCTGCGATGCGAGCGAGAGACCCAGATTCACGGCGCTAATTGGGAACGGCACTACTTCGCGCTTAACGTCTTCGGCAGAACGCAGCCGCGCCGCGGCGTCGCGCTTGCAATTGATGAGTTGCAGCACGCCGAGAATTTGGTCGCGCGCGTTGCGCATCGGCAGCGTCAACAGGGAACGCGTCCGATATCCCGAGTTGCGGTCAAACGTGTCGTTGAAGCGATACGGCCGCGCGGGCGGAATTTTGTAAGCGTCGGCGAGATTGATGGACGCGCCGCGCAGAGCGGTGTGCCCCGCCATCGAGGATTCGGCCAGCGGGATGGTGCTCTCTTTGAACGAAAATTGAATGCTGTCGTTCTGCGTAAGCTTGAAGCGCAGATGTTTTTCGCCGGATTCCGATTCTTCGATGAGATAGAGCGAACCCGCATCGGCATTGGTGATTTCGCGCGCCTTGCTGAGAATTAAGAACAGCAGGGAATCTACGTTGCGCTCGGAAGACAGCGCCACGCCGATCTGCAGGAGTTCCTGCAATTCTTTTTCGGTGCGCTTTTGCTCTTCGCGGGCGCGGCGGTCACGCGTGGCGGATTCGATCTTCGCGAATGCCGATTCCAGAGCGCGCACCACGGTTTCTTGCGGAGCGCGCATGGGAATCACGGCGAGTGCAGGCTTCTGCGCCCGAGCGACGTCGCCGGCGTAAATTCCGATCGTGCTTGTCGTAGCGGGGCGCGATTTTTGCGATTTCGTTCGCGGGGAACCGTTGGCCGAAGCGTCAATCAACCAAAGCGCGGGCTGCTGCTCGGGCGTCGCGGGCTTTGCAGCGGCGGCGGCGGCGGAATTTTTTCCCTCTTTCGCAGCGCGCTGCAGCGAATAACGGCCGCGCAGCGATCGGGCAACTGCCTCGGCGGCCGATCCTTCATAAAACCAAATCTGCTTCTTCGTGGGCATGCGAAAGTAGAGGACGCGCGACGCTCAGTATAACGGATTGTGGCGCGGCGCGAGCAAGTTGCGCGAAAAGTCAGCACGCCGCGCGGCGCCCGCCTTGTGCGGGCGATGGGCGTCTGTTAGCCTTTCGCGGATTTCGCAAAGATTCCGAATCGCGATCAATATGTTTCAGAAAATCGCCGGCATAATTCGCGAATGGAAAAGGCACTCGGGCTCGCTGGTGATCAGCGTGGTGGTGACGCTCGTCGCGCTGGCCGTCTACTACTTCGTTTTTCTCGGTGAGCTTCGCGCGCCGCTCGCGGATTTTATTATGCGGCTCGAGCTGGATAGCCTCGATACGCGCATTCGCACACGCGGCCGCGTTCATCCCGATTCGCGCATCGTGATCGTCGATATTGACCAGCGCTCGCAGGAAGCGCTGGGCCAGTGGCCGTTCCCGCGCATTTACTTTGCGAAAATGCTCGATGCGCTGCACGGCGATGGCGCGCGCGTGGTGGCTTTCGACATCACCTTCAGCAAGCCTGACGCCACTTCACTCCCGCTGCTCACTCTGCTGGAAGGATTGTCGAAAGGCCAGACCTCGAGCGCGGAAGTGCAGCAGAAAATCGCCGAGCTCGAAAAGCAGTACGACTACGACCAGCAGCTCAGCGACGCGATCAAGCGTTTCGGAAAAGTTGTGCTCGGAAATTATTTCCTGTACACCTCCGCCGATCTCGAGGGAGTTTCGCCCGAAGCGCTCGATCGTTACGCGAATCTGATTTCATTTTTTCCGTTTCCGCAGGTGCGCGCGCTGCCTTCGGCGGGCGGATCCGCCGGCTATGTGCGCTTGATCCAGAATTTCGACGATCTCAATCTGCTGCCCAGAGGCGCGGAAGCAAATACGGAAACATTCACCGCGGCGCTCTCCGGCAACAAATCCGGCTGCGGCTTTTTCAATATCGTCAGCGATCCGGATGGCGTCGTGCGCCGCTCGTTGCTGGCATTGCCTTACGGCCGAGATGCGAATCGCGCGAATTGGGATCTTTACGCGTCGCTCGAAGTGCAGACGCTGCGGCTCTATCTCGATTTGCCGAATGAAAAGACGGTGCTGAATTTTGGCGGCGCGGGAATCGCCAGCATCGAGTTCGGCCCCGATCTTGTGGTTCATCCGGACGACGTCGGGCGAATGATGATCAATTATCAAGGGCCGCCGCGAACATATCCCTACGTCTCGTTCGCCGATGTGGTGCAGCATCGCTTTCCGGCCGGTGCGTTTCGCGACAAAATCGTTCTGGTCGGCGCGTCGGCCACCGGCATCGGTGATTTGCGCGCGACGCCTTTTGGCGGCGTCGATTTTCCCGGCGTCGAAATCCACGCCAACGTGATTGACGATATTTTGAACCGCCATTTCCTGCGCCGCGGTTCGCGCGAAGCGATGATTGATGTCGGCTTTATTTTCCTCTTCGGCATTCCACTCGGAATCTGGCTCGCGCTCGTTCAGCCGCGCTGGCTTTTTCTCGGATTCGTGCTGCTGCTTCCGTTTGCATGGTTCGTATACTCGGCGTTCGTTCACGATCAGTGGCTGAATTTCATCACTCCTGCGATGTTCACGCTCGCGCCAAACGTGAGTCTGGTCGCGCTATATCGCGTGCTCGTCGAAGAACGCGAAAAGCGCCACGTGCGCGGCGCTTTTCAGCAATATGTGAGCCCGGAAGTGATTCGCCGCTTGCTCGTGAATCCGGGCATCGTGCTGCCGCGGAAAACGGAAATCAGCATTCTCTTCAGCGATATTCGCGGATTTACTTCGATTTCCGAGCAGCTTGATGCGCAGGAACTTGCCGCGCTGCTCAGTTCTTATCTCACGGAGATGACCCGGATTATTTTCAAGAATCGCGGCACGCTCGACAAATATATGGGCGACGCGGTGATGGCCTTCTGGGGCGCGCCGTTTGATGAGACGCGGCACGCGGAGAAATCCTGCCGCGCCGCGCTCGACATGCTGGCGAAATTACGCGAGCTTCAAGCAGCGTGGAAAGCCGCGGGCCGTCCCGTGCTGGAGATCGGCATCGGCATCAATTCAGGTATCGCGTCGGTGGGCAACATGGGATCGCAGTTGCGCTATGGCTACACCGCGATGGGCGATTGCGTGAATCTCGCATCGCGGCTCGAAGGATTAAATAAAGATTTCGGCACGCGAATTATTTTGTCTGAATTTACGCTGGCGCAGATTACCGATGCCAAATTCGTGGCTCGCGAGCTGGATCTGATTCGCGTAAAGGGAAAGTCCGAGCCGGTGAGGATTTTCGAGTTGCTGGGCGATGAAGCGTCCGCCGCGCAATTTGCGGAAATGGCCGCGGAGTTCTCGAAGGCGCGCGCCGCTTACACGAAGCGGAACTGGCGCGAGGCGCTGGACGCGTTTGAAGCGTTCCTCAAGCGCTGGCCGAATGATGTTCCCGCCGAAGTTTTTCGCGCGCGCTGCAAAGAACATCTCGCCAGTGAACCGCCCGCCGATTGGGACGGCGTCTACGAAATGAAGCACAAGTAAAAGCCGCGCGCTAATTATCGAGCCGCACGACGAACGTATAATTCTGCCCCGCCGCACGCAATTGATTGGCGAGATCGCCCGCCGCTGCCTCCGTGGCCACGCGGCCCACGCGCACGCGGAAATACGCGCCATTGGGCGAATCGTACGGCACCACAATCACCGGCGAGAATTGCGTCGAGAGTCTCTCGCGCAGAGCTTCCGCATTCTCTTTCACCAGAAACGCGCCCACCTGCACTCCAAACGCTCCGATGGCCGGGCTCGGCCCGCTGAGCATTTCAATGCGCACTTGCGCGGTCCCTGGTCCCAGCATTTCGATGGCGCGCGCGGCCGAGAGCGATAAATCAATGATGCGATTCCCCACGAATGGACCGCGATCGTTGATGCGCACTTCCGTCTGCTTGCCATTGCTGAGATTCGTTACTCGCAGGATCACGCCGAAAGGCAGCGTGCGATGCGCCGCCGTGAATTGATACATGTCGTAAATTTCGCCGTTGGATGTGCGGTGGCCATTGAATGGATCGCCGTACCAGGAGGCCACGCCTTCTTCCACGTATTCGCCCGGAACTGCGGGTTTGCCGCGTGGTGGCGCACCGGAAGGACGCGATGGCGCAGGGCGCGTCGTATTTGGCTGCGTTGCGGATGGAGATGGCGCGGGCGGTGGCGGCGAGTAAGGCTGATGCGGGCAACCGGCGAGCAGAAACGCGAGCGCTACGACGGCAATCAAAATCGAGCGCGACGAACTCGCCCGCGATTCGAGCGACCGAAGCAAATCCCACCCGGCCGGAACGATCGCGCGACGTGCTTTCTTCACGCCCGCTCCCGTTTCAATTTTTCTTCCTCATTTTCCGGTATTATAGGGACGCGTAAAATTTCTAGCAAGGAAGCCAATTGCCCCTTCCGTTGCGCTGGCGCTGGAAGCTCGACCGGCTCCGCGAAAAAGTAGCCTGGTTTTTTGGTGGGAAGAAGGCGGAGGGACGTCCGCGCCTGTGTCCTTCGTGCGGCACGCTCGTCGGCGCGAGCGCCACGCGCTGCCATCAGTGCGGCGCGAGCATGACTTTTTCGCTAGCCGCCGCAAGCAAGACGCTCGGGCGCCTGATGCCCACCACTTCGCCGGTGACTTACGCCATTCTCACGTTGACCTGCCTGCTTTATGCCGTAAACCTCATGCTGACGGTTCGCGCGAACGGCTTCCAAGCGCCTTCGGGTGGCGCCCTCTCCGCACTACTCCAACTTGGCCAGATTGATCCGCGGGTTTCGATACGTTTTGGAAGCTCGTTACCATTGGTGGCGGATCTTAGCCAGCCCTGGCGCTTCGTGATGGCAATTTTTCTTCACGGCAGCCTGCTGCACATCGGTTTCAACATGTGGGTGCTAATGGATCTCGGTCCACTCGTTGAAGAGGTCTACGGCTCCGCGCGCTATCTGTTCCTCTACATTGTTTGCGGCATCGGAGGCTATCTCGGCAGCAGCTTTTTCGGGCACATGAGCGTCGGCGCTTCCGGCTCATTAGTTGGATTGGTGGGGATTCTTCTCGCGCTCACCGCCGGGAGAAGAAATGCGGCAGCTCAGATGCTGCGCAGCCAGTTAATTCGTTGGATCATTTATCTCGCGATCATGGGTTTCTTCCCGGGCGTGGATAACATTGCGCATATTGGCGGCGGCCTGACGGGGTACGCGCTGGCGCAGATCGTGCCTTCGCGCGAAGCCGTGGATGCACGCGACCGTCGCATGGCCAACACACTTGGCTGGGCAGCCGGCCTCGCAGTTGCCGTTAGTTTTGCTTGGATGGCTGTGACATACTTCAGCGCAGGTTAAATCAAACTCCGGCGTGCAGACGCCGCGACACCACGATCGAGTAGTGTATTCCCGTAAATACCACAAAGAACGCAACCAGATATCTGCACACGCGCTGTAAATTCATCAGCCAGACGCTGGGGAAAACAACCTCCAGAATCACGATGAGCACGAGCAAAATTTCCAGCGTGGTCGTAATTTTCCCCCAAATACTCGGCGGAAACGGGCGGTAGCCCACGGTTACCAGAATCGCGGCGCTAGCCGTCAGCAAAATCACGTCGCGGCCCAGCACCAGAATCGTGAGCCACCACGCGATTTTCCCTTTCAGCGCCAGAACGAAATAAGACGAAAACATGAGCAGTTTATCGGCGATCGGATCGAGGTAAGCGCCCAGCGGCGTTTTTTGATTGAGCCCGCGAGCCAGCAGGCCATCGAGCCCATCGCTGATCCCCGCGGCGATCAAGACGCCCAGCGCCCAGTCGTAGCGATCGGAATAAATCGCGATCACGAAAAACGGCAAAAACCCGAGGCGCAGAAACGTGAGTTGATTGGGAACCGTCAGTATGCGGCTATTTTTGAGCGGCCTGGTGAGGTCCTCGGCGCGCATGTCAGGCGAACTGGGCGAGGAATTCCGAAACGCTGAGTCCGACCTTGCGATGAAACATATCCGCCATCGAGGGAATCGAGCCTCGCGACTCGTCTAGCGAAATTCGTTCGACGCGCAGAAGCGGGAAAAAAACCGTGGGAAGCCCCATGCGCTCGCCTTCCGGATGCATCACTTCACGCAGGAAATCGTCGAAGCTGCTCAGATCCACGCCGCGCAACGTCACACCGGCAGTGGAAATTTCGGCCAGTTGTCCCCAGAATTTTTCCTTGGGGCTATGCAAGCTCACGATGACCACCGAATTCGGCTGCATTTCGCTCCTATTGGCAGGGCTGCTGAAGGGATGTTATCGCAGCAAAGGGCGCAATGCACGCAGCCGGGTTGCGAAAGTCGCGCCAAAGTGAACAGTCGCGCGGCCCTCAGAATTGCCGTCTAATCCGCCATCGCGCGCAAATCGGGGTCGATCCGCAGCTTTGGTTCGGTCTCCTTTTGTACATCCTCGATCGAGCTTCCCGGAGCGACCTCGCGCAAAACCAATCCTTCCGGCGTTACTTCGATCACTCCAAGTTCCGTCACGATCAGATCCACCACGCCGACTCCGGTGAGCGGCAGGCTGCACTTCTTCACAATTTTGGCCTCGCCGTCTTTCGTGGTGTGCTCCATGGCGATGATCACGCGCTTTGCGCCGGCCACCAGGTCCATCGCGCCGCCCATGCCCTTCAACATTTTTCCGGGGATGGCCCAGTTCGCCAGATTGCCGGCCTCGTCCACCTGCAGCGCGCCGAGAACGGTGACGTTGATGCGCCCGCCACGAATCATGCCGAAGGATTCGGCGCTCGAAAAATAGCAGCAGCCGGGAATTTCGGTAATCGTTTCTTTGCCGGCGTTGATGAGGTCCGCGTCTTCTTCGCCTTCGTAAGGATAGTGGCCGATGCCCAACATTCCGTTTTCGGATTGCAGCACCACTTCCATTCCAGCGGGCAGATAGCTCGGAACCAGCGTTGGAAGACCGATGCCAAGATTCACGTAATAGCCGTCGCGCATTTCTTTAGCCACGCGCCGCGCAATGATCTCGCGTTTGTCAATTTCTGCTGGCATTACCGCCTCCCGTTCGATCTAAGCCCGCGCCCGCAGCGGCAACTCACGCAGTTCGCTTTCTCACCGTCCGGCGCTCGATGCGCTTCTTGTAGCTCGCGCCCTGGAAAATTGCGTCAATGAAAATTCCCGGCGTATGAATGCAATCCGGATTGAGTTTCCCCAATTCGACGATTTCTTCCACCTCGGCGATCACGTAATCCGCCGCCGTGGCCATCACTGCGTTGTAATTTCTCGCCGTCTTCCGGTAAACCAGATTTCCCCAGCGATCGCCCTTCCAGGCTTTGATGAAAGCTACATCTCCGCGCAGCGACGGAATCAACACGTGTGGCCGGCCATTGAAATCGCGAATTTCTTTTCCTTCCGCCGCCAAAGTACCGTAACCCGTCGGCGTAAAAAACGCCGGGATTCCCGCGCCGCCCGCGCGAATCCGCTCCGCGAGCGTTCCTTGCGGATTCAGTTCCACATCAATTTCCTTTTTCAGCGCCAGCTGCTCGAAAGTCTTGTTCTCGCCCACATAGCTTGCGATCATTTTCCGGATTTGCTTGGATTGCAGCAGCAGGCCGATACCAAAATCATCCACGCCGGCATTATTCGAAACCACCGTGAGGTCTTTCGCGCCCTGCCGCCGCAGCGCGTCGATCAAATTCTCCGGAATGCCGCAAAGCCCAAAGCCGCCCATCAAAATTGTCGCGCCGTCCTTGATTCTTTCGACGGCTGCATCGGCGCCGGCCACGCGTTTATCCATGCAAAATCTCCCCCGTGCGAATCATTCGCCGCCGCTTTCGTGCGGCGCAAACACAGGAGTTTAATCCATCTATCCGCGCGTAGCTATTTTCGTTGCGCTTTTTCGATGCGATGTTATTCCCGCCGGGAGCGGAGAATTTTGTAGAGGTCGTTCGCGGAGGCGAATTCGTCTTCCAATTCGCGCGTGTTCAGGTTCGCGCGCAAATAATCCAGAGCCTGCGAAACACGATCGAGCGAGCGCGCGATATTCTCGGAATTCGTCAGGCAAATATCGCGCCACACCGCGTAAGGGCTGCCCGCAAGCCGCACCGTATCGCGCAGCCCGCTGCCGGAAAGTGACGCCGGCAATCCGGTTTCGTCGGTCTCGTCCAGCACCACCCGCGAAAGCGCGATGGCCACCAGTTGCGGGAGGTGCGATACCACTCCCGCCGCCCAATCATGCGTCTCCGCATCGCAGAACATCGGCTCCGCGCCCAACTGCCGCACCAGCGCCGTAAATTGCACGATTCGCGCATCATCGTCTTCCGCCGCCGCGATCAATGCATAACGCGCCCCGCAAAACAGGTCCGGAGTCGCGCGATTGATCCCCGAAATTTCTTTTCCCGCCACCGGATGCCCGCCGAGAAAACGCGCCCGCGCGCCAAACACTTTTGCAGCGAGGTGGCAAATCACCGATTTCGTGCTGCAAGCATCGGTGACCAGCGCGCCCGCCTTCGCCGCCGCCGAAATCAAAGGCAGCGATTCGAGCGTCACCGAAATCGGCAGCGCCACATAAATTAAATCCGCATCGCCGACCGCGGATTCCAGACTGGAAGTAATCTCGGTAATCGCGCCGAGCTCAAGAGCGCGATCCAGCACCGCCGGCTTGTCCCAACCGGCAATGGCCACCTGCGGATGGCTTCTTCGCAGCGCCAGCCCGAACGATCCGCCGATCAGGCCCGTTCCCAGAATCGCGGCGCGGCGGAAACCCGTAGCCTCGCTCATCCCTCAGGCCATCCGCCGCCCGACCGCCGGCGCAATAATTTGCAATTCGCGCATCAACGCCTCGAATTGATCCGGGTAAAGCGATTGAGCGCCATCAGAAAGCGCGTGCTCGGGATCGGGATGCACTTCGATCAGCAATCCATCCGCGCCGGCTGCTACTGCGGCGCGGGCCATCGGCGCGACTTTATCGCGGCGGCCCGTTCCGTGCGAAGGATCGGCAAAAATCGGCAAATGCGAAAGCTTCTTGATCACTGGAATCGCGGCGATATCGAGCGTGTTCCGCGTATTGGTGTCAAATGTTCGAATCCCGCGCTCGCACAAAATCACATTGTAGTTTCCGCCGGACATGATGTACTCGGCGCTCAAAAGCAATTCTTCGATCATCGCAGACATGCCGCGCTTCAAAAGCACGGGCTTGCGCACCTCGCCCAGCGCGCGCAGCAAATGATAGTTCTGCATATTTCGCGCGCCGACTTGCAGCACATCTACATACCCCATCATCAATTCCACTTGAGAAGGATCCATCACCTCGCTCACCACCAGCAATCCGTTGCGGTCCGCCGCCTCGCGCAATAATTTCAGTCCGGCCTCGCCCATTCCCTGAAACGAATAGGGCGAAGAACGCGGCTTGAACGCTCCGCCGCGCAGTATTTTCGCTCCCAGGCGCGCCACGCGCTCCGCAACCGCATCAATCTGCGCCTTCGATTCCACGGCGCAGGGCCCCGCGGCCACCACCACATCAGCGCCGCCCACGCGCACGCCTTTGCCGAGATCGACAATTGTTCCCTCGGGCCGAAACGCCCGGCTCGCCAATTTATAAGGCTGCGTAATCCGCACCACTTCGCGGACGCCATCGAGCAATTCAATGTCGCGCGTGTCGAAATCCGGATGCACGCCCACCGCGCCCAGCACCGTATGCGTTTCTCCCGTCGAGCGATGCACGTCGAAACCGGTGGCCACCAGCCGGTCAATCACGTGCTGCACTTGCTCGTCGCTCGCGCCTGACTGCATCACCACGACCATTGCTGCCTCTCCCTGAATTATGAATTCATCAAAAAAGTTACGTTCGCGACTTCGGCTGACTCTCGCCCGGAGCCGGCGCCGCCGCGGCATTCTCATGCTGCGCCGCGCGCTCCAGCGATCGCGCCTCATCAATGATTCTTTCGAAAAGCCGGCGCACCGCGGTATCCGCCAAAGGCCCCGGATTCGCGCGCTCCACATTCGCCAGGATTTCGTTCTCCCGCGCCGGCTGATACACCGGCAATCCCTTCAGATGTTTCTCGTGCCCAATCTCCAGAGCGCATTGCGCGCGCTCGTTCAATAGCGTCACGAGTTTCAAATCGATCTCATCAATTCGGCGGCGCCAATCATCGATGCTCATGATGGATTTTCGCTCCCGGCCGGGATTCCGCGCTGGCTCACTCCGGATTTGCCAGCTTGCTTCAACGATCGAACCAAATTTGCCACAGCCTCGGCGGCCGCGCGCGGCGTCGCTGCCTTTTCAATTTCCGCGACGATTGCCGAACCCACCACCGCCGCGTCGGCGATTCCGCCAAGCACGGAAACATGCGTCGGCAATGAAATTCCGAAACCCACGGCAATCGGCAATTGCGTCGCTTGTCGCGCGCGCCGCACAAACGCCGGCAATCCTTCCGGCAGCGCCTCGCGCGTGCCGGTCACTCCCGTTCGCGAAATCAAATAAAGAAATCCGGATGTCGCCGCAGCGATCCGTGCCAGACGCGCGTCCGTGGAAGTAGGCGCCGCCAGAAAAATCGTATCCAGGCCATGCGCCCGCAGTATCGAGCGATACTCGACGGATTCTTCCGGTGTCAAATCCGTCGCCAGCACTCCGTCAACGCCCGCGGCCGCTGCTTCCGACGCGAAGCGCTCCAGCCCCATCTGCAAAATCGGATTGTAATAGCTGAAAAGCACCACCGGCACATCCGTCTTGCGCCGCAGCCGCGCCACAAGCTCCAGAATTCCCGCCAGCGAAGTTCCACTCTTCAGTGCCCGTTCGCTCGCGTGCTGAATGGTCGGCCCATCCGCCACCGGATCGCTGAACGGGACGCCAAGTTCAATCACGTCCGCTCCCGCCTCCGCCGCGGCCAGCACGATTTCCTCCGTGGCAGAAAGCGTCGGATCGCCCGCGGTCAAATAAGCCACGAGTCCCAGCTCGCCGCGCCGTCGCAGCTCATCAAATCGCCGCGCGATTCGGCCCGTCCCGGTTCCCGGCTCGAACGATGGCGTGGTCTTAGACATAACGCGCCAAAGTTTCCATGTCTTTATCGCCGCGGCCGGAAAGATTCAGAATCACGATTTCATCCCGCCGCATTTTCGGCGCGCGTCGAATCAATTCCGCAATCGCATGCGCCGATTCCAGCGCGGGAATGATTCCTTCCAATTTCGAAAGCAATTTCGCCGCCGCAACGGCTTCCTCATCGCTCACCGCCGTATATTCCGCGCGCCCTTCTCCTGCCAGCCACGCGTGTTCCGGTCCCACTCCCGGATAATCGAGCCCCGCCGAAACGGAATGAGTCGTCGAAATCTGCCCATCTCCATTCTGCAAAATGTAAGTGTAGGTCCCCTGCAGCACTCCAGGACGCGCGCCCGAATATCCCGCAGCAGCCGCCAGACGCGCCGCGTGCTCCCCCAGCGACTTGCCCCGCCCGCCGGCCTCCACGCCGATCATCTTCACCGATTTTTCCCCAAGAAACGTGTGAAACAAACCAATCGCATTCGATCCGCCGCCCACGCACGCGAACAAATAATCCGGCAGCCGGCTTTCCGCGCGCAAAATTTGATCGTGCGCCTCCTCGCCGATAATTTTGTGGAATTCGCGCACCATCACCGGATACGGATGCGCGCCGAGCACCGAACCCAGCAGATAATGCGTCGTGCGCACATTCGTCACCCAATCGCGCATCGCTTCATTGATCGCATCCTTTAGTGTTCGGCTCCCCGAATCCACGCCGATCACTTCCGCGCCCAGCAGCCGCATGCGAAACACATTCAGCCGCTGCCGCTCCATATCTTCCGTGCCCATGTAAACCGTGCACGCCAACCCGAGCCGCGCCGCCACCGCCGCGGTCGCCACTCCATGCTGCCCTGCGCCGGTCTCCGCCACCACGCGCGCTTTTTTCATTCTCGCGGCCAACAGGCCCTGCCCGAGGCAATTATTGATTTTGTGCGCGCCGGTGTGCAGCAAATCTTCGCGCTTCAAATAAATTTTCGCGCCGCCCAAATGCGCGGAAAGCCGCGACGCGAATTGCAATGGCGTCGGGCGCCCGGCGAAATTCTTAAGCAGCGAATCAAGTTCCTGCCCAAAAGTGCGATCCAGCCGCGCCTCCGCAAACGCCCGCTCGAGTTCTTCCAGCGGCGCCACCAATGTCTCCGGCACGTATCGGCCGCCGAACGCGCCAAATCGCCCGCGTTTATCCGGAAATGTCACCGCGCCTGCGCTCATGCTCGCGCCATCTCCTCTCGCACCAAATTAATTTCACGCATCAGCGCCCGCAGCCGCTCGGGATCTTTTTTCCCCGGCGCCGATTCCACTCCGCCGCAAATATCCACTCCAAACGGCCGCGCCTCGCGAATCGCCTCCGCCACATTCTCCGCATTCAATCCGCCCGCCACGATAATCGCTCCGTGCTTCCTCGCTTTTCGCGCCAACCGCCAATCGAAAGTCTTCCCGGTTCCGCCGCGCCGCTTGCGATCGAAGCCATCGAGCAAAAATGCGCTCGCGTCCCGGTATCGCGCCAGTCGCCCGGCGTTAAATGCGCGGCCCACTCGAAACGCTTTGATCACCGGATACGATTCGCTCAGCAACCGCACATCCGCCGGCGATTCTTCTCCGTGCAGTTGCAGCACGTTCAAGTCCACATTTTTTGCGATGCGCAGCACTTCCTCGGCCGCCGTGTTCACGAATATTCCCACCAGCAGCACTCGCCGCGGCAACCGCGTCGCAATCAGCCGCGCCGCATCCGGCGCGATGTAGCGCGGGCTTTTGCTGTAAAAATTGAATCCCAACGCGTCCGCGCCCGCCTTCACCGCCAGCCGCGCGTCGGTCCAATTCGTGATCCCGCAAATTTTCACGCGCACCATTTCTCGCCGCCGCTCATGTTCACGATCCGGAAGATTTCGCCGCCACCCCGCTCAGCAACGCGCGCAATCCTTCTCCCGGCGAACTCTGCCTCATTAATTGCTCGCCGATCAAAAACGCGTCGAATCCCGCGCGCGAAAGCGTCTCGATATCCTCGCTCGTGCGAATGCCCGATTCCGCAACGGCCACGCAGCTCTCGGGAATCTGCGCCGCCAGCGAAAGCGAAGTCTCCAGCCGCACTTCGAAATTCGTCAAATCGCGGTTATTCACGCCGATTATTTTCGCGCCGCAATCAATCGCCGTCGAAAGTTCGCTCGCCGAATGAACTTCCACCAGCGCTTCCATTTTCAATTGCCGCCCCAGCTCCAGCAACTCGCCAAGCAAATCGCGCTCCAGCAATGCCACGATCAATAGAAATGAATCGGCCCCGCCCGCGCGCGCCTCCCACACTTGCCACGGATCAATGATGAAATCTTTGCGCAAGACGGGAATCGATGCCGCGCACCGCGCCTCTTTCAAGTCCATCAAAGATCCGCGAAAAAATTCTTCCTCCGTCAGCACCGAAAGCGCAGCCGCCCCGGCGTCCGCGAGCTCTTTCGCCAATTTCGCAGGCTGATAATCTTCGCGAATCACTCCGCGCGAAGGCGACGCCTTTTTCAGCTCGGCAATCACGTTGACGCGATTCGCCGCCAGCGCCGCCGCAAAATCCCGCGCTTCCGGCGCCTTCTTTTCCACCGCCATCTTCAACGCCACCAGCGGCAGCACGCGTTTGCGATGCTCCACGGCATCGCGCCGCGCATCGCGAATTCGCAAAAGTATATTCCCTGAATTGTTTCCGTCGCTCATGGGCGAAACCGAGTTTTTCCCGGTTCAGGTAGGTGAAATCGCTTCAACTATGCTAGTCGCGCGCGGCATTGATGTCAATTTGCGGCCTTCTGTGGAATTTTCGCGCACGCCAAGCAAGCCAAGGGTGCCCCATGCGCCGGTTTTGCGCGTGGGGTTTTGGAGTGAGACCGAAAGAAAAGTAAATGGCACGTATAGAGCTGGCACCCGAAATTATTGCCGCAGCAGCGGCGCGGTAAACCGCGCAGGTATCCCAAAATTCGATCCGCCGAATCCCTCCAGCACCGCAAACGTAATCCCGATCACCTTGCCTTCGGAATTGAGCAGCGGTCCGCCCGATCCGCCCACGGTCGTCTGCGCGTCAAACACAATCTTGTCCGGCAGCACGTCGCCCACGTGCCCTTGCGTAATCAGCGGGCGAATCAAATTGCGCCGCGCCAGTTCATCAAGAATTGCCGATACATCGCCGTCGCTTTTGCTCGCGATTTGCTGCGCCGTGCTCTCGTCCGTGCGCGCAAGAATCGCCGCAAGTCCGGCGGCGTAGCCCATCAAAATAATCGACTCGCCGGATTTTGTGTCCGCGGCCTTGTCGTCCAGCGTGAGCTCGCGCAGTTTCAGCCCTTCGAGATTCACCCGCATCGAAGCCAGGTCCGCATTGTCCGAAATCTTTTCGATCTCGGCGTGAAACCCTCGCGGCGCGCCGGGAAAATAACTCCGGATCGACGCGATTTCCGGCTGATAGCCTTCATTGATCAACGCGTTCATCTGCTCGTCTTTCCACCACGGTTGCGCAACGTGCCGGTTCGTGATCACGCGCCCATCGGGCCCCGCAAGAAATCCTGTGCCAAAAACTTCCAGCCGTACCTCCGGCCCGGGACCATCGAGCGTCAGAATCGGATCGCCGTCGCTATCCTGAATCGGCGCGCCTTGCGGATTCAGCCCGGCGTAGCGCAATCGCTTCCCGCTTTTCTTTTCGCTGAATCCCACGGCGATGTGCAGCAGGCACACACTCGAAACGTTTGCTCCGATGATGCTCTCGGCCGACTTGCCTGACGTCCCGCTGCCCGATTCAATTTTCTTCAATCGCGCATTCGTTTCCGCCAGTTGCTCCTGCAAATCTCTCAGTTGCTGTTTATCCGCCGTAGCCACCATCTGCGCTTTGAGCTGATCCGCCTTTTGCTGCAGCTCGTCGCGTTGCGGTAGCGCTGACGCCGCCGCGGGATTTTGATCGCGCAGCTTCCGTGCGTCGGCAGCCAGATTCTGCTGCGTCTTGAATCCGGCTTCCAGCCGCGCAATGATCGAATTCGCGCGCTTTTGCTCTTTCTGCGCGCTGTGCGAGTAAATAAAAAAGATCGCCGCCATCACCGCCGAAATCGCCAGAATCGCCGTCACGCCGATTTTGAGCGCGCGATTCAGCGTCGAAGCGTCCTTGGCCATTTTTTCCGTCACGGCAAGTGCTTCGAAAGCCGTGTGTGCGATTTGCTGCCCTTCCACGGCAATGGCGGCCTTCTGGTGCAACGCATCGGCGCCGCGTTTCGCGCGCATCTGCGCGCGCACTCGCGCCAGCAATTCCTCCGCATCAAACGGCCGCGACACGGCGTCATCCGCGCCGAGATCGAGCGCCAGCGCGCGCCCCGCGGCTCCGCCGTTCACCAGCAGAATCACGCGCGCGTCCTGCGTCGCTGCGGCGCTTTTCCATTCCGCCAGAATCTCGCGGCACGGCGTTCCGGGCAGGCATTGATCGAGGATTAGCAGCGCGGCTCTTGTCTGCCGCGCGGTCGCAAGACCTTCCGCGTCGGGCGGCAGCGCTTCCGCTTCGTAGCCCGCCGCGCGCAAAAGTTCCACCAGCTTGCCGCGCGATTCTTCCTGCGTATCGAGAACTAAAATCTTTTCGCCGGGGTTCGTGCCGGGGTTCGTGCCACTGTTCGCCATTTTCACCTGTTCGCCCCAATCCTCATGGCTAATAGATTCGCGGCGCGACCGTTAGGTTCCGGAATCAGCTAGAGTATCGGAGAGCGCCGCGCCCGCAAAGCAATCGCGAATCTTGGTGATGCTCTAAATGTGAATTCGAGCATCACCCGAATTCCCGTAGCATCCCGCATTTCGGTAGCAGCCCCGCATTTATGCGGGGGAGGAGCGCTTCAGCGCTCCAAAAAACGTCGCACAGAAGAATCCGCTTTAGCGCTGGGCACTTCGTGGGCGCGGACCGTTTACACAATCGCGTTTTGCCCCGAAACTAGAACTAACGCGAACCTTAAAACGCCCCAATGACAAACCCAACACTCAAAATCCTGAACGCCGAAATCGTCGAATGTCGCAGATGCCCGCGCCTAGTGGAATATCGCGAAAAGGTAGCGCGTGAGAAGCGCCGCTCATTCGCCAACTGGGAATATTGGGGCAAGCCCGTGCCCGGCTTCGGTGATCCACGCGCCGCTCTCTACATTCTCGGCCTCGCTCCCGCCGCCCACGGCGCGAATCGCACCGGCAGAATGTTCACCGGCGATCGCTCCGGCGATTTTCTCTACAACGCGCTCCATCGCGCCGGCTTCGCCAGCCAGCCGCACTCGCTCCAACGCGGCGACGGTCTGAAATTGAGCAACGCCTATATCGGCGCCACGCTTCGTTGCGCGCCGCCTGCGAATAAACCTCTGCCGTCGGAGCTGCAAAATTGCCGCCAGTATTTCGAATCCGAACTTACTCTTCTCGCTCCGCGCGCAATACTCGCCCTCGGCGGAATTGCGATGAAAGCTTATCTCGGTGTGCTGAAAGAGCGTGGAGTGATTCGCTCGCTCGCCGCCTATCCGTTCAAGCACGGCGCGGTCTATACATTCCCGGGAAATTTGCCGCGGCTATTTCTTTCCTATCATCCCAGCCAGCAAAACACGTTCACCGGCAAATTAACGCCGGCCATGCTGCTGGCCGTGCTGCGGCAAATTCAAAAGTTTCTGAAATAATTTCCGGCCGAAAACGATCACGCCTTGCGATTCGCGGACGCAGAGCGCATCAAAATTAAATACAGCACGAACGACACGCCGAAACCCACGAACCACGCATAGTGATACAGCCCGCGGAGCGCCTGAATCTCCAGCCCCGCCAGCGCCACCACGATTCCCGCCGCCAGCGCTCCAATCGCTCTCCAATTGAATCCGCCGCTGAATTCATAGAACTTGTGCCGGTCATACAAATCTTCCGTCAAAATAATTTTCTTTCGCACGATGTAATAGTCCGCGATCATCACTCCCGCGATCGGCCCCAGAAAACTCGAGTAGCCCACCAGCCAGCCCACAATGTAATTTCCATAACTCGACATCAGCTTCCACGGCTGCATCAAAAGCCCCAGCAAACAGGTGATCACGCCGCCCATCTTGAAACTGATTCGCCGCGGATAGAGATTCGAAAAATCATTCGCCGGCGAAACCACATTCGCCGCGACATTCACGTTCAAAGTGGCGATCAGCAGCGCAATCATCGCCACCACCACCGCGATCGGATTTCCCAGCCGGCTCAACACCACCACCGGATCCCACACCGCCGCGCCAAATACCACCACCGTCGCCGAAGTCACCGCCACGCCGATGAAAGAATAAAGCGTCATCGTTGTCGGCAATCCCAGCGCCTGCCCCAGCACTTGCTCGCGCTGCCCCTTGGCATAGCGCGTGAAATCAGGAATGTTCAGCGCCACCGTCGCCCAGAAAGCCACCACTCCGGTAAGCGACGGCACGAAGAACGCAAAAAATTCGCCGAACGAATGAAATTTCGAGGGAGTGGAAAGCATCGGGCCAAAGCCGCCGGCCTTTTCATAAGCCCAACCCAGCATCGCCAAGCCCAAAATCAGCAGCACCGGCGCGGCGATTCCTTGCAGCGATCGAATCGTATCAATCCCGCGCAAAATCACCGCCAGGTTCAGCAGCCAAAAAATAAAAAAGCAAAGCCACGGATGATTCCACGCCGGCATCAGCGCGGCCAAAAGCGTGTTGATCGCTTCGCCGCCGATCCACGTCTGAATTCCAAACCATCCGCACGCCACCAGCGCCCGCAACACCGCCGGCACATTCGCGCCCAGCACTCCAAACGAAGATCTCGCGAAAACAGGGAAGGGAATTCCGTAGCGCGCGCCCGCATGCGCATTCAGAAGCATCGGCACCAGCACGATCAAATTGCCGAGAAACACCGTGAAGATCGCCTGCTTCCAATTCATCCCGCCGGCAATCATTCCGCTCGCCAGCATGTACGTCGGAATGTTCACGCTCATCGCCACCCAAAGCGCCGCGTAGTTATACGTGCCCCAGGTGCGGCGCTCGAGCGGAATCGGCGCGAGGTCCTGATTCCAAAGCCAGCTATGCTGCGCCGTCGCGCCGGCTGAACTCACAACGGAATTTTCATTCGCGGAATCGGCAGCCATCGAGCGCACACACTACCACGCCGCCGCCGAAAATTAATGAAGGAAGAAAAATGATGTGGCAAGAAAAATGATGTGGGAATTCGCAGCCGTTACGCGCGTCGCCGTTTCTTTGCGCCATGCAATTCGCGCCGCGCCTTGGCCAACGCGATGCGCCGGATCAATTTCACTCCCGGACTTACCACCCGCCAATACATCCGGAATCTTCGCCGCGCTCCCGGACTCGTCGCCAGCACGCGCGTCTCCGTGCTGATGATCGCGCCGCCGTCGCCGCAATCTTTCGCCGCGAGATTCATCACGATCTTCGCGAATCCCGGCTCCGCAAACGCCACGAACTCCGCCGGCAAAAATCCACGAAATTGTACGTTCGAAACCCACGGCTGCGTTACCGTGCCGGCAACAATTTCCTGATCCGGCGTCTCGCCCAGAATTTCCCAGCCGCGCTCGAGCATCGAATCCAGCAACGAGTGCGCCGTTTTTTCCCGGCTATGTTGGCCCGGCCGTTTCGCTCGCGTGCTCACTCGCTCAGGCAACGCGCGAATCGCAAACAGCAATCGCGCCACCAGCGACTTTCGCAGATCCAATTTCCGTAGCGCATCAAACGCCGCCGCAGGCTCCGCCGCCACGCGCGCTTCGTGGTACACGCGCTCGTCATATTTCGGCAGATAAGTTTCAATTAGCACGATTGGGCCATGCGTCAGGAAAGGTCACGGGCGGGGAGCGGCAACCTAGACGCGGATGAGCATCACCTCAGTAGATTTGATTAATGCCGCGATGGTTTCGCCTTTTTTCAGCCGCATTTCCCGCACTGCATCGGAAGTGATAATCGAAGTAATCTGCTGCCCGCCAATTGAAATCCGCACCTGCGCGATCAATCCTTCCATGCGGATATCCACCACGCGGCCCACCAGCTGATTTCTTCCGCTGATGCGCCGGAATCCCGTGCGCCGCTCCGCCACCGGCGCTTTTTCCGTGATGCGGCTCAGATACCGGTCCAGCTCGCTCTCCGGGATGCGATGATGCCCGCCGGCGGTTTTCACCGTCTTCAGTTTCCCTTTGTAAATCCACTGCTTGAGCGTGGGATAACTGATTCCCAAAATCTGAGCGGCATCGCGAGGTGTGATGAGTTTCGCGTTCGGCATTTACCGACGCAAGATATAAGACCCATCCGCGCCGGGTCAAGCACATGACAGAAATTTGACACGCCTCGCGCCGGGTTGCTAGCCTCGCCGCGATGAACGCATCCAGCTCCGCCGGCCCCGCCAACACTGCGATCGAATTTCGCGAAGTGGAATTCAGCGCGCCTTCCGGCCAGGTGATTCTCGAAAAATTCAATCTCGCCATCGAGCAGGGAGAGACGCTCGTGCTCCTCGGACGCAGCGGCTCGGGCAAAACCACTGCACTGCGGCTCGTCAATCGTCTGCTCGAACCCACCAGCGGAAAAGTGATCGTCGAGGGCCGCGCCACCACGGACTGGAACGCTGTCGCATTGCGGCGCCGCATTGGTTACGTGATTCAAGATGCCGGCCTTTTTCCGCATTACACGGTGGAACGCAACGTCGCGCTGGTACCGCGTCTCGAAAAATGGCCCGCCGAGCGTGTTCGCGCTCGCGTCACCGAGTTGCTGCATCTCGCCGGCCTCGATGCCGCGCAGTTCGGGCGCCGCTATCCGCACGAACTTTCCGGCGGGCAGCGCCAGCGCGTCGGCGTCGCGCGCGCGCTCGCCGCCGATCCGCCGATTCTGCTGATGGATGAGCCTTTTGGCGCGCTCGATCCGCTCACGCGCAACGATATGCAGAAGGAATTCGCCGCGCTGCAAAAGCGATTGCACAAGACCATCGTCTTCGTCACTCACGATGTTCACGAAGCTCTGCAGCTCGGCTCGCGCATCGCCTTGCTCGAAGCCGGCAAGCTGATGGGACTTTACACTCCCGATGAATTTCAGCGCGCCACGGAACCGCTGGCGGCCGCTTACATGTCCGCGGTTCGCGGCTGATCCGATGCTTGCGAGTCGGAACTGGAAAGGTGACCAATGAGCCTCTGGGAATTTTTTCTGCACAATCGCCAGCAGATTTTTTCCGCCACTCTCGAGCACCTCGCATTGGTTGGCGCGGCGATGCTCATTGCCGTGGTGGTCGGGGTGCCCGCGGGAATTTTGGTCACGCGCCGCAAGTGGCTCGAAAAACCGATTCTCGGAATCGCCAACGTAGCGGAAACAATTCCGAGTCTCGCGTTGCTCGGATTTCTGCTTCCGGTTCCGTGGCTCGGCGATCGCGCCGAGCGCCTCGCGGTTACTGCGCTGGCTCTCTATGCGCTTCTGCCTATCATTCGCAATACCGCGACCGGCATCGAAGGAGTTGACCCCGGCGTGCGCGAATCCGCGCGCGGCATGGGCATGACCGACGCGCAAATTCTGATCAAGGTCGAGTTGCCGCTGGCGTTTTCTTACGTGCTTGCGGGCATCCGCGTTGCCGCGGTTTTAACGATCGCCATCGCCACCGTCGCGGCAGCGGTGGGCGCGGGCGGACTCGGCGAGTTTATTTTTCGCGGCTTGGCCATGGTCAATAATCAATTGATCCTCGCGGGCGCCATTCCCGCGGCGCTGCTGGCTCTCGCCGCTGATTTCGTGCTGGGCGCGCTGGAGCATCGCTTCCGCTACGCGCGATGAAGTATCGTCTTCAACTTATGCGCGCGATGAAAAATTCGCCTTCCAACTCATGAGAGGCCTGCGAACTATTGCAATTCTCTTTTGCGCCGCTGCCGCCGCATTTTCCTGCGGCCCTCCGCGGCGCGACACGATCGTGATCGGCTCGAAAAATTTCACCGAGCAGGCCATCCTCGGCGAATTCCTCGCGCAGCATCTCGAAGCTCGCACGCATCTGCACGTCGTGCGCCGATTTTTTCTTGTGGGCACATACATCTGCCAGCAAGCGCTGCTCGCCGGACGCATCGATACTTACGTCGAATACACCGGCACTGCACTCACCGCGATTCTCAAAGAGCCGATTGCCGGCGATCCGGCAAAAGTCCGCGAGCAAGTCCAAGCCGAGTATCAGCGCCGCTTCAATCTAGAAGTCCTCCCGCCGCTCGGATTCAACAACACGTTTGCGCTGGTGATCCGCGGCGAAGATGCTCGCGCGCTGGGAATTCACACACTCTCCGAAGCGGCCACGCACTCGGCAAAATGGCGCGCCGGCTTCGGATACGAATTCACCTCGCGCCCCGACGGCTACCCCGGCCTCGCCGCCACCTATGGCCTGCATTTCGCGGCGCTGCCCCGCGTGATGGATTTGGGCCTGATGTATCGCGCGCTGCTCGAAAAGCAAGTGGACATCGTGGCCGGAAATTCCACCGACGGAATTCTGGCGGCGCGCGATCTCACCATGCTCGACGACGACAAGCACTACTTTCCGCCCTACGAAGCTGTGCCGATCGTCAGACAGCAGACTCTCGAGGAGCATCCTGAAGTCCGCGCGGCGCTGGCCGAGCTTGCCGGCAAGATCTCCGACGCCGAGATGCAAAAGATGAATTACGCCGTGGACGGAGAGCATCGCGATGCCGCGGACGTGGTCCGGGCGTTTCTGCACGATAAGGGCATCAACTAGTCCGCCTGTTCGGAGCGACGCAGGCACCGTTTTGCGAGCAATTGTTACACGTGGAACGTTTTGTCGTAAAAAGTTGGCTCGAGTGGCGGCTGGGGGCGCGAGTCCGTTGCAGAGATTCGGTGAATTTACGAGCAAATGTTACACGTGGAACGTTTTGTCGTAAAAAGTTGAGTGGAGTGCGGCTGTTGGGGGCGCGGGTCCATTGCAGTGTGTCAATTCTTCTACAAAAAAATGTTACACGTGTAACGCACGAGGCAAAGTGTGTCTTTCATACAACAGTCGGGTACTGTAGCTTTCGTACGGGGCGAAAGGGAGTACCAAATTTATTAATTAGTTGGTTCAGCGCCGTCACGTCGCGCGCGGCCATAAATGGTGGACGAATCTGGGCGCGTGAGCTAGAACTAACCGATGCGAATCGCCGGGCGATCTAAATTTTCGAAAATTGAAATACCCGCGATTGCCATTCGCATCGGAGTGGCTCCGCGCGGCTGCTGCCACTTTCCATCCTGGCTATGACTTTTCGCGAACACCAAAAATTCCGTTGGATGGATCTGATTTGGCTGATCTTTCTCGGCGGGTTGGCGGTGCTGCCTCCCGTGGAGGAATATCACAAGCAGGCGATTCTCGCCGGAATTGCGGCGCTGCAGATCGGCGAAGCCAGCCTCATCGCGTATCTGCCGGGCCGCGGCCGGGCGTACGTGGTGTTTCTGAAAATTCTGCTCGCCACTCTTTTGCTCGGCCATACCGGGGAAGTGGGAATCAACAGCAGCTACTATCCGATTTATTATTTGTGCGTCGTCACCGCGGCGGTTTATTACGGGCCGGTCGGCACGCTGCTGTGGACGGCGATCGCATCGGCGGCTTATTGCTCGTATCTTCCGCTCGCGCTGCAGGATTTCGATCTGACTCCCAGTGGCATCAAGGAATTAACGCTGCGCATCTTGTTTTTCTTTATTGCCGCGGTGCTGGTGAATAATTTCGTGATGGAAAATCGGCGGCAGACGCGGCGGTACCAGCTTCTGGCCGAGGAATTTGAGCAGACGAATTTGCGGCTGGAGCAGATCCAGGCGGAAGCGCGGCGTTCGGAACGTCTCGCGGCGCTGGGTCAACTTTCCGCCGGGCTGGCGCACGAGATACGCAATCCGCTGGGCGTGATCAAGGGCTCGGCGGAAATGCTAAATCAGAAGCTCGAAGCTTCGAATCCTCTGGCCAGCGAACTTGCCGGATATATTTCGAGCGAAGTAAATCGGCTCAGCTCGCTGGTCACGCGCTTTCTGGATTTCGCGCGGCCGCAGCATCTGGAGCGCGAGCCGCGGCGCGTGGAAGAAATCGTGGATCGGGCGCTGAAGGCGGTGGCCGCGCCGTGGAAAGGCCCTGAAATTCGAGTGGAGCGAATGTACCAGGCGGATTTGCCGGCGGTTCCGCTGGACGAAAATTTCGCCGAGCAGGTGTTCATCAATCTGGCGCAGAATGCCTATGATGCGATGGTCGCGGGAGGAACGCTGCGCGTTTCGATTTCGAATGCGCGCCGCGAGCGCCTGGATGGCGTGGAAGTAAAATTCGCGGACAATGGTCCGGGCGTCCCCGCGGAATTGCGCGAGCAGATTTTCAATCCGTTCGTCACCACCAAGCAGAGCGGAGTGGGGCTCGGGCTTTCCATCGTCTCAAAAATCATGGACGATCATGGAGGGATGTTGCGGCTCGAGACCAGTGGTGGGCCGGGCGGCGAACCGGGCGCGTGTTTCACGGTATTTTTCCCGCGCGCGGCTGCGCCGGTTCTTGCGGCAGCGGAAGCTCGTACACGCTTGTGAGTTTTTCGGACTGAGTGGAATGCCAACGATTCTGATTGTCGAAGACGAAGCCAAAATGCGCCGGCTGCTCGAGTTGAATCTCGGGGAAGACGGCTTCGATACGCGCTCGGCTGCGGACGCGGAGGCGGGTCTCGATTTGCTGCAGCGCGAAACACTCGATCTGGTGATCACCGATCTGAAACTTCCCGGGATGGGAGGCCTGGAATTTCTGCACGCCGTGAAGCGCGCGAATGCGGCGCTGCCGGTAATCGTGATGACGGCGTTCGGCACGGTGGAAACGGCGGTGGAAGCGATGAAAGCGGGGGCGAGCGACTACGTTCTGAAGCCGTTCTCGCTCGCGGAAATGCGCATGGTTGTGCACAAGGAACTGGATGTGCGCCGCTTGCGCGAAGAAAACCGGACTTTGCGCGAAGAGCTGGGGAAGCGCTACGAATATCCGAATATTGTGGCACGTAGCGCGAAGATGCAGGCGGTGTTGGCGACCGTGGAGCAGGTGGCGAGCACGAATTCTACGGTGCTGATCGGCGGGGAAAGCGGCGTCGGGAAAGATTTGATTGCGCATTTGATTCATCAGCGCTCGCGGCGGGCCGGCGGGCCGTTTATCAAAATCAATAGCACGGCGATTCCTGAGAATCTGCTGGAGAGCGAACTTTTCGGGTATGAGAAAGGGGCGTTCACCGGCGCGACTACCAGCAAGCCGGGAAAATTTGAGCTGGCCGACAAGGGAACGCTTTTTCTTGATGAAATCGGCGATGTTCCGGCGGCGACGCAGGTGAAACTGCTGCGCGTGCTGCAGGAGCGATCTTTCGAGCGGCTTGGTGGCACGCGCACGCTGAAAGTGGATGTCCGGTTGGTGGCCGCGACGAATCGCGATTTGCGCGCCGCGCTTGAAGAGGGCACTTTTCGCGAAGACCTCTATTATCGCCTCAATGTAGTGCCCATTGATATCCCGCCGCTGCGCGAGCACAAAGAAGACATCCCCGACCTCGTAAATCTTTTCATCGAGCGTTTCGCACGCGAAGCCGGCAAGTCCATCGGAGGAATTTCCCCGGACGCTCTAGCCGCGCTTACCGCGTTTCATTGGCCCGGCAACGTGCGCGAACTCGAAAACATCATCGAGCGCGGCGTGGCGCTTTCGAGCGGCGGCGCGCTGCAGCTCAGCGACATTCACCTCGACGCCACGCGCGCGAAAGCACCGGGCGATGCGCACGCGCTGCTCCCCGAAGGCATGACCCTAGAGCAATGGGAGGATGAGATGATTCGCGAGGCGCTAAAGCGCGCGAATGGAAATAAAAGCCAGGCGGCCCGCCTGCTGGGCCTATCGCGCAACGCGCTGCGGTATCGGCTGTCGAAAATCGGCATAGCCGACGAACCTGAATCGTAGGGGCGGGCGTTCACCCCCGTCCGGTGTTCGGTCCCATTTTTGCCGTTGCCGTTTCCGCGGTCATCGGCTCCTCATTCTTCCGCGCGCGCCTTGCGGACCATCCCAGTTAGGGGGCCGAAAACCGGGTGGGAGTAAACGCCCGCCCCTACAAGTTCGTCCGCGCCGTCGTATTGCGCGCCGTCGGGGGGGGGGTAGGGGCGCGCCTTTAGCCGCGCCCGGTGTTTGGCGCCGTTCTTGCCGTTGCTGTATCCGCTGTCGTTCCCTCGTCTTTCCTCTGCTTCCACGGGGGAATCCACGCGATCTCGTTCGGCGTGTGATTCATCCGCGGATCCGTCATCGAACCTGACCACGCGTAGTCCCACGGCTCGCGGCACATCTCTTTTCTGACCGGGTTGAGCCAGATATACCAGGCGACATCTGCGCGGGAATCGGTATCGCGCAGCACGCGGTCGTAGAACAATCTTTGCCACAACTCGCGGCCTGCAATTTTCTTGAATTCAAAGGTGGTGGAACGTTTCCAATGGCCGACGAACCTCGCTACGTGACTGGCTTCTGCCGTTCCTTCGGCCAGGACATGCACATGATCTGGCATCACACACCAGGCGTGTAGGAGGAATTGCTCAGCCTTTGCCGCACGAAGGAACGATTGCACTACGAGATCGGCCCAGCGCGGATTCGAGAAAATACGGTCGCGCCTTAACGTGCACGCGGTCAGGAAATACGTATCGCGACCAACATAATTTCGCGCCGGCAGACGAATCAGTTTGCGGCCTTGCAAGAACCGGAGAGTAACCTCCGATTTGGAAGGGTTCAACGTCGGAGAATACGCAGAAGGAGGGCCGAACACCGGGCGGGAGTAAACGCCCGCCCCTACAGTTCGTCCGCGCGGTCGTATTCCGCACCGTCGTATTCCGCGCCGTTGTAGGGGCGCGCCTTTAGCCGCGCCCGCCTTTCGGCCCTCCGAACCAAAGGGCGAACACCGGGCGGGAGTAAACGCCCGCCCCTACGGGGGAACACCGAGCGTGAGTGCACGCCCGGTCCCGCGATGGTCGGCTCAGAACCACCGAAGGTGGTTGAAATCCACCAGCTTAGCTAATGCGACGACTTCGGCGCCGCGCGGATGTCTATCCTAAGCTGCTCATAATATGACACTTGCCGACATCTCACGAAACTGCACTTTGGCATGGGCTGTGCACTTATGGGGGCGTCGGAGCGGGTATTTGGTGCTTCGGCGACTGAGGTGGGCCCCATGAGAAATACTCGACAGAAACTTCTTACAGCGTTTGCGGTCCTCATACTTTCGTTGTTTGCTGGCGGCATTGCGCGGGCGCAACAAGACGATACTGCGCCTCCGGACGATTCCGAGCAGGCCGCGCAGGATCAGCAGCCCGTTGACAATACGGCGGACAACGCTGCGCACGGCATGGCGCGCGTGAGCATGGTGCATGGCGACGTCTCCACGCAGCGTGCGGATTCCGGCGACTGGTCCGCGGCCACTCTGAATACGCCGTTATCTGACGGCGACAAGATTTCCACGGGCCAAAAGAGCCGCGCCGAAGTGCAACTGGACTTCGCCGACGTTCTGCGCCTGGCTGACAGTTCGCAGGCGAGCATCGCGACGCTGGAGCGCACGCGCATCCAACTGCAACTCGGCGAAGGCCTCGCCTATTTCAGCATGTTCAAGGGCCACGAGGCGGACGTGGAGATCGACACTCCGAACGTTTCCGTTCATCCCATCGGCAAGGACGGCGCTTACCGGATTTACGTGAATCCCGGCGGGCAGACGGAAATCATCGTTCGCAATGGCGAAGCGGAAATTTCCACGCCGCAAGGCAGCACGCGCGTCAAGAAGGGCGACCTGATCACCGTGCAAGGCACAGTGAATGACGCGCAATACAAAATCACCGCGGCGCCCGGGAAAGATGATTGGGACGCGTTCAACGACGATCGCGACCGCGCGATTCAAAAGGCGTCGGATTCGTGGCAGCACACCAATCACTATTACACCGGCAGCGAAGATCTCGATGCTTACGGAACGTGGAGCGAAGTACCTGATGTGGGCCGCGTCTGGATTCCCGAGCAGGGACCGGACTGGGCGCCTTACCGCGACGGCAACTGGGTCTGGGAACCTTACTGGGGCTGGACGTGGGTCGGCGGCGAGCCGTGGGGCTGGGCGCCATATCACTACGGCCGTTGGTTCGTTACGGGCGGATCGTGGGGATGGTGGCCGGGACCGGTAGCGGTGGGCTACTACCCGTACTGGTCACCGGCTTATGTGTCGTTCTTCGGCTACGGCCCTGGGTTTGGAGTCGGATTCGGCTGGTTCCCTTGCGGGCCGGGGGACTTCTTCTATCCGTGGTGGGGCGGATTCGGATTCGGCTTCGGATTCGTGGACTTGGTGCGCTTCCACGATCGTGGATTCGCGACGCGGGACTTCGGTCGAGGCCGTGGATTCCGTCCGCTCTTGCGAAATGATCGCTTCTCGAACTCTGCGGAACTTTCGACTCGAACGACCGGGTGCGCAACGGATTCTCGGGATTGGCGGGCGATCACTTCGGGCGGCGCGGTGCTCGTCCGACAGCCGTGAGTCCTACAGCATTCCACGACGGGCGCATCATGACCGGCAATCTTCCGGTTGTTCCGTCGCGTGAAAGCTTGAGCGCTTCCGGGCAAGTTCCAGAGCCCCGGCTCGGGTGCAGCGCGCGCAGGCGGGGCGAAGAGCTTCTTCGCGAAGAATCAGCCCGCGCGAAGCCTGCAGCCTTTCTCGCAGCAGGCCTACGCACCTTGCAGAACTCGATTCAGAAGGACGGGCACTTCACGCCGGTCACTGCGGGCGATCGCGGCGGCGTTGCGGCTGGCGGAGCTGTGAGTGCTGCTGGCGGTGCGCGGGTTGTCGGCAACGGCAAAGTTGACGGCAACAATCGCGGTGCTGGCGCGGAGGGGAAATGGCGGAGCGGCCAGCCCTTCGAGTGGCGCGCGAGTGGTGGGCAACGGGAGCGTGGAGCGGAATACGGCGCGCGGAGCTTCCTCGAATCGCGGCGCGACCACCGATCGGCCTTCGCGAACTGGCGCCACGGCAGACTGCTCCGGGATTTTCGACTCCGGCGACGGTGCGGCGCGACCGAACGGTGAGTCGCCAAATCGTGGATCGAATCTGCGGCCGGGCGGGCCGAGCGTCGAATCCGGGAGCGAATTCCGGTGCCCGCAACAGCAGCCGGCAACAACGGCGGATGGCAGAAATTCTCCGCGCAGCCCGAATTCCGGCGCGGGACGTCCGCCAACAAGCCCGAGCGGCAGCTGCTCGTCCGCCGCTCAACATGAATAAGCCGATCGTTACGCAGCGTCCGAACGGCGGCTTTGGCGGAAGTTCTACGCGGCCGAGTACGACGAGCCCGAGCTATCGCCCGCCGGCTTCGGCGCCGCCGGCCGGCAACTCGCGGCCGACGTATAACGCGCCGTCGTATCCGAGCGGTGGCGGGCGGCCGGCTTACAGCGCGCCGTCGCGGCCGACTTACAGTGCGCCATCGCGGCCGACTTATAGCGCGCCATCGCGGCCGACGTATAGTGCGCCATCGCGGCCGAGCTACAGCGCGCCGCGGCAGAGTGCGCCGGCGCCGCGTCAAAGCGCGCCTAGCTATCATCCGCCGAGTGGCGGTGGGTCGCGTGCGCCGAGTGGCGGTGGGTCGCATGCGCCCAGCAGCGGCTCGCGGAGCAGCGGCGGCGGCAGCCACAGTTCCGGAGGTGGTGGCGGTGGCAGTCACCATCACTAGAGTGAATCAGGATCGTGGCTGAAGTGACGAAGGGATGCACGGATCGTAGAAGTTGCGGTGAAGTGGCGAAGTTGCAGTGAAGAGCCAGTGCAGTGATGCGCGGATCGAATCGAGGACCGGGAGATCCTTGAGGCAGCGGGGTTGGGAGGGCGGGGTTTAGCGCCGTCGCGGAGCGGTACCGATTCATAGCTCATACCTTCATACCGCAAGGCGGGCCAAGCCCCGCCCCCCCAACCCCGGCAGTGCACGAAGAAGCAGCGCAACGTCGCGATTCGCGCAAGCCGTAAATCTCCGAAGCGCGGCCCACGAAAGCGTAACTTCGATGTTTTGTAGTCCGGGGTGTGTTTGTCTGGCAGAAAAACGCCGGCTGAGCAGCCGGCGGTACTCGTTATGCCGAATCAATTTTCGCAGCGTCTGAACGCTACGAAGTTTCCTGAAGGACCCGCAGCTGCGATTCCAACTCCGCGCAATAAGCCCTTTCTGCTTCCAGCTCGGATTGCAACTTCTTAGTCAGCATTTCGAGCCGCCGCAATTCGCCGCGCAATTTCACAAGCTCCGCGCAGGCGCGCAGCATCCGAGGCGGTCGAACTCGCCGGTGTAGCCGGACGCGCAATCGGTGGAACAACTGAGTGCACGACGGGCGAAACAACGGACGACACCCCGGCAGGCCGCTCCAAATTCGCCGGCGGCGCAACCATGGAGCGGCGCGACCGCGGGCGCGTCGCAACTACCGGCGGAGCGAACAAACTGCTGAGTGAGGGCGCTGACGCAATCGCCGCGGCGCATCTCCGCTGAATTCTCTCGCGAGTCGGAATCACCACCGCTTTCGGGTACAGCAAACTCTTCACGCGCGTAACAAGTTCCTGCGGCTGGAACGGCTTGCGCATCAATTCATCCGCGCGCACTTCCATGGCTCTCTGCGGCTACCTGCCGGTTCACCACGCCGGACATCAAAATTACCGGCGTCGCCCCCAGCTCCGCATGCTCCTTCACGAATCGACAAACTTCGTAGCCATCCATATCGGGCATGATCACGTCGGTGATCACCGCGTCGGGCCGCGATTCCGCGAAATGCGCGAGCGCCGAGGCGGCATCGTGGCAGGCGATCACGTTGAATGCTTTCCTTGCGGAAAGCGATCTTGATCACTTCGCGCATCGTGGCGCTGTCGTCAATGAAATAAATGGTCGGGACGCGAGATTCCCGCCGGAATGGCCGCGTCGCTCATGACGTTTCCTCCACGCCCGCGTGCTCGGCTTCGTCATATTCGCGCAGTGCGTCGAGCAGCAGATCGGTGGCCGAGCGCAGGACGGTGCGCTGCGCCGCGGTGGCGCCGTAAACGAATTTGTAAACGCCCTCGGCGCGCTGATGGCAATTTTTCACCATGTGATAGACAGCTTCATCGCCGAAAAGCGTGCCACATTCCGCATGCACGAGCTGGCCGGCATCGAAGAAAATTACGCCGTCGGTTTCGCCCGCGTTGAGGTGCAGCGCGCCGGTCTGATGCGCCTGGCCGAGCATTTGAATCACGCCGGGAAGATCGAGATGCGAAAGGCGTGCCGCTCAGATCGGTTTCGGCGCTTTGCAGCATTTGCGTGGGTTGGAAGCCATCCTGGCGGCTGAGCAGGAAAGTTGCGAATGTGGCGCGCGATATCGGCTGCGGCCTGGCGGCGATCTACAAAATCATCGCAGCCGGCGCGGAAGGCTTCGAGCAGGGCTTGCTCGCCTTCGCCTCCGCCAATGGCGATCAGCGGAATATTCGCGGATTTCGGATCGGAGCGAAGGATCGGCGCGATTTCGAGTGCGTTCATTTCGCGCAAGTTCGTGGAGCAGAGGACAGCGGCGGGCGTGTTCCATTCGAGCATGGTCAGGGCGTAGGCCGATTGCGCGCAGGTGACTACGTCGAAGCCCTGTTGCTTGAGCGCGTCGCCGAGGCGCTTCGCGAAATAGACGTTGCTCTCGATCAGTAAAATCTTCGGCAGATTGGCTGCGCGCGCTCACGCGAATGGCCCCAGTTCCACCGGACTTGCGCAGCCGGCGCGGTCTGGCTGGCGATGTTCGTACCAGCTTTTCAAAATCGAGAATTTCGATGGTTTCTTCGCCGATGGCCAGCACTCCTGCCACGTACTTCGGCGAATCTTCCGGCGTCGGAAATAGTTCCGCGTTCACCAATTCACATTCGCCATCCACGGGAATCGCGCTGAGCTCTTCCTGCGCCTTCGATCTTGCGCGATGCCACCAGATAAAATCGCCGCTCGGGCAGTTTCTTGCCGACAAGCACCGGCGTAACGTCATACACGGGAATCATTCGTCCGCGTCGCACGATCACGCCGCCAACCATCGGCGTTTGGTGCGCAAACACATGCAGCCTCACCGGCGGCGCAAGCTCCGTGACGAGTGCGGCCGGAAGCCCGAATCTGCGCCGGCCGAGTTGCAGGAGCACGAATGAATTCGTTCGATGACTGCCGCGTGCCAGTCATGGCGTCACCGTGCCCGACAGTTCCGCGTGCGTTTCGGCATTGGGGCGGCATGCAGCACATCTTCGAGCGCGCGCAATTCGTGCCGCGTGAGGAAGCCCGCGGGATTCACCACCGGAAGGATGGTGTCATCGGTGTACGAAAGGCCGCGATACCAGCGGCGCTCTTCGCCTTCGAACGCCAGCGGCAAAGCATTCGGCGCGGCGATATCCGCCATGCGCTCGATTTTGTCCACCAGAATCGCGACCGGAGAATCGCGCAGAATCAAAACCAGCGTCGGCCGCGTAGGTTTCAATCCGAAATGCGCGCAGCCGTTCACCACGAAATAGCTGCGGTTGCCGCGATGGACGAGATGCTTCACTTTCGGCACGGCGCTCTGTTGCGATGTCCGTGGCCGATCCCGAAAGGCTGTCGGCGCTGCGAATTTCGTGCACCGCGGAGGATGCGATGGCAAACGGAAAACCCGAAACGGTGAAGAGAATCGCGGATTCCTTGGCGCGCGCGCGCCGCACTAGCTTCTGCTCCGGCCAAGGGATGCGCTCATCGGGACATCACCGATATCGGCTTGGCGATTTGCACCGTTCGCCGTTCGATCGCTGCCGGCACTTGCTCGAGCGCCAGCACTTCATCCACGGCGCCGGTCTTGATCGCTTCCGCGGGCATTCCGAAAATCACGGAAGTTGCTTCGTCCTGCGCGATCACGTAGCCGCCGGACTTCTTTCACGGCCTTCACGCCTTTCGCGCCGTCGTTGCCCATGCCGGTCAGAATCACGGCGACGATCATCGGGCCGAGATATTGCGCCGCAGTTTCGAGAGTTACGTCGGCGCAGGGCCTATAGCCGCCGATGCGATCGCTGCCATCGAGCGCGATCCGTCCGCCGCTCGCGAAGCGCAGATGATGCGAGCCGGGACAAACGTAAATCGTGCCGGGCTGAACGGCTTCATGGTTCTCCGCGTCTTTCACGCGCAGCGCCGATGACCTCAGCCAATTGCACGCTGTATTGATGCGTGAAACTCGCGGGCATGTGCAGCACCACGACGACGGCTGCGGCAAATCTTTCGGCAGCCGCGATACGAGATCCATTACCGTCGCCGGGCCGCCGGTGGACGCCGCGACGACCACCACTGGAAATCTTCCGGCGCCGACTGTAGGCGCTGACGCTCCATTTGAAGGAACCACGCGCGGAATGGGGGCTCGTGCCGCGACGTTGCGAGTCTTGAGAGCGTCGCCGTGCGCACGACGCGCACCTTCGCCGCCATTTTTAATTTGCGCGTCAGTTCTTCGCCGACGTTGCGCATGTCGAGATCAATGCCGCTCGTCGGCTTGGGCACGAAATCCACAGCGCCGAGTTCCAGCGCGCGCAGACGTGCTGGCCGTGCCGTCGCGCGATTCCGAACTGACGATCACGATGGGCCGCGGATTTTGCGACATGATCAGCTTCGGTGGCCCCGAGGCCATCGAGCCGCGGCATATTGATGTCCATGGTGATCACGTCGGGCTGCAGCGATTCGGCGAGAGACACACCTTCGCGGCCATCTTTCGCTTGTCCGGCGACTTCCATCGTGGGATCGGCGGCGATGATGTCGTGCAGGACTTTGCGCATGAACGCCGAATCCTCGACGATTAGCACGCGCACTTTTTTCTTGAGTCCGGTCATGGTCACTAAGCTCGACGCAGGCCGCTCGCGGGATGCGTGATTGCGCGCCGCGGTCTTCGCCGATGAGTTGCTCGACGGTTTCGATCAGCAAGATCTTCCTGTACCGGCTTGGTGAGGAATGCGACAGCGCCGTCTTTCATGGCGCGATCGCGATGCTTCGCACCGGCTCGCGAGGTCACTACCATCACCGGAATTTCCCGCGTCGACGGGGTTCTGACGCAGGTGCGACATCAGTTCGTAGCCGTTCATGCGCGGCATTTCGAGATCGGTGACGACCAGATGGCAGCCGGAATGGGCGATCACTTCCGAGGCTTCGAGGCCGTCGGCGGCGAGAATCACGCGATAGCCGGCTTTTTCCAGCATGCGGCCGACGAATTTGCGGACGCTGATCGAATCGTCTACCACTACGATCACTTTGTCCGTGCCAACTGCGTCCACGGCTTCCGCCGGAATGCTGTCCGGCGGCGACGGCGCTCGATCCCGGCGCGAAAATGCGCGCGGCGCCGGCCGGGGCGACTTGCTGATGCCGCTCGGCGGCTTCGGCAGCGACGAGACGATTCAAATCGATCAGCAAGATCAGGCTTCCGTCGGACGCGATCGAGGTTCCGGGGAACAGTTTCACGCGCCGCAGAGTATTCGCCGAGATTCTTGATGACGATTTCATCTTTGCCGAGAACGTCTTCGACGATAATGCCCTGCGAGCGCCCCGCGACTTTCACGATCACCATCCGGTAGTAGCCATTGATCGGCTCGATGGGAGGCAGACCGAGCTGCACATCGAGGCGCACGGCTTCGGTAACCACGCCGCGCACTTTGATCAGCAGCTTTCCACCGACTTCTTCGATCTCCGCGGGCTTCACGCGGCGTATTTCTTCCACGAACGCCAGCGGGAACGCGAAGACGGAAGTTCCGCTGCGCACGAAGAGCGCCTGCGAAATAATCAAGGTCAGCGGAACTTTGAGTGTGAATGTGGTGCCAGCGCCGGAGTCGGAGCGGATTTCGATATCGCCATTGAGAGTGTGAATGTTGGCGCGAACCACATCGAGGCCCACGCCGCGGCCCGCCAGCTCGGTCTTGGTGTCGGCGGTAGAGAATCCCGGCTGAAAAAGAAACTCGCGCAATTCGCGTTCGGTGAGCTGCTCGGCCTGCAGGTAAGTGACGCGCCCCGATTCCAGCGCCCGCGCGCGAATTTTTTCGTAATTGATTCCGCCGCCATCGTCTTCGACTTCGACGAACACATGATTGCCGCGATGATAGGCGCGAACGGTGAGCCGGCCTTCGTCCGGATTTACCGGAGCGCGAGCGGACTTCGGGCTTCTCCAAGCCGTGCGCCACGGCGTTGCGCACCAGGTGAATCAGCGGATCGGAAATCTGCTGAATAATATTGTTGTCGAGTTCCGTTTCCGCGCCTTCGAGCACCAGCGCCACACGCTTGCCTGTCGCCTTGGCCGCATCGCGCACCGTGCGCGAAAGCCGCGTATAAAGATTCCCGATGGGCACCATGCGCGCGCGCGTGATTTCATCCTGCAAGTGGTGCGCGAGCTTCGTGAATTCATCAATGTCCGAATCCACGCGATTCATGAAAGCTTCGAGCTGCGAAAGCACTTCGGTGACGTCCGCGGAAATTTCACTGAGCGAGCGCGAAAGAATATTGAAATCGTCGTAGCGATCCATCTCCAGATCGCTGAATCCGCTGGAGGACTCGCCATGCAATCCCGGCAAACTCGAGAAGCCGCGGAAAGTATCCATCTGCGGCGCGGAGCTGCCCGGCATCAAGCTCGAGCTGATGCGGCTGAATTCGTGCTTGTCCTGGAATTCCGAAACTTTCAGCGACAGCCGCGCCTTCGAGAACGTGAGCACTTCCACCAATTTCGAAAGCTCGCTCAAGCGCCCCAGCATGCGCGTGCGGTTGATCACCAATTCGCCCACCGCGTTCATCATGCGATCCAGGCGGTCGAGCGAAATGCGCACCGACTTCGCCTGCGCCGCCGCGGCAGCAGCCACAACCGCCGGCGCCGCGCGACGTACTGCCGCAGTTTGCGTCGCGGCGGGAGAAAGCTCCGCATCCGGCGCTTCCTCCGCCGCGCCCGCATCGGCTGCCTCTACCACATCCATTGCCGGCTCTTCGGTTCCCGCCGGCGCCAGTTCCTCGATGCGCGCCAGCAGCGGCTCGAGCTTCGCGCGCATTTCGGCATCATCCGTCCAGGAGTGATGCAGCAATTTCTTCAGCGCATCCACCGCGTCCAGGCACAAATCCACAATTTCAGCGTTCGGCTGCAAACGCCCGTCGCGAATCCGCCCGATCAATTCCTCCACGCGATGCGCCACCACCGCGCAACGATGCACGCCCACCTGCGCCGCCGAACCTTTCACCGTATGAATCGCGCGGAATAGCCGGTTGATGTCCTCCGCGTTCGGATTGCCTTCGAGCGCCAGCAGACATTCCGTCACCGTCTGGAAATGTTCTTCCGCCTCGGCAACAAAAACTTCCAGCACTTCGGCGGGTATGTCGCTATCTTCCGGAAGCGAATCGACGAATGACGCTGCGCCAGCGGCCGCGGCTTCTGACCCGACGGCATCTCCGGCAACGATTTCGCCTTCCATCGTGCCCGCTTCATCTAATGCCGCCGGAAACGCAAATCCATAGCGCTGCTTGAACGCCGCGATATCCGGCGCACATTCCGTTCCATCATTCGCGATTTGCAACAGATCGAATTCGAGCACCGAAACCGCATCCGCCAGAAATTCCGTCAAAGGCCCGTGCGTATCCGGACCCAAACGCGCATTCATCGCATATTGAAAAATATGCGCGAGCTTTCCGGCAACTTCCGAGAACAGCGGAAATCCGAAACTCCCCGAAGTCCCGCAAAGAGTATGCGCCGCAATATAAAGTTTCTCGAAATCCTCCGCGCGCGCCTGCGGTTCCTGCACGAGCCCCGAGTATTCCCGCAGATACTGCAGGTGATCGGACGCCTCCTGCAAAAATAGTTCCAGCGATTCCGCCGCGCTCACAGGCTTCCCTCCGCCATCACCGCTTGCCGCACCGCCGATTCCTTCGCAGGCTTGCGATAAATCCGGCAATCGCCGAGCACCAGTCCTTCCAGCCGCACCTGCGCGCTATTCAACGACTCCGCATGCCCCAAAAGAAAATATCCGCCGGGCTCCAGACATTCGCTGAAGCGCTGAATCACCGATTTGCGGCGCTCTTCGGAAAAATACATGAGCACGTTCATGCAAAAAATGCAGTCCATGCGCCCGACGTAAATCGCCTGCGTCAAATTCATCGGCGCAAACGAAACCATCCGGCGGATCCGCGGCTTCACCACGTATCCATGGCGCGTCTTGGTGAAATAATTCTCAATTTGCTGCGGCGTCAGATTATCGAGGCTGCGCCCTGAATAGACTCCGCGCTCCGCGTGTTGCAGCGCCCGCCGGCTGATGTCCGTCGCCAGAATCTCGATCCGCCACGCTTCGGCAAAAGGCAGCGCATCCGCCACGGCAATCGCGATCGAATATGGTTCTTCGCCGGTGGAACAAGCCGCGCTCCAAATTCGCAAAGTCCGCGGATTGTCCCAGAATTTCTTTTCCTGCAATTCCGGCAGGATTTTCTTCGCCAGCGCGTCGAAGACCGCCGGATAGCGGAAAAACGAAGTTTCCTGCGTCAGAAGATTTTCGAGCAGCGCGTTGTATTCCACGTTGCTGCCCGGAAACCAGCCGCAGCAAGTCCGTGCCGCCCTGCAGACCGCGCTCGGCCACGAATTCGCGCACGCGCGTGGAGAAAAATCGCTCCCGCGACGCATCGAACAAAATGCCGGACCGGCTTTCGATCAGCGAACGCAGCTCATCGAACTCGTAACCCGTCACCGTAGCTGGTTTCTCTCTCATGTTCGGCCGGAGCGAGCGGCGTTCGAATTCCTACCGCTCGCAAAAGACGAAACCAGATCTCAGCGATTGGCGCCCGACCGGCGCGAGTGCGCGCCCATTGTCGCGCTGCCGCTTCCGGTTCGGCAGCCCCGCCACGCGATTGCGAACGGAATTGCGCCAGCGCTTCGTTCAGTTGCTCCGAGAGCTTCACCATGTTGCCGACGGTCGAAACGGTTTGTCGCGCGCCCTGTGACGTTTGCCGCGTGATGCCGGAAATAATCTGCATCGCGTTGGCCACGCCTTCCGTGCCACGCACCTGCTGCTTCGACGCCAGGGAAATTTCCTGCACCAGCTCCGCGGATTGCCGCACCACGCTCGAAATTGCTTCGAGCGCCTTGCCGGCTTGATCCGCGAGCACCGCGCCGCTCTCCACTTCCTTCGTGCCTTCTTCCATGACGACCACCGCTTCGTTCGTTTCCGCCTGAATGGCCTTGATGAGTGCGGCGATGTCCTTCGTTGCCGCTCGCGAGTGTTCGGCCAATTTGCGCACTTCGTCGGCGACCACCGCGAATCCGCGGCCCGCTTCTCCGGCGCGCGCCGCTTCAATGGCCGCGTTCAACGCCAGCAAGTTCGTCTGCTCGGTGATGTCGTTAATCACGTTGATGATTTCCGAAATTTCCAGCGACCGGTCGCCCAGCGATTTGATTTTCTTGGCCGTCGCCTGCACCGATGCTCGAATGCGCTGCATTCCTTCGAGCGTATCGCGCACCGAGCGGTTGCCTTGTTCGGCCGCATCGAGCGCGCGCCGCGCCGCTTCCGCGCTGGCTTCGGCGTTGTTCGACACTTGCTTCATCGACACGGTCAGCTCTTCCACGGCCGACGAAGTATTGGTGATTTCCTGATCCTGCTGCGTCGCGCCGGTGGTCATCTGATCGGCGGCCACCAGAATCGCGCCGGCGCTGGCGTTCACGTCCACGGCCGCCTTGCGCACGCGCTCGAGCACTTTCGAGAAGTTGTCGAGCATGTAGTTCACCGAATCCACCACGTTGCCGAGCGCATCGTTGGTCACTTTGCCGCGCAGCGTCAAATCGCCGCGCGCCACCTGGTTGATCACGTTCAGCAAATCCGTGATGCTGCGCTGCAGCGATTCCTGCACTTGCTGGTTGTTCACGGCGGTGGAAATTTTCGACACGCTGCGATTCAGATTTTCGGCAATCGCGCCGAATTCATCGCGTCGCCTTGATTTCGATCTTGGCGCGGTTGTCGCCGTTCGCAAATCGCTCGGAAAATTCCGCCAGCTTTTCGACCGGCGTCAGCACGCTCTTCGTCAGCACCATCACGAGCGAGAGCGCCGCCGTTGCGGCAAAGGCCCACCGCGGCAATTAACGCGGTGCTGGCGTTCGTCGGCATTCCTGCCGCGTCGCCGATTCCCGTGCCGTTCGAGTGCGCGCCGGCATAGAACGCCAGCAGCGCCGCCCCTCCGGCCGCCACGGCCACCCAGATCACCAGGATCCATACCGTCGAACTCAATCGCGATTTCATCACTTCCTCCCCAAGAACTTCGGCCTCTCCCGTTCTCGCCGGGAGACTCGCCGCAAATTTCAAATCACCGGAACTGGAAACACCTCGATCAATTTTTCGAGATCCACCACCAGCGCCAGCCGCTCCTCATGCCGCAACATTCCGCGGCAATAGGGAACATCCGGCGCGTGATCGAGAAACGATTCATCGTTCGCGCCAAACGTGCCCACCACTTCGTCCGCCGCGATCCCGATGCGCACATCGTCGTGCTGCGCATCGCCTTTCAACACCGCCACCACCACGTGCCGCGGCAAAAGCCCCGGCCGCCGTCCTTCCGTAAACGCGATATCCACGAGCGGCACGATCGTCCCGCGCAAATTGAAAATTCCCATCAGAAATGCCGGCGAGAGCGGAATGCGCGTCACGTTCGGCCAGTCCACCACTTCTTCCACTTCCAGCACGGAAAGGCAGAATCGCTCGCGACCCGCGCGAAAAACGCAATATTGCCGTTCCGCCGAGCGCTTTTCTTCCTGCACGCCGTAATCGGAGCCGCCGTCCAATTCCACCGGCAGCGCGGTCGAAATTGTTTCGTTCGTCGCTCATGCGAATTTTTTCACCGTGCGGATCAATTCTTCCGGCGTGAACGGCTTGATGACGTATCCGTTCGCGCCTTGCTGCTCGCCCCAATATTTATCGCTCGCGGAATTTTTCGAGCTCACCAAAATCACGGGAATCGCGCCGAAGACTTGCGTGATTTTTCAGCTCGCGGCAAATCTGAAATCCGTTTCGTCCCGGCATCACGACGTCGAGCAGAATCACGTTGGGACGCTCGTTCTCGATGGTCTCTTCGATTCTCGCGGGATCGCTCAGCACGGCGGTGCGAAAGCCGCCTTGTTCGAGCACGGTCTCCATCAGCTTTAATTCCGAAGCGGAGTCGTCTACGACCAGCACCTTCTTCAGCACAGGCCTCTCCCGAGGGATATCCACGAAGAAAGAATGCAAGTCAGACGCCAGTGGAAGCTTCCTGCGCGGATCGCGGCAAGAATTGCAACAGCTTGTATTTTCAGTGGATTGCGAGACTAAGAAAGGGCCCGCCGCAACATACAAACGCGGAAATCGAGCGACATCGTCTCACGCTGAGATAATTTCTCAACGGCAACGATTCACGCCGCGATGCTTGAGAAATCAACTCAAGGAATTTCTGGCCGGGAGGACTTATGTAGCGCCGCCCTTTTGAGAGTGTGCGTGAGAACTCACTTGAGTTTCAAAACGAAATGGTGCAGTAAAGGAGCATGACACGATTTCTACCGTACAACCCGGATCAAGCGTATCTGCTGCCGCCGAACGTCAAGGATGTGTTGGGAGCGGATCACTTGGTGTTTTTTGTGCATGGTGTGGTGGAGCGATTGAACCTGGAGGAATTCGAGCGGGCCTACGCGGACGAAGGCGGGGCGGTGTACGCGCCGGAGTTGATGCTGAAGGTGTGGTTGTATGCCTATGCGCTGGGGGTGACTTCGGCGCGTCGGTTAGAGCAACGGATACAGGAGGACTTGGCGTTCCGCTATTTGGCGGGAGGGGCGAAGCCGGACAACTGGGCGTTGAGTGCGTTCCGGCGGCGGCACCAGCGTGGGATCAACGACGTATTCACGCAAGTGCTGGAAGTGGCGCGGAAACTGGGAATGGTGCGGCTGGGACATGTGGCCATCGATTCGACGCGCGTGCGAGGAATGGGCTCGCACGAGCGCGTCGACACGGAGACCAAGCTACGGCGCGAACGAGCGCGGCTGCGACGGCAGATTCGGCGGTGGCAGAAAGCGTGTCAGGCGGAGGACCCGGACGAAAATGCGGGGATGCAGGTCGCGGTGCAGGAATTGGAGCGGCGCTTGGAGACGATTCCGGGACGGTTGCAACGCTTGCGCAAGAGCGGGCTGCGGCAGATTTCCCGCACTGATCCGGAGAGCCGATTTTTGCACAGCCGGGAAGGCTGGCAGTTGGGCTACACGGCGGAGATCGCGGTGAGCGAAGATCATTTGATCGTGGCGCAGCGGGTGACGCAAAACACCAGCGACAACGCCTCTTTGCTGCCTCTGGTGGACCAGGCGAGCCGGCAATGTCGCGGGAAACCGCAACGAGTGAGCGCCGATACCGGATTTTTCTCACTGCAGAACTTACACGGGCTGCAACAGCGGGAGATCGAAGGCTATATCCCAGACCCCAATCTCAGTCACGAATTAAAGGGCCACGGAAGAGCGCACGGAATCGGAAGCAGCAAATATCTACGAGACCCGGAGCATCGCCGGATGCGGAGAAAACTCCGCGATCCGGCGGGCCGGCGAATCTACGGCCAACGCAAAGCAATCGTGGAGCCGGTGTTTGGAGTCCTGAAACAACAACGCGGGCTGCGCCAGTTCCGGCTACGGGGGCTGCATCGCGTCGGAATCGAATTCACCCTGGCGGCGATTGGATATAACTTAAGCCGCTTGCACCACCAGCGGAGTTAAGAGCAGCAGCGAACAGGCCTGACGGGCGTCACGGCATCGAAACCGCACCCGGAGCAATAACAAATTCACCGCTCCGTCGCGACGTCAGCTTGTTCTCACGCATATTCTTTTGAGGGCGGCATCTTGCGAGCGGAACTTCCGAAATCGCCGCAGACAACCGTGGCGCGATTCGGTTTCAAGGCGTGAGTTTTTCGGCTTCTTCAATGAAGGACAACAATCTCTTCGTGCTGATTCCCAAATTCACGGCCGCCTCGGTATTCTTCGCCTGCTTGGCTTTCTCCACGCGCCCCTGGAAATAAGAAACTTCCGCGCGCGCCTGCACCAAAGCCGATTGCAACGACGCGGACTCGCCCGATTGCTTCCGCGAATCCATCGCCACCGCCAGCATCGCACGCGCTACCACCGCGCGCCGCAGATCTTCCGATTCCTGCCCGCCTTTATCCACGAATGCCGCCACTTCCCAGGACGACAGCAGTACTTTCGTATTCTTCAGCGTGATCGTGGACATCGAACGCCCGCGCGTCGGCGGCGTGGCGATCAATTGCTCCCAGATCGTTTCCAGGCAGCTCTCCATTTCGGAAGAAGACGGAGGCTGCGCATCGCCCGCAGCGACGCTGGAAGTTTTCGGCGCGCTGGCGATGACGCGGCCGAGCTGTCGCTAGCGGCCGTTGCTGCCGGCGCGGCTGAGCGCAGGTTTCCCCGGATCCCTTTGCCTGGCGTTCTACCGGCGCGCCCAGTTGGCCAGCGACTCGGCCGATTTCTTGTAGCTCGATTCCGCGCCGGTCTTTCGCAGATATCCGGTCTGCTCCACATTGATGTGCGCGCGATCGTCCGGCGAGCCTGTCTCTTCGCGCGGCTGCGCAGCCTCGATCGGCACCAGCGTCAATGCCGGTGTATCCGCGGACGTTTGCGCCGCGGCCTGTGGTGAAGCTTGGCGACTCCATCTTCCAAATCGGCGCGCAGCGCCAGCAATTGCTCGAACGAGCGTCCCACAGCTGATTCCGAATAATCTTTGTGATACAGCGGGCGCCAATTTTCCGCGAACTGCCGCAGACCCGCCGTGGTTTCCGCCGCCGTGAATCCCGCGCGCCGGCAATCCACCGTCCGCACGCTCGCACGATCCAATTCGCCCAGCGCCTTCAGCACCGCTTCCTGATCCGCATGCAGCAGACGGATAAACGCGCGCCGCATCAGGAAATTGAATCGCGCCAAAGTCACCAGCGCCGCCGGATCGTAGAAGAGATTTCCCGAAGATTCCTTCACCAGCCGCGCCTGGTCCAGTTTTCCGCTTTCCAGCAAATCCCGCAGGCTGCGGCATTCCTTCACGAACTCGAGCGTCGATTCCAGCGTCGCGCACCAATCCGGCGTCCGCGCGTTCGCCTCTCCCACCACCGGCTGCAGAATCCGGATCACGTCCGCGAGCGAAATTTCATCGTGATAAAAACTTTCCGGCGCGCACAACGCGAAATATTGCACCAGCAGAAAATCGATCTTGTCGCGATCGGCAACCGTCTTTTCCGATTTTCGCAAATGCCTCTGGATAAACGCGCGCAGTCCTTCTTCTTTCGCGTTCAACGTTGCGGGAGGAAGCTGCCGGATCTGGAACGCCTTCACTTGCGCGTCCATCTCATCGAACCAACGCAGGTTCCGTTCCACGACTGCCGGCCCGATTTCTTCCGGCACCGCTTCGCCCTGGGAATACGGCGTCTCGGAAATTTCAAACTGTCGCGCCAGCGCCGCATAAATCGGATAAGCGCGCCGCGCCTCAGCCCACGCGGTGGTGAGATCCGTGGGTCCGGCCGTCGTGGCGGAATCCGGTGGCAATGTTGTTCGTGAACTCATCGTAGCGTCAATCCCCAGACAGCGTCGGAGCGCAAAGATAGTCCAGTCCGGGTATGTTAGTTTGCACGCAAGCAGCCAAAGCCCGGCAAGCCGCCACACTCGCAAAGTATTGAAACGTCACAGGTTGTTCGCGGAATCCGAAGCGCGTCCGCATCGCTCCGTCTCACACTGAAACGAATCCGTCTCAGCGCCCTACTAAGATTCCAATTTGCAACTCGCTCGAGGACTTTTGTAGCGCCGGCCTTTCAGGCCGGCATCTCACGACCGCGAGTCCGGCGACGACTAGTGCGCAACCTGCTCGCGCTCCACCGCCTTCTCCGCCGCCTTCAAAGGAATCCCATAAAGCTTCAACTTCCGGTACAAAGTAGCCCGGCTAATCCCCAAAAGTTTCCCGGCCAGCGCCTTATCTCCGGCGACTTGCTCGAACACGCGCAAAATCGTCATCCGCTCCATCTCCGATAGCGCCGCGGTCGAAAGCGCATTCGCTTCCGCGCTGCTCGACGAAGCCTCGTGCGTAGCCTGGATCGCCGGCGGCAAATCCGCCACGTCCATCGTAGTTTCCATCCCCAGCGCCACGGCCCGCGCCACGCAATTCTCCAATTCGCGCACGTTTCCCGGCCAGTCGTACTGCAACAAACATTTCATCACCGCGGGCGTCACCTGAATATTTTTCCCCGCCGCATAGCGCTCCAGGAACGCGTGCGCCAGCAGCGGAATATCCGAGCGGTGCTCGCGCAAGCTCGGCAAATGCACCGTCACCACGTTCAACCGGAAATACAAATCCTTGCGGAAAGTTCCGCCGCGATACGACGCATCCAAATCCCGGTTGGTCGCCGCAATCACCCGCACGTCCACCGGCACCTTGTCGTTGCTGCCCACCGGCCGCACTTCCTTCTCCTGCAGCACGCGCAACAGCTTCGCCTGCATTTCCAGCGGCAGCTCGCCGATCTCATCCAGAAAAATCGTTCCGCCATTCGCCGCTTGAAAAAGCCCGGCCTTCGATTTCAAAGCTCCGGTAAACGCGCCCTTCTCGTGCCCGAACAACTCGCTTTCCATCAAGCGTAGGCACCAGCGAGCCGCAATCCACCGCCACAAACGGCAATTGCGCGAACGGCCCCTTAAAATGAATCGCCCGCGCCACCAGTTCTTTTCCCGTTCCGCTCTCGCCGGTGATCAGCACCGGCGTGCGCGTATCCTTCAATTTCGAAATCATCCGCAGCACTTCCTGAATCCGCGCCGAAGATCCCACGATTCCATCCAGCTGCGTCTCCGCGTTCACCCGCTCGCGCAGGAAGCGGTTCTCCTGCACCAGCCGCACTTTCTCCGCCATGCGCTGCACCAACTGCCGCAACTTTTCCACTCGAAATGGTTTCTCGATGTAGTCGTAAGCTCCCAGCTTCATCGCATCCACGGCCGATTCGATCGAGCCGTGGCCGGTCATGATCGAAACTTCCGCATGCGGCAGCCGCGTCTTCAATTCGCGCAGCAATTCCACTCCCGAAGATCCCGGCAGCTTCAGATCCGTCACCACCAGATCCGGCGCCGTCGCTTCCGCGCGCGCCAATGCCGCCTCCGCGCTGTCCGCTTCGCTGCAATCGAACCCGAGCCCTTTCCCCACGGTCATGCACAACCGCCGGATGTTCTGCTCGTCGTCCACGATCAATAGCCGGATTGTTTGGCTGTCGGTCATCGCTCCCTTTCCGCGTAAATCCGAATCAATTGCGCGCGCTCTCCGCCGTCGCTACCATCGCGGCCTCGGCCGCCAGCGGCAATCGCACCACGAACGTGCTGCCCGCTCCGTCCGCCCCGTTTGCTTCGTTTGTATTGTTGAAGCAGAAAATTTCGCCCAGATGCGCGCGCACAATTCCGTAGCAAATACTCAACCCCAGCCCGGTCCCTTTGCCCACTTCCTTGGTGGTGAAGAACGGCTCGAAAATCCGGTCCACATGCGCGATCCCCGGACCGTTGTCGCGAAATCGAATTTCGATCTGCCCATTCGCGTGCGCCGTTTCGATCTCGATGCGTCCCGCCCGCCCGGTTTCCTGCACCGCATCAAACGCGTTGTTAACGATATTCAGGAAAACTTGCTGGATCTGATGCACGTCGCCAACGATCGCCGGCAGATCCTCGTCGAACCGTTCCACCACTTCCACGTCGCGCTTCGAAAAATCGTAAGCCCGCAATTTCAACGTCTGCCGCAGCACCGCATTGATCTGCACCTGCTCGCGCAACGCCGGCTTCTGCCGCGCGAAGCTCAGCAAATTCTGAATGATCAATTTCGTCCGCTGCGCTTCCTGCAATATCACGCGCAATTCGTCTTTCGCGCCCGCCGGCACTTCCGGATTTTCCAGCAGCAAATCCGTGAATCCCAAAATCGCGGCCAGCGGATTATTCACCTCATGCGCCACTCCCGACACCAGTTGCCCCACCGCCGCCATTTTTTCCGTGTGCATCAATTTCGCCTGCAGCACCGCCGCATCCGTCACGTCCGTCATCACCACCACGATGCTGTTGATCCCGCCCTTGTCGTCGCGCATCGGGCTCAGGCTGATCGAAAATTGCCCCGTAGTTCCGTCGCCGCGCAAAAACGGCAATTCCATATTCGCCGCCGGCGCCCCGCGCAAAGTGTTTCGCAGCGCTTCCGCCAGCGCTTTCCGCCGCGACGCCGAAATAAATTCCTCCAACGGATGCCCCAGCAAATCCGCCTCGCGATGCCCGATTTCAAAGCACCGCCGGTTCGCATAACTGATCAATCCCGCCGTATCCAGCACCAAAATCATGCTCTGCGTATCGTTCAAAATGTTCTTGTTGAAGTCCCGCTCCCGCCGCAATTGCGCCTGAAACGATTTCTGCTCGGTAATATCCAGCATCAATCCGCGATACTGCGCCACCTGCCCCTTCGCATCCCGCACCATCAAAATATTCTGCAGCGTGTGAATCCACGATCCATCCCGCCGCCGCAGCACTTCCTCGTGATTCCGCAGCACTCCGCCTTCTTCTGCCGCTCTCACGCAACGCCGCCGCAAATCCGGCCGCAAACACAATTCCTCGAATAAATTCACCGCCAGCACTTCTTCGCGGCTCGCGTATCCCAGCATCCGCACCAGCGCGTTATTCACCTCGATGAATCGCCCATCCGGCGTGCAGAAAAATAATCCTTCCTGAATATTGTCGAAGAGCTCGCGATACCTCCGCTCCAATTCCCGCCGGTCCGTAATATCCTTCAACACATGCACTGTCCGCAGATCGTCTTCCGGTAAACTCCGCAGCCGTGATGTCGAAATCAAATAAGTCCGCTCCGTCGCCGTCTGCACATACTCTTCCGTCCCCGCCTGCATGTCCCGGCAAAATGGACAAGCCCTCCCGCCTTTATCCGCCGCCAGCGCTCGCAGCGTCTCCATGTGCCGCCCGATTAATTCCGAAGGCTTCAATTTCAAATGTCCCGCCAGCGAACGGTTCACCCGCAAAATCCGCTCGCTCGCGTCGTGCACCACAATAAAATCCGTGATCGCATCGAAATCTTCGATCCACTGCTTCTTCGATCGCTCGATCCACGAAAATAGACGCGCATTCTCCAGCGCCACCGATGCATGTCCCGCCAACGCGTCCAGCAAATGCCGCTCGCCCGCCGAAAATGCCCGCTCTCTCCCCGCCAGGCACAGCACTCCCATCAAATCCCCTTCGCTCCCTGTCAATCGCGCCATCGCCAAATTTTTCGCTCCCAGCGACGCTCCCAATCCCCGCCCGAAAATCGCCCCAACCGTTCCGAATCTCGTCGATTCCCCCGCCGCCCATTTCACTTCCGCCAACCCGCGCGCCAATCGCCCCTGCTCTTCACCGCTCAGTTCCGCCGCCGCTCCCTGCGCCGACACGATCTCCCATTCCTCCCCGCGCACCAAAGCCAGCGCCGCCGACCGCGCCTCAAACATCTTTTCCGCGCACAACGTCAGCCGCCGCACAAACTCCGTCGGCCCGATCGATGGCCGCAGCTCCCGCGTCGCCGCGGAAAGCTGCGCCAGATCCAAATCCGCATCAGCCGCCGCGGATCGCGTCGTCATATCGCTACCGATGGATGCGCGTCTCCGCGCCGGCAATCGGCGAGTTTTCTTCGTCGCACGCATGGAGGTCGGGGGCCTGCGCGTGTCTCCAAATGTCAAAAGTGATATTCCGAACTTACGTTCTCATCTCATTTTGAGTCAAGAAATCTACCCGCTCACGTGCCGAATCGGACAATCACTCCCCACCCTCCCCCTCGTCGCAACATGAGACCGAACCCCGCCGCCGCACCAGCACCTGAGACATCCAGCTCTCCGTACGGCAACCAACTTCCCAATTCGGAATCCCGCTAAACCATCAACTACAAAGGCTTTACATGCCAGATTCCCAGATCGGAACGCGGTCCCAACTTGGCCCCCGCAACGGCACCCTCCGTGCTTTTTCTTCTTCCGGAGTTCTCCGGAGGCACGGGTGTGAAGTTTGCTTTTTCAAATTGGAACGCGCGCGCCATCGCCCGCGCAGTCGCTCTCGCAGCGACTCTGGCCCTGGCCGCCGCGCCTCTACTCCATGCGCAGGACTCCGCAGCCAGCACCAGCACCGACGCCGGCAAGCGCAAAGTCAAGTCGCGCGTGGCCGCCGAGTATCCGGTCCTCGCCCGCCAGATGGGCGTCACCGGCAAAGTGAAAGTCGAAGTCACCATCACCGCAGACGGCAAAGTCAGCAACGCCAAAGTAGTCGGCGGCAGCCCGGTGCTCGTTTCCGCCGCCGTCGAAGCCGTACGTAAATGGAAATTCGAGCCGGGCCCGAAAGACACCTCCGAAATCATCGAGTTTGCGTTCAAGGATCCAAATAGTTAGCGGCAACAACGATCAGCGGCACCTGGGGGACTTGCAGCCCGGCAATTGGCCCGGCGCAAGTGGAGGGAATTCGAAAATGACAATCGGCAAGAAATTATATTCAGGATTCGGAGCCATCGTCTGCATCATGGTGGCGCTCTTTTTCGTCAGCGTGCTCACCATCACGCGCGAACACGCGGCGCGCTCCGTCGCCTCCGCCACCCTCTCCGATATGCAGACCGTCGAAGGCATTCGTTTCCAGGTGATGCTCGAGGAACTCGTCCTCCGCAATTTCCTGCTCAGCGGTGATGTCCGCGATGAAGGCGAGCTCGCTTCCGTCCACACCAGCGTCAATACCCAGCTCCGCGACGCCGAATCCCATGCCACCGATCCGGCTCTTCGCAATACTCTGCTTCGCGTCGAAGATGCCGAGCACGGATGGATGGACGATTTCGCCAAGCCCATGATCGCCAAGCGCCATCAAGTGGACGGCGGCGACGCCACCGTCTCCGATCTCCAGATTTTTTATCTGCAACAAAATCCCGGCTCGTGGATGAACAAAACTTCCTCGCTCCTCGACGAAGCCAGCCGCAGCATCAGCACCGCTCTCGAGCGCTCCAACGCATCTGCCGCCAGCGCTACGAATTGGGCCACGGCTCTCAGCGTCGTCGGCATCCTCATCGCCATCATGCTCGCTCTCGGCATCGCCTATTACACTTCGCGCTCCATCACTCTTCCGCTCAACCATCTCATCGGCGTCGCCCGCGAAATCGGTGACACCGGAAATATCGATCAGACCATAGACATTCATCGCGATGACGAAGTCGGCCTCCTCGCCGACAATTTCAATAAGATGATCGCCCACGTCAAGGGCATGGCCGCCGTTTCCTCCTCCATTGCCGAAGGCCAGCTCACCGTTTCGATTTCTCCGCGCTCCACTCGCGACACCATGGCCAACGCTTTCTCCGAAATGATTCAAGGCCTCCACGATCTCGTTCGCCAGGTGCGCGATAGCGCCGCGCAAGTCGCCGACGGTTCCAATCAAATGGCCGGCGCTTCCGAAGAATCCGCCAAAGTCAGTCTGCAGGCCGCTTCGGCCATTGATGAAGTCACCACCACGATGCACGAAATGAGCGTCAACGTTCAGAGCGTCGTCAAGAACACGCAGATGCAGGCTTCCAGCGTCGCCGAAACTTCCGCTTCCATCGATCAGATGGTCACTTCCATCCAGCGCGTCGCCGATACCGCCAAAGTTCTTCTCGATATCTGCTATCGCTCGCGCGAAGAAGTGCACACCGGCATCGTCACCATGGAAAAGGCCACGGATGGCCTCAATCGCACCAATTCGGCGATTCAGGCTTCCTCGCACATTATTGACGTGCTCGGCCAGCGCGCCGATGACATCGGCAAAATCATCGAAGTCATTGACGATCTCGCCGAGCAAACCAATCTTCTCGCTCTTAACGCCGCCATCGAAGCCGCACGCGCCGGTGAGCACGGCCTCGGTTTCGCCGTCGTCGCGGAAGAAGTTCGCAAGCTCGCCGAAAAATCCACCCAATCCACCAAGGAAATTTCCGAATTGATCGAGGGCATTCAGAAGGAAGCTCGCGAAGCCGTTGAAAATATGGAGAAGAGTACCTCCATGGTGCAGGAAGGCCTGCTCCTCGGCAGCGATCTCAGCACCGCGCTCGGCAAAATTTCGAACGTCGTCACCGAAGTTTATAAATTCGCGCAGGAAATCGGCGCCGCCACCACCGAGCAATCCAATGGCTCCGCGCAGATCGCCAAAGCCACCACGCGCCTCACCGAAATCACCCAGGAAATTAATTCCTCGGTCGAAGAGCAGGCTTCTGGCGCGCAAGCCGTTGTCCGCGCCATGGAGCGCATGCGCGAACTGGTGCAGCAATCCACTTCCAGTTCCACGCAACTCGCCGCCACCGCCGAACAAATGTCGCGCCTCTCGAAAACGCTGCTCACCACCATGGGCCGCTTCGTTCTCGACAATGGCACGGGTTCACATCGTCCCGGAAATCATCGCGCCCTGGCCGGTGAATCCGCTCCGCGCATTTCCGCCGAGCGTTACGAAGAATTGGTGAATTCGTAGTCCGGAAAAAAATCGCTCACCATGGCCAAAGACGTCCAAATCGTCGGCTTTCGCATCGGCACGGAGACCTTTGGTCTCCCCATCGCGCTCGTTCGCGAAATTGTTCGCGTTCCCCAGATCACTCCGGTTCCCAATGCGCCCGATTTCGTCGAGGGAGTCATCAATCTTCGCGGTCGAATTATTTCCGTCATCGATCTCCGCAAACGCTTCGGACGAAAAAGATATTCAGCCCAATAAGAAAAATCGCATCGTCGTCGTCGAGTTTGGCCGCCGTTCGGTCGGCTTGCTCGTGAATTCCGCCTCGGAAGTTCTCAAAATTCCCCCCGCGGATATCGAAGCGCCCAATGATTTGTTTCAGGATGGCGAAGTGGATTACGTCACCGGCGTCGCGAAATTGAAAGGGCGCCTGCTCATCATTCTCGATCTCGAAAAAGTCATGCGGCGTTCCGAATTACGGCGGCTCGAAGACGTTGCCGATTCCGTGGCCCTGCAGGAAAGCGAAGCGATCGCGCGCCGCTAATCAACATTTGCAATCCGGCGCATAGCGAGCACACATGTCCACACTGACCGCTCAAGTTCCTCTCACCGATGCAGAGCTCAAGCTGCTGCAGACGCTCATCTATCAGGAGTGCGGCATGTATTTTGACGAGCGCCGCACTCATTTTCTCCGCGACCGCTTGCAGCGCCGCCTCAAAGCCTGCAATCTCGATTCGTTTTACAGCTACTACCGCCTGCTCACCAGCCGCGAGGGCAAGCAGGAGTTGAGCTCTCTTCTCGAAAATCTCACCGTCAACGAAACCAGCTTCTATCGCGTCAAGCCGCAGCTCGAGCTTTTTCAAAAAAGAATTCTCGAATTGCTGCTGCACAAAAAGCAGGAACGCCGCGACTGGACCGTGCGCATCTGGAGCGCCGGTTGCTCCACCGGCCAGGAGCCTTACACGCTGGCCATGCTCGTCTGCGATGCGCTCGCTTACTACTACTTGCGCAATCCATTGCCTTTTGAAATGCCGGTGCCGAAGCCGCTCGTTCCACCGCCGTGGAAAGTGGAAATCGTCGCCTCCGACATCAACTATTCCGCGCTGCTCACCGCCGGCCAGGGCGTCTACTCCGAAAATCAGATGGAGACCGTGGATTATTCCACGCGCCTTCGTTATTTCGAAAAAACCGCCGACCGCTACGCCGTCAAAAATTCGCTCAAGACCCTGATCCAATTCGATTTTCATAATTTGAAAACCGAATTCCTTCCCCAGCGCAACGACATCATTTTTTGCCGCAACGTCATGATTTATTTCGACGAAGCCGAGCAAAAGCGTCTCGTCGAGAAGTTTTATCGTTGCTTGAATCCCGAAGGATATTTGTTCGTCGGCCATGCCGAGAGTCTTTTCGGTCTGACCAAGAAATTTCACATGATCCACGAGAACAACGCCACCGTTTATCAGCGCATCGAGGAGGCGCAGTGAATTTTTTCGGCGATGATCGCGGCGCCGAGCTGCGCGAACTCTTCTTCGAGTCCGCAGCCGAGCTCCTCCAGGCCATGAATGAAGGCGGCCTTGAGCTCGAGGAGCGCCCCGGCGATGCCGAAACCATTCGCAAAGTCCGTCGCGCCGTTCACACTCTGAAAGGTGACTCCGCATCCTGCGGCTTCCGCGAGCTCAGCGCTCTCGCGCACTTGCTCGAAGATGTCCTCACGCCGGAAACCTTTGCTTCCAACGCCTCCGCGCTTCCAGAAATCGTTCTCACCGCCGCGGACTCTTTCGACGAAATGCTGGCCGCTTACCGCGGCGACATGCAGCCGCCGGATGGCCGCGCTCTTCGCGAGCTGATCGACAAGGTCCTGCAGAAGCCGAACGAGGCCGCGCTCCAAAAAGCGGAGAAGAAACCTCTCGTCGCCCAGTTTGCCTGGACCGAATACGAGCAGCTCATGGTTTCCGAAGCCATGAAGCGCGGCGAAAGCGTTTTCTTTGTCGCCGCGCACATTGCTCACGATGCGCCGATGCCCGCTGCCGCCGTTCAGTTGGCAAAAAATGCGTTGGCGGCATCCGGCGCGATCCTGGCTGTGCGTCCCGAGGAGGGCGCGGATCTGTCGGACGTTCGCCAGGTCGAAGCGGCCATTTCCAGCACGCAAACGATGGATTGGATTCGCAAGAAGTGCCGCATTCCTTCGCTCATTTCCGAGGTCGTCGTTTTGCCCGCGGGTGCTGCGCCCATCGCCAGCCGTGATCTGCTTGAGATTCTTCTCGAATCCGAGGCTGCTGCGGTCGCCGCCGGCATTGCCGCTCAAGAATCAGAGCCCGATCACGATGACGCCGAAGTCGCGGCGCTGGCCCATGCCGAGTCGCGCCCTTTCGCAAATTCCGCCGCGAACGTCGCCCCGGCCGGCGCAGAAAATACTCTTCGCGTTGACGCCACGCGCATTGATGACGTCATGAACCTCGTCGGCGAACTCATCATCGGCAAGTCCATGCTGCATCGCACCATTCTCGAATTCGAAAAGCAGTACGCCAAAGATCCGCTCCGCGGAAAACTTTCCGACGCTCTCGCCTACCAGACTCGCGTTCTCAGCGATCTTCAGAAATCCGTCATGAAGATTCGCATGGTTCCCGTCGAGCAGCTCTTCCGCCGTTTTCCGCGCGTCGTTCGCGACGTCGCCAAGCAGCGCGGCAAAGACATCACCATCGAACTCGCCGGCCAGACCACCGATCTCGATAAAAGCATTCTCGATGCCCTCGCCGAGCCTCTCGTTCATCTCGTGCGCAATGCCGCCGATCACGGCATCGAATCCACAGCCGAGCGCGTCGCCGCCGGAAAGTCCGCCCGCGGCACCATTCGCCTCAACGCCTTTCACAAAGCCAGCCAGGTCGTCATCGAAGTCTCCGACGATGGCCACGGCCTCGATCGCGAAAAAATTGTCCAGCGCGCCATCGAGCGCGGCCTCGTTTCCAGCGATGATGCGGCTCGCCTCAACGAGTCCGAAGCGCTTCAATTGATTTTCAAGCCCGGCCTCACCACCGCCGACGAAGTCACCGCCATTTCCGGCCGCGGCGTGGGCATGGACGTCGTCTCCAACGTTCTCGAGCGCCTCAAAGGTTCCGTCGAAATCACCACGCAACCCGGCAAAGGCACCACTTTCTCGCTGCTCTTGCCGCTCACTCTCGCCAGCATTAAGGCCCTGATGTTTTGCGTCGGCGGCAAACTCTACGCCGTTCCACTTTCCTCCGTCGTCGAAATCTCTCGCATCCAAACTTCGGATATCACTCGCGTGGAAGACCGCGAAGTCCTGCGTCTCCGCGATCAATTGCTCGCTCTCGTGCGCCTCGAACCCGGCGTCGCCTCTCCACCCGAGGCGAAATCGAAACGCCTTTTTGTAATCGTGATTTCCACCGGCCCACGCAAATTCGGTCTGGTCGTGGATCGTCTCGTCGGCGAAGAAGAATTGGTGATGAAAGCGCTCGAGGATAAAACCGCCGCCTCCGATCTCGTCAGCGGCGCTTCCATCCTCGGCGATGGCACCGTGGTCCTGATTCTCAACGTCGCCACCGTCGTCTCGAAGCTCGCCAAATCTTCAGTCGGAGTTGTCGCATGAGCGATCGCGTCCGAGTCCTGGTCGTTGACGATTCCGCGCTCATGCGCAAGATGATTCCGCAAATTCTTTCGCGCGATCCGCAAATCGAAGTCGTCGGCACCGCCATGGATGGCGCTTTCGGCCTCAAGAAAATTGCCGAGCTCCATCCCCACGTCGTCACTCTCGATCTCAATATGCCGCGCATGGACGGTGTGGAAATGCTGCGCGCCATCACCGGCAAGCATCACGTGCCGGTAATCATCTTCACCTCCGAAACCGAAGAAAGCACTCGCGCCGCTCTCAAAGCTCTCTCTCTCGGTGCTTTCGATTTCGTCGCCAAGCCCGTGGATGCCGCCTCCGGCCGCATCGAAACGATCGCCAACGAGCTCGCGCTGAAAATTAAAGTCGCCGCCAATGCCGGCGCTCCAAAAATGATTCTCACCGTCACCACCGAGCGCAAAAAAGGCTCGCGCGCCGTCATCGAGCGCCCGTTCCCCTCGCGCGTCATCGCCGTCGGCATTTCCACCGGCGGTCCTGCCGCCCTGCAATATTTGTTCGCTCAGCTTCCCGAAGATTTTCCCGGCTGCCTGCTCGTCGTTCAGCACATGCCCGAAAATTTCACCAATATGTTCGCCAAGCGTCTCGACGAAAGTTGCGCCATCGAAGTGAAGGAAGCTCGCTCCGGCGATTTGCTGCTCGCCGGCCGCGCTCTCATTTGTCCCGGCAATCACCACATGAAAGTGAAGCACATGACTCACGGCGACGTGGTCGTCCTCGACGACATGCCGCCCGTCAACGGCCATCGCCCGTCCGTTGATGTTCTCTTCCGCTCCGTCGCTCGCGAATTCGGCAAGAATGCCACCGCGGTTCTGATGACCGGCATGGGCGAAGACGGCGTCGCCGGCCTCGGCGAAATCAAAGCCGCGGGCGGATTCACTCTCGCGCAGAGTTCCGAATCCTGCGTGGTTGACAGCATGCCGCGTTCCGCTGTCGAGCGCGGCTTCGCCGAACGAGTCGTTTCACTCTCGTCCCTCGCCGGCGTCATTCAAGCCCACTGCGCCAACGAAAAATTACCCCCAGATTTGTCTTCGGCCGCTCAGCTCGCCGGGCTCACCGAAGCAGACAGGATTTCTCGAAGGAGATAGTCATGAGACAGTTCGATCCACTCACGCGCAAGAAAGACAATCAGCCCGTTCGCTACCTGATCGTCGACGATTCCGTCTTCGCCCGCAAAAGCCTCGCCAAAATGGTCGAAGCTTTCGGCGGCACGGTCGCCGGCGAAGCGGGCGATGGTCTCACCGCCATCACCGAATATTCGCGCACCAATCCCGACATTGTGCTCATGGACATCACCATGCCGCAGATGGAAGGGATCGAGGCCGTCGAGCGCATCGTTCGCGAGCATCCCGACGCGCGCATCGTCATGGTCTCTTCCGTCGGCTACCAGGACAATATTCTCGCCGCGCTCCAGCGCGGCGCGCGCCATTTTGTCCAGAAGCCGGTGAAGCCCGACGCGCTCTACGAAATTATTCGCTACGTCCTCAGCGACGAAAACGTCACGGCCAGCGTCTAGCGCCCGCGCTGCGTGCGCTGCGCCGCGCCGAAAAAAAACCAGCGCGCAACGAACGCCGCGCAACGCATCGCGGACAGCAGCACGGTCGAATGACCGGCATCGAGCGAAAAGGAAATCGCCATGAAAATGGATTTGATTCAACCGTTCATCAGCGCCGTTGACGCGGTTCTCGCGGAAACGCTGCAGTCGCCTGTCACCGTCAGCGATCTGGCGATGGAAGAGGAAGGCTATCGCAAGCGCGGCGTCGCGGCGATGATCGCCTTCAAAGGCGAGATTGAAGGCCGCGTGATTCTCGACGTCGAGCCGCGCGCCGCCGTGCGCGTCGCCAGCAATATTTCCGGCGAAGAAATCGCCGAGTCCGCGCAAATCGTTCGCGAAACCGTTTGCGAGCTGGCCAACATGGTGATCGGCAACGCCGTCACGCTGCTCAACGATCGCGGCTTCAAATTCAAAGTCTTCCCGCCGTCCATCCACGACGAAGACCAAATTCCCAGCGCCGGCTCAGAAACCGAAGCGATGGTGCTTTCCTTCGCCACCGAGCAGGGCAGCGTCTTCATCAATATCGCGCTGCACTACATGCGCCGCCGCTCCAGCGAGCGCCGCACTGTTTCAGTCTCGTAGGGAGCGCCGGCCTCCGTGCCGGCATCTTACGACCTCAGCGGCCAGAAAATCCCGCAACCGACCGCGGCGCGAACTTTCCAATCGAAGCGAGCACTGCCGTTGTCTTTCCTCTCCGAAATTCCAAATCTGAATTTGAAATCACGTTTCGCCCCTAAGAACCCGCCTGCGCGGCGACTCGGAGAAATTCCACGCCATGCCGGAACAATCCGGCGGTCGGCGTCGGCTCCACTCGCACCACCCTCGCCGGCACAAAAATATTTGCAGTCGCATCGGCGTACGGCACCGCAATATCAATCCGGCAATTTTCTTCGAATCGCCGCTTGCTGCGGAAGCACAGTCCCTCCTCCGAAATTTCCTCGCAGACGGCGAGCTCGTCGTCGCTTCCGGCGACGCGCACGCACGCGGTGAGCCGCGTTTTCAGCCGCAGCGATTGGCGCCGGCCAGCGTCGGATGTGTCCGCCGCGCTGCTCGCTCCGGCATTTCCGCGTGCGGCGCTCGCCGCGCCGGCGGCCACGCCGGCGGCGTGGACGCTGCCGGCAAATTTCACCGGGTCCGGCTTCTCCACTTCGTGCGGCGCCTGGATCCAGATCGTCGGCACGCCGCAAACTTTGCAGTGCCGCGCGGTGCCGCGATTTTTCTCGAAGCCGCCGAGCTCGAACTCGTTCAAATAAATCACTTCACGGCTGCCGCAAAAGCTGCATTCCAGCAGCATGCGCGCCACAAATTCCTGCGAGCCTTCGAGCGCCGGAAATTCCACGCCCCAAAGATCGGCGTCCGGGTCAATGCACTGGATGCTGTACATCTGCCCCGCGCCCTGCGATTCGCTGCCGCTCTGCGAGCCGACGTTGCGCAGCACGCGCGCGACGGCACTGCGGTGCGCTTCGGTTTCGTGCGTGCGCCGAAGATTGATGTCCTGCCCCGGAGCGAGGTGGCGATTCATCACGATCACTCCGCCATGCCGGCTGATCAGCATGGTGCGCGCCGGCGCGGTAAATTCGCGCCCCTCCGCGTCGCGCCCCGATGCTTCGAGCAGCAGCGTCAGGCAAACGCGATCGCTGCGCCGCACTGTAGCCGCCGAGGTAACTTCCATCGATTTTCCCCCCGAGAAAATCAGCGTGCCCTGCGCCGCAGCGTAGCACAAAGCGAAGTAAGTGCCGTTTTTCGTCACCCGGATGTTCCTAACGCGAAACGCGCCAAGAATGCCCGGTGCCGACGGCTCCGAATTTTTAATTTCTCTCCCCGCGGGTGTCGGGTGCCCCATGCGCCGTAGCCGCGCGTGGGGTCTTTGACGTTGCCGTCGTAGGGGCGGGCGTTCACCCCCGCCCGCTTTTCGCCCCCCGCCCCACGCCTGTCATTCCGAACCGCCTCGGCGGTGAGGAATCTGCATTTTCTCTCTCTCCGCGGGTTTCGGGTGCCCGATCCTTCCCGGTTTATGGGAAGGGTCGGGGTTTCGGCCTTTGACGTTGTCTGTCATCTCTTTCTCGCGCTTCCTCCTCAAATCTGAAATTTCAAATTTGAAATCACCGTCCTCCGCCGCCGTTGCCGTTGTAGGGGCGGGCGTTCACCCCCGCCCGGTTTTCGCCCCCCGCACCGCGCCCGTCATCGCCGTCCTCCGCCGCCGTCGCCGTCGTAGGGGCGGGCGTTCACCCCCGCCCGCTTTTCGGCCCCCCGCCCCACAACTGTCATTCCGAACCGCCTCGGCGGTGAGGAATCTGCATTCTCTTTCTCCGAGTTTTCCATGCATAAAATTAGAAAGAACCGAGGGCCGAACACAAGGCCGAAAAGCCCGACCCTTCCCGCACATCGGGAAGGATCGGGCACCCACCCCAAAGACTCGGAAGACCCCAAACCTCCGGCACGCCCTATACTGCGCCGTTAACGTCACCGGTATGACCATGCGATAGACGGGGATGAATGCTTCAGCCGGAAAATACGCAGGCGGAAAAAGGGTGGACGGCCCGCCGCACCCCGAGTCTTAAAATGCAGGCGGTGGCCCACCCTCTTCGCTTCTCCGGCCATCTTTTCGGCGCTGACTCCCGTTTCCCCACGCTTCCCTGATCCGGCCAAACCCAAACTCTAATCAACACCGATTCCAACAAAGAGTTTTCCTGTCCCTAGTTGATTTTATAGAAGTAATTGACGGTGACGTTCCTAGGTCGAGTTTCGGAGTTGGCGGGAAAGACTCCTAGCAAGAATACCCCCACTTTGTCCGTATATCTCTTGCCGCCATCATAGTAGATTCCTGCGCCATTCCTCGTCTCGGGTGCATCCGGGTCGTAAACGCGCTCGATGTGCTGGTGAGGTCCAACGGTATCAGCTTTATGCTCGCCAAGAGCCGCCTCTTCTACGTCCTTGAACTTTCCCAAGTTCTTTCCCCGGAGAAACTCGCCACGCAAGTCGGGTGTGTTTGAAATACCAGTCAACTGTGCAAGTTTACTTCCTGCGATGTTGCGCCCGTCGCAGAGAACCCAGTTCGGCCCGTTTACATTCTGAAATTGGGCCTCAGTCAGAACGGACTGTTCAATACATCCAAGGCAACTGGAAAGCCCCACCGCTGCAACCTTATCCGTAAGTACCTTCAGCTGACTTTGAATGTCGTCGTCGATGTCTTTAGTTCCAAGCACGTCTATAGCAGGCAGCGAACCTCTATCAGTGTTCATGGTAACTTGAACGGTTGTGTCGGCGGGCTTCTGGCAGATTATATTCGCACCGCTATGCACGGTAGTATTGTCTGGGGTATCGCATGTGATGGCGGGGTGAGCAGAAATCTTGTTGATGAGGATGTCTGTGACTCCATCTCCCTTGTAGGTCATCCGAATCGCGAAAGACTCCGGATTTCTTGACGGCACGATAGCAGCATGAAAACCTTGTGAATCGAAACAGGACTTCATGACAGCCGTGGCTGCTTGACTGATAACCCTCGAACTCTGAGTAAATAAAGCAAGGTGCGTAGAAGTATCAAGATTCATACTGCAAAAAATCCTTCGCTGTTCTTCAAAAGTCTTTTGCTTGTCACCGACGTCCAGGAAGCCCGTTATAACTGCGTAGTAGGAGCCGCCGGAACCAAGGCTCTTATCATCGGCTTGCTCGCGCGTCAAAGTCGTGTCGGAACAAATAGTTCCTTGAATATGTCTAAAGCTCTGCCGGTCTGAAAATGTCTGATGCTCGTCATAGTAACCTTGTGAAAAAAGGTCTTTGCAGGCATCTTGGGCGGGTAATTGTCTTGCCACGGAAAGAGTAAGGACAAGCAAGAACCTTCACGCGTCTATTCATAGTGCGCTCCTTTGTATAGCGGTAATCTAAGATCGTAATTACCACTTAAAGTGATGCCGGGTATAAGAACCCATAGCGTTACTTTTAGCAAGCGTAATAATCGGACTCAGATGCGAAGGGCCGGTGGCCCACCATTTCTCGCTTTGCGTCTCTTCCGGCCTTGCCGATCGACCTTGTCGTTCTGACGTAACTTTCCATCGCGACAACACTCTTAATAAAACTAACTTCTTCTTTATTCAATTAAGCCAGTATGTGTAATTTTGCGGTTAGTTAGATGTTGCGCGACCGAGGACCAAGATTCACAATCTCGGGATGGGAGAACTCGACAAGGTAAGGCCCGTTATCGCGTCCTGCCTACTAAATGCGGAGCGACTGCTCGACGCAGCGAGAAGTACGCGTAAGCCCGGCCAGAACCATATCGCGTATCACCTCGCGGCAGTTTCTCTCGAAGAGGTGGGCAAGGCCGCAATGATATTAGCGAGATCATTGAGAGATTTCCCGCTACCCGGTGACCAACACGTTGACGAAGATCGCCCGAAGCTCAAGGATTGGGTAGAGGATCACGAACGCAAACTATTCTGGGCGCTCTGGACGCCCACCTTCGGCGAACAAAAAATCACCGCGGAACAGATTCGTCGATTTCAGTCGCTCGCGACATCCATACATGAACTACGTCTAGCCAGCCTCTACGTTGACGCCAGCGATCCACTGGCGCAGCGGGAAGTATCAGACCGCGACTTGGATACGATCCTTAATTTGGCTCAAGTTCGATTAGACATGGAGAAGTCTGTGCAGCCGCGCGAGCTTGACTTGTCCCAGCGTTCACTAATGACCTGGTTTTTTCAAGCCTGCGAGGATCCTCAGATGAAAATGATCGTATTTAGCGACCGAAGCTTTGCGAAGTTGGCAGAGTTCGAAGGCAACCCAGCGAAGTGGATGATCTGGCTTCGCGAGGGCTTTGATGAAACAGATCGCGCAAACCAAGAACTTGCAGAAAAGGAGCTAAACCGGACTGAGCCCGGGCAGGAAGAGGGAGACAAGCCGAAATGGCAGATCAAGTTACGCTTGAAATCGTCGTCCCATTCAATTCGCCCCAGGCCACTAACGAAATGGAACCATCAAATCAATTGGATTAAGTTGTTTCCGACGAAAGATAAGAAGGAAATGCTTGTCCAATTCACCTTACCGAAGAGAATGCACGTTCAGGAACTGTGGGCGAGCGGACTGCAAGTATCGTGGATCTTCTTGGTCGCAATTAACGTGGGAACCGTCGGATACTTCTGGTGGTACTTACCGACATTTGTCTCGAAATACTACGAAGAGATTGTTGACATCGAAAGTAAAGCGAATCTTGTTGTAGACCGAAATCCGCCACTCAGCGTCTCTTGGGGCCACCAGGCATTGAAAGACCCCGATCTTAACAACGTAGGTTTAGTACTCGCTCATTTGGCTCGCGTTACTCCTGAGCAAAAGCAGGCATACGATCAATACTTTCGGGCACTTGGGTTGGTAGCAAAGAGCGATCTATTCTGTCAGTTCGAGCCCACGATCTTGGTTCAATTCTATGAGGCGCTCCGAGCCGGACTCAAAGCCTACGGGGACTGGGACGGTGCTCCGGAGACTTTCGAGGCCGCCACCGAGCGACTTTGGGCGGAATTGGCCGCTGAGCCGACTTTTCCGTGCGGATTTGACGGACGTCCGTCGGCGTGCGGCTGAAATGGCAAGCAGGAACCAGCCAACCCAGCCAATAACCATCGATGATGCAATCAAGATGAAGGTTTACTGTGATTTGTATTTTCAGCTGCGTGCCCGTCAGGAGTTAGGTCGGAGAATGGCAAATCAGAATACACCATAAATTCAACGGAAGGGGTGGCCCGCCTTTTCCGAAGGTTTACGGTTTTGGCGGGCGACCCAGTCTTTCTGCGTTTGCATTTGGAGGGGGTTCGCTATCCTTCCGTCGGCTGGAAGCCGGGTCCTTCGGCCCCATTTTTGCTTTTCCCTCAACACAGATTTATATTGACTAACTAGCCAATCCATGCTAGCGTAGTCAGGCTGTATACGCGAGCCGCGAAGCAGCAAGGGCAGTCTAATCACTGCCCCGCCGCAATTGCAGTTGCCGCAGGTGTAGCCGCAAGATACGGGCTCCGTACAAAATTTAAAAATGTGAGATAAAACCAATGAGCAAAAAGCGAAGCTCCACCCGGAGGGCCTTACCCTCCGAGCCACCCCCCGAACCACAAACCCCGCAAATACCCCCTCCCGACCAACCCCTCGAATTTCTCCCGCCTCCCAAAGCCGAGCCCGATCCCGAACGCCACTCCCGCAAATGCCTCATCTGCCGCCATCCCGATCGCGCCGCCCTCGAAAGCGATTACATCCACTGGGTCAGCCCCGATTACATCAGCAGCGCCTACAATCTCTGGGATCGCCAAACCATTTACCGCCACGCCCACGCCACCGGCCTCGACGAACTCCGCCGCCAAAAACTCCGCTGCGTAATCGAGCCCATCCTCGAATACACCCACTACCTCCGCCCCACCGCCTGCGACATCCTCAACGCCGCCCGCGCCTACAGCCGCATCAACGACGACGGCCAATGGATTGATCCTCCCAAGGAAGTCGTAATCAGCAAACGTCCCTACTTTCAAGAAGGCGTCAACGCCACGCTTCGCAAAGAAATGTTCAATCTGATGCAAGACCGCAAAGCCGCCCACGCCGCCGGCGAGCCGCCCGATCCGAAACTTCCAATACGCCCCCCGAAATTTCTAATCGATACAATTCCAAAATTAGAATCTCACCCAACTCCAACAAAACAATCACCGAAACCAATTTCTAATCGATACAAACTAGGCCAATCCAAATTTCGGGCAAACAAAAGGAGAACAAACAACAACCGGCGAACCCAATAAAAATTCGGAGCTGGTTCGACTTTTCCTTTGTAGGGGAGGGCCGGTTTCGCCCTCCCGCGACGCCCGCCGTCGGCGTCCCCCCGCGCGAACTGCGCGCGCCGCAACGGGGGCGGGGTCCGAAAACCGGGCGGGGGTGAACGCCCGCCCCTACATAGGCAAAATCGAAGTCAAAAACGCCGGCAGGCTGCCGGCGCTACGATTCGGAAATGATGCGTTTGCCGATGTCGTTGGGTAGGTTGTCGGCGAAGGCTTTGTTTGTGCTTTCGGGCCAGGAGAAATCGCCGCTGCTGGCGTTGAAGCCGCCGTCTACCACGAGCGTGGTGCCGGTTACGAAGGAGCTGGCGTCGCTGGCCAGGAACAATAGGGCGCCGCTTAGTTCTTCGGGTTTGCCTAGGCGGCGCATGGGAGTGGCGGTGATTATGCGGGCTATGGAATCGCCCAGGCCGAAGAGAGGGCCGGTGAGTTCGCTGGGGAACCAGCCGGGGCAGAGGGCGTTGACGCGGACGCGGCGATCGGCCCAACTGCAGGCTAGATTTTGCGTGAGATTGATTACGGCGGCTTTGGTGGCCTGGTAGGCGGGAGGATTATTGGACCAGCCGGCTAGGCCGGCGATGGAGGCGATATTAATGATGGAGCCGCCCTGGCCGCGGCGGAGCATGGCGGCGCCGAAATCGCGGCAGCCGTACCAGACGCCCATGAGATTGACCTGCACGGTCTGGGAGAAAAGATCGTGGGGGAGTTTTTCGGGGACGGGGCCGGCGTCGGCGGCGATGCCGGCGTTATTGACGAGGATGTCGGCGGGGCCGAATTTTTCTGAGACGGCGGCGACGAGGCGGGCGACTTGAGTGGGATCGGTGACGTCGCAGGCGAAGGGGGCGGCGGTGCCGCCGGCGTTGGTGGTGGCGGCGCTGCGCGCGATTTTTTCGGCGACGGCGGCGAGTTTTTCGGCGCTGCGGGCGGCGAGAGCTACTTTTGCGCCGGCTGCGGCCAGGGTTTCGGCGAAGGTTACGCCTAGGCCGTAGGAGGCGCCGGTGACTACGGCGATTTTATTTTTTAGATCGAAGAGGGAGGAGGTGGTGGGCATTTTGGTGTTCCTTGGGCTTGGAATTTTCGGCGAGAGTATAGCAGGTGGCGAGGGTGAACGATTGTTGGTCAGAGTTTGCTCGGCGGATGCCGCGCTGAAAGTGCGGCGCTACAAAAGGCGCGAAAAGGCGCGGAGGCGGCGAGTTTGCGGGTCGCTTGCTTGGTGCGGGGCGGCGTGGCAAAATCTTTGTGCGTTTCCTGCAATTGCTGCTGCGGCGATATCGTCTAAAGGTTAGGACGTGGCCCTCTCAAGGCCAAAATCCGGGTTCGACTCCCGGTATCGCTACCAAATTTGCGGCGGTTGTGCCTGCCTTTGGAGCTGCCTCGCTCGCCTGCGCGTGAATCCTGCGGATATTTTTCGTTTTTCGCCGAATTGAGTGGATTGGATACGGGAATCGCTGTAGAACGTCGGGGTGGCCGCGGCTTTCTTTTTTGGCGGCGGCGCGTCACCGCGGCGCGAGATTTGCTGTCAAATTGGTTGGCGGGCTGGAGCAATTGGCGGGTTGGTGCGGTGGGCGGATTCGTGCAGTTGGTTCGGGCGGTTGGCGCGCTGGATTTGGCGGCGCTGAATCGGCGGTTGACCTTGGGCGAAGACGGCACTGGGCGAGCGGCGGGCGCTTGGCGGATTTTGCTGCGGGCGCTGAGCGTGGTGGCGATTGCGTCGCTGGCTTGCGCGGCGTCGGCGCTCGGGCAGGATCGAGGAACGCCGGCGGAGGCGTCGGGGCCGCACGAATCTTTGCCGTTTCCTGAATTTGTTTTTTCTTCGCAGCAGGCTTCTGGAACGCCGCAGTTGGCTTCACTTCGGCAGACGGCTGTGTCGCAGCCGCTTCCTTCTTTGCTCGCGAATGTGCAATTGCACGCGCCGCACACGGTGGAGGCGCCGTGCATCGCGCCGCCGCCTTCGGTGGGCTGGCGGGATTATCAGGGGCCGCTGGAAAAAGCGGTGGGAATTTTCGGGCGGAGTCTGGAGCGGAGATCGGTGCTGCCGGCGCACGCTTCGCGTTACAAGAATGGAGCGATGCTGTGCACGCTGGAGTTGAAGGACAAGGTGCGGCTTTTCGTGCAGGATTCGCTGGACCCGCTGACATTTTTGAGCGCGGCTTACGATGCGGGAGTGAGCCAGGCGAAAAATAACGACCCGAGTTTCGGGCGCGGGGCGATTGGTTACGGGAAAAGATTTGGCGCGGACATGGCGGATAAGGCGTCGTCGGCATTTTTCAAGGATTTCGCTTACCCGACTTTATTTTCGGAGGATCCGAGGTATTACCGGCTGGCGCGCGGCGGATTTGGCGAGCGATTTTTTTACGCGGCGGCGCACGTGGTGGTGGCGCACCGGGAGACGGATGGGGCGCGGATGTTTAATTTTTCGGAATGGCTGGGGACGGTGAGCGCGGTGGCGATCAGCAATGTTTATCATCCGGATCACCGGCGGGGATTTGAGCCGGCGGCGCGGCGCGTGGGTTATGGCGTGGGAATGGACGTGGGATTCAACGTGCTGCGGGAATTTTGGCCGGAGATTGCGCGGAAATTTAAATTGCCGTTTCGCGAGCAGCATGAAACGGTGACGCAAGGAACGATCGAGGCGGGGCAAGTGTCGGCAATGCATCAGCGGCAGTAGCGGGAATTGAAATTAGAAGAAGCCAGCGCGTGGAGGTTGCGCTGGCTTCTTTTTTTGTGCGTGCGAAATTCGCGCGCGGACGGCGCTAGCGAGTGACGAGTTCGCAGGCGTCGCGGGTTTCTTGCTGCGATGGCATCGCGGCGGCCTTGGCAATTTCGAGGACGACGCGGCCGTTTACTTTGCCCTGCCGCATGCGCTCGAAGACGTCGTTGATCGAGCCGAGCGGAAGCGTTTCGATGGTGGCTTTCACTTTGCCTTCGGCGGCGAAGGTGAGCGCTTCCTCGAGATCGAGGCGCGTTCCGACGATGGAGCCGCGGATGGTGTGGCCGTTGAGGACCATGTCGAAAATGGAGACGGGAAAATCGCCGGCGGGCAGGCCGTTGAGAACGCAAGTGCCGCCGCGACGCAGCATGCCGACCGCTTGCTTGAAGGCGATGGGCGAGACGGCGGTGACGAGAACGCCGTGGGCGCCGCCAATCTGGCGCTGAATTTCCGCGGGCGGATCCTGAGTTTTCGCGTCAATGGTGATTTCAGCGCCGAGCTTGCGAGCGAGCGCCATTTTTTCGGGGCCGAGATCAACGGCGGCCACGTGCAGTCCCATGGCTTTGGCGTATTGAATAGCGACGTGGCCGAGTCCGCCGGCGCCGGAGATGACGACCCACTCGCCGGGTTTGGTGCCGGTGAGCTTCAGGCCTTTGTAAGTGGTGACGCCGGCGCAGAGAATTGGGGCGGCGTCGGTGAAGGAAAGATTTTTCGGCAGGCGGCCGAGATAATCGGCTTGGCCGAGGGCGTATTCGGCGAAGCTGCCGTTGACGGAATAGCCGGAATTTTTCTGTTCGAGGCAGAGCGTTTCCCATCCAGCGAGGCAGAAATCGCAATGGCCGCAGGCGCTATGAAGCCAGGCGATGCCGACGCGATCGCCTTCCTTGAGATGCGTGACGCCGGGGCCGAGCGCGGCGACGATGCCGGCGCCTTCGTGTCCGGGAATGAAGGGAAGCGTGGGCTTGACGGGCCAATCGCCTTCGACGGCGTGCAGATCGGTGTGGCAAACGCCGGAGGCGATGATTTGGACCAGGGCTTGTCCGGGGCCGGGCGTGGGGATGGGAACTTCCTGGATGTCGAGCGGCGCGCCGAAAGTCTGTGCGACGGCGGCGTGCATTGTTCTCTTTGCATTCGTGGCCATGAGGATGGCTCCTTTCGTTGCAGCGAGGACTAGGGTAAGCGGTGCGCGGGGGCTCGTATGTGGTATCGGTCACTTGGGGCTGTGACTTGAATCACTGGTGGGCGGGAGCGGACGCCAGCCAGAAATGTTTATTGACATGGTGTCTTACGAACACTTAAAATGGTGTTGTAAGGACACTCAGGAGGCATCCATGCTAGGTCTTCGATTCATGAAAGCGCCGCCCACTACCTACGTGCTCCATTTCCAGAATGGCCGTGTGGCCCGCGAGGGCGCCGGTCTCTCATTCTTCTTTTACTCGCCCACTTCCACGATTGTGACCGTTCCCCTGGAGAGCGCTGACGCTGCGTTTGCGTTTCAGGAGGCGACCGCGGATTTTCAGGCGGTCACAATACAGGGGCAGCTCACGTATCGCGTCATCGATCCCAAGAAGCTCGCGGCCATGCTTGATTTCAGCGTTTTGCCGAACGGCGTGTTTCGGTCGGAGGAATACCGGAAGCTTCCGGAGCGGCTGGTTCACACGCTGCAGACGATGATGCGAGCCGAGACGCAAACGATGACGCTGCGCGAAGCGCTCACTGGTGGAGCGTCGCTCACTGCGCGCGTTTCGGAAGGCTTGAAATCGTCGGAGGCGGTGCAGCAATTGGGAGTCGAGATAGTTAATCTTTCCTTGTTGTCGCTGCGGCCGAATCCTGAAATGGCGCGGGCGCTCGAAGCCGAAGCGCGCGAAGAGCTGCAGCGACGCTCCGACGAGGCCATTTACGCGCGGCGCAACAACGCCGTGGAGCAGGAGCGGCGTATCAAAGAAAGTGAATTGAACACGGAGATTGCGGTTGAAGAGAAGAAACGGCAGATTCGCGAGACGCAGATGGCCGCTGATATCGCCATCGAGGAGCAGCGGGCAGCGCTAATGGATAAGCGGGTGGAGAACGAGCGCAAGGAAGCTGATAGCCGTGCATACGCGTTGGATGCCGGCATCAAGCCAGTGCGCGACGTCGATTGGAAGACGCTAATGATGTTGTCGCAACGCGGCGGCGATTCCCGAGCGATGATTGCGATGGCCTTTCAAGAAATGGCGGCGAACGCGCAGAAAATCGGCGAGTTGAATATCTCTCCGGATTTGCTGCGAAGTCTGATCGCGAGCGAAACGCGGCCGGCGCCGTTAACGGCACCTCGGGCGGAGAAGTAAGGCGATGGAAATCGGTGGAGTGGTGCATGCGCCGCAAGCCGGTTTCGACAAGATTGTGCTAGTCACGCGAAAGACCCGGCTTGCGGAGCTGATCACCCGCTTCAATACCTTCGCGCAGGCGAAATTTTATATCAGCCACGCGGGTGGAAATTTCAGCGAGTACGAGATCGAAGACGATGCGTATCACCGGTCGGCGGATGTGGTCCGCCGCTCGATCGACCCGGTTGTGAAAATTCAGGAGATCGATCGCGAGTTGGCGCCGACGTTTACGTTTCTTCCGCGCGATCTGGTCATCACGCTCGGGCAGGATGGATTAGTGGCCAATACCGCGAAATATGTGGGCCGCCAGCCGATCATCGGCGTGAACCCGGATGCGGAGCGATTTGATGGGATACTGCTGCCGTTTCTTCCGTCGCAGGTAAAGGGAGCGGTGGAGTGCGTGATGGCGGGCCGCTATCGCGCGCGGGAGGTCACGCTCGCGGAAGCGCGGGTTAACGACGGTCAGCGTCTGCTGGCTTTCAATGATTTGTTTCTCGGCGCGCGCTCTCATGTTTCGGCGCGTTATCGCATTCGGTACAAAGATTCCGAGGAGCCGCAATCTTCGAGCGGCGTGCTGGTATCGACGGGCGCGGGGAGTAGCGGATGGATGTCGTCAGTTTTCAATATGGCTTCGGGCGTTGCCGCGTTGCAGGGAAGCCGAAGAATCGAGGGGATACGCCTGGTCTGGGAGGATCCGCGGTTGCTGTTTGTGGTGCGCGAGCCATTTGCGAGCCGCCACTCGGCGGCGAATATCATCGCGGGAATTGTGGGCGCGGGCGACGCGCTGCGACTTGAGTCACTCATGCCTTCGGGCGGAGTAATCTTTGGCGACGGTATCGAAAGCGATTATTTGGAATTCAATTCCGGTTCTAGTGTGTCCGTAAAGGCGGCAGAAGAAAAAGCGCATTTAGTCTCGAGGGATAAATGACGCAGCTCCGCGTGGCGGTTGACGTGGTGATCTTCGGCGTGCGAGGCGAAAATCTGGAAGTTCTGCTAGTCACGCGCGGAGTGCCGCCCTTTCAGGGCAAGTTGGCGCTTCCCGGGGGCTTTCTGCGCGAAAATGAATCGCTCGAAGAAGCCGCGCAGCGCGAGCTTTACGAGGAGACCGGAGTCCGCAAAGTTTTTCTCGAGCAACTTTATACGTTCGGAGATCCGAAGCGCGATCCGCGGGAGAGAGTCGTGACAGTCGCATACTACGCGCTGGTCGCGAGCGATAAGCTTTCTCTCGTCGCGGGCGCGGATGCTGCCGAGGCCCAATGGGTTCCTGTGACCGGCGCGGTCGATCTCGCGTTTGACCACAAGGACATTCTCGACTATGCCGTCGAGCGTCTGCGCAACAAGCTGGAGTACACGACCGTCGGGTTTCAGCTTCTTCCGCAGAAATTCACGCTTGGCGAATTGCAGCGCGTGTATGAGGCGATACTTGGGAAACGTTTGGATAAGCGCAATTTTCGGCGAAAGATCGCGCTTTTGGGGATATTGAAACCGCTACGCGAACGAAAGCAAACGGGCCGCAAACCCGCGCAGCTTTTTCAATTCGCTGCTGCGCGTTTCGAAAAACTCAAAGACTTGGGAATCTTGTTTCCGTTTTGAGTTTTGTATCTATCGAAGATCAAAAAATGTTAGATCGACGTAAATCGAGGCGGAGGGCGGCATTTTCACACGCGTTACACGGACGGGCGCAGCTAGCCAGCGTCTTTACGAAGGCAAAGGCAAATTCAAATACTCCGCGCGCAAATACGGCGTCCGCCTGGGCGGAGGCACCGTACCCGGGAGCGTTTCCTCCGCCTGTGCGGAGGGATTTCTCGGAGTTTTAGACTTCGGAGTCTAGCTCCAGGGGGATTGGAGGTAGATCGTCGAAGGAATGGTCGCGCGAGATTTCTACCTCGCGGGCCGGGCCGTCTTTGGCTTCTAGTTTTTTTCCGGCGCGGCGTTCTGCTTCCATGCGCGCTTCTTCCTGGCGCTTCATTTCTTTTTGGCGTTTCTGAAAGGTGATTCTGGCCATAAGAATCTCCTTAGATCAAGATCGGCAATCGGAATATGCGTTGCGCGATTGCATTCGGGCGAAGAGAACGCCCGCCGTGCGTGAACCTTAGTAAAACCTAGGCTGGATAAAAAGTGCGATTACCAGCGCGGCTCGCACTGCTGGGGGCTCGCTGCGTAAACCGCAGCTCCGCCACCGATAGCGAAGATTTGATTCGGGTCAGGAGGCGCTGGCCGCCTCAGTTCTTTTCTGGTTGAGTGCTGGTATGAGAAGTTTCAGAAGCGCTTCGTCTGAGAAAGGGTTCTGACCGGAGATCAACTCGCGATCTTGTAGGACGTAGCTCTTCCAGGGAGCGAGCACACTTACGTCACCGCCCGCTGTGCCCAAGGCGAAGTCGGGATAGAAGAGAACCTTGCCACCAATCTCGAGCGGCTCGCGCTGCTGCTCTTCCGCCGTCGAGAAGATGGTCATCTTATATCCAGAATAAATCCATCCTTGAGCCTTTGCGCGCGCTCCAGCGGCATCGCCCGAAGCCAGCGCTGCGACCACCTCCGTCGAATTCGGAAGAGCGGAGAGAAGTGAAATCGGGCCATGGCAGAGCATCGCTGTAGGCTTGGATGTTTTATGAAAGTGTCTCAGCACGGTGCCCGCGTCGGGATCATCGAGAAGATCCATCATCGGACCGTGGCCGCCAGGGACGAAAACAGCGTCATATTGATCCAGGCCCGATGCGATGACCTCCGAGATGCGAGTGGGATTTTTGAGCCCAGCCAGGGCGTCGCGGAATTTTAGATAGTCCTGAAGCCTGGCTTCGTCGCCGCCGAAGAAATCGGCGACAGCTGAATGGACATCGAGTTGCGGCGTGTTGCCTTGGGGGTTGGCAAAAGTGATTTCGTAGCCTTCCTGCATCAAGGCGCGAACCGGAACCGTCAATTCGTTGAGATAGTAGCCAGCGCCGGCGTAGACCTTGCCATCTTTCAACGGCAAGCCGTGACCGCTCGAGACCAGCACCAGGACTTTTCCTTTTGTTGTCATTTTCTTCTCCTCTCTGAAATCGAATGTGTTGCAGGCAAAGACTGGCAGAAGCGCGACGAGGAGGCGCGGAGTTGGCATTCTATCCGCGCCGAGCGTTAACCGTACTTGAGATCGGTGCTTTGTCCGACTTCGATGATATAGCCGTCAGGGTCGCGGATGTAGCAGCGAATCTCGCCGTACTTGGGAATTGGCGGCGTGAGGAACTCGGCGCCCCGGCTTTTCCACAATTCGTAGCATGCTTGAATATCGGCGACGCGGAAATTCATAAAGCTGTTGATGTGATTCGGGTCGGGGACGCTGAGCGTTACCGTGGGCTTGTCCGGGGTCGGGCCGCCGCCCACATTCAAAATCATCCAGATATTCGCAAGCTGAAGGTACGGAGGAGCGTTGCCGTCACCCATAGAGAGAATGCGAGCGCCGAATACTTTTTCATAGTAGCGAGCCGATCGCTCGACGTCGGCAACGGTGAGAAAATGCGCGATGCTGATCCCTTCCTTCGGCGGCATCTCGTAGCTCTTCTGTTCGATTTGCACGGCGTTCATTGACGACTCCTTTCGATGAAGTGTTCACTATGAATACGAGTCCTCTGTTCGCAACATGGTTTCAAGGCACCAGCAGACTTCGTGAAAACGAACTTTCTCACTCGGGCACACTCGGGCGTCCTGTGCGAAGGGTGCTCAAGGGCCAGCCCGCAATTCAGCGCTTCTGGTACGGGTGAAAGATGTAGTCCTTCGCCTTCACGGCCACATGGCAGGAGATTCCGCAGTCGGCGTGGGAGGTGGGATCGGGGGTGAACTTGTTCGAAGCGGCGTCGTAGTTGAAAACGGCATATCCCCAGCCGCCGGTTTTCGGAAATCTCTTGCTGTCTTTCTCCATCACGAATGCCTGCTTAAAAGCGTCCGGCACTTCCACATCGAAAGGCGCTTCCGCGTCCTTCTTCGGTGACCACTGGAGTTTCACGATCATGGAGCCTTCCGGAAATGCTTTGCCGTTGAGCGGAACGCCAGCCTTGAAGGCCTTAATCATCGCCGAATTCGCGACGATTACCTTAAGCACTTTTTCCTGGCGAGCAGAAGAAACCGTGGACCAGTCCTCATACCCCCTGAAATCAGAGAACGCAATTCCATCCGGAGATTTCAGAGAGTACTTGTCGGTGTCCTGCCCTTTCGCGTTAAGGACCGCGACGCCGAGGATGGCAAGAAGCGCCATGGCTGCGAGGATGGTGACGGCCGCGAAAGGTTTTACGGCTGTGCGCGTTCCTTTCTTTTGTTTTTGTTGTACTCGCGCCAAAGAATCCGTTGTGGGTTCAGTCATGTTGTGCTCTCCGTCACAAAGAGTCGGGCAGATTCCTGTTACGAGTTGCTGTTTCGCGGATCGTCTTTCGCGCTTAGGTATTCCAGTCCCAGCGGCCCCATCGCGGTGATTTGCGTGACGTACTCGCCGGATTTCGCCCAGTGGAAATGGGACGTGCTACCAGGGAGAATGACAACCGCGCCGGGCGGATAGGCTTGCAACTTACTGGCGTCGAATTCATCGCCCAGCCCGATATAGAAGACGCCAGAAATTACGGTGTAGACGCGATCCTCGGGGTGCTTGTGAGGCATTAGCTTCGCGCCGTGAGGCGATTTGACCCTGATGGTGTAGGGGCCGGGCTCTGAGGGCTGACCTACCAGGACGGCCAGGCGAACGGAAGGTGGGAATGCCGGGAACGGTTTCCAATCGAGGTCATCCGGCAAGATGGATTTGAAAACCTCCTGGCCAAGTTGGTGAGGCCGGGCTTCGGTTTGCCGAGCACTCATTGCGGCACTGGCTTTCTGAGACATACGATCCCCTTCCTTATGTCGCGGCCTTTGCGGCATGACTGCCCTTCGACTTCGCTCAGGGTGAAAAGCCATGCCCTGACAAAGCTTCGCCGGCGTGACGCATATGCCGATTGAATGGGGCGGCAAGATAGGCGTAGCGTCGAGCATGAGCCGGATCGCGAGCAAAGAGCGTCCAGGATAGCAGACGTTTCCTGGGGGTGAATCGTTACGGGAAGATGGAGTCAATTCCGGGGCGTCGCCAACTCGATTGATTCTTCTTGAGGGGTGGGATTCTGGCCGGCCGGTGACTATAGCAGCCGGTACTGAGGGAATCGGCTCTGAAGTTTATTTCGTCAACGGGTGCAGAGTTGCGTTTGAGAGAATCGCGAAGTCGCTGGAGGGTGCAACCCGTTTGAGGCTCATCGTTTGGCGCACGGTCGAGTTTTAAGAATTGGCATAGCGCGCCGGCCGGGTTCGCAATCGCTAGCGGCTGCTGCGCTCGTCGGATGCCGGCACGGAGGCCGGCGCTACTTAAGATTCGGCGCGAGGCGTCGAGGACGCTACGGCGGGCGATGAGCTCGGAGTCGTCGCGGCGTCGAGCACGGTGCGGTGGGCGCGGATTGGCGGTGGGCGTGCTGCCGCCAATTGCGCTTGGGCGGAGACACTTGTTGGGTTGAGTTGGCGGCGCTGCGTGAGTTGCCGCTGGCTTTAGACTTCGGAGTCTAGCTCCAGTGGGATTGGAGGTAGATCGTCGAAGGAATGGTCGCGCGAGATTTCAACCTCGCGGGCCGGGCCGTCTTTGGCTTCCAGTTTTTTTTCGGCGCGGCGTTCTGCTTTCATGCGCGCTTTTTCCTGGCGCTTCATTTCTTTTTGGCGTTTCTGAAAAGTGATTCTGGCCATAAGAATCTCCTTAGATCAAGATCGGCAATCGGAACATGCGTTGCGCGATTGCATTCGGGCGAAGAGAACGCCCGCCGTGCGTGAACCTTAGTAAAACCTGGGCTGGATAAAAAGTGCGATTACCAGCGCGGCTCGCGGGGCTGGCGCGGAGCTTCGCGATAGTCCTCGTTGGAGAAACCGCTGCGACCGCCGCCGCGATTTCCGCCGCCATTCCCGCGCGGGGCGCCGCTGCGATTGCCGCCCTGTCCGGGGCGACCAGCGCCGGGCCCGCTGCGGCTGAAACCCGGACGAGCTGCGCCGGGAGCGCCGCGCTCGGGGCGCGGAGTGGCTTCATTGACGCGAAGAGCGCGGCCATTCACTTCCTTGCCGTTCAGATCCGTCATGGCTTTCGTCGCTTCGGCGTCATTGGCCATTTCGATGAAAGCAAAGCCGCGGGCCTGACCGGTTTCGCGATCCGTAGCGATATGGACGCGCGAGACCTGACCGAAAGTGGCGAACATCGTGCGCAGATCGCCTTCGGTGGTCTGAAAACTCAAGTTGCCGACGAACAGGTTCTTCATTTCCATTCTCCTGAGATTTACATGACGTCCAGATCAGGGCCCATGACGAGCGAAACGGCCGCCCGAACTTTTAGCACGAACTTCGCTGCGAACTTCAGTACGAACTTTCGACGAAGCCGCGCAGACGGCTGGAGCGCGAAGTATTGCGCAACTTGCGCAGCGCCTTGGCTTCGATCTGACGAATGCGTTCGCGAGTGACCAGGAACGAGCGGCCGACTTCTTCAAGGGTGTGCTCGCTGCCATCGTCGAGGCCGAAGCGCATCTTGATAATCTTTTCTTCGCGCGGAGTCAATGTCTTGAGCACCGAAGCGGTCTGATCTTTGAGGCTGAGGCTGATGACCGCGTCGGAAGGCGAGGTGACGCTTTTGTCCTCGATGAAGTCGCCGAGGTGCGCGTCTTCTTCCTGGCCGATGGGCATCTCGAGAGAAATCGGTTGCTGCGCGATTTTTTTGGTCTGGCGCACTTTTTCCACGGAGATATCCATGCGCTTGGCGATCTCTTCGGCGGAAGGCTCGCGGCCGAGTTGCTGAACGAGCTGGCGCTGAGTGCGAACGAGTTTATTGATCGTCTCGATCATGTGCACGGGAACGCGAATGGTGCGGCCCTGATCGGCGATGGCGCGAGTGATGGCCTGGCGAATCCACCAGGTGGCGTAGGTGGAGAATTTGTAGCCGCGGCGCCAGTCGAATTTATCCACGCCGCGCATGAGGCCGATATTGCCTTCCTGAATCAGATCGAGGAAATGCATGCCGTGATAGGTGTATTTCTTGGCGATGGAAACGACGAGGCGCAAGTTGGCCTCGGTCAGTTCCTTCTTGGCCTGCTGCGATTTCGCTTCGCCGTGAAGAATTAGGCGCAGAGTGCGATTGAGGCTGGCGAGATCGACTTCGCTGGACTGCGCGATTTCTTTCATCTCCGCGCGGCGGAGACGCAGGTCTTTGCGAGCTTCGGCAGCATTTTCACCGCGGGAAGCTTCTGCGCGGCGCTCAAGGCGAGTCGCTTCGCGATCGAGAGAATTGAGGCGCTCGACGGTGTGGCGCACCAGCTCGATGAGGCGCTTGATTTCGCGCTGATTGAATTCGATGGTGCGGACGAGCCGCGACATCTGGATGCGCGTGCGCGCGACGCGATTGCGCGCGCGAAGCCAGGTGCGTTTGCGGGCTTTGGGAGTGCGCTCGAAATGTTCGGCCTGCTTGGTGGCCAATTCGTAAAGCTTCTGAAGCTTGTCGAGAATTTTCAGCGTCTGGCGCGACTTGGCTTCGAAATCTTCCTCGGTAAGTTCTTCCTGATCGAACTGCACGATGCGGCGAATGGAGCGAACGTCATTGCGCAGCTCGGCCGCGGCGGCCAGCAAATCCTTGATGACGATGGGCGAACGGGAAATAGTCTTCAGCAGCAGAAGTTGCGCGCGCTCGATGCGCTTGGCGATGACCACTTCGCTTTCGCGGGTGAGCAGCGGGACCGAACCCATCTCGCGCAAATAGAGGCGGACGGGATCTTCGGATTTTTCAGCGGCGCCGGGGCTGAGATCGAGATCGCCGTCGCCGGCGAAAGTATCTTCCTTGGGCTCGGCGTCGGCAACTTCGAGATCGTCGCCATCGCCATTGGCAGCCTTGGCGGTGAAGGCGTCTTCGAAAAGACTGATGCCGTTGCGTTCGAAGGTGGAGAGAACGCTGTCAATTTCTTCCGAGGAATGGACCTCGGGCGGCAGAAGGTCGTTCACCTCATCATAGAGCAGGTAACCGCGTTCCTTGCCCAGATTGATGAGGGTGCGAACCTGTTCGTATTTTTCTTCAATCAGCTGCGACACGGGTGTCTCCGCTCCGTCCCAAGATGAACTGCCATGGAGCAAGTCAGAATCTTAATCGTCCCGGCGTGGTTGAAAACTGCGCAAAGGCTTTTGCTTGCGAGCGTCGTGATATTCGAGCATCTCAGCGTCTGTAATCAAAAAATGGGTCGTCGGAGGATGATTCGCATTTGTAGCCAGCTCGCGATGCAGGCGCAGGGAGCAAATATCCGGGGCATCCTGATAGCGCGCGCGGTGAGCTACGAAAGCTTCGTTAATAATCGCCAGCGTGTATTCCAGCGGCTCGCAGGAGAGTTCGCGGACGGTAAAAGCGTATTCGCGAAGATTGCCTTTTTGTTCGAAACCGAGGTACTGCACGATTACCTGATCGCTCAAATAGCACCTGTAATCTATCAAGCCGGGCTCAATCATGAGTCTGGACCCTCATAAGCCCGAACCCGTGCCCGATAGCGACATCTATTGTGACACGGAAAGCGTACCGATGGATTGCAAAAGGCTGAAAACAGACGAAAAAAGGGCGAGCCGGAGGTCGTCCGGCCCGCCCCAGTTGAGACTAGAGGCTAGTCACGTTCGACGCTTGGAGGCCCTTGGGACCGGTGGTAACTTCGAATTCGACCGCCTGGCCCTCGTTCAGCGACTTGTAACCATCCGCTTGGATGGCCGAGAAGTGGACGAAAACATCTTCGCCACTCTGGCGCTGAATGAAACCAAAGCCTTTACCTGCGTTGAACCACTTAACTGTTCCTTGTTCTTTCACGTATAACCTTCTTTGTTTGAGCTATTTGGTGACTCTGCTGCGCCCCGAGCCGTCAAGAAAAAAGGGCTACAAGTGTGAACTTGCAGCCCCTTCAACGAAATCAAAGGTTTTACAAGAGCAACAAACGCAAGGGCAGAATAGCACAAGTTGGGTGCCAAACCTACAGGTATTTTGTAGGGTTGGGGGGGCGGTTTTGGGGTTGGGTGGCGGTGCGGGTGACGGCGGTGCTTCGCGTGTAAGACATTGATGGCATTTACCTCGAAACCAGGAGCTCTTTTGCTCGTGGGTTTGAAGTCGAAGATTTGGGGGACAGACGCCGGCTGGCAGCCGGCGGTACGGACGTCGCGGAAGAGTGGGCGGAATTTGGCGAGTCGGTGGTTAGGACGAATTGGCCTACTAGCTTTCTTAGGGCGGCGGCTAGTTGGGAGAGGGCGTCGCAGGATTTGGAGGCGTCTTCGGAGGCTACGGCGGTTTCGTTGCTGATGCTGGTGATGCGATCGATGGTGGAATTGACCTCGGCGACCGCGGAGGACTGCTCGGTGGTGGCGGCGGCGATTTGATTCACCATTTCGCCGACGATGCCGGCTAGGCGGACGATTTCTTTCAGAGCGGCGCCGGCCTGCGTGGTCTTGATGACGCCTTCCTTGACCAGATCCGTTCCGATGCTCATGGCTTCGATGGTGCTGACGGTTTCTTCCTGAATGCGTTTGATCTTCTGAGCGATTTCGGCGGTGGCGTGGGCGGTGCGTTCTGCGAGTTTGCGGACTTCATCGGCGACGACGGCGAATCCGCGGCCTTGCTCTCCAGCGCGGGCGGCTTCGATGGCGGCATTGAGAGCGAGGAGGTTGGTTTGATCGGCGATGTCGTCAATGACCACGCTGATTTCGCCGATTTGCTTGGAGCCTTCGCCGAGATCGCGAACGCGGCGCGAGGCTTCTTCGACGGACGAAGAGATGAGATGAATTTCTTCGAGAGTCTCGTCCACTATTTTTCCGCCGGATTGCGCGGCGGCGACGGCTTTCTGCGCGGACTCGGCGGCGCGATGGGAATTTTCGGAAACTTGCGCGACGACGGTGACCATCTCGACCATGGCGTGGGCGACTTGCGCGGCTTGTGCGCTCTGCTCGCGGGCCTTTCCGGCGGTTTCGGCAGAGGTGGCCAGGAGCTGTTCACTGGCGGCGGAAACGCGTCCGGCGCTGGCGGTGACCTGGGAGATGGTGCTGTGCAGTTTTTCGATGGTTTGATTGAGCCAGCCGGCGACGACGCCGAGTTCGTCGTTGCGTTCGTCTGCGAGGTGATGAGTCAAATTTCCGGCGGCCATTTGCTTGAGCTCGTCGCTCACATTGGTGAGGCGCAGATTGATTTCGCGGGCGGTGCGGAAAGCGATGATGAAAAGAAGCACGGAAGAAAGCGCGCAGATCAAAGTGATGGCCAGTTTCGAGCGGGCGACGACTTTTTTGGCATCGGATTCGGAGCGGGTGGATTCAGCCTGGAGCTTGTCATTGACCGCGTCCATTTGATCGCGAAGATCCTGATAACCCTGCAAGAAATCACCGAGAAGCGCGCCGGCGGCCGCGGCGTTTCTGCGGACGGCGGATATCTTCGCCGCCTTTTCGGCATATTGAGTTGCCGCGCTGCTTTCCGCCTCGAGAGATTTTCGAGCTTCTCCGGCGCGCGTGAGTGAGACGGCGGCGGAGAGCCGATCCTGGAAGAGCTTCATATGATCGACGAGCTCGGATGCGGCCGTGTCCTGCGCGTCGCCGGAAGCGGTGAGCGTCTTGGAGACATCGGCGCGAGTGAGATCGAGGAAGCTGCTGGCTTCCATGTGATTGCGAATTGCGGAGCTGGTGGCGCCGACATCCTGCACTCCGGCGGAAACCTGCAGAATGCCCCAAAGGCCGGAAAGCCCGACGGCAACGCTGAAGACGAGTCCGAGGAGACCCAATCCAAAGAGCTTTTGGCGGATGGAGAGATTCATGAGGGCTCCGGCGCTTGCGCGCGCTGCGTCTCAGGGAATTTTGAGGACTACTTTTACGGTGTCATCGGCGTCGGACTTCAGGACGTAGCCGATGGCGCCGGGATTTCCGGAGACGGTGGTTTTCATTTGCGCGGCGGAGGAAATTTCCTTGGGCGGCGCGGTAACTTTGCCGGTGAAGGCGGCTTGCATGAAATATTTGGTGAATTCGGCGTCGGACATTTTGAAAATTTCGCGGAGAACGACGGCGCGTTCGGGCGCGCCGGCGGCGGCCATGAGGACGCTGATGCGTTTGCCGCTGGGCCAGGTGGTTTTATCGCCCATGAAAATTTTCTTGGCGTCGGCAAGAGGAAGATCGGCGATGGTGTTGGCTTTATTGACGATGATGTCCACTTCGTCGCCGGCCGCGGAGGCGCGTTGCGGCGGAAGAGCCAGGGAGGCGAGGACGAGAAGAGCGGAGGATGTGAGGAACAGAGATCGTGTGGTCACAGTCATCTCCCGTCAGAAGGAAAAGCTGAATTGCACGGCGATGGAGTTGTAGCTGTCCAGATTGCGTTCGGAGAAGCGATCGTATTGGAGTTTGAAGGCGGTGAAAGTGGTGACGTCATAGCGAACGCCGAAAGCGGCGTCGTTCTGGCGGCTGACGAAGACATCGGCCTCGGCGCCATTGAAGAGCGGATCGGCATCATTGGCGTTTTCCCAGGCGTAACGGAAATAGGGGCGGAATTTTCCGATGGCGTAGGAGACCTGGGAATAAAAGCCGGGAATGTGGAAGACGCGATCGCCGACGGCGGCGTTGCGAACTACGAGAGCTTCATTGAGCCATTCGAGACGCGAATTGGTGTAGACGATATAAGCGTCCATGATGGATTGATGGATTTTCGGGAGGTCGGGGCCGGTGACGTCATCATGATAGAAAGAAAAACCGGGAACGAAGCCGGAGAGCGCTTTGGGATGCGCGGAGAGATTGATGTTGAAAGATTTTCCCTGGTTGCTATCGGCGCGATTTTGCGCGGGTTCGGCGTCGAAGAGGTGCGAGCGGCCATTGCCGACTTCGGCGACGTAGTGGAGGCCGAGTCCGCCGGAGGGAATATCGCCGTTCATGGAGAGCCCGACTTCCTGGAGTGGTAGAAAGCCGCCGTCATCGTCGAAGCGCAGGAAGAGCGGGCGGCCGATGGGAGCGGCGAACCATTGGATGTGATGGAAGGTGGCGTTGTAATAGCCGATGTCGGTGTGATAGCGGCCGATGCCGAAAGTGAAATGATCGTTGAATTTATATTGGAACATGAGGCGCTCGAGATCGGGTTCGATGACGTTGTCGGGTTGCGCGAGGAAGAGAACTTCGCCGAGAACGGAGGCTTTATCGGAGAGGCGCGAGGTGAGGAAGAGATCGAGCGAGCCGAGAAGGAAGGAATTCGAGCTGTGAAATTGATCGGTGGCCTGGTAGCCGACGTCGCCGTAGGCGTTGAGGTGGAGGCGCGGGGCGACTTCGTTGACGTCGGTGTCGGGCGCGGCTGATGGCGCGGAAGCGGGGACGGGCGAAGCGGCTGGGGGTGGCGCGGTTGCAGGCGATGGATTCGGCGGATTCGCCGCGGGGGCTGCGTGTGGCGCGGCGACGCTGCTTGAAGTAGCGGGCTTCGCGGGGACATTCATTTCTTCGAGTTCTCTGACGCGGGCTTGCAATTGTTCGATCTGCTGCATGAGGAATTGAATGGTCTCGTGATCGGCGCTGGAGAGCGCGTTGTTGGTTGTGGCGGGATTGGCGGGCTTGTCCTTATCGGTTGCCGGAATTGGCGGCGGCGATTTCTTATCGTCCGCAAAAGCGGGGTGGGCGGCGGTGGTCGAGAGCAGCGCGGCGATTGCGAGAGCGAGAACGCGTGCAGATGAATGGCGCGCGGCGATTGGGCTGTCAGGTCCCTGATTCGTGTTCAACATTTCACGTCTCCGTTTCGAAGAGCTCGTCAGCGTGATTTTTTCGGAGGGTGCATTTTCGCAGGACGCGACGGCGGCGTCGCCGGACTGCGCGGGCTCGCGGATTCATGCACAATTCCTCTCCTGAGTAATCGGCGCTGAGCGCGAGGGCTTGAGGAATTGCGGGCGATAGGTGTTGCAATGGTGTGGGGGTTGCGAGAACCTCGGGCGGGAACGAGAAATGGCCGAGCGAAAAAGCGAGAATGTGGCGCACGCGAGCGGTGCGGCGCGCACGCATGAAGTGGCGAATCAAGTGGCGCCGCTCGTGGGGCACAATCTTTTTTCGAGCGACCGGACGCTGGCGCAGGCCGTGCGGCGGGAGGGCGGCGGTTGGGCGGAGGCGGAGCTGGTGCGCCTCGGCGCATTGCTTGGCGGTGAAGAAGCGCAGCGCTGGGGATTTCAAGCCAACGAAAACGAGCCGGTGCTGCACACGCACGATGCGGCGGGGAATCGCCGGGACGAAGTGGTTTTTCATCCGTCGTGGCATGAATTGACGCGGACTTCGGTGGAGGCGCGGATTCATAGTTTGCCGTGGGTGGAATCGCGGGCGGGAGCGCACGTGGCGCGCGCGGCGCTTTTGATGATTACCGCGGAAAATGAAGTGGGGCACACCTGCCCGATTTCGATGACGTTTTCATCGGTGGCTGCTTTGCGCGCGGATGCGGAATTGGCGCGCGAGTGGGAATCGCGCATTGTGGCGGCGAGTTACGATTCGCGATTCCGGCCAGCCGGCGAGAAAACGGGAATTCTCGTGGGAATGGGCATGACGGAGAAACAGGGCGGGTCGGACGTGCGCGCGAATACCACGAGAGCGGAGAAAATTGGAAATTCGCGCGCGTATTTGATCACCGGGCACAAATGGTTCTGCTCCGCGCCGATGTGCGATGCGTTTCTAATTTTGGCGCAGGCGCCGAAGGGGCTTTCGTGTTTTTTTTTGCCGCGCTGGACGGCGGCGGGCGAGCGCAATGCGTTTTTGATCCAGCGATTGAAACGGAAAATGGGGAATCGCTCGAACGCGTCGAGCGAAGTGGAATTTGCGGGCGCCTGGGCGCAACTGGTCGGCGAGGAAGGGCGGGGAATTCAGACGATCATCGAGATGGTGCACCACACGCGGCTCGATTGCGTGATCGCGTCGGCGGGATTGATGCGTCAGGCCGCGGTGCAGGCGGTGCACTATGCGCGGCACCGGCGGGCGTTCGGCAAGCGATTGATCGAGCAGCCGCTGATGCAGAATGTGCTGGCGGATTTGATTGTGGAATCGGAAGCGGCAACTTTGCTGATGGTGCGATTGGCGCGAGCGTTTGATGCGCGGATTGCGGATGCGAGCGAACGGGCGTTTGCGCGCATCGTCGCGGCGATTGCGAAATATTGGCTGTGCAAGCGGGCGTGCATGCAGGTGGGCGAAGCGCTGGAGTGCCACGGCGGGAATGGCTACGTGGAAGAATCGCTGATGCCGCGGTTGTATCGCGAGGCGCCGCTGTACTCGATCTGGGAAGGATCGGGGAATGTGATTTGCCTGGATATTTTGCGGGCGCTGGCGAAGGAGCCGGGTACGTTGGACGCGGTGGTGGCGGAGATGCGGATGGCGGCGGGGGCGGATGCGCGGCTGGATCGCTTTATCGCGGAAGTCGAGGGGCTTTTGATGAAATTCGGACGCGGCGAGGGAGCGAGGGACGAAGCTGCGGCGGAATTTGGCGCGCGGCGGCTTGCGGAAAAGCTGGCGTTGGCGTTGCAGGGATCTTTGCTGGCGCGATTCGGATCCGCGGCGGTGATGGGGGCATTTTGCGCCGCGCGGATTTCGGGGGATTCGGGATTTACATTTGGGAGTATTCCTGCGGGAGTGGATGTATCGGGAATTTTGGCGGAGTTTCAGACGGGATTGAGTTTGTGATGGGCGTCACGCGGTAGTTCGGGCGGCGATTTCCTTCCATAAATACCCAAACCGGCGGGTGTGAACTCCCGCCCTACGCTTTACCTCCGGCAGCAGTTTTCTCTCGACTAACGCTTGACCTGAAGTAGCCGATAACACGGGGGTTAGGTTTGGTGTGATGAGTCACTGCGGTGTGTGACGTGTGTCACATGCGAACAATTTGCTGAGGCGTAGGCTGCAAGCGTTAGCTGAAAAGAGGAAGCATGGCTGAGATGACGATCCTGGATGGGAATGAAGCGGCGGCTTCGGTGGCGTTTCGATTGAGCGAAGTGATTGCGATTTATCCGATCACGCCTTCTTCGCCGATGGGCGAATTGGCGGATCAGTGGGCTGTGGAGGGCCGGCGGAATATTTGGGGAGCGGTGCCGCGCGTGGTGGAAATGCAGAGCGAAGGCGGAGCGGCGGGAGCGTTGCATGGGGCGTTGCAGGGCGGGGCGATGGGCACGACGTTTACCGCGTCGCAGGGCCTGCTGCTGATGATTCCGAACATGTACAAGATCGCGGGAGAGTTGACGCCGTGCGTGATTCACGTGGCGGCGCGAACGGTGGCGACGCATGCGCTTTCGATTTTTGGGGATCACAGCGACGTGATGGCGGCGCGCGCGACGGGCTTCGCGATGCTGGCGGCGAATTCGGTGCAGGAGGCTACGGATTTTGCGTTGATTTCGCACGCGGCGACGCTGGAGGCGCGCGTGCCATTCATGCATTTCTTCGATGGTTTCCGGACTTCGCATGAATTGAACAAAGTGGCGGCGCTATCGGATGCGGATTTGGCGGTGATGGTGGACCGCGAGCGGGTGCGCGAGCATCGCGATCGCGCTTTGAATCCGGACCGGCCGGCGTTGCGAGGGACGGCGCAGAATCCGGATGTTTTCTTTCAAGCGCGCGAGGCGGCCAATCCATTTTACCGATCGTGCGCGGCGATTGTGCAGGACGCGATGGATCGCTTCGCGCGGCGGACCGGGCGGGCTTATCGCTTGTTCGATTACGTGGGCGCCGCGGACGCTGAGCGCGTGATCGTGATCATGGGCTCGGGGACCGGCGCGGTGGAAGAGACGGTGGAGCGGCTGGTGGCGACGGCGAGAAGGTCGGCGTGCTGAAGGTGCGGTTGTTCCGGCCATTTTCGATGGCGGATTTCGCGAAGGCGCTGCCGGAGACGGTGCGCAAGCATCGCGGTGCTGGATCGCACGAAAGAGCCGGGCGCGATCGGCGAGCCGATGTATCTGGACGTGATCGCGGCGCTGGCGGAAACGGGACGAACGGCGCGAGTGGTGGGCGGACGCTACGGGCTTTCGTCGAAGGAATTTACGCCGGCGATGGTGAAGGCGGTGTTTGACGAAATTCGCAAGCCGAATCCGCAAAATCATTTCACGATCGGAATTCATGACGACGTGACGCACACGAGCCTGGAGTTTCGATCCGAGTTTCACGCTGGAGAATCCGCGGACGGTGCGGGCGCTGTTTTATGGGCTGGGTTCCGATGGAACGGTCGGCGCGAACAAGAATTCGATCAAGATTATCGGTCAGAAGACGCCGAATTACGCGCAGGGGTATTTTGTTTACGACTCGAAGAAGGCGGGCTCGGTGACGGTGTCGCATTTGCGATTCGGGCCGGCGCCGATTCGGTCGACTTATCTGATCGAGCGGGCGAATTTCATTGCTTGCCATCAATTCTCGTTCCTGGAGCGGATGGATTTGCTCGATCGCGCCGAGCAGGGAGCGACATTCTTGCTCAATGCGCCGTTTGGGCGCGGACGACGTATGGAATTAATTGCCGCGAAGATGCAGCAGCAGATTCGCGACAAAGAATTACGGTTCTTCGTGGTGGATGCGGACCGCGTGGCGCGCGAATCGGGGATGGGGCGGCGGACAAATACGATCATGCAGACTTGCTTTTTCGCGATCAGCGGAATTTTGCCGCGCGAAGAGGCGATCGCGGCGATTAAGGACGCGATCAAGGAAACCTACGGAAAGCGCGGCGAAGCCGTGCTGCAGAGAAATTTCGCGGCCGTGGACGGCGCGCTGGCGGGACTTGTGGAAATTCATCGCGGCCGGAAAATCATTCTCGGCGTTCGACATGCTGCCGCCCGTTCCGGCCGCGGCGCCTGACGTTCGTGCGCGATGTGCTTGGGACGAATGATTTCAGGCCACGGCGACGATTTGCCGGTGAGCGCGCTGGCGCCCGACGGAACGTTTCCCGACGGGCACGGCGAAGTGGGAAAAGCGGAACATCGCGCTGGAAATTCCGGTGTGGGATGAGGAACTGTGCATTCAGTGCGGCAAATGCGTGCTGGTGTGCCCGCATTCGGTGATTCGCGCGAAAAATTTACGATGGCGCGCTGCTGGAATCCGCGCCGCTCGGATTCAAGTCGGCCAAGCCGCGCTGGCGGGAATTCGATTCGCTGCGTTACACGCTGCAGGTGGCGCCGGAGGATTGCACAGGCTGCACGCTGTGCGTGGAAATTTGCCCGGCGAAGAGCAAGAGCGAGGCGAAGCACAAGGCCATCAACATGATGCCGCAGCCGCCTTGCGCGAGACGGAGAGCCGCAACTGGGAATTTTTCGCATCACTGCCGGAACCGCCACGCGAACGGCTTTCGCACGGGCAGGTGAAGGACGTGCAATTGCTCGAGCCGCTCTTTGAATTTTCCGGAGCGTGCGCGGGATGCGGCGAGACGCCTTACATCAAGCTGCTGACGCAACTTTTCGGCGATCGCTTGATGATCGCGAACGCCACGGGCTGCTCTTCGATCTACGGCGGCAATTTGCCGACGACGCCCTACACGAAAAACGCGGAAGGCCGCGGACCGGCGTGGTCGAATTCACTTTTCGAAGACAACGCGGAATTTGGGTTGGGGATGCGGCTGGCGTCGGATCACAAGGACGCTTACGCGCGATACCTGGTGCAGCAGCTTTCCGGATCACATCGGCGCGGAACTGGTGAGCGAAATTCTCGGCGCGCAGCAGAACGAGCGAAGAGGGAATCATGGCGCAGCGAAAACGCGTGGCGCGGTTGAAGATGCGACTCGCGGGAATCAAATCGCCCGAGGCGCTCGACCTGATCGCGCTGGCGGACATGCTGGTGAGGAAGAGCGTCTGGCTCGTAGGCGGCGATGGCTGGGCCTACGACATCGGCGCAGGCGGCCTCGATCACGTTCTCGGCTCGGGCATGAACGTGAACGTGCTTGGTGCTGGACACGGAAGTTTATTCGAATACCGGCGGGCAAATGTCCAAAGCAACGCCGCGCGGCGCGGTGGCGAAATTTGCGATGGGCGGAAAGCGAACGGCGAAAAAAGATCTAGCCATGGAAGCGCTGAGCTACGGAAATGTTTACGTGGCGCGAGTGGCGATGGGCGGAAACGATACGCATACGGTGAAGGCATTCCAGGAAGCGGAAGCGCACGACGGGCCGTCGTTGATCATCGCTTACAGCCATTGCATCGCGCACGGATACGACATGGCGCACGGCCTGGAGCAGCAGAAGGCGGCGGTGCTTTCGGGATATTGGCCGCTCTTCCGCTACAACCCGAATCTTGTGGAGAAGGGAATCAATCCTTTTCAACTCGATTCGAAAGCGCCGAGCATTCCGCTCAAGCAATACGCGTATCAGGAAGCGCGTTACACGATGCTGGTGCGCAGCGATCCGACGGCCGCGGCGGAATTGCTCGGACTGGCGCAGGAAGATGTGAACCGGCGCTGGCGGATCTATGCCGGATCGCGCGGCGCTTTCGGAAGGGCACCCGCGACATTCGCAGGAAGGGAGCGAGCTGGCGGTGAAGACGCCCGCCGGAAATGGAGATTCGCAATGATCGATCTAACGACGGGATATATGGGCCTGCAGTTGGCGAATCCTTTGGTGGCATCGTCGTCAGGGCCGCTGACGGAATCCGCCGACAATGTGCGGCGATAGAGGACGCGGGAATTTCCGCGGTGGTGCTGCCATCGCTTTTCCAGGAGCAGCTCGACGTCGAGAGCTCCGGGCTCGATCAGGATCTGGAGCGCGGCGGCGATGGATTCTATGAGGCGCTGGGATATTTGCCGGACCTTTCGAATTACAACACCGGGCCCGAAGGGCTATCTCGAGCGCATCGCGCGCATCAAGCGCGCGGTGAAGATTCCGGTGATCGCCAGCCTGAATGGCACCACGCCGAGCGGCTGGATTCGTTACGCGCGGCAGATGGAAGCAGGCCGGGGCCGACGCGAATCGAACTCAATATCTACGCGCTCGAGACGAATCCATTTCGCGCGAGCGACCAAGTGGAAGCGGATTATATTTCGCTGGTGCGTCAGGTGAAGCTGAACGTGCGCATTCCCGTGGCGGTGAAGCTCACGCCGTTTTTCAGCTCGCTGATGCACATGGCCAGTAGCCTGACGAAGGCCGGCGCGGATGCGCTGGTTTTGTTCAATCGCTTTTACCAGCCGGATTTCGATCTGGAGGCGCTCGAAGTGGTGCCACGTCTGCATCTGAGCAATTCCGGATGAATTGCTGCTGCGGCTTCACTGGGTGGCGAATCTATATGGCAACGTGAACGGCAAGTCTGGCGATCACCGGCGGAGTGCATACCGCGGAGGATCGTGCTGAAATCGATGATGGCCGGAGCGGATGTGGCCATGACCACGTCGGCGCTGCTGAAGAATGGAATCGGATATGCGCGGCATATTCTGACCGGCGTGGAACGCTGGATGGAAGAGCACGAGTACGAATCGATCCGGCAGATGAAGGGCAGCATGAGCCACCGGTCGGTGCCGGATCCGGCGGCGCTGGAACGCGGGAATTACATGCGCGTGCTGAGTTCGTATATGTTGAAAGCACATTCGTAAGCGCGGCGTTGGCCTGCGGATGAAGGATCGTAGAGGGGCAATTGCCGCGCGGCGTGTATCACGCCTTACGGAATCCTGCAGACCATCACCGCGCTATTGGCGTAGCGGCAATCCAACCCTTCCACGCCCGGTTTCTGCACGATCACCCAGCTCACTAAATAGTTTTGCTTCAGCCGCTCGAAATCTGCCAACTGGAAATTGTCCCAATTCTTGCGCGTTTCCACTTCCAGCTTCCATTGCCACGCGAGATCGGGAAAAACCTCCACCACGGAATTGTCCTTGTGCGCGTCGGCGAGCATGCTGCGTTCGGCCAGGCCGCGGAAGCCGTAGATATCTTCGCCGGGTCGCTCCATGTATTTCGGATCGAGCGCGAAGAGCGCGTCTTGTGGCGTATTCGTGCGGCACCATTCGAATGCTTGCACCCATTGGTTCCTCGGCGAGCGGCCGGGCCATTCCAAGTGATCGCTCGAGGAATACTGATCGCGCTGCGCAAGAAACATTCCCGCGGCGATGGGAGCAAGGATCAGGACCCACAGCAGCGGCCGTGCCTTCATGAAATATTTCCCGAGCAGCGCTCCGGTAAAAAGAAGAAACAGTACGTAAGTGAAATGCAGAATGCGCATCGGTTCGAAACGCACCCAGGTTTGATCCCGGAAGAGCTCCGTCATCGCCACCGCGCCGGCAATGCCGATGCTCGTGGAAATGCAAAGCCGCCGGCAAATGCGCGCGAACACGCCCAGGCCTTCGCGTTCTGCGATCTTCGCAAAATATCCGAGGATCAAGATCGGGCCGAGCGCGCCCAGCCACTCAAACCATTTCCATCGCAGCGGATATTGAAAGGCGCGGCCCTTCATGATTTCGCGCCAAATCGGATTGGCCGGTTCCGCGAGCGGAAATCCCGCCGCCAGAATGGCCGGCCGCGTTCCCGCCACGGACCAGGCCCACGGAAACGCCAGCACGATTAAATGGAAAATTCCATAAATGGCCATGGTCGGATGCGCGAGCCCCGCGAGAAACATCCACACGACCGCGCTCAATCGCGATTCCAGAATCGATACCGCCGCAAACAGCAGGAATGCCGTCGCCAGCGTCCGCGGATGCAGATGTTGATCGACTACGAAGAGTGCCGTCCCCGACACCGGCATCGTCAGCAATGCGGCCACCAGACTCACCGCCGCCCAATGCGCCGCCGGCTCCGGGAAGCATCTTCGAATCAACCGCAGGCATCCAAGAAAAACGAGAAATATTCCTGAGCAGTGCCACAGGAAACAGATCCAGTCGATCGGCAGATGCGTGATGCGCACCGACGCGGCTATCGTTTGATGAAATAAAGTCCAGCGAATATAGAGCAGGAAGAAATTTGCATCGAAAGGATAGAGCGCGGGATGCAGCAGCTTCTTGATGGCCGGAAGGTAAACAGCCATGTCCTCGATACCGTCGTGATAGCCGTGCACGAGGATAGCCGCGGCCGTTAAACCAATAAGGATAAGCAAATCGAGGGCGTTTACTCTTAGCCCCTCGTAAGATTGGCGGCTTGGCGGTTTCGGAGTGTGATGTTAGATTTCCTGAACATGGTCTCTAGCGGGGGAGTGGTTTCCAGGCGGGAGTCTCACGGGCGGGCGCGCCGCATGAGATTCGCCGGCAGCCCTCTGACAAACAAGCGGGCGTCTCGCATCGCTTGCATCGTGCTTCCTACATTTAATGAAGTTCAGAATTTGCCCCGGTTGCTTCCGTTGATTTTCCAAGAGGCCGCAAATATTCCGACGCACGAGTTGCACGTTCTGGTTGTGGATGATAATTCGCCGGACGGCAGCGCCGATTATGTCCGCTCGGTCATGGGATTGTATCCCCGGTTGCATCTTCTCACGAGAGAAAGAAACGGCCTCGGCGAGGCCTACAAGCATGGAATCTCTCACGCCATCGAAAATTTGAATCCGGAATTAATTTTGCAGATGGATGCCGACTTTCAGCACGATCCGGCGCAATTGCCGGAAATGATTCGGCTGAGCGAAGAAGGATACGATCTGGTGATCGGGTCGCGTTTTTCGCCGGCAATCGATATTCCCGGATTTTCGTGGCAGCGAAAGCTGGTGAGCCGCGGAGGCACGCGGCTGGTGTGGTGGTTCGGCCGCATTCCGCACATTCAGGATTGCACTTCGGGATTCCGTTGCATTCGCACCGAATTGATTTCCACGTGCACGTTTGGGCCGTTCTCCACGCGCGGATATTCGTTTCAGTCGTGGTTTTTGTGCGAGCTTTTGCGCAACGGCGCGCGTTACATCGAAATTCCGATCGAATTTCCGCTGCGCGTGTATGGTTCGTCGAAGCTCACGTCCCGCGACAAATTCGAATTCCTCGTCAGTCTCCTGCATCTCCCTTTTCGCTCGAAAAATGGCGGCCCCGACTCGCGCAAAGAAGCGAACTGAACGATCGGCGGCGGGGACTCCTTCGGCCTCAAAGCGATATCTATAAGGATTGATATGGACATCTCGCGCAATACGTGGATTTGAAAGTGAGCGACGGAAGCGCGATGCGCGCGTACACCGCGTCGCCGAAAGCCGCCACAGCAAATCGGATTGGCCTCATCGTGGGCCAGGAAGCTTTCGGCGTGAACGCGCACATCCGCGACGTCACCGAGCGATTCGCGCGCGAGGGATACATGGCCATCGCGCCGGAGCTTTTTCACCGCACCGCCGCTGGATTCGAAGGCCGCTATGACGATTTTCCATCCGTCGCGCCGCACCTGCGCGCGATGACTGATGCCGGGAACGAAGCCGATTTGCGCGCGGCGTATGATTGGCTCACCGCGAATCACGGCGCGCAATTGCCGGTGGCGGCTGTGGGATTCTGCATGGGCGGTCGCGCGGCGTTTCTCGCGGCGCTTACTTTGCCTCTGAAGTGCGCCGCATCATTTTACGGCGGCGGTATCGCGCCGGGCGCGAATGGCCCCGGGCTGCTCGGCCGGGTGAAAGATCTGCGCGCGCCGATGCTTTTCTGTTGGGGCGGCCGAGATCATCACATCACGCCGGAAATCCGCCGAAGCGTTGTGGACGCATTGAGCGCCGCAGGAAAATCGTACGTGAACGCGGAATTTTCCGACGCCGATCATGGCTTCTTCTGCGATGCGCGGGCAACTTATTCGCCGGTCGCTGCGGCGGAGGCGTGGCCGCTCACGCTTGCGTTTCTAGCGACGCACACTGCCGTCGCCGCTTCGGCATAGGTTGGTGGCGGGCGGGGGGTTGCTACTTTGGCGTTGTGCGGCGCCGGCGCGAACGCTTTTGCGTGGAATTCGAGCGACTCCGCCAGGTGCCCGGCGAAATACGTCCAATCGTGACGGCCTGGATAGATATGGAATTCGTGGGTAACTGGCCGGCCGGTGAGAATTTTGTCCAGCGCCGCGGCGCCGGCTTCGAAGCCGAAGTCATCTTCTGAGCCGCAATCGAAGTAAATTTTCAGCCGGGAAAGATTCGCGGTGCGCGCGATCGTCAGTGGATTATTGCGATCCCAGAATGCGCGGTCGGGCGGCGATCCGAAGACCGCGCCTAGAATCTGCAACCGGCTGGAACGCTGTGAATTTGCAGGCGCAAAGTCCGGAAGTTTTTCGATCAGCGCGGCGCTTTGCGCGGTGACCGAGCCGAACAGGTCCGGATGCAGAAACGCCAGCCGCAGCGCCCCATAGCCGCCCATCGAAATTCCGCCGATGCCTCTGCCCGCTCTGCCGCCTGCAATCCTGTAGCGATGCTCGATGAAGGGAATGAATTCGCGCAGCAGAAAATCTTCGTAGCGCGAGCGCCCATCGTGCGAGTTGATGTAGAAACCCGCGCCGCCCGCCGGCGTCACGATCAAAAACTCGTTCAGCTTTCCACGCTCCCAGAGATCCTCGGTGAGATTCCAGCCGCCCGAGCGCACGAACGATTGCTCGTTGTCACCCAGCCCGTGCAGAAAATAAAGTATCGGATAACGGCGACTCTTATCGGTGTCGTAGCTCGGCGGCAGCAAAGCGCAGTAGGGCACTTTATCGCCTAGAATTTTGCTTTGAACGGAAAGACATTCCGCGCGGCCGGTAGTTTCGGCAGCGGTTGTCGCAGCGGCGGGCCGCGCCAGAATAAAGACCAGCAACAGCAGCGCCGCAATCCCGACGCGGCGGCAATCACTCATATCGCAGCGCCTCGACGGGATTCAATCGCGCCGCTCGCGATGCCGGATAAAGCCCCGCCCCCAGACTGACGATCACCGCAAACGCGATCGCTCCGATCACCAACCACCACGGCACGGAAAAAATATCCGTCGTCGGCAAATTCTGCCGCTTCAAATAAATATTACTGCCGATCGTCACAGCGCGGCCAATCACCCAGCCGAATCCCACTCCGAAGATTCCGCCGAGCAAGCCCATCACGCCCGCTTCGGCGAAAAAAAGCTGCTTCACGTCGCGGTCCGCGGCCCCGAGCGCCTTCAACACGCCGATCTCCCGGCGCCGCTCGAGAATCGCCATTACCAAAGTATTGATGATCCCGAGGGTGGCCACCGCGAGCGCCAGGCTCCCGAAAATTCCCAGCAGCATGTCGAAGATCGTAAAGAACAAACTGAGATTGCGCGTGGCGTCGAGCAATGAAAATGCGGCGAAGCCCATGTCCTTGATCGATTTCTCGATGGCCGCCACTTTCGCGGGGCTGGAGGCGCGCACCGTCAAGCTCGCATAACTCGATTTCGAATTCGATCCGCGCAGCACGTCGCGCAGATCATTTGCTTGCGCCGCGCGCAAAGTTTCCGCCACCGCCAGCGGAATTAGAACGCGCCCATTCCCAATGCCGCCAAATCCCGCCGCCGGCTCCGTCTCGACGATTCCCACCACGCGCAATTTCTTTTCGCGAGGAATAATGCTGAAGCCTTCATCAGCGCGGCCACCCCCTGCAGGCGAAGAAGCGCCGGCGGCCGCTTGCCCTCCTCAATCGTTTGCCGTTCCGCATAGCGCAGCACGAGTTCCTTGCCGATCAATCCGGAAGTATTCGGCGGATAGATCGCGCGCGAATTCGATCTGCAGAATGGCTTCATCCGCATTGGCGCTCGAGAAAGAAATTGCCCTGAATGCCATCGAATGCTCCATTCCCGCGCGCCGAATCCGGGATGCCCGCCACCATCCCGGGAAACGGATTATTCTCGAAGCGCACTTCGGTCATGAATCGAATTTGCGGATAGACTTCCATGACTCCGGGCAATCGCTCGAAGGAATGTCGCGCGTCTTCATCGAGCGCCGCCGGCGGAGCTGCGTCGGCCCGAGGCGCCGCCGCTCCCGGCCCGAATCCTCGCAAATTCGCGCGAGACGTCACTAGCACGGTATCGAATAATCCCGAGTGCGATAGTCGCCGCGTCGCCAACTGCTGCAATCCCACTCCCAGTGAAAGCATCGCCACCAGCGACGCCACACCTACGGCCACGCCCAGCGTCGTCAGCGAATTCCGCAACACCGCCTCGCGCAAATTTCGCAGCGCCATCTCCGTCAGATCGCCGGCCTTCATCGCTTCACCCCGTCGCTCACCATTTTTCCGTCTGCCAGGAAAACGATGCGGCTGGCGATACTGTTCCGCCAGCGGCCGCTCATGCGTCACCAGAATGATCGTTGCGCCGAGTGATTTCACAATTTCATCCAGCAGCTTCATGATTTCCTGGCCCGTCGCGCTGTCCAAATTTCCGGTGGGCTCATCGGCCAGCAAAATCGGCGGACGATTCACCAGCGCGCGCGCCAATGCCGCCCGCTGCTGTTCGCCTCCGGAGAGTTGGCTCGGCCGGTGCGTCGAGCGCTTTTCCAGATGCACTCGCTCCAGCGCTTCGCGCACGCGCGCGCCGCGTTCGCTGCGATCTAGTTCCGCGAGCCGCAGCGGCAGTTCGACATTTTCTTCCAGCGTCATGCGCGGCAGCAGATTAAACGCCTGAAACACCATCCCGACCGTCCGGCTGCGATAACGCGCCAGTTCCAGCGAGCTGATTTCCGAAAGATTGCGTTCTGCGCGATGATGCTCCCTGAAGTCGGCCGGTCGAGGCCCGGCCAGCAGATTGAGCAGCGTGGATTTTCCCGACCCCGAACTCCCCAGCAGCGCCAAAAATTCTCCGCGCTGAATTTCGAGCGACACATCGTCCACCGCGCGAATCAGCGCCGAGCCCATCTGATAATGCCGCGACACATGCTCGGCACGAATCGCGATGCTTCCATTTTCAGTCATCACCGGCCCTCGATAGTACTACGCGCCGAACGCTCTGCGAGTTGCACCGCGCCGGCTCGCATGCAACTCCCGCTATTTCGCTCCAGCGCCTAAACTTAGTCATCCGCCCCGCTTTTCGTTAGAATCATCGCCATGGAGCCTGCTCGCGAAATCGGCCGCGTGGTCCTTATATTGGGAGCGGTATTCGTCGCCGCCGGCGCGTTTCTTTATTTTGGCGGCAAACTCCCGCTGCGCCTCGGACGCCTTCCCGGCGACATTTATTATCAGGGCCGCCACGGCACTTTTTATTTTCCGCTGGCCACGTGCATCCTGGTGAGCGCCGGCCTGACGTTGCTCTTCTGGCTGATCGGGCATTTCCGCAGGTGAGCCTATGAGCCAATTCCTCTTCGATCTCTCGCCCGAAAATCTGGTGCCCAAACGGCGCATCTGGAAAGTCAGCGAGCTCACGGCGCGCATTCGCGACCTTCTCGAAGAGGAATTTCCGGAAATCTGGGTGGAAGGCGAAGTTTCGAATTACCACGCAGCGCAATCCGGCCATCTTTATTTCACTTTGAAGGACGCCAAATCGCAGCTCAAGTGCGTCTGTTTCCGCGATCAGCTTCGCGGGCTGAAATTCCGTCCCGAAGATGGCTTGCACGTCACCGCCCGCGGCGGCCTCAGCATTTACGACGCGCGCGGCGAATATCAACTCTACGTCACGCAAATCGAGCCGGTTGGCCTCGGCGCGCTGCAACTCGCATTCGAGCAATTGAAAAAGCGCCTGGAAGCCGAAGGCCTCTTCGACGCCGCGCGAAAAAAGCCGCTGCCCATGCTCCCGCGTCGCATCGGCGTGGTCACTTCGCCCACGGGTGCAGCCGTCCGCGATATCGTGCGCGTTCTGCGCCGCCGCTTTCCCAATGCCTGCGTGCAAATTTATCCCGTGAAAGTGCAGGGCGAGGGCGCCGCAAAAGAAATCGTCGCCGGATTGAAATATTTCAACGTGACCGCCAGCGTGGACGTGCTCATTCTCGCGCGCGGCGGCGGCTCGCTCGAAGATTTGTGGTCCTTCAACGAAGAAATCGTGGCCCGCGAAATCGCCGCTTCGCTGATCCCCATCATCACGGGCGTTGGCCACGAGACCGATTTCACCATCGCCGATTTCGTGGCCGATCTGCGCGCTCCCACTCCATCCGCCGCCGCGGAAATCGTGGTGCGCACGCGCTTTGAACTCGATGGCCGCATCGCCGAGCTGCAGCGCTGCGTCGTGCAACGCACGCGCTACCTGATGAGCGAATGGCGGCACCGCGTCCGCGATCTGGAAGTCCATCGCGGATTCCGCCAGGTGGAATTGATTCTTCGCCGTCGCCGCCAGGAAGTGGACGAATTCACCGGCACGCTCGCCGATGGCCTGCGCGCGCGATTGAAACACACGCACCGCCGCCTCACCGTCTCGAGCGCGCGCATCGCTTCCTTCGATCTGCGCGGCCGCGCCGAATCTTTTCGCCTGCGTCTCGCCCGCCGCAGCGGCGATCTCCGCGGCGCGCTGGAACGCGCCGTCGCTCGCAAACGCCGCCGTTTCGCCACAGCCGAGGTCCGCGTAGCCTCGCTCGATTTGCGCGCCCGCCTCGGCCGCCTTCGCCGCCGCTTCGAAAAATCCAGCAGCGAGCTGCAACTCCGAATCGATCGCCGCCTCGTAGCCCAACGCCGCCGGCTCGAAGCCGCCGCATTGCGCCTGAATGAACGCAGCCCCTTCGCCCTGCTCGAGCGCGGCTACGCCATCGCCTACGACGCCGCGGGAAAAGTTCTGCGTTCCCCCGATCAGGTCGCGACCGGCGACGACATCGCCGTCCGCCTCGCGCGCGGCCAAATTGCCGCCCGCGTCACGAAAAAATCCTAGTCGATTTCAGAGAGAGCTTGGTCGAGCGGTATGATTCGCCGGACGAAGGCTTGACGACATCATCCCCTACGCCGTGGCCACTTCCGCCGTCGCCACTTCCGCTGCCGCCCTACTCCGCTTCCCCTGCAGCAAATCGCGCATCCGCTTCCGCGCCTTATGCAGCTGCGACTTCGAAGATCCCATCGTGCATCCGAGCAATTCAGCAATCTCAATATGCTTGTACCCAATCACATCATGCAGCAGGAACATCTGCTTATACCCAGCCGGCAATTTGCGGATCGCCCGCATGATATTCAGCCGCTGAATTCCGCTGCGAATCATCGTGTTCTCCGACCAGATTCCATGCGACACATTCTCTGCCGCATCCGCATTCTCCGGCGCATCAATGGGCACCTCGGGCGGCTTCGCCCGCCGCAAATGCATCAGCACCACGTTCACCGCCACGCGATGCAACCAGGTCGAAAAGCTGGAATCGCCGCGAAACGTCCCAATCTTCTGAAACAGCCGCAGAAACGCCTGCTGCGTCAAATCCTCCGCTTCAGCGGTATTCTTCACCATCCGCAAGCACAAGCTGTAAACGCGCCGGCTGTGCATCTTGTAAAGAACCTCAAACGCGCCCGCATCGCCCTCTTGCGCGCGCCGGATCGCTTCCGCTTCGCGCGATGCCGCATCGCACTCATTGCTCTTCAGTGTGTTCGTCATAGCAACTCTCCTCGTGGCTGCTGAATATTTCGCTACTTCAAATTTTTCCCGGCCGAACCGCCGTTCTCTTCTTCTTTCACCTCAAGCTTCGCGCGCCACTGCTGCGATTGCGCGATGAACCGTTGCGCCAGAAAGCGAAGCAACTCTTCCGTCGAGCGAAAGCGCACTTCCTTGCCCGAATCCACTTCCTCCACCCAGCCCTCAAAGTGGCTGTCCGCCGCTCGCGTATCTTTTGCCAATCGCAGTACGAATGCGTGTCGCATATTTTTTGACCGCCAATCACTTTCGTCGCTCTTGTGCGCCGGACGAAGGACGCTCCGCATCCCCTCCGGCAAATCCCCATCCCAATTTCACGAAACATTCGAGAGGCGAGCCTCCACCGACCTCGCCTCTCTCCGTGAAGTTTATTTATCGCCGATCGTCGCTGGTGAAGCGCTGCGCGCCAGTGGCGATCCAACGGCCCGCCGCGCCGGCCGGAACCGCGATACGAATCAGGAACAGTGGGTTACCGCAGACCGCCGGTACTCCGACGAAATGGCCTGCGAAGTGAGCGTTGCCCTGCGCGTCCAGATTCACAGGGGTGGTGTCCAGAATGGTTTGCGTGGTCGCGCCCGCATTGCAGACCAGCGTGCCGGTAATGGCAGTGATCGGTCCCGGAGTGCCCGAGGAATTCGAGCTGTTGATGGAAAGTCCGTTGACGTTAAAAACCGTCGCGCCGGTGGACAGATTCACCGTGGCGAAACCAGTCCGCACGGTCCAAGCCGTTGCACCCGCGTGAATGCCCGCAACCGGAGCGTCCACGCCGGGCGAAGTGATCACGCCGACGATCGTGCTCCAGCGCACAACGTTCGCATCATCGCCCAGCGCAAACGCCGCCGTGGCGCACAACACAATGGGAAGCAAAACTGCCATGACTTTCTTCATTTTCGTTTTCATCCTTTAACTTGAGTTTGAACATCGCTTCCAGCCCTCAGGCCGGGTACGCAACGCAGACTACGGGAAGCGCAAAAGGCCCGCGTGACGCGCCGGTGACGTTTCGGGTCCCATTTCGGTGCAGAAAAGCGCCCAAGCGTCCGGAACCGATGCATCCAGCGGCCGCAAATCGCCCGACCGCGCTCCCCAATCCGCGATAGTGAAAAATTCACCGTTCTGCCGTAGACTATTGGCACCGCACGTATTTAAGTGCTTACCCTGGGAGTGGATCGACCCTCCGCACAATGAAGCTCTTCGACGCATTCCGGCTCGATACGGTCAACCAGTGTCTCTGGCGTGGAGAAGAGCGCCTGGCGCTCGCTCCGAAAGCCTTCGATGTGCTGCGCTATCTCGTCGAGCACGCCGACCGCCTGGTCACTCACGACGAAATCCTCGAAGCCCTCTGGCCGGAAACTTACGTGAATCCCGAAGTGGTGAAGAAATATGTGCTGGGCATCCGCAAAGCGCTCGGCGACCACAGCGACAAGCCCTCATTCGTCGCCACGTTCCCTCGCCGCGGCTATCAATTTATCGCCGCGGTTCGCGAGGAATCCTCCAGCGCTCCTGCTGGTTTCGCGCCCGCCGCAAATCGCGCCTTCGTCGGACGCGAAAGCGCCCTCGCGCAGCTCGAAGACGCCCACAAGAAAACGCTGCAAGGCCAGCGGCAAATCGTTTTCGTCACGGGCGAGGCGGGCATCGGCAAAACGACGCTCGTAGATGTGTTTCATCAGCGCGCAGCCTTCGGCGCAAACGCGCGCATCGCGCGCGGGCAATGCGTCGAAGGCTTCGGCGGAAAGGAAGCCTACTACCCGATCCTGGAAGCTCTGGGCCGCTTGCTTCGTGGTCCAGACGCCGCTCCGATCATCCAGGCCTTCCACAAACTCGCACCCACCTGGCTGATTCAATTTCCGTCACTGGTAAAAGCGGAACAAAAGGAAGCTCTCGAGAAGGAAATATTCGGCGCCACTCGCGAGCGCATGGTCCGCGAGATTTGCGAAGTCCTGGAATCGATCGCCGCGCAGGATCCGCTCATTCTCAGCCTCGAAGATCTCCATTGGGTGGATCCCTCCACCCTCGATTGCATCTCCGCGCTCGCTCGCCGCCGCGGGCCGGCGAAACTATTGATCCTGGCCACCTACCGGCCCGCCGAGGTGATCATTTCGCAAAGCCCGCTAAAAGCCCTGAAGCAGGATTTGCTGGTCCACAATCAATGCCGCGAACTCTCTCTGGAACGCCTCGAGGAATCCGATATCGTCGAATATCTGGCCGCCGAATTCCCCGAGGGCGATTTTCCTGCCGGTTTCGCCGATCTCATCTACCGCCACTCCGGCGGCAACGCGCTCTTCATGGTCACCATCGTTCAGGACATGGTGAAAACCGGCCTGATCGCCCGCGTTGACGCCGCCATGCAGCTCACCACCACGCTAGAAAATGCCGCCACCGCCGTCCCCGAAACCCTCCAGCAACTTATCGAAGCCCAGTTTGAGCAATTGTCCACCGCGGAACAGAGCACCTTGCGGATTGCCAGTGTCGCAGGCGAGCGCTTCTCCGCCTGGGGCATCACCACTTCCTCCGAAATCGAGCCCAGCTTCACCGAAGAAATTTGCGAAGCTCTCGCCGAGCGCCAGCAATTCATCAAGGCTGCCGGCATGCGCGATCTCGGCAATGGTGATGCATCTGCCCATTACGAATTTCGCCATTCGCTCTACCGCGAGGTTCTCTATCGCCGTCTTTCCGAAGCCAGCCGCTCGAAATTGCACCGCCTTCTCGGCGAACGCCTCAAGGAGCTTTGCGTTCCTTGCGAAGAAGACCTGGCCACCGAACTCGCCCTGCATCTCGAAGAAGGCCGCGACTATGAGCAGGCCGTGCGCTACCTGATTGTGGCCTCCGAGAACGCTGCCCGGCGCTTCGCTTACCGCGATGCCATCGGCATCCTTGACCATGCCGTCGAAGTTGCGGGCAAGCTTCCTCCGGGCCTCCGCGGCGAGCTGGAAATTCGTATTTTCGAGGCTGTCGGCGACGCTCATTTCGCATTGGGCTCGATGGCCGCCTCAGCCCAGGCGTACTTGGCCGCGGCCGCGCGTGCCGAAGAAACGGGGCGTGGCGCCGCTCAGGTGCGCGCGCTGACGTGCGCGATGTGTCCCTTGGGCTTTATTAATCCACAAGAGGGCATCACCGCGCTGGATGAGGCCTTGAAATCAAAAGCGATCGCCGGCGATGCGCTGCTCCTGGCGCGCACGCAATTGCTCGCGGCCGCGTTTCGCCTGCTTTTCGATGCCTGGCATCCAGAGCTCGCGAGCGTGTGCTCGTCTGCTTACGAAAAGCTTCGCGGTCTGGGCGATTTGGACGCGCTGATGTCGTTTCAACGAATGAACTACGCGTACGTTCTCGGGCTGCAGGGCGCCTACCGCGAGGCGGCCGCGATTTTTGAGCTCGGCATACCCCGCACCGATCATGGCATCAGCCTGATTGCCCACTTCATTGGCCTCAGCGGCAAGACCTTCGTGCTTCTGCGTACAGGCCAGCTCGGAGAAGTATTGCGCATCGTGCGCACCGGCCGCGCATTGGCCGAGAAAAACGGCAATGCGCCGCTGGCTTTTGATTTCCGCGAGGCCTGGCTGCGCATATTGATGCTCGATTTCGCCGGCGCGCAGCGCATTTGCGATTCCCTATGCGAGTGGTCGGCGGACCACCTCGGCGGTCAGGCGCAGATGATGGGCCAAATTGCCGCGGGCTATGAGCAGTTGGATCGCCGCGATTTCGGTCAGGCCGCCGAGCATTTCCGGCGAGTCCTCGGCGCCGCCGCATCTACGCGATTTTTCATGCACTGGAACTGGCAGATGATGGCCCAGTTGGGTTCCTGTGAGACGTGGCTGCAATCCGGGAATATTGTTAACGCACGCGAAGAGGCTGGCGTTTTTCTAGCGGCCGCGCTTTCCACCGCGGACCCGCATCTGAAAGCTCTCGCCTGGGAAATCAACGCCCGCGTCGCCATGGCTGAAAACGACTTGAAAGCTGCGAAGGAACATATTCAGCAGGCCCTGGCCATCGTCGAAGAATTTCAAATCCTCGCAGCCGCCTGGCAAGCCCACGCCACCGCCTGGCAGTGCTACAAACTCGCGCAGGACGAAAAGACCGCGGAAATGAATCGCAAGCGCGCCGAATCCTGCATCCTGCAAATCGCCAATTCCTTCGCCCCCGATGAGCCCCTGCGCTTCACGTTCCTATCCGCCGCTTCGGTAGCCCAAGTCCTCGGCTCCTCCGTCAGCGCCGCCTCGCTCTAATTCAGCTGGCGGATCAGCCGCCATGCCCGGAATCGGCTCTCGCGTTACGGTACTTCCGTACTATTTATTTCCGCGCATTTCGCTGCTACTCTACCGCGCGGAAATGCAAACGAAACACGCCATCGCGCCAGGAAAAGGAATCCTCCGAAAAAGTCGGATCTGGCAATTTCTACTCGATACACGGAAACGAATAGAAATCCCCGTAACTATCTGAAAATAAACCACGGAGCCATTTTCTACCCGAGACAAAATCGACCCCCCTCAGGCGCCTCCAGCACACCGAACAGGGGGGCAAATTGAAGCAAAAATTCGGGGGGAAACCCACAGCGCGACAACCATAAAACTCGAACCACAATTCGCGGGCATCGCAAAATCGCCTGTGAAACTGGGATGATTTGTGACCGCGGGCAGTTGGGTGCCCCATGCGCCGGTCTTGCGCGTGGGGCTTTTGACTTCAATTTTGAGCATCACCAACGCACGGCGTTTCACCCCGAGCGAAGTCGAAGGGCAGCCGTGCCAATAAGAAGTAAAAATTACGGCTTTAACGCCGCCGAGGGACGTCTCGCCGGGTTCTCACGAGGACTTTCTAGACTCAATCATCCGATTCAGACGCCACTTTCAAGACCGCCAAAAACGCTTCCTGCGGAATATCCACGCGCCCCACGCGCTTCATGCGCTTCTTTCCTTCTTTTTGTTTTTCCAGGAGCTTGCGTTTGCGGCTGATGTCTCCGCCGTAGCATTTCGCGATCACGTTTTTACGAATCGCGCTGATCGTTTCGCGCGCGATCACGCGGCTGCCGATGGCCGCCTGCAGCGCGACCTCAAACATTTGCCGTGGAATTAATTTGCGCAGCCGCGAAACCAGTTCGCGCCCGCGCTCGAACGATTGATCGCGGTGGCAAATCAGCGTCAGCGCGTCCACCGGTTCGCCGCCCACCAGAATATCCAGCTTCACCAAATCCGCTTCGCGATAACCCGAAAGATGATAGTCAAGCGAGGCGTAGCCGCGCGAGACGCTCTTCAAGCGGTCGTAGAAATCCAGCACGATTTCGTTCAACGGCATTTCGTAACTCAGCATCACGCGCGTGGGAGAGAGATATTCGAAGTTCTTCTGGATCCCGCGCTTCTCTTCGCACAGCGCCAACACTCCGCCCACGGAATCATCCGAAGTGATAATCATCGCCGTCAGAATCGGCTCTTCGATCTTGGCGATCGATGCAGGAGGCGGGAATTTCGTGGGATTGTCCACTTCCACCACGTCGCCCACCGTCGTCGTGATGCGATAGCGCACGCTTGGCGCCGTGGTGATCAGGTCAATATTGAATTCGCGCTCCAGGCGTTCCTGCACGATCTCCATGTGCAGCAAGCCGAGAAATCCGCAGCGGAACCCGAAGCCAAGCGCCACGGAATTCTCCGGCTCGTAGAAGAAAGCCGCATCGTTGAGCTGCAGTTTCCCGAGAGCGTCGCGCAGCAGCTCGTAATCGGTCGCATTCACCGGAAAAAGGCCGGCAAAAACCATCGGCTTGATGGCCTCAAAGCCGGGAAGCGGCGGCGCGGATCGATCCGCATCAACGATGGTGTCGCCAACGCGCGCATCTGCCACGCGCTTGATCCCCGCGATGATGAAGCCCACGTCGCCCGCAGCCAGCTCCGGCAGCACGATCGGCTTCGGCGTCAGCACTCCAAGATTCTCCACTTCGTAGATCTCGTCGTTCGACAACAACCGGATCTTCATCTGCGGCGTGATGCGTCCTTCCATCACGCGCACCAGGATCACCGCTCCGCGAAAGGAATCGAACCACGAATCGAAGATCAACGCCTGCAGCGGCGCCTCTGCCGTGCCCGTCGGCGCAGGAACGTGCGCGACGATCGCCTCCAGCACCTCCGCCACTCCCATTCCGCTCTTGGCGCTGATCAGCAGCGCATTGTCCGCAGGAATCGCCAACACATTCTCGATTTGCTCCTTGGCGAAGTCCGGCCGCGCCGCGGGCAAGTCGATCTTATTGATCACCGGAAGAATCGTAAGATTGTGGCGCGAGGCGAGAAAGGCATTCGCCACCGTCTGCGCCTCGACGCCCTGGCTGGCGTCCACAACCAGCAGCGCCCCTTCGCAAGCCGAAAGCGCCCGGCTCACTTCATAGGAGAAGTCCACATGACCCGGAGTATCGATCAGGTTCAGCCGGTATTCGTGCCCGTCAGCAGCGTTGTAATGCAGGCGGATGCTTTTGGCCTTGATGGTGATGCCGCGCTCGCGTTCCAAGTCCATCGAATCGAGCACTTGCGCTTGCATTTCGCGCTGGGTGAGCGCCCCGGTAAGCTCCAGCAGGCGATCCGCAAGCGTGGATTTGCCGTGGTCGATATGCGCGATGATGCAAAAGTTTCGGATGAAGCGGGGGTCCATCGGTTCCTGACGGCCGGAGCGCTAAGGTCTCGCTCTGGAAGCAATTGAGTTTGCCACAGAATGTGGGAAGCGGAAAGCGGCGCGGGCCAAACGAGCGCGGCGCGGCGCAAGTAACGGCTTGAAGTTAGCGCCAATTTGAGCCGAACTCTCTTACTAGGAGCCGCGCGAAAGAAACCGGCGGGAGTGCCGACGATTGGAGCGGCGATTAGGGCCTTTCGGGCATTGCTCCGGTTTGGCGGATGTCGTAGGCTAGGGCGGCTTTACCGTCCGCATTGGCCTGCGAGGCGGCTGCTTTCGGGGGACTAAATCTGGGCGAAACGACACAGATCGTTACGAAGGCGAAGCCCCGCTATTTGGTCTTCATCGGCTACGGATTGGCGCTCATTTCGCTGGTCTACGTCTTCCGCGATTTCCACCTGCGCCGCACCATCCGCGAATACTCGAACCTGAGCTGGAAATGGGTTTTCCTCGGGATGATGTTCGACGTGCTCAGCTACGTCGTCCAAAGCGTCCGCTGGAAGCTGCTGCTGACTCCCTTCGGCAAGGTGCGCTACGAACGCTCCGCCCGCTCCGTCTTTGCCGGCCTTTTCACGAATATCCTCTTCCCTCTGCGTCCCGGCGAGCTCCTGCGAAGCTACCTGCTGGCCACCTGGGAAGGAATCAAGTTCGGCCGCGTGCTGGGCTCGGTAGGCGTCGAGCGCCTGATTGATCTGGTCGTCGCGACCGCTTCTCTAGCGGTCGCCTCCCTCTTCGTGGAATTGCCTCGCCGCTTTAAAAGTGTTGCCGACACGCTGGGCGTCGCCGCCCTGGTGCTGCTGGCCATCGTCGTCGCCGTAATCCTTTACCTCGAATTCAAAATGGCCGGCGATCCCGACCTCTTCAACGAGAAGGTCAAGTCGAAACATCACCTTCCCGGGCGCTGGATGCGCGCGCTTTACGGCCTGCATGCCATGGGCACCGCGCCGAGCTTTTATTCCGCCGTGCTTTTCTCCGTGCTGATGCCGTTCTGCCAGGTGCTCGCCTTGTGGAGCCTGATGATGGCTTACGGACTTCCGCTCTCTTTCCTCAGCGCGGTCGTGGTGTTGCTGGTGATCAACCTCGGCGTCTCGCTGCCAAACGCTCCCGCAAATGTCGGTTCCTACCAATTCTTCTGCGTCCTCGGCCTCAGCGTATTCCAGGTGGAAAAGTCCAGCGCTGCCGGCTTCTCCATCTTCGCCTTCCTCGCGCTGACGCTGCCCATCGTCTTCGTCGGCTTCGGCGCATTCCTGCGCAGCGGCCTCTCTCTCGGCACAATCCGCGAGCAAATGACCCAGCTGCCCTCCGAAGCGCAAAAGCGCCCGGCGTAGCCCGCGACATCTACTCTGCGCGGGCGAGTCGCTTCCATCCGCTTGGTACGTTACCGGCTGCCCGTTGAAGTCCTGCACAACCGCTCCCAATTTCGTTTGGAGGCCTCGCCTTCCGCGGGGTTATATTCGAGTATTGCGATGTCGCGCCGTTCCTGTCCGTGTCTCCGACGCGGCCGGGAAGTCGTGTCCGTGACGGGGGTCTCGGATCACGATCGCGGCGCACGATCGCGCTGACGAACAACGAATCACCGCGGAATCAGATGGCGGAAATTACCAAACAACTCGAGCGCGCACGCCGCAGCCTGGAGAAGAACAAGCTGCGCGACGCCGTCGAAGAATATCAAGCCGTCTTCAACGAAGCCCCCGGAAATCAGGAAGCCATCCTCGCGCTTGGCGATCTTTACGGCCGGCTGAACGAGCCGGTCCGCGCCGCGCATTATTACGGCCTGCAATTCGATCGTCTCCTCGACGCCAGTGACACCGCGAAAGCCGCCGCCATTTACGCGCGCTTCCTGCGCGGCGTCCCGCAGCCCGCAGAACGCCTGATTCGCTACGCCGTCCAGCTTCAAAAGCAAAATCGCGTTGCCGAAGCGGTGGAGCAGTACAACGCCGCCGCCGAGCGTTATCACGAAATGAATCAGGAAGCCGACGCGCTCGGCTGCTACGAAAAAATCGCGCAGCTCGATTCCGAAAATCCGAATCGCCATCTGAGCGTCGCGGAACTAGCGGAAAAGTTGGGGCAAAAGGAACTCGCATCGCACAGCTACCTGCGCGCCGGCCAGCTCTGCCAATCGCTCGGCGAAATTGATCTAGCGCTGGAATATTTCCGTCACGCGCACGAACTCGCGCCCAACGATCGCACCGTCGCTCTATTCTTCGCCGAAGCCCGTCTGCGCCATGGTAATCCCACCGGCGCGGTGGAACTGCTCGATCCCTTCGCCGCCGGCGAATCCGACACCACATTTCTCGCGCTTTTCGGCGAAGGCCTGCTGCGCACCGGCCAGCTCGATCGCGCCCGCGATGCCTTCGTCGCCTTCTATCAACAAAAGCAGGACGGCTTCACCAAAATGTTCGAGCTCGCCGGCGCCTACATTCGCACCGGGCAGGATGAAAAAGGCGCCGACGTTCTGATGGTCACCAAGGAATGGATGAAAACAGTCCGCCGCGAAAATGAATTCGCCGCGCAAGTGGACCGCATGACCACGGTCTATCCGAATTCGCTCGAGCTCGCGCGCCTCGTCGCCGCGCTCTACGAAGAATTGAATCGCGAAACCAAATATTTCGATTCGCTCGTGCATCTCTTCGATCTCTATTTCGACGCGGGAATGATCAAAGCGGCATGCGACGTTCTCGACCGCCTCGTGGATATCGATCCCTACGACTACCGCAATCACCAGCGCATCGCCAAGCTGCAGGGCAAGGCCGATCCCGCGTTCCTGAAAAATATTCTCGCGCGCGCCGCAAAAGCCGCTTCGGTGATTTCGCGTCCGGAAGGTTTCGGCGCCGGCGGCACTCGCGGCGAACGCCCGGCTCCGCAGCAGGAGGAGCATCGCGCACAGCAGGCTCTCGACGATCTCATCGTGCAGGTGGAAATTTTCCTGCAATATTCGCTGCACGCCAAAGCCGTCGAACGCCTGGAGAAAATCGCCGAAATTTTCCCCGGCGAAGAAGAAAAAAACGAACGCGTTCACAATCTCTACGATCGCGCCAATTGGTGGCCGAAAGGAAAGAAGAAGCCCGCTCCCAAGCCGCAGCCAACGGTTGCGCCAGGTGTTCCCGCGGCGTCTCCCGCAGCGCCTGTGGCCGGAATTCTCGGCTTCGACGTGGATACGCAGCGCGATCTCTCGCAAATTTCCGAATTCACGCGATTGATGTACCGCCAGGCCACGCCGCGCGAAGTGGTAAACGCCGCCGCGCAGGAAATCGGAAAATATTTGAATGTCTCGCGCTGCATTGTGGGCATCAACGGCGGCAAGGACGAAGAGCCGCTCACCGCCGAATTCACCGGCCCGGGAATTGTCCCGGCGGGCGCCGAACAAATTACTTCGCTGATCGGCAGCATGGAAAATTCCGCCGCTCGATACGCTCGGCGGAATCGAATTGAGCGGCCCAGGTCTGCCCATGCTCCGCGAACTGAAACTCGAAACCGTCCTCGGCGTGCGCCTGGTGGATAAAGAAACGCGCGCGACTTCCGGCGCCGTAATGGTCGGCAGCGAACGCATGCGCCAGTGGCGCCCGAACGACAGTTTCTTCCTGCAGGCCGTCGGCGATCAGATTTTAATTTCCGCGAATCACACAAAAACGCAAGCCGTTGTACGCACCATGGCCTTTGCCGACGAAAAAACCGGCCTGGTCAGCCGCGGCGCGTACGTCGCATGCCTCCTCGCGGAATCTTCGCGTGCGCGTGCGCAAAATACGCCCGTTTCACTGGTAATTTTGCATGTGGATGGCGGCGGTGAACTGATTCGCGCCCACGGTGACGCCGCATTCGAAAAATATATCGAGCAACTCGCGCGTTCGCTTCGCGGCGCCGTGCGCCAAACCGATCTTGCCGTGAAATACACGGCATGGTCGCTCGCATTTATTTTGCCGGATACCAACGCGGGCAGCGCAAAACTGCTCGCCGAGAAATTGCGCCTTGCCGCCGTTGGCGTACAAGCCCCGTGGAACGGCAAAGGTCTTTCGCTCAGCGCGGTAATCGCCGAAGCTGCCTACCGGCCCTCCGATGACAATGAAGATCGCGTCACCGAATGGATCAACCGCGCCGAAGCCGGCCTCGATGAAGTCCGCCAGCAAGCCGAAGAAAAAATTCTCGTCCTGGCGTCCCCTTGATTCTCGCTCGCTGCGTGCCTCAGAATTGCTCTTGTGATTTGCTCCCTTTCGATTGCGAAAATCGCTCCTGAAATTCCCGGCTGGCCTGGAGGTATGTGATGTTTCCTACCGATGTGGTGATTGTTGCAGGTGCGCGCACGCCGATGGCGCGATACAACGGCGCTTTTGCCGATACCACGGCGATCGATCTCGGCGCGGCCGCCGCGCGCGAAGCCGTGCGCCGCTCCGGCGCAAACGCCGCGGAATTCGATCACGTGGTGATGGGCAACGTGATGCAGACAAGCTCCGACGCGATTTACGGCGCGCGCCACGTCGGCTTGAAAGCCGGCCTGCCCGTTTCGACGCCGGCCGTAACCGTAAATCGCCTTTGCGGCTCGGGGATCGAAGCCATCAGCCAGGCTGCGCAACGCATTCTGCTCGGCGAAGCGAATCTGGTGCTCGCCGGTGGAATTGAAAATATGTCGCAATGCCCGCACGTGATTCGCGGCGCGCGTTCGGGATTCCGTCTCGGCGAAGGCAAGCTCGAGGATTCGCTGGTTACCGGGCTTTACGATCCGATCGCCGGATGCAGCATGTCCGACTCCGCCGAAAATCTCGGCGCGGAATATGGAATCACGCGCGCGGCTTCGGATGAATTCGCGCTGCGCAGCCAGCAGCTTGCGGAAGCGGCATTCCGCGCTTGCCGCATGAAGGAAGAAATCATCCCGGTGGAAATCAAGAAGGGCAAAAAAATTCTGACCGTAAGCGAAGACGATCATCGCCGCCCGGAAACCACGATGGAAACGCTCGCCGCACTTCCTCCGGCATTTCGCAAAGATGGAATCGTAACCGCCGGAAACGCCAGCGGCATCGTGGATGGCGCGGCGGCGTTGGTGGTAACGCGCGAAAGGCTAGCCAAGGAACGCGGATTGAAGCCCCTCGGCAGAATTATTTCCTGGGCGACGGCCGGCGTCGAGCCGCGCATCATGGGGATCGGTCCGGTTCCTTCGTCGCAGAAAGCGCTTTCACTCGCGGGAATGAAACTCGAGCAAATGGATCTCGTCGAAGTGAATGAAGCTTTCGCAGCGCAATATCTTGCTGTCGAAAAAGCCCTGGGCCTCAATAGAGATAAAGTAAATGTGAATGGCGGCGCGATCGCGCTCGGCCATCCGCTCGCGGCCAGCGGAGCGCGGCTGGTGCTCACGATCCTGCTGGAATTGCGTCGCCGCGGCGCGCGTTACGGTTTGACCACCGCGTGCATCGGCGGCGGGCAAGGGATCGCCATGATTGTCGAGTCGCTCTCGTAGTACCATCCTTGGGTTCGCGGGAGTCTTCCGGGAGGATTGGGAATGCCCATCGAGAAAGTGGGAGTGGTGGGGTGCGGCCTGATGGGTTCGGGAATTGCCCAAGTTGCCGCGCAGTCGGGCTGCGACGTGGTGGTGCGCGAAGTTTCTGCGCCGCTGGTTGAAAAAGGTTTGCAATCCATCGAGAAAAATCTGGCGCGGCTGGTGGAGAAGGGAACGATGCAGGCCGCGGACCGCGATAAAGTCCGCGGACGCTTGCGCGGCACGACGAACCTCGACGATTTCAAGGATCGCGACATCATTATTGAAGCCATCATCGAGCAGCTTCCCGCAAAGCGCGAACTTTATTCCGCGCTCGATAAAATTTGTCCCAAGCAAACCGTCTTCGCCAGCAATACTTCCTCGCTTTCGATTACCGAAATGGCCACTTTCACCACGCGCCCGGACCGCTTCATCGGCATGCATTTTTTCAATCCCGTGCCGGTGATGAAAATGGTGGAAGTGATTCGCACCATCGCCACGGATCCAAAAGTTTTTGAGGAAGCCGTAGCGCTGGGCGCGCGATTTGGCAAGACGGTGGTCAAGACCAGCGATCGCACCGGATTTATCGTCAACCGCCTGCTGGTGCCTTACATGCTCGATGCCGTGCGCGCGCTCGAAGAAGGCGTTGCGTCCGTCGAGGACATTGATAATTCCATGAAACTTGGCTGCGGGCATCCCATGGGGCCGCTGACGCTGCTTGATTTCGTGGGCCTCGACACGACGTATTACATTTCCCAAATCATGTTTGATGAATTTCGCGAAAAGCGATTTGCCTCGCCGCCGCTTTTGAAGCGCATGGTGCTCGCGGGATGGAATGGACGCAAGGCCGGGCGCGGATTTTATGACTATTCCGATCCGGCGAAACCGAAGCCGCTCGATTTGCGGTAGAGCTCGCAAGAAATGGAAAGCGTGAAATGAATAATCGAGAGAGTTTGGGCCGATGAGTTACGAAAATATCTTGTATGACGTGAAGGATCACATTGCGCGCATTACCGTCAATCGCCCGGCGGTTCTGAATGCTTTGAATCGCGCCACCGTCGAGGAATTGGGCCGGGCCTTCGATGCGGCGCGTGACGATGCCGCCGTTCGCGTACTCATAGTTACCGGCGCCGGTGAGAAATCCTTCGTCGCTGGAGCCGACATCAACGAGCTGGCCAAGCGCACGCCCGTGGATGGAAAAGATTTTTCGCTCTTCGGGCAGGGCGTGTTTCACAAGCTGGAGACTTTGGGCAAGCCTTCGATTGCCGCGATCAATGGATTTGCGCTCGGCGGCGGGTGCGAATTGGCTTTGTGCTGTTCGATCCGCATGGCCAGCAGGAATGTCAGGCTCGGCCAGCCGGAAGTGAAGCTTGGCATTTTGCCCGGTTACGGCGGAACGCAACGGCTCGCGCGCTTGTGCGGGAAGGGCGTGGCTCACGAGTTGTTGCTTTCAGGCGAAATGATTTCGGCGGATGATGCTTTGCGCGTGGGATTGGTGAATCACGTCGTCGAATTGGCCGAATTGATTCCCGCGGCGGAAAAACTCGCGCAGAAAATTATCGCCAATGCGCCGCTGGCGGTGAAATACGCGATGGAAGCCGTCGAGCATGGAATGGAGATGACGCAGGAGGAAGGATTGTTCCTCGAAGCCACGCTCTTTGGGCTTTGCTGCGCCACGGAAGATATGCGCGAAGGCACGCGGGCTTTTCTCGAAAAACGGCCGGCGAAATTTCAGGGCCGCTGAAAAAAATGGACGCATCCACCCCCGATGGCCGGTAACTCAAAGATGGCCGATAAACTCAAACCAAAATCCACTGCGGGAAAATTGAACGCGGCGGGATTGCGCTTCGGAATTGTGGTGAGCCGCTTCAATAGCTTCATCACCGAGCGGCTCCTGGATGGCGCGCTCGATGCGCTTTCGCGCGCCGGCGCTGCGGACGAGCAAGTGGAAGTGGTGCGCGTGCCGGGATCTTTCGAATTGCCGCTGGCGGCGAAAAAATTCGCGGAATCGAAGCGGCCCGATGCCGTGATTTGCATCGGTTGCGTGCTGCGCGGCGAGACTTCGCACTACGAGCACGTTTCGAGCGAAGTGGCGCGCGGAATTCAGCTCGCGCAGATGGATACGGGCGTGCCCATGGCTTTCTGCGTGCTCACTTGCGACACGCTCGAGCAGGCCATCGATCGTGCCGGCTTGAAGAGTGGAAATAAAGGTTTCGAGGCCGGGCTCGCGGCTATCGAGATGGGAAATCTTTCGCGGCAACTTCGCCCTGCATCGTCTGCATCTTCGTCCGCTGCTTCCGGCCGCTCCGCCGCTCGGGCCAAATCATCGGGTTCGCGGCGGCGTTAGAATGACGCTGCGCCGCAAGTCCCGTGAATTCGCGTTGCAAATGCTTTTCGAGTGGGATCTCGGCCAGCAGAAGCCGGCGCAAGTGGAAAAGCATTTCTGGAAATCGGCGCCTGCGGTGGAATCAACGCGCAAATTTGCGCGGCAGCTCTTCGAAGGCGCCGTGGCGCAGGCCGAATCGAACGACAAACTCATCGCGAAATTAGCCAAGAACTGGAAATTCGACCGCCTCTCGGCGGTGGACCGGAATATCTTGCGGTTGGCGATTTACGAGCTGCGCGCCGGCACCGCGCCGGTAAAAGTCGTCTTGGACGAAGCCATCGAGCTGGCCAAGAAATTCTCCTCAGCCGAAGCGCCGGCGTTTCTGAATGGCGTTCTGGACGCCGCCGCGAAACAACTCGAATCCGCGGAATAAATCGGCGTGATGCCATGAGGCGTTGCGCTCACGCCTCGATATGCCCTTCCATCACGCAGACCGCCGATCCGCTCACTCGCGATGTCAGCACGCCGCGAGACTCGATCACTTCCACTTCGATATGACTCGGCCGCTTCATCTCCACGCCTTGCAGAATTTTCAATTGCTCTCCGGCTCGCAATTCTTCGTGACGCACAAGATAGGCTCCGAGCGAACCAGCCGCGGATCCCGTTGCCGGGTCTTCGATCGCGCCCCACGGCAGCATCCCTCGTGAGAAAGCCTGGCCGCGGCTGCCGCGAGCAAAGCAATAAGCTACCTGGCCGATACCGCGAACGAGTTTCGCGGTCTGCGCCAGATTCATCGATATTTTTCCCAGCGCTTTGCGCGATGCGATCGGCACCATTAAATTAAAAATCCCGGTGGAAACGGCTTCGATGGGCAAATCGGCGGCGATATCGCCGGTCTTGAGCCCCAGCGCCGCGGCCATGGCTTTGCGCGCGATTTTTGTGGGGCGGAATTTCGCCGGCTTTTGCGTCATCGTTACGCGCACCGGGCGGCCATCGTGAAATGAAAATTCGACGGGCAGAATTCCCGCGCCGGTTTGCTGCAGGATGTGCACCTGGCCTTCCGATGCCGGCACCACGCCGAGTTGCGCCAGCAGGAACCACGTGCCGATCACCGGATGCCCGGCCAGCGGCAATTCGCGCTGCGTCGTGAATATGCGCAGGCGCGCCAGCGCGCGGTTGTTCGTCGGACGCTGCACGAAAACTGTCTCCGAGAGATTCATTTCTCGCGCCACGGCTTGCATGCGGTCGGCGGAGATGTCGTCGCCGTCCGTGATCACGGCGAGTGCATTGCCTTCGAAGGGCTTGGTAGTGAAAACGTCGAGCTGATACAGGCGTCGCTTCATGAGAGATTCCTCGCTTGGTCCGGAATGGCCGGCAGAATTATTTCGCGCATGGCGTTAGAGCGCGCGGACGGTGGCGCGGACTTCATCGAGAACGCGCTTGGTGGTTTCGGGCTTCGTTGTCTCGCAATAAACGCGCAACATTCGTTCGGTGCCGGAAGCGCGCACCATCACCCAGCCGATATCGCCGAGATAGACTTTGATGCCGTCGAGATTTTCGCGCTTGGTGACCGGCCAATCGAGAAGCTTGGCGAGCTTCGCGTCCGAAAATCGCGCGATGGCTTTTTCCTTCTGCCCCGCGCGCAATTCCAGATCCACGCGGCCATAGTGATGCTCGCCGAATTCGCTGTGCAGCATGGATACAAGTTCACCGAGCCGCTTGCCGTGCCAGGCCATCACTTCGGCGAGCAGCAACGCATTCACGGTCGCATCGCGCTCCGGAAGGTGCAGCTTCGTGCCGATTCCGCCGCTTTCTTCGCCGCCGAGCAGGATGTCGCTCTCCAGCATGCGGTCGCAAATGTATTTGAAGCCGATCGGCGTTTCCCAAAGTTTGCGGCCGAATTTCGCGGCGATCTTGTCGATCATTTTCGTGGTCGAAAAAGTTTTCGCCACGTCGCCGCTGAATCTTGCGCGTGCCCGCGAGATGCCAGAGAAGAATCGCGAAGATCTGGTGCGGCGTGATGAACGTGCCGTCGCGATCCATGGCGCCGATGCGATCGGCATCGCCATCGCAGCGCGAAGCCCGCGTCGTAATTGCCCGCCACGCACGGCGCTGGCGCAGCGCCTCGACGTGCGGCTCGATCGGCTCGGGATTCACGCCGCCGAAAAGCGGATCGCGCGTGCCGCGAATTTCGTCGCAGGCGATGCCGTGCCGCGTCAAACAGTTCGCGCAGTAGACCGCGGCCCGCTCCGTGCATCGGATCGATCAACGAAGCGGAATTTCGCCGCGCGCAACCGGTCCCAATCCACCAGCTTTGCGAGCGTTTCGAGATACGGCGTGCGCACGTCGAGCGAATGAATCAGATCCTTGCGCGGCGGCAGCGGAGGCACGCCGTCGCGCAGCACTTCGGCCAGCTCCGCTTTCCACTTGCGCGACAATTGCCGGCGACGCCGAGCTTCCGTAGCTTGCCTTGAATTTTACGCCGTTCCATCGCGTACGGATTGTGGCTCGCGGTGATCTGAATTCCCCCCGCCGCGCCGCGCAGTCTCACCAGCAACGAAATCGCCGGAGTCGGGCACGCGTCGGTCGCCAGCCACACCGGCGTCCCCGTCATCGCCACGGTTTCCGCGGCCACTCGCGCGAATCGCTCGGAAGCAAAGCGCGTGTCGTAGCCGACGAGTACTCCGTTCTGCGGCTGCTCCGACGCGCACCACGTAGCGCGCGATCGCGTACGCCACGTTGCGCACGTTCTCGTGCGTCACGTCCTCGGCGATTACGCCGCGCCAGCCGTCGGTGCCGAATTCGATTGCGCTCACGATTCGTCAGTATACGTGAATTGAGCAAACGGGAAAGTGCCGCATTGGCCTGCTCGAGTGTCGGCTACGCCAGATGTGCGTTTGTAGCGCCGGGCTTTTGGCCCGGCATCTTTCTGCGGTCGATCCGCATCGCCGCCACTCATCAATCACGCGCACGCGCAAAAAATCCATTCAGCGCGGCGTGCTAAAGCAACTTCCGCAATTTCTGCTCTTCGATCCACTTCACGATTTTCCCCACATCCTGCGCCCGCTCCCGCGGACAAAGCAAAATCGCGTCGGGAGTATCCACCAGCACCAAATCACGCACCCCCGCCGCCGCCACCAATTTCTTCGGACTCCAGAAAAAATTCCCGGTAGCATCCAGCGCCACGTAAGGCCCCGCGGAAACGTTCGCATCCAAATTCGCCGCCAGCAATTCATAAACCGCGGCCCACGATCCGATATCGCTCCAGCCCACCTCCGCCGGAATCACAAACACGCGCCGCGGCCCGCGTTCCAGCGTCGCCCGCTCCATCACCGCATAATCCACGGAAATATTCTCGAGCCGCGGATAAATCCGCCGCAGCATCGCCGCATAACGCCGCGTGCCAATCGTCTTCGCCAGTTTCCCAAGCGCATCGAAAGTATCCGGCAAATACCGCGCTAAATTTTCCAGAAAAGTGGACACGCGCCAGAAAAACATCCCCGCATTCCACAAATAACTTCCCGCCTCCAAATATTTCTTCGCCACCGCCGGCTCCGGCTTCTCCGTAAATCGTTTCACCTCAAAGGAAGTTTCCCCATGCGGCCGCGCCGCCAATCCGCCGCGCTCAATGTATCCATATCCCGTTTCCGCCCGCGTCGGCGGAATCCCCATCACCACCATATTCCCCGGACTGCTCGCCAACTCCAGCGCCGCGCGCACCAGCTTGCGATATCTCGAAACATCCGCGATGTAACTATCCGCAGGAAGCACGGCCATCAAAGCATCGCCATGCTGATGCGCCAGATGAAATGCCGCCAGCCCAATCGCCGCCGCGGTATTTCGCCCGAGCGGCTCAGCAATCACGTGCGACGCAGCCACGCCCGCCAGTTCGCGCCGCACCGCCGCAGCCTGCTCCACGTTCGTCACCGCCCAAAGATTCCTCGCCGGAAAAAGCGGCGCCAGCCGCGAAGCCGTCTCGCGCAGCATCGTCTCGTCGCCAGTAATATTCAGCAGCTGCTTCGGCATGCGCGTACGGCTGCGCGGCCAGAAGCGCGTCCCGCGCCCGCCCGCAAGCAGCACCGCGCAAGCCGGCAGCGCTTTCACTTTCGCCCGCGTCGCCGCGCTCACAGATGCACCAACTTCGAAAGCAGCGATCGCGGCATCACCGGCGATTCCAGATGCCGCGCGAAGTCTTCCGGATTCGCAGGCACGTAGGTGCGCAGAATTTTCACCCGCCCCGCCGGATGGATCCGGTATTCGGCTCGCCCGGCCGGCAGAAACCACGCCTGCCCCCGCGAAAATTCAAATTGCTCGAAAGCGAATTCGATTTTCCCCTGCCCCTCCAGAATAATTTGCAATTCAAAATGCGCGGGCGTCATCTGGATTTCGAAAGGCATGCGCGACTCCACGCTCATCACCGCAAAATGTCGGCACGCCACAATGTAGGTCTCGTCGGCAACGCCCGGCTTCACGCGAATCGGCACGCACTTGCCTCCGCGCGGCTCATCAAATCGAATCACGTCGAACGCCTTCTCCAAATGCAACTCACGCGCCTTCCCATCCGGCCCGCGCCGATTGAAATCGAATATCCGGTAAGTCAGATCCGAATATTCCTGAATCTCGCACAGCGTCAACCCCGGCCCAATGTAATGCACCGTCCCCGCCGGACAATAAATCGCATCGCCCGCCCGCACCGGCACTCGCTCGATCAATTCATCCGCGTTCCCATCGTCAATCGCCCGCCGAAAAGATTCGCGCGTCACGCCCGCTCGCAATCCAATCCACACCGCGGCTTCGCGCTCCGCCGACACCACATACCACATTTCCGTTTTCCCGCGCCCGCCCGCCGCAATTTCATGTTTCTGCGCGTACGCGTCTTCGGGATGAACCTGCACGGATAATCTGTCGTTCGGGAAAATAAATTTCACCAGCAGAGGAAATTCCCGTTCGCCCGCCGCACTCTCACCGCGCCACTCCGCCGACATGTGCTTCCACGCATGCGCCAGCGTCTCGCCCGCGAACGCTCCAGTTACAAACCGGCTTTCATGCGCCGTGAGCCAGGCTTCGCCGATGGGTTCGGCGAGCTGCGACATTTCCGGATAAAGCGGCGCAAGCGATTTGGCGCCCCAGATTCGCGGAGTGAAGATCGGTTCAAGCCGTGCCGGACTGGCATCCATCTCGTAATCAAGCCGCCGCTGCAAAAAATCGCGTCAAGCGCCGCAACCCTTCCTCGATGCGATCGAGCGAAGTCGCGTAGGAAATCCGAAGATGGTGTGGCGCTCCAAAAGCATCACCCGGAACCACGGCCACGTGCTCGTGCTCCAGCAGTTCGCGCGTAATTTGCGTCGAATCGCCCGTGCCCTGCCCGCCGCGCTGCGGAATTTTCGGAAACGCATAAAACGCCCCCTGCGGCTCCGTGCAACTCACTCCGGGAATCGCCCGCAGCCCGGAAACAATTCTCCCGCGCCGCCGTTCATATTCCGCCAGCATCGCGCTCACCGTATCCATAGGCCCGCGTAGCGCTTCCAGCGCCGCATACTGCGCGATCGAAGTCGGATTCGATACCGTCTGGCTCTGCAACTTGATCATCGCGCTCACCAACGCTTCCGGCGCCAGCGCATACCCCATCCGCCACCCGGTCATCGCGAAAGTTTTCGAGAGCGATCCGGCAATGATCACGCAATCTTTTGCGCCCGGCAGGCTGGCAATCGAAAACGGCTTCGCGCTGCCATAAACAAAATGCGAATAACATTCATCGGAGAGCAGCCAGATCCCGCGCCGCCGGCAAACTTCCAGAATCCGCCCGAACTCATCCGGCGGAATCACCGCCCCCGTCGGATTATTCGGCGAATTGGCGATCAGCAATCGCGTCTTCGGCGTGATCGCTCGCTCCACGTCGGTCGCACGCAGGCAAAATTTATCGCTCGCCAGCGTAGCCACGAATTTCGGCGTCCCGCCCGGAAGCTGCACGATATCCGGATAGCTCACCCAGTACGGCGCGGGAATCAAAACTTCATCCCCGGGATTGATCAGCGCCGCGATGGTATTGAACACCGCCAATTTCCCGCCCGAAGTAACGATGCATTCCTTCGGCTGGTACGCCGATCCCAGATTCTTCGCATGCCATTCGCAGACCGCCTCCCGCAGCGGCATGATTCCGCCCGTCGGCGTGTACTTCGTGCGATTTTCTTCCAGCGCACGAATCGCCGCGCGCTTGATGTGCTCCGGCGTCGGGAAATCCGGCTCGCCCGGCCCAAAATCCACCACGTCTACTCCGCTCGCCTTCAATTTTTCCGCGGCCATCAGCACGGCCATGGTCGGCGACACGTGGATTCGATTCACTGCGTCCGAAAGATGCGTGGCTTCTGCGTGCGATGCAATGGACATCTCTTCTCGTCGCTCCCCAGAATTAATTTTCCGCGCGGGCAAATCGCCCGGCCGAACTCAACCGATTTTCCCGCGCAGCCGCTCTTCCACAATCGCCGGCACCAGCCCTTTCAACGACCCGCCCAGCCGCGCCACTTCGCGCACCAGCCGCGAACTCAAGTAGCTATACGCCTCGCCCGGCAGCATGAAAACCGTCTCCACTTGCGGCTCGAGCTTGCGATTCATCAACGCCATCTGCAATTCGTATTCGTAGTCCGAAACCGCGCGTATCCCCCGCAAAATCACGCGCGCCTGCTTCTGCCGCGCATATTCCATCAGCAGTCCCGCGAAACTGTCCACTTCCACATTCGCGTACGGCCGCATCACTTCGCGCAGCATTTCCAGCCGCTCGCTCACGTCGAATAGCGGCTCTTTTTCCTGATTGCGCAGCACCGATACGATCAACTTATCGAATATCTTCGCTGCCCGCTCGATCAAGTCGAGGTGCCCGTTCGTCACCGGATCAAATGAGCCGGGGCAGATGGCGATCACAGGTTTCATTCGTTCGCAATCTTAACCTAGAAATTCCGCAGAAGCTGCGCAAAATCCCCAGCGGCGCGAATTATTCGCCCCGTCCGCGCGTCAAATTGGCCCCCGTGTAGTTCTAGCGCGCTGTGGTAGCGCCGGCGTCCCTGTTTACCCTGAGCTTCGAAGGGCCGGCATCCGACGAGCAACCCAGGCGAACCCGCAACACTCCGCGCCGGAAGATCCCGTCAAATCGCGACTCGTATCGCCGGCCGCCAGCCGGCGTCTTTCTCTTCGCATGCGCCCCCGCTCCAATTGCGCTACGATATATATTCCACCGGGGCGAACGAAAGGATCCGCAATGTTTCCGAAAATCAAACTCTTTCCCCTGGCAATCCTGTCGCTCTCGCTGATTCCCTCTCCCCCCGCTTCCGCGCAAACCCCGCACGCATCTCCATCCAAATCCAAGTCCTCCCGCCCCGCCAAAATATTCGAACCACTGTCGCAATGGAAATCCGCCGTCCTCAATGGCGACGCCTCCGCGCTGCAAGCGATTTATCTACAGACGCCTCCAGCCACGAATCTTCCCGACGGCCCAGCCGCCGACTCCGCGCAAGAAGTTGCCTTCTGGAGCCAACTCCACGCCGCCGGCCTAACCGCCTTCGATCCCAAAGTGCTTCTGCGCCAATCCCCGCAGCCCGGACAAATGCTGCTGCTCATGCGCGTCTACCTCACCATTCCGGTAAATGGCGAAAGCAAAGATTTCGTGCTTTCCCTCACGCAACTCTGGCAGGAGGACGCCGGCGCGTGGAAAATCGCCGCCAGTCATCACAGCAGCCCGGCGAATCGTCCGCAACTGCGGCTTCCCGAGCCGGCAGTTCCCGATCCCGATCTCTATCCCGATCCTGCGGAAGCCAAGAAGGACCTGGATTCCGCCATCGCCGCCGCCTCCAAAGATCACAAAAATGTGCTCGTCGTCTTCGGCGGAAATTGGTGCTACGACTGCCACGTCCTCGACGCCACCTTCCACTCCCCCGCAATCGCCCCGCTCGTCAACGCCAACTACCACGTAGTGCACATCAACATCGGCAGCTACGACGTAAACCTGGACATAGCCGAGCGCCTGCAAACCCCGCTAAAAAAAGGCGTCCCAGTAATCGCGGTCTTAGACAGCAAAGGCCAAGTCCTAACCAGCCAAAAAAACGGCGAATTCGAATCCGCGGGCCGCATAGGCCCAAGCGACGTCTCCGATTTCCTGAAACGCTGGAAGCCCACCCAAGGCAAATAAGCAATTCCCGGCATGCTGGCCCCCGTAGCGCCGGTTTATCCTGAGTCTCGAAGGGCAGCCTGCCGGCGTTTTTGACTTTCTCCAACTTACCGTGCTCGAGACTGTCCGCGCCGTCGAACTGTCTTGAACTCACTGACCAGCTCTTCCTCGTCCACATCCGCCAACGCCTCCGCCAATCGATCTGCGGCAGCCTTCAGCTCGGAAAGATCGGCCTTCTTCGCCCGCCTGCGGCGAGTCGGCACATAAACGCCCAGCGTCTCGCCTCGTCGCGTGACCGCAACGGGAATATCCGATTCGAGAAAACTGGCAATCTGTTCGCGGAATTGGCGTACGCCAACTTTGATCGTGGTCATCAGTTCTAGCCCTCGATACGAGTGTACGCCAATGTGTACACACCACGCAAGCCGCCAGCACGCGTCGACTATACCGATGATCACAAAGCCGCGGTCCGACACGACACGGTAGACGCTCCTCGCAATCCCGCTTCAAAGCAAGCTCATGTAGCGCTGCCCTTTCAGGGCAGCAACCCGTCCGCAACGACTCAAGCCCGCGCCACCCATCGAACCGCACTCTCAATGCCGACCGCATCCGCACCCCACAAACCCCTCGCCCCATTCAACCTCAAAAACTCTCCATTCAACCTTCCCAAACCACCACTTGGACTAAATTAGTCGGAATTTAACCCTCTGCAAATAAAGGGGTTGCCGCAACTCTCTCCCCTTGACAAACTCCCCTCTCCAGCCTAAACTTCAATTGCGACTGATTGAGTCGCATATCGTACCGTGCTGAAACTTTCGAAGAAAGCCGACTACGGACTAATCGCCCTCAAGCACCTGGCGATGCACTTCGGCGAAACATCTCTAAGCGCCGCAGACATCGCCGAAGCCTACGGCATCTCCACGCCGCTAATGGCCAAAGTGCTGCAAAAGCTAGCTCGCGGCGGCTTGGTCGCCGCGCGGCATGGCTCAGCCGGCGGCTACACGCTGGCACGCGACGCTTCGCGCATCACCGCACTCGACGCCATCACCGCCGTCGAAGGGCCGCTGTTCATCACTTCGTGCGTCACGCATCGTGGCGAGTGCGACCAGACTCACACGTGCATCATTCGAGCGCCGTTGCGCCGCGTGAACGACAGTATTCTGGACGTTCTGAACAAAGTCACGATTTCGCAGATGGCTGACGAGACCCCGGCATCCGAAGTCGTTGAACTCAGGGTTTGAACGAATCTCGGGGGAACTGAGGAGAGTAAGAATGGCAATCAAGCTTCCAATTTACATGGACAATCACGCGACCACGCCGGTGGACCCGCGAGTCGTCGACGCGATGCTGCCGTACTTCACAGAGAAATTTGGCAACGCCGCCAGCCGCAACCATGCTTTCGGCTGGGCGGCGGAAGAGGCCGTCGAGATCGCTCGCGCGCAAATCGCCAGGCTGATCAACGCGACGCCGAAGGAAATCATCTTCACCAGCGGCGCGACGGAATCGAATAACCTGGCCATCAAGGGCGTCGCGGAAATGTATCGCGAGAAGGGCAATCACATCATCACCCAGGTCACCGAGCATAAGGCCGTGCTCGATACCTGCAAGCGCCTCGAGAAATACGGCTACGAAGTCACCTATCTGCCCGGTGCAGAAAGACGGCCGCATCAATCTCGACGATCTGCGCAGCGCCATCACGCCGAAAACGATTCTGATTTCCATCATGTACGCCAACAACGAAATCGGCGTCGTCCAGCCCATCGAGGAAATCGGCAAGATCGCCAAGGAAAAGGGCATTTTCTTCCATATGCGACGGCGTGCAGGCTGCCGGAAAAATTCCCGTGGACGTGCAGCGCGATGGCATCGACCTGCTTTCGATTACCGCGCACAAAATTTACGGCCCCAAGGGCGTCGGCGCTCTCTACGTGCGCCGCAACAATCCGCGCGTGCAACTTTCCGCCAGATTGACGGCGGCGGCCACGAGCGCGGCATGCGTTCCGGCACGCTCAACGTCCCCGGCATCGTCGGCTTCGGCAAAGCCTGCGAGCTTTGCCAGAAGGAAATGGCGGCGGAGACCGCCAAGCTCAGCCGGCTGCGCGACAGACTGAAGGACGGCATCATGTCCAAGCTCGACGAGTGCTATATCAACGGCTCGATGACGCATCGCCTGCCGCACAACATCAACATCAGCTTCGCGTTCGTCGAAGGCGAATCGCTGCTCATGGGCATCAACGACGTCGCCGTATCGAGCGGCTCGGCCTGCACCTCGGCAACGCTCGAACCCAGCTACGTGCTGAAGGCTCTCGGCGTCGGCGAAGATCTGGCGCACACGTCGATTCGCTTCGGCCTCGGCCGCTTCAATACCGAGGAAGAAGTGGATTACGTAGTAGGCCGCGTAGTAGAGACGGTAAAGCGTCTCCGCGAACTTTCGCCGCTCTACGAAATGGCCAAAGAAGGCGTAGACCTAAGCAAAATGAAGTGGACCGCCGCCGGCGAGTAATTCGCTGGACCAAACGTACTCGGCGATCATCAGAGATATTGGATCAACATTAAGGAGCGCGTGACATGTCTTACTCAGAAAAAGTAGTCGAGCACTACAACAACCCGCGTAACGTCGGCTCTCTCGACAAGAAAGATCCGAACGTCGGCACCGGCCTCGTCGGCGCGCCCGAATGTGGCGACGTCATGAAGCTGCAAATGAAGGTGAACCCGGACACTCGAGTGATCGAGGAAGCCAAGTTCAAGACCTTCGGCTGCGGCTCTGCCATCGCCAGCTCGTCGCTCGCCACCGAGTGGGTCAAGGGCAAGACCGTCGAAGAGGCCCTGGCCATCAAGAACACGGACATCGTCCGCGAGCTCGCGCTCCCGCCGGTGAAGATCCACTGCTCCGTGCTCGCCGAGGACGCCATCAAGGCCGCCCTCTCCGACTGGAAGCACAAGCAAGGCGAAGCCGTAAACGAAGCCGAAACCAAGTCCGCCGCCCACTAGTCGCCGGACGGGCCCGGGCGGCAATAAGGCGAAACCGCGAGCACAAAAGTGTTTCGGTTAGAATTGAGCGCCGCCCTTTGTTTTGTTGCACTTAAGCGAAATTCTAATCGAACCATGTTTCGGTTAGAAATGCCGAATCGAGGGCGCAAAGCAGTCCAGGTTTTGAACGAAAAATGATTCACGTCACCGAAAAAGCGGCCATCAAAATTCGCGAGCTGCTCGCGAAAGAGGGAGTGCCCGCCGAAAACGGCGGTTTGCGGGTGGGTGTGCAAGGGGGCGGCTGTTCCGGTCTCAGTTATGCCATGCGACTCGAGACCGAAGCGCGCAGCCGTGACAAAGTCATCGAAGAAAATGGCGCGCGCATTTTTGTGGACCCCAAAAGTTTTCTCTACCTCGACAACACCACCCTCGATTATCACGAAGACCTGATGCGCCGCGGCTTCGTGTTCCAAAATCCGCAGGCCACGCGGAGCTGCGGCTGCGGCAGCTCGTTCACGGCGTAAGCCGCGCCTGCCCACCCATCCCCGCGGGCCGCAGTGCAATGACTTTCGTAGCGCCGGCAGCTTGCCGGCGTCTGTGCGCCGCCAACGAGAGACTGCACGAATTTGGCGAGGTGACCAAAACCGAAATGAGCGTGACGCAAACAAGCGCGAAGACCGACGCTGCGACGGCATGCTGGAGTTGCAACGCCGCAAGCGGCGGCGGGCATTTCTGCGCCGCGTGCGGAAAAATTCAGCCGCTGCCGCGCGGGACGAGCTACTTCGCATTTTTCGGATTGCCGGAGAAATTGCAGATCTCCGCGGAAACTTTGGAGCAGCAATTTCACAAGCTGAGCTGGAAGCTGCATCCCGATAATTTCATGCGCGCCGACGAATTCGAGCGCAATCTTTCGCTCGAGCGCTCTTCGCAGCTGAACGACGCCTACCGCACGCTGCGCGATCCGCTGAGCCGCGTCGAGTATTTGCTGGCGTTCAAGGGCATGCGCAAGGAAGGCGCGGCAAAGCAGCAGGCGCCGCCGGAATTGCTCGAAGAAGTTTTTGAATTAAACGAATCGCTCGATGAACTGCGCGAGGCGCGCGCCGCCGGGGAGGATCTTGCCGGCCTTCGAGCACGGCTCGAGTCCGCGCGAGAAAGATTTTCAGGAGAAGCTCGAAGAAGTGGATGCCGAGCTCGATCGCGCGCGAAGTGAATGGGACGCCGCGGTCGAATCGAATCCCGGTGAAGCTGCGCAGCGGAAATTGATGGATAAGCTGAATGAAATTCTGAATCGCCGATCGTACATTCGCAATCTAGTAGCAAGCGTGGCGAAGGAACTGGCAGACGCCTGAGGAACATGGGACGAATCGTCGGAATTGATCTTGGCACGACCTACAGTCTGATCGCGTACATGGACGCGGCCACGAACGAGCCGAAGTGTATCGTCGGGCCGTACGGCTCGGCGCTGTGCCCGTCGGTTGTGAGCGTGGACGCGGATGGCATCGATCGTGGTGGGCGAAGCGGCGCGGCGGCGATTGCTGACGCAATCGGAGCGCACGATTTATTCCGTGAAGCGCCTGATGGGGCGCGGCGCCGGAAGATGTGAAGGACGAGCTGAAGATTTTTCCCTTCCGCATCGATCCGGCAGCACAAATGTGATTCGCGTGCGGCTGGGCGACAGGTGTTCACGCCGCCGGAGATTTCCGCGTTCATCCTGCGCGAGCTGAAAGCATGGGCCGAGAAGTTCTTCGGCGAAGCGGTCGATCGCGCCGTGATCACCGTGCCCGCGTATTTCAACGACGCGCAGCGACAGGCCACGCAAGATGCCGGGACGCCTCGCGGGGCTCGAAGTGCTGCGCCTGGTGAACGAGCCGACGGCTGCGGCGCTGGCCTACGGTCTGCACAAGCAGAAGCGCGGCAACGTGGCGGTCTACGATTTCGGCGGCGGCACATTCGACATTTCGATCCTGAAACTGATTTCCACCGACGAGGGCGACATTTATCAGGTGCTCTCGACCAACGGCGACACGCATCTCGGCGGCGACGATATTGACAACGCGCTGCTGGCGCTAACGCGCGCTGAAATTCAGAAGCAATTTGCGCTCGATCTCGGCGCGCATCCCGAAGCCGTGCAGGAATTGCGCAAGGCGCTGATTCGCGCCAAGCACGAGCTTTCGAGTGACTCGAAAACGCCGGTGCAACTTGCGCTGCCGGGCGGCTCGATTTACTCGCGCGAGATTTCCGCGCGGAGTTCGACGATCTGATCCGGCCGATCGTCGACGCGGACGATGGCGCCGGTGCGCAAGGCGCTTGGGCGACGCCAAGCTCGCGGCCGAAAGAGATCGACGAAGTGGTGCTGGTCGGCGGCTCGACGCGCGTGCCGCTGGTGCGCCAGACGGTCGAGCGATTACTTCGGCCGCGCGCCGCATAGCGAGCTCAATCCCGATGAAGTCGTGGCGCTCGGCGCCGCGGTGCAGGCCGACATTCTCGATCGCGGCGTGAAGACATGCTGCTGCTCGACGTCACGCCGCTATCGCTCGGCATCGAGACCATGGGCGGCGTCGTGGCCAAAATCATTCCGCGCAATTCGACGATTCCCGCGAGCGCGCAGGAGATGTTCACCACGGGCGTCGAGAATCAGACGGCGATCGACCTGCACGTGCTGCAGGGCGAGCGCGAACTGGCGAAGGATTGCCGCTCGCTCGCGCGCTTTCAACTCAAAGTGCCGCCAGGACCGGCGGGACTGGCGCGCATCGAAGTGAAATTTCTGATCGACGCCAACGGCATCCTGCAGGTGGCCGCGCGCGACCTGCGCACCGGGCAGGAACATTCCATCGAAGTGCAGCCGAGCTACGGACTGAACGATGCGGAAGTCGAACGCATGCTGGAAGAATCGATCGAATTCGCCGAGCAGGATTTCAGCGAGCGCCAGCTGATCGAAGCGCGCAACGAGGCGGACACAATTCTGAAAGCCACCGAGCGCACTCTACAACGCGAAGATCTCTGCGCAACTTTCGCGCGAAGAACGCAGCACCATCGATGAAAGCGTATCCAGCGTTGCGCGCCGCCGTGGCCGGCACCGATTACAAAGAAGTTCGCGCGCGCATCGACAGAGCTGAATCAGGCGACCACGCCGCTGGCCGAACGCGTGATGAACCGCGCGCTACAGACCGCGCTGGCAAGGCAAGCGGTCTTGACGAAGTCTGAGAAGGAGTAAAATTTTATGGGCGGCAGCAATCCTTACATCGAACAAGCTAAATACACGCCCGCGACGAAGAAATTCAAAGTGACCTTCGTTACGCGAAGGCAAGACCGTCGAGGTGGACCCGGAGAAGATTCCTTACGGCCACGACGGAATGCCCGGCAGCATCCTTGATATCGCGCACGGGCCATCACATGGGGCTCGATCACGCGTGCGGCGGAGTGTGCGCGTGCTCGACGTGCCACGTGATCGTTCACGAAGGGCTCGACTCCTGCAACGAAGCCACCGACGCGGAACTCGATCAGCTCGACGAAGCCCCGGGCGTGACTGCGAAATCGCGCCTGGGCTGCCAGTGCGTCCCCGACGGCACGAAAGATATCGTCGTGGAAATTCCGGAGTGGAACAAGAATTACGCGAAGGAAGCCGAGCACTGATTTCGCCCCTGCCACGGGCCAAGACCGAGGAGCGCCGCACATGCCACCAACATTCGAATGGGACGACGCCGAGGAAATCGGCATCCAACTCTCCGAGAAATATCCCAAGATCGATCCGCTGACGGTGCGGTTTACCGACCTGCACAAGTACGTTGTCGAACTCGCCGGGTTTACCGGCGATCCGAAGGGATCGAGCGAAGGAAAACTGGAAGCGATTCAGATGGCCTGGCATGAGGAATATCAGGAGCGCACGCATTAACGCCAGTGCCACCCTAAAAAGGGTGGCGCTACATAAACTGGAAGCCGCCACGAAGGGCGGCGGGAGCGACGTTCATGGAGCAGGATCTCCGATACCCGATCGGAAAGTTCAGCGCGCCGGCAAGTGTGAGCGACGCGGATCGTGCCGGGTTCATCAGTGATATCGCGGCGGCGCCCGCGCGGCTGCGCGCGGCGGTGGGCGGGCTTTCCGCAACGCAAATCGCGACGCCTTATCGCGACGGCGGATGGACGGTGCGGCAACTGGCGCATCACGTGCCGGACAGCCACATGAACGCGTACATTCGCTTCAAGCTGGCGCTGACCGAAGAAGAGCCCACGATCAAACCTTACGAGGAAGCGCGCTGGGCGGAGCTGGCCGATTCGGCGGAGACGCCGGTGGAAATTTCATTGGCGCTGCTGGACGCGCTGCACACGCGTTGGGTGACGCTGCTGCGCGCGATCAAGCCCGCGGACTGGTCGCGGAAATTTCGTCATCCGGAAATGGGTCCGATGACGCTGGAGCGCACGTTGGCGCTTTACGCGTGGCACGGGAAGCATCACGTGGCGCACATCACTGCGCTGCGGCAGCGCAACGGCTGGTAGTCCAGATTTGTTTGCGCGCTCGGTCTTTTTCTCCGGCCCGGCGGCAAACCGAAAGCCAACACGGCGCGAGTGAACGCGCCCTCCTGCGAAACGCGCCGATTTCAGATTGCGATGACGGTTGAATTTGTGCCCGCTTGTGAATTCTTCCGCGTTCTTTGATAATGTTTCCAGCTGTTGCGGGCGAATCGAAAGCGGTTTTGCCCGCGCTTCCTGTGGCGCCATGGTGCAACGGTTAGCACATCGCCCTTTCAAGGCGGTAATACGGGTTCGATTCCCGTTGGCGCTACCAAAACTTCATTTTGACTCTGCTTCGTTTCTAGCCATCCTGGATTCCAGCGAGCCAACTAAGTAACGCCCGGGAATCTGCTTCGTCTGGAGGCGTCATTCCATGAAGGGATTGCGGAAGGGACTGACTCCAGCCAGATTCTCGTAGGATGCTCGTCGAATTTGATCCTGGAGTTCAGATCGGATTTCTGCGTCATCCGGTGCGTACTTCAGTGCGTCGGAGTATGCGCGGACACATTCCTCTCGCGAGCCGCGCTTCAAGTAGAGATTTCCGAGTTCAATGTGAACAAAGTAGGCCGTGGGATCAAGTTCTACGGAACGGCGAAATGCTTTCTCGGCTTCCGCGTCATCGGGTTCCTTGCCGTAAATCCTGCTGATTCCCCGCCAGTAAATGTCGGAAGCCGCCTGCCCGGGAAGGTAAAACGTGCCCTGATAGATGAAAAGGTTTCCGAGCCGGCGTACCGGCGTCGCGGTGCGCAAGCCGGCCGTGTCCCAAAAGCGATTTGGAATCAAATCAGAGGGCGCGGCAAAAATTGTTCCGCTTCTCTCCGGGAGTTCGAGGAGTGCAGCGTCGCGGTTCTCGTCGCTTCCTAGACAATCTAGTCCCCGGGCAGCTTTCTCCTCGTCCCAAATCCAGTACAAGCAGACGGGTCGTACGCCATTCGGCTTTAGCCTCTGCCGGTAATATTCCACGAATTCTTTTGAACGCTGCCCGAGGTCCACGCCTTCATCGCTGAAAGATTTGTAGGCATTGGCTGTTCCACCCACGAATTCATTGAAGTATTCCCAAGGCCGCATTTGAGGTAGTGCTGATACCGCCGCGGCAGTCAAAGCGAGCCCCACGAAAACCTTAAGGTGCCAAGTCCTGGCGGATGACGCCGCCTCGAACGCGACACCTGCGAAAACGCCAAGCAGAACAACAACGGGCAGTGCGTGACGGATTCCTGCGTAGGTGGATCCCCGCGAAAGAACGAGCAAGAAAAGGATTGCGACGGCAAGCACGATTTTCAATGGCCAGCTCCAGTCCGGCGGTATGCGGCGGGCGAGAAAAAGAAACAAGCCGAGCATTAAGACCGCGAGAAGACCGATGGGCAATTTCACAGCTATCATCGCGGGGAAGAAATACCGAGGGCCTCGAAAGTGGTAGATCTTGCCGAAGAACAATTTGGGACTTTCCCGGCCTTCCATGCCTGCGCGAATCGTGTCTGCGAAACCCCAAAGGTAAGCGCGCGGGACCACGTGAGCGGCCGCCATCAGCGCCAGTACGGCGTGATACGGCGGCGAAGCGACATCCTGGATTTTTTCCGCCAGAGGGCGGTTGAACGATTCCACGGCGGAACGCGACTCGGAATAGCCGAAAAAGTAGGAACCCCAGAGGATCAGTAGCGCGCCGCCGAGCAGCGCGGCAAGTTTCGCAAATTTTAGCCATCGCGTATTTCCGGGAAGATGAAGCGGCTGAAAGACCGCGAGGAGCGCACCGATCAGCGAGATACCCAGCAGCACCACAGGCGCAGAATGTTTCGCGGCCAGAGCAAGCCCGAGAACAGCGGAGCAAGCCGCAACGTCATTCCAATTCCATTCGCGAAAGGCTGCTGCCGCAAGCACGACGGCCGTGGTGGCAAGAAGCGCGACAGGAAGATCGGTCATGACCACAGGCAGGTGCGCCGCAACGGTCGGGTCGATGGCAAGGAACAGAAGCGTGCCAATCGCTACGACTGAATTGAACACGTGCTCCAGCGCGAATGCCAGTAGAAGTAGCAGCAGCCCATTCAAGAGGTACATGGACACTCTTGCGCGCCGCTGCACCGAATCGGGATCGTTCAGATTGAATACGGCTCGTTGGGTAAATGCTCGCTCGGCCGGCTTGTCATTGAATTGCTGGAGCGGGTCCAGTTGAAATCCGGTCGCCGCGACGAAGCTGCCCACCCAGAGTTTTACGAGCGGTGGCTGCTCGGGATTGATCCGGAAATCGTTGTACTTAACGTAGGAGACGCCAGCAACAATGTGATACGGCTCGTCGATGGTGAAGCCGTCGAGGCGAGTTGCAATCGCCGAACGCAGGATCGCCAGCGAAACCAGCGAAATCGCGAGGCCTAGAAACACGATAAATTTCATCGTGAATCGGCTCGCGGGCGAGGCTGGTTCGGGCGTGAGTTTCGCTGTCGCGGGCAACTAATTCTCCTCCTGGCCGTCCGTCTCGAACATGTCGAATAATTGCTTATATCATCTGCTTGCTGGCTGGCGAACTCGATCACGGAATTTTCTGCGCGCTGGGCGGCGGGCTGCGGTGATGGTGGCGATGCGAGTAAGATTGAATTTTGCATTGAACTAGGGGCGGAGGCCAGTTGTGCGTACGAATCGGCTGATCGAACTGCTGGGCATCGAGAATCCGGTGATCCAGGGACCAATGGGCGGCGGCCCTTCGACGCCGGAGCTGGTTGCGGCGGTATCAAACGCCGGCGGGCTCGGCTCACTCGGAGCTGCTTATCAGAGTCCCGACGAGATTCAGTCTACGATTCGCAAAATTCGGGCGCTCACCGACAAGCCATTCAACGTGAATCTCTTTGCGGGCGGTTACGAAGCGCATCCGAAATCCGAACCAGACCCGAGGCCGATGCTGGACCTTCTCGCTGAAGTTCACGCGGTGCTGGGATTGCCGGCGCCGGTGATGCCGCTGGTTCCGCCAGATCCGTTCGCAGCGCAACTGGAAGCCGTGCTGGCCGCGCAGCCCGCGATTTTTAGTTTCACATTCGGAATTCCTGACGGCGACGCACTGGCGCGGCTGCGGGAGCGGCACATCGCGATCATCGGGACGGCTACGACGGTTGCCGAGGCGAGATTGCTGGCGAATGCGGGCGTTGACGCCATTGTCGCGCAAGGCGCAGAAGCGGGGGCGCATCGCGGAACGTTTGCGGGGCGATTTGAGGAGTCGCTGGTGCCGACGAGCGAGCTGGTGCGTGGGATTGCCGCGGCTGTGCCGGTTCCGGTGATCGCGGCGGGCGGGATCATGGATGGGGGCGATCTCGCGGCCGTCCTGCGGATCGGCGCTTCGGCTGCGGCGTTGGGCACGGCGTTTTTGACTTCGCCGGAGTGCGGCGCGCCGGAGGCACACAAGCGCGCGGTGCTGGATTCGCGAGCCGATACGACGGTAATTACGCGGGCGTTTTCGGGGCGTCCGGCGCGCGGGCTTGCGAACGCGTTCATCGCCAAGCTTGCTGGCCGGGAAGACATCATTCTGGGGTATCCCGTGCAGAATATTCTGACTCGCGCGATGCGCGCGGAGGCGGGGAAGCGAGGGGAGAGTGGGTTTCTCTCGCTCTGGGCTGGGACGGGTGCGCCGAGGTCGCGCGCGATGCCCGCTGGGGAATTGGTAAGAACTTTATTGGCGGAGATGGAGGCGGCTGGAGTCAAGAGCGCCTAGGCAAAGCGGGCAATTTCAACTCGGATTTGGCCGCGAATGGGCAAAATTCGACTATTTCGTGGTCGTTAGGATATGTAACATTTTTACCCCACCGGGTTCCCGGCTGGGAATTCCTTCCCAAATTGAGACTTCTAGAGCCATTAAAATCAGTTACTTAGCTTGTTTTCGAGCTTGGCGCTCTAGATGCACTTATCTGGGCACCAAGACCGAATTCTAGCCCTGTGGCCAGGGGCGTGTCCGAGGATCCATTGAAAGCAAACGTGCAGAACAGCTCGAGGGAAGCCGGCAGCAAGAGCGGCAATCGGGGATTCTCGCTCATCGAGGTGCTGGTGGTGGTGGCGATCGCGATGACCATCGCCGGGATGATCGTGGTGCACCTGACGCCGACATTGCAGGCAATGCGCGCGAACTCCGCGGCGTCGCAAGTGGTGGACGTGTTCCGTCAGGCGCGCGAGTACGCGATCACTTACCGCCGTTACGTGCAGATCACGTTTCCGAATTACGGCGGGGCAGGCGCCAACAATCAGATTCGCATCACGGTGCGAAACACGATGACACCGACCTATGGCGGCGCGGCGCAGGCCGACGCGGTTCTAACGACCATGGTGATCTCCGGCAACATCAGCTTCCAAACGGAAACGGGAGTGCCGGATACACCCGACGGTTACGGCAAGAATTCCGCGGTGAACTTCAACAGCGTGGACGGCGGACCTCCCGCAGGTATGTACTTCCAGGCGGACGGGACGTTCGTGGACCTCACCGGCAATCCTTTGAACGGCACGATATTCCTGGGCCAGACGAGCATGGTGTCCACGGCTCGGGCGGTGACGATCCTGGGAAGCACCGGGCGAGTGCGGGCCTACAACGTGAACGGCGCGGGTACCGGCTGGTTCGAGAGGCGCTAATGAAATCGCGAAAAGAGGAGCCAGGCATGGAAGCGAATCGAAAGCGCGCCGGACACAGCGGATTCACGCTGATCGAAACGATGGTGGCGCTAGTGGTGCTGGGAATCGGACTGCTGGCGCTCGCGGCGATGCTGGCGAGCAGCATGGCGTACATGAATACGGCGCAGGCGGATTTCATCGCGCAACAAAAAGCGTCGGAAGCGATCGAGAGCATCTTCACGGCGCGCGATACGGAAGCGATCACCTTCGCGCAAATTCAAAACGTGAGCCAGGGCGGAATTTTTATTGACGGCCCGCAGAACCTCATCGATCCCGGCCCGGACGGCGTAGTGGACACGGCGGACGACAAGGCCAATGTGCCGGATACGATCATCAAGCCGGGTCCGGACGGAATTCTGGGCACCAACGACGACATTCAGATTCAGCTTTCTGTCTATTACAACATGCGGCGGACAATCACCATCGCGAACATCGTCGGCGTAAACAACGTGCGGACGATTACCGTGACGGTGACTTATTCCACCGGGTCGTTCAACCGGACGTACACACTGACGAGTTACATCTCGCAGTATTCCTAAAGCGATGCGTGCGAGCGAAGAACACCGAGGAGTGATGACCGAGATGCGCAAAATGAGAGCGACGATGAGGCGGAAAGCGGGATTCTCGCTGATCGAGATGATGGTGTCGGTGTCGATCCTGGTCACCGTGGTGGGCGTGTCGTTGAAGATGCTGATTGACGCACAGCATGCCTACGAAGGCGTGACGGATATGGCCGACCTGCAGCAGAACTTGCGCGCGTCGATGATCAATATGCAGCGCGACATCATTCAGGCCGCCGAAGGGCTTCCGAGCACGGGGCTGAGCTATCCGCAAGGCGGCGGCGTAGCGGCGATCAACCGGCCATCGCCGAACGGGAAGGCCTATACGTTTCCCGGCCCGGCAGTTTCCTCGACGATCGCGGACATCACGCCGGGGACAGCCGGCACCGCGGGGTTGACGGTAAATGGAACGGTGACGGACTACCTCACGATGATGTATGTGGACAACTCGCTCTACGACGCCAACCAGCACCAGATGAGCCAGTTCCCGGTGTACCAGACGGTGACCGCGCAGAACCCGCAGGCGTGCAACGGAACGATCAACGTCACGGCGACGAGCGCGACATTCGACGCGAATTGCATCAACATCACGGGGAACAACGGCGTGCGCGCGGGCGATTTGATCATGTTTTTCAACGGACAGAACTACGCGATTCAGACGGTGACGTCGGTGGCCGGGCAAGTGGTGTCGTTCGCGGCGGGTGATTCATTCAACTTCAACGGAAAGCTGGCGACGGCGACCGCCGGGACGATGAAGCAACTGCAGAATGGCGCGGGCACGGCGGGCGGCCCGTATCCGCCGACGACGGCGGCGCGGGTGAAGATGGTGACGTATTACGTGGACAACGTCACGAATCCGAATATTCCGCAGCTGATGCGGCAAGTGAATTTCAACGCGCCGCAGCCCGTGGCGCAGGGAATCGAAGATCTGCAGATCAGCTATGGCATCTATCAGCCGAACAATGCCGCGCTGTACGGCGCCGCCGGATCGGGCAATGCCAAGCAGCCGCTGGGATTGGATACGCCGAGCCAGATTCGCAACGTGAATCTGTTTGTAGGCGGGCGCTCGGACAGTGTCTACAGCGTGACGGGACAATTCTTCCGCAATAACATGCTGACGAAAGTCTGCGTGCGCAGCCTTTCGTTCGTGAATACATACAAATAGCCGGAAATTCCGCAGAAATATCAACTGGGTCCTGCAAGGAGGACGTTCGTGAAGACCACTCGAGAAAAGGGAATGGCGCTAGTCACCGCACTTTTGGTGATGTTGCTGGTGTCGTCCATCATCATCGGACTTTCGTGGATGGTGATGACCAACCAGCGGTTGAGCGGCAACAATGCCAATCGCCAGGCGGCCTTCTACGCGGCTGAGGCCGGCATGGAGAAAATGACCGCCGACTTGGGCACGCAGTACGGGGCGACGAACGCCTTGAGCACGGCCGATATCACGACGGTGATGGGCAAAGCGCCGGTAATTTCCGGAGTGGCCTATAACGCTACGCCGCAAAGCTATTTCATCACGTATACGCCGGATCCGGCGAACGGCGGGAATCCGTTGGCGACGAACCATACGATTCTTTCCGGGGCTTATGCCGGTTTGCAGGGATTGCTGACGCCATTCACTTTGACGGTGCGAGCGGACCTTGCAGATGGCTCGGAAGCGAAGCTCGTGCGCACGGTGCAGACGGTGGGGATTCCCGTGTTTCAGTTCGGAATTTATTCGCAGGTGGATTTGAGCTATTTCCCTGGGCCGGTGTTTAACTTCGGCGGCCGCGTGCATACCAATGGAAATCTTTGGTTGGCGGCCGGGAACACTCTCACGCTTGCGGACAAAGTGACGGCGGTCGGGCAAGTGGTGGTCAACAATCTTTCGAATGGATATCCGACGTTCTGGTTGACTGCTACGCAGACGCCGCAGACCGACGCTTGCCAAAGCAGCTGGACCAGCACGATGCCTTCGAATCCTGGGAACAATCCTTATGCCGGGGCGGTGATGGTGGCGACGGTTCCGGAGGCGAGCTGTTTGCAGCTCGTGCAGGGCTCGGTGAACGGCAGCGTATCGACCACGACTCTTGCGGCGGCCGCGCCAAATCCCAACTGGGGCACGCTCTCGATGGGAACGAACGCCAACCAATATGCGGGCAATATTCGCGGTGGGTCCACCGGCGTGGCGCCGCTTTCACTTTCTATCGCGACGCCCGGCGTCGGCGGCACTCCGATCGAATTGGTTCGCCGGCCGGTGACTGGCGAATCGGCGCAGTTGACGCAGGAGCGCTACTTCACGCTTTCGAGCGTCAATTTTCTGCTGGATGACACGTCGGCGCTGCTCACTGGGACGCCTGGAACTTGCGGGAACCCGGTGGACTTGACGACTTTGTCAGTGGAAGCGACTGGCACTGCGGGCGCGCCGTTTACGTCGTTCCCGGCGTGGTATACCGGCGGGCCGGAAGGCAAGCTGCCGTTACCGGCGTCCGGCGCTGCTTCGGCGGCGTACAGCGCAACCGACGGCTACTGGATTCAGGCACACAAGCCCATCATTACCGGCTTCATCTTGATCAACATTCACACCGCGGCTGGAGCGTGCCAGGACGTCACACAGGAAATACTGAATCTTGGATTCATCGGCCGCAATCTAAATCCGATTTTGGCGGCGAATCTGGGCGCTTCGCCGAAAATTCCACAGAGCTCGGTGAATACTTTGCCGCTCTTTCCGCTGGCCTCGTCTGCGGGCGGGCCGGTTGCGATCGGGCCTTCCGGGTGCGCCGATCCGAGCGCGAATGCTGTGCTTCGCCTGGCGCGGTTGCGCGATAACCCGACCAGCGTCTATGTGCCGAGCAAGGTGGGCGGATGCGGCACGGCAATCGCTTACGGCGCGGCCAACTACAAGGCTTCGGACTACTGGCCAATGGTGCTTTACGATACGCGCGAAGCGGTGATTCGCGATACGCCGCCACCGAATCCGAGCGTAGCGCTCAATCCCAACGGCGCTCTGACTGCTGCCGGCGTCATGAGCTATGTCGAGCTGGATGTCAATAACCTCACGCGGTGGTTTAAAGGCCAGATCGGCGCGAACGGCAACAAGGCGGAGAACGTGACGGGCTATGCCGTCTACTTTTCCGATCGGCGCGCGGAAGTTCAGGACCCGACTGTGGGCCGCAAGACCGGCGCGTACGGGTACAACGACAACGTAAACTCCGGTGATTCGGCGAACGGCTGCCCGGACGGAGTGCTGGAAGCGGGAGAAAATTATCCCGGCAGCGGTCCGCTAGTGCATTACATCACGGCGCCCGATCCATTGCGGAACAACAGCGGCACGGGGATCAGCCTGAACTCTTCCAACTCGAGCCTCCCGCCGGCGGGCGTGATCGTGGCAAATAACGCCGACGCGACCTGCAACGGGCTCGGGACGAACTGGCCCGGCTTGCTTTACAACCAGGGTGTGGAAGCGCGCGAGAATCCGCCGCTCTTCTTCCGCCAGGCTTTGAAGCTGGTGAACGGGAGTACCATCTCGATCGGCGTTTGCGACAGCGTGCCGTGCGGATTGACGATCGCTTCCGAAAATCCCGTTTACATCGAGAAGGATTACAACTGCCAGCCCGCAAGTTGCGGCACCGGGAATTTTGTGGCGGCAGGCAATGCGGCGGCATCGGTGGTGGCGGATGCGGTCACGCTGCTATCAAACAACTGGAATGACGTGAACTCGTTTGCGTATCCCTACAATCCTTCGGGCGGACGGCCGGGAATTACCACCACGTACCGCACGGCCATCGCCGCGGGTAAAGGCCCGCAATTCCTGCAAGTCGCCGGCACTGGTCAGGACTACGGCACCGACGGCGGCGTGCACAATTACCTGCGGTACCTCGAGGCCTGGGGCGGGACTTTGTATTACAAGGGCTCGATGGTGAGCTTCTTCTATAGCCAGCAGGGCATCGGCGTCTTCAAGTGCTGCAGCACCGTGTACGGCCCGCCGACCCGCGGTTATAGCTTCGATGCGGAGTTTCTGACTCCGGCATTGCTGCCACCGCGAACGCCGATGTTGCGCGACGTGAATAACATCGGCTTCACGCAGGACGTGAGCCCGACGCAGTAAATCGCGGATTAAACTGAATCGCAATCCACGCGGCTCCCGTTCACCACGGGAGCCGCTTTTATTTTCGGCGGGGCGCAGCGGCTTTCTGCCGCATTTTGCGCAGTTGAGAATGACTTGCGTTGAATTTCGCGAAGAACCTTGAAGCGGCTCCGTGCGCGCAATATGCGACAGGGAAGAGAACGGGCGTCCATTTCACATCGCGCGGAAAATTATTGCGGCTTGATGCGCGCGGTGAAATTCGTATTTATCGGCGGCGGAGTGCATGCGGCGGGATGCGATGGATCGCAGAGTCCATTGCTGGTTTCGTAGAAGCTTTGGCCCGTAGCGAGGCCGTCGAGCGGCTCGGCGTAGACGATGTATTTTCGGCCAAGCGGCAATCGCTCGATGCGGTAGGAGCCGTCGAAAGCGACGATAGGATTGGCGGCGTCGCAACTCCATCCGCCGAGCGTGGCCGCGATCGTTGCTCCGGTGTCCGCATCCAGTGCCACTACCTGCGTTCCGAAAATTCCCGTGACGCTCTGCCCCGGCGCCGGCTGCGGGAAAATCGCCAGAGCAAACGGATTCGCAGGAACGATGCGGCCGCGAATGGTTCCCAGATAAATGGATTCGGCGGGATTGGGATAGAGCACGCGCATGCCGGTGCGATCGTCGTCCGCAAGCTGGCTATCGGGCGCCGTTGTAGTGGGAGGCGCGCCGATCATCATTCCCGGCGGCGGCGCGAACGGAAACATAATCGCGCGACGCACCGCGGAATGATCGAGCCCGAAATAGTGCCCGAGTTCGTGCGTCATCAGCGACGCCAGATCGTAGGAGCCAACGCCTTGCGGAGTGCCGATCACGCCGGGAGTAGCGAAGCTGACTTGCCCGGTGCTGTTGAATAGTGTGTCGGAATCGAGCAATTGCCCGGCGAAAGCCGCTGGGCCGCTTGAGCCGAGCGAAACTCCGGGAGCATTCGCGGTGATCGTGCGCGTGAAGGCCAGCACGCCGAGAGTGAAATCGGCGCTCACTTGGCCGAAGCAGATGGTGTTCACGCCGTCGGCGCCGGACCCGTCGTCCGCCGTGCAGGACGCGGGGAAAGTGATCGTGCCGATGGGGCCGACCACGCCCGGAACAAAATTCGGATTTGCGGAGGTGCTGTCAACGCCGGTCCATGCGTTCAGTGAGGATTGAATCACGGATTGGATTTCGGCGGTTTGATCGGGAGTGCCGAGCGGCGCGAGGGTGAGCACCTGCTGCGGGTAGGCGAGCGTGGTGGCCCACTGGAGCTGCGTGGGTGACGCGGTGGAAAGACTCCAGCGGTCTGGCGCGGGGCAAGCTTGCACTTGCGGGATGGTGGTTTCCACCACGTAGCTGCGAGCCGCGGGCCACGCGCTGGCGGCGGCCGCGATCGAGGCAATTGCTATTTTCCATGTGCGGAAATTTTTCATGTATTTTTCCTTTTTCCGCTACGGATGCCGGCGGATAGAATCGAGCACGCGGCTGCGAAATTCGTCGAGAGCCAGGCCGCGGACGCCGCCATCGTCTTTTTCGCGCGTGCCTGCGCTGGCACTGAACTCGTGGGGCGAAAACGCGGCGGTATCCTGCGTGACGACCGACGCGGCGTTCGGCGCGCCGCGATGAATTCGAAATGTGCCCTGCGCCCAGCTGGTGACCGAATAATTTTCCGCGCGCGATGGCGCGAGAAACAGCACGACGTCCTCGCCGGCCTGAAATCGCGGAATTCCTTCAACGTGCGAGGTGTATTGCGCGGTGCGGCCACCCAGCAGGCGCACGCGCACGGTTTGCGGCGCGCTCCCTTTCCACACTTCGCGAACTTCGAACGACGTGATGGTCCAGATTTCGGCGCGCTCGGTGACCACGATGCTGCCCTGGCAGCGCGCCCGGACGATCAGCGGAGCGGCGGAGGAGAGTTGTTCGAGCGACATCCTGGCAAACGTGGTGGACCAGATCGTTGGCGCAGTGGCGAGCAGGATGATGAGCGCGAGCGCTGTGAAGTTTGCGGCAGCGGCAAGCGTCCGACGCTTCGCGCCCGCGCAACGAGGTGCTTCGAGGCTGCGACGGCGGTGATCGGCGCGCAAGTTCATCCAAATATGTTCCCTGCAATCCGAGCGCATCATTGCACCTCCACAAGAGCTGTCGCGACGGCTTGATCGTTGTTCGGCGTGGTGATGAAAAGCGAGCGCACGCCGGGAAGCGTGCCGCTGGAGATGGTCAGATCGAGCTCGATGGTATTCGGGAACAGCCCGGCAAGTTCCGACGGCGCGATAAAAATATCGGGCGTCGGTGGCCCGCTGAATTGGTAGAAAAATCCGGGATCGAGAGCGTTTCCGTGAATGCAAATACTGGTAGTGGCTACGCCGCTCGCCGGCCGCACCAAGGTAATCGGCGACGAATCGAAATTGCACGTCGCGCCGGAAGTGATCGGCCCGGCGAAATCCACGTTCACTTGCGATGGGCCGGACGCGGCGCTGGTGGGTTCGAACACGACGATGTCGTTGCCCTCGCTTTCCGGCTGCGAGCCGCTCAACGAAATCACGGTGTGGCTCAACGTGAATGGCACGATGACGAACAGAACCGGATTCGAGAGCATCACCGGAGCGCCTGGATTTTGCACTTGGACTGTGAAGACGCCGGGATTTCCTACGTCCTGCGCGTGAAGCGTTGCAGAGCAACGCGCCACAGAATTGCAAATCGTGTCCCGCGGATTCCCGTTCACCAGGATCACCGAAGCTTCCGCGCCTCTGCCCGCGACGAACCCCGCGCCGTTTACCGCCAAACTGAAATCCGTGGCCACTCCGGCCATCACGCTCGAGGGCAGAATTTGCTCGATCGCCGGACCGCTGGTGATCGCCACGGCCGCGCTGGCCGATTGAGATAAATCCGCGATGCTTGTCGCCGTAACGGAAATTGCGTTCGGCGTTGGCGCGAAAGCTGGCGCGGTATAAACACCATTCGCGTCGATCGTGCCGCAGGCCGCACCGCCGCATCCCGTTCCCGCAACGCCGCTGTCTACCGACCAATTCACGCCGGTGTTCGACGTGCCGGTAACGCTGGCAGTAAATTGCAGTTGGCTCGGCGTGGAACCGGAGGGCGGCAGGAAAGCATTGCGCGGAGAAATCGTAACGTTTGAAGATTCGCCGCTCGCTCCCACGATTTTGATCTGCGCGGCGGCGCTCTGCGATGAGTCGGCGACGCTCGTGGCCGCGAGTATCACTGGATTTTGTCCCGGCACCACGTTGGGCGCGAGATAGTCGATTGTTTCCGTAGCCGCTCCGACGGGCGGCACGCACGGATTCGAATTCGCCACACAGATTTCACCGGCTTGCGAATTGCCGTTCGCGATTCCGTTTACGGTCCACACCACGGATGCATCCGGCGAGTTGCTCACCATGGCCGTGAAGCTCGCTCGCTGCTGCACCACAACGTTGCCGCTGCCGGGCGTGATGCTGATGGTGACGTTGCTAACGACCGTAACTAAAGCCGCGGCCGAAACTCCATTGGCTGCGGCATGGATGGAAACCGTGTTCGCCGCGGGACGATCGACGGGAGCTGTATACGTGGTCGTGGCCGCGCCGGTATTTGTAACCGTGCCGAGCGCGGCGCTTCCGCCGGCCACTCCGTTCACGTCCCAGACCACTGCTGCGCCTTCGGTGCCGCAGAGCGTGGCCGAAAAGTTTTGCGATTGAGCGAGCGACAATGTTGCCGAGCCCGGCGAAATGCCATTCGCGCTGGCGCAGCCGATTCCGATGCTCGCCGTCACCGATTTCGAAGGATCCGCGACGGAAGTAGCCGTGATGCTGACGGTTGGCGGCGAAGGCAGCGTTCCAGGCGCGGTGTAGGTCACGGCATCCGCGCCATTCGCAGCAATGGTTCCCATCGTTGTATCCCCGCCGCTAGTACCGTTCAAAGTCCACGTTACTTCCGGCGAAGGTTTGCCCGCGCTCGTCAGGCTGGCCGTAAAAGCTTGCGTCGCGCCCAAGGGAACTCCCGCGGCTGGAGGCGTGATGTGCACGACGATGTCGCTCGTGATGGTGACGCTCGCGGAAGAGCTGATGGAGGCATCGGCGCTGCTTGTGGCGGTGATCGTGACGCCCGTGTTTGCCGGTAGCATCGCCGGCGCGCTGTAATTTCCATTCGCGGAAATCGTGCCGGTTTGCGCGCTCCCGCCGGCTAGTCCGCTTACGGACCAAGTGACCGCCGTGTTCGCCGTTCCGGTCACGTTGGCCTGAAAAGTCATGTTCGCGCCGAGTATCGCGGTCGCGGTTGCCGGCGTCACTTTCACGACAATTGTTTGTGGTCCGGGTCCTCCGCCTGTGCCGCCATTTCCGCCGCCTCCGCTCACGGACCCGCACGCGGCGGAAAACGCGGCCACTGCGGCAAGCGCAAGCAGCGCTGCGAAATCGCGAATCTTTGCAGCACCGCTCCTTCGCTTGCTGCCGCGCTCTTGCTGCCGGCAACCGCGGATATTTTTCCCCGGAAAAATGTCTGTGCGCATCATCGAACACAAACACTCGCATGCGATGTGCCACTCTGGTGCGCTTCGAATCTTCCGAGCCAATTTGCGGGCGGATGATTTCGGCGAGTCTAAACAGTCGCAATTCAATCGCTTGGGTGCGTGATAAGAATGAAGAACGCACCCATCGGGTCACTCTCGGTTGAAATCGCAGCAAGAGTCCTTCAGCGGCCAAGCTTTCCAGTTCTATACCGGCACGCATCCATCCTGATTTGGAATTTGCTTCTGCGCAGGTTGACAGCGCACCCCAAGCGCCGAATAATGCGCTCATGGCGAAGCCCGCAGCCGTCCGCCGCGTGAAAAGCTATTCCGCCGAAAGCGGATTCGTGTATCAATATCAATTCCACGACGCCGTTCCCGCCGAGCACAACGGCGAGCGCGGCAACGATTACACTTATTACGTCTCCGCGGATCGCAAAACGATGTTCCCGATTCGTATTTTCGTCGGCCAGGCGGCGCGCGAAGGCTGCTCCCGCCAAATCGGCCGCGAGCTCACCGGCACCGAAGAATACGCCGTCGCCAAAATGCGGCTATTCCAGGCGTTCGACGAGACGGAAGATCTCGCCACCAAGCGCCCGGACCTGGTCGTGGACGCATCCAACATCGAGGGCCTGCTCGCGCGCCTCGATCTTTAAGCCGCGGCGGTTCGCCCCACAAATCCAGTGAACTCCAAACTATCGAGCGGCGTCTTGCCAATTGGGACGGCAATGGATGCTCTCGCGGGAACTCTCTCAGGCACGTTCGTGAGCGCCGACGCGGCGCTGGCGCGAGAGTTCGAGGAGCGCCTGGGCGATGGCCCGGCGCTGGCGTTCCGCGTGGCGCTGGGAGTGCTGCGAAATCGCGCCGAGGCTGAGGACGTGGCGCAGGATGCGCTGGTTCGCGCGTTCCATAATTTTCACCGCTTGCGCGACCGCGAGAAATTTCGAGCGTGGCTGGTGCGCACGGCGTGGAGGCTGGCGCTTGATCGCATTCGCGCGCGCGGGCGCCGCCAGCGCTATGAAGACGCCGCTGCTTCGTTGGCGGTGACCATCGAGGCGGCCGCCGCGACGGCCGAGGACATCGCGGCGTCGCGCGAATTCGAGAACAAAGTGAGCGCGGCGCTTGACGCGCTGCCCGAAAAGCTGCGGCTCGTGATGCTACTTGCCGGGATCGAAGGCTATGACGCGCGCGAGGTCGCGGCGCTTCTCGAAATTCCCGAGGGCACGGTGAAGTCGCGGCTGTTTTTGGCGCGCAAGCAAATGGCGGAGAAACTTCAATGGACTGCCGGCAATATCAAGACGCGCTGAACGCGGCGGCGCTCGGCGCGGTAGCCGGCGCTGACGTGCAGGCTTTTCGCCTGCATCTGGAAGTTTGCGAGAACTGCCGGCGCGAGTTTGTCGCCAAGCGCGAATTCCTGGGCGTCATCGATCGCAATTTACAAATGCAGTTCGGTCCCGTGCCATCTGCTGATTTCAACGCCCGCCTTCGCCGGCGCATCGCCGCTGAGCCGAAGAGTGCTTTCTCAGCATTGCCTGGTTGGTGGCCCGTTCTTGCCGGTGCTGCCGCGCTTCTCGCGTTACTCGTAATATTCCACTTCCATCGCGCAAACACGCCTCAGTCCAGCGCGGTGAATACTGTGCGCAACTCCGCATCGCCCGGACTGCAACCGGCGCAAACTACGTCCGAAAATCCCGATGAGCCGCGCCATGCCGCCTCGACCGCGGCGCCGCGCCCGCCAGAGACGCCGCTACTGCATCCGGTCGTCGCCATTCAGACAGCGTCTCCGCCGCTAAAAGTGCGCATCAACCGCCAGGAACTCTACGCCACAATTCGCTTCACGCAAGCGGTCGCCGACGGCCGCATCGATGCGGCTCCGCTGCTCAGCGCCGCGAAATCGGCCAATGAATCGGGCGGCGCGAAGCGGCTCGTTATTCCACTCATCGAAATGAAGCAGCTCGAAGCGCCGCACACAGACGCTGGCCCGATCGCGCACTGAACTTTCGCGTCGTGACGGGCGTCTTTATCTTGCACGCGCAATTCAGCCGCGAAGCAAGAGGAGCAAACGATGAAGCCATGGGAAAAGTTCGCAGCAGTTGCGGGAACCCTGCTCGTCCTCGCCGTTTCCGTATTCGGCCAGGAAAGCTCCAGGCCCGCCGCCGAGCAGCGCACGCCGCTCAAGATCACCGTCGTTCTTCACGAGTTTAATGACAAGCAGGAGATCGCCAGTTTGCCTTACGAGCTCGCCGTCACGGCTCGGCCGAACGAGAATTCGAGAGGCAGCGGACGCGTGGGCACGCGCATTCCGGTGATGACGGAAAAAGGAAGCTTCACGTACGTGGATATAGGCACCAGCTACGATTGTCTCGTCACAGGGGCTGGCGACGGCCGTTTTCGCGTGGAGACGACGTTAGACCGCTCCTCGGTCTCGGTAGCGGACGCGAAGGACATCAAGGCAAAAGGCATCCCCGCGGAAAACCCGGAGAATCCGCGGATCAATTCGCTTCGGCAGTCCTTCGATGTGCTTCTGCGGGATGGAGAGTCGCAAGAAGCTACCACGGCAACCGATCCGCTCACCGGCCACGTTTGGAAGGTAGAAGTTCGATTGAAAGTTCTGAAGTAATCCGCGACGCTCACGACTGAAGCGCGCGACGCAGCGCTGCTTCCAGTTCCGCGTACTGAAATCGAAATCCTCCCGCGGTGAGCTTTTCAGGCACTACGCGCTGGCTCGATAACAGCAGCGCATCTGCCATTTCGCCCAAGACTAATTTCAACGCAAACGCCGGCGCTGGAAAAATTGCCGGTCGGCGCAGCACTTGCGTCAGCACGCGAGTGAAGTCCGCGTTCCGGGCTGGATTGGGAGAGACGACATTTATCGGCCCGCGCACGGCGGCGTCTTTGATTCCGAGCTGCATCGCGCTTACTACGTCGTCGAGCGCTACCCAGGACATCCACTGTTTTCCCGAGCCGATCCTGCCGCCCGCGCCCAATTTAAATGGCGTCAACATTCGCGGCAACGCACCACCTTTCTTCGAAAGGATGATCCCGAACCGCGCGAGCACTACGCGCGCGCCGAATGCCTCGGCCTTCATCGCCGCGGCTTCCCAATCGCGCGAAAGTGCCGCTAAGAAATCCGCGCCGCCGGCACTCGCCTCCGTCAACGATTCCTCGCCGCGATCGCCGTAATATCCGACCGCAGACGCGGACACAAAAACTTTCGGCGGTGCTTTCAATCGCGCCAATCCCTCCACGAGTCTTTCCGTCAAATCGACGCGGCTCGATCGCAGCAGCGCCTTGCGCTTCTCCGTCCAGCGCCCATCCCCAATCGAAGCGCCCGCCAGATTTACCACCGCATCCGCGCCTTCGGCCGCCGCTAAATTCATCTCGCCAGTTTTCGGATTCCACGCAACGTCGCCGGCCGCCGCTCTCTCGTTGCCGTCATCCTGCCGCGCGAAGCGATTCACGGTCGCGCCATCCGCACGCAACGCCGCTGTTAGCGCCGTCCCAACCAGTCCCGTAGCGCCAGTCAATAAGACTCGCATCTCAAATTCCTCCGCGCTTGCAACGCGATTCCTCATCCATACCGCGCACTTCAACGCTAAGTCGCACGCCAGGCCGCGTCAAGAAACCATCACTCACGTCTGGCATTTCCATCCTTTCAGCAAAATCATTTTCGCTGAATCTGCCGAATTCCTGGTTCGCAGCATGCACGGGCATCATCCAATCTGCGCTAGAATGTCGAGCTTTGCACCAGGATCCCCATCGAGGCCCAGCATGACTGCCCGCCGCCGCAATCTTGTCCTCGGCATCGCCGCAATTTTCACTGGCACAATGTTTCTGGCCGCGCCGGCTCCGGTGATCGAAGCGCAATCCGGCATTCGCGGCTTCTCTTCCGCGCACGCCGATTCCGAACGCCAGCTCGAGCAAGCTTTCCGCAGAATTCCCGATGCGCAACACGCCGAAGCTAATCTTCGCCACATCACCGCCGAGCCGCACATGGCCGGCACCGAAGGCAGCCATCGCCTCGCCGATTGGCTGCGCCTGCAATATGAAAATTTCGGTTTCGACGCCAAGATTGTTTCTTACAGCGTTTGGCTTCCGCAGCCTGCCGAGGTGAAACTCGAAATTGTAGCGCCGCAGCGCAAATCGCTAGCCACGCAAGAAGAGCCCTACGAATGGGACAAGAGCACCTACGACTCGCGCGCGGCCCTTGGCTTCAATACTTACTCACCTTCCGGCGAAGTCACCGCGCCGATCGTTTATGCCAACTACGGCACGGCGGATGATTATCGCCAGCTCGAATCTCTCGGCGCCAGCGTCGCCGGCAAAATCGTTCTCGTGCGTTACGGCAACGCCTATCGCGGCATCAAGGCGAAAATCGCCGAAGAGCACAAGGCCGCCGGCCTGCTGATTTTTTCCGATCCTGCCGACGACGGCTACGATGCCGGCGACGTCTACCCGCGCGGCCCCTGGCGTCCGATGAGCGGAATCCAACGCGGCTCCATCCTTTACACCGAAATATATCCCGGCGATCCTCTCACTCCTGGCGTGGCATCCACTCCCGACGCGAAGCGTATCTCGCCCTCCGATGCGCGCAGCCTTCCACGCATCCCCGTGATGCCCATCAACGCCCAAGACGCCACCGCGATACTCAGCCATCTCACCGGCGCAAAAGTTCCCCGCGCGTGGCAGGGCGGCTTGCCCGTCACCTATCACGCCGGGCCGGGCGAAACTTCGGTGCATCTGAAAATCGTGATGGATTATCAGCAGCGGAAAATTTACGACGTCATCGCGCGCCTTCCCGGCACCGATGATTCCCAGTGGCTGCTCATGGGCAATCACCATGACGCCTGGGTTTTCGGCGCCGTCGATCCCGGCAGCGGCACCGCCGTTATGCTTGAGACCGCGCGCGCCCTTGGCGAACTCGCGCATTCCGGCTGGAAGCCGCGCCGCTCCATCGTCATGTGCGAATGGGATGGCGAGGAGCCTGGCCTTCTCGGCTCCACCGAGTGGGTCGAAGACAATCTCAAGGAGCTGCAAACCAAAGCCATCGCCTACATCAATACCGATGTCGGCGTCGCCGGCCCGAATTTCAGCGCCTCCGCCAGTCCTTCGCTCCAGGAAATCATTCGCGAGAGCAGCCGCGAGGTTTCCGATCCCAACTCCGGGCGCAGCATTTACGAAGTCTGGAAAGAGCATAGCGAACACGCCGTCGTCGAAGCCAACGGCACCGTTCGCGAGCAATCTCCGCGTGCCGAGAGTGAAGTCCCGCTGGGCACTCTGGGCGCCGGCTCCGATTTCTGCCCGTTCTTCGATTTCGCCGGAATTCCTTCGCTCGATCTGGGATTCACCGGCGACTATGGCGTCTATCATTCGCTCTACGATGATTTCTTCTGGATGAAGCGCTTCGGCGATCCCGATTTTGCCTATCATACGGCGCTGGCGAAAATTCTGGGCACGCTCGCGCTCCGTCTCGATCAGGCCGATGTCGAGCCGTTCGATTATTCCGCCTATGCTGTATCCATTCAGCACGAGGCCGGCGCGCTCACCACGGCCGCAAAGCGCGCAGGCGTCACCGACTCCGATTTGGCGCCGCTCACCGACGCCGCTGCGCAACTTCGTGAAGCCGCCCAGCGGCTCGCTCCCGCGCTGCGAACTTTTGCATCCAGCGCTCCCGCCCCGGCGCTGGAACGGCAGCTCAATCTCGCTCTCGCAGCGGTCGAGCAGTCCTTCCTCTCGCCGCAAGGTCTCCCCGGCCGTCCGTGGTACAAACACACGCTTTGGGCCCCGGGAAGTTATGCGGGCTACGCCGCGGCCATGATGCCAAGCCTAACCGAAGCCATCGACCACAAAGACCCGGCCCAGATCCGCCACGAAATCACGCCCATCACCGCCGCACTCATCCGCGCCACCGCCAAACTGAACGAGATTGCTAGCTTGGTCTCGCCACCTGCACAAGCCAGGCTGGAAACGCGCTAGTTCTCCCCCAAGATCCGGCCTCATTCGATAGCCCTACGCGCTTGTAAGTCTAGCTCTATCTATCGCTTACCAGTTTACCTCCGCTTGCGCCGCAGTTTACCTCCAGTGCATTGTCTCCCGCCCCCTCCCAATTCAAAGTGGCCCAGTCCGCGAGTTCACTCCTCAACGGGGAATCCGGACCAAGGAGAATCACATGAAGAAAATGGCCGTCCATCCAGCTGCGTTCCTGATCCTGGCCCTTCTCGCAGCGGCAGTCTCAGTTTCCGCGCAAGCCCCCAACGGGCTCGTGGTAAAGGTCCCGTTTAGCTTCACCGTCGAGCACCAGCAACTCCCCGCGGGCGAATACCGCATCCAGCCCCTCGCCCCGCGCTCTCTTTCCGTGCGCAGCCTCGATGGCAAGCTGGTCGCCACCGTTCTCACCATGCCGATACAGGGCAAAGCTCCCGAGACGAACGGCGCAATCGTCTTCCATCGCTACGGCGACAAATACTTTCTCGCGCAGGTTTGGGCGCCCGCGCAATCCACTGGCACAGAGACCTACAAGAGCCGCGAAGAAGTCGAAGTCGCCAAACTTCAGCGGAACTTTGAGCTCGCCGTACTCGTTCCTTCTAGTGCAGCGAGCCGATGATCAATCGCCCGGCACGCCGTAAAATTGTTGCGGCTCACTCCGGCATCGGCATGAACGAATCCAATGCCGCACTGGGCCCAGTTGCACAGAGCGACTCGGGCCCAGAGCGCGTCTAATTAGTCTGAGGTGGTATTCTTTGATCATCGAAAGTTGCGAGGAAGCAGATCAGTGGAACAGCCCCAGGCAAACGGCCAAATTCTTCACTTCGGCGCATTCGAAGTAGATTCTCGCGCCGGAGAACTCCGCAAGGGTGGCCGCAAGGTCAAGCTCCAGGATCAGCCCTTCCAGATCCTCACGCTTCTTCTCGAACATCCCGGCGAAGTCGTCACGCGCGAAGATATTCAGAAGAAACTCTGGCCCACGGATACTTTCGTCGATTTCGAGCACAGCCTTAACACCGCCGTCACCAAGCTGCGTCAGGCTCTCGGCGACGATGCCGACAATCCACGTTTCGTCGAGACGCTCCCGCGCCGCGGCTATCGCTTTGTCGGTACGCTGAACGGAAATCAACCATCTGCGCAATCGCCATCACCGTCACAAACTCCGGCACCGCAAGTCACAACCGTATCCGAGCCGGCACAAGCACTGGCGCCGCCCTCCGCTATTCCTCCGCCAACTCGAAGCCGTCCTCTCCACATCTGGCTTGCCGCCACGGTCCTCGCGATCGTCGCAATTTTCGTATTCCTCATCGCCGCACGTTTGTTTAATTTCAGTTTCAATACGACCACCACGGATACTCCACCCGCGCCGCCGCACATCGAATCCATCGCCGTTCTTCCTCTCGACAATCTTTCCGGCGATCCCGCCGAGGAATATTTCGTTGACGGCATGACCGATCTTCTGATCAACGATCTCTCTAAAATCAGCGCCCTGCGCGTCATCTCGCGCACTTCCGTAATGCAGTACAAAGGCGCCCGCAAGCCGCTCCCTGAAATCGGCCGCGAGCTGAACGTCGACGCCATCATTGAAGGCGCCGTACTGCGCTCCGGCAATCGTGTCCGCATCACCGCGCAGCTTCTCGATGCCCAAACGGAAAAGCCTCTCTGGGCCGAAACCTACGAGCATGATCTCAGCGATGTCTTCAAACTGCAGTCCGAAGTGGCGCAATCAATTTCGAGCCAGGTGATGATCAAGGTCACTCCGCAGGAACAGCAGCGTCTCGCCGCTGTGCCGCCCTCCGATCCCGAAGCTCAGGAGGATTATTTCAAAGGCCGCTATTACGAAAATCGCGCCGCGGGAATCATCGCGCAACCCGCCCCGCCGCCTTCGATCAGCGACGATCTCAAAGAAAGCGTGAAGTTTTTCCAGAAGGCCATCGCCAAAGCGCCGGGCGACGCGCTCGCTTTCGCCGGCCTCGCCAGTTCCTATTGCCGCGCGGTAGATTTTTCAGAAGTCACCGCCAATGAAGGCTACGGAAAGGCCCGCGACGCCGCGCTTAAGGCCCTGTCCATCGACGATTCCCTGGCCTCTGCCCACGAATCGCTGGCCGAAGTGCTCTGGCTGAAAGACTGGGATTGGTCCGGCGCGGAAAAGGAATTCAAGCGCGCCATTGAACTCAGCCCCAGCAATCCCGTTGCGCACGCGTGGTATGCCCGCTATCTCGGCGAACTCGCGCGCACCGACGAAGCGCTGGCGCAAATCGAAATCGCGCGCCGCATCGATCCCAACTCCTCTTTAGTGGGAATGTTTCGTGGCGTGGTGCTCAGCTACGCTCGCCGCTATGACGACGCGATCGCGCAGTTCAAAAAATTGCAGGACCAAAATCCCAACGGCACCACCGCGAATTTCTATCTGATGGCCTGCTACGAACGAAAAGGCATGTTCAACGAGTCCGTCTCGTTGAATTTGCGCAACAAGCAAATCACCGGAACAAATCCCGCGATTCTCGGCACGCTGCGCGATGCCTACACTCGCGACGGCATTCGCGGCTGGTGGCGCGCGGAAATCGATACCTCCGAAGCGCAGGGCTGGAGAAATGATTGCAACCTCGCCAGCCTCTACGCCCTGCTCGGCGACAAACAAAATGCGCTCGATTCGCTCGAACACGCCTATGCCAAGCGCGGCGAGATCGATTGCCCTTATCTCCGTTCGCTCAAAGCCAACGCCGTCTTCGACGGTTTGCGCGCCGAGCCTCGTTTCCAGACTCTCGAAGCCAAAATCGGACTACTCCCGAACTAGGTGTCTCCTCCGTCCGGCATCGGCGTGCGCCGCCCTGCTTATTTCGGTTCCAGAATCAGCGGCAATCCGTTGCGTGAGTTGCCGATCAACACCACTTTCGCATTACTGCTGTTCGCCAGCCGCTCCGTCGCTTCAATTCCTTTCCATTCGAGCAGCTGCTCGCTGATGCCCTGCGCCACGGTCTGTTGAAAATCGTGAATGCCCTGCGCCTCGATGCGCTTGCGGTCCGCTTCCTGCTTTTCTTTCTGCAGCACGAACGCCATGCGCAGCGAGTCTTGCTCGGCCTGCTGCTTGGCTTCGATCGAAGTCTTCAACATCTGCGGCAATTGCACATCGCGCAGCAAGATGCTCTGTACTTCAATCCCCAGTCCGCCCAACTGCTTCTCCAGTTCCTCGTAAATTTTCTGCGCCACTTCTTCGCGGCCGCCCGTGTACAGCGCATTCGCGCTGTGCATGGCCGTCACCGCGCGAATCGCCGAACGCAGCGTCGGTTCCACAACGATTTCAATATAGTTCGGCCCAATTTTTTGATACACGTCCGCAGCCCGCTGCGGATTTAGCCGGAAGAGCAGGGAAGTGTCGAGCGTCATCACCAAGCCCTCGTTCGATGGCACGCTCGCGCTCTCTTTTTGCTCCTGTGTGCGAATCGAAAGCGTATTGTTCACCTTGAACGGATTCACAAAATGCGTGCCTTCGGAAAGCACATCGCCGGTCACGCGGCCAAACAAAGTCAACACGCCCACATGTCCCGCCGGCACATAAGCAATCGACGCATACAGCACGATCGCGATCAGCACCCCGATCACCACCATCTTCAGCCGCGAGCCAATCACCTGCCGCATCTGTGCCTGATATTTCCGAAACGCCTCGTTCGCATCAGGATCCTGTTGAAACGCAGTCATCGTCCCCTCCTCAAGAAGGTCGTGAATTTTCCGAATCCAGCGCCGTCATTCTACATGCAATACCGACTAGGCTCGTCGGCGTCGCGTTGTGTCGCCACATCCGCAACGCGCGCTCGTCGCTTGCTGTTCGCGCGTGGCAATCCCTGCTCCCGCCACGCTACAATGACCCCATGCGCGTCCGTGTTCTCTTCTTCGGCCAGCTCCGCGAAATCACCGGCGTCTCCGAAGATTTCGCCGAACTCTCCGAAGGCGCGCGCATCGAAGACCTCTACGAGCGCTACGGCCGTCGCTTCCCGCGCCTCCTCGATTTCCGCTCGAGCGTCGCCGCATCCATCAATCAGGAATACTCAAACTTCCGCGCGCCGCTCTCCACCGACGATGAAGTTGCCTTCCTTCCGCCCGTCAGCGGAGGCCAGCAAACCGCCACTCGCAGCGCCGATCTTTTCGAGCTCACGCGCAAGCCCATCCCTATCGACGAAATCTCGCGCAGCCTTCGCGCGCCGGAAGATGGCGCACTGGTCGTCTTCGACGGCTTCGCCCGCAATAATTTCCGCGGCCGCCCAACGCTCCATCTCGAATACGAAGCCTACGAAGAAATGGCCCTCGCCAAAATCCGCGAAATCGGCGCGCACATGCGCGAAAAATTCGCCATTCACCGCATCGCCATCGTCCATCGCCTCGGCCGCATTGAAATCGGCGAAACCTCCGTGCTTGTCGCCGTCAGCTCCGCCCATCGCGCCGCCGCCTTCGACGCTTGCCGCTATGCCATCGACACCCTCAAAAAAACCGTCCCCATCTGGAAAAAGGAATTCTTCGCCGATGGCGCCATGTGGGCCGATGGTGAGGTTCCTCCCGCGACAGCCAATTCCGCCCCGAGTGAATCTATCTCCTAGATGAATCCACAACGGAATCGATCCGCGAAGTCGCTTGCAGTGGGACTAGCCTGCGCCGTGTTCGCCTGTGCCGCCATCAGCGTCAGTTCACTTGCTCGCCGCTCCGCAGCGGCGCAATTGAATGCCTCGCCGCAGAAAAATTCCAGCACCATCCGCGTGCAGACCAATCTCGTCAACGTCCTTACCAGCGTCCTCGGCCCGGACGGACATCCGCTTCTCGATCTCCCCAAAGAAAGTTTCGAGATCCTCGAAGAAGGCGTTCCGCAGGATGTTTCGCGCTTCGAGCCGCAGACCAGCCAGCCGCTCGATCTGGCGCTGATGCTCGACACCAGCCTCAGCACCACCAGGGAATTGAAATTCGAATCCGAAACCGCCGCGCATTTTATTCATCAGGTTGTTCGCCCCACGGATCATCTCGCCATTTTCGAATTCTCCGATGAAGTCACTCAGCTCTCCACTTTCTCCTCCGACCTTAACTATCTCGAGTCCTCAGCCCGCCGCATGACCGCCGGTGCCGGCACGGTCCTCTACGACGCGCTGGTGCTCGGCTCGCACGCCATCGCCCGCCTCCCCCGCGATCGCCGCCGCGTCATCATCCTCGTCACCGACGCCGGCGAGACCACCAGCTCCTCCAAGTTCGAAGATGCTCGCCGTTCCGCCATCTCCTCCGGCGCCCTGCTTTATTCCATTGTCGTCCGCCCCATCCCCTCCGAAAGCGGACGCAACACCGCCGGCGAGCACGCTCTGATCACCATCACGGACAGTACCGGCGGCGCTCTTTTCTATCTCGACAATTTCAATCAGTTGCAGGAATTATTCGATCGCATCAATCGCGAGCTTCGCACTCAGTATCTTCTGAGCTACTATCCCAAGCCGGAGCCGCCGCCAAACGTCTACCGTCATATCGAATTAAAAGTAAAAGGCGGCACACCGCTGCACTATCGCCGTGAATATTTGTCCCAGGGATTCACAAAATAGATGGTGATTCGAACGCAGCCAAATGTAGCGCCGGAGTTCAGCCCGGCAGTTTGTGGCTCAAGATGCAAATCGATGGCTAAACGGAAATCATGACCGATTCAAACTCAGACGCCACACACTTTCTTGAAGTAGCCGTGGAAGCCGCGCGCGAAGCCGGCGCCATTCTCGTGGCCGAATTCGATCGTCCCAAGAAAATTTCCTACAAGGGCGATGTGGATATCGTCACCGAATCCGACAAGCGCTCCGAAGCCGCCATCGTCGCGCGCCTGCAAACGCGCTTCCCGCAGCACGCCATCGTCGCCGAAGAAGGCGGAGGCGACGCCGCAAAATCTGCCCGCTTCCGCTGGCACGTCGATCCGCTCGACGGCACCACGAATTTCGCTCATGGCTTTCCCATGTTCGCCGTTTCCATCGGGCTCCTCGAAGATGGCGAGCCGCTCGTCGGCGCCGTTTTCAATCCCATTTCAAATGAACTCTTCACCGCCATCCGCAATCAAGGCGCGCAGCTCAATCACAAACCCATTCACGTCTCCGATATCCCCACGCTTTCAGAGAGCCTGCTCTCTACCGGTTTCCCCGCGCACAAGCGCATGTCCAATCCCAATATCCACTACTACTGGGAATTCACCTTGCGCTCGCACGGCGTCCGCCGCGCCGGCTCCGCCGCACTCGATCTCTGCTCCGTCGCTTCCGGTCGCTTCGATGGTTTCTGGGAATTTGGTTTGAAATCGTGGGATGCCGCGGCAGGAATTCTAATCGTTCGCGAAGCCGGCGGCACCGTCACCGACTTCGCCGGCCGCCCCTATCACGCAGGCGACCGCGAGCTCTTCGCCTCAAACGGCACAATCCATCAAGAAATGATGACCATCGCCACCGAAATAGCCGCGAGACCCACGCCTCTCCCATAACGCGTCCACTTGCCGGCGATTTCCGGTTCCCGCGTAGCGCCGGCAGCTTGCCGGCGTTTTTGTCCCAATTGCAGCAACGCGAAACTTCCGCTTCGGCCTCACATTCCGTATCACAATTTTTTCTCCACCCCAACAAACAAAAGCCTCACCGCCCGCCACACGAATCGAATCGTAATCGCCACAATCCCCACTCCCACCGCCACAATCGCCGCCGCCAGGTACGGATGCTTCGTCGCAAACCAAACCAAAAAAATGGCGACGAAATCCTCCCCCAAACTCAACGCAATATTCGAAAGCGGCTCCGGCGAAGCCGTCACCGCAATTCGCGCCGCCGTCTTCCCTCCATGCGCCGCCAGCGCAATCACTCCACCCGCCAGCGCGCAAAGCGCCTGCTCGCCCGGCGAAAGTTGCGACGTCGCCAAATACGCAATCAACGCCGCCACCGGCACACGCACAAATGTATGCAGCGCATTCCAAATCAGATCAAACGCCGGAACCTTGTCGCCGAAGAATTCAACCAAGAACAGAACCGCGCTCGCCCCGATGATCCACCAGCTCTCGAGCCCCTGCAGCGGCCCGGGCAACGCAATCGCTCCAGCCCGCGCCAATATTCCCAGCGACGCCACCGTCGCATACACATTCAATCCCGCGGCAAAGCACACCGCCGCAAGAAGCGCAAAATACCGCCCGCCGATCGGCCGCATCAGCATTCGTCCGCAGCGATTCTATTATTAATCGTGGTTCCAGCGGGAAAACAACGCGCCTGCAGGTCTCGCCAATTACTGCGTGATAGCCGGCCGCACCTGATCCGGCCGGGGAAATGCAAATATGCCGAATGGATCGGCGGCGATCACCAGCCGGTCCGCTTCCACCAGAATAATATTCGGCTTGATCGAAGCCTGCTCCGTGGAATACAGCGAATAAGCTCCGATGCGATTTCCATCTTTATCGAAATGAAAAAGCAAATTTCCCACGGCCGCCCAGACTTCCTGCGTAGCCGGATCAACTCCCACCGCGCTAAATTCCGGCTTCGTCTCCGATTGCCGGTTATGCGTCTGAATTTTCACGCTGGCTCTCACGCCAGTCATTTCCCGCCGCGCATACTCTCCGCTTCTACCCTCGCTCCCGCCAAACCCGGCGCCGCCGCCCTCCCCCTCGCCGCCTTCACGATGCATTCCCCCGCCGCCGCCAAATCCGCCGCGCCCGCCAACGCCCGCTCCCCCGTAAGGCCCGATGCCCTGATCGGTAGAATTTGCGTCCCGCTCTCCGGGACCGGACGGCCGCAAATTGAACTTGAACGTCTTCCCCTCTCCCTGCGCCACAAATTCACTCGCGGGTATCGCAATTTCGTAAGCCGCGTAGCCGTACTCATCGAATTTCCGGATCGTCGGATCCGCCAGATACGTCAGCGAATAATAAAGATGCCCCGCGCCATCATCCGTGAAAAATCCCCGGCTCAAGATCGCCCCCGCCGTCGAGATGTCCGTCGAATCCGAAACTCCACCCACGCTGCGAATTCGCCGCCCGCCCGCATCGTAAACATCCACGAACCGCTTCGAAGCCAGGCTCGCCACCGCGATTTCATTTCCTGAAAGCGCCGCCACGGACACCGGCGCAATCACCGGAATTTTCCCTGCCAGCTCCCCGCGCGCGGAATAAATCTTGATTTCATTCGCACCGCGATCCGCCACGTAAACCTTCCCCGCCGGATCAAGATAGAAATCCTCGCCAAACACAATCTCGGAATCCGCCGTAGGTTTCGCCGGCACCTGTCCCACTTTCACTCCAGCCGGCGAATAAATCTCAATCGCCGGTGCCGGAGCCGAAAGCACGTAGTACCGCCCCGCAGCGTCGCGCCGAATCGCTTGTATGCCGGTCCCGGCATCCGGCAGCAAGCGCAAGCGCGCATTCAGATGCTCGGCATTCTCGGTGGTGTGAACCGTCACAGCCTGCCTCTGCGCCGAAATGCGCAGCTGCACATTGAAACTCGCCCCGTGCCCGCCAGCACCGCCGCCTACCAGCACCTGAACGGCACCCTCCTCAAACGTCTCAAATCCGCTAGCCGCAACGCGCACCCGATACAACCCAGGAGCAACTCCCACAAAGGAGTACTGACCCTTATCATCCGTAGCCGTAGATCTCTCAACTGCCTTACTATCAATCAGATAGACGCTAGCCCCCGCCACCACGGCCCCGCTAGGATCCGTCACTTCGCCATGCAGCGACGCAGGCCCCTGCCCAAACCCCGCCGGTGCAGCAACCAGCAGCCACGCCACCACGATACAGATACCCAAACGCCCGCATACATTATGAGTACTCACACTCACACCCCACACGAAGCCCCATGGCGAAATCTTTCGATACGCAGCAGTGATGGCGCGCGAACGGTAGCTGTTAAATCCCTAATCGGCAGGAACTTGAACGATCACCCAGACACCCACACTCCCTATTATCCTTCCCCAAAAGCCCACGATAAGTTCCCGAATTCCGCTCCGTGCCAACTTTAGAGCCAGCGCACCCGTTTGGCGTTGCCTGAATCCAATTAACTGAGGACCAACAACGAGCCCAGGAAACCGGCCATCCCAGCCGCGAAGTACTAGCCCGCGATGCAATCGAGGAAACTCCTGTACTTTCGTTGCGTTGACGCCGTCGCTTCCCGTTGCTACGGTCAATTCTGCGAACACCAGCGAAGAACGAAGCATGCATAAGCGCCACACTCACGATCGCCGTCGTCGCCCGCGCCTTGCCGATCCTCTCCACCGCCTCACCACCAGATGGCGCAGCGGCGGTGTCGAGCAATATCCTCTAGCCAACGATGAAACCCACCGCGCCCTCAAGCGCATGGGCAGCGGTTTCGAAATCACCCAGCATCGCATTCGCCTCGAAGTGCTGCCGGAAGCTTTCCGCGGTTTTCGCATCATTCAACTTACCGATATCCATCACGGGGTCTTTCTCCCGGGCGAGATGCTCCGCTACGTAGTCGAAACGGTGAATGAACTAGAGCCCGATCTGGTAGCCGTCACCGGCGATTTTGTCACCTATTCCCGCGCCTATATCGATCCCGTATCCGAAATCCTGGCCAACGTCCGCGCAAAGCACGGCGTCTTCGCCGTGCTGGGGAATCACGACTTCCGCGTGGGCGCCGACGAAATCTCGCAATCGCTCGAGCGCGCCGGCATCGCCGTCCTGCGCAACGCGCACACCAAGTTGCGCCGCAAAGGGCAGTCACTTTACCTGGCTGGAATTGATGATTGGCATTACCGTCCGGATTTGCCGCGCGCCATTCGCGGCATTCCGAAGGACTCCTCGACGATCCTGCTCTCGCACAATCCGGCCATCATTCAAGCAGCATCGAAGGAAGATATCGGCCTGGTGCTCTCGGGCCATACTCACGGTGGGCAAGTAAACATCCCGTTTCTCGGTAACATCTGGGGCCGCTCGCCGGAACAATTGCGCTTTAAGGTGGGCTGGGCGCGCCTCGGGCAAACTCAGATTTACGTCAGCCGCGGGATTGGCACCATCGTGCTACCGCTGCGATTCCGCTGCCCGGCGGAAATTCCGCATCTCGCCCTCGAATCGGTTCACGCCGCCGCGTAACCGCCTTCGCCCGCGGCCTCGCTCTACATTCCCTGATAAAGTTTCGTAATCGCCGGCGTGATGCAGAATCCCCACGCAAATATCGGATAATTTTTGAATTTCTCCGGCGGCGTATAGCGCTTCGACGCCTCTTCGGGGCTCACCCCCGCCTTTTTCATCTTCTCGGCATGTTCAGCCAAATCGTCAAACACAGCGCGTTGACCCGCCACGCCTTCCTGCCCGCACAACTGGCCGTGGCCGGGAACAAACAGTGTGTCTTTATCATAGGTAGCGAATTTCTCCAGCGTCGCACGCCAGCCCCTCACGTCCCCGTCAAACGTGACCGGATACCACGCGTCGAAAAGCAAATCTCCGGCAAAAACAATATTCTGATCCGGAATCCGCGCGATCACGTCCGTGCCGCTGTGGCCCGGATAGGTTTCCAAAATCACTTTCGTTCCGCCAAGGTCAATCGTCTTCGGAAAATCGGAGGGATGCAGCGGATGATTCGGCAACGCCACAACGGTCGAGAGCGCCGATTGTGCCACGCCCGTAAATGCAGCCAAATCGCTCTGCGCGTGCTGCTTGTCGATCTCATCTCCCGCCGCTTCGATTCGCTTCTTGAACGGCGCCACAAGCGTATTCAGCTCCATCCCTTGCATTGAAACGTAATTTTTCTGCATCAGCGGCCCGGCGTCCGCGTGCGCCCAAATCGGAATATCGTGCGCGCCGTAAACAGAGTTCCCGAGCGAATGATCGAAGTGATAATGCGTATCGAGCGCCGCGCTCACCGGCACTTTGCTCACCGAGTGATACGTTTCAAGCTGCAGCATCGCTCCGTGCGGGGTGTGAAAGCTTTCGATCAGCAGCCCGCCATCCCGCCCAATGATGAATCCGCCATTCGAGACCGTCTCGAAGCCCTTCGATGTATCAGAAATCGTCGCGTATACGCCTTCCCCGATTTTGCGAATGGACGCGTAACCTTTGTCCACCACTGGCGTCGCCGCGATGCGTTTATCCTGCGCAACGCTCGCAGCCAGCCCCGGCTGCGGCAAATAGCGCAGAAAAGCAGCGGCGGCCCCGAAGCAGGAAGTGGCCGTCAAAAAATGACGCCTGCTAACTGGCGATTTCACGGCAGCGAAAGCGGATTCCATCTTCATCATTCCTCCTGAAATTGTGTAAATCCCAGCGCAAGAGTCGGCGCGCCTGGATCTATTTCTTTTCCGTGGCGATTAAATTGTCTTCGGGGTTTCGATCGATCAACTTGTTGTAAGGATCCACCCCCGCATAAGTGGGAATTTCATTCACTTCCACTTCGATCGTGGAATGGTTCTGCGTGAAATGCCGCTTCTCGAAATAGAGCGGCTTGAGGTGCTCCTTCGTCCCGCTGAAAACGCCCACATCAATGCGGTCATCGGTAGTCATCGGCGTTTCGTTGCCCGAGCCGTCGGATTTGCGCTTCTGCGTGTCCAGCACCATCGTAACTTTATATTTTCCGCCGGCCGCAGCTTCGTAAGTCGCCGAGACCGCCTTGTCGTCATACAGCACGATGGACTCAAACATATCCGTGATCGTGTATTGCAGTTCCGCCGGCGTGACGGCGCGCAACGCCGCCACGAATCCCCGCGTATCCGGATACGGCCCGTTGGCATAGCGATTCTGCATCAGGAAATTGCGCAGCCCCGTGTTCAAATTATCCTCGCCGATATAGTCCGCCAGCGCGTACATCACCAACGATCCTTTGTTGTACCAAACGTATGGTTCCCGTTGCACCAGCACGATCGGCGGCTCATGCCGAATTTCTCCCGCGCGCCCGCGAAGATAGCGATCCAGTTCATGACGCAGCGCCTTCCTCACCATCTCCATCCCGTATTTTTTCTCCACCAGCTTAAGCGCCGAATATTGCGCCAACGTCTCCGACATCATATTGGAGCCCTGCGTCTGGCTGCCGATTAGCTGGTGCCCCCACCATTGATGCGCAAGCTCGTGCGCCGTCACGTAGTAAATCAAATCCAAATCGTCCGGCTTTTTCAGCCGTTCGATGAAGCCGATAGACTCAGAATAGGGAACCGTGTTCGGGAAAGACTGCGCAAAACTGCGATAGCGCGGAAATTCCAGAATTCGAAATTGTTGAAATTGGTACGGACTGAAATTCTTTCCATAATAGTCCAGCCCCGCCTTCGAAGATTCCAGCATGCGATCGAGATTGTATTCATGCCCGGGCTGGTAATAGATTTCCAGCTTCACGCCATTCGCTTCGTCCCGCTTCACCCGGAATCGCGCCGAGAGGAACGAGTAGAAATCATTGATGCGCGTCTCGCCCATGCTGTATTCGAAGTAGTGCCGGCCTTTTTCGGACCATTCGCGTTGTAAATAGCCCGGAGCGATGGCGATCTGATCCTCCGACGTGCTCACCACGCAATGAAACGTCGTCCACTCCGAATCCGTGGTGAATAAATTCACGTTGCTGTAATAGGGATCTCCCGGTGGCGCAAGTTCCTCGAGCGGCCCGAGCTTCTCTTCGCGGCGGCGCACGGGATCGTCGATTTCCAGTCCGGCGTTATAGCCCACGAACGGAAAATAATCGCGATCGAAAAAAGTGCCGTTGTAAGCGAATTCCGGCCGCTCGTGGCCATCCTGGAAGCCATGCGCCGCGTAAGCAGCCCGGAAATCCATGTGCAGCGTTTCGTTGGGCTGCAGTGGCTGATCGAACGCGTAAATGGCATAGAAGTGCTTCGGGTCGGCCATAGAAACATGAAACGGCCGGTCGAAGTGCACATCCGAAACCGATTCTCGCCCGTCGGTAATATGTATCGCTTCGATCGCCTGGCCCGAATGGTTCACCAGCGTGTAATGGCCCGTGGCTGAGAACGACCGGCGATCGGGAAAGATATCCACGGAAACATCCACCTCGTTGATTTTCGGCTGCGGCAGCTTCTCATATTTCTTATACAGCTTCTCGTAATCGGCCAGCTCGATGCCGGTTTTCGCGATCCGTGCGGAACGCGTTCAGCACATGCGTGTTGTAATAAAACCAGCCGCCGCACGCTGCCGCGAGCACCAAGAAACAAACCGTCGCTGGAACCAGCCGCCGAAATCGCGGCCGCGCCAGCCGCAATCGCGCCGCCCAGGAAAGATCGGCCCCGCGCCGCGAAAGCGCAATGGCCGCGACGCCCAGAAAGCAGCACACAAAAAACCAATACAATATCGACAACCGCAGCGCCGCTACGAAATGGCCGTACCCATTCATATCCGAATACGTGTACGGAGTGATTTCCCCAATCAGATAAAGCCGGTTCTCGATTCCGTAGCGGTACAGGATCGGTATCAGAATAAAGAAGCCGATCAATATCGCATGGCCCACAAATTTATTCCCCACCAGCGTGTGCACCACCAGCGCCAGCAGAATGAACGTAAGCACCTGCGGCAGCGCGATCAGATACATTTCCTTCAGATACACCGGAATTTCGTAATGGTGATAACCGAGAATCGTCTGCACCGCCATGCCGCAGAGGATCACCACCGATATGAGCACCGCCTGCACCAGCGACAGCGCGAAAAATTTGCTGATCCAATCCGTCGAATCGGGCACCGGCAGCGAATCGTGAATTTGCTCGAAATGCACATCGCGCTCGCGCCAGATCGCCTCGCCGGCATAAATCGTCGCGATGATAAACAAGAAAAGGAACGCGCCTCCCTGCAGCGCCTGCACCATCAAATAGGTCACCGGCCACACGTACACATCGTTCGACTCACCGGCGAAATACGCACCGAGCGACGTGTTGACCATCATGACCACCACGATGGCCCAGAAAACTAGCTCTCGCGATATATTCGAGAAACGCAGCCGCGTCAGCGACCACAATTGAGCGCGCGTGGTTCCGGAATTGAATATCTGCGTGGATTGCGGGATGGAGACGCCGCGAACCTTCGCCTTCTGCTCCGCTTCCTCACCGGCGCGAACTTCTTTCGCCCGCCGGCTCGTGCGACGCGCCCCCAGAACTTCGGCAGACATGGGAAAGAAAATGTACGTGACCAGCAGCGCCAATACCCCCACTCCCATCCATACCAGACGATTCGCTAAAAAGATTCCCGACCAATGTACGAATAGCGAATTCCGTTCCGCCACCGTCCAGTAGCGCGTGATCCCGTCCATCAGCACGATGCCCAGCGGATCGGAAATCGAAGGCCACGTACGATCGAGTTTATTGGTGATCACCACGCTGGCGAGCAGAATCAGGTAGAGCGCAAAGAGCACCACGCCCTGCAGATAAACCACGATGATCCGCCGCGATAGCGCCGCCACGCAAAAAAACAAGCTGCCCAGAAAGAATATCTGCACGACGGTGATGGAAAAGAAAGGCTGCAAATAGGTCCACAGGTGAATTGGCGCGAGGCGCGTCCGATCCGCCCAGGGCATGAACGTTCCAACCATTCCGCCAACTACCAGCCCGGAAAAAACCAGCACGCCGATTACGAACGATGCCGCCCAGCGCCCGCCGAGATAATCAAATTTCGAAATCGGCTTGGTAAACAGAAGCGGGTAAGTATCTTGCTGAAAATCGCGCAGGATTGCCGGGCCAAAGATCGCCGAAATCAAAATCGCGCCGAAAGCAGTCAGTGCAACGAAGGATTGTGTCAAGGCATACGGGCCGTTCACGAAAACCTTGCCATTGCCCACGGGACCGAAGTCGCGCACGGAAACTTCGAAAAACATCATCAGGAACGGCATCAGAAAGAACACGTACGTCGAGATGCTCTTGGCTCGCAGCTTCAATTCCAGCAGGAAAAAATCAAAAAACATTTACGTCACTCCCTCGATGCACCGTAGCGCCGGCAGCTTGCCGGCGTCGTTGACTTTCCGGCTCCACCTTGCGCGGCAATCCTGCCACGATCAATTCCGCTGATGCCGCGAAAGCGTCAAGAAATACACGTCTTCAAGATCTGCATCCACCGCCGAGAATCCGTCCGCAAGCGAAGATTCGGAATAGACGCGCACCTCGTGCTGCCCGCCAACGAGGTGCGTGGAAACCACCTGCATCGATTTTTCGAGAGCTTCCCGCTCCGCATCGGTGGCCACGATTTTGGTCCAGATGCGTCCCTTGATCGCTTCCAGCGTCTGCGCCGGCGCGCCTTCGATCAGCAGCTCGCCGTTGCTGATCATGGCCATCCGCGAGCACAGTTCGCGCACGTCGTCCACGATGTGCGTCGAGAGAATCACCACCACGTTGCGCCCGATCGAGCTAAGCAGATTTAGGAAACGATTGCGCTCCGCGGGATCCAGGCCCGCCGTCGGTTCGTCCACAATGATCAACTTCGGATTCGCCAGCAGCGCCTGCGCGATTCCGAATCGCTGCTTCATTCCCCCGGAAAATCCGCCCAAAGCCTTCTTCCGAAAATCCCAGAGATTCGTTTGTTGCAGCAGGCCTTCCACGAGCTGTTTCCGCTCGGCGCGCCCCGTGATGCCTTTCATGATCGCCAGATGATTCAGCAGATCGAGCGCCGACATCTTCGGATACACCCCAAATTCCTGCGGAAGATAACCGAGCAATCGCCGCGTGGCGTTCTTGTCGGCGATCAAGTCCAGCGAATCCAGATGCGCGCTGCCGGAGTCCGGCTCCAGCAGCGTCGCAAGAATTTTCATCAGCGTGGATTTACCCGCGCCGTTCGGGCCCAGCAACCCGAACATCCCCGGTGGAATTTCCAGCGACACGCCGCGCAGCGCGCGCACACCCCCGGAATATGTCTTCGTCAGATTCTGGATCGAGAGCACGGGCGTGCCTCCTGGGCGATAGCCGGGCTCCGGATGTGCGTGCCAACGGTGGGAGCCGATGCAGCGGGTGGGATTGTAACGAAAAGCGACACGGCCCGAAAGGAAAACGCGCCAAAGCTTTTGACCTGCCATGACTTGCCAGGACCCAACGCAACGTCCATCAGCGAGCCATCGAAATCACTCCCACGCCGCTACGTAGTTCTCCACGTCGTCCTATATCCGAGGTCGCTTTTCTCAGCTACCTTGCCGACGAAATGCGATCATTCCGCGTCACATCACGGGCTCAGACGTGTTCCGAGCGGCGCTTCGAGCAAGTGGCCTCTAATCGCCAACGATTCCGATTAGAAATCCCTCTAACCTCAACAAAACAAAGGACGGAGGCCATTTCTAATCGCCAAAAAAGTGCCTTTTTGATCTCCAAATCTCTAATCGATTTCTAATCGGCAGCCCCGCCGACTAGAAATCGCCGTAACCCAATGAAAACAAAGGGCGAAGCCAATTTCTAATCGACATAAAAACCGCCCTTTTCTGAGTCGGAAGGAGGGTAACGAGAGGCAGCCCGAAAGCCGGTCCGGGATACTAAAAGGCTCGCTGTCGCGCGCAAACTTTTAAATGCTCGCTCGGCGCGGAGAGGTCAAAATTAATCCGGATATTTTACCGAGCAGCCGTACGGCCGCGTCGTGGACACGCTCACTGGCTTGCCGTTCGTTGCTTCCTCCAGCGCCTGCTGGACATAGTTTTTCGCGCCGCTGATATCGGCTGTGTCCGTCGTGGGCTTGTCATCAATGGAGCCGTTGTAGATCAGATTGCCCTGCGGATTGATGATGTACATGTGCGGAGTTGTTTTCGCGTCGTAGAGATGGCCAACCGCGCCGGTGGAATCGAGCAGGACGGCCGTGGGCGCGGCTTTCATTTCTTTCACGTAAGCATTTTCATCCGCGGCGGTGACGTAGCCTTGCTTTCCGGGAGCCGAGGAAATTACCGTCAGCCAGATCACGCCGCGCGCAGTCCATTCGCGTTGCAGGCGCTCCATATTGCCGCTGTCGTAGTGCTTTTGCGTGTACGGGCAGCCGCGGTTGTGCCATTCGAGGACCACGAACTTGCCGGCATAGTCGGAAAGCTTGTGGGTCTGGCCATTCGTATCCGTCGCGGTGAAATTGGGAGCGCGATCGCCGATGCGCACAGCCCAGGCCGGAGAAAGCAACGCCGCGAGCAGAAATGCGATGCCGATGATGGTTCCGAAATGTCGCTTCATTGGAATTCTCCTGAAATTTCCTTCTGAACTTTTATGCGCTCCATGCAATTGCCGATCACTTGCCTGGCGGCTGTTTTTTCGAGTTCACGCGCGCCGTGATTTGATAGGCGCGATCTCCGTCCAAAACCAAAACGCCTCTAAGCTGCGCCGGCGGCTCGCTCGCCTGATCCGATGCCTTCAGGTTTAGATGAAATTCGCCAGGTTCGGTTGCCAGGACTTGCGGCGCGGAGTTTTCAATGATGTTCGCATCTTGCGGAAAGAAGACCGCGGATTTTGGCGCGGCGGCGGATTGGATCGTGAGCGTCAGATTATCTCGCGCCGCCTTGGCCGAAAGTTTCCACGCCGGTGGAACGGGTTTTGGAATTTGCTTTTGAGCCTTCTCGAAGAGCGCGCGCCATTCGCCCGCTTGCGCGGAATCGTCCGACGGAAGCGCGAGGGCGAGATGCGATTTTCCCGGAATGCAGATTTCGCGGCAGACAATATATTTTACGTCCGCGGCAATTTGCAGATTTTCCGCCGCGCTCCCGGGCGGAACTTCGATCGACATGATCAGCAGAACTTCATTTTCGTAGCCGTAGTCAATGATTGAGCCGCTGCCGAGGCGCTTGGGCGTCGGCCATTGGATCGCTCGCGTTTTGAAGCCGGCGGGCAGCGACCATCGGATCGTGGGAGGCTCCCCGGAATCGCCGGCATTTTGCCAGTAGATGTGCCAACCGGAATCGAGCTGGAAGCGCACGCCGGCTTGAATACGGTGCGACGGGAGCCGTTCCGCGATGAGTTCAATTTTTGCGTGCGATTGATCGGAGGATTGAGCTGCCGCCACCGGCGCGAGCACGCAGAGCGCACAGGCCAACAATAATCCTGTCAGAGTGCAGATGCGCGGGTCACGAGGTGTCGAGTTCATCGCTTTTATCTTAGACGAAACGACACGAACAAATGTTGCTGCGGAAGAGGCGTCGAAATGAATTTGGAAGCCAGCTCGAAGGAAATGAATGTGCCCGCGAACTCGGCTGTGTTTGACTTGAGTGTGGGGGCTGATTAAGATTTTGCGCCAATGCCCGACCCGTCCTCACTTTCCGGAAAAATGATTGCGCGCTACCGCGTCATCGAGCGGCTCGGTGGCGGCGGGATGGGTGTGGTCTACAAAGCGGAGGACACGGAGCTGGGACGTTTTGTGGCGCTGAAGTTTCTGCCCGACGAAGTGGCCAAGGATCCGCAAGCTCTCGAGAGATTCCGGCGGGAAGCCCGCGCGGCATCAGCGCTGAATCACGCGAACATCTGCACCATTTATGAAATCGGGAATTTCGAAGGGCGCACCTTCATCGCCATGGAATTCCTGGACGGTATCACGCTGAAGCATCGCATTGGCGGCCGGCCGATGGAAGTCGAAGCATTGATCGGCCTTTCGATTGAAATCGCGGATGCGCTCGAAGCGGCGCACGAGCAGGGAATCGTTCATCGGGACATCAAGCCGGCAAATATATTCGTTACCAAGCGCGGGCACGCAAAGCTGCTGGATTTTGGATTGGCGAAGCAGACGCCGCGGCAGGATTCCGAGTTGTTCGATGCCACGCGCGGAGCGAGCGCGGCCGATGGGCTCGCCGATGCGCAACTGACCAATCCCGGCACGACGGTGGGAACGACGGCGTATATGTCGCCGGAACAAGTGCGCGGCAAAGAGCTCGATGCGCGCACGGATTTGTTCAGCTTCGGCGTGGTGATGTACGAGATGGCCACAGGGACGCTGCCGTTTCGCGGCGATACCTCGGGATTGATCACCGATGCGATTTTGAATCGCGCGCCGGTGCCGGCGGTGCGATTGAATCCGGCCGTGCCCGCCGACCTCGAAAGAATTATTGACAAGGCGCTGGAAAAGAATCCGGAGATACGCTGCCAGAGCGCGAAGGAGATCGAAGCGGATCTCAAGCGGTTGAAACGAGATCTCGATTCTGGAAAAGGCACCGTGGCGGCGGATTCGCCGGGTAGCGGCGCGATCCCGAGCGGTGCGGCGGGTAGCGGTTCTTCGAGAGCCGTGAGTGCGGATGCAACTGCGAACCATTCGCGGAAATATTTAGCGGTGATGGCAGGCGTGCTGCTGCTGGCCGCGATCGCCGCAAGCATTTATTTCCTACGCGGAAAATCGAGCGCGACGAAAGTGAATTCACTCGCGGTGCTGCCCTTCGTGAACGCCACGGCCGATCCCAACAACGAATATTTGAGCGATGGCTTAACCGAGGACCTGATCAGCGCGCTCTCGCAAGTGCCGAATATGAAGGTGATGGCGCGCAGCACCGTCTTCCGCTTCAAGGGCAAAGAAGACGATCCGCGGCAAATTGCCGCCACGCTGCACGTGGACGCGGTGATGACCGGACGAATCTCCCAGCATGGCGAGCAATTGAGCGTGCACGCCGAATTGGTGAACGCCGCGGATGGCACCGAGCTTTGGGGCGGACGCTTCGAGCGCAAGATGGCCGATATTTCCCAGCTTCAGGTCGAGATCGCGCGGGATGTGTCGGAGAAATTGCGAGCGCGCACCGGCGGGGAAGCGCCCGCGCGTCCAGTGCGCATGGGCACGGCGAACGCGGAGGCATACCGGCTATACCTGCAAGGCGAGTACACGTTCAATGCGCGCACCGCGGAGAGTTTGAAGCAGAGTATTGATCTCTACAAGCAGGCGATCGCCGCCGATCCAAATTACGCGCAAGCGTATGCGGGATTGTCCGCGACGTATAGCGTTGTTTCTTCCTATGGCGTGGGCATTTCGGCCCAAGAAGCGCACGACCTCGAGGAATTGGCGGCGCGCAAGGCTTTCGCGCTGGACGATTCGTTGCCCGAAGCGAGTACGGCAATGGCCTCGGCTCTGGAATCTGATTTTCAATGGAATGAGGCAGAGCGGGAATACCGGCGAGCGCTGCAACTGAATCCGAACAACGCCCGCGCGCACTACTTCCTCGCGTTTACGGTGTTGCTGCCGCTGAAGCGTTACGACGAGGCGCTGGAGGAATTTCGCACGGCATTGTCGCTCGATCCTCTTTCGCCGATCGTCAACGCAAATTATGCGGTGACGCTGGGCGCGGCAGGTCGTTCCCAGGAGGCATTGGTACAGTTTCAGAAAACATTGGAGATCGACGCGAATTTCAGGCCCGCGCACATGAAATTCTCGCAACTCTACGCGCAGACCGGGAAATTCGCGGAAGCCGAAAAGGAATGGCGCAAATATTATCCGACGAACGAAAGAGTGAGCGAAGACGCCAAGGGATATGGGCAGTTGGTGGTGACGACGCTGCGGGAAGACGAGAAAGCCAGTGGTTATATTCCCGCGGCGTTCATTGCGTTTGGGTATGCGGCGGCCGGCGATCGCGAGAAGACATTTGAGTTCTTGGAGAAGGGCATGCGCGAAAGGGACGACCAAATGCCTTTCTATATTCGCTATCCCATCTTCAATCCTTACCGCTCCGATCCGCGATATGCGGCGATCTTGCAGCAACTCGGGTTGCCACAATAGGAGAAATAGTTTATTGCTGAGTTGCTTGACAGAATGTTGCCGAGGGCGATAGTGTTTGCGCGGCGTAGACCCACAGTTCTAAATTCCGGAGGGAAGATGAAAATTGGAAAGTTGCTTGCAGGTATGGGTGTGTTGTTGTGCGCGGCGATTCCGTCTTTTGCGCAGGAGAAGCCGGGAAATCTCGCGTCAATCGAATTTCAGAAGCCGAAAGCCGGCATGGTGAAACAGTACGAGGCGGGCCGCAAAACGAAAGTGGAATGGCACAAGCAGCAAAAAGATTCGCAGCCGCTGCTGGTCTGGGAAGAGATCAGCGGAGATAACACCGGAACCTATCTGATCGAGCGCGTCGGCCAGCACTGGGCGGATTTCGACAAGCCGTCTGTGCCGGATGCGGCCGATCTCGAGGAATACAACAAAGAAATCGGCGGCTACGTCGAGTCGCTGGTCACGCGCTACTACGAATATCTGCCGAAGGTGAGCAGCCCCGATGAAATGAACATGCCGCCGAAGTTTCTCGAGGTGATCATCTTCCATGTGCATCCAGGACACCAGGCCGATTTCCGCAGCGCCGTGGCGCGCATTCACGAGGCCGGCGAAAAGTTGAAATGGCCCGCTCACTATCAATGGTACGAGCTGGTCAACGGCGGAGTTGACGGCGAATTTGTGCTAGCGTTCGGGCATCCGAACTGGGCCGATTTTGAAGAGAAGCCGGAAGTGAAGTCTTACCGGGAGATCATCAAGGAAGCCTACGGACAATCGGAAGCGGATTCGATCGTCAAGCGGTTGGATACCTCGATCGAGAAAGAAACCAGCCAGATCATCCAGTTCCGGGCGGATTTGAGTTACATGCCGGCGAAGTAAATTCCTGCGTGGTGAGAAACCTCAATTCGTAAATCGAGAGAGCCAGGCGAAGGCCCGGCTCTCTCAGATTCTTTTCGCGATTGCCGCGACGGAAGTCCCGGCCAAATTCAGGGAGCGATGCGCGCGGTGACGGTGTCTTGAAATTATTGCGAGGAGGCAGAGAGATGAAACGGGCGATGTACGTTGTGATTGGCATGGTGCTGGGCGCAGCGGCTAGTTCGGGTGCGCGAATTTTGAAGGCGCAGGATCCTGTGAAGCTGTCTCCGCAGTACTACAACGTGCGGATTGATAACGATCGCCTGCGAGTGCTTGAATTCCGCCTCAAGCCTGGCGAAAAAGAAATGATGCATTCGCATCCGCCGGGATTCGTGTACTGGCTGAGCGACGCGAAGTTGAGAATGACGCTTCCTTCCGGATCGACATCGGATTTGGTGGCGAAGGCGGGCGAAATATTGTGGCGGGACGCGACCACGCATGCCGGGGACAACGTAGGCGATACCGAGGCTCACGCGCTGGCGGTGGAACTAAAACCGTGCAATCCGTAACAGTAACGGTGCTAGGAAAACACGAGAATCATTCGCTGCGCTGATTTTCCCGAGGGCTTGCAGGCGCGAGTTGGATTGACGGGGTTCCGGCTGGATGCTAGCCTCGCCGCTTCTCACTGCATGCGTGCCGTTGACATCATCCGCAAGAAACGCGACGCCGGAGAATTGACTCCGGAAGAAATTGAATTTCTAGTTCGCGGCGCTACCGACGATTCCGTTCCCGATTATCAACTCGCGGCCTGGTTGATGGCCGTGGTGTGGCGCGGGATGACGCAGGCGGAACTGGCCGCGCTAACCGGGGCGATGCTTCATTCGGGGCAGGTGCTCGATCTCTCCGATATTCCGGGCGTGAAGGTGGACAAGCACTCGACCGGAGGCGTTGGCGACAAGACTTCGCTGGTGATTGCGCCGATCGTCGCGGCGGCGGGATTGCCTGTGCCGATGATCAGCGGCCGCGGGCTGGGGCATACCGGCGGGACGCTCGACAAGCTCGAAGCGATTCCCGGATTCAACGTCAATCTTTCGCTGGCGGATTTTCGGCGCGTTTTGCGGGAGTGCGGCTGCGCTTTGATCGGGCAGACGCCGGAAATTGCGCCGGCGGACAAAAAACTATATTCCTTGCGCGACGTGACCGCGACGGTTGAAAGTCCCTACCTGATTTGCGCTTCGATCATGAGCAAGAAATTGGCGGAAGGAATTGATGCGCTGGTGCTGGACGTAAAAACCGGTGATGGCGCGTTCATGAAGAAGGAAAATGACGCGGTTTATTTGGCGGAGTTAATGGTAGAAACCGGGCGGCGGATGGGCAAGAAAATCGTGGCGCTGATTACGGATATGGAGCAGCCGCTGGGACGCAAAGTGGGCAACGCGCTGGAAGTGGAAGAGTGCATCGAGGTGCTGGGCGGCGGCGGGCCGGAAGATCTGCGCGAGCTATGCCTGGATTTATCGGCGTGGATGCTGATGCTCGGCGGAAAATGCGCGAAGGTTTCAGAAGGGCGCGAGATGGCGGCGGAATTCATCGCGAACGGGCGCGCTCGTGATAAATTCCGCGAGATTATCCGGCTGCAAGGCGGCGATGCGGGAGTGGTGGATGATCCCGGGCGTTTGCCGAAGGCGCGCGGTAAAGTGATGGCCATTTCGATGAAGAGCGGATACGTTACCGCCATTCGCTGCGAGCAAGTGGGCATCGCGAGCATGTTGCTGGGCGGCGGGCGCGAGAAAAAAGAAGATGCGGTGGATCCGGCGGTGGGAGTGGTGTTGGAGAAAAAAGTGGGCGACGAAGTGAAGGCGGGGAGTTCGCTTTGCACCATTCATTTCAATTCCGAGGAACGCAAAGGCGATGCACTGGCGATGCTGGGAATGAGCTTTGAAATCGGGCCGAAGAAGCCGGCGGCGCGGCCGTTGGTGCGCAGAATTATAGGCGCGAAAGAGCTGGCGTAGGCGCGGAGGATTCAGATGCATCGATTCGTAGGCGTCCTTGGGATGTTGACGATGATGGGTCTGGCCTGGCTTTTTTCGACGAACCGCGCGGCGATCAGTAAGAAAACCGTGGCGTGGGGCCTCGCGCTGCAAATTGCTTTCGCGTTCATCGTGATGCGCTGGGAATATGGCCGGCTGCTTTTTCAGAAGGCCGGAGCGGGCGTGAATTGGCTTCTGGACTTTGCGTTCTACGGCTCGTCATTCGTATTCGGCGACCTGGGCAAAAAAGGCTCGCCGATGGGATTTATTTTTGCGTTTCAAGTGCTGCCGACGATCATTTTCATCGCCGCGGTGTTTGCTTTGCTCTATCACTGGGGCATCATGCAGCAAATTATTAAGCTTGCGGCCTGGGTGATGACGCGACTGATGGGTGCGAGCGGCGCGGAATCGCTAAATGTGGCGGCAAGTATTTTCATGGGGCAGACCGAAGCGCCGCTTACGATTCGCCCATTCCTTCCCGATCTGACGCAATCCGAACTCATGACGGTGATGACCAGCGGAATGGCGCACGTCTCCGGTGGGATTATGGCGGCGTACATCGCGTTCGGGATTGAAGCGAAACATTTATTGGCAGCAGTCATCATGACCGCGCCGGGAACAATTTTGCTCGCGAAAATGCTGGTGCCCGAAACCGAAACGCCAAGAACCGGCGGCCGGGTAGAGATGGCGGAAATCGAACGCGATACGAACACGCTCGGAGCGATTGCGCGCGGCACGAGCGATGGATTAAGTCTGGCGATCAATGTGGGAGCGATGTTGATTTCGTTTATCGCGCTGCTTTATCTCGTTGACGGAATTTTCGGCGGGATTCACGCGCATATCGCGTGGTTTCCCGCGAGTCTGGAGCAAGTTTTTGGCTGGGTGTTCGCGCCGATCGCGTGGCTGATTGGGATTCCGTGGCACGACTGCGGAACGATCGGAAACTTGCTGGGATTGCGGACGGTGACGAACGAATTGATCGCGTTTCAGCGGCTGGGGCCGATGAAGGACATGCTCGATCCGCGATCATTTACGATTGCGACGTTCGCGCTCTGCGGCTTCGCGAATTTCAGCTCGATCGGAATTCAAATCGGCGGCATCGGTGCGCTGGCGCCGAATCGCAAGGGCGATCTGGCGCGACTGGGAATTCGCGCGATGTTGGCGGGGACGATGGCGAATTTGATGTCGGCATCGATCGTTGGAATCATGCTGCGATGATGGCTCGCGCAGCGAAAGGCAAAGGCGCGGCGGCGGGGGAATTTGCGCGTGCTTCGCGAGCGGCGAAATTTATTCTTGGCAAGACGAGATTGCGCCCGCGCGTTGGCGTGGTGCTCGGGTCGGGGCTCGGCGCGTTTGCGGATGAATTGACGGGCGCGACGCGAATCCCGTACGAGAAAATTCCCGGCTTCCCGCGCTCGACCGCCGAAGGACACGCGGGGCAACTGGTGATCGGCAAATCGGGAAATGTCGCGGTGGCGGCGATGCAGGGGCGCGTGCATTTTTATGAAGGCTATCCGCTGAGCGACGTGATTTTTCCGATGCGCGTGCTGGCGCGGCTGGGAATTCGCGCGGCGATCCTGACGAATGCCGCGGGCGGCATCAACACCGATTTCAAGCAAGGCGCGTTGGTGCTGGTTCGCGATCATATTAATTTGCAAGGCTCGAATCCTTTGATCGGGCCGAACGATGAGCGCTTCGGGCCGCGATTTCCGGATATGACGCAGGGCTATTGGAAAGATTATTTGCGCTTCGCGCAGGAAGAATCGCGCGGGCTGGGCTTCGATTTATTTGAGGGCGTTTATGCGGCGCTTTCGGGGCCGAGTTATGAAACGCCGGCGGAGATTCGTTATTTGCGGACCATCGGCGCGGACCTCGTGGGAATGTCCACGGCGCCGGAAGTGATCGCGGCGCGGCACATGGGGATTCGGATTCTGGGAATTTCTTGCGTCACGAATATGGCTGCGGGAATTTTGGATCAGGTGATCAATCACGCGGAAGTGATGGAAACTGGCGAGCGCGTGAAGGGGCATTTTGTGGCGCTGTTGAGGGCCGTGCTGCCTCGGATCGCGGCGGATCTGGCGAAACTCGGGTAGAAAAAAGGCGAAGAAAAAAAATACCGCAGAGACGCAGAGGACGCAGAGAACGGCTTATGAGCGACGACGAGAAATTGATTGACGCGGCGCGGGTGGTGCGCGAGAAGGCGCATGCGCCTTATTCGAATTTTCGCGTGGGCGCGGCGGTACGCACAAAATCCGGGAAAATCTATACCGGCTGCAACATTGAAAATGCCAGTTACGGATTGACGCTTTGCGCCGAGCGCGTGGCAATTTTCAAGGCCATGTCGGAAGGCGAGCGCGAATTTGACGCCATCGCGGTGGTGTGCGACACCGAGAAATTGACGCCTCCCTGCGGCCCGTGCCGGCAAATTATCTGGGAAATGTGCGGCGATGTTCCGGTGATTCTGGCGAATCTGAAAGGCAAGATTGAGCGGGAGACCGCCGCGAAACTACTGCCGCGGCCATTTGATCGCTCGTTCTTGTGAATCTCGTTCTGGGTTGAAGGCGGCGTGGTAACGGAGCCGGCAGGGACGCTGGCGCTAGCGGAATTGTGGCTCGCTCGATCTTCATCGTGAAAGCAGTCGCTGATTTGAGGCTGGCAAATGACTAAGAAAGTGCGCACCAGCATCCGCTTTTCCCGCGCCCTGGGATTTGTGTTCGTCGCGCTTGGATTAGCTGCTTCGCTGGGCGCGGCGCCTCAGAAGGAACGCGCGGATCTGATCGTCGCGGGCGGGACAGTGGTGACGATGGACGCGTCGAAGCGGGTGATCGAGGATGGCGCCGTGGCGGTGCGCGGCGATGCGATCGTTGCCGTCGGAACGCGAGATGAAATCGCAAGCCGCTTTGACGCGGCGCGAACGATTGACGCCCACGGCCGCATCGTGATGCCGGGGCTGATTAATAGTCACGCGCACGCGGCCATGAGCCTTTTCCGCGGCATTGCCGACGATCTTTCGCTCGACGATTGGCTGCGCAAATATATTTTCCCCGCCGAAGCGCGCAACGTGACACCGGATTTCGTCGCCTGGGGCACGCGCCTCGGGATTCTGGAAATGCTGCGCGGGGGCGTCACCGATTACGCGGACATGTATTACTTTGAGGACGACGTGGCGCGCGTGACCAAGGAAGCCGGGATGCGCGGCGTTCTCGGCGAGACGATCATTGATTTCCCCGCGCCGGACAACAAGACGCTCGATGCCGCGTTTTCCTACACGCAGAAATTTCTGGATCATTGGAAGGGCGATGCACTGATCGTCGCCGCCGTGGCGCCCCATTCGATTTACACCTGCTCGGAAAAGACGCTGCAGGATTCCGCGGCGTTGGCGCGCAAGAATAATTCGCCGATTTTGATTCACATTGCCGAAGCGCCATTTGAGCTGGAGCAGAGCCGCGCGAAGCACGGACTCACTCCTGTGGCGTACCTCGGCAAAATCGGATTACTGGGCGACGACGTGCTCGGCGCGCACTGCATTTGGATCAACGAAGCCGACATCGCGACGCTGGCGCACTACGGGGTAGGCTGCTCGCACAATCCCTCGAGCAATATGAAAACGGCCGCGGGAGTGTCGCCGGTGATCGAGATGCGCGCAGCGGGAATGGCCGTGGGACTTGCGACGGATGGAGCCGCGAGCAACAACAGCCAGGATCTTTTTGAGGAAATGGATTTGGCCGCAAAACTGCAGAAAATTTCGCACATGGATCCCCGCGCATTGCCGGCCGAACAAGTGGTGGAGATGGCGACGATCGAAGGCGCGCGGGCGCTGCACCTCGAAAAGCAAATTGGCTCGGTGGAAGCAGGCAAGAAAGCGGATTTGATCATTGCGGATGTCGGCGCGCCGCATGCGACGCCGATGTACAGCGTTTATTCCGAAATCGTTTTCGCATTGAAGGCCACCGATGTGCGCACCGTGATCATTGCCGGGCGAGTGGTGATGGATGAACGCAAGATGCTGACATTGAACGAAGACGAGATCCTTCAGAAAGCGAAGGAGTATCAGAAGAAGATTTTGGCCTCGCTGGCTACTCCCTCTGGAAATTGACGCGCGATCCTGCCACGAGAAATTCACGCCAGGGAATTCGTGGAATGAAAGGGAGCCATGAAAAATAAAATTGCGGAAGCATCGCGGGCGTTTTTTGCGGCGCTGGTGCTGTTGTTCGCGGGGCTTTGGGGGCTCGCGGCGGTCCCGTCGCAGACGGTGGCGCCTGTGGTCACCGTCGAGCACGGGCCAAATGCGGCGGCGCAACGTGGGAAACCTTACGTCGTGCTCGTGTCGTTCGACGGCTATCGTTACGATTATCCGAAGCTTTTCGGGGCGACGCATCTTCTGGCCATGGCCGCGCATGGAGCGAGCGCGCCGGATGGAATGATTCCGTCCTATCCTTCTATTACGTTTCCGAATCACTACACGATTGTGACCGGCCTTTATCCCGAGCATCACGGCATCGTGGCCAACGAATTCTACGATCCGCAGCGGAAGCAGCACTACGCGGCGAGCGATCCGAAAACGAATTTAGATGGGAGCTGGTATGGCGGCGTTCCGCTATGGTCGCTGGCCGAGAAGCAAGGAATGCGCAGCGCGTGTTTTTTCTGGCCGGGCTCGGAAGCGGAAATTGCCGGAGAGCGGCCCACGTACTATCTGCATTTCGACAACAGTTTCCCGGATGATGCGCGAGTGGCACAAGTGATCGCGTGGCTGCAATTGCCGCCGAAGCGCCGGCCGCATTTCATTACACTTTATTTTTCGAATGCCGACCATGCCGGGCACGTCAATGGGCCGGACAGCCCGCAAACAGCCGAAGCGGCGCGATATCTGGACGGCGTGCTGGGTTCGCTTGAGACGAAGCTCGATGCGCTGCATCTGCCGATTGATTTGATGGTGGTGGCCGATCACGGCATGGAAACGATTCAAGGCGACTGGATCGATCTGGAGCGATTTACGGATCTCTCCGAATTCGAAACGGAAGCCGGCTTCCTTTATCCGATGAGCGAAGCAGCAGCGGCGAAGGCCTACGATCAACTGCACGGCGCGAGCGACAAATTCGAAGTTTACCGCCGCAGCCAATTTCCGCGCGAATTGCATTTCGACAGCACCGATCGCTCCGGCGATCCCATCGTGCTGGCGAAAGGGCCGTATCTGATTCGAGCGCGAGCGATGGGCAAGCCGGACACGGCGACGGTGAAAGGCTCGCACGGATTTGACCCTTACCGCATGAAATCGATGCGCGCGATTTTCTTTGCCGAAGGGCCGGATATTCGGCCGGGTGCGACGGTCGCGCCGTTTGAAAATATAAATATCTATCCGTTGATCGCGAAAATTCTCGGACTGAAAATCGGGCCGATTGACGGGGACATTCACGTGCTAGAGGGAATTTTGCGGGCGCCGTCGGCAAATTAAATCAGGACTCGTTCTCGGCGGCCTTAGCGGAGCGGGCTTTGATGAGTTTGACGGCATTGCCGCGCAAGGTCTCGGGAATATTTTTATTGCCGCTGAGGTTCTTCAAGTCCGTCGGCGTGAGGCGTATCAGCAGCCGCAACGAGATATCCAGCGGCGTTTTTGGATTGTTGGCCAGATTTTTGACCACGATGTAATCCTTCATGAACGCCCGGTTCATGGAGATCAAGCGCAGAGTCTCGGCGGAAAGATTCGTCTGCGAGGCGAAATTTTCCACGTCCGGCTCGGTGAGCCGCGGCGATTGCAGCACGGCGCGCTGAATAATCTTGTTGGAGTCGCGAATCAGCGCGGTGCGCGCCTCGCGCGGGCCTTTGATGGCCAGTTGAATTCGCTGCACCACGTTCATTCCGGATATTTTCTGAATGAGTGTGCGCCGCTTGCCCGCATCCATGTCCACATTCTTGGCGGCCTCTTCAACGGCTTTCGGCTCCGGTACTCCCGAATTCAATTCGGCGATCAGTTCGCGCTGTTCCGTCGAAGCGTTGGGACAGCTGGCGAGAGCTTCCGCCAAATCGAGCGAAAGCGAGAGGCCATTCAGATCATCGAGGATTGCCTGCACGCCCGAGGACGTCAGATATTGCGCCACGCGCGCGACCAAATCCTTCGGGCATTTCGGATTCTTCGCCAGGGCATCGGCGATGCCGGGCTGGTCGGCAATTTCGGAGGAGCAGTAATCGAAGACCCGCTCGTCGGTGTCCGGGCGGCTCAGCGCGGAAACGAAAATCTGCGGCGCCAATCCGGCAACGAAGCGAGCCGCGCGTTCGGCAATATCGCCGTCGGCGTCTTCGATCAGAATCACCATCAATTCCGCGCGGTCTTCGGCTGATAACGACAAGCTCCCGGAGCACACGGCAAGCTTGCGCTCTTTGCGGGCGCGGTTGGCGCGTATTTCCGCGCGGACATCTTCGCCGGCAGTTGTGCTAATGCGCTCCTCCGGAGGACTCGCGGAGATCTTCTCGAGTGAGCGTCACGCGGCCCGGGCGCCCGGGAGTTCCCAATGGCGCCATGGTCTTGCCGTTCAATTCGATGAGCACAGCCGCGGAATCGGCGGCGGAGACTTTGAAAATGTTGCGCGCGGAATAATTTCGCGTTTCTCCAGCGGCGATCGATCCGGAAAATTGCACGCGGCCATCGGCGATCACTCGGATGCGTGTTTTTCGTCCGGATTCGATTTGCAAGTGCAGCGTCTCCACGTTCGAATTTGCCGGAACCACGTTTGCCGCAGGAACAACCGCGGAGGAAGAATTATCAGGTTCCGCGACCGTGTGCGTTTCCAGCGGCGCTGCGTCGCGAGCATCCGGCGCTCCGCGATCTGCGGCGGCCGGCGCGCTGGCCGGCTTCGCAGCCCCCGAGTCCTCCGGCCCAGCAAGCACCGGCGCAATCAACGCAACTTTCGCAGCGTTGGCATCCCCACGTGCCGCTGTGCCCCAACGCTTCGCCGCAAGCCATCCGCCGAAAATAATCAACGCGATGGCTGCCACGACGATGGCCGCGGGAATCCACTTGCTCCGCGGCTTCTCGAGATCCTGCACCCACACCGTTACGGTCGGATGATCCTTCGTCACCATCGCGTATTCGGAAATCAGCCCATCCTCATTCATGCCCAAATAGCGCGCGATGGTGCGAATAAACCCGCGATTGAACACCCCGCCGGGCAGAACGTCCCACTGTTCGGCTTCGAGAGCTTCGAGGAATCTGGTATTGATGCGGGTGGCGATGGAAACTTCGTCGAGGGAAACACCTCTTAGCTCACGCTCGCGTTTCAGCCGCTCGCCGAAAGGTGTGGGTGGCATCCGCTCGAATAAATTCTCTGATGAAAATATAGGCGCGCGGCAGAGGCGTGTCAATGTGTCATCCGGGCGCACTCGGACAGGAATGGGCGCGCTGAGCCACCTGTCCGAAAGTACAGCTGTACCTGCGCATCCAAATTGAGTGTAGTCTTTACGGCAAGCAAACGCGGGTTGGCGTTGCGCGAATTCCAGCGGCTTCTCTATAATGAAAAAGTCTCGGCGAAATGCCCGTCCCTTGCGGGCTTTCTAATCTACAGTTGTGTGCGAATCGTGAGCGAATCGAAAACCTTCAGCGGGATTGACCGGCGTCGCAATCAGGGAGTGGAAGTGGAGCTCCCGAACGCCACCGAAGTCTCGATTTTTCACGAGTTGGGCAAAGCGCTCACCTCTTCGCTGCAGCTCGATCAAGTGCTGCGCACCATCATGGAGAAAATCAACGAATTTCTCCGCCCGGACACCTGGTCGCTGCTTTTGATGGACCAGGACAAGAACGAACTTTATTTCCAAATCGCCACGGGAGCCGGTGCCGAAGCGTTGCGCGATGTGCGCATCAAAGTGGGGCAGGGAATCGCCGGATACGTGGCGCAGAGCGGCGAAGTGATCGTCGTGCCGGACACCAGCAAGGATTCGCGCTTCTTTGCCAAGGTGGACGAGAAGACGAAAATGGAGACGCGCTCGATTGTGGCGGTTCCGGTGCGTTTCCGCGATCAATGCCTGGGCGTGATCGAGCTGATCAATTGCATCGGCGAGGAAGGATTCAGCCCGCGCGATCTGGCGCTGCTCGAAGCACTGGCGGATTACGCCGCCATCGCCATCGAAAATGCGCGCCACGTCCATCGCATCCATGAACTGACGATCAAGGATGATTGCACCTGCCTCTACAACGCGCGGCACTTGAATTTCATTCTCGATACGGAGATTTACCGCTCGAATCGTTACGCATTCGAATTTTCGCTGCTGTTCATCGATCTCGATCGCTTCAAGGCGGTGAATGATACCCACGGGCACTTGATCGGCTCGCGGCTCCTCGGCGAAGTGGGAGAGATGGTGAAGAGCAGTTGCCGCCAGATTGATATGGCGTTTCGTTACGGCGGCGATGAATTTGTTGTGCTGCTGCCGCAAACGTCGAAGGAAAACGCGATTCGCGTGGCGCATCGCCTGCATAAGCGCATCCGCGATACGGTCTGGCTGCAAAGCGCCGGACTGGACGTGAAGATCACCGCCAGCGTTGGCGTCGCTTCCTATCCGGGCGATTCAAAAACCAAAGCGGATTTGCTGCATCTTGCCGATGAAGCGATGTACAACGTGAAAAACTCCACGCGCGACGCGGTTGCCGCTGCCATCGTCGGAATCCTCCCGATCGCCTGAACGCCCGCTCGCGAATTTAATTCCAAACACCAATTCCGCCCCAGCAGGGGTAAAATGACTTGCCCATATAGCGCGGACAAACCCTCGGGCGGGTGTACCTCTGCCTCCCCGATGAATACGGCGAGCAGCAAGCCAGGCACAGGAGCTCTCACATGAGCAACGAAACGGTCGGCAAGCGAATCGGCGATTACGAAATTCTCGGCGAGCTCGGCAAGGGCGGAATGGGCAAGGTCTATAAAGTCCGCAACGTAATTTCCGACCGCATCGAAGCCATGAAAGTGCTGCTGCCAGACCTCGCCGGGCAAAAAGATCTCGCGGACCGCTTCCTGCGCGAAATCAAAATGCTGGCGAGCCTCGATCATCCGAATATCGCCGCGCTGCGCACCGCCTTCACTTCCGAAAATCAACTCGTGATGATCATGGAATATGTGGAAGGCGAGACGCTCAGCGCGCGCATCGAGAAAGGGCCGGTGCCCGTGGCCGACGCGTTGAAATTTATGGATGACGCGCTCGCGGCCCTGAGCTACGCGCATCAGCGCAGCATCATCCATCGCGACGTGAAGCCCTCCAACATGATGATCACGCCGTTCGGAATGTTGAAGCTGATGGATTTCGGAATCGCGCGCAACGACAACGATCAGAATCTCACCGTCACCGGCACGGCGCTCGGCTCGCTCAATTACATGTCGCCCGAGCAAATTCAGGGCAGCGGCGTGGACGCGCGCTCGGACATCTACTCGCTAGGCATCTCGCTCTACGAAATCGTTACCGGTAAGCAGCCCTTCAAGCGCGATAGCGATTTCGCCATCATGGCCGCGCATATGAAGGAGACGGCGAAGCGGCCCATCGAGCTGCGCCCCGATATGCCGCAGGGATTGAACGACATTATCTTGATGGCCATGGCCAAGGACCCGGCGCTGCGTTTTCAGAGCGCGGAAGCGTTTCGCGGCGCGCTCGGCAGCGTGCGCGAAAGCCTCGGAGTGGGAACGCCTTTCGCTGCGCCTGCTGGAACTCCCGGCGAAGGCGCCGACCGTTGTGCCAATGCAATCGGCTGCGCCGGCGCCCGGTGCTCCGTCGGGTTCCGTCTCCGGCGCCGCGCCGCCACGAGTGCCGACGCAGCCCGTAGCGCAGCCGACGGCGAATCAAATGCCGCCGGCAGCAGTCGTCGCGGCGCAATCGAGCAGCCATCGCGGACTTTACATCACGCTCGGCGCGGTGATCGTGCTTGTGGTTCTTGTTGGCGCGGGTTTTGCGGTGCCGCGTTATTTGAAAGCGCGCGCCGCGAGCGGACAATCCGCGCTGCCCTCGAAGCAGGCTCCGGATCAGACTTCGCCGACGCCGGCGATGGCGCAGCCGGTCAACACGCCCGCCAATCCAGTTCCCGATTCAGCCGCGGGAAATTCCGCCGCGAGCGCCGCAACGGATCCAGCGGCCGCCGCCAAACTAGCCGCCGCGGAAAAGCACAAGAAAGAACAGCTCGCCGCGTCAGCCGCAGCAGCGCAAGCCGCCGCCGATGCTCAAGCGCAAGCTGAGGCGCAGGCCCGCGCCGTCGCGGAAGCGAAGGCAGCAGCAATGGCTCAAGCCGAGCGGCAAATGGATCAACTGAATGGCCGCGTCGCGTCCGTGAAGGCCAGCCTGACGAATCTGAAGAATTCGATGTCTGCGCAAGGCCTGGGCCTGCGTGGCGACATGACCGCCGCCGAAGCGCGCATGGATGCCGACGTCGCCAAAGCGCAGCAAGCCATGGAAGCAGAAAATCCGGATCGCGCGCAAACCTACATCAAGCAAGCCGAAGCCGAGGTGGAGAAGCTGGAGAAATTCCTCGGCCACTAAACCCTCAAACGCGCACAGGGGGCTTTGTGTGGAAATTGATGGGAGCCGCAGCGACTTTCTTAGTATCAATGCGGTCGCGTTCGGCACCGACGCCGTAACGCTTAAGGGCAAGGTTACCGACGCGTCCGGCAAACCAATCGAACACGCCACCGTGATGGTTTATCACGCAGGCGTAAAGATCGGTTATAGCCTCTTCTGTCCGAGCTGCTACGCCGACTGCGGAAAACGCGCCTTTACCGACGCATCCGGCTCGTACACCTTCACAAATCTCAATCCCGATCTCTGGTTCGAACTCTTGGTCGTGCGCGAGGGTTACACACCAATACTCATAAAGAAGGTCGATCCAGCCGACGGAAGTCCAGCCGCCGCAGTGCTAAATGTTCGGTCGGGCACTGACCCGGCGGCAATGGTCCGTGGCCTCGTGCTAGATCCGAGCGGGAAGCCGCTGCGGGATGTAGTGGTTTACCCGCGAGAGCGTTTTGCTAATCGACGCCGATCGAAACGGCAATGCTCCAGGGCCTGATCCCATCGTTGCGCGGTGAAAGGCGAGTTGACCTTGCGACAATGTGGCCAAGTCTGTCCTAGTGAATCTCGACGATGGCCTCCGAATTTATTGTGAGCCGATGGGTCCGACGAAGTTGAGCTATCTTGGGGAGCGATTTTTCGCGACTCTGGTGCGGATGGCAAAGATCGCGGAGTCGAAGTCGGTTAATATCGCGAGAGCGGCTATGCGAGATTTGACCTTACTCGGAGCCGGATTAGCGAAAGGAGATCGGAACTCGGATGCTGGTCGTTGCAGTGCAATGATCGTTTCTCGAGTGGTACATTTTCGGCGCAAGGAATCCTGCGCACATTGGGAGCCTCGGACCAGTTCATGGGAGAACACGGAGAATATTACGGTGGGGAGATGTGCATGGTGAAGCCTGGCCTTCGTTTCCGCGGGAAAACAGTCTTGGACGATTGTAAAACCATTCCTGCTGGGATGCACGTTCGACATTTGATCGGAACCTTGAGCAAGATTGCCAGACTGCGACGCTTACCAAGATGGTCGCATTGAGTTTGCAGGTTTATCCGCTGGCGGATACCAGCTCACCGTGAGTGTCAACGGTTACAGCTGGCCAAACAAACTGCTCGACGCTGCCAGATAGCCTCGACGCGGATATCGATAATTGGTCAACCGTCCTATCGACTCAGGCGATTTCGATCGGACTGAGCGGCCTATCTGAACGCTCGGAACTCGTCGTTTTCCTCACCTCCTTGATTCGCTATGTCCAGCGTGCTAGGCTGCGCTGGATTCCATTTCAGATACGATAAGCTCCAGAGTCCCGGGCGAGCGGCAGCGAAATTTCCGCCCGGCCGATGGCGCGAACCACGCGAGCACGCAAGCAAGCGAGGACGAATGGCCAACGATGCGCTGGGAATGATCGAGACGAAGGGTCTGGTCGGCTCGATCGAAGCCGCTGACGCGATGGTCAAAGCCGCCAACGTGGTGTTGATCGGCAAGGAATATATCGGCGCCGGCTACGTCACCGTCATGGTTCGCGGCGACGTCGGCGCCGTGAAAGCCGCCACGGATGCGGGAGCGGCCGCCGCGCGTCGCGTCGGCGAACTCGTCGCCGTGCATGTCATCCCGCGGCCGCATGAGCACGTCGAGCAGATTTTGCCGGGCGGTTCGCACTCTGGCACAAAGAAATAATTCTCTCGCAGGGCAGACGAGGTTTGGCCTTTTGAGTTTGCACGACACCGATCTCATTTCCATCCAGGAAGCCCGCGCCGCCGTCGAGCGCGCGCATCAAGCGCAGCAACGATTCGCCGAATTTTCCCAAGCCGAGGTGGACGCGATCGTGGACGCATGCGCCGCCGCGGCCACTGACGCCGGCGAGCAGCTCGCGCGCGTCGCCGTCGAAGAGACCGGCTACGGCAACGTCACCGACAAGACCGCCAAGAACCGGCTGGCTTCCGTGGACGTGCAGCGCAATTCGCGGCATGCGCACGTCGGCATCGTGCGCGAGGATCACGAGCGGCGCATCCTCGAAGTCGCCGAGCCCGGTCGGCGTGGTCGCAGCCGTGATTCCTTCCACGAATCCCACGTCAACCGCCATTTACAAGACGCTGATCGCCCTGAAATCACGCAACGCCATCGTGCTCAGCCCGCATCCCTGCGCGGTGCGCTGCATTTGCGAGTCGGCCGCTATTCTGGAACGCGCGGCGTTGCCGCCGGTGCGCCGGAGGGCTTGATCGAGTGCATGCATCACACCACGCTGCATGGCACGCAGGAACTGATGCGCACCGGGTGCGGCGTGATTCTGGCCACGGGCGGCACCGGGCTGGTGCGCGCCGCGTATTCGTCGGGCAAGCCCGCTTACGGCGTGGGACCGGGCAATGTGCCGGCGTTCATCGAGCGCACCGCCGACGTACCAAAGCCGTCGCCGATATTTTTGCCGGAAAGACTTTCGACTACGGCACGATTTGCTCTTCGGAGCAGGCCATCGTGGTCGAAGACGCGATGCGCGACCGCGTGCTCGAAGAGTGCCGCAGTCAGGGCGCGCATTTTCTTTCCGCGGAAGAGATGCGCAAGGTGGGCGCTCTGGTTTTTCAGCCGGGCACGCACACGCCGAATTCGAAGATCGTCGGAACGCACGCGACGGTGATGGCGGAACTGGCGGGCATCACCGTGCCGGCGTCCACACGCGTGCTAATCGCTCGGCTCGAAGGGTCGGCCGCGAATTTCCGCTTTCGGCGGAAAAGCTATCGCCGATTCTGGCGTTTTACTCCGTGCTGAATTTTGCCGGCGGGATCGATCTTTGCCAGCGGCTCTTGCGACACGGCGGCGCTGGCCACACCTGCTCGATTCATTCGCAGAACGACGCCGCCATCCGCCAATTCGGCCAAGCAGTGCCTGCCTTGCGCGTCTGCGTGAACACTTCGGCGGTTCACGGCTCGATCGGCTATTCGACGAATCTGTTTCCCGGCGATGACGCTCGGCTGCGGCGCGCCCGGAGGAAACATCACCTCCGACAATATCGGCCCGCAGCACTTGATGAATGTGAAGCGCATCGCGTGGGAATCGCGCGGCGTCGAGCACCGGACGATTCCGGCGGCGCAGAAGCTCGCGGGATCTGCGGCGGTGATTCCGGAAGCGCCAGCAGCACCAGCAGCGGCGGCTGCCGGCACGAAGCAGAAACCAGCCCAGCGCCGGTTTTGGCGAGCGCAGCTACGGAACCCAAGACCTCGCCGCAAAGCAACGTTCCAGATCGTCAAACCATCGCGAGAATCGTCGAGCGCGTCTTCACCGCCCGCGGAATCGCCCGCGGCTCGGCCGCAAAAAGCGAAGCGTCAAATCCATCTCCGCAGGCCCCACCGACGCCCGCCGATATCGCCGCAGCAGCCGTCGCCGAGCACATCGCCAATTCCGTAGCTGCCTCACCAGCCGCAGCAGCGCCAAAATCTCCCGCGAAATCCGCAGCTGCATCTTCTGCTCCGGAGGCCAAACCGCAACCTACACCAGAATCCGCAAAGTCCGCCACTCCCAAGCCCAACGCGCCAGAAATCAAAATCGCAGAATTCGTAAGCGAAAACGACATCCGCGTAGCCATGACCCGGCAGCAAAAAATCTTCATCGGCCCAAAAACAATCGTAACTCCCGCAGCCCGCGACCTGGGCGATTCGCACGAAGTATTAGTCATGACCGCCGCAAGCCCCAATCCTGCAACCCGCCTGCGCGCGTAAGACTCCGCCTACTGTTTTAGGAACGGGATTTCTGCGGCGACAGAACTCGGGGACTCTACGGGATCTGCCAGTCCAGCGCGTAGATCTCTTGGGTGCTAATGTCGCGGACAACTAACGGTGAGCCGTCTGGGGCCAGTCCGCTCCATTCGCCAAACTGCGGGAAAAACCGGCGGATGTTCTTGAGGCTTACAACTCGCTCAATTTGCCCGTCGGCCAGGCGCAATCGAAAGAATCCAGGATCCGCGGTGAACGAAGTGTCGAATTCTATGTACTTCCCATCTGGTGACCAGGTCAGGTAGCCAAACGTTCCCATCTTGTCGGCCAGCTGGCGCCACTTTTGCGTCGACAGATCCAAAAGCATCAACTTCTGGCTGTCGGCACTGAGAGCTGCTACGTAACGGCCGTCCGGTGACCAACGCGGGCAGCAGAGGCCCTGTGAGTCCACGACCTGCGTTTGGGCGCGTGTTTTCAGATCCAACAGCATGATTTTGCCCGACAGGTTCTGCGAAACTGGCACGATGCCGAACATCAGCTCATTCCCATCTTTGGACCAACTCGGATCGAGTTCACTTTCTCCGGAGGAAAGCTGTTCCGGGTTCCCGCCGTCAGCTGGAATAACGAAAATCCTGTACGGCTCTCCGGGTTTCGCGCCGCTAAATGCGATGCGCGAGCCGTCCGGCGACCAATGAGGGACGGTCGCGCGCAAAGGAGCGTAAGTCAACCGAAGCCTGTCGCTGCCATCCGATTTGCTGCGCCACAATGTTCCGTCAGTATAGGTAACGTAAACCGCCCACTTCCCATCGCGAGAAAAGTCCACCTGGCCTGCTGAGGTGTCGGCGAAAAAGGGCAAGAAGGCGCCAGATTTGGCATCGTAACGCATCATTTCCGCGCGCGGCTGCCACCCCTGCACGAAAAGCTTCTTGCCGTCGCGACTTGGGACAGGCGCGCCAAAGTTCACGGGACCGGTTGTCAATTGCAGAGGTGCGCGGGCCGCCTTGTGCCAGAGCGAATTGTGGTCAGCTAATACCCAAAGGCTGGAAAGTCCATTACGAGTACTTTGAAATACGAAATACGCTCCGTCAGATGTCCAATTACCGCAGCACTCTTGCGGAGGATTGTTCCAGTTAGGCGACAGCAGCGGATGCGGGTTTGTGCCGTCAGCGCCGGCTTCCCAAAGCGAAGACACGCCGAGATCAAAGAGCGTGACCGTGAAGCGGATGCGCGACCCGTCCGGGGAAAGTCTTATGGCACCGGGACTACCGGCAGCGGTAAGCAGCTTGCGCGCGTTTTTGCCGTCGTGTTCAGCGTGGTAAATATCCAATCCTTTGGCAAACAGCAAGCTTCCGTCGGGCAGCCACGTGGCATCATGCGCCACGACTTCCGTGCGCCGCGGCGAACCCGCGGGCAACGGCTGCACCCACAACGGGCCGTCCACTAAACCGAAACCAGACGACTCCCACAATGCAAGCTGTGACGAATCGGAGGCAACATCCAGGGGTATCGGATTCGCAAATGAAGTGGGAATGGCGGCATTTTCGCCGCCGGCAATGGATACTTGCGAAACGATGAAGTGATCACCCGGAAACTCAGCAAAGTACAGCCTGCTTCCATCTGTAACCAGCCCAAATTTACCGATGCCGTCCGACGTGAGCTGTGTCGAGCCCACAATCTTCGGCGGCGACAGCGGATCACGAAGGTAGAAAACCGCAACCGCGAGACTCACGAGGACGATGGCAGCTATTCCTGCGACGAGGGCGCGTCGGACGGGCCCACGAACAGCGCGCGCCTCCGACGCAACCAGGTTGGCGTTATCCTTAATCGTCTTCCCGGATTCCGTATCCCGCTTCAGGCGCATCAGTTCCGAACGCATTTCTGACGCATGCTGATAACGAAGTTCCCGGTTCTTTTCCAGTGCACGATTGATGATGTCTTCTAGCTTGGACGGCAGGTCGGGATTCAGCCTCACAGCCGACGTCGGCGCTCCATCCAGGATGGCTTTGAAAATCACGCCGGAAGTTTCGCCCCGGAACGGCAGCGTCCCCGTTGCCATCTCGTATAAGACTGCACCGAACGAGAACAAATCCGTCCGCGCATCGAGATCCTTGCCGCGAACCTGTTCTGGCGACATGTACGCGACAGTGCCCACGGCGGTTCCTGGACTGGTCAGTTGCTCCAGGCTCACTCCCGCCATCGCGTCTGCGGTGAGCATGGCCTCCGAGGTCACGACTTCCCGCTTCGGCGTCTGCTTTGCTAAACCGAAATCGAGTATTTTCGCGTGCCCGCGTTTTGTTATTAGTATGTTGGCCGGTTTGATGTCACGGTGGACGACGCCTTCTCCGTGGGCCGCGTTGAGCCCGTCCGCGATTTGGATACCCAGTTCGAGAACTGATTCGATATCCATGGCATGGCCACTGATTCGATGCTTCAGCGTCACGCCGTCGAGATACTCCATGGCGATGTACACTTTGCCGTTTTCGTCGCCGATTTCGTAAATCGTGCAAATATTCGGATGGTTCAGGGCAGACGCCGCGTGCGCCTCTCGCTGGAAACGTTCCAACGCTTGTGGGTCTTCGAGCGAGCTCATCAGGAAGGAATTTCAAGGCGACAAATCTGTGCAGGCTTAGGTCCTCGGCCTTGTAAACCACACCCATCCCGCCGCCACCTAACTTCTCAATGATGCGGAAGTGGGAAATCGTGCGGCCGATCAAAGAGGAGGAATCCACCATTCGGCGCTCATCTTAGGGTGGTGTCTGAGGCAAGTCAACGAACCCGGATTGCTTGCGGTCCAGCGGCGCCTGCGCACGGAGAATTGAGGGAGCCATCAAACCGCAGACGTTCTCAGTTCCCGATTAACGCTGCGGGCTCAATCGCCTTCCGCCGGGATTCGAAACCGATGCTGACGGATTCCCGCCGGGCGCGCTCGCCTAGCTGCCTTCTTTAAGCTTGTCGAGGGAAGCTTGGAATTGGGGCAGCATCGGCTTGAAACTTTCGGGCACGTTGGCGATGGCAATCTCCCAATTCTTGATGGCGTTGGGTTTGTCGCCGAGTGCGGTGTAAGCGTGTGCGAGCTCTAGGTGAGTCCAAAATTTTTCTTCAGGGTGGAGCTGCAGATTGATCTGAAAAATCTTGAGAGCGCGGTCGGCCCGGGAGGAGTGCAACAGAGCCATGCCATAGAAATGCAGATCGAACACGCTCTTCCCAGGCAACGATAGAGCTTTATCTATGACGACGTCGGCTTCAGACGCGCGTCCCATGGCAGTGAGCACCGCTGCTTTCGTGGACAGCGTGGAGAAATTCTCAACACCAACAGCGGCTCCGCGGAACGGCTCATGAATGGCCCTCTCCGCCCAGACGAGTGCCTCCTCCAGATTAATTTTATTGTCGGCGCAGAATTGCGCGGCGTTCTGCCAGTTTTGGTAATTGAAGCCCGGCCAACTCAGAAGGTCTTCGCGAATCCGGTCAACGTAGAGCTGTTTGATATTCGGAACTTCGATCTTGAAGGGTATCCGCTTTTTCTCCCATTGCAGGTAGGCGATGGCGGAAGCCGGGCGGCGCTCGTCGAAGCCAAACGTCATGAATTCGGTGTAGGGGGCTTCGACCGGCTCGACGGGGACGCGCAGCACGTCGTTCTTGGGATCATACTGAAAGCTGCCCCAGCCATTGGCGTCCTTTGAAAAAATCCAGGTCCACGGGCCGGACTTTTCCACGTCCAGAAATAGGCCGTAGGTGCCGGCCTTCAAATCTTTCCCTTCGATCTTCACGTCGTGCGAGAACGCGATAGAAGTGGTCTCATTGGCGCCGACGCGCCACGGCGCGGCGTGAGACGGCCCGAAGCCCTGATCCGTGAATCCGTAGCCGATGAGCTCGCCCCAGATGTGGCCGGTGCGGTCGGCTCCGCCACCGCCATGAACATTGGGAGCGTGATAGTCAATGCTGATTTTAACGAGCCCGATCCACTGGGAGATTTCGGAGCGTTCGTTGTCGCCGTTGGGCGGCATGGCGAGTTCGGAATGGATTTGGGCTCGCGCGGATTGAAATGGAACGCAAGCAAGCAGCAACAAAGTGAGCCACTTGTAATTTTTCATCAGTCGCCTCGCAGAACGCAGCCGTTGCCGAATTGGACGCGAGGTGCAGCGAAAAGATAGCCCGCCTTTTCGTTGTGCGCCGAAAACCGCTCGCCTATACTCGGCTTCTAACTTCTTCAGGAACGAAACGAGATGCGCAACGCCGAAGCCGCGCGCTATGCCCGCTGGGCCGCCGCGATCGCCATCCTCATCGCGGCCACGGTCACGGGTGTCTTCATCTCGCGTTCCATCCGCCTTTCGCGCGCGCAACGCCAGGCGCCCAAGCCCGTTCCCACCACCGTGCAGCAGGAATCCGCCGAGTTCAGTTTTTCGAAAGTCGAGCAGGAGCGCACGCTTTACACTGTAAAAGCTTCGCGCGCCACGCAATTCAAAGATCAGGACGCCAGCGAGCTCGAAGACGTCACCATCGTCGCTTACGGCCGCGATTCCAGCCGCAACGATACGCTGCGCACAAACAAATGCACCTACGAAGCCCGCTCCGGAAGAATTCGCTGCCAGGGCCCGGCAAAAATGGAAATCGAATCCGCGGAATCGCCGGAGCATCGCGCGAGCGATCGCGCCATACACGTCGAAACCAGCGACGTAACCTTCGATCGCGATTCCGGCGAAGCGTCCACTCCCGCAGCGGTGGTCTTCCATTTTCCCGATGGCGACGGCCGCGCTACTGGCCTAACTTATCAATCCAAGCCCGGGCTGCTGCGCCTCGAGCACGACGTCGAAGCGCAAATTCGCCCCGCGCGAAATCCCGCAGGCCTTCCGATGAGCGTCAGCGGCAGCCGCCTCGATTACGATCGCAATTCGCACACCGCTCGCCTCGAAGGCCCCGCGCACGCCCGCCAGGGCACCCACGAGCTTTCCGCGCAGGAATTGGAACTTGATCTCGATCAGGAACTGCACACACGTCGCGCTTTCGCTCGCGGCAAGCCCGAGTTGCGTTCCGGCAAAGGCGAGGAATCGGAAGTGGTCAGCGCCGACCAATTCGAAGCGCAACTCAATCCCGCCGGATGGATCGAAAATTTCACCGCCGCCGGAAATATTCACGGCGCGCGCGGCAGCGCCAAGGGCTCCGATGAATTTTCCGCCGAGCAAGCGCTGGTAACGATGGAGCCAAAAAATAATCAGCCGCTGGCCATGAAACTCACCGGCAACCCGGTGGACATTCGCACGAAAACTCCCTCCGGCGCGCAGCAAATCAATACCGCGGCAATGGAAATGCATTTCGCCCGTGGCGCGCGTCCCTCGCAGCGCCGCATCGAGACCGCCACCACGCTCGCCCCCGCTTCGGTAAAACTCACCAGCCCCGATGGCATCACGACTCTGCGCACCACAAAAGCCCGCGGCGAATTCGATGCAGCCAATCGCATGCGCAAACTCTTCGGCGATTCCGGCGTGGAAATCGAGCGCCAACTCGGTGCGGCCGCCCCGCAAAAAACCGCCGCGCGCAAAATGATCGCTTCCTTCGCCCACGGCGGCGAGTGGGACACCATCGACCTCGATGAAAATGTTCACTTCACGCAAGCCGACCGCTCCGCCGACGCGCGCCACGCCACCATGCTCAAATCCTCCAATACCATCACTCTTACCGGCGCACCCGCCGTTGCCGACGCCGAAACGCGCACCACCGCCGCTAAAATCGAAATCCTGCAGGATTCCGGCGCCGTCTCTGCCACGGGCGGCGTGCGCACGTCGTACCTCGCCACGCCCTCCGCGCATTCCGCGAATCCCAGCATTGGTCCCGGCCCGGCGCATATCTCCTCGGACACGCTCAGCGGCTCCGGCAGCAAAGGCCATCTCGTTTACAACGGCCACGCGCGCATGTGGCAAGGCGATTCCGTAATCGTCGCGGAAACCATCGAACTCTGGCGCGAACAGCAGCGCATCGAAGCCCGCGGTGGCGTAGTCGCCGTCTTCCCGCAAGCCGCGGCCGCCAATGGCAACGCGCAATCCGCCGCCCCGATCCTCTGGAAAGTGCGCGCCCCGCTGATGACCTACCTCAGCGCCACTGGCCGCGCCCATCTCGAAGAAGGCGTCCGCGCCGATTCGCCCAACGAATCTCTGCAATCCCGTACCCTCGATCTTTTCCTCACGCCCGCCGAACCCGCCAACGCCCCGCCGGTCGCCGCTCCTTCCGGAAGGCCGCCCGGCAATCCACGCGCCCCGATCGCTGCCAGCGAAAAAGGCCGCCAGCTCGACCACGCCATCGCCCTCGGCAACGTCAAAGTCCGCGAAAAAGACCGCCTGGGCACCTCCGAGCGCGCCGATTACACCGCCGCCGACGAAAAATTCGTCCTTTCCGGCGGCCAACCCACTCTTACTGATGGGTCAAATGACACCACTACGGGCCGCAGTTTGACCTTCTTCCGGGCGAGTGATACGATTTTGATTGATTCTGATTCAGGTTCGCGCACGCTTACCAAACACCGGGTTGAGAAATGAACCGGTATGTTGAAACTCCAGGCCGCCGATCTCAGTAAGTCTTACCGAGGGCGGAAGGTCGTTGACGACGTCAGTTTGGAGATTCAGCAGGGCGAAGTGGTTGGGCTGCTCGGACCGAACGGCGCAGGCAAGACGACGACCTTTTACATCCTCGTCGGCCTCGCTCGTCCGGACCTCGGGCGTGTTCTCCTCGATGGCGAGGACATCACTGACCTCCCCATGTACCTCCGGGCTCGCAGTGGTATCAGCTACCTCCCCCAGGAACCTTCGGTCTTCCGCAAATTGACTGCCGAAGAGAACTTAATGGCCGTGCTGGAGACTTTGCCGGTCACTCCGGAACAGCGCCGCGATCGCGTGGAGGAACTTTTGGCGCAGATGGGACTCGAGGGCGTTCGCAATAGCCCGGCGCACGTGCTCTCCGGGGGAGAGCGCCGGCGCCTTGAAATCGCCCGCTCACTGGTCCTTTCGCCGAGCTTTGTGCTCCTCGACGAGCCTTTCTCAGGCATCGACCCGCTCACCGTCGTTGACCTGCAGAAGATCATTGCCGATCTTTCCGCCGCCGAGATTGGGGTGCTGGTTACGGACCATAACGTAAGAGAGACGCTCGCGGTGACCGACCGGGCGTATATCATCAATAACGGCAAGATTTTCCGGGCAGGCACGCCGGCGGAACTCAGCAACGATTCCGAAGTTCGCAGGGTCTATCTCGGCGAGAGTTTCCGGCTGAACTGACTTCGGCGAGGGATTTGCAGTATTCTGGTATCAAGATTGCTTGGCGGTCCAAGCAATCCAAGCAATCGCAATACCATTTACGATCGAGCAAGCATGAACTGGCTTCAACCCAAACTCAATCTCCGCGTCGCGCAAAAGCAAATCCTGACGCCTGGCCTCGTGCAAATGGTGAGCGTTCTCGCGCTCAACCGCCTCGAGCTCCGCGAGATGATCAACCAGGAAATTATGGCCAACCCGGTCCTCGAAGAACTCGGCGAGGACGGCGTGATCGCCGAAAGCTACACCGACGAAGCCTTCCTCAAAGCGGAAACCGAAAAAGTTCCCGAGAACAAAGCCGAAGAATCCAATCCCTTCGATGAATTCGATTTTGGCTCCTTCTACACGCAATATCTCGACACCGGCGCCGCGAAAACCGGCGAGCACGAGGAAATCGAGCGCCCCTCATTCGATAAATTCCTCTCCTCGCCCTCCAGCCTCACCGATCATCTCGCCTGGCAGCTCAGCGTCAGCATTTCCAGCGAGACGGTCCGCAAAATCGCCGGCGACATCATCGGCAATCTCGACGAGAATGGCTACCTCACCACTACTCTCGAAGAGCTCGCCCAGTCCGGCAATTACACCGCCGATGACGTCGAAGAAGCCCTCACCATGGTCCAGGAGTTCGATCCGCCGGGCATCGGCGCTCGCGATTTGCCCGAATGTCTTCTGCTGCAACTAAAGGTAATCGATCCGCAAAATCAGCTGGCCAAGCAAATCATCACCGAGCATTTGAAACTCCTCCAAAATAATCAGCTCAAGGAATTAGCCCGCGCCGTCAATCGCGCTCCCGAGCTCGTCAAGCGCGCCATTGACGTCATCAAGCGCCTCGATCCCAAGCCCGGCCTGCGTTACAACAAGATCGAGCCCCGCCTCGTCGAGCCCGACGTCCAATTCGCCAAAGTAGACGGCGAATGGGTCGCGCTCATGAATGACGACGATCTCCCGCAGCTCCGCCTCAGCCCCATCTATCGCCGCCTGCTCGCTCGCGACGCCGCCGATCGCGATGTCCGCAATTACGTCAAAGAGCGCTTCACCGCCGCCATCCAATTAATGAAAAATATCGAGCAGCGCAAACACACCATCCTGCGCGTCTGCCAATCCATTCTCCGCCGCCAAAAAGATTATCTCGATTACGGTCCCGATCACCTGAAGCCCATGATGATCAAGGAAGTCGCCGAAGAAGTCGGGGTGCATCCTTCCACCGTCAGCCGCGCTGTCGCCAATAAATACGCGCACATGCCCCAGGGCGTGAAAGAGCTTCGCGAATTTTTCTCCGAATCCGTGAACGGCCCGCAAGGCAGCGAAATGTCTCTGCTTTCGCTCAAGCGCCGCGTCAAAAAAATGATCGAGGATGAAGACGCCACGCACCCGCTCACCGACGATCAAATCACCAAGCGTCTCCAGGACGAAGGCATCCAAGTCACCCGGCGCACCGTTGCGAAATACCGCGAAGATTTGCGGATTCCCAGCACGCATCGCCGGCGCGTAAAGGAGTAATCCATCTCACTGTGACGCGTCCCGCGACCGCGCGCGATTCGCGCCAACTGGTCATCATCACCGGGCTCTCCGGCTCGGGCAAAGGTTCCGTCCTCAATACCCTCGAAGATCTCGGCTACTATTGCGTTGATAATCTCCCTGTCTCATTCATTCCCACTTTCAGCGAGCTTTACGTGCAGGGCAGCGGCGAAATCGAACGCGCCGCGCTGGGCGTTGACGCACGCGAAGGCGAGCAGCTCGAAAAACTTCCGGAAATTTATCGCAAGCTCAGCAAGGAAACGAACGCCATCCTCGTCTTCGTCGAAGCCAGCGACGCCGTTCTCATGCGCCGCTTCAGTGAAACGCGCCGCCCTCATCCTGTCGGCCGCAATCTTTCCGTCCGCGAAGGCATTCGCGAAGAGCGCCGCAAAATGGCGCCCATTCGCCGCCTCGCCGACGTCATCATTGACACTTCGAAATTCAACGTCCACGAACTCCAGCACATCATCGCCGAGCGCTTCCAGAATCCCGATCGCAAGCCGCTCGTCGTCTCCGTCGTCAGTTTCGGCTATCGGCACGGCATCCCCACCGATTCCGATCTGGTCTTCGACGTCCGCTTTCTTCCCAACCCGCATTTCGTTCCCACTCTGCGCCGCTTCAGCGGCAAAGATCCGCGCGTAGCTCGTTACATCCGCTCCTTCAAACAAACGAAAGTTTTTCTGAAGAAACTCGAGGCGCTGCTCACCTACCTGCTTCCGCACTACATCACCGAAGGCAAAAATTATCTGACCATCTCCTTCGGCTGCACCGGCGGACGCCACCGCTCAGTAATGATGGCCGAAGTAATTCGCCGCGCCCTCGCAAAAAAGGGCTACACCGTAAAAGTAGTGCATCGCGATATCGACAAAGCCTGACGCGCAAATGCAACCTGCCGCCGCCCCATCTCAAAATCCCAACGCGTCGTCCGCCTCCCTCGCACAAATCCGCCACAACTGGACCCGCGCCGAACTCCGCGCCATCTACGATCTCCCGCTCACCGAACTTCTCTACCGCGCCCAATCCATCCACCGCCAATTCCACAATCCCAACGAAATCCAACTCTGCCGCCTCCTCTCCATCAAAACCGGCGGCTGCCCCGAAGACTGCGCCTACTGCCCGCAAAGCGCCCACTATTCCACCGGCGTCCCGCGCGAAAATCTAATGAACGTGCCCGACGTCCTGGCTGCGGCTCATCGCGCCAAAGAAGACGGCGCCACAAGATTCTGCATGGGCGCAGCCTGGCGCGACGCCCCGCAAGGCCCGGAATTTCAATCCGTCCTCGAAATGGTAAGCGGCGTAGCGAAAATGCAAATGGAAGTCTGCTGCACCCTCGGCATGCTGACGAAGGATCAAGCCCGCGCCCTAAAGCAAGCCGGCCTCACCGCCTACAATCACAATCTAGACACCTCGCCGGAATTCTACGGCGAAATTATCCACACCCGCACCTACCAGGAGCGCCTCAACACGCTAGCCGCTGTACGCGAAGCCGGCATCACCGTCTGCAGCGGCGGCATTATCGGCATGGGCGAATCCGACGAAGACCGCGTAGGCCTGCTCCACCAACTAGCCCAACTCAATCCGCATCCCGAAAGCGTACCCATCAACATGCTCGTCCGCGCCGAAGGCACCCCGCTGGCAAATCAACCAGACGTAGATCCCCTAATCATGGTCCGCATGATCGCCACAGCAAGAATTGCAATGCCAAAATCCAGAGTCCGCCTGGCAGCAGGCCGCCTGCAACTAACCCGCGAAGCCGCCACCCTCTGCTTCGTAGCAGGCGCCAACTCCATCTTCACCGGCGAAAAGCTCCTCACCACGCCGAATCCCCAACCGAGCGAAGACGAAACATTCCTACGCGACCTGGGCTTACAACCACAACGCTCTACGGCGCACTCCGACGCTTAAGTTTCTCAGACGTTTGATTGAGGATTCAGCCGAAAGGTGGGCACAAAACACTGAGGCCAACCGGTTAGGGTTGGCCTCGCACCCGGTTCCCGAAGGAGCCGGGGGGATAATTCGATACTATTAGACTACCGTTCGCAAATAGGAGACCTCCGAAAATCGGAATCAAGAGCAGGTGATCATGGCGAAGTTAAACGTCTATGTTGACGGCTTCAATCTCTACTACGGAGCAGTGAAGGGCTCCCCATTCAAATGGTTGAACATCGGTGCGCTCTGTCAACGAATGCTTCCGAACGATGCCATCCAATCTATCGAATGCTTTACCGCCATAGTCAGCGCGCGCCCGGGCGATCCCGGTGTGCCGGTCCGCCAGCAAATGTACTTGCGCGCACTGCGGACAATTCCCAATTTGACGATCGTTTATGGCCATTTTCTAACCCATTCATCCCGCATGGTTTTGACAGGAACCAATCCGGCCCAAAAGGTATGGGTCAACAAAACGGAAGAAAAAGGCTCTGACGTCAATATCGCGACGCATCTTTTGCGCGACGCTTTTAAGGGTGCATTCGAAGTGGCCGCGATCTTAACCAATGACTCCGACCTTCTTGAGCCCGTAAGGATCGTCTGGCAAGAATTGAAGTTGCCGGTCGGAATTCTAAATCCTCATCAACATCACAGTGCAGCTCTAAGGTCTCAAGCGACCTTTATGAAAAGGATCAGACAATCGGATGTCGCCGCGTGCCAATTCCCAACGGTTATGAAGGACGCTAAAGTCCAGTTTCATAAACCGGCCGTATGGTAACCGTCGAAACAAGCCCGACGCGCTTGCCTTTTCCGCACTCGCATCCCAGCCCACCCCCATCACGTGGTATCGTTATCCATCGGGGTAATTTTGACCTTCTCAAAAGAAGTCCGGCGCCTGCTCGGATACGTGCGGCCCCACCTCGCCCGTTTCGTCGCCGGCGTATTCCTGATGGCCATCCTCGGCCTCGCCGAAGGCCTCATCGCCCTGATGATCGTCCCGGTAGTCGACGTCGTCCTCAACCCGCGCTCCACCGCGCAAACCCTCACCCTGATCCAGTTCCACGGCCACTCCATCGATCTCAACGCCTTCTTCCCGCACTCCATCCGTCACGTCTGGACCATCTTCTCCCTCTCCCTGCTCGCCATCTTTTTCATCAAAGCCTTCGCCGAATTTCTCGGCAGCACAATGATTCAATACGTCGGCCACGCCGGCGTCATGGACCTTCGCAATCGCGTCTATAGCCGCCTGGTTCAACAGCCCATCGGCTTCTTTCAGAACAATCCCGCCGGCCGCCTCATGTCCGCGGTCATTAACGACGTCGAGCAAATCCGCAGCGCCTTCTCCGAATTCCTGGCCGATTTCTTCCGCCAAATATTCGCGCTCGTCGCCTTCATCGCCGTCCTGCTCACCATCAATTGGAAACTCGCTCTCGGCTCCGCGATTTTCATCCCGTTGATCGTCGTCCCCGTCGGCCGCCTTGGCAAAAAAATCCGCCGTTCCTCGGAAACCAGTCGCGTCCGCCTCGCCGACCTGAGCCATATCCTTCAGGAAACCATCACCGGCAATCGCGTCGTGAAAGCCTTCGGCATGGAGCGCTTCGAAATCAGCCGCTTCCGCGAAGCCGCTCGCCAGCTCCTGCGCGAAAATATGCGCTGGGTGCGCGCCTACGTTGCTACTTCGCCGATCATGGACGTTCTCGCCGCCGTCGTTTTCTCTCTCCTCATTCTTTACGCCCGCGATCAGATTAAACACAACCTCATGACCCAGGGCATGTTCTTCGCCTTCGTCTATTCGCTTTTCAAAGTTTACGAGCCCGTGAAACGGCTCGGCGGCATCTATCAACTCTTCCAGCAAGCCTTCGGCGCCTCTGTCGTCGTCTTCCAATTCCTCGATTTGCCCGAAGAAGTCTCCGAAGCCCACGGCGCCGCCGCGCTTCCACCGTTCTCCCGCGAAGTGCGCTTCGAAAATCTAAGCTTCGCCTATGACAGCGGCACCACCATCCTTCACGACATCAATCTCACCGTCCCCGCTGGCCGCGTGATGGCCATCGTCGGGTCCAGTGGCGCGGGAAAAACCACCCTCGTCAATCTCCTTCCGCGCTTCCACGACGCCACCTCCGGCGCGCTCGAAATCGACGGCTTCGAAGTCAGCAAAGTCACTCTCCGTTCCCTCCGCGAGCAAATGGCCATCGTCACGCAGGAGACCATCCTCTTCAACGACACCGTCTGGAACAATCTCTGCTACGGCCGCCCCGATTTACCCGAAGCGCGCGTAGTAGCCGCTGCCAAAGCCGCACTCGCCCACGATTTCATCACGCAATTGCCGCAAGGCTATCAAACCCGCATCGGTGATCGCGGCCAGCGCCTCTCCGGCGGCCAACGCCAGCGCCTGGCCATCGCCCGCGCGTTGCTCAAAGACGCGCCCATCCTCATCCTCGACGAAGCCACTTCCGAGCTCGATTCCGAATCCGAGCATCTCGTTCAACGCGCCCTCAACAATCTAATGACCGGCCGCACCGTTTTCGTAATCGCCCATCGTCTCTCCACCATCCGCCGCGCCGATATGATCGCCGTCCTAGATGGCGGTACAATCCGCGAACTCGGCACGCACGACGAACTCTTAGCCAATGGCGCCACGTACCGGCGCCTCTACGAAATGCAATTTCTGGATGCCGACATGCCCGCGCCTCCGCCAGGACCAATGTGAACATGCCCGACTCCGCCACAGGAACGAGTCCCATGAAATCCGCCGACGCCAAATCAACTGACGCCAAATCGCCTGACTCCAAATCCACCGGCCTGAAATCCATGACCGGTTTCGCGCAAGCCCGCCGCGAAGAATCCGGCCGCGTCATTCGCGTCACCCTGCGCAGCGTGAATCATCGCTTCCTCGATATTCACGTGAAAGCCCCCGAAGGCTTCGAGTCGCTCGAAAATGACATTCGCCAATCCGTCCGCGCGCATCTTCGCCGCGGCCATGTAGACGTAATCCTGCATTACGATTCCGGCGGCGCCGCCGCGGTCTCGGTAAATCGCGAAATCGCCGCTGCCTATCTCGCCGCTGCGCAAAGCCTGCGCAAGGAATTTTCCATCGCCGCCGAGCCCGATCTCGCCGCGATTCTGCGTCTCCCGGGCGTCGTCGCTCCGCCGGAAAGCCTCGCCGTCGGCGAAGACGAACGCCTCGCCGCCGTCGTGCAATCTTGCCTCGCCGAAGCGCTCACCAGGCTCGATGAAATGCGCAAGTCCGAAGGCCGCATCCTTACCGATGAACTTTCCAGCCGCCTGCGCAGCATCCGCGACCTCGCCACGAAAATCGAGCCTCTCGCCGAACGCACTCGCCCCGCTTACGCTCGCCGCATGGAAGCGCGCCTCAATGAATTGCTCGCCGCCGTTCCCATCGATCCCGCGCGCCTCGCGCAGGAAGCCGCTATCGCCGCAGAACGCGGTGACACCGCCGAAGAACTCGCTCGCCTCCGCAGCCACGTGCAGCAATTCGAAACCCTTCTCGCTTCCGGCGGCGAAATCGGCAAAAAACTCGATTTCCTACTCCAGGAAATGCAGCGCGAAGCCAACACTCTGCTCTCCAAAACTCCCGGCACCGAATCCGAAGGCCTGGAAATCACGCGCCTCGCTCTCGAAGTGAAATCCGAGATCGAAAAGCTGCGGGAACAGGTTCAAAATCTCGAGTAGCGATGGCCGCCGCCTCCGACCCGCTCGTCTTCATCGTCTCCGGCCCGTCGGGCTCCGGCAAATCCACGCTCGTTCAGAGCGTTCTCGATCTTCCCGGCACTCTTCTTTCCGTTTCCTGCACCACGCGCACTCCGCGACAGACGGAAAGCCGCGGCAAGTGGTACAATTTCGTATCCGAAGAAGAATTCGAGAGAATGAAGCAGGCTGGCGAATTCCTCGAATACGCGCAAGTCTTCGGTAAGAATTGGTACGGCACGCCGCGCCGCTGGCTCGAGGAAGCTCGCGCCACCGGAAATAATCTCGTCCTGGAAATTGACGTTCAGGGCGCGATGCAGGTGAAGAAAAAGCTTCCCGCGGCCGTCGCCATTTTTATCGTTCCGCCGTCGCGCGCCGAGCTCGAAAAGCGCATCCGTTCGCGCGGCCAGGATTCGGATGAGGAAATCGCCCGGCGGCTCGAACGCGCCCGCCAGGAACTCGAGCAGTATGGCGGCTACGATTTTGTGGTCATCAACGACGATCGTGATCGCGCCGTAAAAGAAGTCCAGGGCATCGTTCTCGCCGCACGCTGCGGCGTGCAACGCAACGACGACCGCGTCAAAGAAATTTTGAAATCTTTCGGAGGATAACGCAATCATGCCGGTTTCAAACATCGCACCGGAAAGCCAGTTCGCTTACGTCGTAGTCGTCGCCCGCCGCGCCCGCCAATTGATGCTCGGTGGCCGCCCGCTGGTTGATAATCCCAAGTCCAGAAAAAATACTCGCGTAGCCGAAGAAGAGATGCTCCTAGGCTTGCTAGAATTCGACGCCCCCGAAACTCCTCACGGCGAAGAGGAAGACGCCAAGAAGAAGTAAATGAAAGCTCAAGCCCGCGAAGCAAAGCAAAGGGTGCCCCATGCGCCGCAGTTGCGCGTGGGTTCCGGCGCGACCGCTGTCCGGAGCTGCCAAGATTCTGTCTTTTCTCACTCCGAAGCCTTGTCAGGCCACGACTTCAGTCGTGCCGAAACGCGCCATATTAATTCCGGCTTTAGCAGCTGAGG
>CAWIRL010000002.1:0-21108 GCA_963838545.1 uncultured Acidobacteriota bacterium
ACGATTTGTTTCACCGAGGCTCGGATAATAAAAATCCGTTCCCGAGATGTGAATTAATTCCGCGGCTTGCTTCTGGATGGCGGCGACGACTTCGGGATGGCAATGGCCAGTGGCGACGACGGCGATGCCCGCGGCGAAATCGAGGAAGGTGTTTCCGTCCACGTCTTCGATCATGGCGCCGCGGCCGCGCATGGCGACCAGAGGATAGTCGCGCGTGTAAGAGGGCGACACCACATGGCTATCCTGCTCGACGATTTTCTTCGCATTCGGACCCGGCAATGCGGTCACCAGATGCGGCAAATTCTTTTCCAGCACGTGTGTATCTTGCATGATTTCCTCCCAATGAAGTTTTCAATCGCGCAAACGGGCCACCGCGCGCGGTTGGGGTGGTGCTGATTCAGGTGTGAGAGGAATTAATCTACGCTGAAAAGGCCGGGGCGTTCGCTCGAGGGCAAACTGTGAAAGGGTTGCGGATTGTGGTTGCGTGAGTTCACTTGCGTTTCCAGCGAATCCCGCCATCGCGGGAATCCTCAAGAATTATACCATTATCCGCAAGTTGTTGGCGGATCTGATCGGCGCGTTTGAAGTCGCGCTGGCGGCGGGCATCCTGGCGCGCCTGGATGAGAGACTCGATTTCGGAGTCGCTGATTCCTTCTTCTTTGGGGCCGAAGCCGAGAGTGCGGAGCTTGGCGTCGTCGTCATCTTTGAGCACCGCGAGCACGCGATCAAATCGCTGCAATGCGGCGAGAACGCCGGGCGCATCTTTCTGCCGGAAGTCGCCGCGATCGATGGCGGTATTTAAGTCGCGGACCAGATCGAAGACGGCGGCGAGGGCTTGCGCGGTGTTCAAATCGTCCTCGAGGCCTTTCTCGAAATCTTCAGTCGCGCCGCGAACGAGGCCCGCTACCGCCTCCGTTTCGCCTGTCGGGAAATTTCCCGGTCTCCAGGCGCGCGACGAAATTTCGTAAGGCGCTCGACCGAACTGGAAGCCTGCCGCAAACCATCCACGGTGAAATTAAGCTGCCGGCGGTAAGGCACGGAAAGCAGCAAGAAGCGAATCGTCGAAGGCTTGTGGCCTTTTTTGAAGAGATCGCGCAGCGTATAAAAATTGCCGAGCGATTTGGACATCTTCTCGCCTTCCACCATCAAATGCTCGGCATGTAGCCAGATTTTCACGAACGGCTTCCCCGTAGCCGCCTCGCTCTGGGCAATTTCGTTTTCGTGATGCGGAAAGGCGAGATCTACGCCGCCGGTATGGATGTCCAGCGTCTCGCCGAGATATTTCATGGCCATCGCCGAGCACTCGATATGCCAGCCGGGCCGGCCTTTGCCGATGGGCGTCTCCCAAAAATGTTCTCCAGGCTTGGGCGATTTCCAGAGCGCGAAATCGCGCGCGTCGGCCTTTTCATACTGATCGACATCCACGCGCGCGCCGGCCTGAATGCCGCTCATATCAATTTTCGAGAGCTTGCCGTACTCGGGGAATTTCGCGATGCGGTAGTAAATGGAGCCTTCGCTGTCATAGGTATATGTCTTGCCCTGCAATTTTTGAATCAAGTCCACCATGTCGCCGATATGATCGGTGGCGCGCACAATTTTTTCCGGCTTCTCGATATTCAGCGCAGCCATGTCCTCGAGAAAGGCATTCGCATATTTTTCGGTGTATTCGCGAATGCTGACGCCCGCCGCTGCCGCATTTTGAATAATGCGATCGTCCACATCGGTGAGGTTCATGACGTGATTCAAACGGTAGCCGCGCGAAAGCAAAAACCGCCGCAAAATATCCTGAAAAACGAAGGTGCGAAAATTTCCGATGTGCGCGAAATCGTAGACGGTGGGGCCGCAGGTGTACATGCGCACTTCGCCGGGATGCAGCGGCTGTAGCGCCTCTTTGCGGTTGGTCAGCGTATTTTGCAGCAGGATTTGGCCCATAGGCATCCGGCCGGCGCGATGCGAAAGGGCCGGCGCAAGCGATACATTTTACAGGCGAGCTTGGGTGAGTCAAACGGCCAACTTCTGCGGCGTTGCGCGATTGCGCGGGTCGGTGATGTTGCCTCAATTCAGGGCGTGGCGATCTTTTTCGCGGCTTGCGGCGGCTGCAGCTTCACGAGGCGGCTTACCAGCGTGACGTCGCCATCCTGCGACGAGATTGTGTCCGCAGGCCGCGCGTTTCGAATGGCAGCTCCTTCGAGTGGCAACGAGTACGCGCGCGTGACGACGTAGACTTCGGCGTGAGATGAGTTATTGACGGTGAATTTCATTTCCACGCCGGCGCCGTCTACGGCGGGAATATCGCAATATCTCCAGCCGGGCATCGCGCTTTGGAAATAGGCGAGCACGCGGCCTTGCGGTTCTTCGATGGAGTGGCCGGCGATTTCGAGCGCGGTTGCAGCGGCTTGCGGAGTGAAGACGAGGAATACGTCGGGAGCGCCGCTGGGCGATGTAATTTTCACGTGATAGCGAATTTTTCCATCCGGATTCGCAGCGGCGTCGAGAATTGTGAGTTCCGCGGGCGGATATTTCAAGTCGGGCGCATCGGCGAAATAGAGGCGGCCAGGACTCCACGGCATGATTTTCGTGCGCCTTTCGCCGAAGGAAGCGGCTGCGGCGATGGCGTCGGGCAAACGTCCAGAATCGGGGCTGGCGAGCCATTTCGCGGCGTGCGCATCCGCGTCGAGCCAATATTCCAGATTCACGCGCTGCGGCGACGCGGCGGAATAGGGAGCCATGAAAAGCGCGACGAGTACAGCGACGAGCGTGACGCCGGCGGAATCTTCGGCGAAGGCGCGGCGCTCGCGATCGTCATCGAGCGCCAAGAGCGGCAAAATACTCGCGAGGGACAGCGCGAACAGGCCGCCGATGATTGGCAGGAAACCCGTGCCTAGCGCGTCGTAGAGTTGCCAGAGCACGGGCACGAACATTACGAAGGTCAAGACCGCCGGCACGATCGCCGCGAACTCGCGATTTCGCACGGCGTCTTCCTTGGCGAAAAGCGCGGGGATCGCTGCGACGACAGCTCCGAGCGCCGGCACTAGAAAAATGTAGCAAGCGCCGGTGGCGATTTTCGCCGTGACGATGCCCAGCGCGGCGATGAACACGAAATTCGCGATCCAAAATCCCCAAAATCCAACGCGCTTTGCGGCCACGAGCGCGATCACGCCGACGCTCGAAAACGCCAGCGCGAAGAATGCAATTTGCGCGGGAAGCGGATGCGCGATCCATCCGTAGGCGGCGGACGCAGACGGAAAACGATGCGCCGCACGCAGCAGCTTGAAAAGCGCGTAGCCCACACCGGCGGCGATCGCCTCGGCGCCAATCCAACTTGCAATTCCCAGCGCCACCGCTACCACGCGCACGAACGAGCGCCGCATCAGCACCGCGATTTCAATCAACAAAAGAATCGCAAGCGCCAGCGCAAACGGATGCGACCAGCTCGCCTTCCAGCGAATCATCGCCCAACCGAATAGATCGAAATATACGGCTTCGCCTGTTGGGGGACTCGCAAGATCCGCATCGCCTAGCGCGACAACGGAAGCGAGGCCATTCTGGCCCTCGCATTGGATGCTGCCGGGATCGGCGTTCTCAAAATTGTCGCGCGGCGTGTGGTAATTCTTGACGTTGTTGATGAACCCGAAGTTCAGTCCCTGATAGCCTGCGCGCTTGAAGATCGTGAAGTCGGTATCGTTCGGCAGCAGCTTGTAAGCGAGATAGGTGATCGAGTTCGAAGCGGGGCGCGAGATGGCGTGGTCGTAAATCCGCAGCGCCCAATCATTCGCGTCGCCGGTTTCAAACATCACGGCCGGTCCCGACGTTCCGCGATTATCCAAATTCACCGCGGCTTTCACTTCGCGCGCCCACGGATGGGACTCGACAAACGCCTGCGCGCCGAGCAATCCGGCTTCCTCGCCTTCGTTGAGCAGCAAAATTACGGGGTGGCGCAGCGGCGGCCGATTCTTCAGCGCGCGGGCAATTTCCAGCACCTCGACCGTGCCGGCGCCATCATCCGACGCGCCCGGTCCCGCCGGGACCGAATCATAGTGCGCCGAGACCAGCACTGCGCCCGGCTCACCGGCGCCCGTCTCACCCGCGCCATCGGTCCTCGCGACAATATTTTTTACCGCGCCGCAAACTCCCCACTCGTCGCATGCAAAGCCGGATTGAATCTGCGGCTGATATCCGAGGCCGCTCAGAATCGCCACGATTTTTTCGCGGACGACGGCATCTGCCGCGCTTCCCACCGGATGCGCCGCTCCATCTCCCACGAGCTGCCGCAGAACTTCCCGCGCCCGCCCGGCGGAAAATTCGGCAGCGGGGGCGTCTGCAGGCTTCGGTGCTGGCGGGCGATACTGCGTGACGGTGAGCAGAAAAACCAGCGCGAGAAATGCAAGCGAGACTAGAAGCCCGCGGCTCGATCGACGGGGCAAATGCGGCATGGGCGCCTCCACTAACGCCGCGATGCTACGTTTCCATCTCCCTATAGTCAAAGAGAAGTCGAGCCCGCCCCGCGGCAACGACAAACTCCACTCCATCGCGCAGAGCGGTGTTACAATCCGCGCACTCGAAACGCTTCATGCCATGGCTTCATCGAACTCGTACACGCGCACGATAAGCGCTTTTCGAAGGAGGATCTGGACATGGGTCTACTTTGGACATTAATCATCGGCTGCATCGCCGGATGGCTCGCCGGCTTGCTCGTGAAAGGCCGCGGCTTCGGCATCATCGTTGACATCATCGTCGGGATCGTCGGCGCGTTCATTGGCAGCTGGGTTTTCGGCCATCTCGGCATAGCCGCGTGGGGACTGACGGGACAATTGGCGATGGCCACGGTGGGCGCCATCATCCTGCTCGTCATCATCAAAGCCATTAAGAGCGCGTAGCGCCGCGTCTTTAGGTCGAATAGCCTTCGGAGACGGCTCGACTAGCCCTCGCCACCAATCGTCCTCGAAGCCCGTCAATTCCCGTTCCCCGCTTTTATTCACAGGTACAATTTGTAGCGATAGCCTTTACAACCTCCACCACGGGTGCTATCTTCTTCTCCCGTAACCGCCAATACGCACGCGCCAGGCGGCAGGGCCACGGACCATCGACCCTCCAAGCTTTTTGTCTCGGAACGACTCCACTTCAAAACGTAGCGCCGTCGTCTCTCCTCGCATTTCCGCGCGTGGAGACAATTCTTGATCGAGGGTTAGCGTGCTCAAACTCCGTAAAGTGGACTTGCTGGGCTTCAAATCGTTCTGCGAGAAGACCCATATCACCTTTAGCGGCAATGGGATAACGTGCATTGTCGGTCCCAACGGCTGCGGCAAATCGAACATCGTTGACGCCATTTCCTGGGTCCTCGGCGAGCAGAGCCACAAGCTCCTGCGTGCCGAGCGGATGTCCGATTGCATCTTCAATGGCACCGCGAAGCGCCCGCCGCTCGGCCTTTCGGAAGTGATGATCACTCTGGTTGACCCGGAGCTGGCCGAAGCCGCCGCGAAGATTCTCGATTCCGCGCCGCTCGAGCCGACGGACGATTCCGCCGCAAGCAGCAACGTGGAAGAAATATCTGCGTCCACCGAAGCACAAGCCGATCCGCAAATGGGCGCTCCCGGGAATCAAGGGTCAGCCGAAGATTCCTCTACTAGCGACACGACTGGCGAGATGGGCGTCGCCGGCAAATTCCGAAAGAAGCGCGGCCAGCAAAAACCTGTACACGCGTCGAAGCCCGGCGAAGTCGTAATCGGCCGCCGGCTCTACCGCTCCGGCCAAAGCGAATACTTGCTGAATGGCCGCGTCGCGCGCCTTCGCGATATTCAAGAGCTCTTCATGGGCATGGGTCTGGGCCCCGATTCTTACGCCATCATCGAGCAAGGCCGCATTGGCCAAATCCTGAATTCCAAGCCGATGGATCGCCGCGCCATCATCGAAGAAGCCGCCGGCGTCACGATGTACAAAACGAAGCGCCGCCTGGCCGAAGCCAAGCTCGAAGCCGCGCGCGTGAATCTTTCGCGCGTGAACGATATCCTCGTCGAAGTCGAAAAGCAGCTCGCCTCGCTCAAGCGCCAGGCTTCCAAAGCCCGCCGTTACGCAGAATTGCGCGAGCAGATGCGCGGCGCTCTGCGCACCGTGCTCGCCAGCAAAGCTCTGCACCTCGATAACGAAGCCGAGCGCCTCGAAAAATCGCTACACGAAATGGCCGCCGCCGAAGCGGATGCCACGCGCTCGCTCCGCGAACTCGAATCCGAGCAGGAGCGCCTCAGCGCCCGCAATTACGAGCTCGAAGCCGAGCTGCGCCGCTCGCAAAATCTTCTGAGCCAGACCGCGCTCGATCTCGATCGAGCGGAAAATCGCATCCTCTTCAATCAAGAGCAGGCGCGCCAGCTCGAAATGCGCGCAGCCAAAGTGCTCGTTGAAATCGAGCACGCCGAGCGCGAATCCGCGGACTTGCGAAATCGCATGACAGCGCATCAGGAATCGGTGGCCGAGTTGCGCGCCAATACCGCCGTGCTCGAAGCCGCTTTGCGCGAAGCCACGGATTCCGCCGGCCGCGATGCCGACGAGCAGCGGTCGCTCGAATCGCGCATTGAGGAGCTGCGTCTGGCAGCCACGCAGCTCGGCGAAGTATCCGTGCGCAGCCACGCCGAAGCATTGCAGAGCCAGGAAAGCGTCGCACGTCTCTCAGCAGCCGAGTCGCAACGCGCCGCCGCGTTCGCCACAATGGAAGCGGACTGTGCGGCGCAATCGGAACGCGCGCATAGTACCGATGAGCGATCGCAAACCGCACTCACTCGTTCGCAGGAATTGGGCCAGGCCGCGCGCGAAGCACAGGCGCGCCTTGCCGATCTTCGCCGCAGTTATCAAGAACTGAAGCAATCGTCGGATACCACGCGCGAATCTCTCTCTGCCGCCCGCGCACGCCGTGCTTCGCTCTCGCAAATTCTGGAAGAGCGCGCTTATTCCGCTGATGCCGTCCAAAAGCTATTCGCTAGCAACGGCTCCGCGCCAAAGGGGTTCCGCGCCGTCGGCCTGCTGGCCGATTACGCCGAAGTCGAGGAGCAATTCGAAGGCGCCATCGAGCAGTTCCTCCGCGATGAACTCGAATATGTCGTCGTCGAAACTTTTGACTCCGCCCGCGCCGGCGTTTCGCTGCTCCGCGACGAAATGGGCGGCCGGGCAACATTTTTCGTCGATTCACTGAGCAGTCTCAATATCACTCCGCACGAAATTCCCGACGCGATTCACGATCGCCCCGGCGTGCTGGCGCGGCTTGATCGCCTGGTGAAGTTCCGCGAGCCGCTCGGCCCCGCAATGAACCAATTTCTCTCCAAGCTTCAAACTGCGTACGTCGTCGAAGAATCCGGAATCGCGGAAACGCTTTCAAATGCTTATCCGCAATTTCAATTTCTCACCGTTGACGGCACGTGCTACCACGGCCGCATGGTCAGCGGCGGACGTCCCGGCGATGCCGGGCCTCTGGCGCTGAAGCGCGAGCTGCGCATGCAGGAAGTGGAGGCGGCGCGCCTCGAAGACGAAGCTTCGAAAGCTCACGGCGAAATCGAAACTCTGGAAACGGAAATTGCGCGCGCCGATGAATGGCTGGCGGTGACGCTGGCGCAGCACGTGGAAGCCGAGAAGGAAGTCGTCGCCGCCACTCACCAACTCGCGCAGGCTCGCGGCGAATTGCAGCGCATGCAGGAGCAGCGGGATCTCGCAGCCGGCGAGCTTGCCGTGCTGCGCGCCGAAATGGACGGCACGCGGCAGCGAGCTCTGGAGGCCGAAGCGCGAAGCAACGCCGCCCGCGAATCCCGCGCCGCCGCCGAATCCGAGTCCGCAGCGACCGCCGATCGCCTCGCGCAGATGCGGCTAAGCCTGCAGACGCAGCAGGAAGAATTAACCCGCAAGCGCGAAGCTCTCGCGGCGATTTCCGAGCGCCTGGCCAGCGCCGAATCCCTCGCGGAGCGCATTGAAGCTGAGGCTTCGCAGGCCAACACTCGCGCCGTTCAATTCCGGGAGCAGCACGCCGCGCTCGAATTGGAACGAACGCAACTCGGCGAGAGCAGCGCCGAAATCGCGCGCCAGGCCGAGAATCTGCGCGCCGAAAAATTCCGCATCGAGGAATCCCAGGCCGCGCTCGAAGCCGAGTGGGAGTCCGCGCGCACGCGCACCGCGCAGCTCGATGATTCTCTCCGCGGCCAACGCCAGTCGCTCGATGACCAGCGCGCGCAGCGCAGTCATTGCGAGGTAGAAAAAGCCCGCAATGATTCCGATCGCGAATATCTCCGCCAGACGTGCGTCGCGGAACTCAACGCCCAGCCCGAGGAACTCATTGGCGTCGAATCCACGCTGCTCACCGGCGACGAACTCATCGCCGCGGAAACCAATTACAACGAAATGAAAGCACGCGTCGACGCCATGGGCCCGGTGAACATGATGGCGCTCGAGGAATATCAGGAATGTGAGCAGCGCGACAGCTTCCTGCGCCGCGAGCGCGATGACCTCGTCGAATCCATTCAGAATACGCAGCAAGCGATCTCAGAGCTCGATCAGGTCTCGCGCCAGAAATTCGAGGAAGCGTTCACGGCCATCAACGCCAGCTTCGCGATTGCGTTCCAGAGTCTCTTCGGCGGCGGCACCGGAGAAATGCGCCTCACCGAAGCGGACAGCTCCGGCGAATGTGGGATCGATATCGTCGCGCAGCCGCCCGGCAAGCGCCTGCAGAATATTCTGCTGCTTTCCGGCGGCGAAAAAGCGCTCACTGCGCTCGCGCTGCTCATCGCCGTATTCCGCTTCCAGCCGAGTCCCTTCTGCATTCTCGACGAAGTGGACGCGCCGCTCGACGAAGCCAATGTCGGCCGCTTCAACAAAATGCTGCAGGATATGGGCTCGCAGACGCAATTCATCGTGGTCACGCACAACCGCAAAACGATGGAAATGGGCTCCGTGCTCTACGGCGTCACGATGCAGGAGCCGGGAGTCTCGAAGCTCGTCTCCGTCCGCTGGGAAGAAGCCGCCGTGCAAGCCGAAAAACCCGAAGCGCGCGCCGCAACCAACGCCGCATAGCACCGTCTCGCGCCGGTCTAAAGCAATCTCGAGCGACTCGCCGGCGCAGCTCAGTTCGCTGAACCACTTCTTCTCCCTCTTCGTTGACTGCAATCGCCTTGAATCGGCGTAAATAAAGTTTTCCACTTTCATGTTTTCTTCTCCGTTGACTTCCCCCCTTCGTGCGCTAGAATACGGCTCCCCGAAAGGAATGAATCACCTTGGCATCGTCACAAATGGCAGCAGCGATTTCAGAAACGTCGTTCGCAGGACTAAAACTCCGCGGGCGCGGCAAAGTGCGCGACATCTACGAAGTAGATGAGAATCTTTTAATCGTCGCCACTGACCGCCTCTCCGCCTTTGACGTGGTTCTTCCCACGCCGATTCCGGACAAGGGCAAAGTCCTCACGCAGACTTCGCTCTTCTGGTTCGATAAGCTCCACGGCATCGTGCCGCATCACGTCCTTACCGCCAGTGAATTCACCGGTGCGCTCGCTCCATACGCCAACGAACTTGCGGGCCGCTCCATGCTCGTCAAACGCACCGAACCGATTCCCATCGAGTGTGTTGTGCGCGGCTATCTGAGCGGTTCCGGCTGGAAGGATTATCAGAAGACCGGCCGCGTCTGCGGAATTCCGCTGCCGGCGGGGCTCACGGAATCGTCGCAGCTGCCCGCGCCGATTTTCACGCCTTCGACGAAAGCCACCACCGGCCACGATGAGAATATTTCGTTCGAAGAAGCCGCCTCGCGCGTGGGCGAATCGCTCGCTCTGCGCCTCCGCGATGTCTCCATTGAAATTTATAGCCGCGCCGCGGCTTACGCGTCCGCTCGCGGCATCATCATTGCCGACACAAAATTCGAATTCGGCCTCGCCGGCGGTGAGCTCATCTGGATCGACGAAGCTCTCACTCCCGATTCTTCGCGCTTCTGGCCCGCCGATGAATACGAGCCCGGCCGCGCGCAGCCTTCGTTCGACAAGCAGTACGTCCGCGATTATCTCGAGCGCATCGGCTGGAACAAGCAGCCGCCAGCTCCCGCGCTTCCGGTTGAGGTGGTCGCGGCCACTCGCGCGCGGTATCGCGAAGCTTATGAGCGGCTCACCGGCCGTCCACTCGATTGAGCACCGGGCCACGAACGGCGTTTCTCGAAGCGTCACTGTGGAGCGTGCGACCGTGAAAGAACAACTCGAGACCCTGGTGGGACAAATGGTCGAGCGCGGCATTCTGCTCGAAGAAGCCGTCGTCGAGTTCGAGAAAAAATTCATCAAGCGCGCCCTGGAGCGCGCCAATGGCAATCGCTCCCGCGCCGCAAAAGTGCTGGGCATTCACCGCAACACCCTGAGCCGTAAAGTAGACGAATACAAAATCCTCCCCAGCGCCCACCGCCGCAGGTAGCGCCGTTTGGGCCGGCATCCGCCGATCATTCATGCAACGCTGTGCCACACTCCATCGCGAATCAGTTCGCGCGTACCGGCGCTAAAAAAGAAAATGGCCGCCGGTTTCCCAGCGGCCATTCGCCAATCTCAGCTTCAATTTTAATTGCGATACAACAATTCCTACGGTTTCGCCACCTTATGCGGCTTCCGCGTCTGCCCTTCCTTCTTCTCCGGCGGAATATCTTCCGCATTCACCTTGCCCTTTTCCCAATGCAACATGAACGGCGAAGGGTCATATCCGGTAAGCGTCCCGGAAAATCGCACGCCGTCGTCCTTCTGCAAACGGCTCGCTTCCGGTTGCCCCGGAATCTTCACGTCCATGTTCGCGGCGGTGGCCTTTTCCATTTCCTCGGAAGTCGCGCCGGTGAAGACGTGCAATTCCACCGTATCCGTCCCCGGCGTGACCTCAATCACTTTGCCCACCACTTCGGGGAAATCCGATCCACAAACCGCGAGCCAAGTGGTCTTGGCCTTGTCGCCACCGGCGCTCAGATCGGTGAGCACCGTCAAAATATTCAATCCCTGCCGCACTTTATCCAGGTCCGCAGCGGCCGGAATGGAGTAAGTCGCCGGCTTGTCCGGTGAACCCGCCGCAAGCTGCAGCAATTCCGCCATCTGCGAATCGATTAAATTGTCGCAGCCCGACTGCTGATAGCGCACCAACTGCTTCCGCAAATAATCCTTGATCTGTGCATCGCCCGGCGCCTTCAAAGCAATCGCCCGCGCCAGCGCCCAGAATCCATCCATCGAAAGCGGCGGGGTGGCCTGCAAATACGCCACGCCCAATCGATACTCCGCCACTCCATCGGTCGGCGCATTCGTCAGCGCTGACTTGAACGCCGTCGCCGCGTTGGTGTAGTCCTTCATTTGCAATTGCGCAAAGCCCATCGTGTTGTAGAAAAGCGCGGCCACAGGCTTCTTCTGATCCGCAAACTGCTGATCGTTCATATTTTCCGGTTTCGGCAGTAGGTTTAGCGTGTCCAATCCCAATTGCGCCGCGGTCTTGGCCTTCGTCAATTGATCGTTCGCGTCCGAGGCTTTCGGATTGTAAGCAAACTCGAAAACCGCGCAGCGCGTATACAGCGCCTGCACTCGCGCCGCCACGTCGGCCTTCGCGTCGCTCTCGGCGATGTACTTATCCGCGTATTCCACCACTTTCGCGTAATTCTTCAGCTCGTTGTACGTGCCCCAGTACATCTGATCGATGTACTTCATCAGCGTTGACTTCGGGAATTTCGAATTGAAATCGTCCAGACACTTCAATCGCGTTTGCGCGTTCGTCTCCGCGCGGCACGCTTGAAACGCGTTGTACTCCGGGATCGTATAGGATGGCTGCTGAGCTTGGGCTTCTTGAGCGGCCGCTGGCTTCACCTGCCAGCAGAGGAATAGCGTCAGTGCCAGCACAATTCCTCTTGCGGCCATACGATCTCGCTTCATTTTTACCTGCCTCCTTGGACAGATTCACTCTAGGCAAGCGGTCGAAACCAAAGGAATTACGACCCCTGCAGGGACACGTTCTAGAAAAGCTACGGGATTATAGGAAAAGCATTTCGGGCGTGCAAGGCCATTTCGGCCACGCTGCCGCGACATCGCAAACTCCTGGCGCTCCCCGTCACCTTCATACCTAGGTGTTAAGATGGTGACTCCGCCGCAAGTGTCGCCTGGAGGAAAATCGCAAATGGCCACCGCAAGCGTCACGAGCAAACCTCTCGCTGGAATCACTTCATTAATCACCGGCGCCAGCCGCGGTATTGGACTCGCCGTCGCGCGACGTCTCGCTGAGCTCGGCTCGCGCGTCAGTCTCTGCGCTCGCGATGCTGCCCGGCTTGATTCCGCCGTCGCAAGTCTGCGCCGCGACGGCTTCGAAGCCCTGGCCATGATCGCCGACGTCACCCACGCGAATGAGATTCAAAATTTCGTCGATCGGACGCAATCCCAGCTCGGCCCGATTGAAATCCTCATCAACAATGCTGGTATCGGCCGATTCGGCCCGGCGCATCAACTCTCCGAAGCGGACTGGGACGCCGTATTAGACACCAATTTGAAATCCGTGTTCCTGGCCGTTCGCGCCGTCGTTCCGGAAATGATCGAGCGCCAGCGCGGACACATCGTGAATATCAGTTCGCTGGCCGGCAAAAATGCCTTCGCCGGCGGCGGAATTTATTGCGCCTCGAAATGGGGGCTGATGGGACTCACCGCCTGCATGGCCGAGGATTTTCGCGCTCACAATATTCGCGTCTCCGCGATCTGCCCCGGGAGCGTGGCCACGGATTTCTCCCCGCACGCCGGCCGAGACACTTCGAAGCTTTTGCAACCCGACGACGTGGCCCACGCCGTGGCCACCATCGTGACGCAATCCCCGCAAAGCTTCATCAGCGAAATTGACCTAAGACCCACGGAAAAACCGAAGTAGCGGAAGCGCGGGCTCTAATTTGTCTCAGCGTCTCCCACTTTCCTGGAGCCCTTGCGATACAGCACGTAATCCAACCGCCCATGCAACCAAGCCTCGCCGGTAGCCCCATCATGCTTGCTGTCGGTAAATTCATCCAACACATGCGCATCAATCGCCGCCAAGCCGCGCAACTTCCTGCTCGAGTCGCCCGCGCAACTTCGCCGCCAAATCCTCATAACACTGATTCCACAATTCATCCCGATGCGCCAAAGTCCCGGGCACGCGCATGCTCACCGCCTCCACGCTGTGCTCCCCCAAAGCCTCCGCATGGATCGGCGGCAGCTCGCGATGCCAATAGATAATTTTGCCCTCGCCGCTCACGAATCCCCTCCTCGCCTCATGCCCACCCTCCCCTTGACATTCTATGGGAACCGCATTACCCTCACCTAGAATGTCTACTAAAGACCCAGGCAATCACCCGCTTCACCATCTCGACGAAGACATCCGTCTCCACATCGATATCGAAACCCAGGACAACATCGCCAAAGGCATGCCTCCGCAAGAAGCCCACTACGCCGCCGTCCGCAAATTCGGCAACGTCACCAAAATCCAGGAAGATACTCGTGAAGTCTGGAATCCGGTCTGGCTCGAGCAATTCTGGCAAGACATCCGCTACGGCCTGCGCATCTTGCGAAAAAATCCGGGCTTCACCGCCATCGCAGTTCTCACTCTCGCCTTAGGCATTGGCGCAAACACCGCCATCTTCAGCGTAGTCTATGCCGTCCTGCTGAAGCCGCTTCCCTATCCGCAACCCGCGCAACTCTACACTCTATTCCAGATCCAGCCGGAAGAAGGCGTCCCCTTCACCGGCATGTCCTACCCGAATCTAACCGCTCTCCGCCAACAAAATTCCGCCTTCACCGAAATCGCCGGCACCCAGCAGCATCAACTCACACTGATCGGCCGCGGCGAGCCCACGGTCGTCAACGCCTCCATCGCCACTCCCGAATTATTCTCGGTCTTCCAGGTAAAGCCGCTGGCCGGCCGCATCTTTTATTCCGAAGACGGCAAACACGGCGCCACTCCTGTCACAATCCTCAGCGAGAGTCTCTGGCGCACTCTATTCAACGCCGATCCGCAAATCGTCGGCAGCACCATCACGCTCGACAAGCGCTCTTTCACCGTAGTCGGCATCATGCCCGCCGCCTTCCGCTTCCCCAACATCAATCATCCCGATCAACTCTGGGTCCCGTTGGTACAGGACCCCGTCTTTGGTCAATGGATGGATCGCCGGAGCGGCCACTATTTGCGCATCACCGCGAGACTGAAGCCCGGCATCAACCCAGCCCAAGCCCAAATCGAACTAGACGCCATAGGCGCTCGCCTGGCCGCAGAATTTCCCGCCGAAAATCGCGGCTGGATGATGCGCATGATGCCGCTGCACAGCATGATGATCGAAAATGTAAAGCCCGCGTTGCTCGTCCTCTTCGGCGCCGTAGCTCTCGTTCTCCTGATCGCCTGCACCAATCTGGCGAACCTGCTTCTCACTCGAGCCACCTCGCGCGCCCGCGAAATCGCCGTCCGCACCGCTCTCGGCGCCGGCCGCAAACGCATCGTGCGCCAGTTGCTGAGCGAGGCCGCTGTGCTTGGCCTGCTCGGCGGCGTCGCCGGAATCGCTCTAGCTTACTGGGGCGTTCAAGCCCTGAGCACCTTTCTCCCGCCCGATTTTCCGCACCTCAACGCCATCCGCGTAGATAATTTCGTTCTTGCCTTCGCGCTAGTCCTGGCGATCCTCGCAAGCTGCGCCTTTGGACTCGCCCCAGCACTCTTCGCCGCCAATTCCAATCTGCAATCCAATCTGCGCGAAGGCGGCGCCCGCGCCGGCGAACTCGCCACGCGCCGCCGCGCCCGCAGCTATCTGGCTGCAGCAGAAATCGCCTTAGCGATGGTCCTTCTGGTAGCCGCAGGTCTGTTCCTGCGCAGCTTCTCCAAATTAATTTCCGTGAATCCGGGCTTCAATTCCGAGCACACCCTGCAAGCCAACATCGATCTTCCCATCAGCCAATACGCCACCTCAAAACAATGGGCCAACTTTTCCTCCACTCTGCTGGCAAATCTCCAAGCCCAACCAGGCCTGCAAAATTCCGCCGTAGTGCTACCAAGGCCTATCACCGACGGCCAGGTGAATATCGAATTCGGCATCGAAGGCAATCCCCCGCTCGCCCCCGGCACTTCGCGTACCGCCGACTTCGTCTCCATCAGCCCGGAATATTTCCGCGTGATGGCCATCCCGCTGCTCGCCGGCCGCCCCTTCGATCAACGCGACCTCGACACCGCCCCAAGAGTCGCCATCATCAATCAGCAATTAGCCCGCACCTATTTTCCGAACCAAAATCCCATCGGAAAATTTCTGACTTTCGGCCTCCCCCCAGAAGGCGAAATCCAACGCCAAATCGTCGGCGTAGTAGGCGACGTGCGCGATGTCTCCCTCGGCCAAGCTCCCGGCCCCATGATGTACGCCCCTTACACCCAAGCCACTTTCTGGGGCGCCAATCTCGTAGTCAAAACCACGCTCAATCCCGAAAGCGTAGCCAACGCCGTCCGCGAGCAAGTCCACAAACTCGACAAAGATCTCCCCATCACCGGCATCGCCGAAATCCCAGAAGAAATCCAAGCCTCCGCCGCCCAACCAAAATTCCGCACCGTATTACTAAGCCTCTTCGCCGCCATGGCCCTGATCCTCTCGGCCATCGGAATCTTCGGCGTAATCTCCTACTCCGTAAGCTGCCGCACCAACGAAATCGGCATCCGCGTGGCCCTCGGCGCCACCCGCGCAAATATCCTGCAAATGATCCTGAAAGAAACGCTAAAGCTAGCCGCAGCCGGCCTGCTCGTGGGCATCCCCGCCGCCCTGGCAGCCAGCCACCTGCTGCGCCGCCTGCTCTTTAACGTCTCAGCCACCGACCCGCTAACGCTAACAGCTGTAGTTGTCATCCTATTCGCCGTAGCCGCCACCGCCGGCTACATCCCAGCTCGCCGCGCCATGAAAGTAGATCCCATGGTCGCGCTCCGATACGAATAACCGAAATCCGCAGCGCCGTTAAGCTAACAAATCCCCCTCGCAAATCTCACACCCGCACCCAAACCTTATACTTGTACCGAATCACCCTCTCCTCCCCCGCCTTCAAATCAATCTCCCATGTCAATCGCGACATCGGATTATCCGCCTGAATCGCCTCCCCCAATTTCACCGCCTCCCCCGCATCCGATTGCGATTCCACCGACCCGCGCAGCGTCTTCCTCACGCTCAATTTCACGTCCTTCGTCTTGTAATTCTTCACCTTCAACGTCCCCTCCACTGTCACCAGATCAAATTCATATCCGCGCCGCCGCTGAATATTCTGTTCTCGCGCAATTTCCCGCTCCTCGTGGTTCGAGCGAATGTCGGTCGCAATCGTAATCTTCAAATTCGACGAAGCGTCCTTCGGCGTATACGGCAAAGTGTCCTGCGACACCGGCTTCGTCCCCGAAATCACCAATGTCGGCGCGCTGGTCCACGGATATTTGCTGTTGTTCTTCAATCGTATCGAATGCCAAATGCTGTTCAACGCCGCCGCATCCGGTGCCGACGGATTCATATTCGGCTGAATCACGTTTCCAAATCCATCCACGCGCGGCTGATCCTGCACATCCCATTCGTAAATATGCTCGTAGCCCACCGGCGCAGAAAACACGTTGTAACTCGCCCGCTCCTCCCGCGCCAAAGTCACTCCCGATCGCGTATAGAGAAACAAATCCTCCTCCGGCGCGCCCGAAAGCTCCGCCACCGTCTGCGAAAACGAAGGATCCGCGCGATAGTCGCTCTTCATCTCATCCAAAGCCAGGATCTGCCCGCCAATCGCATTCGAATAAGCCCGCATCGCCCCCGATTCCCTCTTCTCCGCATCCTTCATGAATCCCAGCAAATTCTGCTGCAGCGACATCGGCGAAATCGTATCCGCATAAGCGAAATTCGGCACGCCCACCACGAAATACACATCCGCATCCTTCAAATCTTCCGCATCGTCCATCACCAAAGCCTGCATCGTGATTTGCGCCGTCTTGTCATCCGTCAACGAAATCAGATACGAAGGCGTCCACCCCAGCCCGTGCTCCAGATACCCCACCGTCAAATTTGTTTTCTCCCCGCTGCCTTTGATCTTGAATCGCAACGCCGCGTGCTGTTGCTCGAATTTCTCGCGAACAATCGTGTCTTCCGGCAGCACCGCATTGGCGATCGAACTCAGCGGTAACGCCACCAGCTTCTTATCAATCCGCAGCAACAAGAATTGCGGCTTCGCCATCGCCCCCGCGCTCGCGTCTCCCTCCGGCACAATCGCCGGCCCCGCCGCATTCGCATCCGGCTCGCGCAATCCCACAATCTCGCCCGTGTAATCTTTCATGTTCATGCTGTAGGTCACCGTTACCGTCTTCCCCGCATTCGCCTGCAGCACTTCCGCCAACGAAGCCAGGCTCCGCTCTCCCGTCACCTTGTAGCGATACGCCAGCACTTCATCGAGCGAACTCCCCGCCTCGCCCGGCGCCAGCCACAATGTTCCCAAAGTCGCATTCGGAATCGGCGTCACCCGCCCAATCCCAGATTCCAAACGCACTATTCCCTGCCGCACCACAAACGCCAATCCATTCTTAAACGCCGCCACCGCCACCGTCCGCGGCAATTCCTGCGGCGCGTCCGACAACTCCGCGGCAGAAAACGCCCCGCCGGCAACTGCAAGCACTCCGCAAATAAGACACACCACCGCACGCAATCGCTTCATAGCTGGGCCTCCGGAAAATTTGATGGGCGCCTCGGGATAGCAACCTCGGAATAGCCATCTGGATGCAAACGCATTCTGAGGGAGTTGCCTCCGTTCCGACGTAGAACGCAGGCTCGCAGGAATCTTGCACGTAGGAGCGCCGGTTTACTTGCCCCAGCGGGCCACAGTTCGGCCTCAGCTTTGGTCCGGAAGTTTGCCGTTACTTTGCTACGGGATTCAATCTCTCGCCTATTTTCTCGCCCACCCTACTTCACCGCTGCCGATTTCGCCGCCCCCTGAATCTTCGCAATCATCTGCTCCACCGTCAGCACTTCCGCAAAAAGAAATCCCAGCGTCGCGCACGTCGCCTTCTGCAATTCCGCCGCCGAAACTTCTCCCATATCCGCGGTCGCCGTACCATCGCTCAAAAAGAAAACATGAAAATCCCGCACCGCCGCCTCTCTCGCCGTCGTCTCGCAGCAAACATTCGTCGCCACGCCGCTCACGATCACCGTATCAATCCCCCGCGCCCGCAATATCAATTCCAAATCCGTCCCATGAAACGCCCCGAATCGCGGCTTATCCAAAAGTATGTCCCGCGGGTCCACCACCAATCCCTTATGCAACGCCGCCGATTCCGATCCTTTATTCAAAATCCCCGCGCGCACCGCCGGCACAAATTCCCCCAAAACTCCCAGGTTCGATCCGTCCGCCCGCACCACAATGCTCGCGTGAATCACCTGCACGCCCGCCGCACGGCAAGCCGCCGCCAATCGGTTCACCCGCTCCAAAACTAAAAGCCCATCCGGCGCCGCAATCGGAGTTCCCTCAACAAAACAATTCTGCATATCCACATTCAAAAGCGCCGTCCGCGCAGCCACCACAGCAAATTCCGTCATAAAAATCTCCTCACTCCGCCACCGTCTCCGCAACACCCCTAACCACTTCCGCCTTCTTCCCCCGCATCATCGTAATCACCACCACGCTAACCAAAATGCACGCCGTCCCCAAAATCGCCCGCACTCCCAATTCCTCCCCGCCCAAAAAATGCCCCACAATCACCGCCACCACCGGATTCACATACGCATAAGTTCCCACCTTCGTCGGCGACTCATGATGGATCAACCAAACATACGCCGTATATCCCATGATCGATCCGGCCACAATCAAATACACCAGGCACCACCACGCCTCCCGCGAAACCGCCCCCGAATGAAACCCGCGAAACTCCCCGAATCCCGCCGCCGCGATCGCCAGCAAAATTCCCCCAGCCAGCATCTGCGCTCCGGAGCTCATCACCTTCGATTCCGGCAATGGCAATTTCCGCGAGAGCGAGCTCGCAAACGACCAGCTCACCGCCGCAATCAAGATCCCCACCGCTCCAGCCCGGTCTATCGGCTCCCCTCCCAAGCTCACCGACCGCCCGACCAAAACTCCCACGCCACAAAGCCCGATCAAAAGCGCCACCACCAATCGCACCGTAAGCCGTTGCGTTCGCAAAAAAACGATCTCCGATAGCGCCATAAATACCGGAATCGTAGCCAGCATCACCGCCGCAATTCCCGAAGGCACCCGCGTCTCCGCCCAGAACAAAAGCCCATAATCCACAAGAAAAATCAAAAACCCCATCAAACACGCCGCCAACCACTCGCGCGACTGCGGCGATCGCTCCCCCCTCCACAGCATCCACAAATAAAGCAAAATCCCCGCCACAAAAAAACGTATCGCCGCCATCACCAGCGGCGGGAATTCCCGCACCCCCACCCGAATCGCCAAAAAAGTAGATCCCCAGACGAAATAAATAATCCCAAACGCCAAGAGCGTCTTCCAAGCCGGCCGATGCGCAGCAGCATTCATAACGATTCGCATCCAACTCTACCAACAACAAGCCACAATCTCCCGCCCGCAAAAATTCCCAACTCCAAAACCAGCCATCCACATTGGACCAAACCAAACCGGATTCCCAGCACACGCGTCTTCGGGCCCCTTCCAACTCAACTGCCTCCCACCCCCGGGCACACTCCCACTCCACGCGGTGTCCAATCCACCATGGCAACAAAATCCAAAACCCTCCTCGCCATTCTCTTCCTGGCCGGACTACCAATCCCCGCCCTCGGCCAATCCTCACCCATTTCCGCACCGCTCTCGAGATCAGAAATCCTCGGCCTCCTGGCAATCGGCGAATCGCCCAGTTTGATCGCCTATCGGATCGGAATCAGTGGTCTCACCTTCGCCTCCAACGGCGAATTCCTCTCCGCTGTCGAACGCGCCGGAGGACGCGGAATCCTTATCAGCAAACTCTCCGATGCGAAGCCCGGCAACTTAACCGCATCGATCGCCGATTCCGATCACTCCTTCGACCACCTCGCGGAATGCGCCGAACTTCTGCATATTGGAAACGTCGAGAATGCATTGCCCGAGTGCCGCGCCGCCATCGATGAAAATCCGAAAAGCCCCTGGCCGCTCCTCACCACAGAGCACGCATTGTCTTACGCAAATCTCCCAGGTGAGGAATGTGCCGAATTAGCGCGCCGCGCTCTTGCTCTGAATCCAAATTCGCCAAGTCTTGAAAATGAGTCCTATGACATGGTGCTCGCCAATTATTTTTACGTTGGAGTCCCAAGTGGCGATCCCGGATTCGTCGACCCTCCAAATGCAGAAGTTCCGATTGGTCCACAAATTAGACGTTTGCTCGAGTCTGAGCCCGATGTGGCTTCCACACATCTGTTCGTCGCGAGACGCTTTGAGATCGCCGGAGATTTCGAGAAATCCCGGCGCGAACTTAAGGAAGCTGTGCGCCTCGAGCCCGACAATCCCAGGCTTCATTCTGAAATCGCACGATCTTATGAAGACCGCGGGAACCTCGAAGCGGCATTTGCCGAGTTTCGCGAAGCCGTCCGCATCGCTCCCTACGACGTCCAGCAGCGCGTTACCTTTGCGCAAGCTCTGCAGAATCACGATCGCACCGATGAAGCCATCCGTGAGTTGCGCGACCTTCTCGCACTAGTCCCAGATTCCGCAACCGCCAAAAACGATCTCGCCTGGATTTACGTCACTACTTCGGACTCTGACTCTCGAAACCCTGGTGAAGCGCTTTCGCTCGCTTACGAAGCTGTCCAAGCCACTCAAGCAACAAACCCACATTTTCTAGACACCCTCGCTGAGGCCCTCCTAATCAACGGCCAACCAGAAGAAGCTCTGAAAATCGAACAACAGGCCCTCGACCTCAACCCCGACGACGAGCAAATGCAATCGCGCTTAGAACGCTTCCAGGAAGCAGCACAAAATGACAATCCCTAAATCATCCGGGCCATCATCCCGAGCCCAAGCCGCTCAGCCAACCACGCGCCGCCAGCCTTGGTCACGCGGCCGTCACGCTAACCTGCGTCACGCGGCCATCGCGCGCTGCTAATTTCTTCTCCCACCTTCCCTTTCCCGCCTCTGAATCTTTCGGCCTTCTGGC
>CAWIRL010000003.1:0-64890 GCA_963838545.1 uncultured Acidobacteriota bacterium
CTAGTGCAGCAGTATTCTCCGCGAACCCGCCGGCCAAAACCGCCAGCGCCAACACACTAGAAATGTAGCCAGCACTTCCGTCAAAATACCCGTGCTGTAATTCGCCACGAAAGGACAAAGCGCCGCTAACCACAATCCCGCGAGGCACGCGCGCTGCTTGATCCCCGCGGCCGCGGGCGCCACGCGCGCAGCCAAAATTCCCACCACTCCGCACGCCAGCAAATCCAGCAATCCCTGCGCCAGCAACACGGCGTAGCGCGAACGCCCGACCGTAGCGTAAACTGCTGCTAGGAACGCCGGATAACCAGGAGGGCGCAAGTCAACCGGGGCAAGGTGGCCGTTAATTGTCAGGCCATACACGCCGCGGTCCAACCAGTTGCGCGCCAATTCGAGATAAATCTCCGAGTCTCCCGCTGCGTTCGTTGGAAATCTGTGGATGAAGTAAAGCCGCAGCGCTAGCCCTGCGCTCAAGGCCAGTGCAGCATTTACGCGCATCTTATTCGTTGGCTTCATTGACACGAAATTTCGGGACGGCTAGCTTGGATTGTCTCCATGGGTAATGGCAAGCCAATTTTCTACGACGAGGAGCGCCGGCGCTGGCGCCGTACTCGCCGTGTGATGGAAATTGCCGGCGCGCTTTTTGCCTTCGTGCTGGTGGTATTCGTCGTTGATATTTTCCGCAATCCCGATCTCGGCGCCTCACTTCTACCCGACCGCCACCCCATTCGCCACGCCATTCGTCAAGCCAAGCCCGCCAAAGTCACGCCCGTTCGCCTCGGACGTCACAAGCGGGTCGCAGCTCTCGGCAAGCAGCCCGATCACTATGATCCGCTGCGCGCAGCATTTTACGAAAACGGCGATCCAAGTGGCTTTGCCTCTCTTCAAGCCCATTACAAAGAACTCGACCTGCTCATTCCCGAAGGCCTGATGGCCATCTCGCCGGACGGCCGTCTCGACACCAATATCGATCCGAAAATCGGCAACTGGATGCGCGCCTCGGGCGTCGAGCTGCCCATTATGCCGCTCTTGCAGAATTCCGACGGCACCAACTGGTACGTCGACGAGATGGCCGCGCTCCTCACGCACCCCGCCGCGCGCCGGAAATTAATCGACGCAATCGTGCAGTACGACCTCACTCAGCATTTCACCGGTGTCGCGCTCGATTTCGAGCAAGTGCCTGACAATAGCCAGAACGATTTCAAGAAATTTGTCGAGGAATTCGCCGCCGCGTTGCGCGCGCAGAATTTGAAATTGATGGTCGCGCTGCCCGCCGCGGATTGGGCCTACGATTACAAAGGCATCGGGCAATCCGCTGACGCAATCATCCTCATGAATTACGATCAGCACTGGCTCACATCGGCCGCCGGACCCATCGCGGCGCAGGATTGGTATCAAACCAATCTCAATAAAATTCTCGCTCTCGTCCCTCCCGAGAAATTGGTGATGGGCATCGCCAATTACGCCTACGACTGGCCGGCGAAAACAAAAGCCGCTCCGCATCCTTCGGGCACCGCCATGACGTTTCAGGCGGCTGTTGTTCAGGCCGTCGAATCCGAAGCAGATATCACTTTCGATCCCGCGTCGTTCAATCCGCACTATTCCTACGAGGATGAAAATAACGTTGTCCACAATGTCTGGATGCTGGACGCCGTCACCGCGTACAACGAGCTCCGCAGCGCGGAAAATTTGGGCGTCCGCGGCACGGTCGTCTGGCGCCTCGGCTCCGAAGACCAGTCGCTCTGGTTCATTTGGGATTCCACTCATCCCACCCCTGCCGACCGCAACAAGATTACCGACATTCCTCCAGGCTACGATCTGATTCTCGAGGGCAGTGGCGACATTTGGAAAATTTCCTCCACGCCCGTAAGCGGCAAGCGCAATTTCGACTACGACGCGGAGTCCGACGCTTTCGATGATGAGAGCTTCGAAAGTTATCCCATGTCATGGCGGATTCAGCAGATGGGCGCCGCGCCCCACAAAGTCGCGCTCACTTTTGACGACGGGCCGGATACGGAATGGACTCCGCGCATTCTCGACATCCTCAAGGAAAAGAAAGTTCCCGCCACTTTCTTCGCCATCGGCACAAACGCCGACAATTCACCCGAACTGATTCGCCGCGAATTCGATGAGGGCCACGAAATCGGCAATCACAGCTACACGCACCCAGATATCGAAGAAATCTCGAAAACGCAGATCCAAATCGAGCTGAATCTCACCGAGCGCCTCTTTGAATCCATTCTCGGCGTGAAGACGATTCTTTTCCGCCCGCCTTACGGCATCGATCATCAGCCCGAGACCGCCAGTGAAATTTCCTATCTTCCGATTCCACAGTCCATGGGCTACATGATCATCGGCTCGCAAATCGATCCGCACGATTGGGGCGAAGGTAACGGGCAATCCCCGCCGCAGGCCGCAACCATCGTCCAGCGCGTTCTCGATCAGGCGCAGCAGCAGCTGAAAACCAACGGCGGCAACATTATTCTCATGCACGATGGCGGCGGCGATCGCAGCCAGACCGCGGCGGCCTTGCCGCAAGTGATCGATCGCATGCGCGCGCAGGGATTCCAGTTCGTTTCCGTCTCCGATCTCTTGGGCGAGACCCGCGGCGAAGTGATGCCGCCTCTCAGCCACAAAGAATGGCTCTGGGCGCGCAGCGATTGGTTTATCTTTGAGTTGGCGCACTGGTTCCGGCTGATCGTAACTTTTATTTTCGTTACCGGGATTTTGCTGGTCAGCGGCCGCGCGCTAATTATCGGGCTGCTAGCGCTGGTCGAAAAAGCGCGGCCCGCGCCCGGAGATCATCCCGAATATCAGCCGTCGGTAAGCGTGCTCATCCCCGCCTACAACGAAGAAGCCGTAATCGCCGCCACCGTCCGCGCTGCTCTTGCTTCCACGTATCCGAAGCTCGAGATTCTGGTGATTGACGACGGCTCGATGGATCGCACCGGCGAGCTCGTTCGCGAAGAATTCGAAGGCGACCCGCGCGTGCGCCTCATCACCCAGCCGAATCGCGGCAAACCCGCGGCCCTCAATCACGGTCTCGCCGCAGCCACCGGCGAAATTATGGTCACCATTGACGCCGATACCATCGTCGATCCCGACGCCGTCACCAAACTCGTTCGCAATTTTGCCGATGCGCGCGTCGGCGCCGTTGCCGGAAACGTCAAAGTGATGAATCGCAATCGCTGGCTCACGCGCTGGCAGGCCCTCGAATACATCACCAGCCAGAATCTCGAAAAGCGCGCTTTCGATTTGCTCAATTGCATTCCCGTTGTGCCCGGCGCCGTTGGAGCGTGGCGCGCCGACCTCGTTCGCAGTTGCGGGGGATTCTCGAAAGATACCGTCGCGGAAGATACTGACCTCACCATCACCATTCGCCGCAGCGGCTGGAAAATTCTTTACGACGAAGAAGCCATCGGCCACACCGAAGTTCCCGAAACCGTCGAAGCCCTCATTCGCCAGCGCTTTCGTTGGACCTTCGGCACCATTCAAGCGGTCTGGAAGCATCGCGACACGCTCGGCCGCAAAAAATACGGCTCGCTAGGACTCATCGCGCTGCCGAATATTTTCCTCTTCCAGATTTTGCTGCCGCTGGTCTCGCCGGTTCTCGATCTGCTCTTTCTCGTTTCGCTGGTGCTTTGGGGATTGGCGCAACTGCATTTCACTCGCATCCCGCAATTCTGGACCGCACAAGACGTCGAGCGCTCGCTCGTTTTCTTCGCCATTTTTATGTTCGTGGACTTAATGACCTGCGTGATCGCCTTCGCACTCGAAAAACACGAAGACTGGACGCTGCTAGCCCCGTTGCTGATCCAACGTTTCTACTACCGCCAAATGATGTACGTAGTTCTCTTCCGCGCCCTCCGCGAAGCAGTTCGCGGCCGCCCAGTAGGATGGAAAGGCGTAGAGCCGCAAGTTCCCACCCCCGTAGCCACCACGTAGGAACGCAGTATCCGAATTTGATCTAGCTTGGACTTTCCCGGAGAGAAACTCTGCATTTATCCGCGCTTTAGCGCCGGCCCAGGAGGGAGCCCCCGAATTTATTCGGGGGCGGAGCGCTTCAGCGCTCCGAAAATTCGTCGCCCGAAAGAATGCGCTTTAGCGCTGGGCCTTTCGGTAGCAGCCCCCGAATTTGCGCGGGGAAGAAGCCGACGCCGCGCATCCTCGCCTTTGTAGGGGAGGGCCGGGCTAGCCCTCCCGCGACGCCCGCCGTTGGCGTCCCCCCGCGCGCTCTCCGCGCGCGTCTCTCGCTCCGACCCGTCACATCCACGCCTTTAGGCCGCGCCTATGTAGCGCCACTCTTTTAGGCTGGCACAATCACAATCGCGCCGACCCCCGCCGCGCTTTAGCCCCAACCCAGGAGGGAGCCCCCGAAATTTATTCGGGGGAGGAGCGCTTCAGCGCTCCGAAAATTCGTCGCCCGAAAGAATGCGCTTTAGCGCCAACCCAGGAGGGAGCTCCCGAATTTATCGGGTCTGGGCTAATGAATCAGCCCAGCAAAAACATGAGAAGGATCGCTTCAGCGCTCCGATAAAACCTCCTCGGTAAGAATGCGCTTAGCTTCACTGGCTCCCGCTCAAATCTTCTGCTAAACTCTATCCACTGGGCTGCATCCTGACTTCACGGAGCGGCACCGGAGGTTCGCATGAGCGCCACACCCCGTGCGGGCAACGGAAAAATCACCGTGCCCGACATCGCATCCCGCAAGTCTCCCAGCTCCACCGCATCGCCGAATAAAATCACCTGCCTCACCGCATACGATTTCCCCACCGCGCGTCTTCTCGATGACGCCGGCGTGGATATCCTTCTCGTCGGCGATTCCGTCGGCATGGTCGTGCTCGGCTACGACAGCACTCTACCGGTGACCGTGGACGAAATGCTGCATCACGTGAAAGCCGTCCGTCGCGGCACGAAGCGCGCTCTGCTCGTCGCCGACATGCCCTACGGCAGCTATCACGCTTCCATCGATGATTCCGTCCGCACCGCCCTGCGTTTCATCAAGGAAGGCGGCGCCGAAGCCGTGAAAGTGGAAGGCGGCGAGCGCCGCATCGAATTGATCGCGCGGCTGGTCGAAGCGGAAATTCCGGTAATGGGTCACGTAGGCCTAACGCCGCAATCCGTCAATGCCCTCGGCGGATTCAAAGTGCAGGGCCGCAGCGAAGAAGCTGCTCTTCAAGTTCTGCGGGATGCGCGCGCCGTAGAAACCGCCGGCGCTTTCTCCATCGTTCTCGAGTCGCTGCCTCGCGAAGTGGCCGCGCGCGCCACCGCCGAGCTGCAGATCCCCACCATCGGCATCGGTGCCGGGCCGGATTGCGACGGGCAAGTTCTGGTGCTGCACGATATGCTCGGCCTCACCGATGGCCACACGCCGAAATTCGCCCGCCGCTACGCCAATCTCGCGGAAATTATCGCCCGCGCGGCAGCTGAATTTTGCGATGATGTTCAGAACAGCCGCTTCCCGTCCGATGAGGAGTCCTATCATCTCTCGGCCGAAGCTCGCAGCAAATTTCTGGCGCGCCAGCGCGCCTGATCGCATCCAATTCACCGGACGATGGACTCTGTATTCGCCGCTGAGCAGTCGCGCACCGTCCCGGCCGCTTCGCTGATTGCGATCGCCGAGCGGCCACCCGCTCGCTCGCGAAATACATGGAGGTTTCCATGAACGCCGAAGATATCCGCTCTCTCTTCGAATACAATTCCTGGGCCAACCACCGCACGCTTGAATCCTGCACCGCGCTCGATAACGAGAAATTTACGCGCGACCTCGGCTCCAGCTTCAAGTCCGTCCGCGACACTCTCGCGCACGCCTGCGACGTCGAATGGCTCTGGCTTGAGCGCTTCCACGGTCGCTCGCATTCCTCCATGCCCGCCGCATCCGGTTACGCCGATCTCGCCGCTCTTCGCGCCCGTTGGGAAGATGTCGAGCGCGACATGAACGATTTCATCGCCTCCCTCACCGATTCCGATCTCGCCCGCTCCTACGATTTCAAAACTACGCAGGGCGCCCCGCAATCGCAGCCCGGCTGGCAAATGCTGCAGCATCTCGCCAATCACGGCACGTATCACCGCGGCCAGATCGCCGCCATGCTTCGTCAGCTCGGCGCCAAAGCTCAAGGCACAGACATGATTTATTTTTTCCGCGAGCGCGCCGCAAAAGCCACGGCATGATCCATGGCCCTCGTGCGCCCCGCTGATGGAAATCATCCGCACAATTGACTGGATGAAGCAGATCGCGCGCGATGCCCGCGCCAAAGAGCACGTCCTCGGCTTCGTCCCCACCATGGGCGCCCTGCACGAAGGCCATTTCTCCCTCGTGCGCGCCGCAAAGCAGGATTGCTCCCCGGTCGTCGCCTCGATTTTCGTGAATCCCCTCCAATTCGGTCCCCGCGAAGATTTACAGAAGTATCCGCGAAAATTTGAAGAAGACGCCGCCACTCTTGAAAAACTAGGCGTGAATTATCTCTTCGCTCCGAACGCGAAAAAAATGTACCCCGACGGTTTCCGCACCACGGTCACGGTCGAAGGCCTCAGCGATCGCCTCGAAGGCCGCTCCCGCCCCGGCCATTTTCCCGGCGTCACCACCATCGTTCTGAAGCTTTTCGAAATCGTTCAACCGCAGCGCGCTTATTTCGGCCGCAAAGACGCCCAGCAACTCCGCATCATCCGCCAAATGTCCGCGGATCTGAATCTCGACGTGCAAATCGTTGCGTGCCCGATCATCCGCGAGCTCGACGGTCTCGCCATGTCCTCGCGCAACGCCTATCTCCAACCAGACGAGCGCCACGCCGCCACGGTTCTTCACCGCGCCCTCTCCGCGGCAAAAAAAGAAATTGAAGCCGGCGAACTCGACGCCGCCAGCATCACCGGCACAATTCTTCACATCTTCAGTTCCGAGCCCGTCGCAGCTCTCGACTACGCCGAAATCGTCGACGCCGACACGCTCGAACCCGTCCTCCGTCGCATCCGCAAAAATTCCCTCATTTTGGTCGCCGCCTTCATCGGACAGACCCGCCTGATCGACAACGCCCTAATCGAAGGATCAAACGAAGCTTTTACCGTGCTCTTGTAACTCATCCCGAAAAATCACACCGCAGAACAATCTCCTGCACCGCCTCCGAAGCCCGAATCACCGCCAAATTCGTCACCGCCAATTCCCATCGAAAATTCCGCTCCCCAAATCGCCGCACAATCTCCGGCAAAACCAAAATATCCACGTCTCCTTCGGCCAAAGTAATATGCGGAATCCAAATCTCCGCCAAATAATATTCATTAATCCCGCGCGCCAACGGCTCCGCCACCCGCGCCACTTCCCCATGAATCCGCTGCAATTCTCCGGAACGCACCACCGGCAAATAAATCACCGGCTCCTTGCGCGTAAAAATCCCGATCCCGCTGCATTGCACGGAAAATCGCCGCGCGGCCCCGGCCATGCGCTCCAATTCCGCGCGCAGCTCCGCCAGGTCGTATTCTTCCGCAACGTGAAATGAAAAATGAGGAAATCGTTTCGCGTGAATTCCGCTAACGCCAAAATCCCGCCGCAATTCTTCCCACAACTCGCAAATTCGATCCCGCGCCTCGCCATCCAGCAGCGTTACGATTCCCTGCATGCGAAGCTCAGGCCTCTTCGATCGCTTTCAACACGTCCGCCGCGTGCCCCTTGATCGATACATTGTCCCAAATTCGCCGGATCTGCCCGTCCACTCCGATCCAAAAAGTCATCCGCACGATTCCCAGAAAAGATTTCCCCAGAAATTGTTTCATCCGCCGCGCCCCGTAGGCCTCGATGGCCTTGAATTCCGGATCGGCCAGCAAAGTGAAATTCAATTTATGCCGCGTCTTGAATTTCGCCTGAATTTCCGGAGGGTCCGCGCTGCAGCCGATCACCTCGGCGTCTATTTTCTCGAATTTCTTCATTGCGTCCCGAAACTCGGTCGCTTCGTTCGTTCAACCCGGCGTCAGCGCCTTCGGAAAAAAATAAAACACCACGTTCCGCCCGTGGAAATCCTTCAACGCCACCTCGCGCCCGTCATCCGCCGCCAGATGAAACGCCGGCGCTTTTTCTCCCACTTCCAATTTAGCCACTCCCGGCCCCTAGCCTTCGCTCAAAATCCGCTTCAGAATTTCGTTCACGGCCTGCGGATTCGCCTGCCCCCGCGTCTCGCGCATCACTTGCCCCACAAAAAATTTGAATACTCCTTCGTTTCCGCCGCGATATTTCGCCGCGTTCTCCGCATTCTTCGCCAATATCGCCCGCGCGATCCGCTCGATCTCCGCCGTATCGCTAATCTGCGAATATCCCTCCGCCGCAATCACTTCGCCCGCCGCTTTCCCGCTCTGAAACATCCGCGCGAAAACTTTCTTCCCCGTCGCTCCGGTAATTTCCCCCGCTTCCACCTTCGCGATCAGTCCCGCCAACCCCTCCGGCGTCACTGGCGATTCCACAATTTCTTTCCCGCTGTCGTTCAATCGCCCAAGCAGTTCTGTCGCAATCCAATTCGCCGCCGCCTTGCCTGGAGCGCCCGCGCGCACCACCGCCTCGAAATAATCCGCCAGGTCACGCGTCGCCGCCAGCACCTCCGCATCGTAAACCGTAATTCCGAAATCCCGCACAAATCGCCCGCGCTTCGCATCCGGCAATTCCGGCATCGCCTCGCGCACGCGCTTTTCCATCGCCGCGTCCACCACCACCGGCAGCAAATCCGGATCCGGAAAATACCGGTAGTCGTGCGCAAATTCTTTCGACCGCATCGCCTCCGTCCGTCCCGCCGCCACGTTATAAAGCCGCGTCTCCTGCGCAATCACGCCGCCGCCTTCGATCGCCCCGATCTGCCGCTCAATCTCGTGCTCCAGCGCCCGCTGCAAAAAACGGAACGAATTCAAATTCTTCACTTCCACCTTCGTTCCGAATTTCTCCGCCCCACGCGCCCGCACGCTCACGTTCGCATCGCAACGCAGCGATCCCTCCTCCATATTGCAATCGCTCACTTGGGTATAAAGCAATATCTGCTTCAACGCCGTCAAATACGCGTGCGCCTCCGCTGGCGCCCGCAAATCCGGCTCCGACACAATCTCGATCAAAGGCACGCCGCCGCGATTGAAATCGATGTAACTGTACCGGTCAGACTCCGCAAATCCCTCGTGTATATTTTTCGCCGCGTCCTCTTCCATGTGCACGCGCGTGATCCCGATCCGTTTCGCCGCCCCCGCATGCTCGATTTCCAGCCAGCCCTCGATCGCCAGCGGCAATTCATACTGCGAAATCTGATAGCCCTTCGGCAAATCCGGATAAAAATAATTCTTGCGCGCAAATCGCGAGCGTTCTTGCACGCGGCAATGCAGCGCCAGCGATGCCCGCATCGCCAATTCCAGCGCCTTCGAATTCAAAACCGGCAACGCCCCCGGCAAACCCAAACATACGGGACACGTATTCGAATTCGGCGCATCCCCAAATCGCCGCGAGCAAGCGCAAAAAGCCTTCGTCTCCGTCAAAAGCTGTGCGTGCACCTCCAACCCAATGACGGCCTCATAGCGCGCCATCACCTCAGGCGAAATTCGCACCGCGTCCTCAACAGTCTTAGCCATAGCAGACGCAGGATTATAGCATCCGCCCGATTCGACTCCTTCCTCTGCGTTCTCTGCGTCTCTGCGGTGACTCCCTATTCCCCTCCCAAAATAAATCTCATCCCCAACCGGTAATTCAATCCCAGCGCCGGATATCCCACCGCCTCCTGATACCTCCGGTCAAATAAATTTTCCACTCGCGCCAGCGCCGAAATCTTCCGCGTGAAATCATAACTCGCCGCCAAATCCCACCGCACGAAACTCGGATTGCTCGTAATTCCAAATCCGAAAAAATCGGAATCCGTCCGCCGCCCCACGTAATACCCTGCAAGATTCCAATTCATCCGTCGAAAATGTGCATTCGCCACCAAAGTCGCCGAATGTAGCGGCCGCTTCGCCAACCGGTTTCCCGGCGCCAAAGTCGGATCAAAAAAATTCGGCGATTCCAGCACAAGCGAATCGTCGTAAGTGTAATTCCCGGTAAAACGCAGCCACCGCGCCGGCTTCGCCTCAAACGAAGTCCGCGCCCCGTACGCCCGCGCCTTATCCGTATTGAAAAATGTCCCCGTGCCGAAAGGACATCCCGCCGTCGGCGGAAAGAACGCGAAGCTCACGATGTCGTAGTAATCGTTGTGAAAGAAATCCACCGTGATCCGCAACCGATCCGACGCCAGCACCTGATCCACTCCGGCATCGAACGTCTTGCTCCGCTCCGGCGACAAATTCGGATTCCCCGGATTGCAAGGATCCTGCGAAAACGAATCGAAAAAATCCGGCTCCTTGATTCCTTCGCCATAAGACGCCCGCAATCGCGTCGCGCCCCAAAATTCGTGCCCCAACCGCAGCGCATACGCCACGCCCGCTCGCGGCACCACGCGCGTTCCGAAACTTGCATTCGCCTCCGCGCGCGCTCCCGCTGTCACCGTCACGCGCTGCCCGAATTGATAACGCGCCTCGATGTACCCGGCCTGATTATTTCTCCGCGAATGTGGCCCGCCTTCCGATCCGTTCTCCACTTCGTACGTGTAGCCCAGCGTCACGCCGCCGTGCGGAAATAAATAGCTCGACTGATCGTCGAATCCCGCGCGATTGAAAAGATTGTCCGCATTCCCGAAAGTATTGATGAACGCCTGCTGAATTCGCGTGTCCCAGCCGATCAAGTGGTTGTGCCAGTGCTCGCTCGCCTGATAATCCCAGGTCATTCCCGCGGTAAACGTGTGTAGATTGTCGTGATTCGTCAGGCTCGGCGGCAATAAAAGCTCCTGCCCGGGAACTCCCGCGTCGAAAGTCGAATCGCGAACCGTAAGCCGCAGCCAATTCGCATCCGAAAACTTGTACCCGGCATTTCCGGCAATCGATGCATCGCGCGTGTAGTCGTTCGGCCCTTGCCCTGAACTCCCGAAATATCTCGCCGTCGCTGAATAATCGAATTTTCCCGCCACTCCGCTCAATTGCGCGCTGCCGCGTCCAGTGTCGAAAGTTCCACCGTCGCCTTCCAGCACCAGTTCCGGCGTCGTAGTGGTTCCGCGATGCGATAGCACCTGCACCACCCCGCTCACCGCATCCGTTCCGAAAAGCGCGCTCGACGCCCCGTGCACGATCTCCACTTTGTCCACGCCTTCCAGATCGAAATTTTCCAACTCGATCGCGCCGCCCGGCTGATTCATCGGCACGCCATCCACCAGAAATTTCGTGAAGTTCGAATCCCCGCCGTCGAGAAAAAATGTACTCACTCCACCGCCCGCCCCCAGCTTCGACATCGCCGCTCCCGGCTCGCTCGCAAGTAACGGCGCAAGCCAGATCGCTTGCCGCTCTTCGATATCTTCACGAGTGATCGTATCCACGGGAAATGTTGCCGCCGCGGCGGTCGTCGGTTCCGCCGTCGCGCTCACTACCACGTTCGCCGAGAGCCGCTCCAGCGTCAGCCGCACATTCCACTCCCGCGTCTCGCCGCCAGCAACCGTGAATTCCTGCTCGACGCGCGCAAATGAACTCGCCGCAACAACCACGCGATATCGTCCCGCATTCAGCGAAAGGGTGAAGCGCCCATCCGCTCCGCTCGTCGCCGTAATTCCTGCGCCGCCCGGCGGAATCGCACGAACGAGCGCGCCACTCACCACCCCGCCGCTCGGATCCGTCAGAACGCCCGTCAATTTGACGTTTGAAGTTTCGTTGGATTGTGCGTGAAGTGGTTTCCCGGAAAAAAGCAGACACACAATTGCAAATGCCAAAAACCAATTCCGAATTTTCATGGTTTCCTCCTCTCCCTCTCGCGCGGGAGTTGAAGGCTGTCCCGTTGCCATGCGCGAAAAAAATTCCACGACGGCTTTCAGGATTGAGCTCTCCGTCGGTCTCCTGGCTCGGCGGTCTCTGCGGCGCGGCCTTCCCATTTCCCCGCCCACTCTCGCGGATCGAGAGTCAGCAAACGAAACAGTGGCCCGCGCCCGAAAATTCCCGCCTTACAGTCGCGCGGCGGCGACGGCTTTTCACCGTCTTCCCGTGCACGGAGTCTCGGGTCAAGTGGAGCAGCGCAAATGCCGGAAAATCAATCCGCCATCAACGCCGCAGAATAAGAACCTTGTCTCTATCTCCCAAAATCCTAAATTTCAAATTCAACTCTTCCCAGATTTTTTCTTCGTAGGGGCGGGGGCAATCGCTCCGCCCGCCAACGCAACACCCGCGAAAATCGTCGCCACGATCCCCGCCGTAACGATCAATGTTCTGCCGTTGCCTTTTCCCCAATCTCAAATTTGAAATTTCAAATTTGAAATTTCTTCCTCCGCCCTCTCAATTCTTCGGCGCCCACGGCCCGCCATTCGCTTCCCGCAACATCACCCGCGGCCTCCCGCTAGGCGCAATCTCCACATCCAGCGGCGCCTCAAACACCGGCTCCAAAATTTCCCGCCGGTAAACTTCCCCCGGCGCTCCGCAAGCCAGCGCCTTTCCTCGATGCATCAGCAAAATTCGATCCGAAAATTCCGAAGCCAGATTCAATTCGTGCGTCACCACCACCACCGTATAACGGTTCTCATCTGCCAGCCGCCGCAATCGCCGCAGCAATTCCAATTTCCCGCCGATATCCAAATGCTGCGTCGGTTCATCGAGCAGCAGCAGCGAAGGCTGCTGCGCCAGCGCCCGCGCCAGAATCACGCGCTGCTTTTCTCCTCCGGAAAGTTGTTCCATCCAACGCTCGCGCAAATCCGTCGCGCCCACTTGCGCCAGCGCGTTCCCGGCCATCAGGGAATCTTCTTCGGATTCAAATCGCAGCCGCTTGCCGTAGGGATATCGCCCCTGCAGCACGTATTCCCACACGCGCAAAGGAAAAAGCAGCGCGCTATCCTGCTGCACCAGCGCCACTTTTTTCGCCCGCTCCAGCGGCTCCAGCTCGCTCGCATCGAAAGTATCCACGCGCACAAATCCCGATATCGGCTTGAAAATTCCCGCCAGCATTTTCAGCAGCGTGGATTTTCCGCTCGCGTTCGGCCCCAGAATCGAAACGATTTCGTGACGGCTGGCCTTGAAGCTCACCGGCCCAAGCGCGAATTTTGCCGCGCCGCGATCTGTCACCGCATAAGCGTAGCTCGCTTGCTCCACGTGCAGCCGGACGTCGCTCGATTCCGGCGGCGGATTTCCCCCGCGTCCTGCTCCTTCCACCGATGCGCCGCGCGCGCTCATCCCAGTCTCCGCCGCAGCAAATAAATGAAAACCGGCGCGCCAACGATTGCCGTCATCGCTCCCACCGGCAAGTTCCGTCGGCGCCGCCACCGTTCGCGCCAACGTGTCCGCGGCCACGATCGCAATTGCTCCGCCCAGCGCCGATGCCGGAATCAAAATCCGGTGATCCGATCCAAATAGCATCCGCATCAAATGCGGCACCAGCAATCCCACATACCCGATCGCGCCGCTCGCCGAAACCGCGAGTCCCGTCAAAAGCGACGCCGAAATATAAACCACCAGTTTCACGCGCGTCACATTTACGCCCAGATGCCCCGCTTCTTGCTCACCGGTCAAGATTAGATTCAAATCCGAAGCGGTCGTGTAAATCGCCCCGATCGCGGCCAGTATCACGAACGAGAAAAACCCTAGCCGAATCTGCGGCGGCGTCGAAAGGTCTCCCATCAGCCAAAATGCCATGCCGCGCAGATCGCGTCCGCTGAGCGTCGTCTGCAAAAAGCTGATGATCGCAGAAAGAAATGACGCAGTGATGATTCCCGCCAGCAGCAATGTGGCGCTATCGATCTGCCCGCCGCGCCGCCCGAGAAAATAGACCGCAAGAATCGTCAATCCCGCGCCGGCAAACGCCGCTCCTTGCATCGCCAGCGGCACGCGCGGAAAAAAAATCAGGCTGACCATCGCTCCCACCGCCGCTCCGCTCGAAACTCCCAGCACGTACGGATCGGCCAGCGGATTCCGCAGCAGCGCCTGAAATCCCGAGCCCGAAACCGCCAGCGCCGCGCCCACCGATGATTCCGAATGCGATGCGCGGCAGCCGCAATCCAAAAATCACCAGCCGGTAGTCGGTCGGAATCTGATCGCCGCGTCCAATGGCGCTTTCGTAAAGCGAAGCGAGAATCGCGCGGAACGACATCGGATACGCGCCCAGCCGCAGCGAAATCACCACGGCGACGAACAGCACCGCGCCGAGCAGCGCGCAAATTCCCAGGATGCGGCGCGGCGTCAGCGGATGCATTAGCGCGCATCTCCCGCCGCCGGCGTTTTCGCAAATGCTTCCGGATGCAATTGCTTCGCGAGATCTTCGATGGCGTCGATCAATTTCGGCGCCGGTCGGTTTACTTCGCCGCTGATGAACGCCACGTGCCCGGCTTTCACCGCGTTGAGATCGCGCCACACCGCTTGCGTGCGCAATTCTTCGATCTTCGAGGCTTCTCCGTCGCCGTGATCGCCGGTGAATACCAGATATTCCGGTTGCATCCTCACCACGTGCTCCAGTCCCACGTGAGGCCAGTTTTGTTCCGACGTCGATCACCGAGACGCCGCCGGAAAGATGCAGCGCGTCCATGATGAATGTGTGGCTGCCCGATCGAAATCAGCGGATCATCCCACACGATGAAAAGCACTCGCCGCGGCGGCCGCCCCGCCAGTTTTTTTTCCAGCGCATCGAGCCGCGCGCGCAAATCCGCGACCAGTGAATTGGCTTCCGTCTCCGCGCCGATCAGTGCGCCGATGTGCGTGATTCCCGTGACCATGTCGTTCACGCTGTGCGGATCGGTGGTGTACACCGGCACTCCCATTTTCAGCAGCGCGTCGGCCGTCGCCGGCCAATTGATGGATGCCGACGCCAGCACCAGGTCCGGCTTCAGCGCCACGATCGCTTCGAGACTTGGATTGATCGGCGCCCCCACGTGCGGCTTCGTGTGCGCTTCATCCGGCACGTCGCAAAAATCCGTGTCGCCTGCGAGCCGCGCTCCCGCGCCGATGGCGTAAATTGTTTCCGTCAAATTCGGCGCGAGTGAAACGATGCGGTGCACTTCCGCCGGCACCGTCACTTGCCGGCCCGTCTCGTCCACCACCACGCGCGACTTCTCGCTCGCCGCAGGATTCGCCGCGAACGACACGATGCGATGCACTTCCGTCGGCGTCGCCACTTGCCGCCGCGTTACTTCATCCGCGGCCCGCGACTTCTCGCTCGCCACTGGATTCGCCGCGGCAATTCGCGTGCCCGCGAAAATCAGCGCGCTCGCCATCGCTGCGATTACCAGCGCGCGGGCCAGCGCCGCGCCGCGAATTAATTTTCGAGTTGCCATCGAGCGCCGCAAGAATTTTGCTCCAATAAAAAAGCCCCACGAGACAAATGGGGCTTCCTAGCCGCGCCCTTTCTCGCGAAGGGCTCTGGCGCTTGCCGCCGGGGTAGGTTTCCTGACTCTCGGCCTTTCCGCGCTGCGTGCGCTGCACGCCGCGTCGGAAATTCAGGCGCTGCTCGTTCCGCGATTTCCGGAACGATCCTTCCCGGCTCGCTCGCGCGAATCGCGCAACGCGCTCCAGTGGACGGCTATCATCCGCAGCGCCGGCCGATCACAGTGGCGGGACCGTGGCCGATTTTCACGGCCTTCCCGTTCCCCCGGCCAGCTCAAATTTTCAATCGCAGTCTAAGCGCCGTCGTCCGCGCTGTCAATCTCGCGCGCGACGGCAGCCACAACCACGTCGCAGCTCGCCAATTCAAAATTGCGCCGCCGCGTCGCACTCCGCGTGAAAACTCGCTCGGGCGGCGCTTCGTCGCCGCGCCAGCGCATCGCGTCGATCCACCAGCGTCCTTCGATCAGCACTGTGGAGTAGTGCGCCATGTAGTGCTGACCGTCGGCCGGAGCTAATGCGCACGCGCATTTCGTCGCGGGAATTGATTTGGCGATGTCTTCGATCGGCAATCGTGTTGCGCGGAACATTCCGCCGTGCGTCGAGACCATTCGCTCGAAAGCTGCGAAGGAACTTCGGCGCGATACTGCGGCGAAAAAAGCCCGTAGGCAATTTGCGGCTCGCTCTGCGCCAGCGCGTCGAGTTGCAGCCGCACTACGCCTTCTGGCGTGCTCGACGTCGTGCGCGGCGTCGCCGGAAAAATTTGTGCGGGTCAGCAACCAGGTGGTCAGCGAGAATGCGGCGAAAGTGGAAGCAAAAAGGGCGGTGACGCGGCGGTGAAAAATATTTTTGCGGGATGCTTCGCGCGGCGCGGTAAAAATTGGCGCGGCCGCTTCCGGGCGTCCCGGACTTGGCGAAGCTGGGTTGTCGCTTTGCTCTTGCATGTCGCTACTGCCTTGCGCTGCGCCTGGCGGCGATTTGCGAGCGGCGCCGGGACGGCGTCAGCGATTCTTCCACTTCGGGGCGCGTTTTTCCACTAGCGCGCGCAGGCCTTCCTGCGAATCTTCGAGGTCGGAGAGTTCGTTGAGGAAAATTTTCATGGAGTTGCGCACGCCGTCGCGGAGCGAAACGCCGATGCTGCCCAGAATCGCTTTTTTGGCCATGGTCAGGACCGGGCCGGATTGCGCGCTAATTTTGGCGATGAGATCGGCGACTGTCTTGTCCAGCACCGTTTCGGAAACCAGGCGATTGACGAGGCCGAGATCGTAAGCGCGTTCGGCGCTCATTGCTTCGCCGGTGAGGACGAGTTCAAGGGCGACTTTCGGCCCGAGAATGTAGGGCAGAACCACGGCCGAGAGCGGCGGAAAAACGCCGAGCTTGATTTCCGGTTGCGCGAAGCGCGCTTTCGGCGTCGCGACTACCAGGTCGGCGAGCGCGGCGAGTTCCGAACCGCCGCCGAATGCGGGGCCGTTGATCACCACCAGCACCGGCTTCGAGGTGTCCATCATCGCGGCGAAGGCGCTGTGGAACGCGTCGAGAAGCTGGAAGACGCGCCGCTGTGTGTATTCGCCGAGTTCGATGCCGCCGCAGAATGATTTCGCGGCCGAATCAATGACGATGAGCTTAATTTCGCGCCGCTCGCCGATGGAATTGATGCCCGCGGCGATTTCGCTTAGCATGCGCTCGTTCAGCAGATTGTGTTCGGGGCGATCGAGAGTGAGCCGCGCGACGGGTCCTTCGATGTGATAGCGGACGAATTGAAATTCTTCCACCTTCGGCGCTTTGAGAGTAGCAATCGCGCCAAGGAGGGTATCGTCTTTATCTTTCACGTGCGCCACGGGCTGTGACATTCATCGGCTCCCAAAATCACTATTCAGCTTAAACCCTCCGTTGCGCCGCGGCCACGGGGAATCCGGGCCATTCGGCATATCTGCTAACACCTCGGTTCGTGTCGGGCGGCTATTTCCGGCTTTGCGGTCGCGAAACATTGAAGAGCCGGTTTGCCCTGTTTTGTATCGATTAGAATTTGGTTTTGCCGTTTGTTTTGTGTGAGTTGAGTGAGATTCTAATTTTGGAATTGTATCGATTAGGATTTTGGAGCGGGGGTGGAATTCAAGCGACCCGTGGTTAGCGGGGATCTTCAATGCAAAGCCGTTCGTCTTGGCGCTGGGGCCAAGCATTTTTTGTGTCTCCTAAGTATTTAGTTGTTTGGCGCGGAATACGGCGGGCCCGGAAGAGCCAGCTCTCGCGCCTGAGGTACCGCTTACTTCCAAGTTATTAGTAGCATAAGGCAGGGTAAAAGTCAAGGAGTGTTTTGGGTGCTGGGGGGACAAGTTTCGGAGAGAGGCCCAGCGCTAAAGCGCTTTTTTACTGGCGACGTTTTTTCGGAGCGCTCAAGCGCTCCTCCCCCGCATGAATGCGGAGGCTGCTACCTGGGCCGGGTTTGCTCACCCGGGCCGAAAGGCGTCCGTAATAGCGCGGCTTGACTTCGCTGGTGGGGTGATCAACGATCCGATCCGGTTATTCCATTGATGAGTTCCTCTCGCTTGCCGAAATCTGCGGAAAGTGAAATTCGGTCTGATGACGCTGGGCTGGCGGCGGCTGCGCTGCCGAAGCCGATTTTCGACGATCCCAAGCATCACATCCGGATTTATCAGGGGGATTGCCTCGACATCCTTGCAGGGATGCCGGCCGACTGTGTGGATTTGATTTTTGCGGACCCGCCTTATTTTCTTTCGAACAATGGGATCACCTGCCACGCGGGGAAGATGGTCAGCGTGAACAAGGGGGAATGGGATCGCTCGCGCGGGGCGGACGCGAATCATGAGTTCAATCGGGCCTGGTTGGCGGCTTGCCAGCGCGTTTTGAAGCCGAATGGGACGATTTGGGTTAGCGGGACGCAGCCATGTGATCCATTCCGTCGGGTTTGCCATGCAGCAGCTTGAATTCAAGTTGCTGAACGATATCAGTTGGGTGAAACCGAATCCGCCGCCGAATCTTTCTTGCCGTTATTTCACGCACGCCACGGAGACGATTATTTGGGCGGCGAAGAATAAGAAGAGCCGGCATAAGTTCAATTATCCGTTGATGAAGCAGATGAGTGGCGGGAAGCAGATGAAGAGCGTGTGGCAGATTGCGCCGCCGGAGAGTTGGGAGAAGCGATTTGGGAAGCATCCGGCGCAGAAGCCGGTGGCGTTGATTGAGAGGATTATTTTGGCGTCGTCGGATGAAGGTGATTTCGTTTTCGATCCGTTTCTTGGAGGTGGCACGGCTGCGGTGATTGCGGCGCGGCTGGCAAGGCGAGTGGTCGGCGTCGATCTGGTCGAGCAGTGGGCGATGTTGGCGGTGAAGCGCGTGTGTGCCGATTTGGTACAGGCTCTTTTATTCGTAAAGATCGTGCAGATCGATCTTGATCTGTGGTCGCGATCTATGGATCGATCAGATCGCGCGAACGGCGCGATGATGAGCGGCTCGACCACAGGCAAACTTGTCCGGCGGGAGCGTAATTTTTATTTTGTAGGAGCGATCCGCCGTGAGGTGGTGTTTGAGGCCGCCGCTGAGGATATGGATGAGGCGTGGCGGAGATTTCGCGCAAGTGCGGCTGGTGCGAATGAGATTTTGTTCGTTATCAAGGCGGAGACGGAGATTTATCTTGCGCAATAATCGTGATCTAATCCGCGGGTGGATTTGGCGCTGCCTACCGAGGGATTGGAGAAATATCACAGCCGGTCGCAGATGGCGCGAGTGGCGACGGAAGCGTGGGCTGGCAAAAATCTGTTTTGTGTCAACTGCCAATCGTCGCGAGTCGCAGCGTCCCCCGTTGGCAGCAGAGCCTACGATTATCTTTGCCCTTCTTGCGACGACTCATTTCAATTGAAGAGCCAATCGAAGCCGTTCGGGGAACGCGTGCTGGACTCCGCGTACTCCGCGATGATCGCGGCTATCGCCAGCGACCGGGCACCTCACTTCGTGCTGCTTCACTACTCGCGCGAGTTGTGGAGCGTTGTGGATCTGGTGTTCATTCCGCGATTTGCGATTCCAAAATCCGCGATTGAGAAGCGCAAGCCACTGAGTAGCACAGCACGCCGAGCAGGCTGGGTCGGCTGCAATATTGTTCTCACGCATATTCCGACGGATGCCCGCCTCTCCATCGTTCGGGATGGAGTAATTGAGCGGCCGTCGGCGGTGCGCCGACGATTTGAGCGGCTACGGCCGCTGGCGGAATTGCGGCCTGAGGAGCGTGGATGGACGCTGGATGTTTTGACGGCTGTGCAGGAGTTGGAGCGAACGGAATTTTCGCTTGAAGACATCTATGCAAAGGAAAGAGAGCTGGCGGGGTTGCATCCTGCTAATCGGCATGTGAGAGATAAAATTCGGCAGCAGTTGCAGGTGCTGCGGGATAAGGGGTTGATGGAATTTTTGGGGCGGGGGAAGTATCGCTTGCTGTAAGTTCCGTGCGGACGAGTGTTCGTAGCGCCGGCAGCTTGCCGGCGTTTTTTTTGTGACGAGGGTGAGAATCGAGGGTGAGGCCGGGCTGGGGTGCGATATGGGAGTGAGGAGGGATTGGGCGGGCGTGCTTTGAAATTGCGTGAAAAAAGGCGCGGGATGGGGTGCGTTATCGAGATGAATGAGGTGCTTGTGGCATCGCTGGGGAAAGTCAAAGACGCCGGCAGGCTGCCGGCGTTACGGGAGTGCGGGGACAGAGTTGACTTGATGAAGCGGCGGGGCGCCCGTTTGGGGGGACAGACGCCGGCAGGCTGCCGGCGTTACTGGGGATATACCCAGGGCCAGTTTTTCAGGCCGGCTTTGGTTGGGTTGTTGCGGATGTAGGCTACTATGCGGAGAAAGTCGGGTTCGTCGCGGATTAGGTGGTCGTAATACTCGCGGTGCCAGAATTCGCCTTTTCGGCGGAGGAGCTTGTTGGCTTGGGTTGCTGTGTAGGATTTCCAAGCTTGGACTATATCTGGCAGATGCCATTCGCCTCGTGGTTGCATTAGCGCGTGGATGTGGTTGGGCATGATGCACCAGGCGTGCAGGTGGTAGCGGGCTGCGTCGAAGTGCTGTAGGGATTCCGCGATTATTGCGGCGATTTCTGGGCGGGCTAGGGGGCAATCGCCTGTGTTGGAATCTAGGAGTTTTTCTAGGAGGCGGGAGAGGCGGGGGTCGTGCTGATGGAGATGGAATCGGTCTTGGAGGCGGGCGAGTTCTGGTTGAGGGAGCGAGTTGGCCAGGCGATAGGTGATGAAATAGGTGGCGTGGGAGGCTTCCCAGTGGGGGAGATTGCGACGTTTGCGGATGGTTAGCATGGGCGGTGAGAATAGTTTTGGTGAAATGCCGGGGCAAGTTGGGAGATTGCGTAGGTATGAGTGCGTATGTTGCAGAGATTGGCGAGTACGGTGAATGGAGCGGGGCAAACGCTGGTTTGGGGGACAGGCGCCGGCAGGCTGCCGGCGTTACGGGGATGCTGCGGAAAACTCCGGCAGCCTGCCGTCGCTGCGGTAGAATGCGGGGCCTATGATTGATTTGGGATTTTTTCGGGGGCATCTGGATTTGATTGAGGCTATGGTGCGGAACCGTGGCGGGGGGCTCGACCTTGGCGCGGTTTCGGAGGATTGATGAGGAGAGGCGTTCGTTGATTACTTCTTGTGAGGGGCTTAAGGCTGAGAGGAATGCGGCGAACGCTGGGATTGCTGCTGCTAAGAAATCGGGGGGGGATGCTTCGGCGATTCTTGCGCGGATGAAGGCTGTGTCGGAGGAGATTAAGGTTGCGGATTTGCGCGTGGCGGAATTGGATGAGTCGCTGCGGGAGTTTATGTTGACTGTGCCGAATATTCCGCATGCTTCTGTGCCTGTTGGGGCTGGGGCTGAGGGGAATGTGGAGGTGCGGCGGTGGGGGGTGCCGCCTTCGTTTGCGTTCGCGGCGCGGCCGCATTGGGAAGTGGGGGAAGCGCTTGGGATTCTGGATCTGGAGGCGGCCCGGAAAATGTCTGGGGCGCGCTTTGCGCTTTATCGCGGATTGGGGGCGCGGCTGGAGCGGGCTTTGGCGAATTTTTTTCTCGACGTGCATACGCGGGAGCATGGGTATGCGGAAGTATTTCCACCTTCGTTGGTGAATACGGCTTCGCTTGTGGCGGATGGGAAGTTGCCTAAGTTTGCTGCGGAGATGTTTCATGTGGAGGGGCACGATCTTTGGTTGAGTTCGACATCGGAGACGCAGCTTACGAATTTGCACCGCGAGGAGACGCTGGACGGCGGCACGCTGCCGGAAAAACTTTGCGCTTGGACTTCTTGTTTTCGATCGGAGGCTGGGGCGGCGGGGAAAGATACGCGGGGGATCAAGCGGAATCATCAGTTTCAGAAAGTGGAGATGTTCAAGTTTACGCGGCCGGAGGAGAGTTACGAGGAATTGGAATCTTTGGTGAGGGATGCTGAGGATTTGCTGCAACGGCTGGGATTGCATTATCGCGTGATGCTGCTTTGCACCGGGGATATGGGATTTGCTTCGTCGAAGACTTATGACATTGAGGTTTGGTTGCCGTCGGCGCGGGAGTTTATGGAGATTTCGTCTTGTTCGAATTGCGAGGCGTTTCAGTCGCGGCGGGCGGGGATTCGATTTAAGCCGAAGGGCGGGAAGAGCGAGTTTGCGCATACTTTAAATGGATCGGGATTGGCGGTGGGGCGGACTTGGATTGCGGTGGTGGAGAATTATCAGCAGGAGGATGGATCGATTTTGGTGCCGGAGGTTTTGCGGCCGTTTATGGGAGTGGAGAGGATTGCGGCCGGGTAAGGAGAAAGAAATTACCGCGGAGGCGCAGAGGGCGCGGAGAAGAGCGCGAAAGATTCAGATTTGAGATTTCAGATTTGAGAGGAAGAAGAATACTGCGGAGACGCCGAGTGCGCGGAGTGTGGCCGGAGAGTCAAAGGCCCCACGCGCAACACCGGCGCATGGGGCACCCTGCTGTTGACTGGATCGTTGGGAGTTCGGATTTCAGAGGAAAAACGTTTGGGGAACTAAAAAAACGAGGGTCGGGCGGAGTGGAGGTCCGTCCGGCCCTCGCTCTACTGCGGTACAACTACGTCTTACATCTGCGATTTAGCCGCGGCGATGCTATCGACGTGGATTTGACCGTCGTCCATCACGTGGCCGGTAAGTTTCACTTCTTCGCCGACATTGGTAGCAGTGACGGCGTCTTGGTTATGAATTTTGTGAACGGTCTTGGTCTTGGTGTCGACGAAAACATAGGCTGCGCCCTTTTCCTTCACGCACTTTTCGGCACAGGCCTTGTGGTCCGCGGACATTCCCTTTGCGCCACAATGATCATCGCTGATCCAGCCGGTCCAAGTCTGGGTCTTCTCATCGGCTGAAGCAAAGCCAACCATTGCGCACACCAGGGCGAGCACGGCGAAAACAGGCATTACCTTTCGCATTCAAATCCTCCTGGGTGAATTAATGGTTCCACCCCCGGTAGGGTATTTTCTCACCTGTGGGCGGAAACCTCCAATGGAAATACGCGGAGGATGGGGCGCTGGATTGGGTGGGGGAGAAGAAAGGCTGAGGGAGCTTGGGTTGGTTTTGTGTTACGGCAAGATCGAAGATGCGCTCCGGCGTGGATTGCGGTTGTGGTGCTCACTTCGCTCGTAAGATGCCGGCAGGGACGCCCTTCGCAACTCAGGATAAACCGGCGCTACTGAGGCAACGGCCGCCCCTTCGGGCTTACAGGGCGCCGATTAGGACTTTGGGGCCTGTGGGTTGGGGGCTGCCGCCTTGGGGCTCGATGGTTACGGCGAAGGCTTTGGGGGTGGTGCCTGGCGGGACTGAGGCGATCAATTTTTCGCCGGGAGTGTTGGAGGTTTGAAGCACGGCGGCGCTGATGGGATCGCCGGTGGCGGGGACTAGCCAGAGTTGGTAGCTCTTGTTGGGCGGCGGGGCGTTGAGCGTGTCGGCGAAAAGAATTTTGCCGAGACGGGCGTTGTAGAGAACGTTGCCGGTGGCGCCGCGGGCTTCGCGCGAGGGCGAGAGGGAGACGTGGATGGAATCGCGAGCGGCGAAAAGATCTACGAGAGTTTGAGTTTGCTCGATTTGCGATTGCAGCTTCAGCACGGCGGCGTGCTGGTCGCTGAGTTGATCGCTGAGCTTGACGGTCTGCACCCAGAGGAAAATTGTGACCAGCGCGAGGGCGACGGCGGCGGGAGCCCAGACGGCGGTCCACCAAGCAGCGCTGAAGAAGCTGGAGCGGCGCGGCTCGGGAACGTAGACGCGGGCGATGGGGCCTTCGGCGGAAGCGTTGAGCTGGCGCATGAGGCCTTCTTTGATGCCGGGCGAAGGCTCGAGGGGATCGGCGGCGAGAGCGAGGAGGGCGACGCGTCCGCGAGCTTCGGCGAGCTTGTGGGCGCACTCGGGGCAGGAGGCTACGTGCGATTCGATGGCGGCACATTCTTCGCCGCGCAGCGCGCCGAGGGCGTAGAGATCGTAGTCCGCGTCTTGATATGGATGGCCGTTGGTCATTTCAGTTTCAATTTCCCGAGTCCAATTTCTTTTTCAGCGCTTCGACTGCTGAGCGCAGGCGCGTTTTTACTGTGCCTAGCGGATCGCCGGTGCGCGCGGCGATTTCGCTGTGCGTCAAGCCTTCGAAATAGGCTAGCTCGACGGCTTCCTGCTGCTCCTTCGAAAGATCCGCGATGGCGCCGCGAACTTTGCCGAGCATTTCTTTTTGCGCGGCTTCGGTCTCGATATTGAGCGGCAGCGCCACGGTATTTTCGATCAGCTCCTCGGTGTCTCCCTGGCCGCGGCGGCGCAGGCGCGAGATGGCGCGATTGCGAGAAGCGACGACGAGCCATCCGGCGATGGAGCCGCGCGCCGGATCAAATTGCGCGGCGTTGCGCCAGACCTGGAAGAAAACATCCTGCAGAATTTCTTCCGCGGCTTGAGCATCGCGGAGAATGCGATTGAGAATGCCGTTGAGCAGGCCCGCGTAACGATCGTAGAGAGCGGCGAGAGCGGACTCGTCGCGAGCTACGACGCGTTCGATCAGCGACCAATCGGAGCTGCGCTGGTCTGTGGCGGCTGCTGCGGTCACGAAACCTCGGATGCTTCACTTAATAGATACGCCGCCGGGCGTCCCGTGGATTGCGGGCAAAAATAGGGGTGCCGATTTGATACAGAGCGCGGGAAAGCGGCGGCGGATGTGCGCGGCGGAAGAGTAGCGTTTTACTGGGCGGGGGTCAATTGGGATGTGGGTGGAGGGTAGGGCGGCTTGTGGTGAGTACGTATTTTTACGGAGGGGGATGGATTTGGGCGGGGATAACCCCCACTCGCAGAGGCGGCGAATGGGGCACCATGGGGCTGATGGCCCGCTGCGGTGGTGCCTATATGTTAATGATAATAATTGGCTTAGCGAAGACTCGGGGCGATTGTTGCTGGATTTCGCATGCGGGATTGGGGCACAAATGCTACGGATGGCGGTGGTTTCCGTTGACATGGGTTTTGCGGCTTGTCTAAACTCCTTCGTCACCAGAGTTTACGATTAACCCCACGGACAATTGGTAAAACACGTGGCTCGCGCGGCGCGAGGAAAAGCGCGGCGCGAAGCGAAGAGGAAGAGGATGGCTACTGTCTCGAAACCGGCCCCGCAACCGATCCCGCGAATCGCGCCGCGCGAGGACTTGAATCCGTATCGCATCGCGCAGATTCAGTTTGATATTGCGGCGGAACATCTGAAGCTTGACCCGGGACTGCGGCAGATTTTGCGGACGCCGAAGCGGATCATGGAAGTGTCGATCCCGACGAAGATGGATAACGGACAGGTGAAGGTGTTTACGGGATTCCGCGTGCAACACAATATCGCGCGCGGGCCTGGGAAGGGCGGGTTGCGGTATCACCCGAACGTGACGCTGGATGAAGTGAAGGCGCTGGCGATGTGGATGTGCTGGAAGACGGCGACGGTGAATGTGCCGTACGGCGGCGCGAAGGGCGGAGTGATTTGCGATCCGAAGCGCATGAGCAAGGGTGAGCTGGAGCGCATGACGCGGCGGTTTGCGTCGGAGATTTTCCCGATCATCGGGCCGGAAATGGATATTCCGGCGCCGGATGTTTATACCGATTCGCAGACGATGGCGTGGATCATGGATACGTATTCGATCACCGTGGGGAAAACGACGCCGGGAGTGGTGACGGGGAAGCCGGTTTCGCTGGGAGGATCGGAAGGGCGCGCGGAGGCTACGGCGCGCGGGTGTTTGTTCGCGGTGGAAGAAGCTTGCAAGGTGAAGAAGATTAATTTGCGCGGGGCGACCGTGGCGATTCAGGGATTTGGGAACGCGGGAGCCACCGCGGCGAAATTGTTTGCGGAGAAAAAGGCGCGCGTGGTGGCGATCAGCGATTCGCGCGGCGGAGTTTTTAATTCGCGCGGGATCGATCCATTGAAGGCGATGCGTTACAAGGAACGTTCGGGGACTGTGGTCGGAATGCCGGGAACTTCGCGGCTATCGAATGATGATTTGCTGACGATGAAGTGCGACATTTTGATTCCCGCGGCGCTGGAGAACGTGATTACGTTGAACAACGCGGAATTAATTAAGGCGCGGATTGTGGCGGAAGCCGCGAACGGACCGACTACGCCGCATGCGGATGAAGTTTTGGCGCGGAAGGGGATTTTGCTGATTCCGGATATTTTGGCGAACGCGGGCGGAGTGACAGTGAGTTATTTCGAGTGGGCGCAGAATCGCGAGGGATTTTTCTGGAGCGAGGCTGAGGTGAATGGGCGTTTGGAGACGGTGATTAAGAGATCGTTCCGCGAGGTGCATGAGATGTCGCGGAAGCATCACGCGCATATGCGGACGGGGGCTTATATATTGGCGGTGGGGCGCGTGGCGGATGCGACGGTGGTGCGCGGGCTTTATCCGTAGTGCGAAATTCAATTCAGATAGTTTAATTTTCTTCAGTGCGAAGGCCGGTTTGGTAGCGCCGGCGTCTCTGTCTGCATCTTTCGATCTCGCAGCTCAATTTGTCGGAATTCAACCGCGGCGCTGGATCGCCTTCTGTGCGTGATTTCTTCCGCGCACGACTGTAGATGTTGTTTGATTCGTTGCTCGTAAGATGCCGGCAGGGACGCCGGCGCTACCAAACCGGCGTTGGCGCGATTCCGATGGCGCCGCACAAAAACGCCGGCTGGCTGTCCTTCGAAGCTCAGGATCAACCGGCGCTACTGTACCTCCCTGCAATATTTCACTTGCGATGTGGCGAACAGCGCGCGTACATTTCTCTTTGCCGACTCACCAGTGCAGTTTGGTGCAGTCGGCATTTGTGCCTGGTGTGAAGATTACTGGGCGAGGAATAAGAAAAGTTGGGCAATCCATCAAACCACGGGGCGCACACTCCACCGATACTTTTGACGATTGCGGGATTTGATCCTTCGTGCGGCGCGGGCGTTTCCGCGGATCTGAAAACATTTGCGGCGCACAATTGCTACGGCATTGCCGCGATCACGGCGTTGACGGTGCAATCGACGCAGGGCGTGCGTTCGGTGCATCCCACGCCGGCGCCGACATTGCGCGCGCAGCTCGACGCTTTGGCTGAAGATTGCAGCATCGCGGCGGTGAAGATCGGGATGCTGGGGACGAAAGCGAATGCCGTGGCTGTGGCGGAATTTCTGGACAAGCATAAATTCGCGCATATCGTGCTCGATCCAGTGACGAAACCTACGGCGGGTTCGCCAGAACTGATCGATGAAGGCGGATTGAAATTTCTGCGCGATGAATTTATTCGCCGGGCGACCGTGATTACGCCGAATATTCCCGAGGCGGAGTTTCTTACGGGGATCGCGATCAAAGATGTTGCCGACATGAAGACTGCGGCGCTGAAACTTGGCGAGCAGGGCGCGAAGGCGGTGATTGTTACCGGCGGACATCTCGAGAAGCCGGTGGATGTGGTTTGGGAAGGCGGAGAAGTTACGCAGCTTGCCGGCGATGCGGTGAAGAGCGAGAACACGCATGGGTCGGGCTGCACTTTTTCATCGGCGATTGCGGCGCAGTTGGCGCTGGGATTGCAATTGCGCGAGGCGGCGATTTTGGCGAAGGCTTATGTGACCAAGGCGATTGAGAAGAGTTATTCGGTGGGCAAGGGGCATGGGCCTTTGAATCATTTTTACCGGTTTTATCAGGAACCGCCTACGCGCGGGGTGCATGAAGTGCCGCAGCATGGGTTGCATCCGGCTGCGGAGCCTGCCGCGCATTAAGAGCTTGCGGAAATTTCCATTTCGTTGCGATGGTTCGTAGCGCTGGCAGCCTTGCCGGCGGGTTTGAATTTTTGGCGAGCGACTTCGAGTTAGGCGTTTGCCTCTGCGGTGCAAAAAACAGCAAACCGGCTTCGTTCGCGTGTGTGCGTTCGATTTACGCGTTGCCAGTTGCGCGCAAAAACGCCGGCAGGCTGCCGGCGTTACGGGAGCTGGTGGGTTGCTGTCGTAACGCGGCTGCCAGCCTGCGGGTTTGAATTCTTGGCGAGGGGCTTCGGGTCGGGCGTTTGCGTCTGCGGTGTAAAAAGAGCAAAGCGGTTTCGTTCGCGTGGGCGCGTTTAATTTGTGGTTTTGCTTGTTGCGCACAAAGACGCCGGCAGGCTGCCGGCGCTACGGACGGGGTAAATTTACGATTTCTTCCGCGAACGTTTGTGCGCATTGGGTGGAATGGCGCTCGTCGGATGCCGGCAGGGACGCCGGCGCTACTCGGATTCGAATTTTGTGAAACGGCGGGCCAGCTCCTCGAGTTGCAGTTTCTTTTCGGCGTCGGGCAAAAAGCTGTGCTCGATGCTGGCGTGGACCATCTGCTTTAAATCCAGATAGCTCAAATTGTAGGTTTCTACTGCGCGGACGTATTCGTTCGTCAGGTCAATGCGCGAGACGCCTTCGTCATCCGTCGAGAGCGCTACCGGCACGCCGAATTGGCGATAAATCGGGAACGGATGTTGTTTGCCGTTCACGCCGAGAATTACGTCATTGCTGGTGAGGTTGATCTCCACCATCACGTGCTTGGCGGCCATTTCTTTCAGTAGTTCGTGCGGATGCTTTTCGTACATCACGTCTACGCCGTGGCCGATGCGTTCGGCGTGGGCTTCTTCTACGGCCAGACGAATGTGGCAGCACAATCCTTCGTAGGGGACGAGGCCGGGGGCGAGTTCACCTGCGTGCAGGCTGATGTGCACCTTGGGATATTCGGCGTGGAGGTAGGCGAGCATTTTCATTTGCAGCGCGTAATCGTTCATGGAAACGTAGCCATCTTCCGGCATCACGAAATTAATTCCCACGACGCGCGGATCGGCGGAGGCTACTTCGAAACCGAGTACCGTTTGCGCGAAAACGATTTCTTTCGGCAGGCCGCGAAGGACCTGATAGAGGAAGCGAATTTCGACGGAGCAGGCGGATGCGGCGTCGGGTTGGCCGCAGTGTTCCCGCTCGCGGCGCAGTGGCTTCGGCTTGATCGAAATGAGCGCGGGCGACGGCGACGTCGTCGCGCAGGCCGTGGGCGAGCAATTCATCGCGATGGATTTGAAATCGCCGGTCCAGCGCGTGCTGTGCGCGAGCATTGCGGTGTGCGAGAAGTCCGGAGTTTCCATGACTTCCAGATATTGTTCGTTCTGTGCGGCGGCGCGGGTGGCGACTTCGTCGAGCCATTCGCCTTTGTGGCGCTGGGCGGTGCCGCTGAATTTCGCGAAGGTGTCGAAGAAATGATCGTGGGCGCTTTCGCCGGGAGAGGGGACGAAGCTGCGCATGGAGAAGGAGTCGATGAGTGCGTCGTAGAGATGCTGATCTTCGAAAGCGTGTTTCGCGGGCACTTTGCCATCGGCGCATTGCGAGTCTGCCGCAAGCTTTACGAACGCCAGCTTAGCGGTGTCTACGCAGAGATTGTCTTCGGCGGCGTCTTGAATGAAAGTTTCGGCGTAGATGGCGCCGCTCAGGTGCATGTGGAGGTCGGCGCCTTTGGGCATTTTGAGGAGCCAATTGCGGAGGGAGAGTGGATTTTGCCGAGCGACCGCGAGGCTGGCGGCGCCGATGGATTCGGAGGGAGTGGGCTTTTTTGCCGGCGTGGTTTTTTTTGGGGCTTGGGCGGGGAGGATTTTGGCGAGTGAGAGGAATGCGATCGCGGCGAGAAAAAGATTGCGGGCCGCGCGGAAGTGAATGGGCAGATTTATTGTTCTCATTTTTGGCTCGCGGGAAATGTTACGGCTAAATGTCGGTGGGGAAAAGGTGAAATCCGGGCGTGATTTTCGGGGGAGTGATTTTCGCGGTCGACGGGATGCCGGCCTGAAAGGCCGGCGCTACATTACTGCCGATCGATCGCCTTGCCGATCATCGTGACGCCGGCGGGCGGAGCAAGCCCCGCCTCTACGGCCGAAAAATCTGAAGACCGTGGGGCGTTATGCGGTGGCGGCGGATTCGCGCTGCCAGACTATGTTGCCGCCTACGATTGTGGCCATGGGAGCGCCGCGGAATTCGCGCTTGTCGAACGGAGTGTTGCGGGATTTGCTCGCTGAGTCGGCGGCGCGGTACGTCCAGACGTGATCGGCGGAGAAAATCGTTAAATCGGCGGGCTCGCCCGCGGCAATTTTGCGCTCGATGCCGAGAATGCGGGCGGGGCCAGTGGTGAAAAGTTCGACGAGGCGCGGGAGCGAAATCTTTTTCGTATGCACGAGCTCGACCAGAGCCAGCGCCAGAGCCGTTTCAAAGCCGGTGATGCCGAAAGGCGCGCGATCGAATTCCACATCCTTGCTGGCGGCATGATGCGGAGCGTGATCCGTGGCGATGGCATCTACCGCGCCATCGGCGAGGCCCGCGAGCAATGCATCGCGATCTTCGCGCGAGGCCAGCGGCGGATTCATTTTGTAGCGCGTGTCGTAGACCACGTCTTCGTCAATGAGCGTGAAATGATGCGGCGTGACTTCGCAAGTGACCGCGTGGCCCTGCTTTTTTGCTGCGCGAACGTGAGCGAGCGAAGAGCGCGAGGAAAGATGCGCGATGTGCAACCGCGCGCCGGTCAACGCAGCAAGTTCCACATCGCGACCCACGCAAATGGATTCCGATTCCGCGGGAATTCCCTTGAGTCCCAGGCGCACCGAGCGCGGCCCTTCGCGCATTACGCCGCCCGCGGCGAGCGAAGGATCTTCGCAATGATCGATCACCGGCAGTCCGAGCGAGCGGCAGTAATCCATCGCCTGGCGCATTAATTTCGCGGTGGCCACCGGCCGGCCATCATCGCTCACCGCAACGATTCCGGCGTCCTGCATGGCGGCGATTTCGGCGAGCGCTTCGCCTTTGCTGCCCACCGAAACGGCGCCAATGGGCCATACGCGCACGCTGGCAGCGGCCGCGGCGCGTTCGACGATGGAACGCGTGACGGAGGCATTGTCATTCACCGGCTGCGTATTCGGCATGCAGCAGACAGCGGTGAATCCGCCGCGAGCAGCGGCGCGCGTGCCCGTTTCAATCGTTTCGGAAATATCCTGGCCCGGCTCGCGCAGATGGCAATGCAGATCGATGAATCCCGGCGCGACGATTAAATCGCGCGCGTCGAGAATTTCGGCGTCCGGCGCGTGGATGGCCGGGCCGATGCGCTCGATGCCCGCGCCATCGAGAAGCACGTCCTGCACTTTATCGGTGCCGGTGGCGGGATCGATCACGCGTCCATCGCGAATCAGAATCATGCGGAATTTTCCTTTGCGGGATGCGGAGCATCGGGAGCGGCGCCGCTGACGAGTTGGAAAAGCAGAGCCATGCGCACGGCGAGGCCATTGGTGACTTGCTCGAGGATGCAGGACTGCGGCCCGTCGGCGACGGCGGGATCAATTTCCAGGCCGCGAATCATTGGGCCAGGATGCAGAACAATGGCGTCGGGCTTGGCGCAGCGCAGGCGCTCGGGCGTGAGTTGGTAGCGCAAAATATAATCGTCGAGAGAAATGGGCGGCTCGTGAATGCGCTCGGATTGCACGCGCAGAACCATGACCACGTCGGCGCCGGCGAGGGCTTTTTCGATTTGCGACTCGCGGCGGATATTGGGCGCGAGACATTCCAGCTCGCGCGGGACCCACATGGCCGGACCGCAGAGCGTGATGCGCGCGCCAAATTTGCCGAGGAGATGAATATTGGAGCGCGCGACGCGCGAATGAAGGATGTCGCCGAGAATTGTGATATTGAGGCCGTCGAGGCGGCCTTTGCGATCGCGGATGGTGAGCGCGTCGAGCAAGGCTTGCGTGGGATGTTCGTGCGTGCCGTCGCCGGCATTGAGCACGGGAATATCCACGCGGCGGGCGATGAAATCGGCGGCGCCCGATGCCGCGTGGCGAATCACGATTCCGTCGGGGCGCATGGCTTCGAGCGTCCAGACAGTGTCAATGAGCGATTCGCCTTTTTTCACGCTGGAGGATTCGGCTTGCAGATTCATGGTATCCGCGCCGAGACGCGCGGCGGAAGTGGCGAAGCTGATGCGCGTGCGCGTGGAAGGCTCGAAGAAAGCGAGAGCGACGGTTTTGCCGCGGAGGGTGGCGAGTTTTTTGAGGGGATGGCGCTGAAATTCCTGGAATGGCTTCGCCTGATCGAGAATGAAAATAATTTGCTCGGCGGTGAGCGGTTCGATGCCGAGAAGATGGCGCAGGCGTTGAGACACGGGATTGAGTGGATTCGGGAGAGCGTCAGTCGACGCGATCCACGAGCATCACGCGTTCCTCCTTGTCAATTTCGTGCAGGCGAACTTCGACGATTTCGGAATCTGCGGTGGTGATTTTGCGGCCGATGAAAGTGGCTTCGATGGGGAGTTCGCGATGGCCGCGATCGATGAGCACGCACATGCGCACGCGCTTGGGGCGGCCGAGATCGAAGAGGCCGTTCATGGCGGCGCGGGCGGTGCGGCCGGTGTAGAGGACGTCGTCAATGAGGACGAGATCTTGATTATCTACGACGAAGGGAATTTCGGTGGATTGCACGACCGGATGCGCGGCTACGGTGGAGAGATCGTCGCGGTAGAGAGTGATGTCGAGCGTGCCTACCGGGATTTCTACGTTAGCGAAAGCATTGATGGTTTTTGCCAGGCGGTGGGCGAGAGGAACGCCGCGGCGGCGTACGCCGATGAGCGCGAGATCTTTTGTGCCGCCGCTTTTTTCCACGATTTCATGGGCTAAACGCTGGAGGGTGCGCTCGATTTCTTCGGCGGAGAGGAGCTGCCTTTTCTCGACGACGCGCATTGGAGGGCCATCCTAACATGGATTGTGTCTGCCTGTAGAACCCGGCGAGTGATGGCTCGTACGGTCGTGGCGCCGGCTGCCAGCCGGCGGTTTTGACTTTTGGCAGGTGAACGGACGGACGGGAGACATCTGCGGCACGGGCGAGTTCCGCCCATGTTGGGGACTCATCGCCGCTTGCGCGCAAAAACGCCGGCTGGCAGCCGGCGCAACGGGCTGCGTCTTCGGGAATCGGCGCGAGTGTGGCAGCATGCTAGACTTCTTTTCGTTCAGGAGAATTAATCTTGCCTTCAAGACGTCTAAAGCCGGCAATCGCGTTTCTGCTGCTCGTAGTGTCGAGCCGATGGTTGGGTGTTGCTCCGCGTTCTGCGGATGCTGCTGCGCCACGGCAACATCCCAAGCTGGTGGTGCTGATCGTGGTGGATCAAATGCGGGCGGATTATTTGGTCAGGTACGGGGAGTCATTTCACGACGGGATTTCGCGATTGATGAAGCAGGGGGCGTGGTTTACGAATGCTGCTTATCCTTACGCGAAGACGGTGACTTGTGCGGGTCATTCGACGATTTCTACCGGGGATTTTCCTTCGACGCACGGGATGATCAATAACGCGTGGCTGGATCGTGCGGCGGGGAAAATGGTGACTTGCACGGGGGATGCGAAGACGACGCTGGTGACCTATGGAGCGACGGCGGGTGCGCCTGGAGCAACGGCGGGAGAGAGCGACTGGGAAATGAAGGCGCCCTCATTTGCGGAGCAGCTTCGCGGGAAATCTGCCGGCTCGCGCGTTGTGACGCTTTCGTTGAAGGCGCGGGCGGCGGTTTCGATGGCGGGTCACAGCGGAGATTCCGTGACCTGGCTCGGGGGCGAGCACTGGGTGACGTCGACGTCGTTCGGCGCCGCGCCGCGGCCGGAATTGGAGGCGTACATCAAGGCGCATCCGATCGCGGGTGACTTCGGGAAGAAATTAATTGTTCGCGCTGAAGGACACGGCACCGCGAGCGTGGTGCCCAGTGCGGCGGCCGACACGAGTGGAAAAAAGGCTGCCGAGGGCTTATCGACGGAAGCTGTCCGGTCGTACGACGAATGGGAAGCGAGCGGCTTTTCGGACGCCTATCTTGAAAAATTAGCGGAAGCCGAAATTGACGGCCTGAAACTCGGCAGCGGGACGGGGACGGATTTTTTGGCGATTAGTTTTTCTGCGCTGGATCTTGTTGGACACGCGAAAGGGCCTGAGAGCGGCGAAGTTCGCGAAGTGCTGGTTGATCTGGACGCGACGCTCGGTCAGCTTTTTGATGTGCTGGATCGCCGCGTGGGCCGGGGACAATATGTTGCGGTGCTGAGCGCGGATCATGGAGTGGCGCCGATTCCTGAGCAGGCAGCGGCGCAGGGCATTGACGCGGGGCGGGCGGATTCCGGGGAATTGACGGCGCGAGTCACTGCGGCGCTTTCGGCGATTGGCGGCGGAGCGCATCCCGTGGCGGCGTTTGCGGATGGCGACCTTTATTTTGCGCCGGGAGTTTGGGAGAAAATTCGCGGCGATGCGAAGGCGCTCGATGCGGTTTTTGCGGCGATTCGCGGCGTTGCGGGAGTTGCGGAAGTTTTTCGCGTGGATCAGCTCGGCGAACTGGCGGCGAAAAATCCGCTGGCCAAGGCTGCTTTGCTCAGCGAATTTCCGGGGCGCGGCGGCGACTTAGTGGTGCTGACGAAGCCTTACTGGATTTTCGACCGGCGCGATAAATCGGGAGCGTGGGGTGAGGGCACCACGCACGGCTCTCCCTATCCTTACGATCAGCAAGTGCCCATCCTGCTGATGGGACCGGGAATTCGCGCTGGAAAATATTCCGGCGCGGTCACGCCGGCAGATATCGCGCCGACGCTCGCGAAATTGACGGGCATTACGATCGCGCGCACCGATGGGCAGCCTTTGAAGGCGGCGCTGGCAGCTGAAGCTTCGCGCTGATTGCCCCCTCGGCGGCGGCGCGTTTTCCACAGACATCCACAACGTCTCATCTTGACGCGCGTGATAGACTTTCGCGCAGTGAATTCACCGCAGCCGGTCACAGCGCGAACCGGGCCCGCGGATGTTGACCTCACCGTCAGCGTCGGAACACTCCTGTTTCAAAATCCAGTCATTGCGGCCAGCGGGACGTTTGGCTATGGCGTTGAGTTCGCCGAGCTCGTCGATTTGAACCGGCTGGGCGGCATCGTGGTAAAGGGCCTCTCGGTCGAACCCATGGCTGGGGCTCCCGCCCCTCGTATCTGGGACACTCCTTCCGGGATGGTCAACGCCATTGGGCTGCAGAATATCGGGGTCCGGGCGTTTGTGGCCGAGAAGCTCCCGGTGTTGCGTCTTTACCACACCCATGTCATCGCTAACGTGTTCGGGAGGACGGTCGAAGACTACCTGGAGGTGATCCGGGTGCTCAATGACGCCGAGGGGGTCTCCGCCTACGAGCTAAACGTCTCCTGTCCGAATGTGGACAAGGGCGGAGCTGAGTTCGGGAGCGACCCGATCATGCTGAGCGGCATCGTCGGGGAGGCTAAGCTGGCGTCGAAGCGGCCACTCTGGGTGAAGCTGGCACCGACTGTTGGATTCATTGGACTTATGGCGAAAGCCGCCGAAGAAGCTGGCGCCGACGCGCTGACGATCGCGAATACCTACCCCGCATTGTGTCTAGATCCACACAGTCGGAAGTCCCGGCTGGGTAGTACCACTGGCGGATTGTCCGGTCCGGCTATAAAGCCTATAACGGTTCGGCTAGTACACGAGGCTTCGAAGGCGGTGAAGGTACCGATTGTCGGCCTCGGAGGTATCGAAAGCCCGGGTGACATAGTCGAATATATGGCCGCCGGGGCTTCGGCAGTGCAAGTCGGAACGGCGCACTTTGTGGACCCCAAGGCCAGCGAGAAGCTGGTTGCGGGACTCGAGAAGTGGTGCCGGGAAGATAAAACACTTAGATTGAGCGAGTTACAAGGAAGTTTGCAGAGGAATTAGGGTTGAAAATGAAGGCTCAAAAACGGTATAATTCGCTCATTCAAAAAAGGTTAGGTGAAAATATGAGCCATAAAAACATCGCAACCGTGGGGGCCGTACTTTTAGGCTTCGTTCTCTTTTTCGTGGCCCCGGTCCTAAACGCACCCTCAGCCGTGCCGGCAGCCGATTCCCAGCTCCTGGCTCAATCCGTGCTCTCTCCAGCCCTCACCAATCTCGCAACCCCCAACCCAGCCCTGGCTCCGAAGCCGGGAAAGACCTGGGAATGTGTCTCCAGCTGGTACGGCGAAGATTTCGATGGCCGTCCGACAGCCAATGGCGAGACCTATGATATGTACGGCGTAACTGCCGCCCACCCAACCCTGCCCCTGGGATCCATCGTCCGGGTTATCAACCCGAAGAACAACCGCAGCCAGATTGTCCGCATCAACGACCGAGGCCCTTACGTGGAAGGACGCGGGCTCGACGTTTCCTATGAAGTGGCCCGCCGTCTAGGATTCGACCAGCGCGGAGTGGCGAAAGTGCGCCTGGAACTCCTGGAGGTTCCCTCACGCACCGTCCCGACTCCCGGCGAATAATCGTCGCCCTTGATCTCGATAGCGCCAGGGAGGCGTGCGCCCTGGCGCGAAGGCTTCGCGGCCATGTCGGGATGGTAAAAGTTGGGAATCAGCTCTTTACCGCCGAAGGCCCGTCCGTGGTGCGCGAGTTGGCGCGGATGGGCTTCGGAATTTTTCTCGATCTAAAATTCCACGATATTCCGAACACGGTGGCGCATGGTGTTGCGTCGGCGTGCCGTTTGCCGGGGGTGCGTCTGCTCACGCTGCATATATTGGGCGCGGCAGAAATGATGCAGGCTGCGAGGCGAGCTGCGGATGCGTCGAAACATCCGCCGAAGCTGCTAGGAGTGACGTTGTTGACGAGCCATACTGCGGCGTCTATCCGGAGCGTAGGCATCGCTGGTCCGCCGGCAACGCGGGTAGTGAAGCTTGCGCGGCTGGCTAAGGCATCGCGACTCGATGGCATAGTTTGCTCGGCGCATGAGATTCGCGCGATTCGCCGCGCCTGCGGACCGAAACTGCTGATCGTTGTGCCGGGGATCCGCCCATCCGACGCGAGCAGTGACGACCAGGCTCGCATCGCCACGCCGGCCGAAGCCATCCGCTCCGGCGCCAACTATCTCGTAGTCGGGCGCCCGATAACTGCCGCGAAAGATCCGCGCGCCGCCGTAGCTCGAATCTCCGCAGAAATTGAATCCGCCTAGCGTCTTTCCCGCGCGCCACAGCAAACCCGTTGCATCACCGTCTCCAGAAACGTAGGATGCGCACGCCATAGTGTCATTTTTGGAGACGCATATGCGTGAGCGGGTCGTTTTAGTTACCGGAGCAAGCAGCGGGATTGGGCGAGCGACGGGGCAAGCCTTTGCCGCGCGCGGCGCAAAGGTGGTGCTTGCCGCGCGGCGCGAAGAGGAGTTGGCGGCGCTCACGAAAGAGATTGAGTCGAAAGGAGGAAGCGCCAGTTTTGTGATGACAGATGTGGCGATTGCGAAGGACGTGGAGCGCATGGTGGCGCACGCTATCGAGAAATTCGGGCGGCTCGATTGCGCTGTAAACAATGCAGCCATCGAGGGAAAGCTCGCGGCCATCACGGATCTACCCGAGCAGGAATGGGATCGAGTTCTGGACACGAATCTGAAGGGGACCTTTTTGTGCTTGCAACACGAGGCGCGCGCCATGCTTTCGGGACGGCGCGGCGGAGCAATCGTCAACGTCGGCTCCGTAAATTCCTTCCTGGGCTTCCCAACGGGTTCGGCGTACGTTGCCTCCAAGCACGCATTGATCGGGCTGACGTCGAGCGTATCCGCGGAGCTGGCGCCGCATGGAATCCGCGTCAATCTTGTGTGCCCCGGTTTCATCGATACTCCGATGCATCACCGCGGACGCGCGCTCTTGGGCGACCAGCTGTATGACAAGTTCTTGAGCCAGCGCGTTCATCTGCGGCGCGTGGGACGGCCGGAGGAAATCGCCGAGACGATCGTCTTCCTGTGCTCCGATGCTGCGGGTTACATCACCGGCACCACGCTGACGCCGGATGGAGGATTGACGCTTACGGTTTAGGCCAGGCCGCGAGCGATCATCTGCCGCAAATTGCGTGAGAGACGCCGCTGCTGCTTTCGTTGCATAATACGCACCGCGAAAGCCGATGAGACCAACCTCCAGTTCAATTCTCTTTTGCGCGTGCCTATTTCTCTGCGGCTGCGCGTCGCGGGACTACGTGAAGGCTGAGCCTGGCGTCGCGGATGTAGCCGGGACATATCAACTTTCGAAATTGAAACTCGACACCGATCTTTCGCGAGCGGTGCGCATGCAGAACGCGACGGTAACCATCAATTCCAATCACACGGCGACGCTCACCGATGTCCCCAAATTCGATCTTTCCGGATTCCGCATGGTCTGCAGATTATCCGGCTCGGCCGACTGGCAACTTTCGAACTCGGAAAATGGCGGCCTGGGATGGTCCGTGGCATTCAGCAATTTCGTTCCCACAACGAAGACCAACGCCGATTGCAATACCGGCTTCGCGGCGGCGAGCTTGCTGATCCTGGGGCAGAATCCGCCGCATCAACTGTACATGCCGGTCGGCGGCGCCGATAGCGACTCAGGAATAGAATTCGACAAAGCCAACAATTGACAAAAGCAGCGCTGGCCGCAAATCGAACGAACCGATCCGCGCGCCACGCATTTCCGCCCCGCCCGTTGCGGCTCGCTTGACAAACCCGCGATTCAAGTTCATTTTCGCTGGTCGCAGCCCGGAGGCTCCATCTCCATTGACGCAATTCTCTAGACGCCTGCTGCTCGTTTTCTGTTCAGTCGCCCTGCTCGGCACACCGATTTATCGAGCACAAGAATCCGCGCAGGACTATCTCGCCTACGTGGTTTGCGAATCCGCGGACAAAGTCGAGCGCGTGCGTTTCCATCCCGGCGATGCGCCCAGCCTGAAACTCGATCACGAAATCCACATCGGCCTGATGCCCGCCGACATCAACGGCCCGCACGGCATCGCGATTTCTCCCGACCGGCAATTTCTCTACGTCTCCGTGGCGCACGGCCGCCCGTACGGCTCGGTCTGGAAATTGAATACGGGAACGGATGAAGTGGAGCGCTTCGCGCCGCTGGGACTTTTTCCCGCTACCACCGACGTCTCGAAAACGGGCCGCTTCATCTACGTCGCCAACGCCAATTTTCACGGCGACATGGTTCCGTCTTCCATTTCGGTTGTCACCACCGACGCGATGGTGGAAGTAAAGCGCATCACCACCTGCACCATGCCGCACGGTTCGCGCCTCAATCCGCAAGGCACGAAGCACTATTCCGTTTGCATGATGGACGACATGCTCGCCGAAATCGATACCGGCTCGCTGCAACTCTCGCGCACCTTCATGCTTTCAGCCGGCAAGGAAATGGGCATGAGCGGCGCGCCGCAAGCGCACGACGCGAAGCACGCGATGAACGCCACATGCGTGCCGACGTGGGCGCAACCATCGAACGACGGCAGCGTGATCTACGTGGCCTGCAACAAATCGAGCGAAATCGTCGCCGTGGACGCCGGCAAATGGACAATGATCAAGCGCTTTCCGGCGGGCACGGGCGTTTACAATCTCGCGATGACCAAGGACGGCCGCCTCGTCGCGACGAACAAGCGCGGCCAATCCGTTTCATTCTTCGATCCGCAAAGCGGCAAAGAACTCGCGCGCACCCCGACGAAACGCAAAGTGGTGCACGGCGCGGTGGTGACGCCCGACAACAAATACGTTTTCATCACCGAAGAGGGCGTAGGCGCCGAACCGGGCACGGTGGAAGTGATGGATCTTGGCAGCTACAAGAGTCTCGCGTCGCTTGACGTCGGCGAGCAGGCCGCCGGCGTTGATTTCTGGAAGATGTCGCCGAGCCAGCCCTAGCAAACTGCGCGGCTGCGCGCGAAAAAGTTCGAACAGGAGAACAACAGAATGCGCATGAATTTTCGCAACGGATGGACGCTGAAAAAAGTCCTGGCGATTCTCATGCTCGCGGCAACCGGCCTTGCAGCCGCCGGCACAACCGCGCGAGCGCAGGATCAGGAGAAAAAGCCCGACGAAAAGAAAGGGCCGGCGGTCGCATCCATTGAAATCACGCCGAAAGAATCGAAAGCGCAGGTGGGCGACACGATCCAATTCAAAGCCGTCGCGAAAGATGCGGCCGGCAACGTGCTCGACGTGAAAATCACCACGTGGTTCGCCGCGCCATTTGACGCCGCCACGGCCGACGTAAACGGCGCCGCGCATTTCACCAGCCCCGGAGAAATCACAGTGGGCGCGGCAATCGGCGAGCAGGCGGGTTTCGCGCACGTGCTCGTCGCGAAAGATCCGGTAACGCGCGTGGAAATCGAGCCGGTAAAAGACGCGCTGGCCGTGGGCAGCACGATCGCGCTCTATCCGGCGCGTTACACCAGCGATGGCATCCCGCGCGGCGAAGCCGAAGTGACGTGGAAATCACTCACGCCGGCGATCGCGAAAGTGGACGTCAGCGGCATGGTGACCGCCGTCGCGCCCGGCACCGCTAAAATTTCAGCCAGCAGCGGTCAGGCTAGCGGAGAGATATCCATCCGCGTAGTGGCCGACACGGTGCGCCATCTCGCGATCGAGCCCGTAACTACCATCGCGCGCACCGGCGACGTGGTGCATTTCCAACTCACCGCGCGTGACGCTGCGAACAAGCCCGTGAAGGATATCGCCGCGCAATGGTCCGTGAGTGGCCCGGCGGGCACGGCCTATCCGGACGGCGCATTCGTCGCGGCGCGTCCCGGCACTTACGTGATGACCGCGCAAATCGGCGCGCACACTGTATCAGCCTCGATCTCCGTCACGCCGCGAAACGCCGAGCGCGCCATCGAATACGTCGCGCACGTGCAACCCAAAGGTGATGACGGCGCCCCGCTGCAAGCTGCCGAAGAATGGGTGATCAATAATCACGTCTATCTCTCCACGATCGCCGATCGCGTTTTTCTATACGACGTCTCCGATCCTTCGAAGCCGAAGCAGCTCGATATGTACAAAGTTGACGCGCGCCTGGTGAACGACGTGAGCACCACGCCGGATGAAAAAATCGGCGTAATCTCACGCGAGGGCGCATCGAATCGCAAAAACGGGATCGTGATTCTCGATCTCTCCACGCCGGGAAAAATTCAGACCGCTTCGGAGTACACGGAAACGGTGACCGGCGGCGTGCACAGCGCCTTTATCAACACGCACTACGCTTACATCACCGACGACGCCACCGGCTCGCTGCGCATCATCGACTTCCAGGATCCCAAGCACCCGAAGGAAGTTTCGCGCTTCGAGGTTCCGAATTCGAAAGCCACGATGGTGATGGGTCCCGAGGGTCCGCAATCGAGCGGACGCTATTTGCACGATCTGATCGTGAAAGACGGCATCGCCTATCTCGCGTACTGGCGCGACGGACTCGTGATCTTGGATGTGGGCAACGGAATGAAAGGCGGCAGTCCCGAGCATCCGCAGGTGATCAGCCAATTCAAATTCAATCATTACAATTTGTACGGCGACAATTGGCTTTCAGGCACGCACAGCGTTTTCCGCTGGAAGAATTATCTTTTTGTCGGCGATGAAGTGCTTCCCGGATTTTTCAGCATTATCAGCAAGGACCGCGTGCCCACGCGCGCCATCACCCACGTGATGGATATTTCGGATATCGAGCATCCCAAGCAAGTCGCGTTCTATGAAGTGCCCGAAGGCGGCACGCACAATTTCTGGGTTGATGACGACAAATTGTTTCTCGGCGATTACGGCGGCGGCGGGCGCGTGGTCGATATTTCCGGCGAACTGCGCGGCGATCTCTATCGTCAGGGCCGCGAGATCGCGCGTTTTTGGACCGGCGATCCCGGCGGCTATCGCGCGAATATGCCGCTCACGTGGGGCGCGCAGCCTTCGAACGGGTACATCTACATCAACGACATCAATTCCGGCCTGTGGATCGCGCGCCTGGGCAAGCCGATTTTCAAAGGCTCGACCACCGCGACACCGCTACAAGAAAAAGCGCAATAGGTTTTGCCGTGTGTAGCGCCGGCCTCCGTGCCGGCATCCGACGAGCGCGGTACGGGCACAGGCAATCCCCATGGACGGAGCGAACTTTTGAAATGTGTAGTGTCGGCCTTTGAAGCCGGCATCCTACTTCGCGCGGAGTACAGCGACGTTCCGCCGGTTTGTCTCTGCCCGCACCAAAATCCCGTCCTGAAAGAGCGGCACTACACAACCTCCTCGCGCTATCATTCCTGCCGCAATGAAACATGTCATCGTCGGCACCGCCGGCCACATTGACCACGGCAAATCCGCGCTCGTCGCCGCGCTCACCGGCACTCATCCCGACCGCCTCGAGGAAGAAAAACGCCGCGGCATCACCATTGATATCGGATTCGCATTTTTGAATCTCGGCGAAATTCGCATCGGCTTCGTGGATGTGCCGGGCCACGAGCGTTTCGTCCGCAACATGCTCGCGGGCGCGGGTGGAATCGATCTGGTGTTGCTCGTGGTGGCCGCGGATGAAAGCGTGAAGCCGCAGACGCGCGAGCACTTCGATATTTGCCGCTTGCTGGGAATTCGCAGCGGAGTCATCGCGCTCACGAAATCCGATCTCGCCGAGCCGGATGTTCGCGGCCTGGCGAAACTTGAAATCGAAGATCTCGTGCGCGGCTCGTTTCTCGAAGGCGCGCCGATCATCGAAGTCAGCGCCAAGACCGGCAGCGGCCTCGATGCGCTGAAGCTCGCTCTCGAGCACGCCGCTCAATCCGCGCCTGGCAAAGATGCCGGCCGGCACTTCCGCCTGCCGATCGACCGCGCTTTTGTGATGAAAGGATTCGGCACAGTGGTGACCGGCACGCTCGTCTCCGGCGCCGTCCGCGTCGAGGATGAAGTCGAGCTTTTCCCGCAGCAGCGGCGCGTGCGCGTGCGCGGATTGCATTCCGGCGGCGCGGCCGTGACGCAGGCGGTGGCGGGGCAGCGCACGGCGGTAAATTTGGCCGCAATCGAGCTGGAGGATTTGCACCGCGGCATGACCCTTGCCGCCGCCGGAAAATTTGCGCCCACGAAACGCTTCGACGCGCGGCTCGATTTGCTGGCCTCCGCGCCGCCGCTCAAAAATCGCTCGCGCGTGCATTTCCATCACGGCACCACGGAGACCATTGCCGAGATCGCGCTGCTCGAAAGCGAAAAGCTCGCGCCCGGCCAATCGGTCTATGCGCAATTGCGTCTGCGCGAACCAATTCTCGCGCTTCCGGGTGACCGCTTCATCATCCGCCGATTTTCGCCGGTGAGCACGATCGGCGGCGGCGCGGTGATCGATCCGCTGGCGCCGCTGCATCGCCGCAAGGATGCGAATGTGCTGCCATTTCTTGCGGCGCTCGAGCGCGGCGAAAAAGACGCCGTCCTCGCACACCTCGCCGCCGCCGAGCCGCGCGGCTTGACGCTCGCGCGCCTGATCGCGCGCACCGGCTGGCTCGAACCCGAAGCCCGCGCCGCCATCTCGCGGCTCACCGCCAACGCTACTCTCGCGATCCTCGCAGAAGATCCGCTCACGGTTCTCCCGGCAAGCGAAGTCGCGGCGCTCGTGCCGCGAATCCGCAAGGAACTCGAAGAATTCCATCGCGGCAATCCGCTCGTCACCGGCATCGCGAAAGAAGATCTCCGCGGCCGCGCGAAAGCCAAGCCCGAGATTTTCCGCGCAGCTCTTGCGCAGCTCGTCGCTGCTCGCGCCGTCACGCTCTCCGGCGATCTGGTGCAAAATGCCGGGCGCGAAATCGCGCTGCTCCCCGAAGAAGCGCGCGCCAAAGAATTGATCGCCGCGGAATTCGATCGCGCCGGACTGGCCGTGCCGCGCTTCGAAGAAGTGCTCGGCAAGCTGCCGGTGGAAAAGCAGCGCGCGCAAAAAATCCTGCAGCTCCTCCTGCGGGAAAAAACGCTAATCAAAATCACCGCCGACCTCGTCTTCCATCAAAGCGCCGTCGCGCGGCTACGCGAATTGATCGCTAACTATAAGAAAACGAAGGGCCCGCAGCTGCCGATTGCGGCTTTCAAGGACCTTACCGGCGTCAGCCGCAAATACGCCATCCCGCTGCTCGAGTATCTGGACCGCGAGCGCGTCACCCGGCGCGTCGGCGACGAGCGTGTTATACTCTAGCCAGCGAACGTCTCTCCGGAAGCACGTAGGCGGGAATCGAGCTGTCTTTCGGGGCGTCGAAAGGAGTTCGCATGGAATTCAGTCTGCCTCATATACTAATTCTGCTGCTGATCATCGTGATTTTATTTGGCGGGAGAAAAATCCCTGAAGTGATGCGCGGCGTCGGGCAAGGCATCCGCGAATTTCGAGAAGGAATGAAGGGCACCGATCAGACGCCGCCGAATCCACCGGCGTCCAACACCACCACCACTAGCGCTCCTCCGCCACCCTCTACCGAACAGAAGTCCTAACTCGTTGGATAGGAAATATTGCGCGCGACACTGCCGAACGTCCCCTCAGCGGCTGAACCCAGATCGAATTCTCGGCGCTTTCGGCATGACTGAAGTCATGCCCTTACAAATCCTCTACAGATTCCCAGGGCGCTCATTCCATAGTGCGTAAGTATCTTTCACTGGGATGATTGAGGCGTCCACGTCCAGGCCCATCGTGCGCAATTCTTCGTACAGCCGCGCCACTGGAAGTCCCATCACGTTGAAATACGAGCCGCCCAGTCGCCGCACGAATCTTCCGCCGAGTCCCTGAATCGCGTACGCACCGGCTTTGCCTTCGGGTTCGCCGCTCGCCACGTAATTCTCAATTTCAGTGGGCGTCAGCGTCGCGAATTCCACGAGCGTAACTTCCTCCAAAATGCGCGTCGCTCCGTCCGGCAATCGCAGCAGCGCGAAGCCCGTATGCACTTCGTGCGAGCGCCCACTCAACCGCTTGAGCATCGCCCGCGCGGCCGCCGCATCGCCGGGCTTGCCGAGAATTTCGCCATCGAGCACCACGACGGTATCCGCGCCGATAATTACCGTGGTTTCTGCGATTTTCTCTCCGGCCGCGCCCGGATTTCCGTCTGCAATTTTCTTGGCGATCGTCCGCACCTTCGCCTCGGCCAATCGACGCACGTAGTCCGCCGGCGCTTCCCCGCGATTGCGCGTCTCGTCCACATTGGCCGCGAGCGTCTCAAACTCAAATCCCGCCGCGCGCATGATTTCCGCCCGCCGCGGCGACTCCGATGCCAAAATTAATTTCATATCAGCTTAATCACTCTCCGACTTCTCTGCGTACTCAGCGTCTCTGCGGTAATCTTTGTCTTTCTAATTCCCCTCTCAAATAACCACGCTCTCCTGATATTCCCCAAACGCCCGCCGCAAAGCATCCGAAATCTCCCCCACGGTCGCGAACGCTTCCACCGCTCCAAGAATCGCAGGCATAAGATTCTCACTTCCGCGCGCCCGCCGCTCGATTTCCGCAAGCGCCGCGCTCGTCTTCGCCGCATCGCGCCGCCCCCGCACCGCTTTCACTCGCGCCACTTGTTCCGCTTCTACCGCCGGATCGATTCGCAGCGTCGGCACCGATCTTTCTTCCTTCGCCGTGAACCGGTTCACACCCACCACCACCTGCTCGCCGCTCTCCACGGCTTTTTGATAATCGTAAGCCGCCTTCTGGATCTCCTGCTGCACGAACCCCGTCTCGATCGCCCGGAACAATCCGCCCAGCGCATCAATCTTGGCGATGTAAGCCCGCGCGCCTTCTTCGATTTCGTTCGTCAGCATCTCGATGGCATAAGATCCCGCGAAGGGATCCACCGTATTTGTCACGCCGCTTTCCTGCGCAATAATCTGCTGCGTGCGCAACGCCAGCACCGCCGCTTCTTCCGTCGGCAACGCCAGCGCTTCGTCCAGCCCATTCGCGTGCAACGATTGGCATCCGCCCAGCACCGCGCTCAACGCCTGAATCGCCACGCGCACGATATTATTTTCCGGCTGCTGCGCCGTCAGCGAAGATCCCGCCGTCTGCGCGTGAAATCGCAACATCATCGAGCGCGCATCTTTGGCGCCGAAGCGTTCCTTCATCAATCGCGCCCAAAGCCGCCGCGCCGCCCGGAATTTCGCCACTTGCATCAAAAATTCATTGTGCGCGTTGAAGAAGAACGAAAGCTGCGGCGCAAAATCATCCACCGCTAGCCCCGCCGCCAGCGCCGCCTCCACATACGCGATTCCATCCGCCAGCGTGAACGCCACTTCCTGTACATCCGTCGAGCCTGCCTCGCGAATGTGATACCCCGAAATCGAAATCGCATTCCAATTGGGCAATCTCGTTCCGGCACCACGCAAAAATATCCGTCACGATGCGCATCGCCGGCCGCACCGGATAAATGTACGTCCCGCGCGCGATGTATTCCTTCAAAATATCGTTCTGCACCGTCCCCGAAAGCCGCTTCAGATCTGCGCCCTGCTGCTTCGCCACCGCCACGTAAAGCGCCAGCAGAATCGCAGCCGTGGAATTGATCGTCATCGAAGTGGAAACGCGATCGAGCGGAATCCCGTCAAAAAGCGTCTGCATGTCATCGAGCGAATCGATCGCTACGCCCACTTTTCCCACTTCGCCCGCTGCCAGCGGGTGATCCGAATCCATGCCCATCTGCGTCGGCAAATCGAACGCCACCGAAAGCCCGTTCTGCCCGCGCTCCAGCAAATAGCGATACCGCCCGTTCGATTCCGCCGCGGTCCCGAATCCTGCATATTGCCGCATGGTCCACAGCCGCCCGCGGTACATCGTCGGATACATGCCGCGCGTAAACGGAAATTCACCCGGCGCCCCCAACTCGCGCTCGAATTCCCATTCGCCCAGATCTTCGCGCGTCGCCAGCACCGGCATGGGCAGGCCGGTAGTAGTCGCAGCCTTCTTCTCTTTCAATTTTGGATCTTCAGTAAGCGCAGCCTTCTTGGAATCTTTTCCCATCAGCGAACGCGCCGCGCGCTTCGGAACGAAGCAATGCAGAAAATCGCCATCAGCACGGAATAAAACACGGTCAGCCCGATCAACCACGGAATTCGCGCATGATTCCACTGCCGCCACGCCGCCATCCCGCCGGACACTGCGAACAATCCAAACAGCGCCCCGGTCGTCTCATGGAAAAGTTGCCGCGCAACTTTCCACCAGGCTCGCAGCATAATCCCAGCCGCTTTCCAGGCCGCCGCAATCCACCCAATCCCCATGCCCAACATTCTATCCCGGTTTTGATTCCCGCCACCCTCCCGCCCTGAATCGCCCTGCCAGTCCAGGTACTACCACCACTCCTGCACCCCCGGTCAGGTACTTTCTTCACTCATCCCCATCATTCCCCACTTGTGCCCCGCCATTCTCCGCCATAGAATCGCTTTAGAAGTCACTCGCAGTTGGAGGTGACCACCTTGCAGCTCGACGATCGACTGAAACATCTGCTTCGCGAATTGGGCCACGCCATCAACGACACCGTCTCGGAGTCCGACCGCATCACCGAGGCCATCTCCGGCGTGCGCTCGGCGGGTTACGACATCATACTGAAGCTCGACGCCACCATCGGCCTCGCACGCCGCGAAGCTGACGCGCGCATGACCATTCAGGACCGCCAGTTCCTCGAATCTCTTCGCATCCGCGTGGACGACGAAATTCTCCGCGATGACGATGAGGACGACGATCGCAAATTCGAAATCACGGCGCAGGACATCAAGTTCCTCCGCTCGCTCAAAATTTCTCTGGATGAATAGGCCGCCCATCGCGCTGCTGCGCTTCGCCGCCGGACTCGCGCTCCTCGCCGGTTTCGCCGCCGCTCCTCCCGCGCGCGCGCAAATGGATTCTTCCGGCACCGTCGCTTCCAAGCCTCTCAAGCGCAAGCCCATCTGGGTGAAAGCGGAAGTCATCCACGTCGATCACAATTCCATCACCATCCGCGAATCCGAACATCCCATGATCGTGCACACCTACACTTTCAGCACTAAGATGGCCGAGGAAATGGAAAAAGTGCAGGCCAATGGCGGATACCAGCGCGGCGATGAAGTCAGCATTCAACACGAGCCCGGCAAAGACGTCGCGCTCGCAATCAAGGGCCGTCCCTCAGGTGGCAATTAGCCGCATCTTCGAGGCGGCCTTTCCTGCAGCGCAGTCTCTCCCAGCCGGCAATTACTTACGGGCACACGCACGCGCTCCCGCCCGGAAAAAATCTCGACGATGAACAAGCCGCGACCTGCCGCCGTAGCCGGCCGTTTCTACCCCAGCGATCCGGAAGAACTTCGTCGCGATATTGACGCCTACACCGCCGGCCCCGCCGAAAAAATCAAAGCGCGCGCCTGCCTCGTTCCGCATGCCGGTTACATGTACTCGGGCGGCGTCGCCGGGAAAGTCTATCGAGCGCTCGAAATTCCGCCACGCATCCTCATGCTCGGCCCGCGCCATTTTCCGCGCGGCGAAGCTCTGGCCATCCAATCCGATCGCCCCTGGCAGACGCCGCTAGGCGAAGCGCAAATCGATTCCGTGCTGGCCGCTGAATTGAAGCAAGCCTTTCCGCCTCTGCGCGAAGACTCCGTCGCGCACGAAACCGAGCACGCGCTCGAAGTCCAGCTTCCATTCCTCCAGCATCTCGCCGGCGATTTTCGCTTCGTGCCCATCGCCGTCGGCACCGACCGCCTAGACACCTTCACTCAATTCGGCCGCGCCATCGCAAAAGTTTTCGCCGCGCAAAAAAATCCATTCCTCATCCTCACCAGCTCGGACATGAATCACTACGAGTCCGACGCCATCACCCGCGTCAAAGATCGCATCGCCATCGATCGCATCGCCGCTCTTGATCCCGCAGGTCTCTACGAGGTAGTTCGATCGAAGGGAATTTCCATGTGCGGTTACGGCCCGGCAGTAGTAATGCTCACGGCCATGCGCGAACTCGGCGCCACGCAAGCCGAAATCATCGCCTACGCCACGTCAGCAGAAGTAAGCGGCGACAAAGACTGGACGGTAGGCTACGCCGGCGCCATCATCCGGTAATCGCGCCAATCAATCCTGCCTCAACGCGGATTCCGAATCCTTCCCGCCAAATTCCGCGCCTTCTGCCGCGCGATATCCAAATATTTCTCATCCGCCGCCAACTGATCGAGCGATGCCAACAACCGATCCGGCTCCGGAATCAATTTATTGTTGTAATCCGTCTCCAAACGCATCACCGCATCATTCACGCCCAACCGGTCGTAACGCATCGCCCGCTCGAGATTATTCAAATCCACTTGCTCACGCCCCAAGCCCTCGAATAAATCGAGCAGCTGCGTAGCGGCCGCATCCAACGTGTAATTAAACGTCGTCTCGTGCGCCTCCGCGCCTTTTTCGTAGCGAAATGTTTTCTCTCCCAGATTCGCGATCTTGCGGTGAACGTCCAAACTCGGCCCGTCAAAATGATGCAGCTGCGCCGCAAGCTGAAATATTTTCTCCATCACCGGCCGGCTCACCGCAAACGGCTGCGGATTCGCTTCCTCATCCAGTTGCCGGATGTCGTACGACGCCTGCCCATTCTCGCTGACCTTGATCTCCATGAATTCCGGAAAGCTTTGCTTGAAAACTTTGCGAAACGTAATCGTCGGAGTATCGACTGCGCCCGAAGCGGCCGCTGCCGCCAGCGCAGCGGCAAAAAGCGCCGCAGCAATCGCAGCCAGCATCGAGTTTCGAAGATTTCGAATGTGCGAACCTGAAGAACTCATCGAACCGATACGATGCGCGCCACTCGCGAATGGCTGCGCGACCCAGCTCCGGAACCCGCACGCGCGCCCGCCGCCGCGCCAAAAGTTAAGCCGCCGGCGCGCCGCCCCGTCGCCTCCGCCACGCGCTCTTCCGCCAACGCCGCATGCGCATGGCATAGCGCCACCGCCAAAGCGTCCGCCGCGTCTTCCGGCTCCGGCGTTTCGCGCATTCCCAATTGCATGCCCACCATCTGCTGCATCTGTTGCTTCGACGCCGCGCCGTATCCCGCGATCCGCGATTTCACTTCCCGCGGCGAATAACTCCGCGAAGGCACTCCCGCCAGCGCCGCCGCCAGCAATACCACGCCGCGCACTTCCGCCAATTTCAGCGCCGTATTCATATTCAACGCGGTGAAAACCGATTCCACAGCCACCGCGTCCGGCGAATATTCCTCCACCAACGCCGCAATCAACCGATGAATCTCGCACAAGCGCTCAGAATAAGCCGCCCGCGCCGGCATCTTCAAAGCCCCATAACGCAGCATCCGCGCCAAGCCGCCCTCGAGCTCAATCACGCCATAGCCCGTAGCCCCAGCCACAGCAGGGTCCACGCCCAGCACGCAAATTTTTCGGAGTGTTCCGTTGCCGTCAGGAGGAATCACGACGGCCCCAAGTGTAAGTGCAGAATTTAAAGAAGCACCAGCAATTTTTCAGAAAGTTGCCACGATCGCGGCAACGTAAACAGGGTGCCCCATGCGCCGGTGTTGCGCGTGGGGGTTTTTCTTCCAGCTTCCAGCCTCCAGCCCCAAGCCTCTAGGAAGCCACCGCCGCCTGTATCTCCGACTCATCCACATCGAAATTCGCATAAACATGCTGCACATCGTCGAGCTCTTCAAGCGCCTCAATCAACCGGATCATCTGCTGCGCCTGCTGCCCCGCCAACTTCACGTAATTCTGCGGCACCCAGGAAACTTCCGCCGAAGTCGGCGTGATCCCCGCAGCAGTCAAAGCATCACGCACTTTATCCAAAGCCTCAGGCGGCGTAGTCACTTCCCATGCCGATCCGTCATCATGCAAATCCTCAGCCCCGGCATCCAGCACGATGCCCATCATCTTGTCTTCGTCCGCGGCTTCCTTCGCCACGATGATGTCGCCCTTTCGCGAAAACATCCAACCCACCGCCCCCGACTCCGCCATGTTCCCGCCGTTCTTAGCCATCAAATGCCGCAACTCTCCCACGGTGCGGTTCCGGTTGCTGGTCACCACCGCCACCAACATCCCCACTCCGCCCGGCCCGTAGCCCTCGAACATGGCCTCTTCCAGCACCTCGCCCTCGAGCTGCCCAGTGCCGCGCAGCACCGCCCGCTCAATATTGTCATTGGGCATATTTTCATTCTTCGCCGCGGCAATCGCCGTGCGCAGCCGCGGGTTCGACACCGGATCGCCCCCGCCCACCCGCGCCGCAATCGTCAATTCTCGTATAATTTTCGTGAAGGCCTTCCCGCGCTTGGCGTCGGTAGCAGCCTTCTTGTGCTTGATGGTGGCCCACTTAGAATGTCCAGACATGGAATTTCCTTATCAAGGAAAGATGGCAGGAGCAACCCAATATGCTCTTGCCGACGTAGTCTAGCACACCCAGCGCAACCGTTGTAAGTAGCCCAGCCGTTGTACCGCCAGCCTCCGTGCCGGTTTACCCTGAGCCTCGAAGGGCATCCGACGACCGCAACCCCCACACCGAAGCACGTATCGCCGACGGACTTCGATCCTATTTTCGCCCCCGGTCTGTACCCGCGGGAATTTGAACCTTTCGTAGGGGCGCTGCTTGCTGCGCCCTCCGACGATCTCGCGCCTCAATCGAAGCTGAGAACACGCGCGGAAGACAATCTCGCGATTCGCCCCAATCCTACTTCTTCACCTCCCACTGAAAGCAAAGCTGATACCCATCCGGATCCAACACATAACACTGCCGCATTCCATAGTTCTGATCGAACGGCTCCTCCGCCTCCACTCCCTTTTCCCGCAAATACCGATAAGTCGCATCCACATCCGGCGTACTAAAGAACACAGCCGTATCGCGATGAATCTTCACCCGCTCCGCATCCACCGCCGACGGCCGCTTCCCCTTGTCATACAACGTATTCAACATCAAGTCCGCCCCACCCAACCGCAACCAACACCATCCGCAATCATCCCCAGTCCCCGAACGCCCCACCACCTCAAATCCCAGCAAATCCCGATAAAAATGCAGCGCCGCAGGCATATCAAACACACCCAACAAAGGCGCCATCCACTTAACCTCGATCGCCACTCGAACCTCCGGCCACTCCGAATTGTAGCGCCGCCCTTTTTACGGGCGGCATCTTTCGAGCACAATCCCCAAGAGCGCGAAGATCGCCAGCGGACTCCAATGCGCAACACGACTTTCGCTACTCATACCTCAAAACCACAATCGGATCCGCTCCGCAAAGCCCTTCGCGCCGGAATATAACAAGCCAACAATCCGACAACCGTCAAAAACCCCGCCACTCCAAAAAACGTAACCCCATCCGCAGCCCGCACTCCGAAAAGCAAACTAGAAAGCGCCGGTATCATCACCATCGAAAGCAAAACTCCCACTCCCATCCCCGCCAAAACCCAAGCCATCCCCTCGCCCAACACCAATCGCAAAATATCCCCCCGCTGCGCCCCAAGAGCCATGCGAATCCCAATCTCACTCCGCCTCTGCCCCACCGAGTAAGCCGTTACTCCATAAATCCCAATCGCCGCCAACACCAATGCCAACCCGGCCAGCGCCGCTGCCAGCAAAGTAGTGAATCGCGTCCCCGCCCGCGCATCCCGCAAATAATCATCCATCACTCGCACCTTCGACATCGGCACGTCCTTATCCATTTTCCCCAATTCCAACCGGATCGCTCCCGCCAATGAACTCGGATCTTCCCCCGTGCGCACCGCAAACGCCACCTGCTCCCTCGCGTTCTGCGCATAGGAAACGTAAATCTGCGGCCGCCCCTCATCCGCCAGCCGCGCATAACGCACGTGCCGCGCAACTCCAATCACTTCCGCCGCCCCTGGCGCAAACTCCCCATCCTTGATCGTCTCCACATACAATTTCTTTCCCAGCGCGTTCTGCCCCGGCCAGGTCCGCTGCGCCAGCAAATCATCCACCACCGCCACGCGCCGCCGCGAAGCATCATCCGCGTCCGTAAAATCGCGCCCCTCGATCAACGGAATTCCCATCGCCGCAAAAAATCCCGGCGTCGTCGCGCGATGATCCGCCATCACGCTCTGCTGCGCCTCCAGCGCCGCTCCCTCCGGCCAGTAGTAGCTGTACCAGTTCGGATAATCGTCGAACGGCAGATGGCTCGCCCCTCCCACCGCGTCCACTCCCGGCAGCCCCGCAATATTTTTCCTGAGCTGCTCGAAAAATTGCGCGTGCGTCGCATCGCTCGGATACCGCGTATACCCCGGCGCAACCTGAAACGTCAGCACGTGCCCGCCGCTGAATCCCGGATTCACTCCAATCAACCGCAAAAATGTCCGAATCAAAAGTCCCGATCCAAATAGCAGCACAAACCCCAGCGCCACTTCGCTAGCCACCAGCAACGAGCGCAACCGTCCTCTGCCCGCTCCGGCCCCATGCCCCGCCGACTTCAGCGTCTCAATCAAGTTAATTCGCGTAGCCTCCGCCGCAGGCGCCAACCCAAATAAAATTCCCGCCGCCAGCGAAATTCCAAACGCATATGCCAGCACAGCAAAATTCAATCCCGCCGATTCCACCAGCACCAGTGATTTCGGCCGCAGCGCCAGCAACCCGCTCGTCCCCCACCACCCCAGCGCGATTCCCGCCACTCCGCCAAAAAGCGAAAGCAGCAAGCTCTCCGTCAAAAGTTGCCGGAACAATCTTCCGCTAGTCGCTCCCAGCGCCGCCCGCAGCGCCACCTCGCGCCGCCGCGCCCCCGCACGCGACATCAGCAAATTCGCCACATTCGCGCACGCGATCAGCAGCACCAACCCCACTCCGCCGAAAAGCGCCAGCAGCGCCGGCCGGATTTCCCGCGTAGTTTCCTTCTGCATCGGCACCACCTGAAAATCCTCGCCCTGCTTCGAGTCCACCACGTACTCTTTGCGCAATTGTCCCGCGATCGCGTGCACCTCTTCGCGCGCCGCCGCAATCGTCGCTTCCGGCCGCAGCCGCCCCAGCACGCGCAAGAAATTCAAATCCCGCGGATCGTGCGCCACATCCCGCTGAAACGGCGTCCACGCCGCCACGTCCGCCGGCACGCCCAAATCCGCCGGATACATCAGCCGGAAATTTTCCGGCATCACGCCGACCACCGTCGCGGGCCGCCCGTCCATCTTCACCGTTTGCCCCACGATGTCCGGATTTCCGCCGTAGCGCCGCCTCCACAATCCATCGCTCAAAAGTATCGTCGGCGCCGCGCCCCCCACGTTGTCCTTCGCCACGAACAGCCGCCCCATCGCCGGATGCACTCCCACAATCGAAAGAAAATCGTCGGTCACGAATCCCAGCTTGATCTGCTCCGGGTCTCCCACTCCCGTCAGCACCGTCCGACCGACCCAGATTCCGCCCACGTCCTGCAGCAATCGCGAGCGCGTGCGCACATCATTCATGTCCGGCCCGGAAAACGGCGCTCGAACCGCTCCGGTCAAATCCGTCCAAATCAAAACCAACCGGTCAGCCGCCGGATAAGGCAGCGGCCGCAATATCACCGCATCCAACACGCTGAAAATCGCCGTATTCGCCCCAATCCCCAGCGCCAAAGTAAGAATCGCCACTGCAGTAAATCCCGGCGCCTTCCGCAACATCCGCACCGCATAGCCAATGTCCTGCGCAGCATCCTGAATCCAATTCACCCGCCGCTCGTCCCTGCACTCCTCCGTCAATCGCGCCACCCCGCCAAATTCCACCAGCGCCGCACGCCGCGCCTCCGCAGCAGACATCCCCGCCGCAATATTCAATTCAATCTGCCGCGCCAAATGAAACTCCATCTCCGCATTCAATTCCGAGTCCACAACAGATCGCCGAAACAACGACCGCACCCGCAACTTGATAGTCTCAATCCACCTCATGAGAACCTCCACGACTCAATTCATTCCGCAAGAGCCTTAGTAGGGACGCCGCCGGGCGTCCCCAGGGTGCCCCACGCGCCGCCGTTGCGCGTGGGGTTCTTGAATCTCAAGTTCTCTCCACCCTCCAACTCAAACCTCCGCCTTCCCCAACACCAACCCAATCGCCGCCGACAACCTTTCCCAATTTGCCTCTTCCCTCTGCAAATACCTCCGCCCAGCCCGCGTCAAAGAATAAAATTTCGCCCGCCGGTTATTCTCCGATTCCCCCCACTCCGCCCGTATCCACCCCTGCTGCTCCAACCGGTGCAAAGCCGGATAAAGCGCCCCCTGGTTCACGCGCAGCACATCCTTCGACACCATCCGTATCCGCTGCGCGATCGCCCACCCATGCGCCCTCTCCAACCCCACGGTCTTCAAAATCAAAAGGTCCACAGTCCCCTGCACCAAATCCGTAGGCTTCCCCACATTCCCTCCATTCCCCTAAACAGTTGACAAGTATCCCCACACTCCTGTCAATAGTCAAGGGGAACCCGCCGTCAGCAGCGCAGGCACCAGGGTGCCCCATGCGCCGCTCTTGCGCGTGGGGGTTTTGAACTTCCCCTATTTGGGCATTGTCAGACTTCGGCCATGTTTTCCAGCATCCAAAATCAATTCCAAATCTCAATCCGTCGCGCCTCCAAAATGCAGCGCCACTTTACCCCGAGTCGCGAAGGGCCTCCTTTCGGGTGGCACCGGCAAGAACTAAAGCGAGCCACAACTCGCGCCAACTCCACGAATCCCCGCAACCAACCCCTTGTGCAACACCCCCCCTCCCGCTACCATTCGCAACGCATGCATCGCCGCGATTTCCTCACGCAATCAGCACTAACTCTAGCCGCCGCTGCAATCCCCGCCACTCTCGCAGCAGCCGAAAGAAGCCCAACCATGTCATCGCCGTCATCCCCGAACGCAACGCCCGCTCCCAATCTCGATTTCGCCTCCGCCCTCGACGCCGCCGAAGCCATCCGCAAAAAACAAATCTCCTCCACCGAACTCACCCAGCGCATCTTCGCCCGCATCGATCGCTACAATCCCCAACTCAACGCCTACGTCTACCAAACCCGCGAAGAAGCCCTCGCCCAATCCAAAAAAGCCGACGAAGCTCAATCCCACGGCCAATCCCTCGGCCCATTTCACGGCGTCCCCTTCAACATCAAAGAAAGTTTCGGCGTAGCCGGACAACCCGACACCTGGGGCGTCCCCGCCTTCAAAGACACCAAAGCCCCCGCCGATTCCGAAGCCGTCGCACGCCTCCGCAAAGCAGGCGCAATTCTCCTCGGCGGCACAAATGTCCCGGTAGGCCTGGCAGATTGGCAGTCTTACAATCCGATTTACGGCACCACGAATAATCCCTGGGATCTAAAACGCGTTCCCGGCGGCTCGAGCGGCGGCTCGGCAGCAGCTCTCGCCGCGGGCCTCGGCTATCTCAGCGTCGGCAGCGATATCGGCGGCTCCATTCGCGTCCCCGCGCATTTCTGCGGCCTCTTCGGCCACAAACCCACGCTCAATCTAGTCAGCCAGCAAGGCCATCTCCCCGGAGGCCAACGCGACAATCCCGGCCTCGACACTCTCCTCGCCGTCTCCGGCCCTCTAGCACGCAGCGCTCAAGATCTTCTCGCCGCTCTCAAAATTCTCGGCGGCCCGGCAAATTACGACACCAAAGCCTGGCAGTGGAATCTCCCCGCTCCTCGCGCCACCAGCCTAAAAAATTTCCGCGTAGGCTACGTCCTCGACGATCCCATCGCCCCGCCCACCCCCGAAATGAAAGCCCTCCTGGAAAAAGCCCTAGCCGCCGCTGATCGCGCCGGCGCGCAACTCCACCCCGGCTGGCCCGCCGGTATGAATATCCAGGCTCTCCTGGAAAATTACCGATTCCATCTCCTCGCATTTCTTTTCAGCGTAGCCACTCCCGATCAACAGGATTCCCAGCGCAAAGCCAACGCCGAAATCCCCAACGCCCCGCCGCTCCCCGGCATGGCTCCGTTCTCCAGTTGGCAACGCCAAAATTTCCAGCGCCTCGCCTTCCGCGCCCAGTGGCAAAGCTATTTCAACGATATTGACGTCTTCCTCTCCCCGGTTGCCTTCACCCAAGCCTTCCCCCACGATCACAGCGAGCCGCAAGACAAACGCACCATCGCCACCTCCAACGGCACCCGCCACTACATGGATCTACTAAACTGGATCGCCCCAGCCACCCTGACCGGCCACCCAGCCACCACAGCCCCAATCGGCACCACCCCCGACGGCCTACCCACAGGCATCCAAATCTCAGGCCCCTACTGGGAAGACGCCACCACAATCACCTTCGCCGACCTACTAACCCAAGAAATCGGCGCCTTCAAACCACCCCCGGGCTACGATTCCTGACCCCAACTTTTTTTCCCGCTTCCCTCAGCGCCCTCTGCGTCTCTGCGGTAATCCCTCTTCTTCTATCCCCTATTCCCTGTCCCCTATTCCCTACCCCCTACTTCTACTTCAACGCACAAAAACCCCCTAGCCCTCAACATGATCGGGAAAAATCACACCACCTTAGGTTTCACAAGCGGAACATCTCTGACCAATTCGGCAGGCCTTTTACGCAGTAAGCTTTCTCTGCGCAGTAAGGTTTTTCGGTGCAGTAAGGTTTCTCTGTGCAGTAGGCTTTACGTTGTCATCCCGAAGGCCCCGACCCCGTCAGGGCCAGCCCTGAGGGATCTGCATTTCTCCGCGCCTCTCTACGTTCTCCGCGTCTCTGCGGTAAGAATTCTTCTTTTCGCCTCTAATCTTAAATCTCAAATCTTAAATTTTAAATCTCTTCGCCTTCGCTCTTTAAGCTTCGTCTTTCTTTTCCTGCTTCTGGCTTTTCCTGGATTTCTCTCTCTCCAGCCTCAAGCCTCCAGAACTCACGCCGCCGCTCTCCTCTCCCCAGCCGCCCGCAACTGCGCATCCACCGCCACCTCCAAATCCTCCACCGACCGGCTCACCGTCGCCATCACCAATTCCCGCGCCGTCCCATTCAAATGCTTCGCAATCCGAAACATCCACTGCAGCGCCTCCACCTTCACGCGCAATTCTCCAGCCGGATCGCACAAATGCACCGTATCCGCCAGCCAAACATAGTAAGGCGTAGCCTGCAGCTTCTCGCAAATATGCGAAAGCGCCTCAATCCGCGGCGACAGCTGATCCGCCAAAAGCCGCCAGGTCTCCGTAGGCCGCCCATCATCAAAATGCGATTCAAACGAAGAGTCATACGAAGAATCAAACGCCCCGTCGTCCCCGCGAAATTCTTCAGATTCCAAAATCTCCCGCATTTCTTTCCGGTCCATAAGAACCTCCGCCCAGCCCGCAAACAAGAACGCCAGCGAGCCACCAAGTAAACGCAACCACCATAAGCACTCAAGCAGGACGCATGCCACTCACCGCACCCAACCCCACCCACATAAAAACAAACCACTTAAGCAATTCAACCAGCACCATCCCCGTCCCAGTACACACCCCAACCACCAAGCAATTTCTTCCACCAACAAATCAAATATCCGTGCAGTCTTCACAGTAGTAGCAATTCCCCGATCCACAGGGTGCCCCATGCGCCGCCGTTGCGCGTGGGGTTTTTGACGTTCATCCACACTCCCCACCTCCCCCCTTTCTTCCCTCTGAAATTTGAAATCTCCCCCACGATCTTTCCAACCGCCGTTTCTGCGCCGTCGTAGGTGAGGGCCGGTCTAGCCCTCCCGCGACGGCCGCCGTTGCCGTCCCCACGCGTCCGCCCCGGTGTCAGTGAGTGCGGCGCATATATTCCTTCACCGGTTTCGCGACCGTCTCTTCGTGTATTTGCCTTTTTCGACAGTAAGGCGTCTTGAGCCAAGCCGAGAGCTTCTTCGTTCCTTTGCTCGAATTACAACCGCCCAGCAAATGGCCAAGTTATATTTTTCCGCCATAGGCCCATCATTATTGAAATGCTCTATGGTTGGTATGGACGCCCGGCTCTCGCGCGAGAATCGCCTATGGCAAAATACGCACACCTTGTCTCTCGCTCGAATCTCTTTTTCGACTTCCTCCGAGATGCCGTATGTGTTGGACATTGAGCTCCTGAATTCCCGTCTAGGAACTTCAAGATCAAAGAGCGCGCTCGATCTCATCGAGCGAGCCGATCAAGGAAGTGTTTCAACGTTTTGCCGCGCTGGAAGGAACTGGGTGAGAGCCAGAATTCTTTTAGGCTGACTTGCGGCGGCGCAATGCTCGGTATGCTTGCTGCGCCAAGAAAAACATCGTTACGAGAAGAAGAACAAAGAGCAAGACGCCAAAGGATTCCAGGGCCCAGGCCGGAACATCGCGATCATTGGCGAATGATACCAAAAGAAAAAATCCTGCTACAAACATGCCGCCAAATTTAACCACCCTGCTTCCTGGATCATTCTTCCGAGTGTCGATCGGTGACTGTTGTCCCCACAAGACCAGAACGTAATGGTCGCCCTTTTCAAGCGTGGAAATCGCTTCGTCCCACTGAAGCTTTCCACCCACATTTTCAGCTTTCAATCGTTTGTATGCACGACAGAGTAGCCGTGACATTTTTGCTTCGTATTCAACCGTGTTGTATTTCCCTTCGAACTCCTCGTTAAGGCTGATAGGGTCACGGCAGGAGTCTGGGTCACTTTCTGTGAAGTACATCATCCGCGCTTCGAGATCGGAAAGAGGGATACGGTCAAGAGCCGCTTGTTGGGCAGCTTGGTCGGCTAAAAAATCCTTCGCCTCCTGGGTATTCATGCAAACCTCTGGCCGCCGATTGTATAGTAACGCCCGTTCGATTTACTTCGGCCCCCGTTTTTCCCCTTGACTTTCCGGTACCAATATGCTAACAGTATACCAGTAGCCTTAAGCTACCCTCAAAACGCGAGGGCTGGCTCTCCTGAGCCCGCCGTTGTCCGCCTAATCGCTCAGAAGCACCGGAGCCGTACCTTATGCCTGGTCGCAATGCCGGGTCTGGGCTGATGATTCAGCCCAGCATGAAACTTTGTCCATCCGCCAGCGCCGGCAGTAGTTCGCCCAAACGAAGCCTCGCCGATCAACAGCAATCCTCACCCGGCCAAGCTTCTAATCGCACGCAAACCGATTAGAAATCGACAAAAGTCACCTGATAACAAACGACATAGCCAAATTCTAATCGCACACACCCAATTCCCGCAAAAACCGCGTAACCCAATAAAAACACAAGCCCTTGCCGGCTCCGGCCTCCCGCCTCGAGCCTCCAGCCTCCGAATTTTGTTTCGGTTAGAAATGCACTCGACTGATTGTTTTCAACAACTTACGCCAAATTCTAATCGCACCATGTTTCGGTTAGAAGTTAGTGACGGGATTCACCCCGGCACAAATCTCCGCCAGCCCGCTTACGGGTTCACCTTCAGCGGCACCGTCGCCGTATGCGTCAACGCACCAGACGTCCCGGTAATCGTCACGGTGTACGAACCAGCCGGCGTGCCGGCAACCCCGCCGCCACCGCCACCACCACCGCCTCCGCCTCCTCCGCCGCCGCAACTCACGAACACCAACACCGCCACCGCCAGCCCGAATCCGAACGCAGCCCGGCGCCGCGTCCGCAATCCAAATCGCCGCAGCCACAGCGCCGCAAGCAACGCCACGAAGAATCCCGCGCCAATCAACCACAGCAGCAATCGCCGCTCCGCCCACGGCAGCAGCAAACGCCGCTCCCCTCGCGGCACGAACGGCGCGAACGAACTCGCCGTAGTCGAAATCGTCAGCATCCCGGGCGTCGAACCCGTCGCCGATGCCGCGCTGCAACTCGCCTTCGACGGCAATCCGCCCGTGCAAGTCAGCGCCACGCTCGACGCAAAATTTCCGCTCGCCACGATCGGCACCGTGTACGTCACCGAGCCTCCCGCCGTCACCGTCGCATTCGCGGGCACGCTCGTAATCGTCCCGAACGAAAAATCCGGCGGCGCATTCACGGAAAAATTCACGCTGTTCGACGTCAGCGCCCCATCCGTCACCGTCACCGGAAAAGTTCCCGCCGCCGCCACCAGCGCCGCCGTCACCGTCGCGCTCAGACTAGACGGCTGGCCCGTAGCATCCGTAACCAATGGAGTGCCGTTAAAATTCACCACCGAGCTCGCAGAAAAATTCGAGCCGTTCACGGTCATAGTAAATTGCGCCGCGCCGGCCGCGATCGAATTCGGACTCAAAGATGAAATCGCGGGCGTCGGCGTGCCGATCGTCGGCAACGCAAATTCCCACGCGCCGCGGCCATGCGTGCCGGCCAGCAGCAGCCGGTTGGAAGCCTGCAGCGAAAGCGACATCACCACCACGTTCGGCAAACCCGGCGCCAGGGTGCTCCAGTGAGCGCCGCCATTCGACGTGACGAACACGCCGATGTCCGTGCCGGCGTACATCGTGTTCTGCGGATCTTCAGGATCAATGAGCAAATCGTTCACCGGCACGTTCGGGAGGTCGCCGTCAATGCTCGACCACGCAGCGCCTGTGCTCGTAGTCCTGAAAATGTGTCCGGACGTATCTCCGAATCCGGAAAATCCGGAGAAGGTCGCGTACGCCGTCGCGGCCACCGCCGGATCGACGGCGATGTGCGTCACTTGCCTCGCCGGCAAGCCCGCCGCGATCGCCGAAAATGTCGCCGCGGTGCCGCTCAACCCGTTCGTCGTCGCGCGCACCGCCGCTTCCGCCGAGCCGATGTAAATCGTGTTCGAGTCCGAAGGCGCCACGGCCATCGCGGTGATCACGTCGCCGCCGGCCATCGTCAGGTCCGCGCCGCCGGCCATCACCGTCCAATTCGTTCCCGAATTTTTCGATTGCCACAACCGGCTGGTCCCAAAATAAACATTCGCAGGATTCGCGGAATCCTCCACGAACGGCGGAATGAAATCCACGCCCTGATTGAAATTGATCCCCGTATCGGCGGGAACAAAACTCGCGCCGCTGTTCACGCTGCGAAAAATCGTGTTCCCGTTTCCCACCGCATCGCAAACGATGAAAACCGTAAACGCGCTCGCGGACGCGGGCCCAATCGCCGTCCATCCGCCGTCGCCGCAAGTGGGAAGCCAGTTCCAATTCAACCCGCCGCTGTAAGCCTGGCTGCCATTGTCCTGCGTGCCGCCGAAAACGATATTCGTGTTCGTGGGATGCGCGGACATCGCGGGATAAAATTGCATGGTCTGCAATCCGTTGTTCAGATTGGTCCAATGCTGCGAGCCCGCCGCGGCAGTGATCGCATCCGTCGAACTCCAAATGCCGCCATCGTTCCCAACGTAGACTTTCGTTCCGTCCGGCGAAAATGTCACCGCGTGATGATCCACGTGAATTTGCGGAAAGCTCGGATGTCCGGCGTTGTCCGCGGACACATCGGCCCAAGTCGCGCCGCCGTCGAGCGAGCGAATCAGAGTCGGCTCGGGATTCGTGCCGCCGGCAATCGCGCCGGCCGCGCCGCCGGCGAAGAGCGTCTGCGGATTGCCCGGCTGCACCGCCAGCGCCATGTCATACCAGCACTGGCCGTTATTCGCTCCGCGATTGCAGAGCGGCTCCGAAGTCAGCACCGACCACGTGGTGCCCCCGTCGAGGCTCTTCGCAAAAGCCAGGAAGCGGTTCGAAGTCGTCGAGCTATCGGCGATGGACACGAAAATTTCCGTCGTCGCGGGATTGCCGCTGGTGCCCGGAAGCGGGCTGCTGAGGGCCAGGCTGATGCGGCCAAATTTTTTCGCGGAGTTCGCGCCCAGCGCCGTGTTGATCGCCGTATCGAGTCCCGTGAGCCGCGACCACGATACGCCGCCGTTCGTGGATTTGAAGACGCCGTTGCAAGGCGAAGCGGTGCAGACTCCGGCGCTCACGAGATCGGCATCGCCGAACACAAATCCCATCGCGGCGAAGGCAGTGTTGCCCGTCGCGTCATTCGTATCGAAAGCCACGCCCGTGGCGAAATCGAAAGAGGGGCTCGCGGGATTGTGCAGCGTCCAAGTGGCGCCGCCATTGGTCGAAAGCCAAATTCCAGACGTGATCGTGCCGGTGCCCTGAATCCCGGCGAGCAATGTGTTTGGGCTTCCCGGCTTCACCGAGAGCGAGCCGATGTAGGGCGCCGATTCGAACATATCCTCCGGCTGGCCGGCGGTAAAAGTGGAGTCCGGCGTCCACGTGGCGCCGGCGTTTGCCGATTTCAAGACGCCGCCGCCGTAGAGGCTGTCGCCGGAGAAATTTTCTTCGCCGGTGCCGTAATAGACCGTCGTCGCGGCGCAATTCGTTCCCGAGGGTACCGAGCGCGATCGAACCGCTGGCCAGCGAAGGCTGCGCATCCGTCAGCGGCGTCCAGGTTGTGCCGCCATCGGTGGTTCGCCAGAGTCCGCCGTCCGCTGCGCCGGCGTAGACGGTCTTGTTCGTCGAGTCGCAGGGATCAACGGCGATGGCGTTCAGGCGTCCGGACGTGGTGCCGAACGGAGATTCGTTCTGCAGCGGCTGCGGGCCGATGGGCGTCCAGTGCGTGTTCGAAATGGAAATTGCAGCGGGAGCGAAGTGCGACGCGAAGGTGCCTTCTTCGCGCATCCTGATATCGCGCTGCGCGATGGCTTTCAGCCGCAGCGAATTCGGGATGTGGCCGTGCGCCGAGGCGCGCGGGCGGAAAAACCATTCGGCGCGCTTGCGCGCGAAATCCGCGGGCTCGTTTTCCTCGCTGCCGAATCCGAGCTTCATGATCTGCCGGCCGATCACCGGACCGACCAGACCGAGCACGATGACCACAAAAATCGAAATCGTGAATCCGTTGCGATGGCGCTGGATAAAATTGCTGAGGCGGCGCCCACGGCCGCTTGCGGGATTTTCCGAAGCCACAGTTTTCCTCCAAAGCTAGATGAAAAAAGCGAGGAATTGCGAGCACCCCAGGCCGGCAAATCCAAAATGGCTAGAACTGCGGCGGAGTATTACACAGTTATAACTAGGTTGATATCTGCAAAATTAGAGGCTGTGGCGCAAGAGTGCACCCTCCCGTACCTGGGTATGAGTTTTGCATCCGTAGAAGCGCAATTGGTACTTCGGGTGACGTAACGCATTGATTGCGGGTGAGGTTCAGGCTTGTGGATTTTGTGCCGATAGGATGTTACAGGTTGGAACAGACATATTATGCTTGGCGCCAAGTGAATTGCAGTTCGAAGGGATGCAAGGCGCCGATGCCGGCGGGCCTGGTGGAAGTGCGCTGTGCTTGCTGCATTACACGCTGCGCATTGACGAGGAATGCGCGGCGATCCGGCGGGAGACGGCGCTCGGGCGGACGGTGCACGAGCGGCAGATCGAGCTTTACAAGCAGATTGCGGACCGCGGCGAACGCGTGGTGAAAGTGGCCATGAGCGGATTCCCGATGACGGATGAGATGAAGGCGCGGGTTTTGAGCACGTTGCTGACGTTGATGAATACGCGGGAGAATATGGATCGCTCGGCGATGCGCCAGGCGGCGATGAAACGATTTGCGTGGGCGAAGTTCGCAGGGACGCCGGCTTTCTGCCGGCGGAAATCGCGGAAAAGAAATTTACGGCGATTTAGGTCCGCGGGTGGTCGTGCGTGTGTTTACCGTGTTCGTTCGTAAGATGCCGCCCTGAAAGGGCGGCGCTAATTTCGGAGAATTCGCGGAGAATGCGGATTTGGCTGTGATTATTTTCCGCGCGTGATTGTGCGCGTATGTTTCATTTGTGCTCGTCGGATGCCGGCAGGGACGCCGGCGCTACGCCGATGTAGCGAGCGTAGAGCGTGCGGGCTACCGCTGGATCGCGCGTGCCTTTGATGATGGCGCGGCCGTCGGGGAAAACCGTTAGGTCGTAGGAATTTACGCGGAAGCGGAGAAGATAATTGTTGCTGCGGACTTCGGTGGCGGTGTTGGCGAGCGGCGGTGCAACGCTGCGAGATCGAGGTTGCGAGCGCGCTCGTGGATTTGGACGCTGTCGCGGCCGCATAGGGTGATGTGCGGTTGCGCATCGCCGTTCAAGTAGCGGAAATCGTGTTGCACGCAGGCGCGGCAATTGGGATTGCGGGCGACGCGGATGGCGCGATGTTGATTGGTCCAGACGTCGAGGGAGATGAGGCGCTGGTGCAGCGTGGCGCGCTGGCCGATTAGAATCTTGATGGCTTCGGTGGATTCGATGGCGGCGATGGCGTTGATGGCGGAGTTGAGAATGCCGGCGGTGTCGCAGGTATCGTTTCCTGTGAGGCTTGCAGCGTCCGTGTCCGTGGCGTCGGAGTCGAGTAGGCAGGCCAGGCAGGCGGTTTCGCCGGGGATGATGGTCATTGTTACGGCGCTCGAGGCAACCGCTGCGGTGTAAATCCATGGAGTGTTGAGTGCGATGGCGGCATCGTTGAGGAGCAGGCGCGTTTCGAAATTGTCGGTGCCGTCGAGGATCACGGGGAAAGTTGTCGCGTCCGACTTGGCGAGGAGTTCGCGGGCATTTTTTGAC
>CAWIRL010000004.1:0-36261 GCA_963838545.1 uncultured Acidobacteriota bacterium
CTCTACTCGTTTGCAGGCAAGAGCGTCTACGACATTTGGGCGTTCTGGATCATCATGCTGTCGCTGGGCGCCGTTCACGAATTCGGCCACGGGCTCACGTGCAAGCATTACGGCGGCGACGTGAACCAGATGGGCTTTCTGCTGATTTATTTCACGCCCGCGTTTTATACCGACACGACGGACATTCTTTTGTTCGAATCCACGGCGCCGCGCGAGTACGTGATCTTCGCGGGCATTTGGGTGGAGCTGGTGGTCTGTTCGCTCTCCACGATCATTTGGGCTTTATCCGTGCCGGGCTCGACGGTAAATGATCTGGCTTACAAGACCCTGCTGCTCAGCGGTATTTCAGGCGCGCTGCTGAATTTGAATCCTTTGATCAAGGCGGACGGCTATTACGCTATTTCGCAGTTCCTGCGCATCGATTCTTTGCGCGAGGATTCGTTTGCGTATCTGCAGGCCTGGTTCCAGCGGTACATTCTCCGGCGAAAGGTGGAAGTTCCGCCGGCGAGCAAGCGGCACCGGCGCGTTTTTCTGGCGTTCGGATTGTGCGCGATCACGTATAGCACGCTGCTTTTGTATATCGTGCTGCGGTTCGTCAACAACGTTCTGGTGAACTGGATGGGCGACTGGGGTTACGTGGCCACGGCGGCGATCCTTTATTTTCTGTTTCGCAATCGCGCGCGGCAGTCGATTCCTCACGTGCGTGGATGGTGGCTGAAGTCGCGGGAGGCATATATGCGTTGGAAGATTACTCGTCGGCAGCAGTTGGCGGCGGCTGCGGCGGTGGTATCTGGTTTCGCCGTTTGCGTCGAACGTTTCCAGCGAATTTATACTCGAGCCGGCGGCTACGACTCAGGTGCGCGCAGTCGTTTCCGGCCGTGTTCGCGACGTGAAAGTGAGACTCGGAGATTCCGTGCGTGCCGGCGACGTGCTGGCGGAGCTCAGCAACCCTGAATTGACGGCGGATGCGGCGGAGGCGGCCGGAGAACTCGGTCTGAACGAGAGCAATTTGCGGACGGCGCAATCGCGAGCGGAATTTGCCGCTGCCGGACAAGCATCCGCGCGACATGATCAATTGGGCGCTGAACTGACCGTCGCGCGCACGAAAGAAGCGCAGCTCACGTTGCGCGCACCGACCTCGGGAATCGTCGCCAGCGCGGAAACCATCGCGCAGCCCGGAGAATTTCTGAAGGAAGGGCACGACGTGCTGCGAATTGTGGATCGCGCCAACATGCGCGCGCGGATCCTCGTCCGCGACTGGGAAGTGCAGGAAATTTCCGTCGGCCAGCCGGCGGTGATTCAGGTTTTCGCCCATCCTTACCGTTCTTACGAAGGCCACATCGAACGCATCCTGCCGGCAGCCGCGATCGACCGGCCTATCTCCCAACCGAATAAGCTCGAGCGCCAGGGCCACGAGGTCGCGAACTATTTTGCGGTTGAGATGGTGTTCCCGAATCCCGACGGAAGCCTGATTGAGGGAATGACGGGGACGGCAAAAATATTCGGGAAGCGGTCTTCGCTAGCCTGGCAATGGACGCGCGGATTTTGGCGCTGGCTGCGTCTGCAGGTGTGGTGAAGTCGCGCCGGCCTCCGTGCCGGCATTTGGCGGACGAGCGACAGTTCCAGGTTTGTTTGCCAGAAAAGCCGAAAGGGGCTGGCGCATTTTGTGCGACAGCCCCTTTTGATTATCGGTGATCCCCAGTTCGCATAGCGACCGAGGATCGGCTACAGGCTAGGCTAACTACGCAATCGGGCGCTTCAGTGGCGAAACTTTGCCAAGCGGGCTGGCCTTCAACGGCTTCACGCTGCCCAGCTTCGATCCCTTTTTAATCGGAGTCTTATTCATTTTCGTTCTCTCCCTCAATCTCGATTTGCCCTCTTGGGCGACGCATACTTAGATTGCACACTTCATGCCAAAGGGCGCCGGGAATCCGGAAGCATGGCATCTGATTGAATTTGCTCTACTTACGACGGAAGAGCACCGTGCGCGTTCATTCCATCCGCCTCGAAACCATTGAATAATTCATGAAATGCTGATTTTTTCAGCGTACGGCACGCCACCCGGTCGGTGGTTCCAACGATCACTTCTGAGAGGGAGAAATTCGGAACTGCGGAGGGACCCCAAAATGCGAAAAGGGCAGCCGCGCTTTGCGCGACTGCCCTTTTCAAAAACTCTAGCTTGCCCAATCTCCTTGCGGAGACCGGCAACCAGTTACGGGCGCTTCAGAGGCGAAACCTTGCCCAGCGGGCTGGCCTTCAGCGGTTTCACGTTGCCCAACTTCGATCCCTTTTTCACTGGATTCTTTTTCATTTTCGTTCTCTCCCTGAATCTCTATTTGCCCTCTTGTGGGCTACGCATACCTAGATTGCACTCTTCGTGCCAAAGGCAGTCGAATTTCGCAAATGCCGTTATCTAGCTCATAATCAGCCACTTACTGGAGAGCCGCTTCCGCCGGTGGTTTTTCGGAAGCGTTCCAATCTATTGAATATTTCATCAATCGCTGATTTTTTCAGCGAGAAGCACCTGCGTCCGCGGGGGAGTCAGGGGATCGATTTCGATTCTTACGTTCGCGAGGAAGAGAAGCGGAGCTGCCCGGCCGGCCCAAAATGCAGAAAGGGCAGCTGCGCTCAGCGCAACTGCCCTTTTCAGAAACTCTAGCTTGCCCTGTCTCCTTTTGGAGACGCGGCAACCAGTTACGGGCGCTTCAGGGGCGAAACTTTCCCCAACGGGCTGGCCTTCAACGGTTTCACGGAGCCCATCTTCGATCCCTTCTTAACAGCAGCCTTTTTCGTCATTTCGTTCTCCCTCTCTTTTAGGTTGCCCTTTGTGGGCGGTACATCGGGAAATGCATGCGCGATGCCAAATCGATGGCGCCGCCGCTAGTGCGTGTATCTCATTGAAATGCCGACACTTAACGGACTAAGCGTCGCAGCCTCGCGAAAGAGCTCCTCCGCGCCGGTGTTGAATAATTCAGGATATGCTGATTTTGTCAACGGAGCGCGCCCTCACAGGCTGTACTTGCGGCAGAGATAATTCATGCGATTGCGATCCACACCCAGATAGCCGGGCGGCTTCCGACTTCGCGTGCCGCGCGTGCTTCAGTGCGGTCTCCACCCACTGGCGCTCGAACGCTTCAAGCTCTTCGTCCAGGCGGATCCCGGTCGGAGGCAGGTGGAAGCGAGCCTGCGGGTCGCCGCGGGTCGCTTGCAGCACATCCCCCGGCAGATTTTCAAGCGCGATCGTGGACTCGTCGGTCATCAGCACCATGCGCTGAACCACGTTCTGGAGCTCGCGCACGTTGCCCGGCCAGAGGTAGCGCTTCAGAGCTTGCTGCGCTTCGTCGGAGAGCACGCTTCATCGGCACCTGGTTCGCCGCGCAATACACGCTCAAAAAGTACTCGATGAGGATGGGAATGTCGGGCACGCGCTCGCGCAACGGCGGAACGAAGATGGGCACCACGTGAATTCGATAGTACAGATCCTCGCGGAATTTTCCGTCTTTCACCATCTCTTCGAGGTTTTCATTGGTCGCGCAGACCAGCCGGAAATCCACTTTGATCGGCTTCTTTCCGCCCAGACGAAGCAGAGCGCGCTCCTCGAGCACGCGAAGAAGTTTGGATTGCAGGGCTGGCGTCAGTGTGGCGATCTCATCCAAAAACAAAGTTCCGCGGTTTGCCAGTTCTATGCGGCCTTCCTTGGCCGCCACCGCTCCCGTAAAGGCCCCCCGTTCGTAGCCGAATAGCTCGGATTCCATCAAGCTTTCCGGCAGCGCCGCGCAATTAACACTGATAAATGGGCGCGCGCGGCGCGGGCTCTGGTCATGCAGCGCGCGCGCCACCAGCTCTTTGCCGGTGCCGCTCTCGCCGCGAACGATCACGTTCGTGTTCGCTTTCGCCATCCGGCGGATTGAATCGAGAACGTGGCGCATCGATTCGGTGGAGCCAATCAGGTCGCCCAGTTCCTGCTTGCGCGTGACTTCGTCGCGCAGGATGCGATTCTCGCGCTGGACGTGGAGTTTTTCGATCGAGCGATTCAGCAGCGCCCGCAGCACGTCCATATCGATGGGCTTGATGAAATAGTCGTACGCGCCGGCGTCGATCACTGTAAGCGCCGTGGTTTTTCGCTCGTCGGAACTTAGGACGATCACCAGCGCATCTATGTCTCCGGCCGCCAGCCGTTCCAGAAGCTCCGTGCATTCCGGTATTCCCTCGCCGGACCCCAAGGGCAAGCCGAGGAGCAGCACGTCGAGGGGCGATTCCTGCAGGAAGTGGTAGGCGGATTCGTAGTCCTCGCCCTGGAGTACTTCGAAATCGGCGCTGCAGCGCCGCGGCAATTTTCGAGCGCAGCGCCTGGTCGCTATCGACGACCGCGATCTTTGGTTTTGTTGAGCCGGACGGCACTCACGCCCCCGAGAGTGGCTGCGGGGAACTTCTCGCCGACGAGATGGCGGAGACGGCAACCCGAGCGCGGTGATTGTAGGGATGCATCGTTGAAAATGTCAACACGTTCCTTAAAAAATTAACGCCCGGATGGGATTTCCATCCGGGCGATGTCTCGCGTTTTCAGAAGCCGGTGAGCGTCGTCGTAGTTACTGCGTGACGGTTTTGACCATGTCGCCTTCTTTGAAGTCAGTCCCCGAGACCGGCGACCCCACCGCCGATACGTCGTCTACGTCCGTCAGCTTAATGGTGCCGACAGGCGTGGTCATGCGCCGGATTACCTCGCCGGTAGACGGATCCTTGATTTCCTTGGTGACTCGCTCGACGGTCAACTGATCTCCCACTTTCAATCCTGCCTTGGCGCCGACGTTCAGGACGATTTGCCCGCCATCAACAGCGGCAACGAGCCCCGTCACGCTGATTGTTCGCGCCGAAAGCTTCCCGGCGTCCGCGACGAGCCCGGTGCTGAGTTGCTGCACCGCTAGATTTACCGCTTCGCCGAGGATCGTCTCCTGGAAATCGCTGCTGCCGAAGTCCACGTTGCCGCCGCCAAAGCCGTGCCAGTTGCCGCCGCCGCCGGTCAACGAAGTGCTTTCTCTCTTTGATTCGCCTTTGCCGCTCGCCACGCCCAGAATTTCTGCCGTGTCGATGTCCACAATTCGCGCGTCAATTCCCACGATGGCCTTGGATTTCTTTTGGCCGAATCCGCCGCCGCCTATGCCGTGCCAGCCGCCGCCGCCCCCGCCCACGTTGGTGTTCTTGGTTTCGTTTCCAAACTGTGTGACGCTGCCGACGATGATCGCGTCAACTCCCAGCAATTTTCCGAGCTTCGCCGCCGAATTCGGGTTCGCTCGGTCGCTATTCGAGAAATTCTGCTCGGCGAGGATCTTGTCCATCACTTTCCGCTCGATAACGGAGTAGGTGCCGTCTTGCACCAAGTACTTCACCAGCAAATCGGTGATGCCTTTGCCGATGTCCACTTGCGCGCCGAGCGCCGTGGTGCCGACCGTGGAAAAGTCGAAATCGAAGATCGCGACGCGTTTCCTTCGGCCCTGCGCTGCCGGTGGCGCGCCCGCTGGCGCCGCATCCTGCGCCTTCACTGCCGGCACAACGAAACACCCAATCATCAAAGCGAGCCAGAGAATCTTTCTCATCGAGACCTCCCGGTTCCTGAAGTTTGCGGAAGAATGCAGAAAACCGAATGATTGCAGCAGAATAGTACTGACACGTGGTGGCAGTGTCAAGAATGGATACGCGGAACGTTCTAGTACCCAACTCGAATCGCGCATCCCAGCCCCGAACTCCGCTGCCATTGCAAAGCCGAGCCTGCGCCAAAAACTCCGCGACGCCGTTACTTCTCCTTGAGCTTCAGCTTCCCGCCGCCCTTGCTCTCCTCCAGAAACTCGCGCAATTTTTCGCCGCTGTTCAGCAGCCGGATCCACTGCTCGTAATAAAGCGTGACGGGAAATCGCCCCAGCCCATAAACGCTCACGCCGCCCTTTTCCCCCACGCGAAATTCCAATTCGCCGCCGCGGCGCCCGCCGCCCTGCTTCTCCAAATCCGCCACTCGCGCTTTCAATTCTTCATAAGTTGGCTCGGCCATAAATCCTCCTCCGGTACCCTCCGGGACTTTTCGATTATATCCAAGAAACGCGCGCCCCCCTCGCTCCGTTCACAAGCGAAATGCCGCCGGCGCGTTCTCCGCGATTTGCAGCCCCCGCGCCGCAACTCCATCCTCAATGAAAATCATGCGACACAGCCGAAACATTCGGCAGGCGCAACGGCTCGACCGTCTCGACTTTCACGGAGATCACATTGTCCTGATGCTGCAGCTTGCCTTCCACCAGCAGGAACGGATTGTTCACCACCATGACGCGATTTTCGGCGAAGAGATCGGGCGTGATGATGGCGTTGGCGATGCCGGTCTCGTCTTCGATGCTCAAGAAGACAAATCCTTTCGCCGTGCCCGGACGCTGGCGGCAAATCACGGCGCCGGCCACGCGCACGTGCATGCCGTCGCGCAAATGCTCGAGTTCATTCGCGCGCCGCACGCCGAGCTGATTCATCGCCGCGCGGCAATACGCCATCGGATGCGGGCCAACGGTCATTCCCGTGCCGCGAAAATCGGCGATGAGCCGCTCGGAATCCGTCATCGGCGAGAGCGGCGATTTCTGCGGCCAGCTGGCGGCGTATGCGGGCACCGGCGCGTCGTCACCGGTTGCGGCACATCTCGGTCCGCGTGCTTCATAGCATGCGGATCTTCCAGTAGATGGACCCGGCGCGCGCGCCACTCGCTCCACTTGCCAGAGCGCGTCGCGGCGATGGAATCGGCGTTGCTTTTTCGTCGCGTGCGTCTTTTCCGCGCCATTCTCGGGGGCGGCAAAATTCAGCGCGCCAATTTCCGCCAGAGTCACCAGCTCACGCCTTCTGAATTTCCGGCACGCGGCGCTTTAAATCCTCGACCGACGAAATCGCATGCATCGCGCGCGCCGCAACAATGCGCCCGCGGTTTCCTCGCGCACGCCTTTCGCATAGCGCAACCCCAGCCGCACGCTCCATCCCTTGCTCTCTCGCTCGAGCGTGCATTTCCAATCCGAGCGCGTCACGTCAATCGGCTTCACTCGCAATCCATGCCGCTGCGCGTCCTTCACGATCGTCGCCGGAGAATAAAATCCCATCGGCTGATTGTTCAGCATCGCCGCAGTGAACGCGGCCAGGTAATGGCATTTCAAATAGGCGCTGGCATACGCCAGCAAAGCAAAACTCGCCGCGTGCGATTCCGGAAATCCATAAAGCGCAAAAGAAGTGATGGATTTGACGATCTGCTCCTGCGCTTCCGGAGCGATATCTTTTCGCGCCATTCCCGCGCGCAATTTTTTCTCGATATCCTTCATGCGCGCTTCGGAGCGCTTGAATCCGAACGCGCGCCGCAATTCTTCCGCTTCGCCGCCCGAAAATCCCGCCGCAATCATGGCCATGCGCAGCAATTGCTCCTGAAAAAGCGGCACGCCCAGCGTCCGCGCCAGCACCGGCTCGAGCGACGGATGCGCGATACACCACCGGCTCGCGTCCCGTGCGCCGCTTCAAATACGGATGCACCATTTTCCCCACGATCGGCCCGGGCCGAATAATCGCCACCTGCACCACGACGTCGTAAAAACACGTGGGCCGCAGCCGCGGCAGGCACGACATCTGCGCGCGGCTTTCGATCTGAAACATTCCCACCGTGTCCGCCTTTTGCAGCGCCTCATAAACCGCGCGGATCATTCGCCGGCAGCCGCGCCAGATCCACGTTCTCGCCGTCATGCGCGCGAATAATCTCGATGGTTTCTTCCAGCACCGCCATCATCCCCAGGCCCAGCAAATCCACTTTGACGATGCCCATATCCGCGCAATCTTCTTTGTCCCATTGCACCACCACGCGCCCCGGCATCGTCGCCGGCTCGACCGGCACCACCGAATCCAGCTGCCCCGCGCAAATCACCATTCCGCCGGAATGTTGCCCGAGATGCCGCGGCAAATCCTGGATGCGTTCGCAAAGCTCGATGAATTTCTTGATGCGCGGATGCTCGACGTCGAAGCCCGAATCGCGGCAATGGCGCTCCAGGCGGTCGGCGTCATCTTTGAATTCCCAGGCGTTCACCAAATTGGTGAGCCGCCCGAGCGTTTCGAGATCGAACGAAAGCGCCTTGCCCACTTCGCGCGCCGCCGAGCGCCCGCGATAGGTGATCACGTTCGCCGTCATCGCCGCGCCGAGCCTTCCGTAGCGCTCGTAAACATATTGAATGGCGCGCTCGCGCTGGTCGCCGCTCGGCAGATCGAGATCGATATCCGGCCATTCGTGCCGCTCCTCGGATAGGAATCGCTCGAAAAGCAAATCCATGCCCACGGGATCGACGGCGGTGATGCCCAGCGCATAGCAGACCGCGCTGTTGGCCGCCGAGCCGCGCCCCTGCACCAAAATATTTCGTTCGCCGCAGAAGCGGATGATGTCCCAGACGATCAGGAAATAGCCGGCGAGATCGAGTTTTTCGATCAGCGCGAGTTCGCGTTCGATTTGCCGGCGCGCTTTTTCATTGTTTGCGCCATAGCGCGCGAGCATTCCTTCGATCGTGCGCCGCCGAAGAAATGAATTCTGCGTCTCGCCTTCGCCCACGGGATATTTCGGAAATTCGTAGCCGAGATCTTCAAGCGTGAATTCCAGGCGCGAGGAAAGCTCTTCGGTTTGCGCGATGGCTTCGGGCAGATCGGCGAAAAGGCGCGCCATGCGTTCGGCGGATTTCAAATGGCGCTCGGAATTGCGCGCCAGCAGGCGCCCGGCGGTGTCGAGTGTTTCGTGATTGCGGATCGAAGTGAAAACGTCCAGCACTTGCCGCTCGATGCGCGCGGCGTGCGAGACGCCATTCGTAGCCAGCAGCGGCAAGCGCAAACGCCGCGCGATTTCGACCGCCGCCTGATTGCGCGCTTCTTCGTCGCGATGTAGATGGCGCTGCAGCTCGACATATATATTGTCGCGCCCGAGAATTCCGCAGAGCCGTTGCACACATTCGATTCCGCTTTCAATGCCGCCACGCCCGAGCGCATGTGCCAGCGGGCCTTCGTCGCCGCCAGTGAGGCAGACGAGTCCGGCGGAATGTTCCGCCAATTCTTCCGCGGTGATCGAGCCTTCGCCTTTCGCCGCGCGCAATTTCATGCGCGTGATCAGGCGGCAGAGATTCTGATAACCGGCACGCGATTTGGCCAGCAGCGCATAGCGAAAGCCTTCGACAGAAGTAACTTCAGCCCCGATGTGCGCCCGAATTTTATTTTTCCGCGCAGCAAGATGAAAGCGCGGCGCGCCGTAAACGCCGTCGCGATCCAGCAACGCCATAGCCGGAAATTCCAGCCCCGACTGCCCGCGCAACCAGATTTTCGGGCAGCGACGCCCCTTCCAGAAAACTGAACGCCGACCGCGCATGAAGTTCGATGTACATAGCAATTTAGCCAAAGGTTGTAGCTGTCATCCCGAACCCGCTTCAGCGGTGAGGGATCTGCATTTGCGTTGCTTTTGTCGTTGCCTTCGTAGGGGAGGCTTGCTCCGCCCGCCCACGTAAAACTCACGACAACTTGCGCCACAACCTCCGCATTTGCTGTTGCCTTCGTAGGGGCGCCGCTTGCTGCGCCCTCCGACGGCCTCCCGGTAAAATCAAATCCCCGCACAACCGCGGACTCCTTGGAATGACAACATTTTGGTCTTTTTCACAAACGAATCAGTCGTACACCCCTCCAATCGACCACCGATCCGACGCCCGCTCATAAATCGCCCGATAAACTCCACGCGACACAACGCTCTCTTTATTCATCGCAAACAATTTCGATTTCCTTCGCACGCGCAACAGGGAACTCAATCTCCAAGATCCCATTCATCCTGGTTCCACGGCTCCTCCGTCCACCAATCACCGGAATTGCGCCACGGCCCCGAAGCCGCAATCACCTCCCCGCACACACCATTAAAAAGCACGCGCACAGGCACATCCGCGCGAACTTCCACTCGCGCCGCCAGCGCCGGACGAAACGCGCGCAAAGCGATCACCGGAGCGAGAGCCGCCCGCGCCGCCGGCTGCCCGGCAAAATCATCCGCAACCGCCGCAGGATCGAAATGCTTCATCGCGAAAGCCAGCGGTCGATGCGTATTTACCGGCTGCGGGCGCCCCGATATTCGTCTCACCCACCAAATGACGCGTGCGCGCCATCGTGATTTCCAATTTTTCGGGATCAGGCGAAAGCGGCTGGAACAATCCCGATTGCGCGAAGCGCATTTCGCGCGGGTTCGGCCGTCATCTCGATTTTTGCGATGGGCGAAACCGGTGGATCCGCTTCCAGATGCAGTCGCCAAAGCCGCAAAAGCGCCTTCGAATCGCGCATCGGAAGCGGCAATCGCAGCGTGGATTCGTAAATGGAAGGCGCGGCTGCGCCGCCGCGGAATTTTTCCGCCGCGGATTTCTTTCGCGCCGAATTTCTCTGCAGAACGCTCTCATCCGCGACGGGGAAAATTTCCTCCTCGCCGGGCTCAAGCTTCATTTTCAGCCGAATTTCGTTGGTCGCCAGCGCCCGCGCCGAAAGCCGGGCGCAAAGCTGATCGAGCAGCCGCCCAAGAAGAAACGCCAGCGGCTCGAGTTCGCTCACGGGAGAATCCAGCTCCAGCGCTTCTTCGAATTGCGTGGCGCCCTGCGCCGGAATCAAAGCCCGCACATTCGCCCCGCGCGCCAATTCCTGCATGCGCACGCCTTCCTGTCCCAGTCGTTCGGAAAGCTGTGCCACCGGCAGCGCCGCGAGCGCCGCGCACGTGCGCACGCCCCAGCGATCCAGCGTCTCGCGCATCTCCGCCGGAAAGATTCAGCGCCGAAACCGGCAAGCCGCCGAGCCGCTGCGCTTCTTCCTCCGGCGCGAGCAGCGTCACGCCGGAAAAACCGCGCGCGGCAAGCTGCGCCGCTTCGAGATTCGAGGCCACGCCTACATTCGCGCTAAATCCAAATTCCGTCGCCCGCGCAGCCAGACGTTGCGCCAGATTTTCGAGCGAGCCGAAAAGCGTATCGAGCCCTGCCAGATCGAGCGCAATCGTATCCGCAGCCGTATCTTCAATTCGCGGGCTGAACGCCAGCGCCAAATCCAGCAGCGCCGCATGTGCCGCCGTTTCCTGCGCGGCCGAGCGCGGCGAATCTGCAAGCCGGGAATCTGCTCGGCCTGCAGCTTGGTCATTTCCAGCCGCAGACCGAGCTGCGCCGCTTTTTCATTCGCGGCAACAATCGTAAGCAGCGGAGGATTGCCTTCCACAATGCCGGCCGGCTGCGCGCGCAGTTCCGGCTCGGCGCGCAAAGCCGCCTGCAGAATGAAATGAGGAATATGGATGCAAGCGAAAGGCATGGGCGTTCCGTGGATAAAGTTCCTCAAGGTTTCGCGGATTTCGTAACTCGTCCGGCGAAAATGTTTTTCGCGCGTCGCTGTTTTCCCCGGTCAGATCCATCCAGGCGGCTTCTGTTTCGTAAAGGCAGCCGGCGCCCGTCGCGTCCGATCCTGGTTCCCATCCTCGTCTCAGTCCTCGTCCCGATCCTTTCGCGGAAAAATCCATCGCCGGAGCATTCCGCCGTCTCCAAGCGGCTGCGCAGCACTTCCGCGCGAATTCGCAAGCCGCCCAGAAGAAATTGCTGTGGATTCTTCATCCCGCCGTTTTTCCGCGCCGGAACAGCCGCTGCCGCAGCCGCCGCGGCGGAATTCCATCGCGCCGCTTCCATCTCCAGCCGCAGCACCAGCGACGCGCAGCTTTTCGCGCAAGACTCCTGCTCCAGCAAAAGCAAAATCGTCGCCGTGTTTTCCACCATGCGCCGGAATCGAAACCACGCATTCAACGGCACGCGCCGCACCGTCGCCCCCGGCAAATCGCTCAGGTCCAGCGCCACCAGGCCGAATCCGCCGCCGTGCAGCAGCAAATCCGCCCCGCGCAACGCCTGCTCGATGTTGCTGCAGCGCACCAGCAGCAATCGCCCGAGCGTCACTCCCGCCGCTTCCGCTCCGCAGGGATCAAACGCATCGCGGCCATCCACCACCGCGCACGATTCTCCCGCGCCGCGTCAATCCCGCCAGCAGGGAAACCAGAAAGCTCATGCGTCCCGAGCCGGCCGCTCCGGTAATTTCCGTCAAGCAGCCGCGCGGCAATCCGCCGGTGAGCCGGTCAATTTCCGCAATGCCGCAAGCCGCCATCTCCGGCAACGCCGCGTGGCGCACGGCAAAGGGAGCGGAGACTTTTCCACGCAAAGAATCTTCGAGCTGGGAGCGAAGAGCGGCGAGAGTCATGGAGCAACCTGGGCGAAGAGTGGAATTAGTTTCGCTTTTTCTTCGCCTGTGCGAGAATTCTCTTCTTTCCTCCCGCCTTGTCAAGAGCGCTTCCAAATCCCATTAAAACCCTTATAAAACTGCGGCTTACACCCGGTACTGGTCTGGTCAAGCTGGCGACGTGGCGGATATGCGTATTTTCTCAACTGGTGAGCAGGTAGGTTTTCACTTGGAAACATTTTAAAAAGCGTTTGCAAAATTTTGTGTTTCATTGTGCTACGTTGTAGGCCGCCAGGGGTGGTCTTGGGTCAGGGAATTAGTTTCAAACAAGTTTGCCTATCGCAGGTGTGTGCGGAGCAGTGAGCCGTCCCCTCTGGTCTCACAGCTGCCCGTGCACGCCTCGAGGTCGAACGAAAAAATAGAATGGAGGAACAAATGAAGAAGCTGTTGGGAGGCTTGGGCTTATTGACCCTGATGGCCTTCTCCTTCACGGCGTCGAGTCAGGCGGCGACCGCGACGAAGAAGATCGCCGTCACTCCAAAGCACACCTACGACGTCTCGAAAGAAGTCACGCTCCAGGGCACGGTTTCGAACGTCGTCAAGAAACCCAGCGCTGGAATGTTGACGGGCACACACCTCATGCTGGCAACCGCGAATGGCTCGTTGACGCCCACATCGGCACGTATCCCGGGCGCGACAAGCACATCGATTCGTTGTCGCCGGGGCAGTCGGTAAAAGCCGTGGCGCATGATGCAAAAGACAAAACACGGTCACGTCTTCATCGTGCGCACGATTGAAGCAGACGGCAGCACTTACACTGTTCGCAACAGAATGGATTCTTTGTTGGCCCGGCTTCAGCGCGTGCCAAGAAAAATGGCCGTCTGCGTGTCCAGGGAGGTTCGCGATGAGCCGCAAAACCTTATTGAGCCTCCTTATCGTAGTTCTGGCAGCATCGTTCGTGGCTGGTTGCGACAACGGCCACAAAACACCTCCAACTCCGACGGTTACGATCGCACCGGCTCCTCCGGGCAGTCTCGAAGTCAGCTACTCGGTGCAGATCGGCGCGCAAGTCACCAATGACGCCAGCAACGGCGGCGTTGATTGGGCCGTCACTTGCGGCGACGTTGATTGCGGTTCCATTTCTCCCGCGCACAGCGACAGCCTCGGCGCAGTGACCTACACGGCGCCCGCGGTTGTTCCTGCCGGCGGCCCTGTAACCATCTCAGCGACCTCGACCACCGACGCCACCGCGAGCAATTCGGCGCAGACCACCATCACGCCGGTCGGCTCGAACGCCAGCCTGGGGATGGACGGGCAGTATGCTTTCTCCGTCGTGGGCGTGGACGCCAGCGGCATTTACTCCGCTGCAGGCAGCATCACGTCTGACGGCGCGGGCAACATCACCGCCGGCGAAGAAGATTTCAGCAATCTGATCTTCTCCTCGGTCGGCGATACGCTCACCGGAACGTACAACATCGGTTCCGATGGCCGCGGCACAATCACTCTGAACGTCAGCGATCCGAGCATCGGCGTCGCGGGCGTGCAGACCTTCAGCGTCGCAGTCACTTCCGGCTCGCATGCGTTGATCATGGAAGTCGATGGCAGCGCCACCTCCAGTGGCACGCTCGACTTGCAGGATGCGACGACGTTCGAAGCCGGCATTCCGGACGGCACTTTCGTATTCACTCTGCTCGGATGGGATCTGTCTGATAACGGCCAGACCTCCTTCGGCGGCGCGTTGAATACCACCGGCAACGGCGATGGCACCGGAGCAGTGACCAGCGGTGCGCTCGACGTTGACGACACCGGCGCATTCGAGTCAGTGGACCTCAGCGCCGAGGACCTGGTTTACACCGCGATCGATGCCAATGGCCGCGGCGTAATCAGCTCGGCAGACCTGGGCTTCAGCTACACCGTTTACATGGTGAACGCCGAAGTCTATCGCGTCGTCCAGACCGACGATTTCTTCGTCGCGGGCGGCTCGATCTACGGCGCAGCAGGACCGGCGTCGGAAGATGGTTATGACGTGTCGCAAGTGACCGGGCCGTTTGTCTTCAGTGACAACGGTCAGGGCCAATTCGGCTCGACGTCGTTTGTCGGTCAGTTCACGACGGACGGCGCTGGAACCATCACGGGCGGCTTCAGCGATGCCAACGAAGGAAGCAATCTCTCGGGTGGACTCGTTACCGGAGTCTACGGATTCCCGAGCGACTTCGCGGGCAACACGCTGCCGAGGTCAATCTTCGTCCTTGACGACAACGACGGCAATTCCGGCGACTTCATAGACCTCCTTGTCTACTTCGTCGATCCGGCAATTAACGTTCTCGATCCCAACAATCCTGTCGTCGGCGGCGGTTCGCTGCTCATGGACGCTGACGGCACCAATAACGGCGCTGGCGTCGTGGTCGAGCAGTCACCGGCCACCTTCCAGGGCAACTTTGCGGTCAACATCACGTTTGACGCTCAGGAAGATCAGGAAGACCTGGTCGGCCAGGGCTTCTCGGACGGGACGTCAACCATCACCGGCAACGTGGACTTGGCCATCGTGGGCGACTTCGCCACGGGCGTGCCAACCGTGTTGACCTTTGCCGCCGATCCTGATAATCCGGGCCGTTTCACCGGCACGGTCGAATTCTCGAGCGCAACTCCGCTCGACTTCGTCTTCTATCAGGCCAGCGACACGCAACTGGTAACAGCCGGCACGGACGATACGTTCGTGGCCATCGGCTCGCTAATTCACCAGTAACCTTCAACCGAAAGGGCACGGCTGGGAAACCAGCCGTGCCCTTTTTTTTTGCGCCGGCGTCCAGCGCGAGTTGCGGCGGGAGCTTTCGCTTTTGTTTTGATTTCCGCGTTTTTAAAGGGCCGATTTCACGCGATTAGAAATGGTCTCCTTCGTTTGTTTTGTTTGACTTACGGACGTTTCTAATAAATTTTGACACGATTAGAAATTTGGGGTGATTTTTGCAGGAAAAGGGCTTGTTGGGAGGGGTGGCGGGGGTCGAGTTGTATTCCATATATTTGCGCCGGGGCTAGTTTGGGGCGAGTTGTACTTATTTTCAATAGTACGGATGGGGTAGTACCCGTCCGGAGCGACCCGGCCGGAGCCAGGGGTTACGCGCGAATGTCTGAAACGGCGGATTGCGTGGCTGGGGCTGGAGCCAGGCCTTGGATTTGGATCAGGCCGCGGGGGCTTGAGGGCCGCTTGGCTTGCAGATTTTTGCTGGGGATACCGGTTCTGGCGAAGGACTTCTCGCAATCCTGAATTGACGGCCCGCGCATATCCCCTTCCATGAAGGCCAGACCGGGGCAGCGCGTGCAGGCGGAGACGTGGCCGCAGCCCGAGCACGTGTGCAGGTCGCGGACGCGGATGTTGCGGACTTCGTTCATCTGCTCGGAATCGCGCCAGATATCCACGAAACGCTGGCGGCGCACATTGCCGGTCGGCAGCGGGAATTGCACGCAGGGATAGACATCGCCGTAGGGCGAAACGTAGCAGGCGGTATGCCCGGCGCTGCAGGGCAGCGAATCCATTTCATCTTCGCCGGCGGGCGCGGGCGGGCGGCAGAAGGATTCCACGTCGCCTACGAGCGCTTCGTCATGAAATACCTGGTGCAGGGAATCGCGCTCGATATTCAAATTCAAAATGGCGCGGTCGCCATCCATCTTCGGCGTGATGGTGGGATCAATAGTGAACTCGACGTCCAATTCCTTGGCCAGCGCGCGCACGCCGGGATAATCCTGCATATTCTGCATCATCAGAACATTGGCGATGGTGGTGTTGAGCCCATAGGATTTCAGAAAGCGAATGGCGGCAATCGAGCGCTTCAGCGAGCCGGGCACCAGCGTGATCGCATCGTGCACTTCCGGCCGGTGGGAATAAATGCTGATCTGAATATTTTCGATGCCGAGCTCGACGAGCCTCTCTGCCTCGCGCTTGCGCACCAGGATCGCATTGGTCTTCAGGCGCACGGCGAACATTAGCCGCCGCGCGTACTCCAGAATTTCGAAGAAATCCTTGCGCAGGAAAATTTCGCCGCCGCTGAGCGTCAAGAAGAGAACTCCGGCCGCGGCCATTTCATCGAGCAAATGCTTGATCTCGGCGGTGTCCATTTCGCCGTGATCTTCGTGATCGAGGTAGCAATGGACGCAGCGCTCGTTGCAGCGATAGGTGAGGTCCAGCTGCACGCTGAGCGGAATGCCCAGCTCGAGGGCCTTTACGCCCATCTCCTCCATCAACGCGCCCATGAAGCTCCTTGCTGCGGCGCGGGCGCAGGCGGCGCGGCCACGGCGATGGGCGCATCGGAGACGGTAAGAATACCGTGACCGGCCATTTCTTCCACAAGCACATCGGCATCGCGCAGCGCTTCTTCCGGCGCGACCTCGAATTCCGCGCAAACACGCTGGGTGACGATCACGTCGAGCGGCGTCGCGCCGTCGGCCGCTTCCCAGATGACGGTGGCGACTTCGTTCAAAGTGAACAGCGTGGAATCGCGGCCGGACATGATCATGGTCTCACCGCCCAGCCGGCGAGCGGCGATATCCTTGCTGCGCGCAACGTAACGTTTCCGATCGTTCACCCGATCATCTCCCAAACACTCGCATCCGGCACGAATGTAAGCCGCTTGACCGCTACTCGCCCCACAAAATCGCACGCCGATTGGAATACCGGAATCACCGATCTGCGGATCCTCGGCGAAAAAGAGAATATTGGTCAGCAGCTCGCGCGCTGCCATCGGCCTTGTCCACGGCCTCGATCTTGTTCGCCGGGCCCTGCGCGAGCAGGAATAGCGTTTCGAGCGGCGCGGAGACATTCTCGCCCACGCGGGCCAGCTCGCCGGCAAACGGCGTGCCGTAAGCCCTATAGCCATCGCCTTCGGCTCGAATATAAGAAATCTCGTCGGTGAGCACCGCGGCATCGGGCGGCGCCAGCCTCGAAATGGTGGTCTTTCCCGCGCCGGAAACTCCGGCGAAAAGAAAGGCCTTGCCATTGCGCACGGCGCTGGCGGCATGCACCAGAAAGCCGCCCTGGCCTGCCAGGACCAGGGTGTGCACGATGCGCAGCACGGAATCCATGGAATAGGGATTGGGCCGTTGCTGAATTCGCCCGCGGCGCGCCGTGGGATCCCACTCGGCGCGAAAATCGCCGCGCGCGAAGCTCCAGCCGTGCGGCTCGCGCTTCACGCTCACGTCGGCTTCGGGATCGGAGCCGGGAGCGGAGAGATCAATTTCGAAATCGAATTCCGCGGCGCGGCCCGCGGCGCCTACGAATCCGGTGTAGCGATTTTCAAGCAGCCTGGCGAATTTGCCGTCGGAAGTGTGCACGCGCACGGGGACGCCGCCAACTTCGATGACCACGTTGTGACGCGCTTCGGTGGAGATCAGCTCTTGCACAGGGCAACTCGTTCCGGCCGGGCCGAGAAAATGGAATGGAGACGCACAAAAACACGCGCGGCGGTAGTGGAGCGGCGCGCGATGGCGGCGAGCCCGCGCGAGGCAATGCCCAGAGCGCGGCGCGGCTGGCGGGCGCGGGAGCCGCGTTCGATCAGCACCACGGCGCCGAGCAATTCATCCGCGCGGAGAGGTTCATCCGGGAAAAGTTGCGAATCGCCGCGGGTGATCATAGTTGGCGCGGGCGGAGCGGATGCCGGGTGAAAACCCGGCGCGACAGCAGCCGTAACCGGAGCCGCGGATACCACGCGATGCGCCATCAGCGTGCCGCTTCGCTCGGCTACTGCAATCTCACCTCGCTGGATCTTTTCGGCCGGGCGGCGCTCCACCACCAGCACGTCGCCAGGCCACACTGCCGGAATCATGCTGGTGCCCGTAACGCGCACGCGCACACGGCCGAAGGTGCGGACAACCTCTCCGGCAAGTTCGCAACCGAGCGCGTTGGCGTGATCGGGCAGCATGTTTACGAACGTTTGCGATTGAAACGGCATTGCGCCTGGGTGGCGCGGAGTTTGCCGCAGGAAAGGGCCATAGTCTCGAAGACGCGCTCGTGGCGGACCTCGGGCTTCTTATAAGGCCGCTTCTCGCGGGGCTTCTCGGCGTCCGGTTCCTGCGCTTCGTTCTGCACTCTGCTGCGTGTGGTCATGTCGTTTCAACCCCTGTTGGCTGAGCGGCGGGCATTCTACTATGGTCCGCCGAAATCAATTCAAACCTGATTGAGATGCTTGGATGGCACACCCTGCTCCGCTGGGGCAAGTTTGGCCGGTCGCCAAGGGGGTCAAATAGACCTGGTTGGCGCCGACTGTCGCAGACCCAAGCGTGTCAATGATCATGCCGCTCGCCCCGCCGTTCTCCTGCAAGGAGGCGGTCGGGCTCGCGCCGGTGGAGAGCGTGCCGCTGGTCACGTTGAACGCCATGACGCAGCCGTTGCCGCCGCACGAGCCGAGGTTACCGTTGTCCTGCACGTTCACGAAAATCAGATCGGTGGTGCCGTTGAAGGCTTCGGTTATGGGCGAGCACGTGGCACTCCCGCCAAACCCAGCGTTCGTTAGGGTCGGGCCATTGACTGCGCCACCCATCACGTTGGCTGCGATGGGCAAACGGAAAAGCCTCGAATTTCCGCCGGTCTGACCACACACATATAGATTTCCCGTGGGAGGGTCGGAAGAATTGAAATAGGTGTTGTCGAAGTCGCCGGCGAACATAGGACGAGTGCCACTGCCGGTTCCGAGCTCCTGTACCACTCCCGGGGCCGCAGCCGCGAAAGTAGTGCCGAACTGAAAGACGGCGCTGCAGTTAAAGCCGAATATGCAGTTGCCAGTTGTGTCGCTCGATACCGAGACGTACACCTGTCCCGCGAAGGGGTCCACCAGCGCTGCGTCTACGATGCCCGGAACGCTGGCGATTTCCGCGGAAGCAGTCACAACTCCCGTCGTTTGATTGACGCGATAAAAATAGCCCCCAGTCGTCCCGCCATTGCTCGTACGCGCTGTACCGATGTAAATGCCATTGCTGATGGCCAGAACCGGGCTAGTAGTCACCATCCCCGCCGAATTCGTGAGCGACACGGGCCAGGGAGACGTCGTGATTTCAGCGGGCGTGCCGCCATTGAAAATCGGCGCAAACTTGTGGAGAACGCCGTTATCGTCCCCGACGTAAAGAATGTCGTTGGTGTAATCGTAGAACGGAGAAGAGTTCGTGTCGTTATGAGCGCCATTGAACGGCAGTGTCAGCATGCAGGGAGCTGTGCACGCGGAATAGGCGCTGGCGGTCTGAGTGGTGAGAGTCACGGGGCTGCCCGCGGTGACAGCGGCAGACGCCCACTTCAGCAGCACCAAGCTAGCTACGCCGCCCGCCGAGCTCTGAACGAATGCCAATTGCTTGCCGTCGAGCGATAACGCCGGCGAAGTCTGCACGATTCCGTTGGTGAAGTAAGACCAAAACGCGGTTGGCACCGTGCCGCCGCAACTCGAATACAAATTACGATAGGCGACGATGCTTGCTTGCCCGACGCCGCCCTGGAGCGTCGTGTGATTCCACACGAAATTGGACAATCCATCCGTAAGCGCAACGCCGTTGCCCAGCGATCCGGGAGCGGCCGCAGATGCAGTCACGGTGGCCACCGCGCCAGAAGGACTCACGGTGACCGGGATACCCGCGGTCGTGGTCTCGTTTCCTACGGCGGTGGCAAAGTTCGACGTGATGGTCGTCAGCGAGAGCGCGGTTCCTGTGGCATTGGTGATGGCAAAGAAGTTGTTCCCGCTCTGAGGCGCGGCCCCACCGGCGGTGGACGCGCCGGTCCACGTGAAATTGTTCAGCGTTTCGGCAAGCGTCTTGCCGTTTCCTCCGGTGCCAGCCGTCGTCGCGGTAACCGTAACGTCGCCGGCGTTGGAACTGGCCGTCACTCCTACTCCACCGCCGTTTGCGGCGATGTCTGCCGCGAGGCTGGTGGCGTTGTTGGTCGAGACGCTGCTGCCGTTAGTGACCCCGATGACGAAGTTTGTACCGGTGTTCGAGCCAGAGCCGCGGGCACCGATATCCACGGTAGTGTTAGTAGCGTTCTCGGACAAAGTGTACGCTGCTGGGGCTCCCACCTTGTTTGTGAGCGTAACAACGGTTGCTACTGCCCCTGCCGAGACGCTTGTATTCGCGCCCGCGACCTGGCATTGCATGGTCGAACTGCAGGTACCGTTGATCGCTGCCGCCAAATTTGTGGCATTGACACTCGTGGTGGCGCTACGAACAACGCATCCATTGGCTGCGCAGGGCGAGGCGCTGAACGTGTACGTCGTTGCACCGACGACGACCGTGCCGCCCGAACCCGGCTCGTTGCTGAACGTGATCGTCCCGCCGGGAACGGAAGTCAGCGTAAGGGTCCCGGCGATGGTCGCCGTCTGAGCCGCATTGGCATTCCCTGTGAATGTTCCGGTAGCGCTCGCAGCCGCAGCTGCCGTGGCAGTTACCGTCGCAACCGACCCGGAGCCGAAAGTCAGAGTGGCGGTCTGCCCGTCAGTTGGGCCCGAACCGGAGAAAGTGCCCGTGGCCGTGGCGCTGGCGCCTGCTGCGGCGCCGGCTACGCTCGTACCCATAGCGACGAAATCATTGGCGCAACTAGCGGTGCTCGTATCGAAAGAGAACTTCGCGGGATAGGTGCCAGCGCCAATGGTGGCGTTGGGACCGAGCGAGGTGGACCAGTCGCGGTGGATCGTGTTGTTGACATGCGGGCCGCGGAATTTACCAGCCGAGTCCCGAACGATGGAGGAGCCCTCGAAGGCAGACGAGGCGTCCTCTGCTTCGGCCGCGCCACGCATTTCTAGCGCGCCGAGCGTGCCGTCGCCATCCTTCGGCGGGGCAGGGTGCAGGTTGCGGCGCAACCATTGCTGCTGGTAGCGCGGCTCCTGCATCGCCGCGATGAGGTTCTCGCGCGTTGTCGGCGTCGAGAAAATCAAATGGCGGCTGCTCCAGTCGGTAACGAGCGGAGTTCTAGTGTGGTTCGATTGCTGCCCGGATAATCCGAGGGCTACCGTCGCCGCGAGGAATAGGGATACACCAAACCGCCCAAGCTTCGCCTGTCTCTCATTCATTGTCCCAAGCTCCCAAGCCGCGCCGTACGCGCGGGTGTTACCCCAGTATGACCCCGAACACCCCAGAGCCTGCACCCGGACCCTTTGCTCGTGACCTAAGCGATAAGTGTGGATAAACGTTGGACGCTTCGTCGCCGAAGCACGTAAAAACTCGATAGTACTACCCGAGGAACTCAGAACGTGGCTGGGAGGTTTTTGAATAGCTAGATAGCGCGTAATCAACGCCCGAGTTCCCTCCGCGCCCGAGCCGATTTTGAGTGTGACGGCTGAGGCGTTCCCAAGCTGAACGGATCTGCGACGGCGCTGCTTCGTCCGGCAAGCATAATACTCCGGAAGAAAATGGAAGTCGAGACGATATGTGACGGAATTTCGGGCTTTATCAGGTGTACAACAGGCGCGCGGCGCGGGCGTGGTGTGGTGTGGCGTGGTGTGGGCGAGCGCGATTGCGGCGCGGGGGCGTGTGTACGGTGAAGGTGCGCGCGCTGGCCGTCGTCGGGTTTGCGCTGCGCTACTTGGCGCTCAGCAGAAAAAGATCCTGCTGCCCGCCGGGGCGCGCGTAAACGATCGTGGAAATGTCGCGCGCGAAATCGTAGGCGTTGCCATTGGCATAAATGCTGAAGCCGAAGGGGACGGTGAAGGCGACCTGCGCGGGGCCGGTGATTTTGCCGTCATGCCACGGCTGGCGGTAGATGGTCATGGAATCGCGCGCGCTCATGGCGTAGAGCATGGACTTCTGATCCGCGGCGAAGAGCGCGCCGAAGGTGACTACATCGGGGGACAACTTCGTGCATTTATAGTCGCTGGTGGAAATTTCGTACAGGCCGGTTTCTGCTCCTGAAGATCCGAAGGCGGCTAGGTATTTTCCGTCAGAAGTTGTGTCGGACACATAACCGCAGGATTTGGTGACGATGTGCGCGTCGCTGCCATCTATGCCGAGCTTCCATGTGTCGGGAGGCTGTGCTCCGGGGATCACGGTGCTGACGTAAACTGATTTTTGATCCGCGCTGAAAATCATGGATCCGGCATATTGCCCGTTCCAGGGAACCGGGCGGACGCCGCCGCCATCCGCGGACGCAATGTAAATTTTGAGCTTGGGTTCGGAATAATCGCCGTAGAGGAATTGCGAGCTATCGTTGCTCCATCCGCCCGTTCCCAGAGTCGCAGCCGCGGCGATCTTCACTTTGTTTTTTCCGTCGAGATCGGCGACCCACAATTCGTCGCTTTGACCACCGACTGAGGTCACGAACTCGACGCGCTTTTTGTCCGGCGAGATGGTCGGTTGCGTGGCGCGCAACGCGACGATGTCCGAGGACTCTTTCGTGCGCGTATTGTAAGCCGTCAAAAAACCGGAAGAGCGGCCATTGACGTAGTAAAGCCCGCGGCCACTGGGATCCGGCATGGGATTGGAATCCGGGCCGGGGCCAAAGGTGACCTGCGCGAGGGAGCGATCGGCGAGCGTGAATCGCCAGATATTCTGGATGCCATTTACCAGGCGCGGCACGAGCACGGATTTCCCCGGCTCAGCCCATTGCGGCAGTCCGGCATCGTCCGAGAAGGAAGCGGCGTCGCTCGAGGAATGTTCGCGGATGCTCACTTCTTTGAGAATCATTTTTCCATCGGGGCCAAAGGTGACCAGCAGCAGCTTGTCGTCACCGGGAAACGGCAGGATCTGCCGCGGAGCAATCGCCGCTGGGTCGAACTTGATAATTTCCTGCGCGCCTACGCCGGAAGGATCGGAGCGCATGACCGTGGCATTGTCTTCGCCGATGAAATAGAGCCATTTGCCGTCAAGCGAGGGCGCCAGAGTATTTGCCGGCACCACGCGGCGCGGATTTCCTCCCAGCGTGGGGACGCTCCAAATTTCCGGGCGGCCGAGCGTGCGCGTGTAGAAAATCTCGCGGCCGTCGGCGGAAAAATCGGTGATTAATTTGTCGCCTTCATCGCTGGTGAGCTGCAGCGGCTCGCCGCCGGACGTTAGCATCACGAAGACTTGGAAGATGCCGTTCACCGGCGAGGTGAACGTGACGGTGTGGGCGTCCGGCGAAAGCTGCGCGCCGCGCATGAGTTTATTCCATTGGCTGATTTGCGTGACCTTGCCCAGCGCGGCTGTGGAATTTGCGCGCGGCCAGAAGTGATAGGCGGCGAGCGCGGCGATCACGATAGATGGCGGAGCCTGCAGCGATGGCGAAGTATTTATTGCGCGAGCGCGGAATTGTGGACGCGGCGCTGCTTTGCGCGCTGGATGGAATTTGAGCGCTGGAATTGGATTGCAGCGCGGGCGTGGCGCCGCCGCCGGAGGAACTCGCGCCGCCAGAAGCCGCATTCGTGGAAGAGGAGATGCGGCCGGAACTTGTGTCCCGCCGGAGCCGTTTCAGATCGGCGCGCATCTCCGCGGCGGATTGGCAGCGAAGGTCGCGATCTTTCTCGAGCGCTTTGTTGATTACGTCTTCCAGCTTCGGCGGCAGATCGGGATTCATGCGCACCGCGGGCGTCGGCGCGCGATTCAGGATCGCATCGGTGATCACGCCGGTAGTTTCGCCGCGGAAGGGAAGCGCGCCCGTGGCCATTTCGTAGAGCACCACGCCGAAAGAAAAAAGATCCGTGCGCGCGTCGAGCTGCTTGCCGCGGACTTGTTCGGGCGACATGTAAGCGACGGTGCCCACAGCCGTGCCCGGGCTGGTGAGATCGGCGGGATTTACTTCTGGCGCGCTTCCGCCAGTAGGTAGAGAGTCACGCGTGAGCGTTTGATCCGCGGAGGCGCTGCGCATCTGCTTGGCCAGGCCGAAATCCAGAATTTTCGCGTGGCCGCGTTCGGTGACGAAAATATTCGCGGGCTTGATATCGCGGTGGACAATTCCTTTCGCGTGCGCGGCATCCAGCGCGTCGGCGATCTCAATCCCCAGATCGAGAAGCAATTCCAGATCCAGCGGCCGCCCGGAAATCTGATGCTTCAGCGTCTTCCCGTCCAACAGCTCCATCACAATATACGTGCGGCCATTTTCTTCCGCGATGTCGTAAATGGTGCAGATATTCGGATGATTGAGCGAAGAGGATGCCTGCGCTTCGCGCCGAAAGCGCTCCAGCGATTGCGCGTCGCGCGCCAATTCTTCAGGAAGGAATTTCAGCGCCACGAATCGGCGCAGGTTGGTGTCTTCCGCCTTGTAAACCACGCCCATCCCGCCGCCGCCAAGCTTCTCAATCACGCGGTAGCGCCCGATCATTCCGCCAACAATAGGCTGCGAATCCGGCACGGCGTGCGATGTTAGTCGCGCAGTAAACTCAAGTCAACGAAAGCCCCGCAGCTGTAGCAGCAAAGTGAGAATGTCCACTTTTCGAAGGCCCAAGGGTGCCTCCGCCTAGGCGGACGCCGATTTTGCGCGTGGGGCTTTTGCCAGCAAGCTTCGCAACCCGGCCCACAAGCGCGAATGCCCAGTCACCGCAGCCCATCACTTCAACTTGCCGAGCTCCGCCTCCGCCGCCCGCAAAATCGGAACATCCGCATCTGCATCCTTCCACAAAGCCAGAAAATCCCGATAACTCCCTCGCGCTTTTGCACTATCCCCCTGCAAAGCCAGCCCCCGCGCCAACCCCAGCCGCGCCAAGGCCCCAATCGGCTCATTCGTCACAATTCCGCGATGCTCCAAAATCTTCTGAAACTCCGCCACCGCTTCAACTCCCTGATGCGTCGCCAAATAAGCCTCTCCACGCACGTAAACCGGATACATCGCCATCCAGTAGAACGCGCTCGAAGTCGCCACTCCCATCTCGTTCGGTGCCGCGGCCCTTAGATTCTCAATCGCCTCCGCCCCATTCCCCCGATTCAGCGCCAGCTTCGCCCGGAGTGTCGGCAGATAACTGAACTGCACCAGCGTGTCCTCAGGAAGCCGCTTCGCCAAATCGTCGGTCAACGCGCGCGCTTTCGAATCGTCGCCCGCATAAGCCAGCGCCAACGCCGCTGCGTACTGCACTTCGCGCGCCGTCGAGCGGCCCAGCGCCGATGCCGCGCGCCGCCGCGCTTCCTCGGCATTGCCGAACAACCCTTCCCGCAGTGCGGATAGCGCAACGTACAGCGCTGCGGCTTCCTTCTCTTGCGCCCGTTCCGCCGACTCCTGCGCCCGCCGCGAAAATTCCCGCGCATCCTTCAGCTTTCCGAAATAACCCGCCGTCTCCGCTTCCAAACCCAACAGCCCGTCCTCAGTTCCCAGCTTGCCCTCCGACGAACTTACGGCACGCGCCATTTCTCCCGCATCATTCCGCAAAAATCCCATCGAATATTGGCCGACGTTCATGAATGGATTATCCAGTCTGCGCTTCAGCGCTCGCTCGTAAGTCTCCTTGGCCTCGTCCAGCCGATCGAGAGATATGTAATCAAACATCAGATTCGTATAAGCAACGGAAAAATCCGGATTCAACCGCACCCCTTCGATTCCTTCTTCCACGCCCTTCTCGTATTGTCCGAACACGGGGTAAATTCCCCCCGACATAAGATCGTGCGGGGTGTCCGTGCGCGGATACGCCTGCTTCCAAAGCTCGCAGCTCTGCCTGGCTTTTTCCAAGTTGCCCGTGATCACGATTTGGAAATTTATGGTGATGAAATATTTCTCCGGCTCGCTCGCCCGCTCGCGCGAGTCGTAAGCTTTTGCGATGTATTGGGCGGCTGTGCCGGTTTCTCCGATATCGCCATACGTGCGCCCCAGCATCGCGTACGCCAGTGCAAAATTCGGATCCAGTTCGGTGGCGTGCCTATAAAACGGAATCGCGCCGGGCGGACCGCTCGCGTACAGAACTCTCTGGCCGGAAGTGAATGCTTTCAGCGCTTCGAGCGACGGCGTCGTCGCCATTTCCAGCGGCGTCGCATATTTTTTCACCATGCTCAGCGATTCGCCCAGCTTGTTGCGCATTTCCGACGCCGTTTTTCCCAGCGCGTCGAGCACATGATCCTTGTCGCTCGCCTGCGCTTCCGCGCTCGCCAGTGACGCCCCGCTCTCGCAGTTCACCGCCTTCAGCGTCAGCAAATACTGCGTCCCGATCTGCGCAATCGATCCGTCGAGCACCGCCGCGCTTCCCGTCCGTTGGCACAGTTCCCGCGCGATCGTCGGCGTGAGCTTCGCGTCGGGCTTCTGATCCATCAATTGCAAGGTCTGCTGAATTTGCGAGTCGGTAATAATGCTAAGAAACGGCGATTGCTCGAGCTGCACGGAAAGCCCCTGCCGCAGAGTCGCGTCAAACACCGCGTCGCCGGTGCTGTTGGAAAAGTCCGCGAGCACAATCGTGTCCGTCTCGCTGAGCGCATGCGCCTTCCGCCCCAAAAGCAACCAAGCCGCGAAAACGGAAGCGGCAATTACAAAGCAGGCCGCGATGGCTTTGTAGGGAACGGTCTTCAGACCCTCCCGCCTTTCGGCCCTCTCCGCACCAGGCATGCCAGCAACCGCCGTCGACCCGCCGAGAACGGAATCCCGCCTCACCCGTTGCAAATCCGCCCGCATTTCCGCCGCGCTCTGATACCGCAACTGGCGATCCTTCTCCAAAGCCTTGCCAATAATTTCTTCCACTCTCGGCGAAACATCTGCGTTCAATCGCACCGCCGCCACCGGCGTGCGATTCAGAATCGCCTCGGCAATCACTCCGGAAGTCTCGCCGCGAAACGGCGGAACGCCGGTAGCCATCTCGTAAAGCACCGCGCCAAACGAAAATAAATCCGTGCGTGCATCCACTTCCTCGCCGCGCACCTGCTCCGGCGACATGTAAGTGATCGTCCCGACGGTGGCGCCGAGCCGCGTCAGTTGATCGAGATCGCTCGCAGTCGGCAGAGCCGAAAGATTCAGCCCGCCGCCCGCCGGCGCCAATTTCGCCAAACCAAAATCCAGAATCTTGGCGTGCCCGCGCCGGGTTTCAGGGTTTGTACTTGCGAACCCTGATTCGTAATAAGTCACGAAAATGTTCGCAGGCTTGATGTCGCGATGAACGATTCCCAACGTGTGCGCCGCCTCCAGGCCGTCCGCAATCTGCATTGCCAGCTCGAGAAAATCCCCGGTCGCCATCGGTTTCCCGCCGATGCGCGACTTCAACGTCTCGCCCTGCATCAATTCCATCACCAGAAACGGGCGGCCGGCTTCCATCCCGATTTCATGGATAGTGCAAATGTTCGGATGGTTCAGCGCAGAAGCGGCGCGCGCCTCGCGCTGAAAGCGTTCCAGCGCCAGCGCATCCTTCGCCAAATCGTCAGAGAGGAATTTCAGTGCGACGTGGCGGCCGAGAACCGTGTCTTCGGCCTTGTAAACCACACCCATCCCGCCGCCGCCAATTTTTTCAACGATGCGATAGTGGGAAATCGTGCGGCCGATCAGCGATTGCGGGTCCGCCATGAGGCGGCCATCTTAGGATGCGCCCCGAGAGCAAGTCAACGAAAGCAAGTCAACGCAGCAGATACTTTGAAAATACGTAACGTCCTACTTCTACTTCGGGCTCAGCAAATACAAATCCTGCTGCCCGCCCGGCCGCACGTATACAATCGTCGAAAGGTCCCGCGAAAAATCGTATCCGTTTCCGTTGGCGTAATTGATGCTGAACGCGAACGGAACCTTGAACGCCACTTGCGCCGGCCCCGTCAATTTCCCGTCGCTCCAGGGCTGCCGGTAAATCGTCGCAAATCCCCGCGCAGCCACCGCGTAGAGAAACGACTTGTCGTCGGGCGCGAAGAGAATTCCCAAGGTCGGCACGTTCGAATCCAGCTTCGTGCATTTATTGTCCGCGATGGATAGTTCGTAGATGCCCAAGCCTGCACCGGCCGCGTCCATGCCGATCAGGTACTTGCCGTCCCAACTCATGTCCCACACTTGACCGCATCCCTCCGCGATCATGCGCACGTCCGAGCCGTCGGAATTTATCTTCCAGGTCTGTGGCCGCGACTGCCCCGTCTTGATGCTGCTGGCATAAAAAGTTTTTCCGTCGCTCCCGAATAGGAATGATATGGCGTACTCCCCATTCCACGGCACCTCCCGCACATAGCTTCCATCTGCTCCCGCCACGTAGATCTTGTACGGCGCGCTCGTAAAATCCGTGAACGACAATTGCGACCCGTCGTGCGCCCAAAGGTCCGCGGTCAACGCTGCCGTTGCGGCCACCTTTACTTTGTTCTTTCCATCTATATCCGACACCCATATTTCCTGCCGGTGCGGTCCGGCCATCGCGATGTACATCACATGCTTTCCGTCGGGCGAGATCGAAGGCTGGCTTGCGTCTTCGTCCACGATGTTCAGGGATTCCTTGGTGCGTGTATTGTACGCGGTCATGCACGATCCCTTTCGCGTGCGCCGCGTCCAATCCGTCCGCAATCTGGATGCTCAGGTCCAGCAGGTTTTCGAGTTCCACCGCACGGCCGCTGATCACATGCTTCAGCGTCACGCCATCCAGAAATTCCATCACGATGAAAGTCGCGCCTTCATGGTGCGCAATTTCATAAATGGTGCAGATGTTCGGATGATTCAGCGCGGATGCCGCGCGCGCCTCACGCCGGAATCGCTCCAGCGCTTGCGCGTCTTTCGCAACATTGTCAGGCAGGAATTTCAGCGCCACCATGCGGCCCAGCTCGGTGTCTTCGGCCTTGTAAACCACACCCATGCCGCCGCCACCGAGCTTCTCAATCACGCGATAGTGGGAAATCGTGCGGCCGATCAACGTCTGAGGCTCTGCCATGCGGCCGCAATCTTAGGACGCGCCCCGCGAGCTAGTCAACGCGCAGTGCCAACGCGATTACTTGCTCGACGCCAATAACTTTTTCCAGCGCTCCCAGGAATCCGCGCGCGCTTTGATGTTCGCGGCGGTAGCATCCGGCGCCTCGCCCGCCCGCATGAACCCGTGCCCGGCGCCATCGTACGTCACCGGCTCGTAGCTTTTACCCGCAGCTTTCATGTCCGTGATTGTTCCGGGCACCGTCGCCCCGATGCGCGCGTCATTGCCGGCATAAAAGCCGTACACCGGCGCCTTGATGCGCCCCATATCCGCTTTCTCCGGCGGCGAGCCGTAGAAAACAAACGCGGCCGCCAAATCCGCGCGATTCGTAGCGAAACGAAAAGTCTGCGCGCCGCCCCAGCAAAAGCCGGCCACGAAAATTTTGCCATTCGAGGCCGGCAGCTTCAGCGCGTAGTCGGCCGCCGCGTTCAGATCGGCGGTCACTTGATCCGGATTCAAATGGCCCACGGCTTCCGTGGCCCCGCCTTCGGGAAAGCTGTTCGTGCGCCCGCCGTTTGGTCCCATGCCGGAAAGCAGATCGGGCGCCACCGCGATGTAGCCGGCTTCGGCCACTTCGTCGGTCAATTCCTGCGCCCAATCGCTGAGTCCGAAAATCTCGTGAATGATCAGCACCACCGGCCGCTTATCTTTCGCTTCCGGGTAAGCTACAAAAGTTTCCACCGCGCGGCCGTCATGCTTGATGGTCACCCACTCGCGATGCCGCGGCGATTTCGCCAAACGCGCCTGCGCCCAATCCTGGGCCGACGCAACCTGCGCAGTCGCAAGAAAAAGAAAAATCAGCGCGATTTTTTTCACGTTTCTCTCCGAGGAAAATCCATTCGTCCGAAAACGGAAGTATCCTACACCTAAGCCGCGAATTTGCGCTCGCTGGAATTCGATGGCACCCGCGCCATGCTTGACAGTGATTCTTTTGGTGAGATAATCAGCATTGATTAACATTAATCAAGAGAAAGCCGGGACGAAAATGAAACGAACCGTGCATCGCATTCCCATCACTCGCGCAAGGATTAATCTCGGCCAGGTCGTTCGCCGCGCCAGCGTGCATCGCGAATATTTTATTCTTGAAAAAGACGGCATACCGGTGGCGGGGCTCATGAGCGCAGACGAATTCGAGGACTATCTCGATTCGCAAGAGCCGGGCCTCAAAAAACAGATCCGCAAGAGCTACGCAGAATTCCGCCGCGGCAAGGCTCGCGACGCAAAGACGTTTCTGGCTTCGTTGCAGCCCGCCCGCTCGCGACGCGAAAAGTGACGCAGCGGAGACGTGGAAAAACCGCACATCAAGGCACAAGATTAAGAAGCTTGTTGGACTGAAGCCCGGAGAGGGGCAGTGGCGGATTCGTTGGCGGGAATACCGTCTCCGCTACGACATTTTGGGGCGCGATGTGATCCTGCACTCGTTCCGCCATCGACGCGAAGCGTATTAAGTTCCTGCCGGCAAACTACCGCAGTCCAGCGCGACGAATATTCGCCCGCAGTTCGCCTTCGCTGCGCGTCCCCTGCCCATACGCCGATACATTTCCGTCCGTGTCGATCACCACCAGCGTCGGCAGCGCATGCGCGTTATAAAGCATCGCCGCCTCAAGATCGGAATCCAGCACCACCGTATAACTGGTACCTTGTTGCCCGATGAAACGCGCCACCGTCTCGCGCGATTCGCCCACATCCACGCCGATCACCGCCAACCCGCGCGCCGAGTACTCGCGATACAGCCGTTCGACCACCGGCATTTCCGCCCTGCAAGGTCCGCACCAACTCGCCCAGAAATCCAGCAGCACCGGCCGCCCTTTCAGGCTGCTGAGACTCACGAAATTTCCAGAAAGATCCTGCAGCGTAAAATCAGGCGCAGCGACGGCATTGCCGTTCGCGTTCCCGCCGCCTCCGCCATGCCCGCCGCTCGCTCGGCTCGACGCGCTGCCTCGCAGCACCTCCGTGCTGAAACCGAAAAATGACGGCGGCTTGACGCGATCCAATTGCTCGCAGTCCACGAATCCCAGCCACTCGCGCGTGCCGGCTTCGCGGATCTTGCACCAGTCATCATTGTGAATCTGAATTTCAAATCCGTAGACCAGCGCATCGCCCTTCTTCAAAGTTTTCACCGTCTCGCTCGTGCGCGACATTTCGCTATACACAATCAAAGCATCGCTCTTGACTGTAGCCCGCCCCGGCAGTTTGATATCCACCGCCGCCGCGTCGTTCGCCTGCGCAAGCGCAACCCCGCCGCAGCACGCGGCGAAAAAAAAGAGCGCAAGGACGCGAGCGCAACACAGTCGGGCGGAGTGCGGCACAGCGCAACGGAATAAAAAGTGCTTCATCGAGGGCCTCGTGCCCCCGATGTTACTCTCGCGATAGCGTTGCGGCAACAATCAACTCAGGTCCAAGCGGAGGCTGGCGATGGCGTTCGAAGCTCCTGGCGTTTCGGAATTGCGGCAAGTTGCCGCGCAACTGAACTTGCAGCTTAGCGATGCGGATCTGGCGGACTTTCTCGCGCTGATGGCCGACGCGTTTCGCGCCTACGCCGCGATTGATGCCATGCCGGATTTCCTGCCGCCAGTAAAATACCCGCGCGATGCCGGCCGCCGCCCGAAGTCCGAAGAAAATAAATACGGCGCCTGGTGCGTGAAAACGAAAATCAAAGGCGCCGCAAACGGGCCGCTCGCAGGCCGCACCATCGTCGTGAAAGACAATGTCGCGCTCGCAGGCGTGCCCATGGCCGGCGGCACTTCGATCGTCGAAGGCTTCGTGCCCAAAGTGGACGCCACGATCGTCACGCGAATTCTCGACGCCGGTGGCGAAATTGTGGGCAAAGCCGTTTGCGAAAATTTCTCCACGTCTGGCGGCAGCCACACCGCCGCAAGCGGCCCGGTCCACAATCCGCGCAAAAATGGATACAGCGCGGGCGGTTCGTCATCAGGCTGCGCAGCGTTGGTGGCGGCCGGCGAAGTGGATATGGCCATCGGCGGAGATCAAGGCGGCTCGATTCGCCTGCCCTCCTCCTTCTGCGGAATTTACGGCATGAAGCCCACGCACGGCCTCGTTCCGTACAGCGGAATCATGTCCATGGAAATCACGATTGATCACACCGGCCCGATGACCGCCAATGTCCGCGACAACGCCCAACTCCTCGAGGTCATCGCCGGACCCGACGGCATGGACGGCCGCCAGAAACGCGCTCCCTCAGAAAATTACACCGCTGCGCTCTCGCAAGGCGTCTCAAATTTTCGCATCGCCATCGTTCGCGAAGGATTCGGCCAGCCGAATTCGCAGCCCGAAGTGGACGCCAAAGTTCGCGCCGCCGCCGATCGATTCCGCAATCTCGGCGCCACCGTTGACGAAATTTCCCTCCCGCTGCATCCCGCGGGCGCCGCGCTTTTCATTCCGGTGGCGTCCGAAGGCCTCACCCGCCAAATGATGCTCGACGATGGCTTCGGCCAAAATCAGGAAGGCCTCGCGCTCCTCGATCTTCGCGATGCCAATGCCGCATGGCGCGGCCGCACCGACGAACTTCCTGAAACGCTGAAAATGTTCCTGCTCGTCGGCCAGTACGGGCTCGGCCGTTACGGCGGCCGCTATTACGCGAAGTGCGCGAATCTGCGGCGTCAATTGCGCGCCGCATATGACGAAGCGCTCGCCCGCTACGATTTGCTGTTGATGCCCACAACGCCGATGGTAGCGACGCCGCTTCCCGCGCCGCGTGCATCGCGCGCCGAAATTATGCAGCGCGCCCTGGAAATGCTCGGCAACACGCCGCAATTCGATCTCACCGGGCATCCCGCGATGTCGTTACCGTGCGGCCTGAACGGAGACTTGCCGGTGGGCATGATGCTCGTCGCTCGCCACTATGCGGAAAAAACCATCTATAGCGCCGCAGCGGCCTTCGAAGCTTCGGGCGATTGGCGCAAGATGTAAAGCGAGCGCATGTATCCGCCCGTCGCCTTCTGCACCTTTAAATAAAGCGGAAAATGAATCGCAAGAGAGGCCAATCGGCGGCGTCGCGCTCTATTTAGTTTTCGTGCCCAGCTTGATCAAGCGCTGAAATTCAGGATCGTCGTGCAGCACCGCCAAATCCGGATCCTTCGAGCACCAGTCCACATTGTGATACCCGGCATCAATCGAGCGCCGCAAAGTATCCAGCGATTCTGTCTTCATCTTCAAAAGCCCATAGGTGCAAGCCGCGTTGTACAACACGTTGGCGTCCAGCGGACGCATGGCGACGGCAATTTTCACATGCCGCACCGCATCGTCCGGCCTGCCGAAAATGGCCAGGTCCGCGGCCAGCAACGTCCTGGCGCGAACGTCCTCCGGAAACTGATGCAACTGCTCCTCGAGCACTTCCATCTCGCGCCGCCGCAGCCTCTCGGCATCGGCCATGCGCCCCAGAATTTCCAGCGAATTGATCAGCGGCACCAGCGCGTTGTAATCGTTGCTCACAATCTCCAGCGCGCTCTCCGCCAATTGCGCGGCATCTTCATAGCGACCGGAAGAAAAATAAGCGCGGCCCAGCACGTCGTGCGCACCTTCGCAATCGCGTTGCAAGGCGATTGCCTGCCGCGCCAGCCGGATCGCTTCGTCATAATTTTCCTGCGCGTAGCGAATGCGCGCCCACGCCGCGGCCACCTCGGGCAGATCCGGACCCAGCCGATCCGCTCGGGCGATCGCGTCCAGCCCGTTTTTCACGAACTGCGGATCGGCGCTGCGAAATTCGTGCATCCCGCCCCACACGCTCGCGATTCCCGCATACGCCAGCGCGAAATTCCCGTCGAGCTTCGCCGCTTCCTCATACATCGCCAGCGCGTATTCAAATTGCCGCTGCCGCATATAGTTCCGGCCGCGCAGATAGAAATCGTAAGCCACCGAATTCGCCGTCGGCTTCCGCGCGATTACTTTTTCTTCCTGCGGCGAGAGCGTGATTTCCAGCGCCTTGGCGATGCTCAGCGAAATTTCTTCCTGAATGGCGAACACGTCTTCCATTTCGCGATCGTAGCGCTCCGCCCAGACGGAATGTCGCGTCGCGCTCTCCACCAGTTGCGTGGTGATGCGCAGCCGGTTTCCGGAGCGGCGGATCGAGCCTTCCAGCACGTACATCGCTCCCAGCTTTTCTCCCACTTGCGGCGCGGTGATCGGCTTATCGCGGTACGCCAGCATTTCCGAGCGCGGGAAAATTTCCAGGCGCGCGATCTTCGATAGCTCGGTGATGATGTCTTCCGTCATCCCGTCGCGGAAATATTCATCTTCCTTCGCCCCGCCCAGATTCTCGAAGTACAGCACCGCCACCGTTTTCTTTTTCGTTGACGCCTGCGCCGCCGCCGCGGCCACCGCTCCCGATCCGCCCGCCGAATACGTGGCGCTCCGCGCCGCCGATTCGCTCTTCGAAGACAGTTCCAAATCGCGCTTCAGCCGCTTCAGATCCGCGCGCAATTCCGCTGCCGCCTGGCAGCGCATGTCGCGATCTTTCTCCAACGCTTTGGAAATAATGCGATCCAGCTCCGCCGGAGATTTCGCGTTCACTTTGCTCGCGAGTTTCGGCGTCGCATTCAGAATCCCGCTGTAAATCACAGCCGTCGAGTTCCCGGGGAACGGCAAACTTCCCGTCGCCATTTCGTAGAGCACCACCCCCAGCGAAAATAAATCCGTGCGCACGTCCAAATCCTCGCCGCGCGCCTGCTCCGGACTCATATACGCCACCGTCCCGAGCGAACTCCCCGGACTCGTCAGATCCACTTCGCCCGCGCTCGATGCGCCCGTGCCCACAACCGTTTCCACCGCGGATTCCGACGTCTGCTGCCGCTTCACCTCCACCTTCGCCAATCCGAAATCCAGAATTTTTACCTGCCCGCGCTCGGTAATAAAAATATTGGCCGGCTTGATGTCGCGGTGAATGATTCCCTTGCTGTGCGCCACGTCCAGCGCGTCCGCCATCTGGATCCCGAATTCCACCACCAGACTCGCGTCGAGCGGCCTTCCGCTGATGCGATGCTTCAGCGTCTGGCCTTCCAGCAGTTCCATGGCGATAAACGAGCGCCCCTCGGATTCGCCCACATCATAAATCGTGCAAATATTCGGATGATTCAGCGCCGACGCCGCCCGCGCCTCGCGCTGAAAGCGATCGAGCGCCACTTTGTCGCTGGCCATTTCCGGCGGCAGGAATTTCAGCGCCACGCTGCGGCCCAACCGCGTGTCTTTAGCCTTGTAAACCACACCCATACCGCCGCCGCCAAGTTTTTCCTGGATTCGATAGTGGGAGACAGTCTGCTCTAGCATGGGCCCGTGCCAACGCGACGCGCCATATTACGCTTCGCCCCGAAAAGCGTCAACGAGCCGCCAGCGCATCGCATTCGAGCTTCAGCGCTCCGAAAAATCGCCGCCGTAAGAATGCGCACCAGCGTCGTGCGCCCCCAACCCAATTCTCCCTGAACTTCTTCCCCTCCGCATCCGTATCAATCTTACAGCACGCGAGCCGGGGCCCTCGCGCGCAAACAATCCGCAGGAGGCTCGCCCCATGCAACAATTCAAACTCGTAATTCGCCGCCTACGCCGAGCCCCACTTTTCACCGCCATCACCCTAATCACTCTCGCCGCCGGCGTAGGCGCAAATACAGTCGTCTTCAGCGTACTCGAAGGCGTTCTCCTCAAGCCCCTCCCGTATCCTCACGCCGAACAATTAATTGGCGTCTGGCACACCGCCCCCGGACTCAACATCCCCGAACTCGTCGCCGCTCCCTCCAACTATTTCATCTATCGCGATCAGAACCACACATTTCAAGACATCGGCCTCTACACCGAAGATTCCGTCAGCATCACCGGCGTCGCCGAACCCGAGCAAGTTCGCGCGCTCGACGTCACCGATGGCACGCTCCCGATTCTCGGCATTCCGCCCGAACTCGGCCGCTGGTTCTCGCGCGAAGATGATTCGCCGGGCACGCCCGAAACCGCCATGCTCACCTACGGATACTGGCACCGCAAATTCGGCGCATCCCCGTCCATCCTCGGCCAGTCCATCATGGTTGACGGAAAATCGCGCACCATCATTGGCGTCTTGCCGCAGCGATTTCATTTCCTCGATATGGAAGATCCGGCTCTCATTCTTCCCTTCAAGTTTGATCGCAACAAAACCAACCTCGGAAATTTCAGCTTCGAAGCCGTCGCCCGCCTCAAGCCCGGCGAAACGATCGCCTCCGCCTCCGCCGACGTCGCCAGAATGTTGCCCATCGTCTATCGCAGTTTT
>CAWIRL010000005.1:0-8543 GCA_963838545.1 uncultured Acidobacteriota bacterium
TCGGAATTGCGCCACGTCCGGGCCGTTCATGTTTATGACCGCGAAGTTAAGAGCGAGATTTCCGGAGTTCGTGAGGGTGAGAGTTTGCGCGTTGCTCACCGTTCCTTGCGGCTGATTGCCAAAATTAATTGCAGCGGCAGAGAGAGTGGCTAGAGGTTCCTGCCCCGCGCCGGTCAAATTGATGCTCTGTGGGCTGCCCACCGCATCATCGGTGAAGCTGACCGCGGCGCTCTCTGCGCCCGGAATGGACGGAGCAAAATTCACCGTGAGCTGGCAAGTCGCCTGTGGCGCCAGCGTAGCGGGACCCAGTGGACAATCATTCGATTGCGAGAAATCGGAAGCATTCGCTCCCGTAATTGCAATTCCGGAAATCGTGAGCGCCGCCGTACCGACATTCGTCAGAATTCCGATCTGCGGAGGATTCGGCGATCCAACAAGCTGGTTCCCGAAATCGAGTTGCGGCGCGTTAAATGATGCGACGGCCCGGTCGCCGCGCTCTCCGCGAATGCCACGACGAAGGCATCCGGCTCCGCTGGAGTCGCCTGGCAACTCGCGCAAATCGGCTGCAACGCCGTTCTGCGGATTCCCCGCCAGCGGAAAATCATTCGACGTCGTGCTCCCCGCGATACGATTTGCCCCGGTCGGCAGCGCCGCGACGCCATTCCCTTGCGAATCGCTGCCCCCTCCGAGCAGCGTCGCATAGAGCAACGACGCAGCGCCTGCCGCCGTGGTATCCAACTTCGCTAGAAATGCATCTCCTGTCCCGCTGAAGGATTGCAACGTATTCAGCGTGGGGAAATCGAAGGACCCCGCATGCCCCGTCACATAAGACCGCGTCCGTGCCCAGCGAGACGACGCCCAAGGCCGAATCGCTCGCGCTGCCGCCCAGATAAGTCGCGTAGCTCAGCGACGCCACGCCCGCCTGCGATTGGCCCACCGCCGCCAAGAACGCATTCGCCGTCGCCGTGAAGCGCGGATTGATAGCCGGTCACCGCCGGCGCAATCGTGAGCGCATCCGACGACGTCGTCGTCCCGACGATGTAGGCATTGGCCGGAATGGCTTGATCGACGGCCACGGCGAAGGCTTGATCCGATTCAGTGCCGCCGAGAAACGTGGAGTAGATCAAATCTTCCGCGCCTAGTCCTTTGGGCTTCAGCGCGAGGAGGAATGCGTCGAATGCGCCGCCGCCATAGGTGGTCTGAAAACCGTTGGTGACTGGAAAGCCGCTGCCGGGTTGCGATGTACAGCCCGCTACGTACGCGTGGCCGAGGAGATCGACGGCCAGGCCGTTGACGCCTACTGTGACGGTCTGCGCGATGCCGTTGATGTCGGTGAAGCCGTTGATGCCGAAGTAGGTGAGATAGTTGAGCGACCCTGACGGGGAGTAGACGCCTAACATTCCGTCGGTGATGCCGCCACCGTAGGTGGGCGCGAATGCTCCTGCGGTGATCGGTAGATCGGAGGCGGTGATGTCCGCGGCGACGAATACGTTTTCGCTTCCGCTAGCCTTGGGGGAGAAGGCTATGGCGGGAGTGCCGATCGTTCCGGCTGAGCCCGTGGCGTCAAGGACGGTTGAGAATACGAAAGCATTTCCGGCGGGATTCAGGACGGAGAGGGCGAGGTCACGGAAGCCTTTTACGCGTTTCGTGGAATCGGTGACGGGGTAATCGGTGGAAACGGTGGTGCCGGCGAGGGCGACTTGGCCGCTGGAATCTACGGCCAGCCGGCCGCCCTCTTCATCGCGCGAGCCGCCGATGAAAGTTAGATAGACGAGCGATGCGGCGTCAGTTTTTGTGGGATCGATTTTGGCTACGAAGAAATCGTTGATTCCGCCTATGGGGAATTGCGTTTGCGTTGCTTGCTCGGGGAAGGTAGCGGCGGCCGTGGTTGTGCCGCTGATGTAGACGGCACCCGAAGAATCTAGTGCGACGGAATTGGCGGAATCCGCGCCGGCGCCTCCGAGGAAGGTGGTGTAGGTAACGGCGACGGATGGATCGATGACGAGGGGCAAGCGACGATCGTACTTTTCCGCGCGAAATCCGACTTCGGTGCCTGAGATGAGAGCGTAGCCGCCTCGAATGCTTGCGCGGTGGCCGGAGATCACTTGATAGATTGCGGGATTCCGTAGCCGGATTTCCGCGGCGTTGCCGGTGATCAGGAGATCGCCTTCCGGGCTCAAGCGCATGCGTCGTGCGCCACTCACCTGGAGCCGCAGGCGGCTCAGATCCGTTTCCGGAGCGACGTCGAAATCCATTTCCAGGCCGCGGTCACCCACGTAAACGAGGCAATCGACGCCGGAAGTCATGCCGATCGCGCCGGCGCCGGAATAGAGCGGGACGTTTGTCCGCCAGCGGCTTTTGTCATTGCCTCGAAAATAGTTCGCTCTGCCGGGAAGCGCATCCTGGCCGCGCCATTCGAGGGCTGTTGGGCTGCCTTCGAAGCGAACTAGGATGGAATCGGGCTTGTTGCCGGCGGCTTTGGAGGAACCGTGCGACGCGAAACGGATGCCGCCGCGCTCGAGAAGGAGTTCGTATCCGGAATCGCGGGCGCGGTATTGAATTTTGGGATCAAACTGGCCGCGATTGGCTTCGAAGGCGACGGGAACGCTCGCCGCGCCGGGGCGCATTCGCGGAGCTAGTGCGGCGATAGGCTGGGTAATGTCGTTCGCGCGGGCTCTTCCTCGCCGAGCGGGCGATGAATCGCCCGAGCCGGATGAAGGCGAGAGCGCGAGGCTCGCGGCGAGAATTCCCAGGCCGAGATAGATTGAGAGCGGCTGATGCATTTGAGCCCTCCGGCCGGTTTCTGGAGCGGACGGAATGGGCAGGGGCTTGCGGCTGCGCAAGCCCTTCGCGAAATTTGTAATTCCCTCGAACACGACAGCGAGGGAGCCCGAGGAATTTGGCGCGAAGTGGAGGCGAAGTCAATCGCGGCGGCGATGAAGGATTACTTAGGTATTTTTGCGGGGGATTACGGGATGGGCTCGCCGAGTCGCGTGATAAGAATCGAATCGCACGCCAGTCGAGAATCGTCCGGCGGAATTTAAGAGAATTCTGCGGCCTTTCGGAATTTACGCGAGGGAGCTTGCAGGAAAAAACGCCGGCTGGCAGCCCTTCGAGACTCAGGACAAGCCGGCGTTACGGAAGCATCGCGGTGCTTATTCGGATTTCCAGCTGCAGGCTTGCTCGCCTAGGGGGATTTCCAGGAAGCCTTCGGCGGGCATTACGTCTACGGGCAGGCCGCTTTCCCAAACGGCGACGCCGAGCAGGAGCGAGCGCCTGCCCTTCAATTCGAAAAGCCTGCGCTCGAGCGAGACCTCAATTATCTTTCCGATGGCGGCTTGCACTGTCTCTTCGGGATGCAGGAAGCAAACGCCGCCCTGCTCGAGGGTGATTCCGGCCAATTTCTGTTCGCGGACGCGCAGCGTGAGGCGCAGCTCGCGGGCGTCCCAAACGGTGACGCGAATTTCATATTCCTGGAATTCCTGAGCGGCTTCGTGGAGCAGGTCGAGGCGGATGAAGAGATGTTCGTCGTCGAATCCGTACATGAAATCGCCAATAATGAAGACGCGTCCATGCATGGCGCTGGTCTGGCGGTCGGTGGCGAAGAAGCCAGCGCCCATCCATTCGAAATAGCTGGTCTCGCGGCCGTCAACTTGCACGTGCAGATATTCGGAAGGGTCCTCGCGGCGGGCTACTTCGGCGCGGCGCTTGATGGGGTGCGAAAGCTCATCCGGAACGTCCTCACCGAGCGCCGCATAGACTTCGGTGAGGTGCTTGCGATAGAGGGCATCGAATTCTGCGTCGTTGGCCGAGCCGTGTTCTGGGCCGTACCACCAGCACCAATCACTACCTTCGGCGGCCAGGATGGATTCGAAGGCGCGAGCGAGTTGCACGGGCGTGCGCGATTTGCCCCCGGGTTGCGAGACTTCGTTCAACGCGCGGCCATAAACTTCACGAGCGCGCGTGAGCATATCCCAGGCGCGGACATCCTCGGAATCGCCAATCCAGACGTCGAAATTCGCGTTGATCCACGAACCGGGAAAAATTCCCTCGGAGACGGTGATTTCGCCGGCGGCTTCGATCGCTTCGGTGGCCGTATGCGGATGGATATCCGGATCGGCTTGAATGCGCGCGTAAAAGCGGCGGAGAAAATCGCGGCCATTGCCGGGATAATATTCCCAGGCGTTTTCGCCATCGAGGATCAGGCTGAGCGTGGGCGGATGCGCGGCGGTCCAGCGTTCGCCGACGAGGCGGATGCGGCGATGCAGATCCGCGGCGGCAGCCTCGGAATCCATGCGGCTATAAACGAAGCCGAGCAAATCGGAAAGATAGTGATCGCGGAAGAAGCCGACCAGGTCGCGTCCGTTGCGGCGCAATTTTAGCGGCGCGTAGAGCTGATCGGCATTTTCGGGATAGCCGTGGGCATCGCGCCAGAAACCAATGCTGCGCGTGCGTCCCAGCACGCCTTCGTCGGTGGCAAACCAGCGAAAACCCATTTCCGCGGCAATATCCAACGCCTGATCGGAGACGGAGCCCTCCGAAGGCCAAAGGCCGGCAGGCGGCTTGCCGAAACGCTGCTCGTGAAAGCTGCGTGCGCGAGCGAGTTGTTCGCGAGCATCTTCGGGATAGCGAAACGGTGGTTGCGGCAGCGGCGTATTTGGATTCGAGACGCGCGCGATGTCGGAATCGCAAACCAGCGGCAGAATCGGATGGTAGAAAGGCGTGGTGGAAATCTCGATCTGCCCGCGTTCGGCGGCGATGCGGTATTCGGGAAGGATGCTGGCCAGCAATTCCATCTGCTTCACGCGCAGGGATGTCTTCTGCTTTTCGGTGAAGTGCTTTCCTTTGGCGGCGAGCGCGGAAACGATGGGATCGCGGGTGAAATATTCCTCGTCCATCCACGCCAATTGCGAAAGCACCTGGAGATCACGCCAATCGTTGGCGCCGAAATGAGCGGTGGCCGTCTGTGCGCCGGAAGTTTGCACTTGCCGAAAGAGCTCGACGAAGCGCGGCCAGCGTGACATTAAATTTTCGTGATTCACCTGAAAAGCGCGCTCCAGCAGCGCGGTCTTTTGCTCCGACGTCAGCGTTTCAGCGGGCGCGAATGCAGCGTCGAAAGACGGCTCGAGAAAGCGCCCGCTGGCATACTCCTCGATTTGTGCCGCGAGCGACGGGACCACGTTGAAGGTGACGTGAACGCTGGGAAATTCCTCGAGGATTTTCACCATCCCCCAGTAATCTTTCAGCGCGTGCAAGCGCGTCCACGGCAAAACGAATGTGCCTGTCGCGGGGTCCCGGTACTGCGGCTGGTGCATGTGCCAGATCAAAACGAGGTTTACAGTCCTCACCGGCACACATCCCGCGAGCGCATTTCCGGCATCATGCTAGAATGACCCCGCGCTGATATGCGCATCCTCGACAAATACATTTGCCGCGAAGTCTTCTCCCACTCGCTACTGGGCTTGGCCATATTTACTTTCGTATTTTTCGTGCCGCAGCTGGTCCGGCTCATGGAACTTATTGTGCGACATTCGAGCGGCGCAAGCAGCATCGCGCAGCTGTTTCTGTGCTCACTTACGCCCGTGCTGGCGTTTACGCTGCCGATGGCTACCTTGGTGGGCGTGCTGATTGGCCTAGGGCGGCTCTCCGCGGATAGCGAAATAACCGCGCTGAATGCCTGCGGCATCGGACTGCGCCGTCTGCTCGTGCCGGTGGGGATTGTGGCCATCGGTTTTGGAACGCTCACGTTGCTGGTCACGCTTTGGCTCGGCCCTCTTTCGTTACGCACATTCCACTCGCTCGAGGCCGAGATGCTCTCTGCGCAAGCCCCGTTCGCAGTGCAGCCGCGCGTCTTCGACGAACGCTTCCCTCACCTCGTACTTTACGTGCAGGACGTTGAAGCTACGGCCGCGCGCTGGCGCGGAGTCTTCCTGGCGGAATCTGATGCCGAGGCCGGATCTCATCTCACGCTGGCAGAGGATGCCATTGTAATTGCCGGCAGCGACCGCAGCAACTTCGAGCTGCATCTGGGCGCCGGCACGACGCACCAGTTCGATCCATCGGAGCCGGCGCATTATAACGTGACCACATTCGGATCGAGCGATCTGCCGGTGCAAGTGTCACCCGCTGCTTCGCGTATTCGCACGAATCTAAGTGATGCGGAGCAGTCCACTTCGGTTCTGCTTCACGGGGCGCCGAATCCATCGCTCACTGCGCGAACGGAATTGCAGCGGCGCTTCGCGTTTCCGGCAGCTTGCCTGGTATTCGCGCTGCTGGGTGTAACCGTCGGCGTGCGGCCGCGCCGCGGTGGACGCGCGGCAGGATTCGTGCTGACTTTGGTGCTGATCTCCGGCTACTACTTTTTGTTCGTCGCGGGAGCGCACTATGCGCAGATCGGCAAGCTCTCTCCGGTGATCGGGGTGTGGATCGCGAACCTGGTGGCCACGATACTGGCGCTCTACCTGCTGCGGGGCATCGAGCAGGCTCGCGGGCTTACGGTATTCAGCCGCGCGTGGGATGCCTGGAGCGCGATGCGGCAAGCGCACCAGCCTGCGCCGCGCGTGGCTGTGGCGACTTCGAACGGCGGCGCGAGCCATACGAATGGATTGGTTGCCAAGCACGCGATGGTAGCTGGGGGCGCACAAGCGGCGTTTCCGCTTTTGTTCGATATCTATATTCTGCGGACGTTCTTTTATTATTTCGCCGTTCTGCTCGGCGGATTCCTGGTTATCTTCGATGCGTTTACGCTTTTCGATTTGCTCGGGGATATCGCGCGCAATCACGCGCCGATTTCCGTGGTGGGCAGTTATTTCCGATTCCTGGTGCCGCTGATGGTGTACCAACTGGCGCCGCTGGCGGCGCTGGTCGCCACACTCGTCACTTTGGGAATGCTGGCAAAGAATAATGAAGTCACCGCGTTCAAGGCCAGCGGGGTGAGCCTGTATCGGCTGTGCCTGCCGCTGGTGCTTGCGGGGATGCTGCTTGCCGGCGGCATGTTCGTCCTCGATGACACTTATCTGCCCTACGCCAACCAGCGCCAGGATGCGCTGCGAAATCAGATTAAGGGACGTCCCGCGCAGACCTACTTCCATCCAGCCCATGAATGGATATTCGGCGAGAACACCAAGGTCTTTAACTACGAGATATTCGACGCGGACCACGATCTCTTCGGCGGGCTGAGCGTCTTCGAACTCGATCCGGCGACGTTTCAGCTGCGCCGCAGGATTTTCGCCAGCCGGGCGCGTTGGGAGCCGACGCTGAATGCGTGGGTGCTCGAGGCCGGCTGGACCCGCGATTTCGATGGCGGGCGCGTAAAAAGCTACGTTCCCTTCAAAGCCACCACCATGCCCGAAATCACCGAGCAGCCGAGTTACTTCAAGCGGGAAGTTCGCCAGTCGTATCAGATGAACTGGCGGCAGTTATCCGAATATATCGAGGGCTTGCAGCAGGCTGGATTTGACACTTCGCGGCTTACGGTGCAGTGGCACAAGAAATTTGCTTTCCCGGTGATTGCGGCGATTGTGATTTTCCTGAGCGCGCCGTTTGCTTTTTTGGTGGGAACGCGGGGCGCGGTGGGCGGAATCGCGCTGGCGGTGGGCATCACCATTGTTTATTGGGCGATTGCGGCGCTGTTTGAAGCGATGGGAGCGGCTGGGCAATTGCCGCCTTTGCTGGCGGGGTGGTCTCCAGACGCGATCTTTTTCTTTCTGGCGGTCTATTTTTTCTTGAAGATGCCGACCTAGAATTCGCGGGCGCGCTCCAAATCCATTGTGCATGGCGCCGGAGTGGACTAGGATTCGGTGGAATTTCGTGAGGAGCTGAAATGGCAGATAAAAAAGTGCACTTCATTGTGGATCTGGCGATTAACGAGGGGAAGCTTGGCGAATTCGAGGCGACGGTGCTGAGCATGTTAGCGGGGACGCAAAATGAAGCCGGGACGTTGAGCTACGATTGGTTTCTTAGCCGCGATCGGAAGGAATGTCGTTTGCTCGAAACCTATGTGGACGCGGATGCTGCCGCGGCGCACATGAACGGGCCCGTTGTGCAGGTGTTAGTCCCGAAGCTTCTCGAAAGCGCGCGGCTGACGAGCTTCAAGGTGTACGGCGACCCGGGACCGAAGGGATCTGAGATCCTGGCCAAAGTCGGCGCGGAGATTCTTCCGGCGTGGCACGCGATATCTCGTTGAGGGAGCGCTAGGCGCGCGCTCGCTGCGTCATTTCTCGACAAACTGCTTCAGCCGCGCCAGGGCGTCGTCCCATTGCTTCGAAATCAGACCCAGGTAATGTCGCGCGTCGTCTAAGTGCTGCCGCTCTAACCGCCAAAGGCTCTCGCGACCGCGCCGCTGCCGGCGTACCAGGCCGGCGCGTTCGAGCACGCGCAAGTGCTTGGTGATTCCCTGCCGGGTGATGCGCGATCCGGTGGTCAGAAGCGTGATCGACTGCGGGCCCTCGTGGCACAAACGCGCGACGAGGCGCAGGCGAGTTTCGTCACCCAACGCCGCGAAAAGCAGCGCGGAAATCTCTTGGTGAGGCATTACTCGCGAG
>CAWIRL010000006.1:0-125229 GCA_963838545.1 uncultured Acidobacteriota bacterium
GCGTTTTGTTCCGCGTGCCTAGCTTTTCGTTTCGCTCGCGCGTCTTTGGCGCCGGCGCGCCGGCGATTTCGCGGGCGAATGCCACGGCGCCTTTCAGAAGATCGCCTTCGATCAGCCGATCAACGATTCCCAGCTTTGCGGCCTCTTCAGTCTTGATCGGATTTCCGCCGGCGCACATCTCCACGGCCTTCTCGATGCCTGCGAGCCGCGGCAGCCGCTGCGTGCCCGCCGCACCGGGGATGATTCCGAGCTTCACTTCCGGCTGGCCGACTTGCGCGCCCGGCGAGGCGACGCGATAGTGCCCGGCCATCGCGACTTCAAGGCCGCCGCCGAAGGCCGTGCCGTGAATCGCCATGACTACCGGCTTGCGGCAGTCTTCGATTCGCAGCAAGCACGGTGGGCAGATCGAGAGTGCCGGCCGTTTTTGCCTGAAGTAATCTTGCCGAATTCCTTGATGTCGGCGCCGGCGATGAACGTCCGCCCGCCACCGATCAGCACCGCGGCCTGGATGCTCGCGTCCGGCATTGATTTTCTCGATGGCTTCGGCGATTCCTTCGGGCACGCCGGGGCTCAGCGCATTCACGGGCGGATTATTGATGGTGATGATGGCGATGCCATTGTCGGTGGTCAGTTGGACGAGATCGCTCATGGTGTTTGAAAGCGCCTGCCGATTTCGAAGAGTTCTTTACGCTGTCTTTGCGGCGACCGTCGCAGTGTCGATCACGAGCCTCGCGATCCGTTCGCGATGAAACGTGGCGTCGCCGAACATCGTTTCGCATGCTTTCGCGCGCCGGTAATAGAGATGCAGATCGTTCTCCCAGGTGAAGCCCATGCCGCCGTGAATCTGAATGCCGCGATTGCCGACGGTGCGGCACGCATCGCTGGCGTACATCTTCGCGATCGAAACGGCGGTCGCCGCGTCGGGCGCGTTCTGCTCGAGCGCCCAGGCGGCATAGTAGACGGCCGAGCGCGAACTTTCGGTCTCAAGATACATGTCGGCGCATTGATGCTGCACGGCTTGGAAGGTGCCGATCGGCTTGCCGAATTGTTTGCGCGTCTTGGCGTATTCAACGGTGAGATCGAGCGTGCGCTGCATGCCGCCGACCATTTCGGCCACCAGCGCGGTCGTCGCGATGCTGCGGGCGCGCGGTAGCCCAGCGGGATTGGCCGAGCTTCTCGCCCGGCGTGTTCTTGAATTTCACGGAATATTGCCGCCGCGTCAGATCCATGCCCGGCATCGGTTTGATCGTCACTCCGGAGCGCTTGGAATCGACGACGAAGACTCCGTTGCGCGCGACGACGAGATCGATATCCGCCACGCCTGCATCGGGCACGAAGAGTTTCTCGCCGGTCAGTTTGCCGTCGCGCGGCCTCGAGCTGAATGTCTGCGGGATCCCAGCTCGCGCCGGCTTCGAGAAACGCTACCGTCGCGCGCGATTCGCCGCGGCAGATCGGGCCGAGATACTTCTTCTTTTGCTCGGGACTGCCTGCCGCATCGATCAACGAGCCGGCTTGGACGACCGTGGTGAAGAAACGGTCCCGGCAGATAGCGCGCGACCGGCTTCTTCCAATCAGCAGAATCAACTCGACGATTCCCAAGCCCACGCCGCCGTATTCTTCCGGGAAAATGATTCCGGTGTAGCCTTGCTCCGCCAGTCTTGGACCAGAGCTTGGCATCGTAGGCGGTATCGGTCTCGATCAGGCGGCGAACTTCTGCCATCGGGCACTCGCCGGCGAAGAACTTCCGCGCGGAATCGCGCAGGATTTCCTGGCTCTCGGTCAGTCCAAATTGCATCGTCGTTCCTCAGTAGCTTCGCGGCAGGCCAAGCACGAAATGGCCAATGATGTTCCGCTGAATTTCGGAGGTGCCGGCTTCGATCGTGTTGCCACGCGCGCGGAGATAGCCGTAGGACCACATGCCGTGATCGATCGCCTCTTCGGCGTCGCCCGGTAAGTTGCCCGTACGGGCCCAGAAGTTCCTGGGCCACTTGCTGGAAGCGTCTGATTTAGTTCGCTCCAGAAAATCTTCTGAATCGAGCCTTCCGGCCCAGGCACTCCCGTCGCGCTGATTCTGCTGAATGCCCGCATTTGATTCAGGCGCATGACTTCGATTTCGCGCGTAGCACTGCGCCAGCTTCTGGCGGATGATCGGGTCTTTTGCCGCCGGAGCGCCGTTGCGCTGAGTCGAGTGCGCCAGCTCGGTGAGCCGGTCCATGTTGCGTTTGTAAATGATCTGCAGGCCCGCGCCGAATGTGCCGCGCTCGTGCATCAGCGTGCCCATGGCCACATCCCAGCCCTGATTCACCTTGCCTACAACATTCGCGACCGGGATGCGCACATCGCGAAAGAACACTTCATTGAATTCGGTCTCGCCGGTCATCTGCCGCAGCGGGCGAACATCCACGCCGGGCGATTTCATATCCACGAGCATGACGGTCAGGCCCTTGTGCTTCGGCGCGGCCGGATCGGTGCGCACCACCACCTCGCACCAATCTGCAAGCCAGCCGTAGCTTGTCCAGACTTTTTGTCCGTTCACAACATAGTGGTCGCCGTCGAGGCGCGCGTCGGTTTGCAGGCCCGCCAGATCGGATCCGGCGTTCGGCTCTGAGAATCCCTGGCACCAGATCTCCTCCGCGTTCAGAATATTCCGCAGATAGCGTTTCTTCTGATCTTCGACTACCGAAAGCGATGATCGTCGGCCCAATCAGGCCGAGGCCGAGGACATTTGCCATCGGCGGCGCCCCGGCGCGTGCCATTTCTTGCCAGAAAATTACCTGCTGCATCAAGCTCGCGCCGCGCCCGCCATATTCCTTCGCCCAGGAAATTCCGGCCCATCCGCCATCGAAAAGTTGCCGCTGCCATTTGCGGAGAAACTCGAAGCGGCGATCAAGCGATTCCTCACGCGTCTCGTCCCATTCCCGGGGAACATTGGCCTCGAGCCACGCCCGCAGCTCGTCGCGAAACTTCAGCTCGTCAGGTGAGAGATTGAGGTCCATGTGAGCAACTCCTGCACCGCTAGTCGTGGCCTACAGATTCCGGCCGGATCGTATTCTGTCCGGCCCAATATTTCTTGCGCAATTCCTTTTTCAAAACTTTTCCTGTGCCGGTTTTTGGCAAAGCTTCAAAGAATTCCACGGACCGCGGCGCCTTGTAGTGCGCGATCTGCGACCGGCAAAATTCCAGAATCTCCGCCTCGGTTGCTTTAGCGCCCGGCTTCAGAACGACGAGCGCCTTCGGCAATTCGCCCCACTTCGCGTCGGGGACAGGAATCACGGCAACTTCGTAAATCGCCGGATGCGCCGCCAGCGCCTTCTCGACCTCAAGCGAAGAAACATTTTCGCCGCCGCTGACGATGATGTCCTTTTTGCGATCGACCACGAGAAGATAGCCGTTCTCATCGATCGTAGCCATGTCTCCGGTATGAAACCATCCGCCGCGCATCACGTCCGCCGTGGCCTCCGGCTGGTTCCAGTAACCGGTCATCACGCCATCGCTGCGCGTAATAATTTCGCCCATAGTCTTGCCGTCGCGAGGAACATCCTGTTCATTGGCATCAACCACTCGCATTTCGACACCCGGAATCGCATAGCCCGTCATCGCCTGGCCGATAAATTTCTGCTCGCCCTGCCACTCGGAGCCCGGCTTGCAGACGGAAGTGGAAAGCGTTGGCGAAGTTTCGGTGAGCCCGTACCCGGAAAAGCAAAGGCAGCCGAGCTTTTGTTCCAGTTCGCGCACCAGCGTCGGCGAAGAGGCCGCGCCGCCGATGCTGATGCGGTCAAGGCTGCTCAAGTCGTGCTTCTCGCGCGCCGGCGAATGGATCAAAGCCAGCGCCATAATCGGCACGACTCCCAGTGCCGTGACGCGCTCGACCTCGATCAAGCGCAAGACTTCGGCGGCGTCGAACTTCTGCATCATGACGTGCCTTCCGCCCAACTGAGTCACGAAATGCGCCGCGCCCCAGCCATTCGCATGGAAGAGGGGAATGGTGTGCAAATGGACCATGCTAATCGATGGGTTGAAACTAAGGCAAGTATATAGCGCGTGCAGGTAAATATTTCGGTGCGAAAGCATCACGCCCTTTGGATTCGCGCTCGTTCCGCTGGTGTAGAAAAGCTCGGCGAGCGCGTTTTCATCGAACGTCATGATGTCCGGCTGATACGGTTCGGCGGCCGTAAGCATCGCATCGTAATTCTGCGGCGCGAGCCAGTCTTTCGCCGGGCCGCCATCGAGCAGCACGATCGATTTCAGCGAGGGAACGCTCGCACGGAAAGAATCGACGATTGGAAGGAATTCGGTTTCGGCGAACAGAATCGCGGCGCTGGCGTCATTCAGGATGAAAGATTGCTCTTGCGCCGACAAGCGGATATTGAGCGGCAGCAATACTGCGCCTGCCTCCAGCACGCCGTAATACGCTTCAAGAAGCCGGTGACAATTGAGGCTCATGAAGGCGACGCGGTCGCCGGTTTTCACTCCCGCTTTGCGCAACGCACCCGCAAGCCGCGCTGCCCGGCCGGCAAACTGCCCGTAGGTGAACCGCTCGCCTTTGCAGACGATCGCCGTCGTGCCGGAAAACTGTTGCTGCGCGTATCGCAGAAATCTTACGGGAGTGAGAGGGATATTCATGAAGCGGCGCCTGCCTGGTTAGGCGGTTTGGCCTCCGTCAACTACCAACACATGCCCGGTAATAAAATCTGAAGCGTCGGAAGCGAGAAAAACTGCCGCTCCCTTCAAATCATTCTCGGAACCGAAACGTCCGAGCGGGATGCGTTTCAGAAAGGCTTCCTTGTTGCGTTCGATCACTACTTCCGACATGTGCGTGGGGAACCAGCCTGGGGCGATCGCATTCACGTTGATATTATGCCCGGCCCACTTGCAAGCCAAGTCCTTCGTAAACGCGATCACTCCGCCTTTGCTCGCGTGATAACCAATGGCCGGAAGCTCGGGAGGCGCGCCGCGGAATCCGGCCACCGAGGCGACGTTGATGATTTTTCCGCGCCGCTGGCGAAGCATTATTTTTCCCGCAGCCTGCGAGAAGAGGAACGTTCCGGTGAGATTGGTCTCGATCACCTTGTTCCAGGCTTCGAGCGGCATGTCCTCCACCGGCGCGCCCCAGGAGACGCCCGCGTTGTTGATCAAAATATCGATTTGCCCGAATTCCGCAGCGCTGCGGTCCACCACTTCGCGAATGCTGGCCGGATTCCGTACATCGCATTCAAGTGCCAGCGTCTTCACGCCGAGCTTTGCCAGCTCCTTCGCCGCCTGTTCGCAGCGATCCTTTTTTCGCGCACAGAGAACGACGTTGGCCCCCATTTCGGCCAGCGCCTCAGCCATCTGCAAGCCAAGTCCCGCGGCGCCACCCGTGACGATAGCCACACGTCCGGTTAGGTCAAACAGTTGTTTGACATTCATGAGTTCAGGCGACCTCTGAATGATTACGCGGGGCATGTTAGAAATTTCGGCAGGGAATTGCAAGCCAACAGATCGGCATAGATTGGTTATCCAGATGAGAGTTCAGAGTGGGATTGCGCGCCAACCGAGCAGCCTCAGAAGAGGCGGCGCGCTCAATTCGAGCGCGCCTGCCTCCGCGAGCCAAGCTAGTTAGAACGTGAACCGAACGCCAAGCTGGAATTGCCGCATGGGCAACGCCGAAGTAAAGCCTAGCGGCGTGCTGGGCCCGGCGGTTGTACCGTCCGGCAGAAGCGTTCCGGGCTTTATCCCTTTGACGTTGAAGCCAGTGAATCCCGGGGTCAACGGAAAGAAAGGCCCAACCTCGTTGTTCACGCTGGCATAATTGGTGCGATCGAAGAGGTTGAACGCTTCCGCAGTGATCTGCATCTTGAGCCGCTCCGCGATCTTGTGTTCCCAGGTCAGACGCATGTCGAAATCATACATGTTGGGCCCAAGACCGCTGTCGCGCGGTGCGCCGACGGGCCGCTCATTCGTGGTGTGATTGTTGCCGTTCACTTCGCCACCTGCGAGCAAATTGAACGGATGTCCGCTGTGATACGAGAAGATCGGCGCGATCGAGAAGCCCGAAAGGATCGATTCCTTGAACGGGCTATCGAACACTCCGGCGACTACGAATTTGTGGCGCTCGTCGAATTCCGAGAGCCCGCGGTCCGCGCCCAAGTCCGTAGGATCCTGCGGGCCGTAGTCCGTGTTGAAGTCGGTCGACGTGTCGTACGCTTTGCTGTAAGTGTAATTTCCGAAAAGCGTGAAGTGGTTGCCGAATCGCTTCTTCACTTCGATGATCCCGCCCTCATACAGCGCAGATGCCGCCGACGTGTACTGGTTATTTTGGACAATCAAGGGATTAACGAAGCAGGGCGAGATCGGCTGCCCGAAGCCATTTAGTGTGATAGCACACGGATAGACTCCGCCCGCACCGGCACCCGCCGATTCGAATCCTGCGTACGGATCGGCTGTGGCGCTCGTATTCCAGTTTTTGTAGGTCACAGTCTTTCCGTTGGCGAGAGCAATGGTGCTCGTTGGTGTAGAGGGCAGTAGGTTCGTGTCGATCGCAACCGGCAACCGCAGCGTATGCGAGTAGATTCCGCTGATGGAGACTGAGAAACCAGGCGCGATCTCCCGTTCGATGCCAAGAGAAATCTGTTGCGAGTAAGGAGGCTTGTAGTTCGGCGGATTGCTGAATAGCACCGTCAGTGGTGATACCGGGCCGCTGTTCGCTGGGAAGATTCCAGATCCCAACGGGTCGGGAAAAAGGCCGCCCGCGGACATTGGGCCCAGAGACTGCGGAGTAATGCAAGCGGAGTTCCCCGCAGTAGGCGTCGTACATTGAATCAGCCCCCCTGCGAAAAGAGTGCCAAACACCTGGTCCGCCGTGGCAATCGGCAGGCCGGACGGGCTGATGCGGATCAACGTAAATTGAGATGAAGCGCGTACACGGGCTGCTTCCACTCCCCGGAAAGATCGGAGTCCCCGCGAAGGAAATCCCGCACGTGCCCACAACGTTATTGATCTGGTCAGGAACTTGGTTCGCATTGTGCTGGTTCTCGACTGTGCTGTGATTCTTGTTCAGAACCCCGAGGCTCAAGTCCACTTGATTTATCTGCGCGTCCACGGGCCCATAGAAAATCCCGTAGCCGCCGCGAATCACCGTCTTGTGGTCTTTGAACGGGTCCCAAGCGAACGACACGCGTGGGCCGAAATCGCGGTAATACGTGTTCAGCGGTTCGAATTGCGAGTCAATCTCATAGCGCACGCCAAAATTCAGCGTGAAGTTAGACGCAATCGCCCAGGAGTCCTGCCAGTAGAGCCCCGTCAGCGGGCGCGTATACGCTGGATAATCAGCATCCCCAAATCCCTGCTGATAGACCTGCGGCAGGCCGAAGGATGCGGACTCCAGCGATGACAAACTTGGTAGCTGCGGAGTCAGCAGTATTCGCCGGGCAACGTCCCAAACACGAACCGCCCCGGAAGAAACGTGTGCGACTCCGTGTGGTTCCCGCGCAGAAGCTCGGACGCCCCGAACTTCATCGTGTGTTTGCCGCGGATCAGCGTGAAATTGTCCGCGATCTCGGGGCGCCGCAGGATCGTCAAATTGGGCAAAAAGATGTTCGTTCCGAGATTATTCGCGAAGCCGGAGATTTGGAGTCCGATCTTGGGCGGGCTCATTTGGAATCACATTAAAGCTGTCGTAGTCATATTGCGCCCTGAATTCATTGAGAGTGCTGGGACTGAACTGGTGGAACCACGCGACTTGAAGGTTATTGTCGTAATTGTGAATCGAACTCCCCGCCGAGAATCCCGTCAGTGATTGAACGTCCGGGTTTTCCTCCAAGTCATGCGCGTATCGGTACGTCAGAGAGAGTTGGTCTGTTTCGCTAAAGCGATGGTCAAATCGCACCGAGGCCAGATATTCGCGGGTATTGTAAGGAAAACAGCCCGCCGTTGCTTTCAAACTGATTTACGAGGTAAGAGTTGACAGCGGCAGCGGACGGATCGGCGCCGGGGATTCCGGTCAAGGCTCCGGTCAGGATGGCCGCGCAAACGTGAGTCCGGGAAGACTCGACAGCCACCAAACAATGTAGCCACAGAACCGCCGACGGGTCCACTAAGGCATGGAACCGGGCTGAATTGCCTGCCAAGGCCGTGAGTGCGGCTTGCTGGCTGGCGATCGGGCGAAAAATGCTTGTGTCCGTTAGCAAGGGAACCGCGTTCTGAGCGTCCTGCAGAAGTCCTTCGAATGAACCGAAGAGAAATGTCTTGTCCTTCTGGATCGGGCCACCCACATTTCCACCGAATTGATAGCGCTGCAACGAATTCTTGATAGGCTGGCCGCTTATATCCGGTGCAGTAGGATCGAACACCGCGCCCGGCGCCAGCGCCTGGCTGAACGCGAAAGGATCGCGCGCGTCCAGTGCGTCGTTCCGGAAAAAGCTGAACAGACTGCCGTGCACGTCGTTCGTCCCGGATTTCGTTACGATGTTGATCGACGCCCCGCTCGCTCCTCCGAGTTCTGCCGTGTAATTGCTGCGGTTCACTTGGAATTCCTGCACGTCGTCCTGGCCCACCGTCGGACGCACGCCGCCGGCATCATCCTGCGATTCACCGCCATCCACGGTGATGCTATTGCCTCGTCCGTTGCTGCCGTAGAAAGAAAGCCCGCTCTGCGGCGTTTGCTTCACGCGAAAGTCCTGGTCGTCGGCCAGTCGCGTCGAGTCCGAGACGCCGGGCATGAGCAGCGTGAAGGTTAGATAGTCGCGGCGGTCGATGGGCAGATCTTCGATGTACTGCTGCTTCAGCGTATTCGCTTGGCTGCCGCGCTCGGTTTCTACCACCGGCGGTTCCGCGTTAACTTCGACCTGTGTGGCCGAGGATGCGACGGTGAGATGGATATCCGCGATCGTCGTTTCGCCGACGTTCACCATCACGCCTTTCAGCACTTCGGTCTGAAAGCCGGCAATGCGCACGGTCAGCGTGTAAGTCGCAGGCGGAATGCCTGCCACCCGATAGACGCCATTGGTTTCGCTCGCCGTCGTGAATTTCAATCCGCGCGATGCTTCCTCGGCAGTCACGGTCGCCCGTCGGCACGACTCCGCCGGATGGATCGGTCACCGTTCCCGTGATATTTCCCGACGCGCCAACGCCTTGCGCGCGAGCCACGCGAGTCCCCACAAGCAGGAGTACGAAATACGAACAACAATGAAATCAACTTCTTCATAAATTTTCCTCCTGGAGATCTGAATGCCCGCGCCGCTCTTGCGCGTACGCGCAAGTCTGCAACGCGGCCCTCACGCGGCCGAATTACTTCAATGATTGCAAACGCCACCTGCGGCATGCTCCACGCCTCGGCGGACTGGCTGTATGGCCCGGATATTACTGCTGGACTGAGTGATGTTCAACCGTTCAATGATCGCCTGACTCTCGCGCAGCCCCGCGCGGGCGCGCACCGTCGCCAGTTAATCTCAGCACGATCTAAATACTCCGAAACGATTTGCCCCTAAAGCTGTACGACCCCATTTCTGCGCGAAGTATGTCACGGTTGCCTCGCAGGTCAAGATATAGTACCGACGCGTGTCTCAATCAGTTAAACCACGCGCCTCCTCATCCTGCGTAATCCGAAATCTCATAACCCGCTTCTGAAAGTCAAAGGAGCCCCGTAGTTTTCCAAATTGGCGACATTTCCCTACGTAAAACCCCGTATTGACCCAATTTCGCGATGGCTCTATACGGTACGGCCTCACGAAGGTTTCCGACGGCGGGCAATTGGCCCCTTCGAGAAGAGGAGAGGACGCAACACGATGAGCACAGCAACAGCATCCTGGCGATTGGAGTCCCAGCGAGAAAGCACGCTGCGGCGTTTAGATGCACTGGTTGTATCCGAGCGGATGGAACACGTAAAGACCCTGGTGCGCATTTTGGACGGCTTGACGATCAACGTTTACGTCGCCTGCAGCGTCCGCCAAGCCCAGGAAGTGCTTTCCCGGCAGCCCCTTGCGCTGGTGTTCTGCGACGAGCGCATTCCCGGAGGTACGTATCGCGATCTGCTTCTATCCTCAGAAACCCAGCGCAAGCTCTCCCGCTTCGTGGTGATGCTGCAGACCGGCGAGTGGGATGAATATCTCGAAGCTATGCGCCTGGGCGCGTTTGAGGTTATCCGCTGCCCCGTGCAACCGACCGACGTGGAATTGACTCTAATCCATGCGAACCGGGACCAGGCGCAACGTGCCATGCGCATGACCGCATAAGGCGCGACGGTTAGCGTTTACACAAAGTACGTCGGACTCCAACTCCACTCCTCAACGATAGCCCACTCTCTTCCGACTGGCTCGCATCTGGTCCGAGACATCGGTCCGTCGGAGACGTTTCTGTCACTCTTTAAAGTGCATCAGCTCCGCTCTTGCCCCAGTTGCGGCAGCCGCAAAATCTCGAAGTCCCATAGGCGTTCGCTCTTCGAGCGGCATCTCCTGCCCCTTTTTCATATTCGCCCGTACCGTTGCGATTCCTGCGATAAACGTTTTCTTCGGCATACCGGCTCCGATCAGGAGTCCTCACCCGACGCGGCCTGATCCCCCCGCCCCTTTCTAAATCTTGATTCGCAGTGCATTCTTAAGCCTCTGCAATTCAAAGAGGCAGCCATGAAAAATGTAGCTCCCCATGTCTTGCTGGCCGCCGCAGCCATCGCGGCGTTCGTGACTGCTGGCGCAGCTCCAGAGCACATTATCGCGTTCACGCACGTGAACTTGATTGATGCCACGGGAGCTCCCGCGCAACCGGACATGACCGTCACCGTGGCAGGGGACCGCATCGTCAGCATCGAAAAGAGCTCCGCCACGAAGATTTCGAAAAACGCCCAAGTCATCTCCGCCCCAGGAAAGTATCTGATTCCCGGACTCTGGGACATGCACGTCCACGAAATCTTCGGCGATTGGGTACCGGAAGATGAAAAAATTACCCCGCTGTTGTTCGTAGCCAACGGAATCACCGGCGTGCGCGACATGGGCGGAGACCTCGAGCCGCTGAAGAAATGGCGTGCGCGGTCCGCCGCTGGCGAAATGATCGCTCCGCGAATGGTGGTCTCCGGTCCGATGCTGGACGGCCCCGTTCCGAATTTTCCGAGTTCGGCGCCGGTCAAGGACGCAGCCAGCGCAAAGCAAATTGTCGACGATCTCAAAAAAGATGGCGCCGATTTCATCAAAATTCAGTCATTGATACCTCGCGAGGGCTACTTCGCTGCCGCCGCGGAAGCCAAGAAATTGGGCATCGTTTTCGCCGGCCATGTGCCCGACAAGGTCCGCGCCATCGAAGCCACAAATGCCGGGCAAAAAAGCATCGAGCACCTCACCGGAGTCTTTGAAGGATGCTCCACGGTTGAAGCAGAGCTCATGAATGCGCCCAGAGGCCCTGGCCGCGGCCGCTTTCTCGCAACCTATGACCCCGCGAAAGCGAAATCCCTCATCGCGCTGTTTCGCAAGAATCACACTTGGCAGGTTCCCACGCTCTATTGGGAGCGCGGCGAATGGCTAATCGAGGACACCAACTCCGGGGCCGATCCACTCGAGAAATACGCGCCACGCGCCTGGAAAGATCGCACCTGGCCGATGTTCACCAAGGACATCACGGCGCACTGGGACACCGATCCGAAATCCGATCGGGAAAAATTCTTCCAGGCGGAGCTGAAAATGGTCGGTGAAATAAACGAAGCCGGCGTGCCAATTCTCGCTGGCACGGATACCGCCGCGGGCGTTCGCGTCTATCCTGGCTTCAGCCTGCATCAGGAGTTGGAGCTACTCGCTCGAGCCGGCCTCAGCAATATGCAAACGCTGCAAGCGGCCACGCGCAACGCCGCCGAGTATTTGGGCCTTGCAGACAGCGGCACCATCGAAAAAGGCAAGCGCGCCGACCTGGTTCTGCTAGACGCAAACCCGCTTGAAAATATCAGCAACACAAAAAACATTTACGGCGTCGTCCTGGCAGGCCGCTATTTTTCTCGTGCAGACCTTGATGGCTTGTTGCACGAAGTCGAGCTAGCCGCGGCTCAATCGAAATAAGATGAGTGGCAGATAATCCGCCGCATCGCGCAGTTCAGGGCACAAGCTCGAAAGATTTTAGATGGGCGAGTAGTTGTGCAGTGTCAACGGGTTTGAAAATGTAGGCATCGCACAGTTGCTTGAAAGACGTTACGACGTTCTTAACGTCATCAAGAGCTGTGACCATGATGATTTTCACGCCGCTGGTCGAAAGTCCGCCCCTCCGTTCTTCCAGCGCGCGGATTTCAGCCAGAGCAGCTTGGCCATCCATGTCGGGCATCATGATGTCCATACAAATCAGGTCGTACGCTGCGCCGTTCGTCGTTGACGCGCGGTAGGCCTCAACCGCCTCTTTTCCGTTGATAGCGATGTGACATTCACCGAATCGAGAAAGATAAGATTGCAGCAACAAGCGGCTCGTAAAATCATCCTCGACAATAAGCGTGCGCATCGTGAATTCCTCTCTGCACTCTTGGTCATGTCCATCCAGACTTCGGAAAAGCTGCCTTGAAACGGCTCCAACTCCTTTTCCAATTTCATCTATTTGACGAGCTTCTTCAGCACCGTGATCAGTTGGTCCGCGTTGAACGGTTTCACGATCCATCCAGTCGCGCCGGCTTTGCGTCCGGCATCTTTCTTTTCGGCTTGCGATTCGGTGGTAAGCATTAGGATCGGAATGAACGAATATTCGGGCAGCTTGCGAATGGCCGCGATCATCTCTATGCCGTCCAAATTGGGCATGTTTAGATCGGTGATGATCATGTCGAACTTCTGTTTTCCGGCCTTGTCCAGCCCGTCTTTGCCGTCCACAGCATCGACCACCTCATAGCCGGCAGTCTTCAACGTAAAGTTCACCATTTGGCGAACGCTGGCGGAATCATCGACGGCCAGAATTTTCTTCATCTCGTCTGTGCCACCCGGTTTTGCGGCCAAGAGTTTCTCGAACCTGCCCCGAACTCAGAACAACTCGACATCGTTTCCGGCAAATGTTTGCTGCAACACCGGTGGTGGCGCGCCACGAATCGCGGCGCGCATCACGTCGCGTTCCATCTCCGTGGTATAGAACTCGGAGAACAATCGCTCGGCCTCGCTCGTATCGTAACGAGCGAGAATTCCGCGGTCCTTTTCCTCGAGCGCGCGAGCCATCGCCTCCAGCCGGGACCGCACCGTGTCCAGATGCGCAAAACAACCCTCGATATGATTTCCCGATCCGCCCACGCCGGAGAGATTGCTTTGCATCAATTGCGTCACGGACTGCATTTGCTCCGCGGTTCGGCCCACGAAAGCGGCCGCATCTCTTACGTTGTTCAGCGCAGCTTTAGTTTGTTTCTGTCCCTCAGCAAGTTTCTGGCAATTTGCGTCGGAGAATACGTCCATCACTTCAGTCGTGTGGTTCACGAGTTTGAGTATTTCCGCTAGTGCGGCTTCCGACTCGTCCGTAATCACGTTCCATTCCGACGAAACATTCTTGATCAGGTTCGCGATCGCAGATACCACTGCGCCCTGCTGTCGCAGCCGGTCCGCCTCGATCATTGAGTTGATCGACAGCAAGTGCAAGCTGTCGCGAATATTCTGCGAGCTCTCCAGATGTTCGTTGACCAGCTCCAGCAAACTGGAAAGGCCGCCGAGCGTATCCTGAATCCGCCGGCCAAAATCCTGGCTTTGCTGCCGCAGCAAATCGATATTCGCCAGCTGTGACGACAATTCCCGCTCTTGATTCAAAACCATGGGACCGATGCTCACAATCTGCGAAGTGCTGAGCTTCTGAATCTCACTCATGCAGCGGTTGATTTGCGACGTCCAGCTCATTACGGTTTCTTTTATCGTCCGTAGCTGCCACATTTGAATCGTCAGGCCCGCGTGCGCCAAAGGGAGCCCATCGCCGTTTTGGCTCTCCCCCAGCGTGATTTTCGAAGCGATCGTTTGCAGCGCCCGCCCCACGTGTTCGATTTGTTGGCGGGTGATGTCGTGAGCTTGAATAGCGGCCACTACGCCGGAAATCTGCCGCGCCGTTTCCTCTGCGCAGGCCCGAAATTGCTCCGGGACGGTCTCCAACTGGTTCAGACCGGCGTCAATGATTTGCAGCGGCTTCCCGATTTCAGCTTCCATCGCCGTCATCTCGATGCGTAATTGGGGCAAATTCGCAACCAGATCGCGCTTCGTTCGCGCGATGGTTTGCTTGCGATTTTCCGTGAGGCTTGCGAGCTCCAAGGTCTGCGTCGAGACCGAAAGGGAAAACGCGGACAATTCGTTTGCCAGCAAGTGAAAGCCTTCGCCTACTGCCCCTAGATGCGCTACTTCGATATTTGTAAGCACGCTGAGCGCTTTGAAGCACCGGGCAATGGTCATCTGACGGTGCGTGAGCCGCGTCAATTCAATCAACATCTTTTCCTCGACTCGCAATGTCTCCACTATTGAGCTTGCCGCCTCCAGCCGTCGCTCAAGAAACTGCTTCACCGCCGCACACAGCGATTGCAACTGTGCGAGAACGGTGGCGGTATCTTCGTGCTCGACGCATCCGACAATCGCTGCCGCTTGTTTCAGCAGCGTGTCCGCATGGCCGGCAAGCGCTTTGAACGTGTGCGAGACCGAGTCGACGGCTGCGTCGCTGGATATAGCGAGGTGGCTCAAGTCCGCCTGCGCGCCGGAAAGAGCTTCGAGAAACTCAGCCTTCATTTCGAATTTCAGTCCCATAGCCATTTCATCTTGCATAGGTGACGATTGCCCGAGCAATCGCCTGCAAAGGAAGCACTCGATCCACCGCGTTGCGCTTGATTGCTTCGTTCGGCATCCCGAAAACCACGCACGTTTTTTCGTCCTGCGCGATGGTCATCGCCCCCGCTTGTTTCATTTCCACCATTCCCAGCGCGCCGTCGTCTCCCATTCCCGTCATGATCACGCCGACGGTGTTTTGCCCCGCATATCGCGCCGCCGAGCGGAACAGCACATCCACGGAAGGGCGGTGGCGGCTGACCAGCGGACCGTCTTTGATTTCCACGTAATAGCGAGCCCCGCTGCGCTTCAAAAGCAAATGGTGATTCCCAGGCGCGATGAGCGCTCTTCCGCGGATCACTGTGTCGTTCGACTCCGCCTCCTTGACCGTGATTTGGCACAAACTATCCAGCCGCTTGGCAAACGCTCGTGTGAAGAGCTCAGGCATATGTTGCACGATCACCATGCCGGGAGCGTCGGGAGGCAGCACCTCGAGCACAACCTTGAGAGCCTCGGTTCCTCCCGTCGAAGCTCCGATGACCACTACCATTTCTGTGGTCTCTATCAACGCACCGGTGGCCCGCGGCAGCATCGAATCGGCTGTGAGCTTGGGTTCCACGACGTGCGTCGTCTGAATTTTAACCCGCGCCATCGCCGCTGCCTTCACCGCGTCGCACAGCTCCACGCGCGAATCTTCGAGGAATTGTTTGCTACCCAACTTGGGCTTGGTAATGATGTCGACCGCGCCGTATTCCAGCGCCTTTAAAGTCGTTTGAGCGCCCTGTTCGGCCAGGCTCGAGCAGATCACAACCGGGATGGGGTGCTGCGCCATGATTTTCTGCAGAAAGGTCAGACCATCCATGCGCGGCATTTCGATGTCCAGCGTGATCACGTCCGGCACTTGCTCGCTGATTCTCTCGGCAGCCACGAACGGGTCTCCCGCCGTCCCTATCACCTCGATTTGCGGATCCGAAGAGAGCACGTCGCTCAATGTCTGGCGAACGAGCGCCGAGTCATCCACGATCAGCACGCGTATTTTCGGTCTACTCATCTCGAAGTTTTCGGGACGCCGACGTTTATTGCTGCACGGGCAAGAGAGGCAATCTTGCAAGCCGGCGCAATAACACCTCGCCGGTGCCTGTATGGAATTGAATCGTGCGGCCAGTCGTGCCCCCAAGGTCCGAAGCCGTCACGATGAACTTTTCCTTTTCCAGCACTTCCAGCGCAGTCTGCCAATTCTGCCGTCCCACTGTTTCCTTCCGCAGCGCCGCGGTCTCAACGGGGAGCACGTCCGCGCCGCCGAACACTTTCACTTGCACCTCTCCGCTCAACACACCGCAAAGCTCGAACTTTCTCGCCAAATCGCAAATCGCGAAATCGACATACCGGTAGCCCTCCGCTCCCTCCACTCCCTTCGGGCAACGCGGCAATATGCCGTGGCACAGAGCGCCGATGGTCAGCCGCGGACTCCAGAACGTTACACCCACGCAAGACCCCAGAAGTGTCTTCAGGATCGCTGGACCGTGCGCCACGTGAAACTCTCCCGGCATCAAGTACACTTGCGGCACTTCTAGCTCGAGTTCAGCCATGAACTTTCTGATAGACCGCGGGAGCCACCGGTACCAACGGCACATCCATGCGATGCAGGCTCTCTGAGTGCCCGACAAAAAGGTAGCCGCCATCCACGAGCTGGCGGCAGAACTTCAAGAAGAGCTTCTCTTGTGTTGGCCGATCGAAATAGATAATCACGTTGCGGCAGAAAATGGCGTCGGCCATTTCCGGCATACCGAACTCCTCCATCAGATTCAGTCGCCGGAATTGCACTGTTTCGCGAAGTTCTGGCACCACGCGCAGCTTGCCGGACGTGCGATCGCGGCTGCGCAGGAAGTATTTCTTCTTCAGATCGAGCGGCACCGGGCTCACTACCTCACTCGTGAATATCGCCGCTTCGGCCTTCTCCAGCACGGCTGTGGATATATCCGTAGCAAGCACGCGAAATCGGAAGCCAGGGTGTGTGCGGCCGTATTCGCATAGCACCATCGCCAGCGTGTACGGTTCTTCGCCCGTCGAGCATCCCGCGCTCCATACCAGCAGTTCCCGCGACGTTCGCATGCTTCCCGCGAGCTCCGGCAGAGCTTTCCCGGAGAGAAACTCGAAATGATCGCCCTCGCGGAAGAAGTCGGTCTTATTGGTGCTCACCGCATCGATCAGCTGAACCATTTCCTCGACATCGTGATGCTTGCCGGAAAATAAATATTTGCAATATTCGCCGAAGGAATGCAGCTTGAGCTCGGCCATGCGCCGCCGGAGCCGTCCCTCGAGCATCACTTGTTTTTCTTGGTTGATGTTGATCCCACATTGTTCGTAGATCAGCACGCATAGGCGCTTGAGGTCTCGAGGGCTCAGGCTGTCGGAGTGTCGCGTCATGGGATTTCGTTGCTGGCTGTAACCGGTGCGGCAACGCGCCTGCCTGCTTCACACCGTCGCTTCCACCATCGAGGCGCTCGCGTCCGTCGCGCGAACGGAGGAAAGTTCTTCGGCAGAAAACACCCGATCGATATCCAGAATCATGATGAACTGCGCGTCGCGTTTGCCCATGCCCTTAATGAAGTCGGTGCGAATCTGTGTGCCGATTCTCGGTGCCGGTTGAATCTGATCCGGTTCCAGGTCGATTACCTCTTCTACCGAATCCGCCAACGCGCCGATCACTGTGGCTTCGCCCTCCAGAAGCACTTCCACCACCACGATGCAGGTGTTCCTCGTCCGCTCCGTTTTCGACATCTGAAAGCACAGCCGCAAATCAACCACTGGCACCACGCTGCCTCGGAGGTTGATGACTCCGCTCATGAAATCCGGGGTGCGGGGAATCTCCGTGATGGTGGTGAAGTCCAGCACCTCGCGCACCTTGGCGACATCGATTCCGAACACTTCATTGCCCAGCTTGAATGTGAGGTACTGCCGCGCTTCACTGATTTCGCTTACGCTCATGAACTTTTCCTTTCGCCCGCTGCAGGCCGGCGCGTCCCTTTCCAAGATCCCAGCCGCCACTTGTTAAAAGCGCTCGAAGTCCTTGTCGAGAGCGTCGCTTTTGTCTTTCATTTTGAGCGTGACTCCCGCCTTGGCTGGGGTTTTTCCGGCCACCGGCGCGGCAGCATGCCCGTTCGGCTTGTTCGGTTTTTGCGGCGGTTGTGCCTCCGCCTGCCGCGCCAGATGTGCGGGAGCTGGCCTCGCCACACGCGCGACGCTGTCGTTCCCGGTGCGGAAGAAGGAAAGCGCGCTCATGAGCTGGTCTGCTTGTCCCGTCAGTTCTTCGGTTGTCGAGGCCATTTCTTCCGACGCCGATGCATTCTGTTGGATCACCCTTTCCAACTGCTGCAGAGCCTTGTTGATCTGCTCCGCGCCGGTATCCTGCTCCTTGCTGGCAGCGCTGATTTCCTGCACCAATTCCGCCGTCTTCTGAATGTCTGGCACCAACTTGTCGAGCATCTCACCGGCTTTCTCGGACACCTTCACGGTGGTTCCGGAAAGCTGGTTGATTTCTCCCGCTGCCTTCTGGCTTCGCTCTGCCAGTTTGCGGACTTCCGCGGCCACCACCGCGAAGCCTTTGCCGTGCTCGCCCGCGCGCGCCGCTTCGATCGCGGCGTTCAGGGCCAGCAGGTTTGTCTGCCGGGCGATTTCGTCGATGATCGAAATCTTGCTGGCGATTTCTTTCATCGCCGTGACCGCTGCCACCACCGCCCGGCCGCTTTCCTGTGCGTCCTTCGCGGATTTATTCGCGATCTTGTCGGTCTGTTGCGCGTTGTCGGCGTTCTGTTTGATGTTGGAGACCATCTCCTCCATCGAGGACGAAGCTTCTTCCGCCGACGCCGCCTGCGAAGTAGCCCCGCCGGAAAGTTCCACGGACGCCGAGCTGATCGATTGGCTCGCGGCAGTCACTTCTCCGGCGATGGTACGGATGTCGCTTACGGTGCGCGTCAGGTCGTTCACCATAGCGGTCATCGCTTGCATGAGTTTGTCTTGCGCTGAACGCTCCTGAATCGTGACAGTAAGATTTCCGTGGGAGATTTCTTCCGCGGCGTGGGTAATGTCGTTCATCGCCCCGATAAGCGTATTCAGATTGTTCTTGATGAGATTGAATTCACCCTGGTAGGTATCGGTGATCGCCGAAGGTACGTCTCCCTTGCTGATGCGATCCACGTAGTTGGCCGCGACGTTCAGAGGCGCAATCACCGCATCCAGCACGCGGTTTACTCCTCGCACGATCTCCGCGTACGCTCCATGGAACTGTTCCTCGTGCCCGCGCTCTGTTAGCCGTCCCGCATTGGCGGCTTCGCTCAGCCGCGCCAGCTCTTTCTGCAAGCCCTGCAGTACCAGGCCGACGTTGTTCACCGCCTGTTTCATTTTCTCGTGGTCACCCTTGAAAGTCTGCCCGATCAGCTCGTCGATTTTGCCGTTGGAGATTTGCGCGAGAATGCGATTACCTTCACCGATCGGCAATAGAATCGCATCCAGCATTGCGTTCACGCCACGAACGATCTCGGCATACGCTCCCTGGAACTGTTCGGGCTTGCCGCGATCGCCCAGTTGTCCCTCTTTCGACGCATCCGTCAACCGCACGAGTTCTTTCTGCAATCCTTGCAGCACCAATCCAACGTTGTTCACCGCCTGCTTCATCTTTTCGTGGTCGCCCTTGTAAGTCTGCGCGATCAGTTCGTCAATTTTGCCGTTCGAGATTTGCGCCAAAATGCGATTGCCTTCGCCGATGGGAAGCAGAATTGCATCCAGCATCGCGTTCACGCCGCGCACGATCTCGGCGTACGCTCCCTGAAACTGCTCCGGCTTGCCGCGATCGCTTAGCTGCCCGTCTTTCGACGCATCCGTCAGCCGCACGAGTTCTTTCTGCAATCCTTGCAACACCAATCCAACGTTGTTCACCGCCTGCTTCATTTTCTCGTGATCGCCCTTGTAGGACTGCGCGATCAGCTCGTCGATTTTGCCGTTGGAAATTTGCGCCAGAATGCGATTGCCTTCGCCGATCGGCAATAGAATCGCATCCAGCATCGCGTTTACGCCGCGCACGATCTCGGCATACGCTCCCTGAAACTGCTCCGGCTTGCCGCGGTCGCTCAACTGCCCGTCTTTCGACGCGTCCGTCAGCCGCACGAGTTCCTTTTGCAGCCCTTGCAGCACGGCCGCAACATTGTTCACCGCCTGCTTCATCTTTTCGTGATCGCCCTTGTAAGTCTGCGCGATCAATTCATCGATTTTGCCGCCGGAAATTTGCGCCAGGATCCGATTGCCTTCGCCAATCGGCAGCAGGATGGCGTCCAGCATTTCGTTTACGCCCTTCATGATGTCCTGCTCGTGTCCTGCAAACTTTTCCGCGCGGGCTCGTTCGCTCAGCCGCCCGTCCTTTGACGCTTCCACCAAACGCGCAATCTCCTGCGCCACCATCAGCAGGGAATCATCGTCGCGATGCGCCTCCCCCGAATTTCCTTTCTTGCGTCCATCTCCCGCGGTGCGATGCAATTGCGGTCTGTCAATTACAGTCGGGCTGGCCATGCGTTTTTCTCCTGGACTGCGAAATTTGCGAACCCTTCGATTGCTGATTGCTGCTTCAGGCCGCCGCTAGCGGTCCTGTCGATCTCACTTTGCTGCGCTTCCCGGACGTGTTCGCGCGAATGGCATGCTGCGCCAGACGGTGCAAGTCCAAAATCAGCGCCACCGTTCCGTCGCCGAGTATCGTGGCCCCTGAAACCACCTGCACATTGCGATACAGCCGCCCGAGATTCTTGATGACCGTTTGATGGTCGCCTAGCACCTGGTCCACAACGAATCCAAATCGCCCGTGTTCCGTCTCCGCCACCATCAATTGTTCGCGATCCTGTTGCTCGGTATGGATGTGCAGATATTCGCTCAGTCGAATATAGGAAATGATGTCGCCGCGGATGTTCGCCAGATGATTGCCCCCAGCCTGCTCGATGTCCTGCTTGGTAAGTTCCACGCACTCCACCGTATTCGCCAGCGGCAGCACGAATCGCGCGCGACCCACGCGCACCAGCAATCCGTCGATAATCGCCAGCGTAAGCGGCAATCGCAGCGTCACAGACGTTCCTTTGCCCGGCTTGCTCGCAATCTCGATGCTTCCGCGCAGCGCCTCCACGTTCCGCCGCACCACGTCCATCCCCACTCCGCGCCCCGAAATGTCGCTGATGTCCCGAGCCGTCGAAAATCCCGCCTCCAGGATGAACGCGAAAATTTCCGACTCACTCAACCGCGCATCCGTCTTCGCCAGCCCCTTCTGAATCGCGCGCTCCCGCACCGCTTCGCGATCGATTCCTTTGCCGTCGTCGGAAACACTTACCAGCACTTGCGCTCCCGATGGACGTGCCGAAAGCCGTATCGTCGCCGTTTCCGCCTTGCCCGCAGCCCGGCGAACCTCTGGCGGCTCAATGCCATGGTCCATGCTGTTGCGAATCAGATGCATCAGGGGATCGTTCAATTGATCGATGACGCTTTTGTCCAGTTCCGTTTCGCCGCCTTCAAACGTCAGCTCCACTTCTTTGTGCAAACTCCGTCCCAGGTCATACACGAGCCGCCGGAATCGCTCGAAGGTGGATCGCAGCGGCATCGTGCGCATACTCATCGAGTTCTCGCGCAATTCCGCGATCAAGCCGTCAATTTCTTCCGACACCGCGAGCATGTCCTGATCGTCGCTGCGCGCCGCGATGTCTCCGAGCCGGGCCTGCACCGTCACCAGCTGCCCCACCACGCTCACAAGTTGGTCGAGCTTCGCTGCCGGCACTCGTATGCTCGATTATCCCTGTGCGTCCTTGTCCGAAGCGCGCCGCCCTTCGCCCGAGCGTTTCTCCATCGGCGCGGCCGCCGCCACCGCCGCGGTTTCCACATCGATACTCTCCAGCGCCGCGGCAATTAGCCCAATCTCCAGCCGGCACGCGTCCTCCACAAAAATAAAAACGTCGCGTATTTCCTCCGCCGCGCTGGCCGTGCTTAATTTCATCTCCCACGAGACATAGCAACGCTGCGGATCGATCTCCCCGAGCGCCGGAATTCCCGACACATCCGCCTTCACCTCCAAATTTCCCAGCGCCCGCAACTCTCTCAACAGCAGCAGCGGGTCCGCGCCGTTGCGCAGCAAATCCTGATTCGGCTGAAAACGAATCTTCCACTCGCGAACTGCTCCCGTCTTTGCCGCAACTTCCTTCATCGCCACTGCTGTTTTTCGCGCCGGCGACGCTTCCACCGTCCCGGTCAGTTCGCGAAATTTCGCCAATATCTGAGCGGATGCACTGGCGTCTGCAGTGTCGCTTCCCGCGGCTTCGCCAAGCATGGCTTTGATTTGATCGACGGCACCTAAGGTCAAACTGATCAGATCCGGCGAGGCGTCCAGTGCTCCATTTCGAACCAGGTCAAACGCATTTTCAACGTGGTGCGTGAACGCCGCGAGCTTCTCGAACCCGAACATTGCACCCGAACCCTTGATCGTGTGCAGTGCGCGGAATGTTCGCCCAATGAGCTCGGCGTCCCCGCGATTCTCGTTCAACTCAAGAAGCGACGTCTCCAGCTCGACGATGATGTCGCGCGCTTCTTCCTGAAAAGCTTGTCTATAATTGTCGATCATCGGGCGCCCGAAGGGGGCATTGAACCGGCTGTCTCTACGCTTTTGGAGCTGCCGCTACTGGAAAGTTCTCAAACCCTGCGTCTCGAACCGCCCACGCGATGCTCTCGGGCACATCCCCGTCTAGGTGGAATGAAATTCCATTTGTTTCTGCCTCCCTCGCCGCCGCCCACAGCAACTGCATCGCTGTGATGTCGATGTCCGTAGCCTGGCTCAGGTCCAATCGCACATCGCCAGGCGTGGAAAGCATCGCACTCAATTGTTCCTTCATCTCTGCCGCGCAGCTGACGTCCATCGCCCCTTCGACACGAATCACGCGCTCCGTCAGACTCACCTCGGTTCTCATCGGCAAAACTTCACTCCCTCGTTAGCGATTTGCGAATGTTCCATAAGCGGACCCAAACGAAAATTCATCGTTCGTCTATGAAACGTCCTGTAGCTACTGTCTCTGCAGCGCTGTCTGATTCAGTATGGTTAGTTGTGAGCGAATTGGCTCGATCGTGCGATCAATGGGCGGGCACGTGTGATTACCGGGGTGTCTGGGTTACTCCCTAGATGTTTAATGCGCGGCCGTTGAAAAGCGGCAGGTTTTTGCAGATTTCTCTGATCCGTGCAGCGCACTCCTCTTTCAAATTCAGGAATTCCAAGCCGTAAATCGTCCCCTGCTGGTGCCGTATCACTCCAGCGACCTTGCATTCAGCCATCAGCTCGATCTCCACCGGTTTTCCCCTACTCAGATTCGCTTGAGTCATCACGGACATACCACCCTCGCTGATCTCCAGCGTCATCGCCGGCGCCGTCCTGCCATCGTCGTCGCGAATGGTTACCGGGTGCGCAGCGCGGTATCTGGGGTACCGCCTCCGGTCTTTCACGTCTCCATTTTCTTGAGTCACTTGGCTTTAGCTTTCACCATCGCCGCCGCAGGGGCAGAGGGCGAGGGAACGAGACTTGGGCTACGCCTTCTATCGGCAGATTTCGAAAAGCTTGTTAGGGAAGCGCAGTTGTCTTCTTTTGCGGGCAGTTTCTGCGGACGCCTCGATTGCGCTTCCGCTCCAAATTTGACGCTGGCTGCCGCTTCCGCTATTATTGCTTCGCGGGGTGGAGCAGCCTGGTAGCTCGTCGGGCTCATAACCCGGAGGTCGTTGGTTCAAATCCAACCCCCGCAACCATGGGCGTTTTGAGGCTAAACCTCTGAACGCCCTTTCCTATTTACACTTAAGGTTTCCTCTCATCGCTCTCTAGTTCCTGATTCGCAGGGCCGAATCCCAGCCTTTTACCTTCGAGGTTGCCGTCACTTCTGCCCGCTAGTGGAAAACCACGGCGTGCTGAGCGTTGGGACTTGAGCCCACAACTCCAAGCTGAGGCTCGTCGAGTCGGCACTAAATCCAGGCTGTGCAGCTATCGCTCCGCGATTCGCATTACGTGGCCATCGGGATCGCGCACGAGTTCTCCTTGGCGGAATTCTAAGCCTGAGTTGGGAAGCGCGACGAGGCCAGAGGATGCCAGCTGATATTTTGCGTCGCTCGCGGCTTTCGCCAGAGTATCGGCGTGAGTCGTCAATATCGTAGTTTGCCAGGACCACAGATCGTCTGTGCGCGAGTCTGTTGGCATGGGACGCCCATCGCGCGGAGCTTCGTACTCGAGTAGCTCGATGCCGGGGCCTGCGCTGGCGTGCAGGCTGGTGATGCGGAGACGGGCGCCGAAGACGTTGTTGAGGTGCTCTTGCTCGGCGCCGAAATTTTCGCTTTCGCCGGCGATGTGCATGCCTAGCGTGTCGCGGTAAAACTTCAGGCTTGCTTCTGTGTCGCTGACAACGATAGCGGTGTGATCGATGCCGAGGAAAACGCGGTCGCTGGCGCGATGCCATTTGGCGTCGCCTTTGTCCGGCGGGAATTGCAGAGTTTCCAGAAAATGATTGTCGGGATCGCGGAAATAGAAGGCGCGGATGCCGGCGGCATTTGTGATGTTGGCGGGCAAAGTCTGCGGCGCGGTGGAAGCGTGCTTCACTTTGTGATCGCGGAGGATCTGATAGGCGCGATCCATGTCGCTGGTGATGATGGCGATGTGCTGGAACCAGCGATCGTTGCTGCGCGAATCGACCGGGATGGGGCGGCCCTGCGGGGTGAGGAATTCGGTTAGCTCGATTTGTTCTTCGCCGAGGTGCATGCGCACGATGCGCATCCTTACGCCGAAGAGGCCTTCGAGATGCTCGTAGGCGTCACCGAAAACTTCGACGTCGGAAACTTTTTCGAAGGTAAGGACTTGAGAATAAAAATCTACGGAGCGATCCATGTCGGAGACGACGATGCCGATCGTGCCGACACTTTCGGCGCGTGCGGCGGGCGGCGATTGGGCCGCTACGCGAGGCGCAACTTCGCAAAAGGCGATCGCTGCCAGAAGCAGTATTGACGCGAAGGTGATTCGCTGGAATTTGAAGTGGCTGCCGGGCGTTGCGTTCCTTGCGTTTTTCATCTGTTCACCGGCTTGACCGCATTCAACAGAGCGAAGAAGCCTTCGGCTAGTGTGGGATGGATGAAGACGGCGCCTTTCAGCACGGTGTAAGGCGCGTCGGCTAAAATTAACGCGCCGAGAATTTGAATCAGCTCGCCTGCTTCGATTCCCACGATGCCCGCGCCGAGGATGTGATCGTTCGACGCGTCCACGACAATTTTCATCATGCCGGCAGTCTCATCGCGTTCGATGGCGCGCGCGACATTGGCCATGGCGTTTGTGCCGATTTTTAATTGTTTGCCGGAAACGCGGGCTTCTTTTTCGGTAAGGCCGACGCGGGCGAATTGCGGATCGGTGAAAAGCGAATAGGGAAGATAGCGATTGGCGATGGAGAGATTTTTTCCTTCGATCAGATTGCCGTAAATCACCTGATAGTCGTTGTAAGAAATGTGCGTGAAGGCCGGGCCGCCTTTGATGTCGCCAATGGCCCAGATGCCGGGGACATTGGTCTCGAGGCGCGGATTGACTTTGATATAGCCGTGGGAATCCATGGCGACGCCCGCTTTTTCGAGGTCCAGCGTGTCGGTGTTTGGCGTGCGGCCAGTGGCGGAAAGAAGATGCGAGCCGGTGATCGTTTCCGTTTTTTCTGCAAACTGGCAGGTCAAAGCGACGCGTCCATCTTTTCTTTCCACGTTAGTCGCCTTGGCATTCACGCGAAACTCGATTCCTTCCGCTTCGAGGGCCTTCCGGAGTTCGGCTACGAGATCCGCATCTTCGCGCTGCAGGAGTTGATCGCCGCGGTGAATTACGGTGACGCGGCTGCCAAAGCGGCGAAACATCTGGCCGAACTCGAGGCCGATATAGCCGCCGCCGAGAACGAGCAAGTGTTCGGGGACTTCGGTAACTTGCATGAGCGTTTCATTGGTGAGGTAGCCGACGGAATCGATGCCGGGAAGCTGGGGCATATCGGGGCGCGTGCCGGCGTTGATAAAGATGCGTTCGCTTTCGAGGATTTCGCTGCCGACTTGAATTTTATGCGGGGCGAGGAATCGCGCCTGGCCGCGATAGAGATGAAGATTGGGGCGGGCTTCGATGCGCTTTTGCGTACCGCCGCGGAAACTTTGGACGACGGCGTTTTTTCGCGCGACGACTGCGGCGAGATCCACGGTGACTTCGCCGGCGCGCACGCCCCAGCGAGCGGCATTGCGGGCGTAGTGGGCGACTTGCGCGGAGGCGACCATTGTTTTTGTGGGCGTGCAGCCGGTATTGATGCAGGTTCCGCCCAGTTGCGCTTTTTCGATGATGGCGACTTTCCAGCCGTGGTCCACGAGCGTCTGGGAGAGCGGATTTCCGCCCTGGCCGGAGCCGATTACGATAGCGTCGAATCGCATCGCGTCCTTTCTCGTAATTCGCGGATCTGTTCGCTAGAACGTCTAGTAGTTCAAGCGTGTGCTAGTTCAAACGCTCGAGCATGCGATCACCGACGCGCAGGGCGTTGGCCATGATGGTGAGCGCAGGATTCACGGCGCCGCTGGAGGCGAAGAAGCTGCCGTCCACGACGTAGAGATTGTCAACGTCGTGAGCTCTGCAGTTTACATCGAGCGCGGAAGTTTTCGGGTCGTGGCCGAAGCGAATCGTGCCGTTCTGATGCGCGACACCGGCGAGCGGAATGCGCTGGCCGACGAAAAGATTGCGGGAGAAAAGCCCTTCGTGACATTCGTGGCCGTGAATCGTCGCACTTGTCTGCTGCTTCATCAAGCTTTCGAGCTTGGCGATGAGGCGCTTGTGGCCTTCTTCGTTGTTGGGCTTGTAGGTGAGGACGATTTTGCCGTCGCGGTCGAGAGTGACGCGGTTATTAGGGTCGGGCAGATCTTCGGAGGTGAGCCAGAAATCGAGGGAGTGCTTGGCCATGAGATCGAGCGTCCAGCCCGGCGCGATCGCGGGAGCTCCGGCGGAAAGCGTGTCGCCGTCAAGTTTGCCGACGAAAGAAATGTGGCCCATCGGGAAATTCCATTCTTTTGAGCCGAGATAGAAATCATTTACCGCCAGGGTCTTCTGGAAAACGGTGGGATTCGGGCACTTTGACATGGCCATCAGTACGGAATTGACGTGACCCATGTAGTGGCGGCCGACGACATCGGAACTGTTGGCGAGACCGCGAGGATGCTTGTCGTTTGCGGAACGAAGCAGGAGCGCGGCGGAATTGATGGCGCCGCAGGAGACGACGACCATGTCGCCGGAGAATTCTTCGGTGGCGCCGTTGCGCTTGACGACGACGTTGGTGACTTCGCGGCCAGTGCCGCTGGTTTCGAGTCGCTGCACGTGGGCATTGGTGAGCAGCGTGACATTCGGATGCGCGAGCGCGGGATCGATGCAGCAAACTTGCGCGTCGGACTTGGCGTTCATGAGGCAGGGATAGCCGTCGCAGGTGTTGCAACGAATGCAGGCGCTGGTGCGGCGATTTGTTTCGTCGAGCATGATGCCCAGCGGCACGTGGAAGGGCTTCAGGCCGAGCTTGGCGAAATCGTCGCTCAATTGCTGCATGCGCGGCTCGTGACTGACGGCCGGATAGGGATAGGGAGATTGCGAGCCGGGATCGGTGGGATCTTCACCGCGAGTTGCCGTGAACGTGGTAGATGATGTTCGGCCTGCGTGTAGTACGGATCGAGATCATCGTAGGAGATGGGCCAGGCGGGCGAAACGCCACCGGCGTGGTGAATCTCCCCGAAATCTTCGCGGCGCAGGCGAAAGAGCGCTGAGCCGTAGAATTTTGTGTTGCCGCCGACGTTGTAGTTGGTGTGGGGATGGAGTTCTTCGCCGCGATCGTCGCGCCACTTTTCTTTGGTCTGATATTTGCCCTGGACGTTGACGGCGCGGCTATCCCAATTGTCTTTTTCGCGCGCGACGTAATCGCCGCGCTCGAGGAGCAGGATGCGCTTGCCGGAAGGCGCGAGCCTGAAGGCGAGGGTGCCGCCGCCTGCGCCGGTGCCGATGATGATTACGTCGAATTGATTAGCGGCTTCCATGGATGCTTCCTTTCGTTCCGCTCACGGGCGGATACCTGGAATGTTCAAGCGAATGCGATAGAGGCCGGATTTCGCACAGAGATAAAGCGTCTTGCCGTCGTCATCGCCCCAGGCGATGTTGTGCGGATACTCGGGGCCGGTGATGAGGCCGAGTTGTTTGCCTTCGGGTGAAACGATCCACAGGCCGCCGGGACCGGAGAGATAAATATTGCCTTGCTGATCCAGCTTCATTCCGTCCCAGGCGTCTTCGCCGGGTTCGCTGGTGGCGTCGAGGAAAACTTTTCCACCGGAGAGCGTGCCGTCGGGACGAACTTCGTAGCGCATGACCACTTTGCGTTTTGCGTCCCAGTCGTCCACGTACAAATATTTTTCATCGGGGGAGAAGGCCAGGCCGTTGGGGCCGCTCAAGTCCGTGGTGACTAGTTTGAGTTCGCCATTGATGAGGCAGAAGACGCCGCTGAAGGGAAGCTCTTTGCGCTTGTCGTCGAAAAAATTCGGGAGGCCGAACGGCGGATCGGTGAAATAAAGCGCGCCATCGGAGCGATAGACGAGATCGTTCGGACTATTGAGGCGCTTGCCCTGATATTGATCGGCCAGAATGGTGATCTGACCATTTTTTTCCAGGCGCGTGACGCGATGATTGCCGTGCTCGTTGATGGTGAGGCGGCCCTGCTTATCGAGCGTGAGCCCGTTCGAGCCCGGCTGGCCGAATTCGCCGATGTCCATGCCGGTATAGCCGCTGTGCGTGCGATAGACGGAGACGCCATCATCGGGCGACCAGCGATAGATGAGATTGTTATTGGGATCGCTGAAGAGAAGATAGCCGCCATCGCGGACCCAGACCGGGCCTTCGGTGAAAAGGAAGCCGCCTGCGAGCTTTTCAATTTTTGCGGCTGGCGCGACGATGGCATCCAGCGCGGGATCTTTGCGATCGATTTTTGTTTCGACTTCTGCGGCGCCTGTGCCCTGGCCGGGCTTGTAAAAATCGAGAGTTGCGGATTTGACCCAGATGAAATTCCCGGGGCTGCGCGAGATTGGGCCGTTGAAACCGAAGACGGCGATTTGAAATTTTTCGCCGGGCTTGGCGTTGTGCGTGAGGATCACGCGATTCGGCGCGTTGAAGCCTTTCACGACGGTGCCGCCTGATTGCCCGAGAACCGCCGGCAATTTTCCATTCACCCAAATTTCGGCGTAGTCGTCGATCACGATTTCGAAGGCGACTGTTGCGCCGGCCGTCGAGAGGGACGCGACTTTTTCCGGAATGGTGACGGTTGATGCGATACCAATTGAAGCAGACTTTGCCGCCGGCGCGGCGAGCATCGAGCGTGGCGGGATCGATTACCGGCCAACTGGAGTCATCGAAATCGGCGGCACCGGCGTGCGGGGAGTAGTCGTAGGTTTTGTTCGGATCGCCGGAGGGCTTGAGATCGGCTCCGACGCCGCGTGAATCAACTTCGGCGATCTTCACGTCGCTGTAGCGCCATTGGCCAGCCGGTCGAGCGCGACACCTTCGTTTGTGCGCAGATCGATGATGGCGTCCGGGCGGCCGTAGGGCGGCTGCTGAGCGGCCCAGTTTTGCGCGTTCGCCGGAAGTGCGCCGGCAAGAATTGCAACGAGCGCGAAAAGCGACTGTCGAGTTTGCGTGTGGAGTCTCACGGCTCAGCGAACCTTCACAACGAAGTACGAGAAACGTGCCGTCAATTTCCTTGAACCAGTGCGGAACGCCATTGGGAATAATCATGGCGTCGCCGGGAACGAGCTTGCGGGTTTCGCCGCCGGTGATTTCGCGGCCGCGAATTTCATCGGCGGCGATGTTCTTGCCGTCAACCATCGTTCCGCCGGTGACGACGGTGGCGCCGCCTTTGAGAACGTAGAGGACGTCGGTATCTTTCGTATGCACTTCGACTATGCCGGGCTTTTCGCGGCGGCTGGAGTGCACCATGTAATTGCGTCCGCCGTTATCGCCATCGAAAAGCACGGAGCCCTTGGCGAAGCCTTCTTCGGTTTGTTCCTTCGAGAAATAGCTGACGGGGAGAAGAGCGGAGGTCATGACCGGATCATCGCCGAATTTTTTTGCGGCTTCGGCGCCGGCAATGGCCAGCTCTTCATCCTGCGCCGCGCTCATGGCACCGCTCACGCCGCCGATAATTTGGCCGTCGAGAGTAATGGGGATGCCTCCCTGCAGCGGAGTGAAGAAGGAATCCGGAAGAGCAGCCATGGCCGTGCGGCCTTTGTTGATGATGTCTTCGAAGACCTTCGTGGGCTTCTGGAAGAGAACGGCGGTGCGCGCTTTGCCGATGGAGATGTTGGCACCGGCGGAAAAAGTGCCGTCGAGGCGCTCGAGCGCCATTAAATTGCCGCCAGCATCCACGACGGCGATCACGCCGCCGGGGGCTTTGTTCGCTTTGGCGTAATCTTCGGCGGCGGAAATTACTTTGCGCGCCCCGTCGAGGGTCAGATTTTTTCGTTGTGTCACTTGCGCCTGGGCCGAAGATGCTAGCCCGAAGACCGCCACGGCCGCTGCTACGAGAATTTTCAATTTCAGCTTCATTTCCTTTTCCTTTCAGGTTTTTCTTGCGAATCGCCGGGCAATTGCCGGCTGATCTTGCGGCGATCAACCAGCAACATCGCCGCGAGCGTTTACATCACCGGGGAATCGAACGGGGGCCTCGCCAAGCAGCGCTTCTGCGAACGCGCACCAGATCTGCACCTTGGCTACGTCGGGGATGTACGACGGAAGCGTGATGCTCTTGTTGTATTTGCCGTTCTTGGCTTGCACGCGGTCGAGCAGGTAAACGTTTCCTTTGGAATCCACGACCTGCCAGTGCGGATCGGGAGCGTCCGGCACTTTGAAGTCATCGGAAAGCGTCAGGACATTCTTGCCGTCCACCTTGGTGTGCGTGACGGTGCCGGTGTTGGCTTTCACGCCGGTGAACGGCTTCGAGGTGCGGGCATGGCCCATTTCCTGCGCATGCGGCGGTGGCCGCGGTGAAGCCGAGAGCCATCGTCAACGAGAGCAGGGCCATCAGCGCGAATCGAGACACACGAATGCTTTGCATCGAAAAATCTCCTTCGTTGTTTTTGATTTCGGCGGCTCGGTGAATCTTGGATTTTGGTCCTGCCTGGCCGCTCGTTGAGTAGTCCAGGCTGGCGGGAGTTCGTTACAGAGTGGAGTGCAATTTTCTGGCAGCGTAGCCGCATCGGAAGATGCAGCGCTGGTCGTTCATATGATGAAATTTGGCACAGATTACGGCGCGAGCACCGCGAATGCGGACGTAGGCCTCAGCGGCGAGCAGCATGCCGAGCAGCGGAGCGGTGAAATAGATCCAGATGGCCGTCCAGACGTGTGCGGAGAATGCGGAGCCGACGGTGCGGGCGGGATTCATGCTCATGCCGGAGATCGGCGACTCGAACGTGATGTAGGTGGCTACCAGGACGGCGGCGAATATGCCTGTGAAGCGGTTGAGCGCGTCGATGTTGGTGACGGTCAGGACGGTCGTCATGAGGATGAATGAAATCGCCACTTCGGCTGCGAACGCTACGCCGACGCCCAATGGACCGGGGCGCGTGGCGGCGAATTGCACGGACGGATGCGCGATCCACCGGCCCAGCGCGGCGCGAGCGATCAGCACGCCGGCGATTCCGCCGAGAAATTGAAAGGCGATGTAGAAAAACGCGTCCCACGGCTCGATTTTGCCGAGGCGCCAGAAAGTGAAAGTGAGCGAAGGATTCATGTGCGCGCCGGAACGCTTTCCCCAGGGCGAATAGACGATGGCGATGAGCGTGAGGGCCATCGCGAGGCCCATCACCATGCGTTGCGGGATGCCGCCCATCAATTTCATCTGAATGGGCGAATCGGGATGACCGAGAAGAGCGGCGAACGTGCAGGCGGAAATCATGAAGATGCCGAGGCACGCGGCTTCGATCAGGTACTCGGGCCAGTGATTTTTGAACGCTTCATTCACGGTATGAATCGCAAGGGGGGCAGCGGCGGCTCAGTGCGAGTCGCCGTTGACTTCGCAGAAAACTTTGATGGCGCCTTTGGCATTGGTGAGCTTGTCGAGGAGCTCGGCGTAATTCTCGAGGCCCTTCACCGGATGCGTGAGGAGTTTCTCCAGCCATCCAGGATGGGCCAACTCGACTTCGGAGAGATCGAGGACGGCGCGCTCGAAATCTTCGCGGCTGGCGTTCACGCTGCCGAGCGCGACTTTATTGCCGAGAACGAAGCCCTGATTGATGCGATCGGCGGGAACTTCGATTTTTCGATCGGCGCCGGTAATGCTGACCATCGCTAGCACGCCATCTTTGGCGAGCACTTCCATGGCTTCGAAGACGAGCGGGGAATAGCCTGTGCCTTCGAGAATGAAATCGAATGGGCCGAATTTTGCAGAGGCTTCTTTCAGGCTTGTGGATTTCGTGGAGACGTAGCGCACGCCGATTTCTTCGAGAAGCTGAGAATTTAGATAGGGCGCGGGCGTGAGTCCGAAAGTGGTGACCTGAATTCCGCGCAAGCTCAAGAATGCCGAGGCGAGCAGACCCAGCGTTCCGGTGCCGAGCACTGCGGCCCGCCTTGGGCGCCAAACTTTCAGGCGGCGCTGCACTTCGTAGGCCTGGCCGATGGCTTTTTCGGCGACGCTGCTGGGCTCGAGCAGCACTCCAACTGCCCTTCGGCACCTTCACCAGATAGTCTGCGGCGTCGGCGTAATATTCGGCGAGATAGCCATGCAGCAAATTGATGCCGCGCTCGAAGTAGGTGTCGTCAGTGGTCATGTCCTGCAGGCCGATTTTGTCGTAGACGCTCATTCCGGGGCGGCGGACAGACGCGACGACGTAATCGCCGGGGGCAAATTCGCAGACATGCGGGCCGACAGCTTCCACGCGGCCAAAACTTTCGTGCCCGAGGATCAGAAATTCATCGCCGGGCGGAGGAGCGCCGTATTCGGCGGCGTTGATTTCCTTGTCGGTGCCGTCCACGCCGACGCGCGTCAATTTCACGAGCACGCCGCGCCCGTTCGGAATCTGGTCGAGCTGCGGCTTGGGCACTTCCCGCAGATGAATGCTATTGGCCTTGCCCGGTATCACGGCAATTGCTTTCATGCGAATCTCCTCGCTAGGTAGTCCAGTGGGAGGGCTAGGCGTTACAGCCTTTGGCCCATTGTGGCTGCATTTCGCGGCGCGCTGATGCAATGGCCGTCCACGCGCGCAATATTTCCGCCACCGACCAAGCCTGTGCGACGCAGCCGCGGGGAGTAAAGGGAGCGTCGCCATCGAAAATTTCGCTGATGGTGCCGAGGCCATGGGCACTCAGATGGGCTGCGATGGGCTCGAGGAATTTCGCGGCAGCCGCGGGATCACGATGCACGCGCAGATGAGCGAGCGCGAACGGGCCTAGCAGCCAGGCCCAGACGGTTCCTTGGTGATAGACGCTGTCACGCTTTGCCGGGTCGCCCCCATAATGGCCGCGATATTGCGGATCGGCGGGCGAGAGGCTGCGCAGGCCGTGCGAAGTGAGCAGATGCCGCGCGCATGTATCCACCACTTGCATCTGCTGCTCCGCCGTCAGAGCGCTTTCCGGCAGCGAGACGCAAAAAATCTGATTCGGACGAATTGAGGCATCGTTTCCGTTCGGTCCGTCGATTACGTCGAAGCAACATTCCGTGGCTTCATTCCAAAATCGCGCGAAGCCGGCGCGGGCGCGCTTGACCAAGCATGCGTACCCGGCCGTGGGCCGATTCAGCACGCGCGCGAATTGTGTCATGGTGCAAAGTGCGTTTAGCCACAGCGCGTTGATCTCTACCGGCTTGCCGATGCGCGGCGTCACCACCCAATCGCCGACTTTTGCGTCCATCCAAGTGAGTTGGACGCCGGGTTCGCCGGCGAATAGCATCGCGCCAGTGGGGATCGGTCTGCAATCTTTCTGCGTCGCCGAATACGGGACGGCGCCCATCGCCATCACGCAGGAAGATCCGCGAGAGCCGTCGCGAAAGTTCCGCCGATATTTCCCAGAGATTTTTCTTTTGGCCCGAGCCGGTGGGAAATTCGGCGCGGAGGGTGTCTCCGAAAAAATGATGAAATTTCTGGAGCGACTCGATAAGCAGGAAATTCACCGGGAACCAGATGGGCCCACGCCAATTCGAATTCCCGCCGAAGAGGCCCGAGGATGATTCTGCCGGTTCGTAATCCACGCGATGGGACATGCCATTGGCCTCGAGCATGAAAGGCGCATCGCGGTGCACGCGGGAGAGAGCGCGGATTCCATAGGGCGAGAGAAATTCGGATTCGTCGAGCATGTAGCGCAGCACGCTGCCAAGATGGTCGCAATTCACGATGGAGAGCAGGCGGCGCGTGCCTTTGCCGGGAACCTCCACGGTGCGGATGTGCTGCCGCAAATCCGGCTTGTTATCGAGGAACCACTGCATGCGCCGCTTGAAACCCGGCAGCATGTCGAGAACGTCGGAATCGAGAGTCTCGACGGCGAACAGCGGAATCAGCCCGACCATGGAGCGCACGCGCAGAGGAAAATGTTCGCCGTTCGGAAGATGCAGCACGTCGTAGTAAAAACCGTCGCGCTCGTCCCAGAGAGAAATGCCTTCGCCGCCGAGATCGTTCATGGCGTGCGCTATATAAACGAAATGCTCGAGGAATTTGCTGGCTACGCCTTCATAGGCTTGGTTCTCTCGCGCAAGTTCGAGTGCGATGGCCAGCATATTCAGGCAATACATTCCCATCCAGCTGGTGCCGTCGGATTGCTCGATGTGCCCGCCAGTGGGCAACGGAGCAGAACGATCGAAGACGCCGATGTTGTCGAGGCCGAGAAATCCGCCCTGAAAGACGTTCATTCCTTCGGCATCCTTGCGATTCACCCACCAGGTGAAATTCAGCAGCAATTTGTGAAAGGCGTGCTCGAGGAAAGCGCGGTCGGCTCGGCCCGTGATGCGCTTTTCGATTTTGTAAACGCGGAAGCAGGCCCAGGCATGCACGGGCGGATTCACGTCGCCGAAAGCCCACTCGTAGGCCGGCAATTGCCCGTTCGGATGCATGTACCACTCGCGGAGCATCAGAGTGAGCTGCTCTTTGGCGAATTCGGGATCAGCTTGCGCGAGAGGGATGCAATGAAACGCCAAATCCCATGCGGCGTACCACGGATATTCCCATTTGTCGGGCATGGAAATGATGTCGGCGTTGTAGAGATGTCCCCATTCTTTGTTGCGGCCGTGGCGGCGGCTTGCCAGCGGAGGCGGGCCGGCGGGATCGCCTTCGAGCCATGCGTTTAGGTCGTAGTAGAAAAATTGCTTCGACCAGAGCATTCCCGCGAAAGCCTGGCGCTGTACGGCTTGTGCGTCTTTCGAAAGTCCCTTAGGAGTGCGCTTGGCATAAAACTCGTCGGCTTCCGCGATGCGCTGCGCGAACATGCGCTCGAAGGCCGGCCCGAATAATGGCGTCGCGCGAACCGGCGTTGCAGCGGCAGCCCCGAGCGATTTGCGCGGCGGCGCGCTCGAATTCGCGGCCGAAGATGCTTGAAGTGCGCCGGCGCCATCCGTAAGGCGCAGATTTACCGTTGCCGAGCCGCCTGCTTCCACGCGCATCACGTATCGCGCGGAAGCTTTCGTTCCCGTCTGGTGCGGATTCACGGCATTCGCCGCGGCGTTCACAATGAAATTGTTGATTCCGTCTTTCACGTAAGGCGTGCGATTCGGCGCGCCAAAGTAGCCGCTCATTGTTCGACTCGTTCTCGGTGAAGAGCAGCTGCGGCGATCCTTCACAGACCAGCCAGCGAGTGCCGTACGAATGCTCTTCGACGCGAATGGCTACGTCGCTGGATCGGCCGGGCTCCGCCGAAAGCATCGGACGCTTTGCCGCAGGATCCCAGGACCAGGTATTGCGGAACCAGATCGTCGGCAGGAGTTGCAGCTCGGCTGCTTCGGGACCGCGATTGTGCGCGGTGATGCGAATGAGCATGTCTTCCGGCGAAGCCTTCGCATATTCCACGATCACGTCGAAGTAGCGGTTATCGTCGAAAATGCCCGTATCGCACAGTTCGAATTCCGGATCGTTCTTGCTGCGGCGATTGTTTTCGACAAGCTCGCCATACGGAAACGCACGCTGCGGATATTTGTAGAGATACTTCATATAGGAATGTGTTGGCGTCGAATCCAGATAAAAGTAATATTCCTTTACGTCCTCGCCGTGATTTCCTTCGCTGCCGGTAAGTCCGAAAAGCCGCTCTTTCAAAATCGCGTCGTGGCCATTCCAAAGCGCGAGCGCGAAACAGGTGGTCTGATGGCGGTCCGAGATGCCGCCGAGTCCGTCTTCGCCCCAGCGATACGCACGCGAGCGCGCCTGGTCATGCGGAAAATAATCCCAAGCCGTGCCGTGCTCGCTATAGTCTTCGCGCACCGTGCCCCACTGGCGTTCGCTGAGATACGGCCCCCAGCGCTTCCAGTGGCTCTTGCGGTCGCGCGATTCCTCGAGCCTCTTCTCTTCAGCGCACAAAACGGATTGAGCAGCGTCTCGCATTAGTTGATCCCCGCGGGCAAACGCACGGCCCATCGCAGTGCGAGTGCGGATTGCGCCGGCGTGAGCTTTTCCTGTGCCGCTGCCGGCTGGTTCACGTTCTCAATCGCCTGCGGAGGATCTGTGCGCGGCGATAGCCGCCGCCACATCGAGCAACGTGTCTTCGTAGATCAATCCCCACGAAGCATCGAGCCTGCGATCCTCGATTCTCATGGCTGCACCAGCGGCGCCGTTCCGAAGTTCACGCTGAAACGCTCGCACCAGATGGTTGCGGCGCGATACTTCGCCAGATCCGCATCCGCGGGCAGATCGTAGTTCTGATCGCCCTCGTTGCCCTTGATCGAGCCGAGCTGCAGGAAGCCAACTTTCTTGACCGTGTCGTTATCGGTCACGTCGCTGGCGGCAACGAGATACACGTGCACGTCTGGCCCGTTCGAAGTCTTGAAGTTGGTCAGGCGCAGAATTTTCTTTCCGTCCTGTAATTGCAGGATGGTTGCGGTGCCGGATGTCTCATGCACGCCGCTGTGAAACTGTCCCGTGAGAAGGGCAGTTGGCGCGGCAGCATTGCCCGCGGATTCTCGTCCCGCAGCCGATGCCGTCGGCAAACCCTCGCTCACCTTCTGATTGATGAAAAGCTTTTCGGGCCGGAATGCAGCCCACAGAACAACGACCAGACCCACACCGAGCAAAATCAAAATGTTGCGCTTGTTCATTTAGATGTTCTCCTTGATGAATTCCAATGCATCGGAGGGAAGGCCGTAGCAGACGGTCAGGTAAATCGAAGCGAACATCAGGCCGAGCTTGATGCTTGCGATGACCGCGCCTTCAATCGTTGCGCTGCAATTTGCGCCGGTCAGAACTTGCGAATCCATCGCGTCCATCACTGCGGTTTCTCCTCGCATGCCCTATAGTCCGCAATCGCCGGCCTTCGTTACACGATTCGGCCCTGCGCGGAAAATCGCTGGTGGGTGAGCTACAGTCCAAAACTGGTGTAACGTTTTGAATGTTTGCGGGACTAAACTATCACGGGCGGTGTGTCGGCGCGACGTCGAGCGGCGCACGACAAAGAGATCGAGAGCGATGCAACAGGATCCAACAGAACTGAGTTGCAAGGAACTGGTCGAACTCGTCACCGACTATTTCGAGGGAATGCTTTCGGACGCCGATCAGGCGCGCTTCGACGCGCACATGGCCAAGTGCGATTGGTGCAAACTCTACCTCGAGCAGATGCGAACGACGATTAAAGCCGCGGGCAAATTGACAGAAGCAGCCCTCACGCCGCAGGCTCAGGTAGAACTTTTGCAGGTATTTCGCGGCTGGAAGAATTCCTGAAGTAATCCGCTCAGAATTTCAGCAAATATTCCCGGCGCCAATTTCAATCGTGCTTTTCAGATTCGCGGCGAATCCTATCCATCACGCGGCCGACGATGGGCTCGGCAACATCCTGCGGCAAATCGAACGAACTGCTCTCCGTGACGATCTTGATGGTCTTGCGGCTGGAATCGTAGAGCACGTGGCAGGTGCGGCACTGCGCCAGATGCAGCTCAAGCTGCTCGCGCACTTCGGGAGCGGCGCGGTTATCGAGGTAATCGCCGAACTCGGTCAAGAATTCTTCGCAGGTTATCATCCCGCCACCCTTCCGGCAGATGCACTGAAGTGGGGCGCCAGCGATTCTCGCAGCATCAACCGGCCGCGAAGGAGGCGCGCCTTCAGAGCTGGGACGCTGATTCCCAGTTCGCGCGCGACGTCGTCGGTGGATAGCTGTTCGATGTCCCTCAACATCACCACTACGCGGTACTTGGCGGGAAGCTTCATGATCTCTTCCTCGACAAGCTGCCGGGTCTCCGATTTGGAAAAGCTCTGCTCGGGATTGTCGCACCACGCACGCACCTGCCGCGGGCGAAACTCCTCTTCTCCCTCCACAGCACTTTCATCCAAACTCTCAATATTCTTGCGCTTGCGCAGCCGCTCGATGGCCGCATTTCTCGCGATGCTCACCAGCCAGGTGGAAAACTTCGAGCGCCCCTGAAATCCGGCCAGGTGCTTGAAGGCGCTCAAGAATGAGTCCTGCATCGCGTCTTTGGCCTCTTCCGCATCCCCGAGCATCGCCAGCAGCACGCGGTAGATGCAGCGGCTGTGTGCGCTGATCAGAGCCTCGAAGGCGTCCAAATCGCCGCCCTTGGCAGCGGCCACCAACGCGCTATCCGGGTCATCAATTCCGGACGAACGGACCGAGACTCCGGCCTGCTCATCCGTAGGACGAGCCATCGGCTCGGAAAGATGCAATTTCTTTTGCTCGAAGACGGCCGGCGGCTCGAAATCCGGCACGATACCCAGGCCCATCTGTACGGTATTGGCGAAATTATTGAGCGCCGTGACGGCCACGCACTCGAGAATCTGCTCGTCGCTGAACCCGAAAGTGCGCAAGCGTTCGATATCCGCGGCTCGAATTTCGCTGGGGATCGCGCCGATCTTCAGCGCGAAATCCAGCAGCGCACTATCGGCAGCGGAGATCACCGCCACGGTATGATCCACGGCGATCTGATCGCCCTCCTCCGGCGTCATGCCCATTCCGCGCAATAGGTTGCAGTGCACCGCCACGCAATACGAATTCAGATTCGCGCCAGAGACCGCCAGCAGAATACATTCCTTCTGCGTGCGATTGAGGATGTCTTCCGGCATCAAGATGCCGCCCACAATTTCCGCTTCGGCCTCGAGCAAATCCGGCCGCAGCGTTTGCGAGCGGAAAAAATTCGGAATGAATCCGTGGCTCTGCTGGAGAATGGCAAAAGCTTCGTAATTTACCGGGCTGCGGTAGGGTACGCGAATATACGGCCCTTTATTGCCGCCAAGCGCGTAGGAATGTACCGGCACGGCGGCATTAGGGGAATCGCTGCGCGAGGCGGGGATGATTCCGAGCGGGGTGCGCAAGCGGAATTCGGGATCCGGTCCCAACCCTGCCGATATTGCGTGGCAGTATACGGCCAAAGCGGCCACGGTAACGGACTCATGGATTACTTCGTCGTCGAAGGCTTGGGCGCGCAGAGCGTCAACGTCCTCCTGACCGATGGCGGGCGCATAGCGGGCTAGTTTCACGCAGAAATCGAGGAGTGCCACGTCGGCGGCGGCGAGCCCGGCGTCATGGTAGTTGCGCAACAGTTGGTCGATTGCTTCTTCTGGCACCTCTAGCGACGCCAGAACGCTGGCATGCATCGCTGCGCAGTATTCGTCCTGGAGCGCTATCGCGACGATTAGCAGGATGCGCTCTTTGTGCACGCGGGAAAGAAGCGTCTGGCGGAAACGCAACGAGCTTTCGAGCTTCTCTTGCGACTCAATCACTCGCGGCAATAGCGTTTGCGCCTGCAGAAGCCGGGGCACGAACCCCAGGTTCTCGCGAAAGGCCGCAAAGGGGCCGAAATCGCTGCCGAGTTCAATTTCTCGCAGGAAACTCAACCACACACCGCCCGGGGAACCAGGGTAATAGTGGCGCTAGTTTACGTCGGTAAGTCGTTTTAGTGCAACTCCGCCCCTGCCCGCTCGGGCTTCAGATTTTTTGCATCTTTTCGCGCGATTGCTCCGTCCCATCTCGCGGAACTCATGTTCACACATCCCCCAACTCAGGTTCAGGACCGGCTGAGCAGCGGTGGCGCCGGTCCAATTCGCTAGCGGAGGCTCCGAGAAATGTCCACCCAGCCGATGCGTGAGGTTCGGCAGCAGGCGCGCCCAGTGCCGCCCGCTCACCGCCTTCCCCCTGCCAATGACGAGCGCGAACTTGTCGCCGCGCTGCGCCGCAAGGACGAGACGGCTTTCACAACTCTCATCGCGTTGCATCACGGCTCGCTGCTGCGCGTGGCGCGCATGTACGTAAATAGCGTCGAAGTCGCGGAAGAAGTGGTGCAAGACACCTGGCTGGGAGTGCTCAAAGGAATTCACAATTTCGAAGGCCGCAGCTCACTAAAGACCTGGATCTTCCAAATTCTCATCAATCGCTCGCGCACGCGGGGCCAGCGCGAGAGCCGCTCCATCCCGTTTTCGGCATTCTTCGACGCGGAAACGGCGCCCGCCGAACCCGCCGTTGATCCCAGCCAATTCAACGAGAATGATCCGGAATGGCCGGGAGGCTGGGTCACGCAGCCTCGCAATTGGGGCGCGACTCCCGAGCAAGTCCTGCTCTCCAGCGAAGTTCGAGCTTATACCGAGGCCGCCATCGAAGCCCTGCCTCCCAGCCAGCGCGAAGTCATCACTCTCCGCGACGTTCAGGGCTGGACCTCCGAAGAAGTTTGCAACGTTTTGGGGGTATCCGAGACGAATCAGAGAGTGCTGCTACACCGTGCGCGCTCGAAAGTCCGGCAGAGTCTCGACAAGTACTTCGAGGCAAGATAGGTCGCATGCCATCCAATGTTCATGAACTGACGTGCCAGGAGTTGGTCGAACTCATCACCGACTATCTCGAGGGCGCACTTTCGTCGGCGGATTGCGAGCGCTTCGATCAACACATGGCGAAGTGCGATTGGTGCAAAATCTACCTCGAACAGATGCGAACGGCAATCAAAGCGGTAGGTAAGCTATCCGAAGAATCGATCCATCCGCAAGCCCGGGAGGAACTACTCCTCGTATTTCGCAACTGGAGTGTCTAGCAATTCGAAATTCCCGAACACGCTCTTCGAAGTTGGCGATCTCAGAGATCTCTGGTTCCACCATCGGGATTCGCGATTGTGTGGAACTCTTCACAGCAATGTAGCGAGCCGGCAATTTCGGCTGCCCGGTGCCCATAAGGGGGTGCTCGTTTCGCCACGCTGTTGTTCAATTCAGCGCTTAGTCTGCAACGTGCCGCCTGCAAGAACCATCAACCGGGTGGAGGGCCCATGACATCTCATCCAACCAAGTGTGCGCATCCAAACTGTACTTGTCACGTCACCATTGGCAAGTATTGCAGCGCACAGTGCGAAACAATGGACGACACGCCGGGCATCGAATGTGCCTGCCCACACCCGGAATGTGCGGGCCGCACGGAAGCCAGCTTGCGAGCGACCGCTTAGTGCAGGCGGCTGCCGCACAGAGTTCAGTGCCAGCGGTTGAATACTGCCGCGCCGCGACCGGTGCGCAACGGAAGATTTAAGCCGCCCTGGGCCTCGCCCGCATGGCTGCCTGCAGTGGGATTTGCCCTTGCGAACTCTTCCGAATGACAACTTTTTTGACTTTTTCCGCATCCTTCGTCGCCGGATGTTTATTTGACCGCTCCCTTTTTCTGGTCTAGCTTGTCACCAACGGGGGCGATCATCCCCTCACGACTCAGGAGGCAACCATGAGCGCAAACGCAGTTCCCAGCCAAGACCCAGCCAGCAATCCAGGCGTCGCAAAAGTTGACATGAAATTCGAAATCGTCGTAATTCCCGTTTCCGATGTCGATCGCGCCAAGGATTTCTACTCCAAACTCGGATGGCGCCTCGACGCCGACTTCGCCGGCGGCGACGACTTCCGCGTAATTCAATTCACTCCGCCCGGCTCCGGCTGCTCGGTTATTTTCGGCAAAAATGTAACTCCGGCCGCGCCCGGCTCCGCGCAAGGCATGTATCTGATCGTCTCCGACATCGAAGCCGCCCGCAAAGCGTTGCTCGCTCGCGGCGTTACGATCGGCGAAGTGTTCCATGGCGCCGGCGACAAATTCACCGGCCCCGACCAACCCTACCTCTTTGGCCGCGTCCGCGTCAGCGGCCCAGACCCCGGACATTCGAGCTACCGCTCCTTCGCCTCTTTCAACGATCCGGACGGCAATGGCTGGCTCTTCCAGGAACTCACCGCGCGTCTCCCCGGCCGCATTGACTCCACCGCGACGACCTTCGCATCAACCAATGATCTCGCCAGCGCCATGCGGCGAGCATCTGTCGCGCACGGAGAGCATGAGAAGCGCATTGGCGGAGCCGACCCAAACTGGCCCGACTGGTACGCCGAATACATGGTCTGCGAGCAATCCGGCAAGGAACTTCCAAAATGAAAGCCTGCGGTCTCCCGGAGATAAAATCATGACCCGCGAACCGCAGCTCGTCGGGCAAAAAGTTCTGGTGATTGGCGGCAGTTCCGGCATCGGCCTCGAGACGGCCAGGCTCGCGCGCTCCGAAGGCGCCGCCGTCATTCTCACCGGCCGCAACCCGCAGCGCCTGGAGCGCGCCGCACGCGATCTCGGCGCGCTGAGCAGCGCGGCGTTTGACGCCACCGATTTCCATCGTCTCGCGCGCTTCTTCGATGAACTGCCGGCGCCCATAGACCACATCATGGTCACTTCCGGCGGCCCTTACTACGCGCGGTTGATGGATATTGACTTCGCCGAGGCGCGGCGCAACGTGGAGTCCGAGCTGTGGCTGCCGCTGCAGATCGCTCGTCACGCCGCCGGCAAGGTGCGCCCGGGCGGAACTCTTCTATTCATCAGTGGAACAGGTGGGCGACGGCCCGCCTCCGGTACGCTCATCGCCGCGTTCACCGCCGCCACGCCCGCGCTCGCCAAATGCCTCGCGGTCGAGCTCGCGCCAGTCCGCATCAACGTGATCGCGCCCGGCTTCGTGGATACGCCGTTCTCGGCGATCAGCTCGACGCCCGTCGCGAGCACCTCCGCAAAACCCTCCCGATCCGCCGCGTAGTAGGCCCGGCAGACATCGCCGCCCTCGCCGTCCACCTAATGACCAACACCGCAATCACGGGCGTAACCTACGACATCGACGGCGGCCAGCAACTCGTAGACGCATAAGCCCGCCGCACCAACGCTGGCAATTATCTCCAAGAGCTCACCACAAGCGCGTTGATCGCGAACATTCGGCCGTGCATGTGTCAAGCCTCGAGAACCTGCAAAAATGGCCCACAGTCACTAGAAAAACGTTCCTACCGTAAACCCTGTATTTTTAATGCGCGGCATTGACGCCAGCGCCAATCCAACCGAAAATCGATTGTTCTCGCGCGTACTTACCCGACCCTCGGAGTCCTGGATGAGTGCCAGCAAAGCGTTTCCTGTAGACGCCAGTTCTTCTACATTTCGACCTTCCATCGAGCCTTGCAACCACTCCGTACAGTTCTATCAGGAAGACCGGCCGCTCATCGAAGAGTTGGCGCGATTGATTGGCAGCCGCTCTTCTGAATGGCGATGCGGCCATTGTGGTAGCCACCGCCGCGCATCGCCAGGCGCTCACTCACGAACTCGCCGACCGCGATATCAATATCTCAAAAGCCGCGGCAGAGGGCCGCTTTCTCGCTCTGGACGCGTCGGATACATTGGCGCGCTTCTTGGTGGATGGACTTCCCGATGCGCATCGCTTTTCGGAGCTCATCGGCAGCGCGGTCGCCCAAGCCAAAAGCGCAGCTAAACTGGACGATCCGCACTTGGTGATCTTCGGCGAGATGGTGGCCTTGCTTTGGGCGGAAGGGAAGCACGAAGCCGCCATTCAGCTCGAGACTCTGTGGAATGATCTGGCTCGCAAGCATTCGTTCACTCTACGCTGCGCGTATCCGATGAGTGGTTTCAGCAATGATTCCAATGGCGAGCTACTTCACCAGAATTTGCGCCGAGCATTCGGACGTTCTGCCCTTGGGCGGCGACAGACAATGCCGCGAGTGACGAAGATCGCCTGCGCACCATCGCCAAACTTCAGCAGCGCCTCGGCGTTCTGGAATACGAAAAAGCGCTCCGCGAATCCGAGCAGAAATTCCGCCTGCTCGTCGAAGCCGTTCAGGACTACGCCATTTTCATGCTCGACGCGGATGGCCGCGTCAATAGCTGGAACGTGGGCGCCGAGCGGCTCAAGGGCTACAAAGCCTCCGAAATCTTGGGCGTGCACTTCTCGAAGTTTTATCCCCCGGCCGACATTCAGGCCAACAAGCCGCAGCGCGAACTCGAAATCGCCATCAAGGATGGCAGAGTCGAGGACGAAGGCTGGCGCGTGCGCAAGGACGGCTCCCGATTCTGGGCCAACGTCGTCATCACTGCGCTAAAAGACATTGACGGCCGCCTCATCGGCTATTCCAAGGTGACCCGCGATTTCACGGAGCGCATGCAGGCCGAGCAGGAGCTGCGCGAATCCAAGCGCCGGCTCGAAAACTCCGAAAAGTCGCTGCGTTTCCTTTCGCGACATTTGCTCCGCACGCAGGATGAAGAGCGCCGCCGCATCGGCCGCGATCTCCACGATAGCCTCGGCCAATATCTCTCCGTATTGAAAATGAAGCTCGATACTCTGAACAGCGCCGCGTTGCGCGGTCAGCCGCCGGATGCGGACGAATTTGCCGAATGTGCGCAGCTCACCGACGATGCCATCAAGGAAGTGCGCACGATTTCGTACCTGCTTTATCCGCCCATGCTCGAAGAGATGGGACTGAAATCCGCGGTGCCCTGGTATCTCGAAGGCTTCACCAAACGCAGCGGCATCCGCACATCTTTCGAGATCTCGCCCGATTTTGGCCGCCTCGAATCCGATCTCGAGCTCGCCTTCTTCCGCGTGCTGCAGGAAAGCCTCACCAATGTGCATCGCCACTCGGAAAGCCCCACGGCCAGCGTGCGGCTGGTGATGAATGGCACTGACGCGATTCTGGAAATCAAGGATCAAGGCAAGGGCGCGCAAGCCGCGGCCCTCGAAGAAGTCGGCCAGGATTGGACCGGCGCTCTCGGCGTTGGATTGCGCGGAATGAGCGAGCGTATTCAGCAGTTGGGCGGCAAATTGGATTTGAGTTCGAGCAAAGAGGGAACAACTGTCACCGCGACCGTCCCGCTGCAAAAGGCGGCCGAGCCGAAGACAGCGTCCGCGTAGCACCTTTATGCATCCTAGAATACTTCTCGTGGACGATCACGAAATCGTGAGAGAGGGAATCCGCACGCTTCTGGCAAAATCACGGCCGGATTGGGAAGTCTGCGGCGAGGCTTCCAACGCCCGCGAGGCGCTCGACCTAGTCAAAACTCTCGAACCCGCCGTCATCATTCTCGATATCACCATGCCCGGCCTCAGCGGACTCGAGGCCGCGCATCGCATGAGCAAGCTCGGCCTTTCCACGCGCATTCTGATTTTCACCATGCACGAATCGAACCGTCTGACCACCGAAGTGCAAGAAGCGGGCGCTCACGGCTACGTCCTGAAATCCCAAGCCGCCCGCGATCTGGTTCTCGCCATCGAAGCACTTCTCGCCGGCGGCACTTTCTTCGGCGGCTCCGCGCAGCCCGCTCCCGCAGAAGTGAAGAAGTCTCAGAGCGGCCCGGCCTTTTGCCACGCTCTCCCGTGGCCGAGCGTGCTGCACCCTCAATTCGCGTAGCTCCGCACGTAGCGACCCAATCCGAGGAATGACTGCAGGAAAAGTGTTGCCAGAAGATTCCGGCGCGCAGCAACCTGCGATCACCAGCTCGTATAAGCTGTTCCATCGAACGGCGAACTTCCTGGCGCTGTGGAATGTACATCGCAAATGCCTGTTGTGGTTTGATCCGGGCTCATGATCGTGTCGCAAGTGTCCGTGCCCCAATCTGGGGAATGTGTGAGCGGATCTTTCGGAATCGATTTCAAATAATTGGCCTGCTGCAAATCATCGAGGCTTTGCGGCGCCACGTTCCTATCCAAAGTGAAATTATCAATAGCTTGTCGCATCACAAATAGGTTTTCGCGCAGGATGGTTTCGCGCGTATGTTCGCGGATCTTCGCTAATTGCCAATATGTTGTTTTCGCGATGATGAAGTGGACCGTGAATGAAAATAAGAGGAGAACTGCCCCTGCCGCCCCGAAAATCCCGATCAGCAATCGCCAGAAAATATGGGACCTAAACACCTGCTCACCACGAGGTATACGCTGTTCCATCGAACGGCGAGCTTCCTGGCGCGGTGGAATGTACATCGCAGATGCCGGTTGTGGTTTGATCCGGGCTCATGATCGTGTCGCAAGTGTCCGTGGCCCAATCAGGGGAATGTGTGAGCGGATCTTTCGGAATCGATTTTAAATAATTGGCCTGCTGCAGATCATCGAGGCTCTGCGGCGCGGCGTTCTTATCCATGGTGAAATTATCAATGGCCTGGCGCATTACGAACAGATCTTCGCGCAGCACGGCCTCGCGCGTCTGCAGCAGCGATTTCTGGTATTGCCCGATGGCAATGGTCGCGAGAATCATGATGATCGTGATCACGATCATCAATTCAAGGATCGTAAAGCCACGCGCTTCGCGCTCGCAACTTTCCGCCGCGCCCTTCGCCGCTTTGCAACTAATATTGGTCCTCGAGCCATCACCATGCTCCTACCAGTCGCTGTACTTGGTCCCGTCCAAGCGCCGTGCCCTCGATTTCGAAAACACATCGAAAACGTCCTGGCCGCCCCAGCTGTTCGAGTCCGCATCGTCCTGCACCGAGCGCATTCCCCATTCCTTCTTTCCGGTCATCGGATCGACGGGAATGGCGCGCAGAAAGCGGATTTTGCGGTCCGGCGCGCCCATCATGTTCACGCCCTTCACCAGCGTTTCCAGGTCCGGCGGATAACCTTCGGTGCCCACCTTCACCTGAATCATGTTTTTGTCCGCCACGTCCTTGTAGCGGTCGATGGCATCGCGCATCTGGCGCAAGTCGTAGCGCAGAATCGCTTCCTTCTGGCGCGTCATCGTAAATCGCGCCACGGGAAGCGCCGCAGTCGAAAGCGTCATCAAAATCGCGCAGGTAACTACCAGTTCGATCAGCGTCAAGCCAGCTTCAGCAGCGCAGCGAACGTCTCGCGCGATCTCCGGTGATTGCGCATCCGTTTCGACTCATAATCTCTTTCTCGTCCATCAAGCCCGCATCGCGCAGCGCTTACTGCACGTTTATGGTAGCCTCGTTCGACACCATCGGAATCACTTTTTGCTGCGAGTCCTTCGCATTCACCTGCACCACCTGCATTTGCGAACTTCCCGCCGCCACTGCGCGAATCACGATTCCAAAGATCGTTCCGCTGCCGTTGATCCCCGACGGAATTCGGCTGGCGCATCGCCGAGACGATGGCCTGCCCGCGCTGCTGATCCACGCGCTGCACTACGGCAATTTCCTGCGTCCCGCCGGAAAGGAATCCGCCGTTGCGCACCTCGTCGATCTGAATTACCGCCGGGTTGTATTGCAGCATCACCGGAATCGCGAACAAATCCTGCACGCTGCTCACCGTCAATCCCACGGTCGCGGTTTCGCCAGGCTTCAAAGCGACGTTCGCTGGCTCAAATCGCAGTTGCACCGCCGGCTGCGCCGAGGCCGATGCCGGCGGCACCGCCGCCCGCACTGCCCGTCGCCGGCTTCGTATCCGGCAGCACCGAAGTCCAGCGCATTGCGATAGACGCGCACGTTCGTGTCCGTGCCCGCCGCCAATGCGCGCAAATCGTCCTTATCGATCGACGGCAGGCGGATAATATGCGGCGTAATGACGATCATCACTTCATCGTCGGTAGTCTCGCGCTTGTCGTCCGAGAAGAAATAACGCAGGAAGGGAATATGCGCGAGACCCGGCCAGCCGTTCAAAGTCTTGGTTTCATTCCGGGTGATCAAGCCGCCGATAATATTCGCTTCGCCTTCCTTCAAGCGCACTTCATGCTCGATCTTGCGCTGGCTGATCACCGGCTGCTGAATTCCGCCAATGGTTTCTTCGCCGGTGACCGAGGAAACTTCCAGACTCAATTTCAAGTGAAACGTCGCCGTCCGGATGCACGCGCGGCGTCACGTCAATGTTCACACCGACGTCCAAGTAGGTGAACTGCGTGTTCACCAACGGGTTCACTAGCCCGCCGCCGGCTCCGCGTAGCTCCCACTCCGACGCCTGCCTGAAAGCTGCCGGTCGCGATCGGGACGCGGTCTCCGATGCGCAGCTTTGTCTGCTCGCCGTCGGTCATGCGCACTTCCGGATCCTGGAAAATTCGCGTGGACGTGTCCGTCAGAATCGCGTTCGCGGCCGCACCCGGCAAAGTGATGCTGTAATCCGCGGTGCTCAGATGCTTCAGATTGTTCAACGTGATCAGGCCGTTCGATCCCGTCGTCCCCGTGCTGGATGTCGTGCTGGTAGTCGAAGTCGTAGAGGTCGTGGACGTCGTCGAAGTGGTCGTCGAAGTCGTGTTCTGCGGGCTCACGTTGGTATTCGGCGTGAACTGCACGCTTGCGCTCTGTCCCGGCAAAATTCCCAAGTCATGCAGGCGGTCGAGCCGCGTTTCCAACACCTGCACATGCAGCAGCACTTCCGGCTTGGCCTTGTCAATCGTGCGCAGAATTCTTGCCCACCAGCGCCACTTTATCCGGCGTGTCGCGCATGATGATTGCGTTTTGCGAATTGATTTGCTGCAAGCGCGTCAAGTTCAACGTCTGGCGCAAGCCGGTAATAATTTCGGTGATGTCCTGGGGCGTCAAAGTATTCGAGAGATAGAAAGTGCGCACCACTTCGTCTTCGATATCCTTGCGCTTTTGCGGCTGATCGGGCGCGACGAAAATAATGTTCGCCGAAATCGGTTTCCAGAATGCCTTGCTCTCGAGAGATACGGCATCGAGCGCCTGTTCCAAAGTGACGTTGGGCAATTCCGCGGTGATGCGCCGTGAAGAAAAGTCCGGATCGAAAATGACGCTCAAGCCCGCCAATTTTCCGATGGTCTCGAAGATGATTTTTGCGTCGTTGGTCATCGTCAAGTTGATGGGTTCGCGCGAAATCGGCTTCAATTGCGGAGGTCCCGCCAGCACTTCGCTTTCTTCCGGGGAAGCGGCCGGCTGCGGCGCATTGGCCGCGGCGTCTTTCCGCCAGCAATTGCATCATGTGCTTCACTTGCTGCTGCGCCGTGGCGTTCGATGGATCCACGGCCTGCGCCTTCTGATATTCCGCCAGCGCCATCTGCACATCGCCGCGGTCGAGAGCCTTCTTGCCCTGGTCCACGTGGAATTGCGCATCCATGAACTTCAAATGCGTGACTTTGATTTTGTATTCGAGATTTTGCGGATCGGCGCGCAGCGCCCGCTGGTACTCCACCAGCGCCGTGTCGTAATCCTGAATTGCCTCGGCTTGCTTTCCGGCATGGAAGTTGGGGTCGCCCTTGGGGCACCCGGCGAGAAGCACTGAGGCGCACCCCAGCGCGGACCACATGAGAAAACGGCGCAATTCAGACCTCCGCAACGTGTACAACGTATCGGCTGGCAATTCCATTCGAGTCTAGCATCGAGGGTAGGATGCATCAAGGAAAGCCCGTGTTGCCGGTGCCGGAATAATCCCCGGGCGAAAGGTTACTATTCGGCAACAATTGGGGTCGGCGTTTCGGCGCTGTTCACGTTTGATTTTTCGGTGCTTTGTGTGACGCGGGCCTCCTTGGTCGGCATATTCGAGACTTGGCGGTATACTCGGGCTCGCGAGCTGTGAATCGCGAGCTGTGGTCCCGGAATACCGCGGTCCGTGGCGGAATCTGCTGGATGCGCTGGTTTTCGCATCGAGGTCCGTCGGGGAGCGCGGCCATAGTCGACGTTACGCTCGTCGGATGCCGGCAGGGACGCCTGCGGTACCAAACCGTTGTCGATTAGAATTGGGCCGTATCTCGTTCAAAAGAAAGGACGGGATGCACTTGTCGCCGGGATTTACGATTTGGCGCGCGGGGGATCCTCCCTTGTTTTCCTTTAACTGGTGCATTTTCATCACTTACGGCTTTTTGTCGTAGTACTTGGACTGCCGATTAGAATTTTGGTATGTCTTTCATATTCAATCACTTCTGCGATTTTCTAATCGGTTTGACTGTCGATTAGAAATCGCCGGGCGCTGAGGACCCGTTACCCGGGCTCAATCATGAGCCCGGACCCGTCTAGCGCAAATTTGGTCGGCGGGTTTGCCCGCGCAACTGGACAACGGTAGCATGGAATTAGACGATTGTCAGTTGGTAAATAATCGGGATTGTAAAGGGTGTTGGGACAGCGGGACAGGAAGCGCTGCCTTGCCCGTGCCACAACGCGTCGCTATCATATTCGCTGTGAAATCGGCTTCCAAGAAACAACTCGAGGGCGTGAAGATCGTCGCGCAAAATCGCGCGGCGTCTTACAACTACTTCATCCTCGACAAGCTCGAAGCCGGCATGGTGCTGGCAGGCACCGAGGTGAAATCGCTGCGAGAAGGCAAAGGCTCGCTGCGCGAAGCCTACGCCGAAGTGCGCGGCGGAGAACTCTGGCTCCAGAATTGCCACATTCCCGAATACCGCCCCGGCGGACCGTGGAATCACAATCCTCTGCGCCCGAGGAAACTGCTGCTGCATCGCCGCGAACTCGAAAAATTTGCCGGCAAGGTGCAGCAGAAAGGACTCACGCTCGTTCCGCTCAAGATTTATTTTCGCGGCGGGCGTGCTAAAGTCGAATTGGCATTAGCGCAGGGCAAAAAGTTTCACGACCGCCGCGCCTCGGAACGGGAACAGGAAGATAAAAGAGAAGCGCGCGAAGCGATGGCTCGTTATCGCCGGCGTTGAGAGAAGAAAGGTGAAAGGGAAAAATGAAGATTGAAATCGAGTCTCAGCCGTTCGCGAGCGTGGCAACCGACGCGCTGGTTACCTATGTCTTCGATAAAGACGATCGCATCGAAGGAGTCGTCGGCGATCTGGACCGAGCGACGGGCGGGAAAATCGCGCCCCTGGCGAAAAGCGGCGAGCTGAATGGCAAACCATTCGAGATGGTATTGCTGCATTATCCTCAGGGCCTCGGCGCGCAGCGTTTGCTGCTCATCGGAGCAGGGAAGGCGCGATAAATTTTCCTCGGCCGAATTGCGTCGACTCGCAGGCGCCGCTCTCCGCTATCTGAAAGCTCGCGGCGTGAAGAAATTCGTATGGCTGGCCCGCGAGAATCATAACGACGCTGCGGCGCTGCAAACGGTGGTCGAAGGCCTGACCGCGGCGGATTTCGAATCCGACACCTATCGCAGCAAAAAAGAAAACGTAAAAAATATTGATGCCGTCGGCCTCGCCGGATTTCAAGGCGCCGATCTTTCCGCGGCTCTCGATCGCGGCACGCTTCTGGGCGAATCGCAGAATTGGGCTCGCACGCTGATCAACGAGCCTTCCAATAAACTCACGCCGCGCATGCTCGCCGACCGCGCCGAAGCCATGGCCAACGAAGCGGGCCTTGCGGTGGAAATTCTCGATGAAGATCGCATCGCGGCACTGAAAATGGGGGCTCTACTCGGCGTTGCGCAAGGCAGCGTCGAGCCGCCACGCGTAATCGTGCTCACCTACACGCCCGCGAATCGCGGCCGAGGCGCTCCGGTTCTTGGGCTCGTGGGCAAAGCCGTCACCTTCGATACCGGCGGCATCTCCATCAAGCCCGCCGACGGCATGGAAAAAATGAAATACGACATGGGCGGCGGCGCCACCATGCTCGGCGCCATGCGCGCCATCGCGCGCCTCAAGCCCGCGATCAAAGTGATTGCCGTGGTTCCGGCGACCGAAAATATGCCCGGCGGACGCGCGCAGAAGCCCGGCGACGTGCAGGTGGCCATGTCCGGCAAGACCATCGAAATCATCAACACGGACGCGGAAGGCCGGCTGATCCTGGCCGACGGCGTCGCGTATGCGAAAAAACTCGGCGCGACGCATCTGATCGACGCCGCCACTCTGACCGGCGCGATCATGGTGGCGCTTGCCAACGTGCACGTGGGGGCGTTCGGCACGCCGCGCGAATATTTGGATCGCTTTCTCGAGAGCACGAAAGCGGCGGGCGAAAAAATGTGGCCGATGCCGATTGACGACGAATATCAGGAAATGATCAAGAGCAATATCGCGGATATTCGGAACACGGGCAGCGGGAAGGGCGGCGGGGCGATCACGGCCGCCTGGTTCATCAAGGAATTTGCGGAAGATACGCCGTGGATTCACCTGGACATCGCGGGGACGGCTTGGAACGACGACAACAAACCTTGGCTGGCTAAGGGGCCGACGGGGATAGCGATTCGCTCGATCGTGGATTTCGCGACGAAATTTTCTTAGATTCGCTTTCGTGACTGGGGATGGGGCGCGCGGGGGACGCCGAAATCGGGCGTCGCGGGAGGGCTAGAACGGCCCTCCCCTACGAAGACGGGGCTGCCGCATCGCGTTTCGTGACTGGGGATGGGACGCGCGGACGGCGCGCGGGGGACGCCGACACCGGGCGTCGCGGGAGGGCTAGACCGGCCCTCCCCTACGGGGACGGGGCTCACATCTCTTCCGGGGCTTCGATGCCTAGCAGCCTCAATGCTGCGACCAGCTGCTTCTCGACTATATCGTTCAACAACAGAAAAAATCCCTTCTTCTCCAAATCCTCTTCGGAGAGAATCCGGTGCTTGTGATAGAACAAATTGAAAGCTTGCGCCAATTGAAACGCATATTTCGCCAAAAACGCCGGCTCCTGTGCCGCAATCGCTGTTTCAATCTGCGTCCCCAGTGACCCCGCCGCTAACACCAACTCCCAAATATCATCCCCCTCGGGCCCCGCAAGAAATCTTCCCGGATCGGCGATCACCGGCGTGATATTCGTCATCTGACCCAACGGGAGCTGCCGTCGCTCGACTTCCTTTCGGAAAATACTGCGGGCGCGGACGATGGCGTACAAACAATAAGGGCCTGTCTCGCCTTCGAAACTGAGTGCATCCTCGAAATCGAAAGCGATGATCGTGCCGCGCGTAAACTTCAGTAGAAAATAACGCAGCGCGCCGACCGCGATTCGTCGCGCGTTCTCTTCGCGCTCTACTGCAGAAGTCTCCGGATGGCGCTCATCAACCTCGCGGCGCGTCGCCTCCATCAGCTTATCGATCAAATCGTCGGCCTTGACGCCCTGTCCTTTTCGACCGCTGATATCCACGTACTGCTTTTTCGCGTCTTCGGGCGGAACGTCGTAGCCGAGTTCGGCGGCGCAACGCGGCGTCAAGCGCGACCACGTCGTAAGCCAAATGCTTCAAATGTTCGGCTTGCGCTGCGAAACCTGCAGACGCGCAATCCGGCCGCCACTACCTGCTGCGGATAAGCTCTGGCGCGTATCGATTACGTTATAGACGCTCGAGGCCTTTCCAAATTCCGGCGCATCGGGTACGCCATCGGTCCCGCGTCACGGGATCCACGCCTCGCGCCCGGATGGATGCGTGATAAAACGGGCGGTAATAAAAATCGCGCCCGAGCAGTCCGAATTTCCAAAGGTGATAGGCAATATCCTTGCCTACGTACGTAACGGTTCCCGTCGAGCGCACGATGATTTTCACATTTTGATCCGCATCCGCCGCGTCCACTTCGTCATTGCCGCCTGCGCCGCCATCGCCTTCCGCCAACGGCATGACCCAGCAGCCGGCATTTTTCCCGGAGGTCGCCAGGCGCATCGGCGCCGCGTTCCTTCAACATGGCGAATGCGGCATCCCAAAATTTCAAATGCAAAATTTCGCTTTCGCGGGGCAAAAGATCGTAATCGATGCCCAGGCGATCCATGGTGCGCAGATGGCAGCGCACGATGGCTACGGAAATCAATTCCGCCATCTGCGCTTCGATGCCGTGGCCTTCTTCCATTTTCTTCAGCACATCCGCGCGTAATTCCAGGCGCTTCTTGTCCTCTTCCAGAAACACCGTGACGCGCGCATAAAGATCCCAGCAGTAGTAGTCAAACTTTTCGGCTTGGCTCAGGCGCTGCACGTCGGCGAGCGATTTCTTTTCGAGATGCAAGAATCCCAGGACCACATCGGCCACTTGGACGCCGGTGTTGTCGATGTAGTTCTGCACTTCCACGCGCTCTCCGGCATAACGCAGAATGCGCGAGAAAGAATCGCCCAGCACGGCATTGCGTAGATGTCCGATATGCGCGGCTTTATTCGGATTGATCGCTGTGTGTTCCACGATCGTCTTCGGGCGCATCGACGCCGATGGCGCGCTCTTCGTGCTCCGCCGCTGCGCCCACTTCGAACGAAAAATTCGCCGCGCTCCAAATGCGCGTTCAAATAACCGCCGCCGGCCACTTCAAATCGCGCCACTCCCGCATCGGCCCAATCAATCCGGCGATTTCCAGCGCAATCACGCGCGGCGCTTTCTTCAAGCGCTTCGCCAATTCAAAGCACACCGGCGAGGCTACCTCGCCCATTTCCAATCGCGGCGGCCGCTCCGTCAACACTTTCACCTCGACGCCATACGCGAGGCGAACATGCGCGGCAATCGCTGTTCGAATCCGGTTTACGATCTCGAGATACACGTTTCTCCCATCGAAAAAAGAATGCCGCGATTATAGGTTATCCCTGTTAGTCATCCAAACTTGCGTGCGCGCTCTCTAATTCCGGCGATTTGACAGCACTCGCACCCCAGACTAGTATCGTTTTTTCATTTTTCGCGCGGCATTTTGGATTTTTGGCGCTCAGCGAATGAAACTAGCTCACTTCGATTGCTTCTCCGGCATCAGCGGCGACATGACGCTTGGCGCGCTTGTGGACGCCGGAGCTGAGCTCGCGACGCTCGAAGTCCGAGCTGCGGCGTCTGGACCTCAAAGGCTGGCAAATTTCCGCCGAAAAGGTCAAGCGCGGCGCGCTCTTGGCCACGCAAGTGAAAGTTGAAACGCAGCGAACATCATCATCATCGCGGCCTTTCGATAATCCTCGATCTGATCGATCGCGCTGCACTCGCGCCACGCGTGAAAGACCGCGCCAGCCGGATTTTCCGCCGGCTCGGCGAAGCGGAAGCCAAAGTGCATCAAGTGGAGATCGACAAAGTGCATTTCCACGAAGTCGGCGCCGTTGACGCGATCATAGATATCGTCGGCGCCGCCATCGGGTTCGAGCTGCTGGGGATTGATGAATTTTCGTGCTCGGCGTTCGATGTTGGCGCCGGCACGGTGAAAACTGCTCACGGCCTTCTTCCAGTCCCGGCGCCGGCGACGGCCGAACTGCTTCGCGGCGCTCCCAGCTTCTCGAGTGGCGTGCAACGCGAGCTGGTGACGCCGACAGGCGCGGCCATCGCCACCACACTTGCCACGCGCTTTGCCGAAATGCCGCCGATGCAGATCGACGTCGGTGGGCTACGGCGCCGGCAGCGCCGAGCTTTCCGATCGCCCGAACGTGATGCGTCTGCTCATCGGCGATCCACCGCAATGGAAAAAGGCGAGCAATGGGATCCGCCGATCACCGTGATCGAAGCGAATCTCGACGATATGAGCCCGCAGATTTACGGCTATTTTGTGGATCAGGCGCTGGCCGCGGGCGCGCTGGATGTTTTTTCGTCGCCGGTGCAGATGAAGAAGAATCGTCCCGGGCTGCTGGTCACGCTGCTGGCCGAGCCGCAGAAATCTGAATCGATCTGATCGATCTCGTTTTCCGCGAGACGACCACCATTGGCGTGCGCACCACGAAGTTCGCCGGCGCACCTTGCAGCGCGAATTCGTGCAGGTTTCCACGCCGCTGGGCGAAATTCGCATGAAAGTATCGCGCTTGAACGGCACGATGTTAAACGCCGCGCCGGAATACGAAGATTGCCAGCGCATCGCCGCGGAGAAGGGAATTCCGCTGAAGGAAGTACTGGCGCTCGCGAACTTTCACTATCAAAAAGCAACGCGAGTCGCATAAATAGCCCATGGCCGATGTCCAAGCCCAAATACTATCTCACCACTCCGATCTACTACGTGAACGCGCGGCCGCATCTCGGCCACACGTACACGACGATCGTGGCCGACACGATCGCGCGCTTCAAGCGCATGTGCGGCTACGATGTGGTGCTGCTCACCGGCACCGACGAGCACGGGCAAAAAGTGGAGCGGGCCGCGAAAGCCGCGGGCGTGACGCCGCAGGCTTACGCGGATCGCATTGCCGGCGAATACGAGCAGCTTTGGAAAGAACTCGATCTCAGCATCGATCGCTTCATCCGCACTACCGAGCCGCGGCAGGAACGCGCCGTCCATCGCCTGCTGCTGCAAGCCAAGGACAAGGGTTACATCTACAAAGGATTTTACGAAGGGCCATTACTGCGTGTTCGATGAAATGTACGTGGATGAGCCGCTGCCCGGCGGGCTTTGTCCGGAGTGCAAGCGCCCGACGGAAAAAGTTCGCGAAGAAAATTATTATTTCAAGCTTTCGGAATTTCAGGATCGGCTTGCTGCAAGCTTTACGAAGCGCAGCCGGATTTCATTCAGCCGGAAACGCGCCGCAATGAAGTGATGGCTTTCGTCCGCGGCGGTCTGCGCGATCTTTCGGTGAGCCGCACCACGATCAAATGGGGCATTCCCTGGCCGGACGATGAAAAGCACGTCATCTACGTCTGGTACGACGCGCTCACCAGCTACATGACCGGAATCGGTTACGGCGACGATGAAGTGCAATGGGAGAAATATTGGCCTGCAGAGTTGCATCTGATCGGCAAGGAAATTCTGCGATTCCACGCGGTCTACTGGCCAGCGTTCCTGATGGCCGCCGAGGAGCCGCTGCCGAAGAAAATCTTCGCGCACGGTTGGTGGCTCTTTGCTGATGAAAAAATGTCCAAGTCGCGCGGGAACATGCAATATCCGCAGCCGATTGCGCGCACGCTGGGCATCGACGCGCTGCGCTATTTCCTGCTGCGCGAAATGGTTTTTGGCCAGGACGGAAATTTCAGCCGCGACGCGTTGCTGACGCGTTACAACGCCGATCTCGCCAATGGCCTCGGGCAATCTGGCGAGCCGCATCGCTTGCGATGATCCATCAATATTTCGGCGGGGGCACTCCCTGCGCCTGCACTCGGGCGCGGTGCTGCGCTCGCGTAGCGCTTGCGAGTAAGGCCGTCTAGGTTCAGGATCGTCGCGGTCCAGCATTACGAAGAATTCAAATTTTCGGAGGCGCTGGAGTCGATCTGGGAATTCGTCGCCGCGACGGATCAATTTCTTACCGAGAAAAAGCCCTGGGTGTTGGCGAAGGATCCGGCGAAACAAGCCGAACTTGGCGACGTTCTTTTCGCTGCGGCGCAGAGCCTTCGTCATATCGTTGCGCTGGCGTATCCTGTGTTGCCGCACGCGAGCGCGAAGATTTGGAAGCAGCTTGGAGAAACGACAGACCTCGCGTCGCAGGAACTGCGACATCTGTGCGTTGGGGCGCGTTGCGGCCCGGCACGCATGTCGGCGAGCCCGAGGCCAGCTTTTCCCGCGCGCTGATAAAAAAGAAATGTCAGAAAGGATAGAAACCATGGAAGATGAAATTCGCAATCCAGCAGGAGCACCACCAGTCTGCCGCGCCTGCAGCAAGTGCAGCGAGCGGCTCAGGCGCGCCGGCTGCTGCGGCAGCCGCTGCTCCGGCCGCGAACGCCAAGATCGGTATCGAAGATTTCGCCAAGGTCGAACTGCGCGTGGGCCTGGTGAAATCTGCCGAGCGCATCGCCGGGGCGGACAAAATTCTGAAGCTGATGGTGGACATCGGCGAAGAGGTTCGGCAGATCGTTGCGGGCCTGGCGGTTTCTTACACGCCGGAAGAACTGGTCGGCAAAAAAGTGGTGGTGGTCGCGAATCTGGCGCCGCGCAAGCTTCGTGGCGTGGAATCGAACGGCATGATTGTGGCCGCCTCGGTCGGGCCCGGAAGGGAAGCCGGTGATCTGCACGTTCGCTGAGGATGTTCCGGCTGGCGCGAACTAAAGTAGAGTTGGCGTTTCTGCGGCATCTTAATCGCGCGCGACGAGTCGGCTCGGGCGTGCTGAGGGACTTCGGGCGCGAGCGCGCTGAGGCCAGCGCTAAAGCGCAGTTGCGGCGTTTTTGGGTTAAGTGTCCGCGCGGGGGTGCTGCCACTTAGTGAGATTGTGTTCATCGGATGCCGGAGGACGCCAGCGGTACCGGACTGACATTGCAAATTATCGACTCCCACGCGCATCTGGAATATCCGCAGTTCGACGAAGATCGCGACGCCATGCTGCAGCGCGCGCGCGATGCGGGCGTTGCGAACAATTCTCGCCATCGGCGGGGCGGCGGGACCCGATCATCTGGCTTCGGCGATTCCTTTCGCCGAAGCGCACGATTGGATTTACGCTACCGCCGGAATTCATCCGCACGAAGCCAATCTCGCGACGCGATGCGCATTTCGCGCATCTCGAAAAATTGACGCGCCATCCGCGTTTTCTCGCTGTCGGTGAGATCGGCCTCGATTATTTCCACGATCATTCGCCGCGCGAGATGCAGGCGCGGGTTTTCCGCCGTCAGCTGGAAATTGCCCGCGCCGCGAAGAAACCGATCGTCATCCATTGCCGCGACGCGTGGGCCGATTGCCTGGCCATTCTCGAATCCGACTGGCGCAGCGCGGGTCTCGGCGGCATTCTGCATTGCTTCACGGGCACGCTCGACGAAGCGCAGAAGGGAATCGAGATGGGTTTCTGGTTTCCTTCGCCGCGAACATCACGTATCCGAAAAATGAGCCGCTGCGCGAGACCGCGCGCCAATTGCCGCTCGATCGCATGCTCACCGAAACCGATTCGCCGTATCTCGCGCCGCAGCGGGTCCGCGGAAAACGCAACGAGCCCGCCTACGTTGTGGAAGTGGCGCAGACGCTCGCGACTGTGAGAAACTCGACGGCAGAAGAAGTTGCCGCTGCGACGGCGGCAAATTTTCGCCGCTTTTTCCGTTTGGGGGACGCGTAATGTCATCGGCCGCGCAGCCTCGGAGGAGCCCCATCTCGACGCTATCGGCGCGAGAGATTTTCGATCTCGTTCGCGACGATCTCGTGCTCGTGGAGCGCGAAATCGCGGCGCAGAGCGATTCGACGATCGAGCCGGTCGTCGAAATCACCAGTTATTTGCGCGAAGGCGGCGGAAAGCGGCTGCGTCCCGCGCTTTTGCTTTTGGCCGCGGGCGCGGCGGGATATCGCGGGCCGGGCGCGGTGCGGCTCGGCGCGGTGGTCGAGCTGATTCACAGCGCCACGCTGATTCACGACGATGTGATCGACGGCGCCAACACGCGCCGCGGGCGCCCGAGCGCGAATGTTCGCTGGGGAAATCACATGAGCGTTCTCGCCGGCGACTGGCTCTACATGCAATCTTTCGAAATGGCGCTGGCCGAGCGCAGTTTCGAAATTCTCGACATTCTGATCGACCTCACGCAAAACATGGTGGAAGGCGAGCTGCTGCAGCTCACGCACATCGGCCGCATTGACGTGACCGAAGCGGAAGCTGCGGATCTCGCTTACCGCAAGACGGCTTGCCTTTTCAGCGGCTGCACGCGTCTGGGCGCCGTTCTTGGGCGGCTCGATAAAGCCACGGAAGAATCGCTGGCGGATTACGGACGCTACGCGGGACTCGCGTTTCAGTTGGTGGATGACTTGCTGGATTTCACCGCGTCATCGGAACAAATCGGCAAGCCGGTGCTGAGCGATTTGAAAGAAGGCAAGGTCACGTTGCCGCTGATTTTCGCCATGCAGAATGGTTTGGGCGGCGGCGCCGACGGCCACGCTGCGGCGCATCGCCTGGTTGCCACGGTGCTTGAAGAAAAGGGATTCCACAGCGTCTCGGCCGAAGAAATCACGCGCCTGGTGAATGAATCCGGGGCGCTCGATCGCACTCGCGACCTGGCGCGCGATTACGTCCGGCGCGCAAAGGCATGCCTGAGCGGTTGGCCGGATTCGCAATTTCTGCGCGCGTTGCTCGCGGTGCCCGATTTTATTTTCGAGCGAGAAAATTAGCAGGGACGGCGCGCCAATTTATTGTTGAGCTTCGATCTTTACGTTGTCCACGTAAGCGCCTTCCGGGGCTAGGATCACGTCCGCGGTAATTTTATCTTTCGGTTTCATCTTCGCAAGAGCCGCGGAATCGTGAATCGGATATTCCATTTCCATCGCGTCCATGAAACCGGGAATCGCTTCAGCGTCAATGCTCGCTGATTTGTCATCCGCATGAACGGCGACAACTGTTCCGTGCATTTTGTAGACCGAAAACTTGGACGCATTCGGCGCAGATTTGCTGCAAGCTCCGAGCAGCGCGGCGCAGAGAATCGCGCCGCCGAAAAGCGCTTGCAGCGAAAGCGGGATTCCGCGCCGCGTCATTTTGTTCGACTTCATCATTCCTCCCATCAGTAATGAAATCTGTAGCGAAATTCTACAAAGATTTCGCGCGGATTGAAAAAATGAGTTCCGCCGAAGGTCTCGCTGTTATCGAGCAGGAATCGCCGGTTCGCCAGATTGATTGCGCTCGCGGAAACTGAGAAATCCTCGCGAAACTGCTTCGAGAGCGATAAATCCACGGTCGTGTGTCCGGGAAGATGGTTCGGCCCTTCGCCATCGGTCAGTCCCGAACCATAGTAAATATTTACCGCCGCTGCGGAACGCCACGGAAGCGACACGCGCCCGCCGAGATTCAAAGTGTTGCGCTGATCGTGATCGAGAAGAAAATATCCCTCATCGGGCGGAGTGAAATCCGTGAGCCCACCGCTGATGGCGCCGCGCGCGAGCGCGATCTGATTCGAATAGGTGAGATAAATCTGGCCGCGTCCGGCGATGCGCGGGGAATGAAGCGTCAATTCCCATCCACGAATCAGCGCGCTCTGAATGGTGAGCGGGAAAAAGACATTGGAATTGCCGACGCTGCTGTGATCGAAGAAGTTCGAGGCGCGCGTGCGGAAGGAATCGGCGTCGAGCGACCATCCTTTCCAGGGGATGGTCACGCCGAATTGCGATTCCTCGTCGCGCTCGCCGTGCAGCGGAATAAATCCAAGATTTTCGTTGGTCACGAATTGCAGCAGCGGTCCGGATGCGGTGATTAGAGGCGGCGCCTGATAGAAGCGGCCATAGAATCCGCGAAAGACCCAATTGAGTTTGGGAATACGCAGCGCGACGCCTGCGCGCGGGCTGGTATTGTTCTCGCTCACGTCGCCGCTGAAATGCGTGTAGCGAACGCCGCCGTTGAGAGTGAGCCACGAAGTTGCTTTGAATTGCTCTTCGGCGAAAATGGAAACGAGACCGCCGTTGAGAGTTTCCGTATCGCGGAAGTTCGGATTGCTGGCGTCGTTGAACGTCAATCCGAAAACCTGATTGTCATGCTGCCCGAAGCCGTAAAAACCAATCCGCGCGTTGTGGCGCCCTTTCACGAGTCCGAGCGTCGCTTGGCCGCCTGCGTAGTAGGAGCCGCGATTGTCTTGCGTGGCGATGGGAAAGTCATTCGGATTGGAGTCAAAGTGCGCGCGATTGAAATGGTAGAACGGAGAAATGGTGAGCAGCAGACCGGAATTGAACGAGCGCACCCAGGAGAAATTGACGAAGGAGTCCTCTTCGATTTCGGCGTCGCGGAGCGCGCTGCTTTCCGGATCGTCGGGATCGTAGGGAATTTGGTAGAAATCGCGGCGAGCGGAGGCGACGAAGCGAAGCTGATTCTGTGGGTTGATATTGAAGATGAGATTGGTGAAGCCCCCGAAACCGTTGTCGCGATCGTGGACGACATCGGAGACGGGAGCTTCGAGACCGAGATCGGAGCGATTGAAATTCACGCTGGCATAGTAGGCGAAACGCTCCGTGTGGCTGCCGAAGCTGAGCTGATCGTTGGTCTGATAGAAACTGCCGGCGCTGACGACGAGTTCGGCTTGATTATTGCGCTCGAATCCGGTGCGCGGCGCGACGTCGAAAACCGCGTAGGTGCGATCACCGTAATCGGCTGCGTAACTTCCGCGCTGCGTCTCGATGTAGTCGATATCTTTTGGATCGAGCTGCGGGCCCACGTTGCTGGCGATATTCGTGTTGGGAATGGGAATTCCGTCCACGAGCCAGCTCACTTGATGCCCGCCGCGAATGTGCAGCTGATCGTGGGTCATGTAAGCGCCGGGAACGAAGTTGGTGATCATCGCGAGGCTATTGGTGCGATCTGCGCCGGGAGTCGCAGCGATTTCGGAGCGATCGACGGTGTTGGTGGGCGTGGCGGATTCGGTGAGCACCGGATTTTCTTCCTCGGAGACTTTCACGGTTTGCGTCACCGATGAAATGCGCAATTCGAAGTGAAGGATTGGAGCGCTGTCGGCGATTACCGCGACGCGCTGTGCGGCTGCTTCGAAGCCCGATTGCGTCACGCTGACGTCGTAATTGCCGACGGGAACGGCGTCGAACCGGAATTCGCCACTTTGATCGGTGGTGGCCTGTTTCGTGAAATCGGAGCCTACCGCCGCGAGCGAGACCGTGGCGCCGGCGATCGGGCGATGCTGCGGATCGTGAACGATGCCGCGAATATTTCCGAAAATGCTGGCCTGCGCGAGCGCGGTGATCAACGCTGTGATTGCGCATGCCAGAAAAACACGTCGAAGCTGTAGCTTGTGCATCTGAACCCCCTTTTGAATTTGGACGAGCGCGTGAGGAACGGACTACGCGCGCGGGGGTTCGAACACGACGGGACTTAGGCCGGAAGGAACTGCCAGCGAAGCGAATGAAACTGCGGCGCGGGAAATTGCTGGAGCTGGAATGCTCGCTGAGACTGGAATGATCGACAGCGGCATCAGAACGGTGAAGCCGTAATCGAGCGCGTGATTATGTGCGGGCTCATCGCAGCAGCGCGCGGAGGATTCGCGATTGGCGCCGTGGCAATGGCCGGAGTTGCGTTGATCCGGAGTGGAGTGATGCATCGCGGCGCAGCAGGATTTCGTGCAGGCGTCGGCGTAAGCGCGGCCGCGGGCGAAAAGCGCGAGCGGCGCGGAAAGCAACGCGATGAGTGCGATGATGGCTTGGGCGCGGCGCATCCACGACAGGTTAACACATCCTGCGGCGCGCTCGAAAGGCCGGGTTATGGCGCGAAAGACATGTTGCGGGCGGAGCGGCGGCCGGGCTAGGCTTTCGGACTGATGCTGCCATTCAAATTGATTTATGACCAACGCTACGACTTGAATCTCGGCGCGCACGTTTTTCCGTCGCAGAAATACCGGCTGGTGCACGACGCGCTGCTCGAGCAGGGTATCGCCGCGACGGACGATTTTCTGGCGCCGGAGCCGGCGAGCGACGCGGACGTGTTGCTGGTGCACGGCAGAGATTATATCCATCAGCTGAAGACGAACACGCTGAGCTATACGGACAAATTGCGCCTGGAAATCCCGTGGTCGAAGGAAATGATCGAGGCTTGCTGGCTCGCGGCCGGTGGAACGATTTTGGCGGGGCGGCGCGCGCTGGAGGATGGCTGCGCGGGGAATATCGGCGGCGGATTTCATCATGCGTATCCGGATCATGGCGAGGGATTTTGCGCGATTCATGACGTGGCCGTGGCGATCCGGAGATTGCAGCGCGATCAGGCGATTGAGAACGGCGATGGTGATTGATACGGACGTGCATCACGGAAATGGAACGGCGGCAATTTTTGGCGGCGATCCGACGGTTTTCACGTTTTCGATTCATCAGGAAAATAATTATCCGTACCCGAAGCCGCCGTCGAATATTGACGTCGATTTGCCGGACGGCGTGGACGATCACGATTATCTGGCGATGCTGGAAAAGAATCTGCACAGGGCTTTCGAGGAATTTAATCCCGGGCTGATTTTTTACGTCGCGGGAGCGGATCCTTACCGCGAGGATCAGCTCGGTGGATTGGCGCTTTCGTTCGATGGATTGGCGCGGCGGGATGCGATGGTGTTTGATTACGCGCGGCGGCATCGCGTGCCGATGGCGGTCACGCTTGCCGGCGGGTATGCGCGGCGCGTGAGTGACACGGTGCGGATTCATGTGACGACGATTACCGCGGCGAGAGATGCTGCGTTGGCAGCGGGGGCCCGGGCGCGGGCTTGAACGAATGATCGAGCGAACGAGAAATGCGGATCGCGCAGCGAGCTAGTGCCGCGTGCTTGCCGGCGATGCGCGGTCCACTGCATTCGTCAGTTCGTTGACGAAATCGGCGGGCCGGTAGCCGTTGATGCGGTAGGAGAGTCTGCCGGTGTGATCGAGAACGATTACCGTCGGAACGGAAATGATTCTTAAGAAGTCATCCAGACCGTCGGCAAAGACGACCTGATCTTTCCAGCGATGTTCCACGACATAAGCCGAGACCGTTGCTTCGTCCTCGTCGGTATTGACGGCTAGAAAAAGCACGTCGGTGCGATCTGCAAAGTTGGCGGCGACGTCGGCAAAGAGCGGCTCGAGCTCGCGGCACGGACCGCTCCACGTGGCCCAGAAATTCAGCACGACAACTTTTCCGCGCTCGGCGGGCAGCGGCATGGGCGAGCCGTCGAGGCGCCGCACGGTAAATGAGAGCACGTCGCGCGCGCGGCGATTCAAGTCACGCGGCCGCGGTGCCGCTGCGGCGGGCTGCACGTGATCAAACGCGCCGAGAATGGCTTCGCCTAGTCCCGCATCGCTGGCGTGGAGCTCGCGCCAGACATTTGCGAGATTGTCACGAATGAGGCGGCGATCGACCGATCCGCCCGGGCTATTTTCGGGAAGCACAAAAGCGTCGAGGTAAAACTGGATGGCTTTCGAAAAATCCATCTGCAGCTCGGCGAGCTGTGCGAGATGCTGGGCTGCGAGCGCATTCGGGCGAAGCGCGTAGCTGGCGGCGAAATCTTTGACGGCTTCGTCGGGCTTCTTCTGTTTCTCTTCGATTTTTCCGCGGAGAATGTAGAGTTCGAGGCGCAAATCGTTCTGCTGTGATTGCCAGTCCTGCTCGGAGACATGAGGCGGCTTCTCCGATGCGCCGGTTTTCTCCACGCGATCGAGCACGCGGGTGAGATAGCCGCCGGCGCGAGCGAGGCTCTCGCCATCACCGCGCTTGTCGAGCAGATTTACGGCGACGAGCATCATTTCGGAATCGTCGGGACGATTGGCGATAAAAAGCTCGGCGTTTTGCAGCGCGCAATTCGGATCGCTGAGCTGTTCGCAGCTTTCCACCAGCGCGCGGTAGACGGCGGTCTTGCGCGGGGCGTCGGGAAAGCGTTCGAGGTATTGATTCAGCTTGCGGACCAGCGCGGCGCGATCGTTGCCGGCCTCGCGAACAGCGCGATCGAGCGCCGCATCCGGGTCCTCCGCTTTTTTGGACGCCGGCTCGGGCGGTCTACTATCGGACTGCGGCGGCTTCGCGACGGGCGGAGGCGTCGCGGGAGAAGATGCGGGCGGGGCCGGATCTTGCGCGCAAGCCTGCGGTGCCGCAAAAAGCAAAGCCGCGAGAGGAGCTAGCAGAAGTAAATTTCGAAGCGCGCGGATTGATACTCGATTCATTTCTGGTGCAGCGCGGCGTTGAGAGAGCCCTGGCGATATCCGTCGAGATCGATGGCTACGTAGAAGAAGCCTGCGCGCTTGATTCCTGATTCAATGCGATCCGCGACGTCGCTTTCGAGAGCGCGCGGCAGTTCGTCCTGCGCGATTTCCACGCGCGCGGTTTCCGCGAAAGCGCGCACGCGAAATTGGCGGAAGCCGAGATCGCGCAGAGATTGCTCGGCGAGCTCGATCTTGGCCAAAAGATCGGGCGTCACAGCGGTGCCGTAAGGGACGCGCGATGAAAGGCACGGCGATGCCGGCCGATCCCAGGTTTCGAGGCCGGCGCGGCGGGAGAGAAAACGTATTTCGGATTTGGCTGAGTCCGGCGTCAAGCAGCGGGGCCAGAACTTTGTGCTCGTGCGCGGCGCGATGGCCGGGGCGGAAGTCGCGCGTATCGTCTGAATTCACGCCGTACGCGACGGCGGCGAAATTGCGGGCGTGAGCGAGCGCGTCGAGCTGCGTGAAGAGCTCATCCTTGCAGTGATAGCAACGATCGGCGTTGTTGGCGATGTACAGCGGGTTGGAGGTCTCGTGCGTTTCGATGCATTCGTGACGGATCGCGTGATTCTTGACAAATGTTTCCGCCACCGTGCGATCGTGCGCGGAATAGCTGGCGGAAAGCGCGGTGACAGCGAGGGCGCGTTCACCGAGCGAACGCTTCGCGGCCCACGCCAGATAGGCGGAATCGGCGCCGCCAGAAAACGCGATGAGCAGGGAATCGAGGCGGGAGAGCGCGGCGAGCAAGCGTTCTTCTTTGGCTGCGGCATCGCTCTCGCTCAAGGCTGACGCCGGAATGGCGATTCGATTTGCAGGCACGCTGAGAAAAGTTTCACTCATCGATTTCCAGTAGAACGTTCCAGTATAACGCCGCCGCGCTACTGAAAGTCCATCAAGACATCGACGCGCGCGGTCCGGGGATCCTTCTGCAGAAAGTCGTGCACCTTTTCGTAGCTCCAGGGCAAATCGCCAAACGCGGCGCGCGCCCCGCCGTTCACAAACGAATCCGCATAGCCGGCATCGAAAACCGCGCCATCGGGAATTTTCCAAGCGGCGAGGATGCGGCGTTCGCCTTCGATGGATAAACCGCTGAGAACGAGCGCGCCCATGTGATATTGCGCGCCTTCTGTGATCGCGACTTTGTAAGAAGCGCGCGCGGCGGCGTCATCGAGAGTGAGAGTCTTGTCGAGCGCCGCGTCGAGGTAGCCTTTCTTTCCGTAAGCATCGAGAATATTTTGCCACGCCGCTTCAATTTTCATTCCGTCGGCGTGGTCGCCGGACTTTATGCCGACGAGAGCGTCGAGTTCGGCCGTCGTGAGGGCCTTATTTCCGCTCCAGGTTGCTCCAGCCCATTTGTAGAGCGGGCCGGCATCAGATGGCGACGATCGCCCGCACGTTGCCCGGAAGCGGCTTCGATGGATCGCCGGAGAAGCGCGCTTGCGGCACGCCGAAGCGCACGCGCATATACCCGTGCGCCAAATAGACCGGCCGCACTTGCTCAAAAATAAAGCGATCGATCACCGCGCGCGAAAAGGGCTTGCCGCGGAGATCGCTGAGACTCTGCTGAATCGCGTGATTTTCTCGCGCAAGTTGGTCAGCAAAGTCCATGGAGTCAATCGGAAGTTCGAGGCCCTCGACGGTGAACTGCTGCACGTTCTCGCCGCTGCCTGCGAGCCGCATGATTTGATGCGTGACGCTGCCGGAAATCTGGCGCGTGGCGAGAAGTTTCACGAGCGCTTGGGAAATTTCGTCGAGGAGCGTGCCGCCTTCAGGAACGCGGCCGTCATAGAGCGGGACCGCGGATTTCACGGCTTGCGTGATTTCGTCGTCGGTGAACCATGGGAAATTGTCAAAGAGCGGGGCGAGGGAGGGAGCATCGGCGACTTGAAATTCAATCTCTACCGCCCCGGAGAGCGTCGCGAAGCGATAGCGGACATCGGAAAAAACTCCCAGGTGCGCCAGGTGATCGGCGGCTGCCTGCATGTCCTCTCCGGCCAATGGCCGCCCGCGCTTGAGTCCCGAGGCGTCGGCGATCAGCGCGGACGAATATCGCGTCGAGCCGGACGCTTTCACGGAACCAACGACCCCGGAAACTTGCGGCGGAGCAGGAGATTGAGCGCGAGCGACGACAGAAGTGAGCAACGCGAGCAGCGCGACGCAGACCAATCGAAACGCGAGCGGCACAGCGCCCCTAGAAATTGAGCGTGACGTCAACACGATGGTTTTCGTGATCGAGCTTGAGCGACTCGCGCACATTGCCGGCCGTTTATCCTAAACCTTTAATCCGTGCCGTTCCAATTGTAGATGCGGTCTCTCTCAACCGGAATCAAAATCGCGACATCCCGCCTGGCGATTTTCTTGCCCATGAGTAGTCGACTCAATTTCCGACGCTCCGAGATCGGCGCTAAGGCAACGTTTTTCTTGATTGGCGGCCAGGAGTGACGCGTGCTCGAATTTCCGCGTAATGAGGAAGCGTACGGAACGGTAAAACGGGACGTTGTGCGATGCCTCCGCACGGACTACTCGACGGTGACGGATTTGGCGAGGTTGCGCGGTTGATCTACGTCGCAGCCCCGGCGGACGGCGATGTGGTACGCGAGCATCTGCAGAGGCACGATTTCCAGGATGGGAGAGAATATTTCGGGAGCCGCGGGAATCTCGAAAATGTGATTTGAGGATTCGCGGGCCATGCGGTCGCCTTCGGTGATGATGGAGATCACAATGCCATCGCGGGCTTTCACTTCCTGCAAATTCGAGACGGTCTTTTCGTAGCGCTGCACCGAGGCGGGATCGGAATCGTCGCGCGTGGCGATCACGACGACGGGAAGATGCTCGTCAATCAGCGCGTTGGGCCCATGCTTCATTTCGCCGGCCGGATATCCTTCGGCGTGGATGTAAGAAATTTCTTTCAGCTTTAATGCGCCTTCGAGCGCGATGGGATAGTGAATTCCGCGGCCGAGATAGAGAAAATCCGTGGTGCGGAAAAATTGGCGCGCGAGCTCTTCACATTCGGCATCGTGCTGCAGAATCGTTTCCATCTTGTGCGGAATGCGATTGAGTTCTTCCATGAGCTTGCGCGAGGCATCGGCGGGAAGCTTGCCGCGCACCTGGCCGAGATAGAGAGCGAGAATCGCGAGAGCGGTGAGCTGGCCGGTAAACGCTTTCGTGGAAGCGACGCCGATTTCAGGACCGGCGTGGGTGTAAATCGTGCCGTTGGCTTCGCGCGTGAGCATGGAGCCGACCACGTTGCAGATGCCTAGAATCTTCGCGCCCTTTTGGCTGGCTTCGCGCTGAGCGGCGAGAGTGTCGGCGGTTTCGCCGGACTGGCTGATGGCGACAACCAGCGTGTGCGGATCAATGATGGGATCGCGATAGCGAAACTCGCTGCCGTAATCAACTTCGACGGGAATTTTTGCGAGCTGCTCGATCATGAATTTGCCGGCGAGGCCTGCATGCCAGCTCGTTCCGCAGGCGACGATCTTGATGTTCTTGAATTTCTGAAATTCCTGCTCGGAGATATCGAGCTTGTCGAGAAAGGCTTTTCCGGTGTCGAGCGAGATGCGGCCGAGAATCGTGTCGCGAACGGCGCGCGGCTGCTCGAAGATTTCCTTCTGCATGAAATGCTTGTAGCCGCCCTTTTCGGCCATGATCGGGTCCCAGGAAATATTTTGCGGAGGACGCTCGACGCGGTGGCCGTCAACATCGGTGACTTGGACGCCTTGCGGAGTGATCACGGCGATATCGCCATCGGCGAGGAAGAAAATCTTGCGCGTATGGTGCAGCAGCGCGGGAATATCGCTGGCGACGAAGAATTCGTTTTCGCCCAGGCCGACGACCGAGGGAGGGCCGAGACGCGCGGCGACGATTTTATTGGGCTCGCGCGAAGAAAGAACGGACAGCGCGTAAACGCCGGTGAGGCGCTTGACGGTCTGGCGGACGGCATCTTCGAGCGGCTGATTTTTGAAATACTTTTCGACGAGATGCGCGATGACTTCCGTGTCGGTTTCGGTGACAAACTTGTGGCCTTCGCGGGCCAGTTCGTGCTTCAGGTCAAGATAATTTTCGATGATGCCGTTGTGCACCACAACGATTTCGCCGGTGCAGTCCCGATGCGGATGGGCGTTTTCTTCGGTCGGACGGCCGTGCGTGGCCCAGCGCGTGTGGCCGATGCCGTAGACGCCTTCAAGCGGGCGTTCGCGGATTGCTTCTTCCAGATTGCGAAGCTTGCCGGAGGCGCGGCGGATATCAAGCTTGCCGCCTTCGGTGACCACGGCGATTCCTGCGGAATCGTAGCCGCGATATTCCAGGCGGCGCAGGCCGTCGAGAATTAGCGGCACTACTTTCTTATGCCCGATGTATCCAACGATTCCGCACACAGTCAGTTTCTCCCTGAAATTCAGACTAGCACATTAGATGTGCTCGAGGGCCGCGGCGGTGTAGCGATGTTCCACCGGGGCAAACGATTGGCAGCGCTCGAACGCCTTTCTTTGGTTCGATTTTTATTCGCTGGGGAATGTTTTCTAACCGAAACATGGTGCGGTTAGAATGTCTTGTAAGTGATTGAAAATAAAGAGTTGGGGTCAGTTCTAACCGAAACATTTTGCGGAGGTCGCCGGAGGAATATTTGTCAGTGGCGGGGCATTTTTGATGTCTCGGAACGCTAGAAGTTGGCTTTCCGGTTCTCGCGACGGCAATGTCAACGCGGGTGGCGGCTGGGCCATCCATGGCGGTAAGACTCCTAAGTATTTAACAGTTTGGCGGGGCCAACGGGTAGCTCAGGTGAGCCAGGCCCACGCTCAAGGACTGCTGCACTGCACGTTGATGCTTAATCAATTGTCATTACATGTCAATGGTACAGGCGGTCCAGTACCGGATCGGTTGACGAGGACGGCGAATGCAGATCCCTCACCCCTAAGGGGATTCGGGATGACAGCGGTACGGAGTTTTTCTGCGCAATGATTGGGTTGCGGGTGTGGTCGTAACGGGGCTTTGCGGTATTTCGGGGAAAGTCAAAAACGCCGGCTGGCAGCCGGCGCTACGGGGTGCGCGATACATTGTTAGTCTACGATTTCGAAGCGGAATTCTTCTATTACTGGGTTGGTCAGGACTTCGCGGGCGATTTTTTCTACCTCTTTTTCGGCTTCGGGCTTTGTGGCGCCTTCTACGTCTAGTACGAAGAATTTTCCCTGGCGGACTTCTTTTACTTTTTTGTGACCTAGCGAGGCGAGGGCGTGTTGGATGGTTTGACCTTGCGGATCTAGAACCGTGGTTTTCAGCATTACCCAGACGTGTGCTTTCATTTTTTCGCTCACATTAATCCTAGAGATTTGGCGCTGGAACGGAATTGATTCAAGAGCGGAAGTTTGTGTTCGGGCGATGCGAAGGAGGAGGTAAATCCCGCCTCTATGATTTTGGCGATTTGCGGCTTGGTTAGGCCGAGCGACACGGCGAGAGCGTACTCGCGGAGCAATTCGGTGTGAAACATCGCCGGGTCGTCGGTGGAAAGCGTGACGGTAAGGCCGCGCTCGACGAGATTGCGCAGCGGATGATCGGCGAGAGTGGCATCGGGCTTTAAAGTCTGGCGAGCGAGTGCGCCGGTGCGCAGATTGCTAGTGAGGCAAATTTCGAGCGGCACGCGGAGATTTGCAAGGCGGTCGGCGAGGGCGGGATCGCGCATTACGGCGATGCCGTGGCCGATGCGTTCCGCGCCGAGATGATCGATGGCCTCGCGCACAAGTTCAGGCCCGCCAATTTCGCCGGCGTGCATGCAGACGTGCAGGCCGTTATTGCGGGCGAAATCGAAGGCCGCGCGGAAATTCACGGTGGGCACGGCAAGCTCGTCTCCGCCGATTCCAAACGCCACCACGCCATGCTTCTGCAGCTTTGCGGCGTGCGCGGCAACTTTCATCGCGGCGTTCGCGCCGAATTGCCGCGTGGCATCGAAAATCCAGGCCACGCGAAGCTGGCCATTTTCGCGGTAGCGGCGGACGACTTCATCCATGGCGGCGAAATTCGCTTCGACATTCTGGCCGTAACGCTCCATCACGCCAACGGAAACGGTGATTTCCGCATAAATCACGCGCTGGCGGACGAGCTCATCTGCGAGACGATGCGTGATGAGCGCGTAGTCTTCCGGCTTTTTCAAATAGCCGGTAGCCCACTTGAAGGCATCGAGGAATCCGGCAAAATCGGTGTAGTCGTAGCGCGCAGCCGCGCTTTCGGGCGTGATGGTGACGCCGCGTCGCGCGCCGAGCAAGCTGACCGTCTCAGGGCTGATCGAGCCCTCGAGATGCAGATGCAGCTCGGCCTTCGGAATATCGGCGATGATGGATGCCAGGTCCTGCGCGTTCGTCATTTCACCGTTCAGCGGGAGGGCAGCTGGGGTCTCCCGGCGTTGATCCAGGCCGTCATCCAGTAGGAGGCGACGTCGGTCGAGGCGTCAGAGATCTGGCGAACGAGCACGGCTCCGGCCTGGCTATAGAATCGATCGTAATACTCATCCGTGTAATCGGACAAGCCCTGACGCGCGCGACGATCCGTAAGAAGTATATTCTCGAGCCAGGAATGGGAGTCGAGGCAAATTTCGAAGGCGTGGTCGGTAGCGTCGTGAATGTAGACGGCCTGGTTCGGGCGGACGTAGAAAAATTGCGAATAGCGATCGACGAGGCTCACTTCGAAGCGGTCGTCAACGCCCTGCTGCGCCGAGAGATGGCCGTCGAAATTCGTCGTGGTGTTGAACGGATCGTGAGCTTCCGCGACGTAGTAGGCGAGTTGCGCTGCGTCATCGCGCGCTTCATCCCAATTGTGCGCGCGCATGGCTTCGGTGAGTTTTTGGCTATACAGGCCGACGCTCCAGGGAAGTAGGCCGAAGCTGTCCAGCGAGCGCCGGCCGAATTTATCCACGGCGGCTTTATAGATGCGCGGCAATGGGCTGAAGGGAAATACGCCGTAATGCTCGAAGCGAATAAAGGAATTGCGCGCGAGGAGTGGATTTTTCTGCGCGGCTTCGAAGGGATCGTTTACGTGCTGCATCAGGTAGCCGCGATTCGCTTCAAAATAGCTGCGGATTTCGTCGGGGAGAACGTCAACGGCTTTATTGGCGATGAGCTTGTCGCCGTTGGTGCCCCAGGCCATCACCGCGGGCGGGCCGCAGAGCATCGCCGCGAGCGCGATGGCCACGGCGGCGCGAAGTCGCAGCATCATCCGCGCGGCTCCTTCTCTGAACTCGCTCCGCCGCCTCCGGCAAATTCGCTGTGATGGCGGCTATAAAATATGTAGATCACCAATCCAATGATGAGCCAAACGAAGAATCGGATCCAAGTTTCGATCTCAAGCCCCATCATCAGCAGGAAGCAGAATCCGATGCTGAGCACCGGAACCACGGGCCCGAGTGGAGCGCGAAACCCGCGATGCCGTCCGGGGTCGCGATAACGCAGAATCAGCACGCCGATGGAGACGAGCACAAACGCGAACAGCGTGCCGATATTCGAGAGATTCGCCAGCGTCCCGATATCAAAAAGCCCGGCGGGAATTCCGACCACGAATCCGGCGATCCAAGTTGCAACGTCCGGAGTGCGGAATCGGGGATGTACCCTGCCGAAAAATTTCGGGAGCAAGCCGTCGCGGGACATCGCGAACCACACGCGCGCCTGGCCCAGCTGGAACACGAGCAGCGAGGAAATCATACCCAGCATCGCGCCGAAAAGTACGGCGAGCCGCGTCCAGTGCAGGGTGTGATTGCCGGTAGCGTCGGATATTTTCTTCAACGCGTTCACCACCGGGGCCGCATCGTCGAGCACGGATTGCCACGGCACGATTCCCGTCAGCACCGCGGCCACGGCGATGTACAGCACGGTGCAAATCCCGAGCGTCAGCAAAATTCCAATGGGGATATCGCGCTTTGGATTTTTAGCTTCCTCCGCAGCCGTCGAGACCGAATCGAATCCGATGTAGGTGAAAAATATGATCGAGCCGCCGGTAAGCACTCCCGACCAGCCATTGGGAATGAACGGATGCCAATTGTCCGGATGAATGAATTCGCTGCCAATAATCACAAACGCCAGAATCGCGGCGATTTTCAACATCACCATGATGTTGTTCGCTTCCGCGGATTCGCGAATGCCGCGCACAAGAATCACGGTAAGCAACATCACGATTAGAAACGCCGGAAAATCAAATCCGAGATGCCAGCCCGGGGCATAGAGGGTGGCGCCGCTGAAATCCGTCATGCCGCCCGGCAAATAAGCAGGCGAAATCCACTGTAACGGCGGGTGCCAACCGAACCAATCCAGCAGATTCACCATGTGTTGCGCGAATCCGACGCTCACGGCCATGTTGCTCACGGCATATTCCAGAATCAAATCCCAGCCGATGATCCAGGCAATCAGCTCGCCCATGGTCGCGTAGGTATAAGTGTAGGCGCTGCCGGCGATGGGGATCATCGAGGCGAGTTCGGCATAACAAAGCGCCGTGAACGCGCAGACGATAGCGACGAGGATCAACGAGAGGCCGAGCGCTGGGCCCGCGCCGGGGCGGCCGGTGGTAGCGCTGTGATGAATCAGGAAATCGAGGAGCGGTGCATTCAGAATCGAGGAGGTATCGAATTTCTGCCCGGCGATTGCGGTGCCGACGACGGTGAAAATTCCCGAGCCAATCACCGCGCCCACGCCCAGCGCGGTCAAGCTCAGCCAGCCCAGCGTCTTCTTCAGCTGCCGGTCAGGGTGCTCGGAGTCGGAAATGAGTCGGTCAATGCTCTTGGTTCGGAAGATCTGGGGCGCCACCAGTCACCTTCCTCCGAGATAAAGACCAGAGAATGTAACCTGACCGGCCGCAACGTGCAATGAATTTGGAATTGGAGTTGCCGCGGCGCGTTGCGCAATCCGGCCAGGTGCGCGACGCCAAAATCCTAGCGAGGTGCTCATGCGAGTTGCAGATTGGCGTAGCGTTCTTTTAATTTCTTCGTGCCGTGATCGGAAAAACTTATCGTCAGCAAGCGATCGTCTTCTTCCTCTTCCACGGAAATGATCGTGCCCATGCCAAATGTCTTGTGTCGGACACGCGTGCCGATCAGCGGATGCGAAGTCTTGCGCGAAGAAGCGGATTGCGAGGCGCCGCGGAATCCGCTTCTGCCACGCGACGCCGCTCCAGCCCCGCTGCTGCCGCGCGACGCGCCATACGATGAGCCGCGCGAGCGATAGCTGAAAAACTCAGGATCCGGCTCATAACGCCGGGTCTCGCCCGGTTCGGCCAAAGAACCGGCAACCGCTTCGATCAGCTCCGCGGGAACTTCCGCCAAAAAACGCGAAGGAGCCGACACGCGCAACCTTTCCTCGCCCCAGGTGCGGCGATAGAGCGCGCGCGTCAGCGTGAGCGACTGCTTGGCGCGCGTCATGCCAACATAAAAAAGGCGCCGCTCTTCTTCAATATCCTCGTCGCTATCGGCTGAACGGCTGTGCGGCAGCACACCTTCCTCGAGGCCTGCGAGATAAACGCTATCGAACTCCAGGCCCTTCGCGGCATGCAGCGTCATCAGCGTTACGTTTACATTTTCATCCAGGTCATCGGTGGCGCTGACGAGCGCGGCTTGATCGAGCATGTCCTGCAAAGTTTGCCCCGCTTCGCTGGCCTCGGCGAGCGCGTTCAGAAGTTCGGCGAGGTTATCCGCGCGCGAAGTGTGCTCGATATTGTCCTGTTGCTCGATCCAACCAAGATAGCCGCTGGCATCCAAAATGCGGCGCAGCATTTGCGCCGGAGGAAGTTCCTTCACTTCCTGCACCAGCGATTCGATCAGCACGCGAAATCCCTGCAGCGCCGCGGCGCCACGAATCGCGCCGGGCCGCGCGGCTTGCGGAATGGCATCCCACAAGGAGGTGGAATTTTCGAGCGCCACTTTGCGAACGGCCTCGAGGCTCTTGTCGCCGATGCCACGCGGCGGCGTATTCAGCACGCGCAGCATGGCCACGTCGTCGTCCGGATGAAATATCAGGCGCACATACGCCAAAGCGTCGCGGACTTCGGCGCGTTGATAAAAACTGAATCCGCCCACCACGCGATAGCGAATGCCGAGGCGCCGGAAACATTCCTCGAGCGCGCGGGATTGCGCGGTGGTGCGATAAAGAACAGCCACGTGCGCATCGGGATTCCTGCGAAGTTCCGCGGCGATTTCTCCAGTGATGAATTCCGCCTCGCCGCCGGCGTCGTGAGATTCCAAAAAGCGCACGCTCGAGCCCGGGCCTTTCGTAGCGCGGAGAGTTTTCCCCAGGCGCGAGCGATTGTGAGCCACCACTCCGGCCGCGGCATCAAGAATGGTTTGCGTCGAGCGATAGTTTTCTTCCAGGCGCACGACCTTTGTTTCCGGAAAGTGCTCGATGAATCGCTGCATGTTTCCGGCTTTGGCCCCGCGCCAGCTGTAAATCGACTGATCCTCGTCGCCCACGATGCAGATATTTTTCTCGGGACCGGCGAGCAAGCGGATCAGCTCCTCTTGCGCCGCGTTGGTGTCCTGAAATTCGTCCACCTGGATATAGCGGAATCGTTCGCTCCACGCGCGGCGCGCCTCGCGATGTTCGCGCAACACCACCACCGCTTTCAGCAGCAAATCATCGAAGTCCAGCGCGCCGGCCCGGTGCAGAATGAATTCGTACGTTTTGAAAACAGCGGCTGTATTTTTCACCGTCGGGTCGTACGCGTCCGCGGCCATCTCTTCGTGAGTCGTTCCATGATTCTTCGCGTGGCTGATGCGCTCGCGCAGACTTCGCGGCGGATAGGCTTTCTCGCTCAATCCCAATTGTTGCAATGCGAGCTTGATGGCGCCGGTCTGCGCATCGTCATCGTAAATATTAAAATCGCGCGGCAGCCCAAGTCGCGGGGCTTCGCGTCGCAGCAATCGCGCAGCAAAGGAATGAAATGTGGAAATCCAAAGATCGGAAGCGTCTTGTCCGGTCGCCCGCAGCAAATCGGCGATGCGGTTCTTCATTTGCTCCGCGGCTTTGTTCGTGAACGTGACGCAAAGGATCGCTTGCGGCGGCACGCCTTTCTCCACCAGATAGGCTGCGCGGTACGTGATCACACGCGTCTTGCCGGTGCCCGCGCCGGCGAGAATGAGTAGCGGCCCGTCCGTGTGCAGCACGGCCTCGCGCTGGCGTTCGTTCAATTGGTCGAGAAGGGGCATGGCATGCGCTGTCTTACGGATTCAATTTCTGCGATTTCCCTGCGGCCGTGATTGCAAGAACAAAAGTCTAGCGGAGCGCGCGTCGCACCGCAAATCACTCACTGCGAAGTCGGCGGCGGATTCGCCGGCGTCTGCTGAATCGCGGGAGCCAGCGCCACTTCGAAGAACATCAAAGTCTTGCCGCCGGCGATCACTTTGAGATCCGGCACGTAAAGCGTGGAGGAAGCAGCCAGCGCGAAATTGTGGCTGAGGTTGAAAAAAAGATAGCCGTGAATCGTCGCCAGTGGCGGAATCACGTCGGCATCGAAAGCCCGCGGCCGAATCTGGTCGGTAACCTGATCCACCTTTTTATCGTGCAGCGGCACCACGATCCCGCCCGGCAGCCGTCTGCCCGAAGAAGGATTGGGCGCGCCTGCGGGATAGACGATCAGCGTGGCCACTTCGCGCGCCTCGAGAGGCTCGAGTTTTTGCGTGCTGCCGTCGTTGAGAGGCACTTCGAGTCGTACGGAGGAAAGATCCAGCCGCACCGCCTGCGTCATTTCATTTTTAATATAGACGTCAAGAGCCAGAATCCCCGCTTCGAACGGATTTCTTTTTCCGAAAAGATTTTTCGAGCAGAGTGCATCGAGGCATGGGTCGGCGGCAATCACCAGTCCCTCGTGGCGGTCGTGCGCGGGCATCTCCGCAGGGCCGCGAGGCCGCTGTGGCGGCGTTTGTTGCGCCGATGTGAGCGTGAACGCGAGCGAAAACGCCAGGGTCAGGAACGCCAGTGGCTTGATCATTTCGAGTTTAGGATGCTGCGGCGGCGCGGGGCGTTGTGAGGCTTGAGCAAGTGCCGTAAGTTTCTCCCGTGCGTCGCGTGCCACTATAATACCCGCTTTGCGCGCGAGCCTGCGCGCCGATTCTTTGCGACTGCCGACGAATGTACTTTCTCTATAGCGTGCTCACGTTTCTCGCGATGTTGCTGCTGGCGCCTTATTACGCCGTGCAGAGCATTCGGCGCGGAAAATATTGGCACAATTTGCGGGAGAGGTTCGGGCGATTGCCGCCCGAAATTGTGCCCCGCGCGGCCGGCGGCGAAGGCGCAATCTGGATCCACGCGGTTTCCGTGGGCGAAGTGCTGGCCGCATTGCCGCTCGCGCGCGAATTGAAGCAGCGGCATCCGCAGCGGGAGCTATTTGTTTCGACGACCACTGATACCGGCCAGCGATTGGCGCGCGAGCGTTTCGATTTCGCCGAAGGGGTATTTTATTTTCCGTTGGATTGGAACTTCGCGATTCGCCCGGTGTTTCGCGCGCTGCGCCCTGGACTGATCGTCATCATTGAGACGGAAATTTGGCCGAATTTCTTGCGCGAAGCGCGCCGCCGCGGAGTTCCGGTGGTATTCGTGAACGCGCGCATCTCCGATCGATCGTTCCGGCGAACCCGATTCTTCGCCCGCTGGCTCGCAGAATTTTTCGCGCGCGTGCTGGGCGACGCAACTCTATTTCTCGCGCAAAGCGAGGCGGACGCCGCGCGCCTGCGCGAATTGGGAGCGCCGGCGGAACGCGTGGAAATCACCGGCAATCTGAAATACGACGGCCAGCCGCCCGTCCGCGGCGCGTTCGGAAATTGGCTGGCGGAACAAGTCGCCGCGCAGGAACGCTGGCCGGTGCTGGTGGCGGGCAGCGTGGTGGCCGATGAAGAAGAACCGGTGATCGCCGGCTTTGATATCGTGCAGCGGCAATGGCGACGGGGGCTGCTGATCCTGGCGCCCAGAAAGCCCGAGTGCTTTGCGGCCGCGGCAGAAATCGCGCGCGAACGAGGCTGGAAGATCGTCACGCGCAGCACGATGAATTTGACCGTGCCGCTCCGCGACGACGCAGACGTGATTTTGCTCGATACGATCGGCGAATTGGCCGGGCTCTACTCGCTGGCGGACGGAGTGTTCGTCGGCGGCTCATTGGTGCATGCCGGTGGTCACAATATTCTCGAGCCGGCTTGGTTCGGGCGCGTCCCGGTTTTCGGCCCATCAATGGAAAATTTTCGCGATATGGCGCAGGAATTTCGCAGCGAAGGCGCGGGGTTGCAGGTGCGCAGCGGCGAGCAGCTTGGACAGGCCTGGGTGAATCTGATTCAGGATCCCGCGGGACGCGATCGCATGGGCCGCAAAGGCCAGGAAATCGCGGAAAGAAATCGCGGCGCAACGGCGCGGTCGCTCGAGCGCATCGAAGCCTTAATCGCCGCGCGCCGAGGTTCGCCATGAAGGCCATCGAAGGATTGCTCTGGCCGCTTTCCGTGGTTTACAGCGCAGGTGCGCGCCTGCGAGTTCGTCTCTATCGCGCTGGAATTTTTCGCGAGCATCGGCTCAAGGGCGTTGTGATCAGCGTCGGGAATCTCACCGTTGGCGGTTCAGGGAAGACGCCCATGGTCTTGTGGCTCGCCGAAAAATTGCTCGCCGAAGGGAAAGATGCGGCGGTTCTGACGCGCGGTTATCGCGGATTTCTGAAAGGCTCCGCAGGAAGCGGCGTGTCGTCGCCGGCCGAGCGGAAGCCGGGGATTCTAGGAGACGAGCCGGAACTTCTGGTGCGTCGCATCGCCGCGCGAACGGGTACCGTCGGGCGCTTTCGCGTCGCGGTCGGATCCGATCGCGTGGCCAGCGGACGCGCCGCCGAAGCCGATGGCTTCAATTGGTTTTTGTTGGACGACGGATTTCAGCACCTGAAACTCGAGCGCGATCTCGACATCGTTCTCATTGATGCCACAAATCCATTCGGGGGAGGAATGCTTCTTCCGGCTGGCCGCCTGCGGGAGCCGAAATCTGCGCTGCGCCGCGCCGATATTGTCGTAATCACCCGCAGCAGCCACGCGCCTGCTCTCGAAGCGGTGGTCCGGCGATATACATCCGCCTCCATATTTTTTGCCACGATTCGCGTGGACGGCATCGCGCGTGTCGCAGTTGCGGCGCCGGTTGCCCTGCCGGATTTACCTGTACCCGAATGGCGCTCGCGGCGGTTCTATGCCTTTTGCGGGATTGGAAATTCTGCTGCTTTTTCAGCAGCCTGCGCGAGTGGGGAATCAATCCTGTGGGCACCGCCGTTTTTCCGGATCATCACCGCTATTCCGAAAAAGACCGGCGGCGATTGCAAACCGACGCGGAGAGCGCTGGAGCGGACGCGCTGCTTTGCACGGAAAAAGACATTTTGAACTTTGGTGCCGCTCCGGTGGCCGGAATTCCGGTTTTCTACGCGCGCGTCACACTCGAGATGCAGAATGCCGACGCGTTTTGGTCCGCAGCCGAAGAAATTCTGGAGTTGCGGCAGCCGGAGATTTCCTCTTGAAGATTCTGGTGCGCGCCACCAATTGGGTGGGTGACGCGGTGCTCTGCATTCCGGCGTTGCGAGCGATTCGCGCTCGCTGGCCTGCGGCGGAAATTTCGATTTTGGCGAAGAAGTGGGTCGCGGCGCTGTATGAAGGGCAGGGCCTCGCGGATCGCTTCATCGTGCTGGATGACGATACCGCCGACACTGAAAAATTATTGGCCGAGGGCAGGTTCGATGCCGCGATTTTGTTTCAAAATGCGTTTCATGCGGCTTGGCTGGCGTGGCGCGCCGGAATTCCGGAGCGCATCGGATATTTGCGCGATGGACGCGGCCTTCTGCTGACGCGCGGATTTCCCGTGCCGCGCGCCGGAGAAATTCCGGCACACGAAGCGTTTTATTATGCGGAGTTGGTCCGGCGGGCGGGCTGGATCAACGAGCTGCCAAAGATTGACGAAATTCGCTTGCACATCACCGAAGTCGCGCGGGCTGCGGCAGAGAAGCGCATGTTAGAAGTCGGCGTGCGCCAGGGCGCTCCTCGCATCGCGCTTGCGCCCGGCGCCGCTTACGGATCGGCAAAGTGCTGGCCGCCGGAACGCTTTGCGCAACTGGCGGACCGCTTGATTGCCCGCTTCAACGCCGATGTGATACTTTTCGGCGCGCCATCCGAACGCGACATTGCGGAACGCATATCGTCACGCATGCAGCGCCGGCCCGTGAACCTTACCGGGCAGACTTCCATCGGTGAATTGAGCGCCTATTTTGCCGCGTGCCAGCTTTTCATCGGCAATGATTCCGGCGCGATGCACGTGGCTGCTGGCGCAAGCGTTCCGGTGGTGGCGATTTTCGGCTCAACGGATCCAGACGGAACCGCGCCGCTGACGCCGCGTCGCACGCTGGTGCGCCACGCGCCGTCGTGCAGCCCGTGTTTTTTGCGGCATTGTCCTGTGGATCATCGGTGCATGACGCGAATAGAAGCGGATGCCGTCGAGAATGCCGCCGCGGCGTGGTTGGAAGCGAGTACGCTGCGCAAATAGAAGTAGATTCTTGGCAAGAGTTTAAGATTCTCGCGAGAGGAAATCCTTGAGCGCTGCGAGCCGGGCACGAACGAAAAGCGGGACGAGTCGATCGGGAAGCGCGGACCTAAGCCGCCTGCTGGATCTAATTTCTGCATTCCCGCGCCAGACCATCGCGCTTCTCGGCGATTTGGTGCTGGATCAATTTGTTTCCGGCGAAATTTCGCGCGTCTCGCGCGAAGCTCCGGTCCTGATTCTGCGTCACCGGCGGACGCGCGCCGTCCCAGGCGGCGGCGCAAACGCGCTGAATAATCTAGCGGACCTCGGCGCGAAAGTCCTCACGGTCGGCGCGGTTGGCGATGATGCGTCGGGCCGCACGCTCCTCGAATATCTGCGGCGCAAGCGCGTCAACACCAGTGGAATCGTAGTCGCGAGAGGCTGGCGGACCCCGACAAAAACTCGCTTCCTGGCCGGCTGGACGCACACTCACGAACAGCAAGTCCTCCGAGTAGACGACGAGCCGTCCGAGCCGCTGCCGCAACGCATTCAAAAAATCCTGGCCGCAAAATTACGCGAGCGAACCCGTCGAGCCGGCGCGGTCTTGGTGTCGGATTATGGTTTCGGCGCAGCGACGCCCGGAATTCTGAGCACCGCGAAGCTCGATAAACTCGCGACGCTCGATTCCCGTTACGCGCTGCTCGAATACAAGCGCGCCTCTATCACCGCCGCCACCCCCAACGAATCGGAGCTCGAGGCGATCCATGGCGAAAAGATTGGCCAGGACGCCGCCAAAGTCGAGGCTCTCGGGCGGCGAACGCTTGACGAGCTGCATCTAAAATCTCTTTTAGTTACGCGCGGAAAAGACGGCATGGTGTTATTCGAGAAAGATCAGCCCACGCACGCGATTCCGGTTTTTGGCAGCGAGGAAGCGATGGACGTTACGGGGGCTGGCGATACCGTGATTGCGGTCTTCACCCTCGCGCTGGCTGCGGGTGCAAGCTACCTGGAAGCCGCGCATCTCTCCAATTTTGCCGGGGGAATTGTGGTGATGAAACGCGGAACAGCGACGGTCACGCGTACGGAATTAGAAGAGGCGGTGCGCTCGGCCGCGACGTCCGCGGTCTGAGAATCCCAATGGACAGCTCGCAAAAAATCCTCGTTCGCAAGGAATTGCGGAAGAAACTTGACGCGCATCGCCAGCGCGGCGAGCGCATCGTGCTGACCAACGGCTGCTTCGACATGCTGCACGCCGGCCACGTGCGTTACCTGAAAGCCGCGAAAGAAGAAGGCGACATCGTGGTAGCCGGAGTGAACGCGGATTCCAGTGTAGGTGGACTGAAAGGCGCTGGCCGCCCGATACTTTCTGAGGCGGCGCGCGCAGCCCTCGTCGCCGGCCTTTCCGCAGTGGATTACGTCGTGATTTTCGATGAGCCGAACGTTGAAGGCCTCCTGCGCGATCTCCGTCCCGACGTTCACGCGAAGGGAACCGACTACACCGTGGACACGGTGCCGGAGCGCGAGACGGCGGCAAATCTCGGAATTCGCGTCGCCATCGTGGGCGATCCGAAGAATCACTCCACGCGCGACCTCATCGCGCGCATCCGCGAACGGTGCAATGCCTGAGCCGCGGTTCCTGATCGTTCGTCTGGGTTCCTTGGGCGACATCATCCATACACTTCCTGCTGCGTCGGCGCTGCGCGATGCGTTTCCGAATGCGCGCATTGACTGGGTGGTGGAATCGAAGTGGCGCGCAATTTTGGAAGGGAATCACGAATTGGATCGCGTGGTTTGCCTGGCGCGCGGCAGAGCGTCAGGCGCGATTGATACGGTGAGGTCGCTGCGCAGCGCGAGATATACTTGCGCGATCGATTTTCAATCGTTGTATAAGTCCGCGCTCCTCGCGCTTGCGTCCGGAGCGCGTGAGCGGCTCGGTTTTGATCGCGCGTACGCGCGCGAAGGGCTTGCCACGCTGCTGTACTCGCGCCGCATTCGTCCGAGCGGCGCGCATAAGGTGGAGCACAATCTTTCGCTCGCAGCTGCTGCAGGTGCGGCAATTCCCGCAGTCGCGCGATTCTCTCTTCCGCAATCACTCGAAGCCGACGGATGGGCCGAACGAACGCTCGGCGAACTGGGCGCGCGAGAATTCTACGTTTTGAACCCCGGCGGCGGGTGGAAATCGAAGTGCTGGCCGGCGGAGCGTTATGGACTTTTGCACCGCGAAATTTCCCATCGGCTTGGAATTCAGGGGATCGTGAGTTTTGGCCCCGGAGAAGAAAAACTTTCGGACGAAGTGGTGACTGCTGCGGGGATGCGCGCGCCGATTCCGTTAGCGATGGACTTACAGCAACTGATGGCCGTGCTGCGCCGCGCGAAATTCGTCGTCGCAGCGGACACCGGCCCGCTGCATCTTGCTTCCGCGCTGGGCGCTCCGGTCGTAGGACTTTTCGGTCCGACGGATCCGGCGCGAAACGGGCCGTACGGAAAACCGTCCGTCGTCGTGCGCAAAGCGGAAGCTCGCGAGACGACTTACAAGCGCGGCGTCGCACATTCTCCCGCGATGCTGCGCATCGAAGTGGCCGATGTTTCGAAAGCCATCAACCAGCTGATGGAGCACCCGTAGTGGCCGCGTCGAATTTCTTCTCGCGTTGGAGAGTGCGCGCGGGATATCCGCTCGCCATCCTGTTTCTCTATCTGGCATCGCCCACTCCGCTTGCGATTGCGCTCGGCGCTGCAATCGCCGCCGCCGGTCTGCTGGTGCGCGCGGCGGCTGCCGGACATTTGCGAAAGCTCGAGACGCTAACCGTTTCCGGTCCTTACGCCTGGATGCGCAATCCTTTGTACTTTGGCAGCTCGTTGCTCGCCGCAGGATTTGCTGTGGCGGGACATTCGCCGTGGGCCGCGTTGGTTCTCGCCGCGTACTTCGGAACTTTTTATCCGGTAGTGATGAAAAAAGAGGAAGGCGAGTTGCGCGAACGCTACGGCGCCGCGTTTACCGAATACTCCAAACAGGTGCCGCTATTTTTTCCGCGTCCGCCAAAAAAGCGGGATGCGGACGCACCCGGCACAGTCAGTGGATTTTCCTGGGAGCAGTACAAACGCAATCGCGAGTACCAGGCAGCGTTGGGCGCGCTTGTCGCGCTGGGATTGCTGTGGTTGCGAATGTACGTACCACGGTGAGTTTTCTTTCTTCGAGAAAGGCAAGCTGAAATGCGCGAGGCGAGTGGATTACTGCGAAGATCTTCGTCAACTATTGCAAGCGGTAAATCTCATGCATCACGCGCTGAAATTTTGGCCGATAAATCAGATCGAAAGCGCGCTCCTTGCCTGGAAACATATCCAGCGCGAGGCGCCGCGTGGCAGCGGCCATCGAGGAGGCTTCTTCAGGCGAAAGGCTGCCGGACGCAATGGTGTCTAAAGCGAGATAAACGAGGATGCGAAGGCGGCGCATGCGCCGGCTCTCGTCGTCAATTTGGTCCTGCGTCGGTTTGCTGGTCTCCACTTGTTGCATACTTGGCCTAGTGCCCCCGATTTCCATTAATATGATACGGCAACCGGTACAGCAATGGTACGGAGGGACAGGTTTCCATGACTGAAAGTGGATCGAAACAACGCGTTGTGATAGTACACACGGCGGGAACGACTTCGGAAGCGATGGTGATTCGCGGATTGCTCGAAAGCGAAGGAATTTCATCGCCCGGATCGGTTTCGCACGATCCTTTTCCGCTGCGGGAGACTCCGGAAGGCACGCACGGCGTGGAAGTTTACGCCTTGGAGTCGCGCGCAGAGGAAGCCAGGAAAATAATCGCGGATCATTTGCGCGGCGGAAAAGGACGGGCGCGAGGAGCCGGCGCAGAAGATCCGGATATTGGTGGTGAAGGCTAACGACGCTGTCGCCGTCCGGTTAATTTCGCGGATGGGAATCGCGAAAAGTCGTTACGGTGAGATTGCGGCCGTCTGTGGATGCCGTGATGGCGCCATCGTGGTCGGTGCGAAAGAGCTTTGTGTGGTGTTCCGCGTAGCGCTCGACCACGGAATCATTGGGATGGCCGAACGGATTTCCTTCGCCCACCGAAATCGCGGCAAACCGCGGCGCGACGCCCTCCAGAAAATCTTCCGTGGATGAGGATTTGCTCCCGTGGTGCGGAACCTTCAGGAAATCCGCGGCCAAATCCACTCCGCTCGCTCGCAGCGACTTCTCTGCCTTCGCTTCAATGTCGCCCGATAGCAAAAAACGATTCGCCCCATCCTGCAAGGAAATAACCAGGGAATCGTTATTGGCAGTGAGCGAAGCGGCGCTCGGCGGCGGAGGCCATGCGATCGAAATGTGCGCGCCGCCAAAATCGAATTCATCGGGAGCATGATGGCGAACGATTTTCACCCCATGCGCGCGCGCCTCTTCCAGTAACTCGCGAAACGCCGTCGCATCGGAATCCGCTCCCACCCAAAGTTCGCTCACCGCAAAGTCGTCAAGCACCGCGCGCAGACCATCGAGATGATCGTGATGCGCGTGCGTGAGCGCGACGACGTCCAGCCGCTTTATTCCCCGCGCCCAAAGATACGGCGCCACCACATCTTCGCCCACATCCGCGCCCGAGCGCACTCCGCGCGACCACTCCGAGCCCGGCTCGCCGCCGCCGTCGATCAGCATCGTTCGCCCGTCGGGGAACGATGCGAAAATCGAATCGCCCTGGCCCACGTCGAGAACGGTGACTTCCAGTTTGCCGCGCGATACACGCGGGTCGAAGGGATGAGCCGCTGCCAGAATCGTGAAAGTCGTGACGGCAACCGCCGCGGCAATCTCCGCAATGCGCGCATTGCGAGTGGCCCGCGGGTGCCGGACACGAGCGCGGCGGAGACGGATCGAATTCTGAATCGAATTCATCCGCGCCAGAATGCAGAGCGCAATCAAGGACGCCAGTGCTGCCGCCAATAGCCACGCCGCCGGTGCGGGAGTGCGGAACGCGGCGTGCCGTAGCGACGCGAACCAGTGCACCGTCGCGAGCAATATTTTTACCAGCGCCGCCACGATCCAAGCCAGCGGCGCGGCGACCGGCTTCCCGATGAATCCGGCGCCCAGAGTTAAAAAGCCCAGCGGCACAATCAATCCAGTTAAAAGTACCGCCGGCACATTGCTGGCCGGGCCCGCCAGAGTCACGCGATGAAAATCGGCAGCCAGCAACGCAAGCATCCCCACTTGCAGCGCAATGGAGAGAACGAGCAGCTCCCAGATTCGCAACGTCAACCGCAGCGGAAGAGTAACAATTGGTTCGGAGAATCGTGCGAGTCGGCCTGGAAGCGCGCGCGTGATTCGCGAAAGTACGGCGCGCAAATCAATGCGGAATTGCGCGATTTTCGGCGGGAACGATAAGTCACGAGGCACGTCGCCGAGATGCCTCATCCCGGCGAGATAGCGCTCGGACGTGCGTTCAATCCAAGGAAGCGCAAGGCCCGCGATCGATGCGGCAGCCAGAAACGACAGCTCAAAGCTCATGTCGAACAGCATCGAGGGATGCAGCGCCAAAAGTAGTATCGCGGCAACGGCAACAATATTCAGCAGCGCGACGCGCCGGTACAACGGACGCGAGAGGATGAAAAACGATGCCATCAAAGTGGCGCGAAGAATCGGCGGACGATCCTGTACCACGCCGAGGTACAGCCCGAGCGCTGCGATGGTGACGATGGCCAGCAGCCAGGTAGGGAAGCGCAGCTTCTTTCCCAGCCAAAACAAAAAAGCGCACAGCACGCCCACATGCAAACCGGCGAGCACCAGAACGTGAAACGCGCCCGTGGTTTGAAATTCCAGCGCAATTTTGGAATTGACGAACATGCGGTCGCCCAGCAGCATCGCGCGCAAAATTGCGGCAACTTCAGGCGAGGCCGCAAACGTGGCGTCAATCTGCTGCAGAAGCGCGCCGCGAGCGCGAGCGAGCCGTTGCGAAAATGTGGGTGCCGGGCTGCCGAGCTTCTGCAGGAGTTCGGTGCTGCGCAGCGTGCCGATCAGGTCTACGCCTTCGCGCGCAAGTATTCCGCGCGTATCGGGCGCGCCGGGATCCATGAAATTGCGCGGCGCACGGGCGCTGAGCAGAACTTCCACGCGGTCGCCCGCATGCAGCGCCGGCAGAGACTCGCCGCCATCGCGCTTCCAGAAATAATTTACGCGCAGCCCGCCGGTGGTGGAGATTACGCGGCCGGCGGACTCGACGGACTCGGTATCGAGAAGGTATCGCGCGCCCCAGGGCAATCGCAGGGGATCTTCGCGGAGGCGTCCCCGCCAACGCAAAGGCTCGGACGGTTCAATCTTTCCTGCAGCGACGAGCCGGCCGATGTTGTCGCTGCGAACTGCGCCGGTTTCGATGGAAGCGCTGGCCGCGCCCAGCGCGCACCAAGCCGCCAACGCCAGGATTGCGGCAGGCCACAAGATGCGGAAAAATCTTGCGGCCAGCGCTCCCATCAAAATGAAAACCGCCGCGGCAAGGAGCCACGGCGACGCGCTCGCGAATCCGGCAGGCCGGAGCACAATGCCGGCAACAAAAGCAGCAGCGATCCAAACGGCCGGAATTTTCATTTGCAGCTCTGCGGAATTACGAACGCCTTTCGAGTTTCACCAGCGTCTCGATGTGGAAAGTTTGCGGGAAAAGATCGAAGAATTCGATTGTGGATACTACGTAGCCCGCGGCGATGAGCGCGGCGATGTCGCGCGCCAGAGTGGAAGGCTCGCAGGACAAATAAACGATGCGCGCCGGCGCGGCTTTCACAATTCGCGCAGCTCCTTCCGGCGAGAGTCCGGCGCGCGGCGGATCGAGCACGATGCAGGCGGGCTTTTCGCTGAAGCGGCGCAGAAATTCCAGCGAATCGGCCTCGCGGATTTCGAATTGGCCGGATCGCTCGCGATTGGCGGCGACATTTGCCTCGCAATCCCGCGCGGCGATGGGATTGGATTCCACGGCGATCACGCGTTTGAACGATTTCGCCAGCGGCAGAGAAAACAAGCCGACACCTGCGAATAAATCGAGCGCCAGCGAGCCTGCTCCCGCCGCGGCGGCAACTGCGCTCGGACATTTCGGGCGTGAGAAAGCGATTCACCTGGAAAAAAGAAAAATGGCTGACGCGATAGGTGAGGTTCTTGACCTTGTACTCGATGTGGCCGGGACCGAAAAGCTCCATGCGCACCTGGCTGACGGTTTGCAGAAGCACGCTCGCGGCCCAGGGAATTGCGGCGCGAACGGCTTCCGCGATTTTTGCGGCCGTTGACGGAAGCTGCGCAAACGAAAGAGTGAGCAAAATCTGATCGTCGGAGGAATCGGCGAAGGCTTCAACCTCGCGCAGGGATTGCGGCAGCGTGCCGCCGGCAATCAATTTTCGCAGAGCAGCGAGAGTTGCTTCGAGCCGCGGGGAGACGATAGGGCACGTCTCGATGGGCACGAGCGCCGTGGACTCGGCGCGAAAATAGCCGATTTCGGCGGACGCCGCGTCATCAATGACGCGAACTTTCCATTGCGCGCGGTTGCGGTAATTCAATGGCGAGGCCGAGTGCACGGTGATCGGGCCGGACCAGTCAATTTTGCCGATCCGCCGCAAAGTCTCGCGGAGAATTTCTTCCTTGTAACGGAGCTGCGCGGGATAGGGAATGTGCTGGTAATGGCATCCGCCGCAAGTGAGGAAATGCGGACAGGGCGCGGCGGTGCGCTCGGGCGAAGGCGTCAACACGCGCTCGGTACGGCCGCGCACGAATTTCTTTTTGCGTTCGATTGGATTGATGGAAACGACTTCGCCTGGCAGCACGAAGGGAACGAAAACAGTAGCGCCGTCGTGGTGCGCGAGGCCGTCGCCGCCATAAATTAATTTCTCGATCGTCACGTCCATCAACAAGTGAGCTCCGCTTTGGACCGCCTCGTTAGGTCAGATAGAACAAGCTGAGGCGCGGCACCGCGAAGTGTTCGAAGAGCCGCTTCTGAATATACTGCCTTTCGAGTTGCGCGAGTTGCGCCGCGGACATTTTCCGGCGATACGGAGCGAGCTGGCGATCGAGCTCGCGGCGAATCTCGAGCAGCACGTCTTCGCTCGCAGCGGAATGAAGGGCTGCGGCGAGTTTTTCTTCGACGATTGTCAGCCGGCGCTCGAGATCTTCGAGATCGAGCGATGCTGGCGAATCGAGAAGCGGGATGAGCTCCGTCAGGCGATGCGCGGTTTCCTCGAATCGCGCCGCCAAATCTGAATTCACCGCCGCATCGGTCTTTCCGGCCGCCGTCAATCGCGCGGCGTTGCGCTGGAAATAAAAGCGCAGCTCATCGCGCGAAAATCCCTCGGATGCCGGCCGCGTGGCGGCGCGCGACGCGCCATTCTCCGACGGGCCCGCGCCAGCAGCGGCCTCCTGCGCTTCCGTCGCGGCATCGATCACGGCGTCCACGCAATAGGCGAGGCTCTTCATTTCGCGTCCACCGGCCGCGCGCCGCGATCGCGAATAACTTTCGAACGCGCGATCGATTCCTTTCAGCACCGCGGGAAGTGGAATTCCGGATTTTTGCCAGGTCTCCACGATCGCCCAATCCAGCGGCGAGACGAGCAGATGCGCCCCGCGCTTGCGCCAAAAATATTCTTCGATCTCGGTGAAATAATTGAAGTAGTTGAATTCGTTCATCGCGGTAATGCCGGGCTGGAACTTCGCTGTACTCGGCCCAAACTTTACTTTCCGCAGAAATATTTATTTGCGCGATTGCTTGCGCGGCACCACCGTCGGACCGGCGGCGCTGCTGCGCTGGCCGCGTCCGGCGCGTCCCGGCTCGGAATTGCGCTCCCAGATAATTCGCAGGCCTTCGAGCGTCAGGAATTCGTCGATGGCTTCGATGTGACGCGAACCTTTGCCGATCAGCGCTGCCTGACCGCCGGTGGCGACGACTTTCGTTTTCGGGCCGAGCACTTTCTTCATGCGGTCGAGAATTCCGTCCACCATGTCCGTGTAGCCGTAATACAGGCCGGCCTGCATGGACGCGCGCGGTGTTCGTGCCGATGATTTTTCCGGGATCCTTGATCTCCACGCGGAACAGGCGCGCGGCGCGGCTGAAAAGCGCGTCCGCGGAAATTCCGATTCCGGGGCAAAGCACGCCGCCCAGATATTCGCCGCGCTCCGAGACCGCGTCGAAATTCAGCGCCGTGCCGAAATCCACCACGATGCACGGGCCGCCGTATTTTTCGAACGCCGCGACGCTATTGACGATGCGGTCCGCGCCCACTTCCAGCGGATTATCGTAATGAATCGGCATGCCCGTCTTGATGCCGGGCTCGACGAACAGCGCCGGCATTCCGAAATAGCGCTCGCGACATTCCCGCGAGCGTCGAATTCAGCGGCGGCACCACCGAACTGATGATCACGCCGTCGATTTCGCCGGAGTCGAGCGCCGCCAGCGTGAAAAGATCGCGCGTGAGAATGCCGTACTCGTCGATGGTTTGCTCGCGCGAAGTGGTGAGCCGCCAGTGGCCGAGCAATTCCGTGCCGCGGAAAACACCGAGGACGGTGTTCGTGTTGCCGACGTCCATGGTGAGCAGCATCAGGCCTCCACTACGTCGCCGGAGATGACGGGATCGACGCGCCCGTCGTCGCGGGCGCACGCGCAAGACGCCGCTGGGTTCGAGGCCTGCGGTGGTGCCGATGAAAGATTCCGGTGGCGGTCGTGATGCGCACGCGCTTGCCCCGAAAATAAGCTCGAGACTTCCGCGAACCGGCGCACGATCGGCTGCGGGCCTTCGGTCACGAATCGATTGTAGTAGCGGTCGAGGTGGCGCAGCAACCGGATGAGAATTTCGAGGCGCGAATGGATGCGGCCGCTCTCGATGCGCAGCGACGTGGCGATGCCGGCGATTTCGGCGGGGAGGCGCGCTTGATTCACGTTGATGCCGATGCCGACGACGGCGTAATGCATGCGATCCGGCTCGGCGTGCATTTCGGTGAGGATGCCGCAGAATTTCTTGCCGTCCGACGAGCAGATCGTTGGGCCAGCGAATGTCCGGCGCGGAGTCCAGTTCTTCGGCGACGGCGTCGCGCGCGGCGAGGCCGGCGACGAGCGTGAGCAGCGAGGCTTGCGCGGGCGAAATCGGCGGGCGCAGCAGAACGGTGCAGTAGATGCCGCTGGATTTTTCGGAGTGTCCAGACGCGCCCGGCGCGGCCGCGCCCCGCGTTTGCTCTTCGGCGATGACGACCGTGCCGTGGGGTTCGCCTTCTTCGCCGAGTTGCATGGCGATGTCGTTCGTGGATTCGACTTTGAAGAAATGGTAGATGCGCTTCCAGAACGGAGTATTGAGCAGGCGGCGGCTGATAATTTGGGAGCAAGAATGTCGGGGATTCGGTCGATGTGATAGCCCTTGCGCGGATGGCCTTTGACGCGCACGCCGAGGGCGCGGAGCTTTTGCACCCAGCGCCAGACCGTGCCGCGCGACATGCCGATTTCCTTGGCGATTTTCGCGCCGCTGATCACGATGGTGGAGTTTTCGGAAAGCAGCGTGAGCAGCGCGTCAATGCGGCGGTCGGTGAGCCCGCGAATATTTTTGAGGCGTTTAGACTCCATGGGCGCGTGCCAGATTACTCGACGCAGGTTCGCGGCGGCAAGTCGAGCGCTAGCCGAGTTTGCGCTAGACGCTCGCTAAGTTTTTGATGTTCGGATTCGCGCTCGGCGAGCGTGGATTCGAGATTGCGGCGAATTTCCTCCGGAGCGCGGCTGAGAAAAGCTTCATCGCTCAGGCGCTTCTTTTTGGAATCGATATCTTTCGCCAGCCGGTCAACTTCTTTGCGCAGGCGGGCGAGTTCGGCTTGTTTGTCTACGCCTTCGCCGTAGGCGATGCGCACGTCGAATTGCGCGGCGGAGCGGATTACGCCGGGCTTGGCGTCGAGCGAACCGACCGCAGACGTTGAGGGACGACGAGCGCGGCCAGGCGTAGAACCGGATCGAGATTTTGGCGCACGAGGTCCGCGGTGGCCGCGTCGCTGGTGGCGAAATCGGCGGCAACTTTTTTCTTCGGATCGAGTTTCAGCTCGGCGCGAATTTCGCGCGCGGACTTGACGATATCCTGCAGCAGCGCGAGCTGTTTTTCGGCGGCATCGTCCATCCACTCGGACTTCGCCGCGGGGAACGGTTGCAGCGCGATGGATTTCTGGTCCGCGTCGCTGCGGCAGCCGGTGCCAGAGCTCTTCGGTGATGAAGGGCATGAACGGATGCAGCAGGCGCAGCGCGGATTCCATCGCCGCAAAAATATTGCGCCAGGCCGCCGATGGCCGCGGATTTGTCTTCGCCGGTGAGTTGCGGCTTCACCCATTCGATATACCAGTCGCAGAAGTCGCCCCAGAAGAAGTGGTAGACGACGTGCGCCGCTTCGTGAAAGCGGAATTGTTCGAGCGCGTCGTTGACGTCCGCGGTGACGTGCGCGAGCCGCGAGAAAATCCAGCGGTCGACCAGCGGCAGCGGCGTTGCCGCCGATCGCTGCCGGCGCGTACGGCGCGCGATCGCGACTCTCCGGCGCGGCCAGCTCTTCGAGCGTTGCGCCGCCGGCGGCTTCGAACTTCTCCAGATTCATGAACACGAATCGCGCGGCGTTCCAGATCTTGTTGGCGAATGCGCGAGCGCTCAGAATTTTGTCTTCGGAGAGAATGATGTCGGTTCCCGGCGCGGCCATGCTCGCCAGAGTGAAGCGCATCGCGTCGGTCCCGAATTTCGCGGTTCAGCTCGAGCGGATCGATGCCGGTGCCCTTGGACTTCGACATCTTCTGGCCTTCGGCGTTGCGCACCAGCGAGTGGAGATAAAGCTGGCGGAAGGGAACTTGTCCGGTGAATTTCAGGCCCATCATGATCATGCGCGCGACCCAGAAGAAAAGAATGTCGCGGCCGGTGATGAGCAGTGCTGGTGGGATAGTATTTTTCGTAGTCGGGCGTTTCGTCGGGCCAGCCCAGCGTGGAGAACGGCCACAGCGCCGGAGCTGAACCAGGTATCGAGCACATCGGGATCTTGCGTCGATCTTGGACGAACCGCACTAAGCGCAATGTCGTCGGAGTCTCGCGCGCGACGGTGATTTTCTTGCAGTCCGCCGCAATGCCACGCGGGAATGCGATGGCCCCACCAGAGCTGGCGCGAGATGCACCAGTCGCGGATGTTGCGCATCCACTCGAAATAAACGCCGTTCCAATTTTCCGGCGTGACCTCAATTTTGCCCGTCTCGACGGCTTCGATCGCCGGCTCGGCCAGCGGCTTCATCTTCACGAACCATTGCGTCGAAGCGCGCGGCTCGATGATCGTGCCGCAGCGGTCGCACGTGCCGATGGCGTGCGTGTGCTCGACGATTTTTTCGAGCAGCCCGGCGGCCTCCAGATCGGCGACGGCTTTCTCGCGGGCTTCGAAGCGGTCCAGGCCGGCATATTGTCCGGCAGCGGCGCTCATGTGGCCGTCGTCGGTCATCACGTCGATTTCCGGCAGCTTGTGGCGGCGGCCGACTTCGAAGTCATTGGGATCGTGCGCCGGGGTAATTTTCACCGCGCCGGTGCCGAACTCGCGATCTACGAAGGAATCCGCGATGATCGGAATTTCGCGGTTCATCAGCGGCAAGCAGAACCATCTTGCCGACGAGCTGCTGATAGCGCTCGTCCTCCGGATGAACGGCCACTGCGGTGTCGCCGAGCATCGTTTCCGGCCGGGTGGTGGCCACGACGATGTATTCCTTCGAGCCAACCACCGGATAGCGGATGTGCCAAAGCTGTCCCGGCGCGCTCTTCGTGAACGGTTTCCAGATCGCTGATCGCGGTGCGGCACTGCGGGCACCAGTTGACGATGTAATGCGCGCGATAAATCAGGCCGTCTTCGTGCAGGCGCACGAAAACTTCGCTCACGGCGCGCGAAAGTCCGGGATCAAGAGTGAAGCGTTCGCGCGACCAGTCGCAGCTATCGCCGATCTTCACCATCTGCTTGGTGATTGTGCCGCCGGATTCTTCCTTCCATTTCCAGACGCGCTTTTCGAATTCCTCGCGGCCGAGAGTGCGGTAATCGATTCCATCTTTCGCGAGCAGGCGCACGACAACGCGCTGCGTGGAAATTCCGGCGTGGTCGGTGCCCGGGAGCCAAAGCGTGTTGAAGCCCGACATGCGGCGCCAGCGCGTGAGGATGTCGATTTCCGTGTGGTCCATCATGTGGCCGATGTGCAGCGAGCCGGTGACGTTCGGCGGAGGGATGGAAATGGACCAATGCGGGCGCGGATCTTTCACGTCGGCGCGGAAGAGCTTCTCGTCGAACCAGAATCTTGGCCCAGCGATCTTCAATCTCCTGCGGCTCGTAAGCTTTGGGAATCTCGCGAGTCATTGGTCGGGCGGCCTCTCCTGTGTGAACTAGCGGCGATGAACGGCGAATCGCAGCCATGCATTGCGAATTTTTTAATATACGAGGGGAACGCGGTAGGCGTCAATGAATGGAAAGGGGTCGTTGCGTCCCGGTTTGGGTTCGGCGAGCGGGGTAGAAAGCTCCCCAATTATGTCGTTGGCTCCATAGGCGCGAATTGTTACTTTCGCGCGGCGTGCGGCTGGCTACGCGATGCGTCGCTCGCTGAGTGGGCTGAAAACTCTTTAAAAACATGGCGATTTCACGCGATTAGAAACGACGCCGATCGTTTGTTTTCTTGCAGTTACGGCGATTTCTAATCGCGTTGCACACGATTAGAAATTGGGCGCGTTTTTGGCTTCGCGCGGCGATTTGCAGAAGTATGCGGTCGCGAAATTTCGCGCAATTTTTGCCACCTCCACAAAGTTGTGGCACGTGAGAGGCCAATTTCTTGCTGGGCTGATTCATCAGCTCTGACCCGATAACTTGGGGGGGCTGCTACCTCACTCGCGGCTTCCTCCGCACGCTTAACAAAATGATCGGCCATGTGGGAGGCTTTTACCGAAGCGAGGGACGCGCAGAGATCGCGCGGGGGACGCCAACGGCGTCGCGGGAGGGCTAACCCGGCCCTCCCCTACAAAGGCTTGGCTGCGGCACTGACGGATGGACAAAGATAGAAATCTATTTGATTGACGCGTGACTTGGGGGGCTGGGGTTGCTTGCGGGTTATTTTTTCTTGTCGTCGGGCTTTTGGAGGATGTCTTCTACCATGGGGCGGACTACGCCTTTGGCTAGCATTTCTTGGATCTGCGGGCCTAGTTTTTCTAGAATTTTGGCGACAACTTCGTCTACGGTGGGAGTTCCTGGAGGAGGGGTTTGCGGCACGGAGCCGGAGCTGATGGTGGCGCCCAATGAATCCAGCGAGGGAGCGGGAACTTCGGGCGCGGGGCGCTCCAGTGGTGCGGGGTGCTGGACTACGGTGGCTTGAACTTCAGTTGGGGCTTGCGGGGCGGGCGCTTCGATCACTCGCGATTGCGCTTGGGTGACTTCGGAATTCATCGCGGACTGAGCGGCTTCTACCAGCGGAGCTTCGGCGGCGAGTTGCGACGCAATTTCGCTCCAGTGCCGGCCGGATTCTGAGATGGAAGCTGCGGGCGATTCGAGTGGGGCGGCTTGAGCGCTGACTGGATCCGCCGGAGGCGGTTCGTAAGCGGCGGGCGCAGCAGGCTCGATTGCCGCCGGCGCTTGCGATACGGCCTCTGGCGCCACAGGCTCTGCGACTACGGCTTCTGCGACTGGAGCGTCAACTGATGTAGAACCCGAGGCAGAAGCGGATGCGGAAAAGTTTTCGGCCGGAGGATGAGGTGAGTGCGCCTCGAGGCGAGCGACGACATCTGCCGGAGTCGGCTCGGAACTGGAACGGGCAGCGCGTGAAGGCAGAAGGAAATCGAGCCACTTTCGCGGCGACGTTACGGTGTCAACCACGGCGGCGACGAGCGTGGGCTCGGGCTCGGCGGGCGGTGGCGTCACTTCCACTTTCGCCGAAGGTGCGGCTGCAACGGGCTGCTCGATGGGAGCTGCGGATTGGGGCTCGACGGTAACAGGCTCAATCTGCCGCGCGATACTCGCAGCTTCAGCGATGACGGGCTCAACTGGGCGTGCCTCGAAGACAGGCGCTTCGGCTTTGCGGGCTTCAGCTTCTCGCGCTGCAACTTCGCGCGCTTCGACTTCGCGCGCTGCAACCGCGCGAGCTTCAACTTCGCGAGCTTCAGCCTCGCGCGCTGCAACTTCGCGCGCTTCGGCTTCGCGCGCTTCGGCTTCGCGCGCTGCAACCGCGCGGGCTTCAGCCTCGCGCGCTGCAACTTCGCGCGCTTCGACTTCGCGCGCTGCAACCGCGCGAGCTTCAACTTCGCGAGCTTCAGCTTCTCGCGCTGCAACTTCTCGCGCTTCAATTTCGCGCGCTGCGGGTGCCAAAGCTTCGAACGTCGGCGCTTCAGGGGCCGGCTTTGCAGGCGCCGTTGCTTCAACGACCGGCTCGTGGCTGAAGGCGGAAATTTCCGTGGGGCGATTCGATTCTTCTGTGATGGTTCGAGCGCCGGCAAAGACGCTTTCGGTTGCGGGAGATTCCTCAACCGTCTCGATGGCACCACTGGCAACGATGCTTTCCACTTTCGATTGGGTCTCGTGGGCTGCAGCGAACGGGTCGGCCTCAAGGACGGGCGACTCCGCGCGCAGTTCAGCGAACGGCGAAACGTTTTGCGAGGCAGCGCTGGACTCGACAGTGCGAGCCTCCGCCGGCGCATCCACAAGCTCAGCCGAAAAACTGGGCACAGCCGCAAAATCAACTTCCTCGCGGCGGCGCCAATCGGCACGCGTACCAGAAAATTTGGCGTCGTCTTCAGTATCCGCATCCGTTTCGACGGCAGTCTGCACCGCAGCCGGCGCACTGGCCGCACCGCTGCCAACGGGAGCAGCAGCTTCGGTCTTCTCATCATCGTCGAGCGAACGGCGGCCCGAGCCGAACATATAAGCTTCTTCTTCGGGCGTAGGATCCGGAAATGATTGAATCGGAGCGGGCGCTACAGCGACGGGCGCAGCAACTTTGGGAATTTCCGCGGTGGCGGCGGCATCCGCAGAGGCCTTCACTTCCGGCTTCGGGGCTTTTTCAAGCGCGGAGGTAACCATGGCGATCAGCGGATCGGGCGGCACAAACGGCTTCTTCAGCACGCCATCCGCGCCAACGCGCCGCGCTTCCTGCTCATCCAGAGGATCGAAAGCGCCGACCAGCAGAATTACCGGGATTTTGCAAAATCGCGGATCTTTTTTTACGAATTCGCAGACTTCATAGCCGTTGCGCACCGGCATAAAAACATCGGCGAGCACGACGTCCGGATTTAAATCAGGCAGGCGGCGCACGGCGGCTTCGCCATTGCCGACGGCGACGACATCAATCCCGTGTTCCTCGAACGCCAACGCAACCATCTTCTGGATGTTGCTGTTGTCGTCGGCGACCAGAATCCTGGGCACCTGATTATCCCTTCGGGCGTGCCCGGTCGAGCAACACACCAGTTCTTAAGGCTGAAGGAATATTGGAGCACTCCCACTGGTGCGAGTCAACGAACTTGGAGGACAGGGTTGACGCACCAATTAGCAGGCTGAGCGCCTGGCGATTACCAGGGGATGAGTTTCTTGAGGCCCTTTTTCTTCTTGCTGCTGGACTCGGCCTTGGGATCGGATTTTTCCGGGGCAGCGGCAGTTTGTTCGTTTGAAGTGCCTTTGCCGGGAGCGGCTGCGGGAGGAGCGCTGGACGAAGACTCTCCCGCGGGTGTTTCAGTTGGGGTCGCTGAATCAGGAGCTGGAGCTGTTGCAGCCGGCGCTGTGCCAGCCGCAGGAGCGGGTTGCTCGGCGGCAGGCGGCGTTGTGGCGTCAGGAGTGGAAGTCGTTGGCTCCATGGCTTTCGGCAGGCTGCTTACATCGGAGCCTGTGCCGACTTCGCTGGTTCCCGAAGGATTGCTTGTTCCAGCCGGCGCCGCGGTGGAGTCTCCGGTGGAATCGCCGGAGCCCGCCGGGACGGTTTCAACCGCGACGGAATTTCCATTTCCGCCGCCACCGCCCGCGGATAGAACAGCAGGCACGGCGCCCGGCTTGAGCACATCGGTTGCGGAAGTCGCTTCCACTGGGGGCGTCAAATTTGGGGCGCCACTGCGAGCGGCCGCGGAAACATCCGGACTGCTCTTGATAATGCCCATGGAACGGCGAACTACAGCCCGGACGCTCATTGGCGTATTTTTTCTGTTCGGCAACGCGCGCGAGAGCAGCCTGATCGGGTTGCGGAACGGGAACGCCGGCGGAGGTCAATTTTTTCTTCGCATCGCCGACGATATCCCGAGTCCGGATATTCGCGCACGATGCGGGCGTAATATTGATCGGCGATTTCGCGCTTCTCCCACTTGTCAAAAATATTTCCAGCCATCCACAGCGCTTTGTCGCTCTGAGAATAAAGCGGGTAGCGCTCGATGATTTCATTCAGGCGCGCGGCGGAGGCGCGGTAAGAGCGCGGGCCCTTCACGTAATAGAAACGGCGCCACGCGATAATCGCCGTCGGCGATAATTTCCTGCACTTCGCGCAAATGCTGCTCCGCTTTCGGCACCAGCGGGCTATTGGGATACTTCAGCAAGAAAGGCCTGAAATTCATCCTCGGCCGATTCCGCTTCGGAATTGTCGCGATCGGATTTTTCCATCATGCGGTAGTGGGACATGGCCACTTGCATCTGGGCGTAAGCAGCTTCCTCGAGGAAAGGAAAGAAGGTGATGAAATCCTTGTACTGCGCCACGGCCTGGGTGAGATTCGAAGTGCCGCCTTCTTTATAGAAGGAATCGCCCATGGCCAGCTTGGCTTTGGCGAGAAATTCGCTGTCGGGATAGGTGTTGATCAGCGTCTGCAGGTCGAGGCGCGCCTCGGTGTACTTGCCCTTCTTGTACTCCACCATGGAGCGGTCGTAGAGCACCTTGTCCGGCTCGGCGGATGACTTGGTGTCGGCAGCTTGCTGCTGCTTCTTCGTTTTCTTCTGATTTTTGTCGCCGGCAAAGCTGGGAGCAGCCAGGAGCGAGAGGAGAAGGCCGGAAACAAAGACGGCACGAAATTTCTTCACGATTGGATTCATCACACCTTCTGCGTTAGAGAATCGTGGGCCAGGGTTTGCATCTGCCGCATGGCCGCGGCGGGATCGGCAGTGTGAAAAATCGAGGTACCCGCCACCAACGTATCCGCGCCGGCTTGCACCAGCTCGGCGACGTTCTTCAGATCCACGCCGCCGTCCACTTCAATGCGGTAGGTGCCATTGTAACGCGGCCGCATCAATTTCAACTCCCGAATTTTATTGAGCGAGCCGGGGATAAAGGATTGTCCCCCGAATCCGGGATTCACGGACATCACCAGAACCGTGTCCACCCGATCCAGCACTTCTACGAGCGTGGCCACCGGCGTCCCCGGATTAATAACCACACCCGCTTCGACCTTCAGATCGCGAATCTGTGCCAGGACGCGATCGAGATGCGCCGTGGCCTCCTGATGTATGAGGATGCGATCCGCACCCGCATGCGCAAAAGCCTCGACGTACTCCCCCGGCCGCTCGATCATCAGATGCACATCGAGGGGGAGAGAGGTTGCCTTGCGCAAGGAAGCTAAAACCGGGACGCCCAGGGAAATGTTGGGGACGAAGTGGCCGTCCATGACGTCCACGTGAATTACCTGCGCGCCGGCGGCTTCGACTTTGCGGACTTCGGCGGCGAGATTGGCCAGGTCGGCAGCAAGTATGGAAGGCGCGATTTCGATGGAGCGCTTGCTCATGGAATCGCGTTTGATTCTAGCACAGGGTTGCGAATGAGCTATTCGGCGACTTGCAGTTCGATGGGGATCGTGGCGTCAACTTTGGCGCCGGGGGAGGGATTTTGGCTGGCGATGATCCCGTGGCTGGATGCGTCGCCGGTGGCGAACGTGAGCTTGCCGAGCGGCAGGCCGGCGGAGGAGAGTTTGGTTTCGGCTTCGCCGAGAGTGATTCCCTGGAAATCCGGCATCACGTACATGGCCGGCGGACTGCCGAGGGAGACGAGCAGATCCACATGCGAGCTCGACGCGTCGGGCGCGCCGGACGTGGGATATTGCATCACGACCGTGTCCACAGGTTCGCCGGGTAACGACGATGCTCGAGACTTCGCCTACTTGCAAGCCGCTGCGCAACAATTGAATGCGATCGGCGCGCACGCTTTTCTCGCGCAGATCGGGGATTTTAACTTGTTGCGGGCCCAGGCTCAGTGCCACGTGGACGTATTGGCCCGACCTTCACGCGCACGCCCGGCGGGCGGACTTTGGCGGACGACGGCATCGGCGGGTTGCAGGCTGTAGACGCGGTCTTCGACTTTGATTCCGAGGCTGCGGCTGCGGAGGATGGCTTGCGCGTCGTTGAGATTTTTGCCGGAGACATCCGGGACGATCACTTCGCGTCCCTGGATGGCGATGCGGATTACGGTGATCGCGCTCAGAAAGGCTGCGGATGCCAGGACGAAGACCAGCAATGCCAGGCGCGCGAGCCACTCCAATCGTTCGTGAAATTCCATCGCCGAGTATTTTGGCTGAGGGGCGTGGCGCGAGCAAGCGCTTCGGTCGGGTTAGTTGCGTTCGATGGCTACGGCGAAGAAGCCGTCGGTGGAATGTAACGAAGGCAGCGTGCGGAAGGTGCCTGCTTCATCGATCAGCGAAGTCAGCCGTGGAAGATGTGGGCGAGAGATGCGGCATCTAAACTTTCCGCGCAGGTCCGAAAATGCGGCGTTCCGCCTCGATTCGCCGCAATGCGGGTATGATCGTCGAGCGCCTCCTCGATCACCGCTTCATTTTCTTCCGCCTCGAGCGAACACGTGGAATAGACCAGCCGCCCGCCTGGCTCAAGCGCGGCCGATTCCTGAGCGCAAAGAGCGCGACCTGCCGGGCGTGAAGCTCGGCCAAATCTTCGACGCGCAAAGTCCATCGGATTTCCGGATTGCGCCCGAGAGTGCCCGTCCCCGAACACGGCGCATCCACCAGCACGCGCGAAAATTTTGCGGCGAAAAGGCAAGCGCTTGCGTTCCGTCGAGCTCGACGATTTCCACGCGGCGCAATTTCAGCCGTTTGAGATGGCTGCGAATCGCAGCGAGGCGGTGCGCGTGGCGATCGGCGGCTACGACGGTGGCGCCCGGCCCTGCAGCGCGGGCAAACGTTGCCGTTTTGCCTCCGGGCGCGGCGCACAAATCCAGCACCGAATCGCCCGGGGCTACGCCAAGCAGCAATGGAACCATCTGCGAGGCTTCGTCCTGAATCGAAATGCGGCCTTCGCGAAACGCGGCCGTTTGCGAGATGCTGCCGCCACTCGCGCGAAATGCATTCTGCAGCCAGCGGCCGGGCTGCACTTTGCATGCCGCTGCGTTCGACGCTGCGCACAATTTCATCTCGCGCGGCGGGATCGTGAATTATGCCGGCGAGTTCCGGCGCGCGATTATTTGCTTCGAGCAGCGCAAGTGTGCGCTGGTTCGCCGAATCGCGCGAGCCATCGTTCGACGAGCCACGTGGGATGCGAATGGAGAATTCCGAGTCGCTCGGCCGGCGGGGAATTCGGGAGGCAAGAGCGCCGCGACGTCCGCGCGCGCATTTTCGCTGGCGCCGCGCAGCACCGCGTTCACGAAAGTAGCCGCGGATTTCTTGCGGCCGTGCTTCACAAGCTCGACCGACTCGAAAATCGCCGCGCGCGCCGGAACGCGATCCAGAAACCGCAGTTGATAGAGCCCCAGCCGCAGCGCAAGAACCACTTCGCGATCGAGCGCCGCGATGCGCTTCCGGCTCTGCCGCTCGATCAAAAAATCGAGCAACCGTTGCTGCCGCAAAACGCCCAGCGCTAGCTCCGTTGCCAGCGCCAGCATCCGCCGCGCTGATTTTTCGCGTCAGCGCCGAATGCAGCAGATCGCTCGCATAGGCCTGCTGCGTCTCCACGCGCAACAGCACGTCATAGGCAATTCGTCGTGCAGCAGAAACGGGCATGGCAGCTAATTCAGGTTAACACCGCGGCCGCAAGCAGCGCGCTTCAGGCGCCGAGCCTCTCATTTATGAGGGGGAAGGCACGCTTCAGCGTTTCGGAAAACCGCTTCCACGAACGTTTTAGTGCCGGGCCGTTCGAGCCCGGAGCAATGCGCATTTATGCGGGGAGCCTTCAGAGCTCCGGAAGAACCCGCTTCATCCACGATGCGCTTTAGCGCTGGGAATCTCCGACTTTTTCGTCTGCCATCAACCGTGCTCCGTTCGCAAAATCCCGCGCCGCCATCCGTTTCCGTCCTTCGAGCTTTACCTCGGAAAGCGCCAACCAAGTCCCGCCCGCAAGCCAAAGAACTTCGCCATGACTCGCGCGAATCAATCCAGGCTCGCCGTGTCGCCGATCAAAGCAGGCCTACCCCAGAATTGCATCAGCTTGCCCGCGGAAAATGTGTGCACGTCCCAGGCCACGGATCGAGCCCGCGAATGCGGTTATAAATTTGCGCGGCCGGAAGCGACCAATTCGTCGCGCCATCCTCTTTCTTCAAGGGCCGCGCCAAACTCGCCTGCGAATTATCCTGCGGCTGCGGCACAATTTCGCCGCGCTCCAATTTTCCGAGCGTGCTCACAATCAGAGCCGCGCCGACATCCGCCAGCCGCCGCGAGAGTTCCGGCGCGGATTCGTCCGTCGCCAATTTCGATTTCCGCCTTTTCGAGCATCGGCCCGGTATCGAGGCCCGCATCAATCCGCATCGTGGTCACGCCCGTGCGCGTCTCGCCGTTGATGATCGCCCACTGAATCGGCGCCGCTCCGCGATATTTCGGCAGCAAGCGAAGCGTGCACGTTGATCCAGCCGAGCCGCGGAATTTCGATCAAGCCGCGGCGGAATAATCTGCCCGTAGGCGATGATCACGACTGCATCGGGCTTGATCTTGCCGATGAATTCCTGCGCCGATTCGGATTTGATTTTCTCCGGCTGGAAGACGTGCAATCCCGCGGCGAGCGCCACGTCTTTAATCGGCGGGCTGGCAGTCGCGTGGCCGCGTCCCCGCGGCCGATCCGGCTGAGTGATTACGGCTTCGATGGAAATTCCCGGCGCAGCGAGCAGCGCGCGCAGAGAAGGAACTGCAAATTCCGGCGTCCCGCAAAAAAGAATGCGCAACGCCACGGCGAATTTACCACTCCCCGGCTTTTTTCAGTTTGCGGATTTTGCGCTTGATCAGATCGCGCTTCAGCATGCTGAGATGCTGGATGAAGAGAATGCCATTGAGGTGATCGATTTCATGGCAAAAAGCGCGCGCCAGCAATCCTTCGCCGCGCATTTCGAAATTCCTTGCCGGTGGCATCCTGCGCGCGCACCGTGACGTACTGCGGGCGCATCACGTAGCCGCGAAATCCCGGCACCGAAAGGCAGCCTTCCTCTTCGCGCTGTTCGCCTTCCACGTGAATGATCTCCGGATTCGCGCAGACGATTTTGGCTTCGGGATTTTTCCCCAGCGAGACGTCAATCACCGCCAAGCGCAATCCTACTCCGATTTGCGGCGCCGCCAGCCCCACTCCCGACGCGGCGTACATGGACTCGAACATGTCGGTCACGAGCTCGGCGAGCTTCGTCGTCGAAAGTCTTCACCGCCTTGCTGGGCGTCTCAAGCCCCGCCGCGCCGAATTTCACAATCGGATGAATCATCGCTCCATCACCAGTAGCACAAGCACGCGTGCCTGTGGCTCTTTGTAAAATTTGATGCAACATCCAGCCATAAATCGAACGCCGGCACAGCCAGGAGTGGCTGCGCTACACAGTCTCAAAATTCATCCAATTGCTTCTGGTAGCCATCGAAATTGCGGCGCGTCTCCTCGATCGAATCGCCGCCGAATTTTTCCAGAAACGCCGCGGCGATTACAAACGCCACCATCGCTTCGCCCGCCACTCCTCCGGCCGGCACGACGCAGACATCCGACCGCTCGTAAGCCGCTTTCACCGGCTCCTTGGTCACCATATCGGCGCTGAGCAAAGGCCGCCGCAAGGTCGATATCGGCTTCAAATATCCGCGCACCACCACGTCTTCGCCGTTGGTGATGCCGCCTTCCAGCCCGCCGGCGCGATTGGCGCTGCGATGAAATCGCCTTTTTCCGGAGTCGTAGGCAATTTCATCCTGCACTTCCGATCCCGGACTCGACGCTGCCGCTACTCCGTCGCCGATTTCCACGGCCTTCACCGCTTGAATTGACATCACCGCCTGCGCCAGCCGTCCGTCCAATTTCTCATCCCATTGCGCGTGCGATCCCAAGCCCGGCGGCAATCCGCGCGCCACCACTTCAAAAATTCCGCCCACCGAATCCCCGGCACGCAGCGCGTGATCGACTTCCGCTTTCATCCTCGCTTCCACTCTCCTCGTCCACGCAGCGCAGCGGCGATTCCAGATTCTCGCAAACGAGCTCGATATCTTCCCAGCTGACCTGCCGCTCGAGTCGTCACGCGCCCCACAGCAATCGTATGGCTCAGCACGCTCACGCCAAATTCGCGCAAAAGCAATTTCGCCAGCGCGCCCGCCGCCACGCGCGCCGCCGTCTCGCGCGCCGATGCCCGCTCCAGCACATACCGCGCATCATGAAAATTAAATTTCAGCGAACCGGCCAAGATCCGCGTGCCCCGGACGCGGCGCCGTCAAACGGCTTGCGGGCATCTTCGGCGCCTTCCACGTCCTCGATCGGCAGCGCCTTCTCCCAATTCGGCCAATCGCGATTCTCGATGCGAATGGCGATCGGCGCGCCGATCGTCCGCCCGTGCCGCACGCCCGCCAGTACATCCGCGCGGTCTTTCTCGATGCGTTGCCGCCCGCCGCGCCCAAATCCGAGCTGCCGCCGGTGCAATTCGCGATCTACGAATGCCAGATCCACCGGCACACCCGCAGGCAAGCCGGATATCCAGCTCACCAGCGCCTGCCCGTGCGATTCACCCGCTGTAAAAAATCGCAACATGCCCGGATTGCGCGAAGTCATCGACGCAAACGCGGTATCTTAACCGGACACGCTTGCCAGCGTAAAGCTCGACTGGGATTGGTAATGCCTCAGTTTGAAATTCGGGTTTCGACACTAAGCGGACCTGTCGAGTCGGCGCAGTCCTTCGGGCGAGTCGCGCAATTAAGCAGGAACGTACGTCAACCTGATTAAATCCCCGCCAATGCGGTCGCTGGCCACAAGACGGAGCCGCGGCCGGGGGCCGGTGAAGAACGGCTGGCCAGACCCGAGCACGATGGGATGGATGTAGAGTTGATACTCATCAATCAGACCAAGGTTGGTCAGGCTTCCTGCCAGGTTTGGTCCGGCTACGTCGATCTCGCCTTCCAACTGAGCCTTCAGCCTGCGGATCACCGCTTCGAAGTCATTCTCGATGAGTGTGGCGTTGGGTCCGACCGACTTCAACGAGCGCGATACAACCCACTTCCGCTGACTCCGCCACACCGCCGCGAATTCGTGGTCCTCCGCGTCCCAATCCGGAAGATCATCGTCCCAATACCGCATGATCTCGTACATGCGGCGACCGTAGAGCGCGCCCGTCACGCCACGCGCCTGCTCGATGAAGTGACGAGAGAGCGCGGGATCGGGTCCCCCGATTTTCATGTGGTCGACGTAGCCGTCCAGAGACTGGTTCAACGCATACACGAGCTTTGCCATGTTACAAAACCTCCAACCCAGGTTCTTCAGAATAGCTTAAGCTGACGTCGCACGGTGAGGTTAGACACGATTTGCGCGTCGCATTTGTCGGCGGGACCAATAACCAGAGGTCTGCTCTCGACCCAAGGCGGATATTTCAAACTGATGAGACACTGCCCGCGGTTGGATGTTGAGCGCGGCTTTGGGATGCTTACTTTTATGATCGTGAATCGTCAGACCGTGCGAAAGCGCACGGCAAATGCAGGCGGCGGGGAAACGCATTTCGTGCGCCAAATTTCCCGCGCCGCCAAAATTCCGCGGATGAGGTGATCCGATGCAAACACGCCAGCGATTCACTATTCTCGGCATGATCGCAGCTGGTATGGCCATCGCAGCGGTACATTCGCATCGCGCGGTCGCAGCGCCACCGGCCCAACAAACCGCACAATCCCAACAAAGTGCGCAATCGCCGGAACTGAAAAAGCTCGACGCCTGGTCCGGCCGGTGGAGCACGCACGGCAAACTCTACAAAACCGCGTACAGCACCGAGGGCGAAATCACCATCACCGCCACATGCGCCTGGTCCGCCTACAATGGCTACATGATCTGCGACCACCTCTTCAACGGGCCGCGCGGCAAAAGCAACGATCTCACCATCTACACCTACAATCCTGCCGAAAAATCCTACAAATTTTCGAGCTTCGATCAGTCCGGCGCTCCGCGCGCCACTCCAATCACCGTCGAAGGCGACATCTGGACGTACCGCAGCGAAATGGAAAAGGACGGCAAGAAAATCCAAATCAAAACGATCAACGATTTTTCCAGGTCCGGCATCGTCAGCTGGAATACCAAATACACCGACGACGACGGCGCGCACTGGACGCTGATGAACGAAGGCGTGGACACCAAAGAGCGCTGATTACACGCGACCCGGCACCGCAGCCTCCCGCCATTTCCGTTTCCAGCAGCCTTGACGCGCCACGCGGCGAACGATACGCTTCTCCCGGCCCGAGACCGCCCGTACAGCGCGCATCATGACGACTCATGCTTGACGCAACCGAGAGCCCCAACTCTAACCGGCGTAATTTCCGAGTCCCTCAAGCGCCAGATCTTCGCCTTCCAGGATTATTGCCTTCTCGTCGCGCGCTCGCTCTCCAATCTCTTCACGCCGCCGTGGTATTGGACCGACACTCTCGCGCAAATGGACAATATCGGCGTCGGCTCGCTGCCGATCGTGCTCACCACCGGATTCTTCATCGGCGTGGTGATGGTGCTGCAGACTTCCGCGCAATTTCAAAGATTCGGGGAAACCGCGCTGACGGGCGATGCCGTCTCGCTCGCGCTGGTCCGCGAACTCGGCCCGACGATCACCGCGCTGCTCGTCGCGGGCCGCAACGCTTCCGGAATCGCCTCCGAACTCGGGTCCATGGTTGTCACCGAGCAGGTCGACGCGATGCGCGCTCTCGGCACCGATCCCTATCGCAAACTCGTCACGCCGCGCGTAGTCGCCACGATCTTGATGCTGCCGCTGCTCACCGCCGTCGCCGATTTCGTGGGTCTCGTTGGTGGATTTCTCGTCTCTTATTTCCAATTGCGCCTCAGCCCCTCGGAATTCTGGCACCGCTCGATCAACGCCCTCGATTTCGGCGATCTGTTGCAGGGAATTTCGAAGCCGCTGGTCTTCGGCCTGATTCTCGCGACGGTCGGCTGCTACCAAGGTCTGCGCGTCCGCGGCGGCACGCAAGGAGTCGGCCGCGCCACCACCAGCGCCGTCGTGTCGCTTCCGTCACGGTGATCGTGGCCGACACCTTTCTCTCCAAGAGTTTTCCTCTACATTTTCATTCCTGAGTCCGCCTCGGCCTCGCCCACATTCTCCCATTCCGACTTATAATCATGACCGTCGCGCCTGACCCGCGTTCCGTGCTCGCGCGGTCGCAAATCAGGACCGGAGACTGAATGCCGGAACCTACGCCGGGCGAACCGCTCGTCGTCTTTGACAAACGTGCACCTCGGATTTCGAGGACAACGAGGTTCTCCGCGGCATTTCCTTCGAAATCGCAGCTCGCGAGACCGAACATACTTCTCGGCGAAAGCGGCTCCGGAAAAACTCTCATCCTCAAACTCGCCGCCGGCCTGCTGCGCCCCGATTCCGGACACATCTCGGTCATGGGCCAGGATCTCGGCCAGATGAACGAAGTCCGAGCTTCTCGATTTTCGGCCGCAGCATCGGCTTCGTTTTTCAGGAAGGCGCGCTCTTCGATTCGCTCGATGTGGACGACAACGTCGCCTTCCGCCTTCGCGAAGAACACATCCCCGAAGACGAAATCGAGTCGCGCGTCCGCGAAGCGCTGCGTTTCGTCGAGATGGAGCAGGCCATCGACAAATTTCCCGCCGAGCTTTCCGGCGGCATGCGCCGCCGCGTTTCGATCGCTCGCGCGCTGGTCGATCGTCCGCCGATCGTTTTCTACGATTCGCCCACCGCCGGCCTCGATCCCGGTCACTTCGCAAACGATCATCACGCTCATCCTGCGCCTGCGCGACACTCTCGGCGTCACTTCCGCGCTCGCCACGCACCGCTTGCAAGACGCCTTCGGCCTGGCCAATTTTCGCTTCGATCCCGCGCTCCAATCGCGTGGTGCAATTGCCGCGAAAATGGCGCGCGCGCCAACGTCGCGCCAACCAACGTGCTCGTTCTTCGCAATGGCGAAATCTATTTCCAGGATGCCGCCGACAATCGCTCATCAAGTCGCAGGACAAGTATCTGAGGCAATTTCTGGTATCCGCGGAATAAAATGAGTAGCGAATGGCGGCAGTCGGCAAATTCAGGAGGAAATGATGGCGCAACGAAAGCAATTGTCCTGGACCGAACTTCGCGTAGGCGTTTTCGTGCTGGTCGGCCTGGCCATCATGGCCATCGCGATTTTCTACGTCACCGGCGGCGGCACCTTCGGCCCGAAGTATCGGCTCACGACTTATCTTCCGGAAGTCGAAGGCCTGCAGGTCGGCGCGCCCGTCAGCCTGAGCGGTGTGCAGGTGGGCAACGTCGAGTCCATCTCGCTCAATAAAAATCCGCAGGACCGCGTCACAATATCGCCGTCACCATGCGCATCGAAAAGAGCTTCCAGGAGAATATCCGCACGGATTCGCTACGCGAGTCTGGTGACGCAAGGACTGCTCGGCGATCGCTACGTCAGCATCACCCGCGGCATCAGCGGCACTCCGCTGCAGAATGGTTCGACGGTTCCGAGCCAGGAAGAAAAAGCCATCCAGCAAATCGTCGCGCGCGGCGTTGAGCTCGAAGAAAATCTCGGCGCGCTCGCCAACGACGTCAGCGAAATCGTCGCCGACGTCAAGAAAGGCCGCGGCACTCTCGGCAAGCTGCTCACCGATAATCAGCTCTACGATCATCTCAATGCCAGCGCCGCGAAAATTGATCGACATGGCCGCCGGTCTTGCGCTGGGCAGGGAAGTCTCGGCAAGCTGATGACCGACGACGAGCTCTACCAAAGGCCAATTCCGCCGATCGGCAACGCCAACGATGTGCTCGGCGCCGTGAAAGATCAGCGCGGCACGCTCGGCAAATTCGTCTACGATCCCGCCGTGTACGAAGCGCGCACAAGTTCCTCGATAACGGCAACGCTGTTCTCTCCGACGTCCGCAACGGCAAAGGCATCGCTCGGCAAACTGGCCAATGACGACACGCTGTTCAATAATTTGCGCGACGCTTCCGCCAACGTGCGCGACGCCACCGCCAAACTCAATTCAACCAGGGCACTGCCGGCGAGTTCTTCACCGATCCGCAGCTCTATCAGAATCTCACCGGCCTCACCGGCGACATGCGCGGCCTGATCGCCGATTTCAAGAAGGATCCGAAGAAATTCCTGCACGTGAAGTTTTCGATTTTCTAGCGCGCCACCGCCACTCGGGCGCCACAGGAATTTGAGACGGAGCCAGCAAACTCCTTTCGATTTCGCCGCATCTGTGGAGAATACTTCCAGGTCATTTGTGTGCTTGGGCCGTCATAGGAAATTCATAGCATCGGGGAGAAAAATGCATTCGATAAGTCGGACAAGTTTGGCAAGTTTCAAAAGAGCATTTGCGCGCGTGGTGGACGGCGCGGCGAGATTTGTGGTCGTGGGCGTCCTCTTCGCTGCGTCGCTGGCCGTGCTGCCGCACGCGCCGCACAAAATAAATGCAATTCATCCTGCAGTTGCCGCCCCTGCGGCCGCGCCCGACGCTGCGCCCGAGTCTACAAATGCCCCCGCCGCAAAACTTTCTCTCGCCTCCTCCTACGGTAATCTTCCGCTGCGATTTGAGGCCAATCGCGGACAGGCAGATCCGCGCGTCCGATTCCTTGCTCGCGGCTCAGGCTCCGAGCTTTTCCTCGCCGATTCCGAAGCCGTTCTAGTTCTGACGAACCCCGCCGCACAAACCACCGCGCTTCGATTTTCGTTGACAGGCGCAAATCAATCCGCGCAAATTTCCGGCCTCGATCCCCAGCCCGCCGTCACCAGCTATTTCATCGGCAATGATCCCGCAAAATGGCGCTCCAATATCCCGAGCTACGCGCGCGTGAAATATCACCAGCTCTACGATGGCGTTGACCTCATGTACTACGGTTCCGGCCGCAATCTCGAATTCGATTTCGAACTCGCGCCGCACGCCAATCCCGCGCAAATTCGCCTGAAAATCGAAGGCGCCAATTCGCTCCACACCGCTCCGTCGGGCGATCTGCTCATCGCCACAGCCGCCGGCGAAGTCCGCCTGCAGCGCCCCGAAATTTATCAGCTCGCCGAAAATCGCCGTGAACGCGAAAAAGTCGCGGGCTCCTACGCGCTCGTCAGCAACAATGAAATCATTTTGCAGCTCGGCCCTTACGACTCCAATCGCGCGCTCATCGTTGACCCCGTCGTGCAATATTCCACTTTTCTCGGCGGCACCACTTCCGATTCCGCCGCCGGCATTTTTGTTGACACCAACGGCAACGCCTACGTCACCGGCACCACGAGCTCCTCGGATTTCCCCGTCACCAACGGCGCGCTGCAATCCAATCTGCGCGGCACACATTCCAACGTCTTCGTCTCCAAGCTCACGCCCAACGGCTCCACGCTTCTCTATTCCACTTATGTCGGCGGCACGGGCGCAACGGGCGATCAAGGCCTCGGCATCGCCGTAGATTCGCAAGGCGACGCTTACATCACCGGCTCCACGTCCTCCGCGGATTTTCCAACCGTCAGCGCGTTCCAATCCACGCTGAAGAGCGCCGCGACAAACGCCTTCGCCGCCAAGCTGAATCCCACCGCCACCGCGCTTCTCTATTCCACTTATCTCGGCGGCAGCGGCGCTTCGGGCGATATCGGCGCGGGCATCGCGGTTGATTCCTCGGGCTCCGCCTACGTCGCCGGCTTCACCACCTCCGGCGATTTTCCGCTGCAGGGCGCGATTCAGGGAACTTTGAATAATGCGATTGGAGCAGGATTCGTGACGAAGTTCACCGCGGATGGCGCAACGCTCGCCTATTCCACGTATCTCGGCGGTTCGGGCGCCGCCGGCGATCTGGCATCGGCCATCACTCTCGATTCCTCGAACGATGCTTTCGTCACCGGCGCAACATCGTCTACGGATTTTCCCACCACCACCGGCGCGCCCCAGCCCAATCACAATGGCCCCGGCTTCAACGCCTTCTTGACCGAAATAAATCCTCGGGCTCGGCCGTCGCCTATTCCACGTTTCTCGGCGGCTCCACTTTCAACGGCGGCATGGGCATGGGCGTCGCGCTCGATGCGCAGGGCTCGGCTTACGTCACCGGCCTCACTTCCGCTTCGGATTTTCCGATTTCGCCCAGCGCCGCGCAGCAAACGCTCACCGGCACTGGCGGCCATGCCTTCGTCACCAAAATTATTCCCACCGGCCAACAAACTCCCGGAATCTCCTACTCCACGTTTCTCGGCGGCAGCAATAACTCCGCGTTTGCCGATGTACCTCGCGGCATAGCCGTAGATTCCGCCGGCGATGCGAACGTCGCGGGCCGCGCCATGTCGGCGGATTTTCCTTCCACGCCCGGCGCAATCCAGGCCGCTCCGAATAGCGCCGCCGGAAACGCGTTCCTCACGCGTCTCGATCCCGCGGGCCACAGGTTTCTCTATTCCACCACTTTCGGCGGCAGCAACGCGAAAGGTGATTCGGCGCTGGCCATCGCTCTCGATCCTTCCGGCAGCGCTTACGTCGCCGGCGCGGCGTTCTCATCCGACTTTCCGACCACGCCCGGCGCGCTTCGCCCGAATTTCACGGCATCGAGCGGCAACTCCAACGGCTTCGTCGCGAAACTCTCCGCCAACGCGGTCCTCGACGTCTCGCCCGCCGCGCTTGATTTCGGCCGCGTGCTGCTGGGCATCGCCAGCCAGCCGCAGCTCGTTACGGTAACGAATAATTCCACCGCCACTCTCACCTTCACGAACCCGCCCGCTCTTTCGGGCACCAACGTCGCGGAATTTTCCTCCGCCACGACCTGCGGCGCTTCTCTCGCGCCGAACGCATCCTGCACGGTCACCGTCAGCTTTCTTCCCGGCAAGGAAGGCGCGGCTTCCGCCAGCCTCACTTTCACGGACGACGATCCCAGCAGCCCGCAAGTGGTTCCCATCAGCGGCATCGGCGGTCTCGACTTCACGCTCGAAGGTCCCGGCTCGGAGAGCGTCTCGCGCGGCAGCACCGTCACGTTCAGCGTCACGGTGACGCCCGTGGATGGCTCGCACCAGACCGTAAATCTCACCTGCTCCGGCGCGCCCGCGGACGCCACTTGCACTCTTGCGCCCGCCAGCGTTCCGCTCGATGGCACCGACGCGGTTACTTCCACCGTGACGTTTACGGCGGCCTCGCTCGTTCCTCCGGCGGCGCGCCCGCGGCAGACGCCCGGCGATTTCGCTGGCCGCGGCCCGCTCGTCGTTCTCGCTCTGGCCGCGCTCGCCGCTTTCGCTCTCACGCGCCGGCGCGCTCTGCGCCTCAGCTTCGCGGCCGCCGCGCTCGCGTGCGTGCTATTCGCCGGATGCGGTGGCGGCGGCGGCGGCACGCCCACAGGAAAATTCACTCTGGTGATTACCGGCACGCCGACCGACGGCGGCTTGGTTCACACTGCGGACGTTGCTGTGACGGTCACCGATTAGAATTTCGACGAAGCCATGTCGTGACTTGGAGCTGGGCTGGGGGCACGCGTGACCGGCACACCGAAGCAGACTCTAGAGAAATTTTCCCGCACCGCGACACTCAGACCTGGGCTGTCCGAAGAAGAGGTTGCGCGTTTTCAAACACAACTGCCTGGGGCATTACCGGGTGAAATCAGGGAGCTCCTACTTTATTCCGCAGGATTCGACGTTGAATCAGGGCAACTACTGAAATCCAGTCGCGTGGGCGACACTGCGCGAGTGCTCTTCACAGGTAGCAGAGGTGTTGAACTTCCAATCTTGCCGTACGTGGTTGCGCTGCTCGGTGATGGGTGCGGGAACTTCTGGGTCGTAGACGTTAGCCCGAGGGGAGAATGGGGTGCGATTCTCTTCGTCTGCCACGATCCCCCTGTGATCGCCATCCAAGCTCCCGACTTGGCATCCTTTTTAAGTCAGGTCCTCAACCTTGGCGGAAGCAATACCGAGAGCACTCTCGCCTATGTCAGTCATGCATCGGCCGCTCAAATTTGGTGCGATGATCCCTGGCTCGTTTCTGTGCGGGATGCACGGTTAGTACCGGACATCTCTAACAACGTCGGCTCTGTCAAACGTTTAATGAGCGCACTTCTCCGCTCACTTCGAAGAGTGTCGTCGTTCGCCTTGTTCTTTGGCCAGCGTCGATGACCACGGCTCGTCTGTAATCTTTCGGCCGGCTTCAGTCCGACCTAAACATCTCTTCGATCAAACTTCGACCATGATTACTCGTTCAAACTCCCTTTGCAGGGAGCGGGATGCCCAATCATTGAGACGGCGTTTTAGTTCACGCCATGTCCGGTACCGAGCTGTCCCGCGTGCGAACCGAACTCTAAAGACTGCGAATACTCACAACCATTCCGCCACATCCAGTACAAGCGAACCCCCAGCTTCCGCCCCATCGCTACCTTGGCTATGCTTTTGTGCCGACGCATGGCCAGGTGAATGTAGCGACGTCGCCACTCCAGATTGCTTCGTGCTGCCGCCTGGGCTGCCTCCACCAGCAAGAAGCGCAACAAGGAATTGCCTTGCTTGCTGATGTGACCCAGTCGCTGTTTGCCGCCACTGGAGTCCTCACTCGGAATCAGCCCCACGTACGTGCCGATCTGCTTGCCACGTTGAAACCGAGTCGGAGTTCCGATGATCAACACGTAGGCGAGTGCCGTAAGCGGACCAACACCGGGATGGGTCATCAGTCGCAGAGCCTCGGGTCGCTTCCTGGCTTCCTGCTCCGCGGCTGCGGTCAACTCCTCAATCGTCGGATTCAGGCGGTCCAGCAGTTCCAGCAACTCTTGCCGGCGTCGACTGGCCCAAGGAGCTAACGAGAGCTTTTCTAACTGTGCTCGCCCTTGTTCGCTGAACAGTTTTTTCTTCCAGCGATAGCCCTCGTTCATGGCCAACGCCTGCAACTGATTCATGATCCGCGTGCGCATCTGCACCAGCCGATGCCGGTGCCACAGCAGTTGCCGTAGATCTCGATTCTCCGGGTTCGGTATCCAGATCTGCGGGAAGTTATTTTCCAGCATCAGCCTGCGCAGGAGTCGAGCATCGTTGCGGTCGGTCTTCTGCTTCTTCACTCGCTTGGCCTTGATTTCCGCGGGATCGCCAATCCACAGCTCGAAACCTAATTCAGCCAGTAGCCGCTCGAACCAGCGTGAATATCCGGTAGCCTCCATCCCTACTCGTACGCGGATTCCTCGCTGCTGCAGGTCTCGATAGAACTTCTCGGCTTGTCCATCACTGTGGCTCAGTTCCTGTTCACCACACTCACCCGTCTCTTCAATTAAAAATGCAATCGTCTGAAAGCTCGGGTGGTAATCCACGCCTATAATGATCATGTTCGGCTCCTTTCTCCCGAGCCTTTGGTCATCGACAAACCACAGTCTACTCGGGTCTAAGGAGCCGACGTTGTTATGCAATCATTGTGGTTTCGAAATTTGCGGAGCAGCTACCCGAGAATTTCTGCATTGCGGACCTGCGTTCAAAGGAGGTCGGGCGGGGATTTAGTTGGGGGAAGGCCGGTCCGAATACCGACATCCGGCCTAACGGTGCAGACCTGCTCTTTGCGGTTGAGCAGAAAGCTCCGAGTTTCCTCAAGAGAGTCTTGGCGCGCATCAGGTAGGGGAGAGCCTGCGAGCCATGCTTCCAAGGCCCCGTGTGGCCGTCCGTATTTCGTTACGCATTGGCGAATGCCGAACCGTCCCCTGAGGGAACGAGACGAAAGCATTGTGGACTCACAGAGGAGCCAGATGAAGCTAAAGGGGCGCGACAGTAGCGAGGAAAATCCTTCTCCCGAGAAACGTGTGATCGCTCGGAGGATCCGCGTGCTCTGGTTTGGCGTAGTCTTGTACGCGCTCATCATAGTGAACGCCGTCCGCTATGCTCGCCTCGTACCTTTGAAGTTTCTCCTTCTCGGAGATCTTGTGAACGTAGCCATGATCATATTTTTTATCGTGACCTTAAAGCGAGCTTATAAGGAATTGAGGAAGTGATAAGGCAGGACTTGAAGGCTTGGCGCAGACTCGATCAGGGATGCCAGGGCAGTAGCATTTTTAAATAACCCTCGTACATATCGCCAAATGCGTGGGTGATCATGTTCGCGCGCAGATTCCGGCGCCAGGCCGCCATCAATCCATAAACCACGCCAAGCACGATGATCAGCACCACCTGACGCCATCCCTTGTACGTATGAACTGCGCCGAAAACGATGGCCTGCAGCGCGATGCCCGCCGCCAGGCTTCCCGTGACGTTCTGAAATTGCAGTTGAAAATATCCGCGAAACACAAGTTCCTCGCAGAAGCCCGCCGCGATGCAAAGCAAGAAGTACACCGCGACTTCCGCGGCGCCTGAAGGCACGTGATAAAAACCGGCCGGCGTCGAATCCGTATACAAAACGCGCACGCCTAGCAGCGCGATCGCTTCCCAAACGATCCAGAAGGGCAGCGCGATGGCGAAATCGCGCAGCACATCGCGCCAGCTTGCCCAGCGGCCGCGCACCAGATCCCAAAGCGTCCCGCCGCGCCAGTGCACCCCAACCCAGACCCAGTAAACCAGCAGAATCTCCGCGCCGATCAGCAGCAAATATTGCAGCACGAAAGAAGTGGATGCCGCGCCCGCCTCGCCGCCCAAGGGACTGGGCCGCTCCTGCGCTTGCCCTCCGCGATACGCGAAATAGCCGAGAATCAAAATCACGGAGACCGTGTGCCACGGCGAGGCGATGAGTTTGCGCGCGGGTTTGCCGCCGTTGGCAGCTGGCCCGGTCGAATTGTGAGCGCGATTTTCCGGAGCTTCGCCGCTGGCTGGTTTTGAATTACTCATGGGTCTCGACTCTCTGCTCTGCTCTATTCCTGCTTCGAAAATTCCATGGCTTCCGCTTTCAATTTTCGCAAATCGAGCTTGCCCGTCCCGAGATGCGGAAATTCCTCCACGCGGAAAAATTGATTGGCGCGCGGAATCCATAAATTCGGCAGCCCGCTTTGCGGCAGGGAAGTCAGCACGGTTTTCAATTCCTCATCCGTGAGCGAGTGCAGCACCACCAGCCGCTCGCCCTTCTTTCCGTCCGGCACTCCGGTAACGACGAAGCTTTGTTCCGTCGCGCCGGCCAGTTCATGCAGCTTTTCCTCCACTTTGATGTGCGGCACCATCTCGCCGCCAATTTTGCTGAAGCGGCTCAAGCGATCGGTAATGGTCAGAAATCCATCTTCGTCGAGCGCGGCGATGTCGCCCGTCGTGTACCAGCCGTCTTGCAGCACTTCGGCGGTGGTTTTTTCCTTGCCGAGATAGCCGCGCATCACGTTGGGTCCGCTCACTAGCAGCAATCCCGGCTGACCCAGCGGCACGGGCTCGCGCGTTTCCGGATCGACGATGCGCACCGTCACGCCCGGCAGCGGATGCCCGATCGAGCCGCGCTTCGCGCCTACTTGCCGGAAGCCGGCGGCGCGGTAGTCGTGCATATTCACCGCGACTACCGGCGAACACTCCGTGCACCCGTAGCCTTCGAGCGGGCGGATGCCGAAGCGATCCTCGAACGCCGCCGCCACTCGATCCGGCAATTTCTCCGCGCCCACAATTACCAGCCGCAAGCTGCCGAAATCTTCCGGCAAACATTTTCGCAGGTAGCCTTGCAGAAATGTCGGCGTCGAAATCAGGAATGTTACGCGGTATTCGCGAATCAATGCGCCGATGGCCCCGAAATCGAGCGGGCTTGGATGATACGCCACGCCGATTCCGAGAACCGCAGGAAGCCACAGCGTTACCGAGAATCCGAAGGAATGAAAGAAGGGCAGCACGCCGAGCAGCGTATCGTGGCGATCGAGCTTCACCGCCTGGCCCATCTGCTCCACGTTCGAGACGATATTGAAATGCGACAGCATCACGCCCTTGGGCTCGCCGGTGCTGCCGCTGGAAAAAACGATCGTCGCAAGATCGTCGAGCTGCGCCGGCCGCTTTCCGCTCAGCACGCGTTCCAGCAAACGTCGCGGCAGCAGCCACAGCAGCGCGGCGATTGATTTTTTCGCCGAACCCCGGTTTCGCGGCGACTTCTTCGAGCAGAATGGTGCGGCCCGGCGGCTTGATCGGCAGCTTATCGAGCAACAACTTGCGTGTGATCGTCGTTTGCAGCTTGCATTGCTCGGCGCACGAGGCGAGCGTTTCGTTCGACGACGTGTAATTCAGATTCACGGGAATTTTGCCCGCGAGCATCGCCGCAAAATTCAGCATCGCGCCCGGCACGGAAGGCGGCAGCAGCACGCCCACCATTTCCTGGCCCTCCCAGGTTTTCTTGAGCCGCCGCGCGAGGAAAATCGAGCTGAGCAGCACCGCTCCCCAGCGCACTCGCGGCCGCCGCGCATCGCCCATCGCAAATCGCAACGGATGCCGGTGCGCGGTGCGAATCAGCGCCGATGGCAAAGTATTGCAGACGCGCGCGGCGGTGATGGAACGCGCGGCTCTGCATGTCCAGCACGGATTGCCGCACTTGAAATGGTGTTGCGTCGTGCGGCAACGCTTGCCGAAGCCCACGGAAACCGGGTAAGGAATTTTCCGTGGAAATTTCCAGAGAAAGCGCCCGCCCTCGTAGCTGAAAATGCTGCCCCACACTCCGTCGAGGCTCACGGGAATGATCGGCGCCTCCACGTCCTGCATGATGCGTTCGAATCCACGGCGGAATGGAAGAAGCCGTCCGATGCGCGTGATTTCTCCTTCGGCGAAAATGCAGACCAATCTCGCCATTGCGAATCGCGTCGCTCGCCGTGTGCAACGCGCGAATCAAATCGCGCGGACGCTGCGTCGAGGATATCGGAATGGCATGCAAGGATCGACGGCAAACGGCTTGATCACCGGATGATTGTAAATGTCCTCGAAAATCAGGAATCGAATCGGCCGGTCGCACGCCGCAATCAGCAGCAACGCATCCACGAGCGAAAGATGATTGGCGACGAACAGCGCTCCGCCGCGTTCGGGTATGTTTTCGCGGCCGTCCACGCGAACTTTGTAGAAAGTGTGCGTGACCATCCACAGCAGCAGCCGCAGCAGCGCATCCGGGCAGCATCCAGCAAACGTAGACCGTCGCGCCGCAGCGTCATCACCGCGCAAATCAAAAATGTGGTCGCGGGATTGGGATGGCCGACGAAAATCATGGCGTACTGTGCCACCGGCTGCGCGGCAATTCCCACGAACGAAAGCAAATTCGCAGCGGCGAGGATTCCGCCTTTCGTCGCCGGATCGGGACGATGCTGAATCAGGGCATTGATGGGAACGACAAAGAAGCCGGCAAAAAATCCGAGCGTTGCGAGCAGCACCGCTACCGCGTTATAGGAAAGCCCGTGGCGGAAGAGCAGCGCCGAAACGATGGTCATGCCGATCATTCCCAGCGGAATCAATCCGTATTCGATTTTATTTCCGGAAAGATAGCCGGCGGCCACGCTGCCGAACGCGATGCCCACCGAAATCGCGGCGATCAGCAAACTGGTAGCGCGTGTCGCTCGCGTGCAGAATGTCCTTGGCGTAGAGCACGACGTTGATGAAGCAGGAACGAGCCCAGAAACCAGAAATAAATATTGCCGATGACCGCGAGCGTGAGCACGCGATCCTTGCGAATCAATCGAATCTGGTCGAGCAGATCGCCGAGCGGATTCCAAGCGCAACCGGCTCGCGGGCCGCGCCGCCGGCACACGCGAAATCCCGAGGCTGGTCAGCCAGTCCCACGCACGCCAGCCCGATCAAAATCGCGCCGGACCAATATTCGCGGCCGAGCAGAGCGGTGGAGAGTTCGTCCGGCAACCAGCGTGCCAAGAAGAATCGCGAGAAATGTGCGAGTTTCGAGAGTGCCATTGCCCCAGGAAAGCTTCGATTCGGGCAGCAGTTCCGGCAGCAAACCATATTTCGACGGGCCGAAGAGCGCCGCCTGCGTGCTGATCAGAAAATACCGCGGCACATTCGATCGGCAAGCTGTGCAGCGCCAGCCCCGCGACGGCGAGCAGCGCGACGGCCATTTCGAAGAATTTCGTGCCGATGGTCACCGAGCGTTTGCTGTAGTGGTCGGCGAAGTAGCCGCCGGTCATCGAAAAAAGCAGGAAGGGAACTGAGAAGAGCAGCGGAATGATGAGCACGAAGAGGCGGTCGCGCTGCTCTTGCGGAATCGCCATGTCCAGGATGATGAAGCTGATCACCCACTTGAGCATGTTGTCGCTGAAGGCGGCCTGAAATTGCGTGGCGATCAGCGCTCCAGAATCCGCGCTTGCCAGTTTTCGGGCGGAGAGCGGAATTCGGCATGGGTTTGCGCGGCGGGTTCGGTTGGCGGTGAGTTAGGCGATGACTCGGAGGTTCGAGGCGGCATGAGGGGCTCCTCGATTCGGGTCGGGCGGCAGCGGGATCGCGTTTCGGATATTTTGTGGTGACGTAGTCGTCGATCAATTTGCGGAAGGCTTCGTTGAGTTCGTCGTAGTTGCCTTTCAGCGTGACAAATTTTTGGCCGTCGATGTAAACCGGGCAGCTGGGCGCTTCGCCGGTGCCGGGAAGGCTGATGCCGATGTTGGCGGCTTTGGATTCGCCGGGGCCGTTGACGATGCAGCCCATCACCGCGAGCGTCATGGCTTCGACGCCTTCGTATTGCACTTTCCACTGCGGCATTTTTTCGCGGACGTAGCCTTGAATGCGTTCGGCCAATTCCTGAAAGGTTGTGCTGGTCGTGCGGCCGCAGCCGGGGCAGGCGGTGACGCTTGGAGCGAAGGAGCGCAGGCCGAGGGCCTGGAGCAGCTCGCAGGCGGCGTAGACTTCGTCGCGGCGATCGCCGCCGGGGCGCGGGGTGAGCGAGATGCGAATCGTGTCGCCGATGCCTTCGCCCAGCAAAATTCCCATCGCGGCGGAAGACCAGACGAGACCTTTCGCGCCCATGCCGGCTTCGGTGAGGCCGAGGTGCAGCGGCTGATCGGTTTTCGATGCGAGGTCGCGGTAGATCGCGAGCAGATCATTCGGCCGCGAAACTTTGCAGGAGATGATGATTTGATCTTTGCGCAGGCCATTTTCGAGTGCTAGCTCCGTGGATTGCAGCGCGCGGAGAGGACCATGCACTCGTTGATGATTTCTTCGGAGGTGCGGCCGAGATCTTTGTCGGTGTTCTCCTGCATTTTTTGCATCACGAGTTCTTGATTGAGCGAGCCGCCATTGACGCCGATGCGGACTGGTTTGCCGTGATCGCGGGCTACTTTGCAGATGGTGGAGAATTGTTCGTCGCGGCGGTCGCCGTGGCCTACGTTGCCCGGGTTGATGCGGTATTTGTCGAGAGACTCGGCGCATTGCGGATATTTGGTGAGCAGGACGTGGCCGTTGTAGTGGAAGTCGCCGATGATCGGGACGTCGCAGCCGGCGTCGAGCAGGCGCTGCTTGATTTCGGGGACCGCGGCGGCGGCTTCGGGGATGTTGACGGTGATGCGGACGAGTTCGGAGCCTGCTTCGGCTAGTTCGAGGCATTGGCGGGCGGTCGAGGCGATGTCCACCGTGTCGGTGTTGGTCATGGACTGGACGACGACGGGTGCGCCGCCGCCGACTTGGATTTTGCCGACTTTTACGCCGACCGTTTTGTGCCGTTGGTGGTTCAAATTGGGAGTCCTTGCTCGTTATCGATTGTAGCCGAAGGGGATAGCGGGTTTCCAGGCTCCGGCTGGGGGGCGATTCCGTGCGGGTACCATGGCGTTTCTAATCGAAACATGGTTCGATTAGAATTTGGCGTAAGTGCAATGAAATCAAGTACCTGAAATTTTCTAACCGAAACATTTTCTGGATGTATTAGGGGCATTTCCCGTTCTGGGACGGGCCTCGGTACGGTGTCGGATGGGTTCCCGGCTGGGAGGATGGCTCGGACGGGGTCGAATCGCCCGGCGGTGGGCCTGGATTGGGTGCGAGACTTCAAGTTTTTCCTCCTCATTTGAAACTAGCATGGATTGGGCAGAAATGCACTTGGCGAAGTGTGTGGAAATGGGGCGAGAGGAGAGCGGGCAGGCGACGGCGCTCGTAACTAGTGGAGATTCTTGGCGATGGCTAGCATTTCTTGGGCGCGGGCGCGGACTCTCACGTCTTCGGTTAGGTTAATCCAGTGGACTGTGCGGGTTGGGTCTACCAGGAATTCGGCGGGGCGGGAGATGTCGTGGCCGTCGGGGCCGCCGCCGTGGTGAAGCAGATCGTAATTGCGGATGACCTCTGTCTTGGGATCGGAAAGCAGGGTGAAGGTTAGGCCGGCTTTCTGGGCGAGTTCGCGGGAGACGTCGGGGGCGTCCACGCTGATCGCCACCGGGACGATTCCGGCGGCTTTGAATTCCGGGAGTTGCTGCTGGATGCCTCGTAACTCGAGGACGCAGTAGGGTCACCAGTAGCCGCGATAGAAAATGAGGAGGACGGCTTTCGTCGGGGCGGCGCCGGCGGTGGGCGCGGCCGGGGAAAATAGCGCGGAGAGCGTGACGGGATTGCCATTGGTGTCGGTGAGAGTGAAATCGGGAGCGACGCGGCCGATTTGCGGGGCGTTGGCGGAGGCGGGGATGGCGCGCGATTGGTAAAAGCCGAAAATCGAGGCGGCGGAGAGAAGCAGCGTGACGAGGACGACGAAGACGCCGAAAATTCTGCCGGCGATGGAGCGGCGTTGCGTGAATAGATTTTTTGTGGCGAGGATCAGCAGAATGATTGCGCCGATTCCCAGCAGCAGGCTGAGCCAAGGAATTGCGTGCTGCAGCGGCGGATGGATGAAGAAGACGACGTTGCAGAGAACGCCGAGGACGGCGAGCGTCAGGCCGAGCCAGAGGGCGCCGTTGGTGCGAGTGGGGGTGATCGCGTCGGGCATTGGCGGTTAGTTTAGCACTGCAGCGGGTGAGATGGGGAGTGAAGGGACTTGAAGGCAGTGACGCGGTTTCCGGTAAGGCGACTAACCATTCTGTTCTAGGCGGACTAGGAGCTACTGTAGCTTCGCGTACTCCGCTTTGGCTTCTTTCAGGATGGGGATGTCGGGGTCGGCGTCTTTCCAGAGGGTTAGGAAATCTTTGTAGGCGCCTAGGGCGCGGACGCGGGCGGCGTCGGCATCGGCGCCTTGCGTGGTTCTTGATTGCAGGGCGTTGGCGCGAGCTACGCCCAGATGCGCCAACGCTCCCGTCCAGCAGTTCCACACGATGCCGCTGTGGTCGAGAATCTTCTGAAACTCTGCGGCGGCTGCACTGCCCTGTCCGGCGGCCAAGTAAGCCTCGCCTCGCACATATACGTGATAGAGGCAGGAAATATTGACGACGAACTGAATTTGCCCCAACTCCATTGGGGAAGCGGCTTGCGGGACACTCACGGCGGCAGCCGGGTTCTTCTTGTCCAGCGCCAACTGCGCCTGAATCGCAGGCAGCCAAAGCGACTGCATCTGCGTGTCCAGCGGGAAGCGTTTCCCCAAGTCTTGAGACAAGGGCTCGGCTCGAGCCGTATCGCCCGCCATGGCAAACGCAAGCGCGGCCTCACTCTCGACGCCCTGACTCCCGGGAGCTAGCTTCAAGGCATCTGCCGCTGACTGCCGCGCTTCCGTAATATTGCCATATGCAGCCTGTTGCAGAGCAGCATTCGCCTCGTATACGGCCCCACTTTCCTTGCTGTCGGCGCGCACGGCGGAGTCCACAGCCCGCTTGCTCAGCTCCCGTGCCTTACCGAGATGACCAACATAGGCCTCGGAGTCGGAGGCGAGGGCAAGCCCCTCGTTCTCATAGTCTGGTTGACCCGCGAACCACTGTTGCTGTTCCGCCGTGGCGGCGGTGTCGCCCGCGAGAAAGGCAAGACCATAGAGAGCAACGCGCAGTACGTAACTGTCCCCTTTTCGCGCATGCGCCTCCTGAATGGTTTGCCGCGCCTCATCGAACCGCTGCAACGCTAGTGCGTAGTTGGCGAGATTGCTGTAGGAATTTAGCCGATCCGGTTCAAGGCGTATCGCTTGCCTCGTGATCTCCGTACCTTTTTCGTACTGCCCCTGTGCGCCATACACGACGCCCAAATTGAGATATGCTGGGGCCCTCCGTGGGTAGCTCTCAATCTCCTCCTTAATCGCCTGAGCTGCTTTCTCAAGTTCGCCGGTTACACTCGAATAGTAGTTGAAAGCGATGTCCAGCTTTTCCCACTCGCTGGCATGCTCCCGCAACCGGAATGCTTTGGTGTAGTACTCACTGGCCCGCCCTACCTCGCCGAGACTGAAGTAGTCGTTGCCCACTTGCAGGTAGCCCATGGCAAAATTCGGATCAAGCTCGATGGCGCGTTGATGATACGGCAGGGCTGCGGCGGGGCCTTTCTCGTTACGGGCCTTTCCGGCAAGGCTGTATGCTTTCAGAGCTTCGAGCGAAGTCGTGGTGGCCTCTGCGAGCGGAACATCTAACTTCTGCACAGTAGCCAGCGATTCGCCGAGTTCGCCGCGCAGCTTCGATGCCGCTTCGCCCAGCGCGTCCAGCACCTTTTCCTTGGACGCTGCCGTCACCTGCTCCTCGGCCAGCGTGTCTCCGCTCTGGCAATTCACCGCCTTCAACTCCAGAACGTATTTGCTGCCCAGACTGCCAATCGACCCGGCAAGGTAGGCCTTGCTGCCTGCCCGCTGGCAAAGCTCGCGGGCCAATCCGGGCGCGAGTTTCGTGCCAGCAGGACGCGTCATCTGTTGCAGAGTCTTCGCCACTTCGCTGTCGGAGAGGACATTGAGGAAAGGTGATTGCCGCAGGGAAACATTGAGCGCCGTTTTCAGCGTGTCGTCGAAGATTGCATCGCCTGTGCTGTTGGTGAAATCGGCGAGAACGATGGTGTCTTTCTCGGTCAACGGCGCTGCGTGACGCGAACGGAAATAGAGGCCAACAGCGACAAGCGCAGCGACCACAACAACAGCGGCGGGAACCACGATCTTCCAGAGTTTTTTCGCTCCAGCGACCGGAGCTTCAACAGCCGCTGACGGCAGCCGATGAAGCAGCAAGCGGGAACAGAACCCGATGAAGGCATGGGCTGCTGCGCGACGCGTTGAGAGCCTGTATCCTGTACCGCTGCTATCGTCCCCGAACTCGTTGGCACGCCGTGCCGCGATTCCGTTTCGCGTTTCAGTCGTTTTAGATCGGCGCGCAATTCCGCCGCGACTCTGATAGCGTAGCTCGCGGTCTTTCTCGAGCGCCTTGTTGATGATCTCTACCAGCTTGGGCGCAACATTCGGGTTCAAATCGACTGCGGGAATCGGATCAACAGCCAAAATTTCGTGGAAGATGACTCCCGAGCTTTCCCCACGGAACGGTAACTGCCCGGTGGACATCTCGTAGAGCACCGCTCCGAAGGAAAATAGATCGCTGCGTGCGTCCAATTCGCGGGCGCGCACCTGCTCGGGCGACATGTAGGCGACGGTGCCGAGAGTAGCTCCCGGACTGGTCAACTGTTCCGCGCTCACTCCCGGCAGCTCATTGGTAGCCAGCGTGGCATCCGAGGCCATGGCTTCGCGCTTCGGAGTTTGCTTGGCCAAGCCAAAATCGAGAATCTTCGCGTGGCCGCGTTTGGTGACGAAAATATTGGCCGGCTTGATATCGCGGTGGACGATGCCTTCGCCGTGGGCCGCGTCGAGCGCGTCGGCAATCTCGATGGCCAAATCGAGCACCGCTTCGATCTCCATCGGACGGCCGCCGATGCGATGCTTCAGCGTCACGCCGTCGAGAAATTCCATGACGATGTAGGCTTTGCCGTTGTCCTCGCCAACTTCGTAGATGGTGCAAATATTCGGATGGTTCAGAGCAGAGGCCGCTTGCGCCTCGCGCTGGAAGCGGGCGAGCGATTGCGGGTCTTTGGCTACTTCATCGGGAAGAAATTTCAAGGCCACGAAGCGGTGGAGGGTTACGTCCTCGGCTTTGTACACCACACCCATGCCGCCGCCGCCGAGTTTCTCGATGATGCGGAAGTGGGAGATTGTTCGTCCGGAGAGTGGAGCAGAATCGGGCACGGGCGCGAATGTTATGCCGCGAATTCTGCCAAGTCAACGCGGCGCTACGTGCCGTGGAGGCCCCAACCCATCGGAGATGTTCTCAGTACCTGATGAACGCGGTAAACG
>CAWIRL010000007.1:0-180000 GCA_963838545.1 uncultured Acidobacteriota bacterium
CCATCGCTGAAGCTGGCGGCTTGCTCTTTCGGCCGGGTGCCCGACGGGAGCTCGCGGAGCACGGCGAGCGCCAGCGCGTCGCCCTCGAGACGCGTCTCGAGCCGAGCCATCGTCTTCCGCACCCGATCGCGATCTTCGTAGAGCGGCTCGCCTTGGCGCGATCCGCCGGCGCGCGCGACGAGTCGGCAGCGCTGTCGCCTTCGTAGCCGAGCTTCTCGCGGAGGAGGCCGTGCTTCCGGGTGCGGTTCGACGCGAGGCCGTTCAGCGTCGAACCGAGGTGCTGAAGGAGCGTCGATTTCGTCGAGTCCCACGCCTCGAAGCGTTCGACGACGCAGGCGATCGCTTCGCGCGCGAGGTCCTCGGCGTCGTCCTTCGAGGCGCCGCGACCGAGCTTCTTCGTGGCCATGCGGACGAGGACGCGGGTGAGCGCGTTCCAGTCGGCCGCCTCGAGCGCCCGGTAGCGCGTGGCGCGAGCGTCGAGCCGAGCGCGATCGATCACGAGGCGACGCTACGATCGAGCCGAACGATCGACAAGACGACAAAAGAGCAAAGCCCCTCGAGGGTTTCGAGAGGCTGCTGGGTTCGACTTTGGGTCGAGTGTCTTGATGGACGTTTTGGGTATCCCCGGACCCGCTCTTTCGCGAGCAGGTTATGTGCTCATCGGCTAGGTACCTGTCGTGAATACGACAGGTACACAGACTCGCTCTCGACTCGTCTAGGCAGGCGCCTTGTCCGGAGGAGGCGCGGCCACTTGGGCCGGAGCCGCCTTCGCACGGCGCGCCTTCTTCATCGAAGCGGTCATGCGATCGAGCGGTTCGAGGATCCCCGCACCGCGCGACGTACCGGCAATCGCTTGCAGGTACTTGTAGAGAGCCCGGCACTCGCCGCCGACGAAGGCCTTCTGGCGAAGGACTCTCGTCGTCGACGTTGCGGAGCAGGGCTCCCAGGACCGCGCGCAACGGCTGCATAGCGAGCAGCTGGTTGCGAGCGTCCGCCACCTTGGCGGCTTCGAAGTGGGAACCGACGACGTCCCCGTGCTCCGATCCCACCTCGACGGCGATCTCGACGAACGCGGCCGGGACATTGCCCTCGACCGTCGTTCGCTTCCGCGAAGCGACGTTCTCCGCCGGCTTGAAGCCGAGGGAGTCTCGCGATGCCGCGGGCGGCCTCGACAGCCGCCCCGATGGCGGCGGTGTCGTTCCCGCTGGTTTGGGTTTCGACCATCGAACTCACCTCGTGGGCGTGGCCGTTGGTCGACTTGGGATGACTGCGATGGCGTATTCTGCTGTGCGTGTTCCATGATGGACCTGACCTTTCTTCGAGAAAACGGACGGATTGACGGCCTCGGGACCATCCCTCGGCTTCTGAGAGGAAGAGGTAACGAGGAGGCCGATTCTCAGAATCGGAGGTGTCGATTTTCGATTTTTCTTGGCGCGGCCGAACGCCTCGGCTCCGACGTGCCTACCTCTCGGCATGCGTCGTCGCTCGAAGCTGCGCTTGATTTGCCGATCCGCTCTCGTGGATATTGGATTTACCAGTCCTTGGCGGCGCAATTAGCGCGTGGGCAAGACGATGGCGCGACTCCCTTTCAATCAATCACCTGTGCTGGCCCAGCGACCCAAGCGCGTCCTCCGTGGGTTGCAAGGCTCGCATGGTGCCGTGAAACGAGCCGTCGGCTGCTTTTGCGTCGTCGTCCTCGCCAACGCCTGCGGCCACGCGGCGGCTTCGGACGCGGACGCGAGCGACGGTGGCGACGCCAGCAAGTCCGCTAGCGCGAGCGTTGGTGGCGGCAGTGGGAGCGGCGGAGGGAGCGGCAGTGGAAACGTCGCCGCCGCGACGGGCGTGGGCGGCGGGATGCGCGACGGAGGTTGCCCGTACGCCTACTGCGAGGACTTTGAACAATACCCCGTCGCACCAATCACGAACGGGGAGATCCTAGGCCCCTGGAGGGTCCGCATCGGTGGCCCTCCCGGCTCACTCGCTGGCGTAGACGCCGTGAAGCCTCGGACGGGCAAGCAGTCGTTGCACATCACCGTTCCAGTGGGCCCCCAAGGCTCGGCCATGCTCACCCAGGTGAACGGGTTTGGGTTGGTCCCGGGCAACGATGTCTATGGAAGGGTCGCCATCTTCTATTCCGACACGGGCACGTACACAGCCGACGCGGGCTTGGACGCGGGTTCGGACGCGGACACGGACGTCTTCGGACTGCCGCTCCACGTTCACTCGTTCGTGTTTACGGCGGATGGCGATAACGGGGATGGCGGATTCGAAGGAATCAACCTGCAGTACGGGAACCCGAAGGTGGTGCTCGCCTTCAACGACTCGATCTACATCGCCGGTGGCAGCGTCACCACCGGAGCGTGGCACTGCCTCCAATGGCAGTTGGACGGCTCCGGCCCGACGCCGGCGAACGCTGGCAAAATTTGGCTCGATGGAGTTCTTCTCGCGAGCGGCGATAACACGAAGCCGTGGAAGTTTCCCTCGCCCTGGAGCCGTTTCAGCCTTGGGTTCACGCACCTCCAGACGCTCCACAACCCCGTGGACGTCTACTTGGACGACTTCGCGCTCGATGGGGCGATGATCCCGTGCCCCTGACCCTTCGCCACGCGCGACTTCCGGTTGGCTTGTTGAGCCTGGCGACGCTCGCCAGCGCTTGGAGCAACGCCTGCTCTTCGCCCCAGGACAGCGGAAGCGGCGGCGCTTCGAGCGTCGAAGCCACCGGCAGCAGCACGGTCGGCGGCGGCGGCGACGCCGGACTCACCGATGGAGGTCCCAAGGATGGAGGCTCCACTGGATCGGCGTGCCCGTACGCGTATTGCGAGAATTTCGACGAGTACAAGCCGGGGCTGATCGAGAACACCCACGCCTTCGGTCCCTGGCTCCCCGCGATCAACGGGCCGAGCACCCAAGTCGACTCGGACCATGCGAAGAGCAGCCCGAACGCACTTCACATCACGTCGCTCGCGAAAGCAGGAGGCTTTGCGACGCTGAACCAGGTCAACGGCTTCGGCCTGGTGCCTGGCAACGACCTCTTCGGACGGGTGGAAGTGTTCTATTCGAACGCGGTCACCGACGCTGGAACCGATGGCCTAGCCGGCACTCACGCGTGGTTTTTCCGAGCCTCGGGTGACCTGCCCGACGGCGGTACCCTCGAGTTGGACGTGAGCGCCGCCGACACCCTCGGGGCGCACACCAACCAGCCGGGCTTGGGCAACCCGTTCATCAGCGGTGGCATGATGACGGCAGGCGCGTGGCATTGCGTGCAATGGCAATTCGCCGGGTCGGGGTCCGCTTCTGGGAACGTGGTCAACGTCTGGTTGGACGGCGCCCTGGTCGCGAACGTCCCCGCGACGAAAGACTGGATCTTCCCGACGCCCTGGAACAGCTTCGATTTGGGTTTCTCATTTGTGAATGTCAGCCACCCCGTCGAGGTCTACCTGGACGATTTTGCACTCGATGGCGAGATGATCCCCTGCCCGCCTTGAGGCCGTCCGAAGTTCGAAGCCAGCCATCGCTTCGGTCTTTCGACCACCTCGTACTCGCTTCGGAACGTTTCAATCCGCCATCGATCCGATCTCGATGCCCCATCGATCCCATCTCGATGCCCCATCGATCCGATCTCGATGCCCCATCGATCCGATCTCGATGCCTCATCGATCCCATCTCGATGCCCCATCGATCCGATCTCGATGCCCCATCGATCCCATCTCGATGCCCCATCGATCCGATCTCGATGCCCCATCGATCCGATCTCGATGCCCCATCGATCCGATCTCAATGCCCGATCGATCCGATCTAGCGATGCGCCAGGCGGCGATGAAACGATTCGCGTGAACTGAATTTCGCAGTGACGCCGGCTTTCTGCCGGCGGAAATTCGCAAAAAATTACGCGCCGATGTAGCGGGCGTAGAGCGTGCGGGCTACGGCTGGGTCTTTTGTGCCTTTGATGATGGCGCGGCCGTCGGGGAAGACGGTTAGTTCGTAGGAATTTACTGCGGAAGCGGAGAAGATAATTGTTGCTGCGGACTTCGGTGGCGGTGTTGGCTAGCGGCTTGATGCAACGCTGCGAGATCGAGACTGCGAGGCGCGCTCGTGGATTTGGACGCTGTCGCGGCCGCATAGGGTGATGTGCGGTTGGGCGGCGCCTTCGAGGTAGCGGAAATTGTGTTGGGCGCAGGCGCGGCAGTTGTGGATTGCGGGCTACTGCGGATGGCGCGATGTTTGATTGGTCCAGACGTCTAGGGAGATTAGGCGCTGGTGCAACGATTGCGCGCTGGCCGATTAGGAGCTTGATGGCTTCGGTGGATTCGATGGCGGCGATGGCGTTGATGGCGGAGTTGAGAATGCCGGCGGTGTCGCAGGTGCGTCGTTCCTGGTGGCGCGAAAGCTTCAGTGTCGTGGCTCGTTTGATTCGAGTAGGCAGGCCAGGCAGGCGGTTTCGCCTGGGATGATCGTCATTGTTACGGCGCTGCTGGCTACGGCTGCGGCGTAAATCCACGGGATGTTGAGGGCGATGGCGGCGTCGTTGATTAGCAGGCGCGTTTCGAAATTGTCGGTGCCGTCGAGAATTACGGGGAAATTGGCTCGAGCAGGGTCGCGGGCGTTTTTTGGGGTTAGATCGGCTACTACGGCTTCGATTTGCGCTTGGGAATTTATGGCGCGGAGGCGGCGCTCGGCGGCTACGGCTTTCGGGAGATTTTCCTGGGCGTCGGATTCTTCGAAGAGAGTTTGGCGTTGGAGATTGGAGGGCTCGACGAAATCGCGATCGATGATGCGGAGGGAGCCTAGGCCGGCGCGGATTAGGAGATTGGCTACGGCGGTGCCGGTGGCGCCGCAGCCGACTAGGACGGCGGTGGAATCGAGGAGGCGTTGTTGGCCGGATTCGCCGATTGTTGGCGAAGAGGATTTGGCGGGAGTAGCGATTTTTTTGTTGTGCGTCCATGGATTACTTCGATTTCGCGCGCGAGGTCTTGATCGGCAATTTCGTAGATAGGGCCCAGCGCTAAGCGCATCTCTGAAGGCGACGCCTTTTTCGGAGCGCTGAAGCGCTCCTCCCCGCATGAATGCGGGGGCTCCCACCGAAAGGCCAATGCTTCCCGGCGTAAATGCACTGGCTCCTCCGAAAAGCTTCGCCACCGCAACAAATGCAAGGCCTCCCTGTAGCGCATGAGGGGCTGCCGCCGTTCGGGCATCATCCATGATAGCGCCAATTCAAATCGGGCGGGGCAACACGGCTATACTAACCGCTCGTCTCACCATATTCGGACGCAGCAGCGGGCGCGGCGCGGAGCATCACAATCATTCTCGGCAAAATAAACGGAGCGTGGTGCGTGCGGCGGCGGGATTCGCGGCGCGCGCGGCGCTCGGCGCGGCGATGTGCCTGTGCGCGGTGGTGTGCGCGCGGGGGCAGGCTGGCGAGGCGGCGGTGGAGGGCAAGAGCGTGGCGGAAATCCGGATCGTGGATGCATACCGGTTACGCGCTTTCGGATAAATTGCCGGCCATGCCGCTCGAAGTTGGGAAGCCGTTCGAGATGGAAGCGGAACGAGACGAGCTTGAAGGCGCTTTACGCGACGGGGCGTTACGCGCAGATTCGCACGGACGCGACGCCGGTGGCGGACGGGCTGCGGATTGATTTCGTGGTGGAGAAAAATTTGTTCAACAACGTGCTGCGAATTGAGGGCTTGAAAGAGCCGCCGACGGAGGCGAGCGCGCTGGCGGCGCTGCGCATGCCGCTTGGCGAGCCGTTTCGCGAAGAGCGTGCTGGCGGAGGGAATCGAAGCGCTGGAGCGATTCGCTGCAGGACGAGGGGCTTTATCAATCGCACGTGGGATATGCGCTCGAGCCGCATCAAGGAAACGCAGCAGATGGACGTGAACGTGCGGATTTCGCCGGGGCCGCGAGCGCGCATCGGGACGATTACGGTGGTGAATCACAGCTCGCTTACGGAGAAGGATCTTTTGAGCCGGTCGAAGCTGAAGACGAAGCAGGAAGTGACGTCCGCGCGGATGACGAAAGCCACCGACCGGCTGCGGAAGAAATTTGTGGCCGAAGGATATCTGGGCGCGACGGCCATCGTGAAGCGCGGTGAGTATGACGCGGGCGCGAACCGGCTGCCGTTGACGCTGGAAGTGACCGAAGGGCCGCGCGTGCGGGTGCAAGTGGTGGGCGCGCACTTCAGCAAAGGGAAAGTTGCGCAAGCTGCTGCCGATTTATCAGGAAGGAGCGGTGGACGAGGATTTGCTGCAGGAGGGACTGCGGAATATTCGCGACGATCTGCAGCGCGAAGGATATTTCGATTCGCAGGCGGATTATTCTTCGACGGAGGATGCGTCGAAAAACGAGCGAGTGATCACTTATATCGGTGACGCGCGGGCGCGAAGCACCGACTGCTGAACGTGACTTTTTCGGGGAACAAATATTTCAGCAGCCCGGTGCTGAGCAGCCGGCTGCAATTGCAGACGCGATCGTATGCGGTGCGCGGAAAATTCAGCCAGCGGATGGTGAAGGACGACGCGGATTCGATTCTGGGGCTCTATCAGGCGAACGGATTTTTGCACGCGAGCGTGAAGGCGCAGGTGATCGACGACGTGAAGGGCAAGACCGGCGATCTGTCGGTGCACTACGACATCGTGGAAGGCCCGCAGACGAAAGTGGCGGAACTGAAGATGGAAGGAAATCAGACGATCGACACGAAGGATTTGATGGACGTGATCGGGCTCGTCGCCCGGCGAGCCTTATTCGGAGAGCAACCTGGCGGGCGACCGGAACAATATTCTGGCGCTCTATTACAACGACGGATTTCCGGACGCGCAGGTGGAAGGACAGGCGACAGCCGAGCGAGCGATGCCGAACAAGGAAAATATCGCATTCAAAGTCACGGAAGGGAACGCGCGTGAACGTGCTGCGCGTGCTGCTGACGGGATACGAGCACACGCGCTATGGATTGATCTCGCGGGAGGTGCAGGTGAAGCCGGGCGGGCCGTTGCGCGAAGGCGACGTGGTGGAATCGCAGCGCAATCTTTACAATCTGGCGATTTTCAATCGCGTGCAGATTGCGCCGCAAAATCCGGATGGAACGGACACGAATAAAACGGTGGTGGTGGCGGTGGAAGAGGGAAGACGATACACGATCGGCTACGGCGTGCGGGATCGAAGTGCAGAAATTGCCGGGAAGCGGATCGAATCCGACGGGGACTTCGTTGAACGCCAGCCCGCGAGTGATTTTTGAGTTTGGGAAAAACAATGTGGAGGGCCGCGGGCAATCGATTTCGTTCAAGGTGCGGGCGAGCACGCTGCAGTATCGCGCGGTGGTGAGTTATACGGCGCCGCATTTTTTGGCGAATCCGCATTTCAACGTGCAGCTGACCGGCTATGCGGACAAGACGCAGGACGTGAATACGTTCAATTCGGAGCGGTATGAAGGCGCGGTGCAATTTGTGGATTCGGTTCGCCGCAGACTTCGCTGCTGTTCCGGTATTTTTTCCGGCACGTGATCGTGATTGCGAGTTCGTTGAAAATTGCGATCCGGATGAAATTCCGCTGTTCAGCCAGCCGACGCTGATTTCGGGATTTGGAGCGAGCTGGGCGCACGACAAGCGAAATAACGCCGCGGATGCGATCGAAGGGCAGCTACAACTCGGTGGATTTCAGCGTGGCGGGGAAGCCGATCGGGTCGAGCGCGAGCTTCTTGCGATTGTTCGTGCAGAATTCGACGTTTCATCCGTTCGGACGGTCGTTCGTTTTCGCGCGCGCGTTGCGATTTGGAGTGGAGCATCAATTTCCGGACACGACAGCGGATGAGATTCCTTTGCCGGAAAGATTTTTTGCCGGCGGCGGACAATCGATTCGAGGATTCGGATTGAATCAGGCGGGGCCGCGGGATCCGACGACGGGATTTCCGATCGGAGGACTGGCGCTGCTGGAATTCAATCAGGAATTGCGATTTCCATTGAAGCTGCCGTACGTGGGGAATCGCGTGGGCGGAACGGTTTTCTACGATTTGGGAAACGTGTACACGGATTTGTCGCATATCACGTGGAGGTATACGCCGGCATCGCCGACGAATTTGAATTATTTGTCGCACACGGTGGGAGCGGGGCTGCGTTATTCGACGCCGATCGGGCCGGTGCGGATAGATTTTGGATATCAGATCAATCCGGCGGAGTTTTCGTTCACGAATTCGACGACGAATCAGCTGGAGACGCAGCGGTTGCCGCACTTTCAATTCTTTTTCAATATCGGGCCGGTGTTCTGATGAGGCGAGCGATTTTATTTTTGGCGCTGATGGCTGCTTGGGCAGCGGGAGGGAGCGCGTTTGCGCAGAGCGCGGCGACGCCGGGAAATGCCGCTGCACCCGCGCCGGGTGACGGCGGAACTTTGACGGTGGACGGAATTGCGGCGCGGATCGAAGGCGATATTGTTACCGAGAGCCAGCTGAATGAGCTGGCGGGATTTCAGCGATTGGTGGACGGAAAGCCGGGGAGCCGCGCGGACATATTGAGAGAGTTGACGGATCAGTGGATCGTGAATACGGAAGCGCAGACGGCGCGATTCGGGCGGCCGAAAGCAAAGGACGTGACGCAGGCGTTCAACGATCTGGCGAAAAGATTTCCTTCGGCGGATGCGTTTCGGAAAGCGATCGCGGACGCGGGACTGACGGAAACGGCCGTGCGGCGCCAATTGGAATTGCAGATTTATCTTTCGCGATTTCTCGATTACAAATTCCGTCCGGCAGCGCAAGTGAACGAAGATGAGATCGAGAATTATTACAACGGCGAATTCAGCAGGCAGGCCAAGGCGCGCGGCGAGCAGACGCCGCCGCTCGATGACGTGCACGCGGACATCCGGCGGCTGCTGACGGAAAAAATGATCAACGAGCGTGCGGGAAAGTGGCTGGATGAGACGAGAGCCGCGGCTGCGAGTGGACGTGATCGCGTTGCCGGAAAAATCATGAAGGTGCGCTGGCACCATTTTTTCCACGTGGTGTGGGTGACCGCGCTGATCGCGGCGGGCGTGCTGGTGTTTGTGTGGAACACGGGGCTGGCGAATTTGTGGTTGCGGCGCTACGTGGTGGCGCAGATCGAGAAAACGACGGGAGCGCGCGTGGAACTAGATCGTTTCCAACTGCGGCTTTGGGGACTGCATCTGGAATTGAATAATTTGACGTTGCACGGGTTGGAAGACCGGGGCATGCCGCCGCTTTTTCACGCGGACCGAGTTAGAGCGACCGTGCGAATCGTTTCCTTTTTCAGCCGGAAATATGCGCTGGACGAATTGACTCTGGAAAAGCCGGAGGCGGGAATTCGATTCGGCGCGGACGGGCGCAGCAATGTGCCTTCGCCGGCGCATCCGAAGACGGCGAACAAACCGTGGCGCGCGGAACTTTTCGATTTGCAGATCGGCAAGCTGCTGATCAGCGACGGGACAATTTATTACAACGACGCTAGCGCGCCGGTGGCGGCGGAGGGATCGAATTTCGAATTCGTGATGAACTACGAAGCGGCGGCGGGAGGGAAGGATAGTTACGCGGGAAAAATGAGCTGGGAAAAAGTGGAGGTTGCGGCGAAGACGATATTTGCCGTTCCGTTCGGATATGGCGGCGAAGTTCACGCTCTCGCGCGACGGGTTGACGCTCGATGAATTGAAAGTGAAGCTGCCCCATTCGGAAGTGGACGCGCGCGCGGAAATGGCCAGCTTCGCGAGCAACGATTGGAATTTCCGTTATCGCGGACATTTGGAATTGGAGGATGTGCGCACGATTTTGCGGAAACCGACTACGCCGGATGGCGGAGTGGAATTCACGGGAACGGCGAACGTGACAAAAGGCGACTGGAGCGGCACGGGACATTTCGCGGGAAGCGAAATCGATTTGCCGTACGACTGGTTTCACGCGGACGATTTGGAGGCGTGGGGCGATTACGAAATTACGCCGGTGCAATTGGTGGTGCCGGAACTGCACGCGAAGGCGCTGGGCGGGACGCTGGAGGGGCGGCTGACGATGCAGTTCAAGAATGTGGCGTTCCGCGTGGATTCGAAATTGCGGGGGATGAGCCTGGCGCGAGTGTTTGCGGCGCTCGAGAATCCGAATTTTCCGGTGCAGGAATTGCGCTGGGACGCGGCGCTGGACGCGGACGCGGTGAATACGTGGAACCGCGGATTCGAACATTTCGAAACGAAGGGGCTGATGCAGTGGTCGGAGCCGGCGGAGATTGCCGCGGGAAAAATTCCGGCGAGCGCGAAGATTGATTTCGATTATTCGCAGGATTTGCTGAGTGTCGCGGTGAAGCAGAGCGAAATATCAACGCCGGCCAGCGCATTTGACGATGGACGGACCGCTCGGCGGAAAGGATTCGGGGCTGGAGGTAAGTTTCCATACGGATGATTTGCGGCAGTGGGATGAATTCATTGATGCAATTCGCGGAAAGGAAGCGGACACGCATGTAATTTCGCGGCGCGGCGGATTGGAAAGGGCGAGTGCTGGGGCCATTGGTGGGGCCGACGTTCGCGGGGCATTTGCGAGTGGTGAAGCCGGGATACGACGATGTGAGCTGGGATGAGATGACGGGGCAGATGGATTATTCGCCGGATGATTTGCAGCTTGACGAATTTGTCGCTGAGGCGCGGACATTCGGCGGTGAGCGGCGAGCTGCGGCTGACGTTGGACGGCGATTTCGGATTTCTCCCGAACAATCCGTGGAGCGCGAAAATGGAATTCACGCGCAATCCGCTGGATGATCTGCAGGCGTTTGCGGGAACGCATTTTCCGGTGGATGGCGTGCTTTCCGGGAAATTTACCGGAGGAGGAACGCGGGCGGCGCCGACGTTTGATGGCGACGTGACGCTGGAGCAGATTGAAGCGTGGGGCGTGAAATTCGACCGGCTGACGGGCGAGATGCACGTGCGCAACGATCAAATACAATTTGCGAAGGCGCAGCTGGTGCAGGGGGAGAAGGGGCGCGTTTCGGGCGAAGTGACATACGGCCCGCGGGAAAAGAATATGAATTCGCGCTGAAGGGCGAAGGCATTCCGTTGGAAAAAATTCCCACGCTGCAAACGCGGCTGGTGCCCGTCGCGGGAACGCTGGCATTTCAAGCGCGCGGGCAAGGGCCGATAGAGGCGATGAAGGGAGAAGCGGCGCTGCAATTCGAGAACGTGAAATTCGGCGCGGAGGCGCAGGGAAATCTGGAAGCGCACGCAGTGGCGGACGGGCGGAAATTGCATTTGGAAGTGGCGTCGCAGATGGGCAACGGACATCTGGAGGGAAATTTCGATCTGGGGCTGGGCGGAAGTTATCCGGTGAGCGGAACGGCGACCGCGACGAATTTCGATCTCGATCCATTGATGGGAGCGGGAGCGCGCGCGAAGGGATTGACGGGACATACGAGCGTGAGCGGGAAATTTATTTTTGCGGGAGGCTTGGCGGACCTGGGATCGCTTTCGGTGGACGCGGATATTTCCACGATTGCGCTGGATTATGAATTCGTGAGTTTGCGGAATGAAGGGCCGGTGAAGATTGTGTTCCGGCGGCGGCAAGTTTCGATCGCGCAGGCCAGTTTGCGCGGGACGGATTCGGATTTTCAAATTTCAGGTTCGGCGCGATTCGATGGAACGCGGCCGATCAATTTGAATGTTGCGGGAAAAGTGAATTTGCAATTGCTGGCGGGATTCTTGCCGGACTTGAACGCGCGGGGCGGAGCGGATGTGCGCGTGGTGGCGGAGGGGACAATGTCGAATCCGCTGATCACCGGGCGAGTGAGCCTGACGGATGTGGCGGCGAATTACGATGATTTTCCGACGGGGTTGAGTCACATGACCGGGGACATTGTTTTCGATCGCAGCCGGGCGGTGTTCGACAATATTGCATGCGGAATCGGGCGGCGGAGATTTGACGTTGAGCGGATCGCTGAGTTATGGCGAGGGGCCGTTACGATATCAACTCGATGCGGTGGCGCCGCAGAGTGCGGATTCGCTATCCGGCGGGGATGAGCTGGCTGGTGGGCGGGACACTGCATTTGGCGGGCGGAACGGACGGGGCGATTTTGTCGGGGAACGTGCAGGTGAGCCGGTTGCTTTTTGCGGAGAATGTGGACATGGCGACGCTGTTGACCGCGTCGCAGGGAAGCGTGCAGGGGCCGGCGACGACTTCGGCGTATTTGCGGAATTTGCAATTCGATCTGGAAGGGACTACGGCGCCGAATGCGCGAATGCAATGGAGCGGGGCGCAGGTGGAAGTGGAAGGGACGGTGCGTTTGCGGGGAACGTGGGATCGGCCGATTTTGCTGGGGAATATGCATTTGCTGAATGGCGAGATGACATTTCGCGGAAATAAATATCAGCTATCGCGCGGGGATATTATTTTTTCGAATCCGTTCCGGCTGGATCCGATATTGAACGTTGAGGCGACGACGACGATCAGCCAGTACGAGATTACTTTGGATTTTACCGGAGCGGCGAGCACGCTTTCGCTTTCGTATCGCTCCGATCCGCCATTGCCGGATAGCGACATCATTGCGCTGCTGGCGTTGGGGAGTACGGGAACGGAAAGCGCGCTGCGATCTTCTTCGGCGAATACAACGCAGGGATATGGAGCTACGGCGCTGCTTTCGGAAGCGATTTCGAGCCAGTTGGGCGGAAGGATTGAGAGATTATTCGGGATTTCGCGATTTCGCGTGGATCCATTTTTGGCGGGAACGGCTTCGGAGCAGAACGCGGCGGCGCGCGTGACGATTGAGGAGCAACTGGGCAAGGCCGTTACGATTACTTACAGCACGAATGCGGCTTCGCAGCAGGAGCAGGTGATTCAGGTGGAGTACGCGGTGCGGCGGGACGTTTCGATTATTGCGCTGCGGGATATCAATGGCACATTCAGCTTGAGCGTGGAATTTACGAAGCATTTCAAGTAGACGTTCATGCGAGTTGCACGACCTGCAATCTGATTAATCGTCCTCCAGACCTCTCTCCTCCGTAAGAAAACAGAAGGTAGCCTTCATCAACCGCTCAACTCGCTCATCGACTTATTCACTCAGGAAAGATGATTAATGATTCGGGGGCGAGGCGTACGTGCCAGGGGAGAGGCGCGTCTTTGAAGCGGGCGAATTTTTCTTTGAAGACTTCGGCTTGGAGATCGGCTTGGTCGTTGGCGGCGGGCGCGGAGTGGAGTTTCAGATGGAGGGTGATGCGGAAGGGCGTTTCGCTGGCGCTGATGGGCCAGCAGGCGAAAATATTTTCGGCTGTATCGTCGCGGCGGGAATCGTGGCTTTCGAGAAATTCGATTTGATGGGCGCGGATGCCGATTTGCTTCGCGGGGCGGGAGAGATGTTGCGTGACGCGCAGGCGGCAGCGCCAGGCAGTGGCTTCGATTTCCTGCGGCGTAATGTTGCGGGCCGGGCTGAAATTCTTGCAGCCGGTGAGGCGCGCGACTTCGGCGGTCGGCGGATGTCGGAAAATTTCTTCTTTGGGGCCGAAGGCGGCAGCCTGGCCTTGCGAGAGGACGAGCAAATCCGAGCCGAGGCGGTAGGCTTCTTCGATATTGTGGGTGACGAGAAGCGCGGCGCCGCGATAGTTGCTGAGAGTGGCGAGGAGTTCGTGCTCGATTCGCGAGCGCAGGTGCGTATCGAGCGCCGAGAGCGGTTCATCGAGCAGCAGCGCTTCGGGAGCGGTGGCGAGAGCGCGAGCGAGCGCGGCGCGTTGCTGTTCGCCACCGGAAAGTTGGCGGGGGCGGCGATCTTCGAGGCCATCGAGATGCAGCGCGGCGATTTGATCGCGTGTGCGCGTGAGGCGTTCGTAGGGCGCGAGGCGATCCAAGCCGAAGGCGATATTTTCGGCGACGGTGAAATGCGGGAAAAGCGCGTAACTCTGAAAAAGCAGGCCGACGCGGCGATCGCGGCTGGGAACGTTGATATGTTTCGCGGAATCGAAAAGCATGCGGTTGTTGAGCGCGATGCGGCCGGTGTCAGGGCGCTCGAGGCCGGCGATGCAGCGAAGCAGCATGGTCTTGCCGGCGCCGCTGGGGCCGAGAACGGCTAGCGGCTTTGCGCCGGTGGAGAATGAGACGGAGAGCGTGTAAGCCAGGAGACGCTTTTCGATTTGGATTTCGAGGGCCATTTCAGCTGCGTCCGAATTGCGCGCGGGAGGAGGATTGCGCGCGCGTCCAGTGATAGAGGCCGAAGAGGAGAGCGAGAGAAATGGCGATGTCGATCGCGGACCAGAGGATGGCGCGGCGCATGTCGCCGGCTTCTACGGCGAAATAAATCGCGAGGGGAATCGTTTCCGTGCGGCCGGGGATGTCGCCGGCGATCATTAAGGTGGCGCCGAATTCGCCGAGGGCGCGAGCGAAGGAGAGAAGCGTCCCGGCAACGAGCCCAGGCGCGGCCAACGGAACAACTACACGGCGAAAAACGCGCCATTCCGATGCACCGAGTGTGCGCGCGGCTTGCAGAAGGGGAGCGTCGACTTGGGCGATGGCAGCGCGAGCGGTGAGATACATGAGCGGAAATGCGACGACAGCAGCGGCGAAAACGGTGGCGGGCCAGGAGAAAACGATGGTCACGCCGATGCGGAGAAGGAGTTTGCCAATCGGGCCGTGGCGGCCGAAGAGCAGGAGCAGCAGGAAGCCGACAACGGTGGGCGGAAGTACGAGTGGCAGCAGAGCGATGCCGTCAAGGATGGCAAACGCAGTTCCGCGACGTCGTTCGCGCCAAAACGCCGCCGCCACGCCAAAAACCAAAGTGATGGCAGTAGCGACGACGCTAGTCGCAAGCGAAATCCACACCGGCGAGAGGTCAGAGAACATGGCTCGGCATTGGCGCCCGCATATCGCGCAGCCGTTGCGCGAGCGAGCGAAGCGCGGCACATCGTAGCGCAGCGGAAGGAAACGCGTCACGAATGAAATTATGCGAAGTAGCATCTGAGCAGAAATCGCCGAGGAATGTGGCCGCGCTAACCGAAACTTCCGCAGCTGCCGACGATTTTCATTCGGAGTGGCGTCGCGGAAAAACGCCGGCTGGCAGCCCTTCGGCTCCGCTCAGGGCAAGCCAGCGCTACCCGGCGAAATTTGGATCGCGCTTTTCCTTGTAGGCGGCTAGGGCTTCTTTGTGATCCGGGGAAGCTAGAGCGATTTTTTGGCGGCGCAGGTATTCTTCGAAGAATTGGCCGTGGGGCATGTCGAAGGGCATGTTGAGCATCATTTTGGATTGGATAGTGCCTTCGGAGCAGACGGCGGCGTATTTTTTCACCAGGGCTTCGGTTTCGTCGCCGAAAGTTTCCGGTTGCACTACGTGATCTACCAGGCCGATTTCCTGAGCGCGGCGGCCGTCTACATTTTCTCCGGAGAGGATCATCCATTTGGCGCGGCCGAGACCGATATAACGCGGGAGACGGAAAGTGCCGAGGCCGGGGATGATGCCTTCTTTGATCGCGGGCAGGCCGAGAATGCAATTTTCTGTGGCGATGCGGATATCGCAGGCCAACGCGAGCTGGAGTCCGCCGCCGAGCGAATAACCATGCATGGCGCAGATCAGGATTTTTTCGGATTGCTCGAGGATGCGCAGAGCGCGGTCCCACAATTCATAGTAGGCGGCGGGAATTTGGCCGGCGGTGAGTTGCTTGAGGTCAATGCCGGTGCAGAAAGCGCGTCCGGCGCCGCGGATCAGGACGAGGCGGATTTTAGGGACGTCGCGAATCATTTCGGCCATGCGATTGAGATCGAGAGCGCCTTGATGATGCATGGCGTTGAGGATGTCGGGGCGATTGAGAGTTAAGTAGCCGACGCGGGATTCGGATTCGAAGTGCATGGTTTCGAGTTTCATGGAGACCTCGGTTCTTCGTAGCGCCGGCGTCCCTGCCGGCATCTTGCGAGCAGATATTTCCATATTGGCAACACTTTTGCGCGGACCGCACTGCAAAACCAACGCCGCTTATCTAGTCCTGCGCGCCGCGCACGGCCACGGTCTTTGCCGGCGCGTGCGGCCGTAAGATGCCGGCAGGGACGCCCTTCACGACTCAGGGCGAGCCGGCGCTACCAAACCGCTTACAGCTTGCGTTTGTCAATCACGCGCGTTGCTTTGCCATCGGTGCGCTCGATTTCGTGCGGGCCGACTAGCTTGATTTTGCAGGCGATGCCGAGCGCGCTTTGCACTTCGTAGCTCAGGCGGCGCTCGAGCTGCACCAATTGCGATTGATCGCCGAAGACCGTGGCGGGCACTTCCACCAGGACGTCGAGCTCGTCGGTGTGGCCCATGTGGCGATCCACTATGATTTGATAGTGCGGCTCGACGCCCCCCGTTTCGAGCAGCACGCTTTCAATCTGCGAGGGAAACACATTCACGCCGCGAACGATGAGCATATCGTCGGTGCGGCCGACGAGGCGCTCCATGCGAACGCTGGTGCGGCCGCAGACGCATTTGTCGCGAAGCAGGCGCGTGCGGTCGCGCGTGCGATAGCGAATTAGCGGCAGAGCTTCCTTGGTGAGGCAGGTGAGCACAAGTTCGCCGTATTCGCCATCGGGAAGCGGTTGCCCGGTGGCGGGATCGATGATTTCAGGAATGAAATGATCCTCGAAAATGTGGAGCCCTTGCTGCGCGGTACATTCCGCGGAAACGCCGGGGCCGATCACTTCGGAAAGGCCGTAAATATTGAGAGCGATGATGCCCAGGCGCGCTTCGATTTCTTGACGCATGCGCTCGGACCACGGCTCGGCGCCGAAGATTCCAACTCTAAGAGCGAGGGCGCGGAGATCGATGCCTTCTTCGCGAGCGACTTCTGCAATCAGCAGCGAATAGGAAGGAGTGCAGCAAAGCACGGTGCTGCCGAAATCGCGCATGAGCATCAATTGCCGCTTGGTATTGCCGCCGGAAATTGGAATCACCGTGGCGCCGATTGTTTCCGCGCCGTAATGAAAGCCGAGTCCGCCGGTGAAAAGGCCGTAGCCGTAGGCGTTGTGGACGATGTCGGCGGAAGTGACTCCGGCGGCAGCGTAGGCGCGGGCCATGAGATTGGACCAGAGGGCGATGTCGTTGCGCGTGTAAGCGACGACGGTGGGCCGGCCGGTGGTGCCGCTTGATGCGTGCACGCGAATTATTTCCTGCATGGGCACAGCGAGCAGGCCGAAAGGATAGTGATCGCGCAGGTCGGACTTAATCGTGAACGGCAGACGCGGCAGATCGGCTAGCGAGCGGAAATCTTCGGCGCTGATTTTTGCGCCGGCGAGTTTCTCGCGATAGAACGGGACTTTATTCGCGACGCGAGCGATGCCATCGCGCAATTGCGCGAGTTGCAGGCGCTCGATTTCCGGGCGCGGCAGCGATTCGACCGCGTCGCGAATGTAGGATTTTGCAGCGGGAGCGCTCATAGATTCGGATGTTTCAGATGCCAGCCGGTGGCTTCCTGGTAGGCGCGCGCGAAGGCCAGCATTTCGGCGTCGCCGTAAAGTTTGCCGATGACCGTCAGGCTCGTGGGATGATTTTTTTCATCGAAGCCATGCGGGACAGCGACGCATGGGTGGCCGGTGAGATTCGTGACCGAAGAATTTAGCGAAGCGATCGGATTCGGCGTGTAGTCGCCGTAATCGAAGGGAACGATGTAGACGTCGATCTCCTCCATGAGCCGCGCCATTTCCTGCATGAGCAGCGTCCGCACGCGATTGGCATTTACGTATTCAGTGGCCGGCAGCAGGCGGTATGTGTTTTGCGCGGTGACTTCATCCTGGCGGACGAGTTCGCTCGGGCGCGTTTCGAAGGGCTCGTGCAGCGCGGCATTCGCTTCGCCGAACATGATCGTGGAAAAATTAAGATTGGAGTGCTCGGGCAATTTGATTTCGATGAGATTGACGCCCATGCTGCGGATTTTTTGCAGGGCCGCGGCGTCGTTAGCAGTTACCTGCGGAGTCTGCCGCGTATCATCAAAGGCGCCTTTCAAATAGCCGACACGGAGTTTGCTGATATCGGCGGCGGCGTTCCAATTGAAGGGAATATCCTGCACTGCGAGATCGCGATCGTCGGGGCCGTTGATCGCGTCGAGCACCAGCGCGCAATCTTCGACGCTGCGGCACATCGGCCCCGATTTGTCGCAACTCCAACTCAAGGCCATGATTCCTTGGCGGCTGACGCGTCCGAAAGTCGGACGCAGGCCGGTAACGCCGCAAATCGCCGAGGGCGCGATGATCGAGCCGTGAGTTTCCGTGCCCATCGAGAAGCCCACGCAGCCGGCGGCCGTTGCTGAGCCCGGTCCGGCAGACGATCCTTGCGAGCCCATCGCGAGATCCCAGGGATTTTTTGTTTGGCCGCCGAACCAGATGTCGTCGAGCGCGAGTTCGCCAGTGGAAAGTTTGGCGATGAGCACCGCGCCGGCATCGGAGAGTCGCGAGACCACGGTTGCATCCATATCCATGATGCGATTTTTAAACGGCGCCGCGCCCCACGTGGTCGGATAACCCTTCGCGGCGTACAGATCCTTTACGCCCCAGGGAATTCCGTGCAGCGGGCCGCGATAATTTCCGCCGGCGATATCCTGATCGGCTTGCTTGGCCTGGCGGATGGCCAGATCTTCCGTGATGGTGACGGCGCAAAGAAGTTTTGCGTTGAGGCGTTTCAGGCGCGCGAGATACATTTCCGTCAGCTCGACGGAGGTCACCTGCTTGGTGCGGATTAATTCCGCAAGTTGGCGCACGGTCCAATAGGCGGCATCTTCGAGATTGCCTGGGCGAGTTACACGTTCCGGCGCGCTCATTTGCATCGGGCGCCTGGTGCGATCGATTTTCATGCCGGGAACGAGAGGATTGAAATAAAGAGCGGGCGCGACGCTGTTATCGAGTTGAACTTTCCGAAGATCGTTGTAAACGGGCACGAGTTTGTTCACGCCGGCGAGCATGTGGTCGAGTTGTTGGTCGCTGAAATCGAGGCCGGCGACGGATGCAGCGTCGCGCAGCATAGTTTTGGTGATGCCGGAGGGCTGCTGTGACGGCGCGGCGTTTTTTGCCGTCTCGAGTTTTCCCCAGAGGACGCCCGGGAAAAGAGTGGCGGAAAGTCCGAGGCCGGAAAAATAGGCGAGGAAAGAACGGCGGTCCGGAGAATCGCCGGCGGCAGATTTCTGATCGCGCTTCATAAAGGCTCCCAAATCCCGCGCGAGTATAGCAGAGCGAAATGTGGCGGCGTTGCAGCCACTTTCACACGCGAGAGCGCTCGCCGCGCGCTGCGACTGCTGGTACGATGGCGCGCCCTCGTCCCAGGCTGATGAAATGAACGCTACGGAACAACCCGGAAAACCCGAAGCGATCGTTGACGTTCGCGAAGCGGGGCTGCATCGCGAATTGAGTGCGCGGCAAATTTCGATGATCGCGCTCGGCGGCGCGATCGGCACCGGCTTGTTTCTCGGCAGCGCCGTTTCCGTGAGGCTCGCTGGGCCCGGAGTGATTATCAGCTACACGTTTGCGTCGCTGATTGCTCTTGCGCTGATGTGGGCGCTGGCGGAAATGACGCTGGTGCATCCGGTGGCGGGGTCGTTCGGCGTGTTCGCGGAAATTTATTTGCATCCCTGGGCGGGATTCTCGATTCGCTATGCCTATTGGCTGGCGACTTCGGTGGCGATCGGCAGCGAAGTGGTGGCGATTTCGATTTATTGCCGCTACTGGTTTCCGGAGGTGCCGGCGTGGGTGTGGATGGTGATTTTTTCGTCGGCAATTATTGGAGTGAACGCGGCCAGCGTGGGAAATTTCGGCACGCTGGAATATTGGTTCGCGCTAATCAAGGTGGTGACGATCATTGCGTTCCTTGCGCTCGGCGCGGCGCTTGTTTTCGGAATCGGGTTTCACCCGCTCGGTCTGTCGAACTACACCGGCCACGGAGGATTTCTGCCGCACGGCTGGACGGGCGTGCTTCTCGGAGTGGCCATCGCGATTTTTAGTTATATCGGCGTGGAGGTAGCCGCGGTGGCTGCGGGCGAAGCGAGCGATCCGCAAGTGGCGATTCCGCGAGCGACGCGGTGGACCATGGCGCGACTGGCGATCTTTTATATCGGCGGAATCGCGGTGCTCGTGGGCGTGATGCCGTGGACGCAGGCGGGATTGACGGAGAGCCCATTCGTGAAAGTGTTCGCGACCGTGAAAATTCCGCACGCCGCCGCGCTGATGAATTTCGTGGTGCTCACCGCGGCGCTTTCGAGCATGAACTCGAATTTGTATCTCACTTCGCGGATGATTTTTTCGCTTTCGCGCGGCGGATATGCCCCGCGATTTATCGGCCGGGTGAATTCGCGCGGAGTGCCGCTGGCAGCGCTGCTGGTATCGAGCATCGGAATGGTGATTGCGCTGCTCGTGGAATTGCGATTCGCGGAAACGGCGTTCGTCTACACGCTCGGGGCGTCATTTTTCGGCGGACTTTTCGGCTGGTTCATCATATTTCTGACGCACCTGGCTTTTCGCCGCAGACTCGCGCGCGAAGGCCGCGAGCTGCCGATGCGATTCGCGCCACGCAGTGCCTGGACTTCAGCCTTCGGATTATTCGCCATCGCCGGCGCATTCCTTTCCACATGGTGGATTCCGGGAATGAAAATCACAATTTACGCAGGATTGCCTTGGCTCGTGCTGATAACTCTGTGTTATTTTTTGTGGGCGCGCGGTGCGAAGGCCAAAAGCGACGCCAGAGAAAACCGGCCCAGGGGAAACGAAAATGGATGACCTGCTCAAGTGGCGCGAAGAATTCCCGATCCTTGACCGCACCACTTACATGATCAGCAATTCGCTGGGCGCGATGCCGCGGGCGGTCTATACGCAAATGCACAACTACGCCGACACGTGGGCGCATCGCGGCGTGCGTGCCTGGCACGAAGGCTGGTGGGAAATGGCCGTGAGCACCGGCGATAAAGTCGGCAAGCTGATCGGCGCCGGCGCGGGCGAGATTTCGCTGCATCAAAACGTGACCATCACGGAAGCGATCGTTTCTTCGTGCTTCGATTTTTCCGGGACGCGAAACAAAGTCGTTATGGTCGATCTGGAATTTCCTTCCATCATCTATTTTTATCTCGCGCAGCAGAGGCACGGCGCGCGAGTGGAAATTTTAAAGAGTGAAGATGGAATTCACGCGCCGCTCGAAAAAGTTCTCGCTGCGATCGATGAGACCACGCTGCTGGTTCCGATTTCACTGGTTCTTTTCCGCAGCGCCACCATCATTGATGCACGCGCGATCATTGAAAAGGCCCATCGCGTCGGCGGCACCGTGATTCTCGATTGCTTTCAGGCTGCGGGGACGATTCCGATCGATGTGCGCGCGCTGAATGTGGATTTTGCCGTCGGTGGCTGCCTCAAATGGCTTTGCGGCGGGCCCGGCATCGGCTACCTCTACGTGCGCCCGGATCTGCGCAAAAAACTTTCGCCCACGCTCACCGGATGGGCGGCGCATCAGCGGCCATTTGAGTTTGAAGTGGGGGCAGTGGACCTGCGCGATGATTCTTTCCGGCTGCTCAATGGCACGCCGCACATTCCCGCGCTTTATGCCTGCCAGCCGGGTCTCGAAATTCTCGCGCAAGTGGGCGTCGAAAAAATCCGCGCGAAGTCGAAGCGCCAGACGCAGCAATTAATGGATGGAGCTTTGGCGCGCGGCTGGAAGGTGAATTCGCCGCGTGATCCCGAAGAGCGCGGCGGAACGATTTCCGTCGAATGTCCGCACGCGAAGGAAGTCAGGACTGAATTGATCGCGCGCGACGTGCTCGTGGATTACCGGCCCGCGGCGGGCGTGCGCCTCTCCCCGCATTTTTATAATCGCGACGAGGAACTGGATTTCGCGCTCGCGCAGATGGAAGAAATTCTCGAAACGCGCGCCTGGGAGAAGCACTTACAGCCCGCCTGAGCGCGCGCGAACTTTGCATGAGACGTCCCCCTCCAGAGCTGTCGATCGTAATTCCCGCATACAACGAAGCGGCGCGTCTGCCGCGGGCGCTCGACAAAATTCGCGCGTATTTGCTCGAGCGCAAACTGGATGCCGAAGTAGTCGTCGTCGATGACGGCTCGACGGATGGCACGGCAAAAATTGTCGAGGACGCGGATCTAAGCTGGCCTGATGGTTTGCGCGACGTGCGGCTGGTCTCCAATGGCGAAAATCGCGGCAAAGGTTACAGCGTGCGCCACGGAATGTTGGAGGCGCAGGGCCGCATCGCACTATTCACCGATGCCGATCTTTCCGCGCCGATCGAAGAATTCGACAAGCTCCGCGCAGCGCTGGCGAACGCGGACGTTGTCATCGGCTCCCGGGCGTTGAATCGCCGCCTTATTACCGTGCACCAATCGCGGCTGCGCGAGCTGGCCGGAATTATTTTCAATGCGTTCGTGAAGGTCTTTACGGGGCTGCCGTTCGCGGATACGCAGTGCGGCTTCAAGGCGTTCGTGATGGAACGGGCGAAAATTATTTTCGAGCAGCAGCGGATCGAAAGATTTGGATTCGATCCGGAGATTTTATTTTTGGCCAAGCGCCACGGCTTGCGCACGGTGGAAGTGCCGGTGGCCTGGGCGCACGACCCCGCGACAAAAGTGAACGTTTATCGCGATAGCGTGAAAATGTTTTTGGATTTGCTGTTGATTCGTTGCAACGCAATCTTGGGACGGTATCCCAAGTAGCGCTACTTTTTCGCCGTGGGCGGCAGAAGCCCATTCAGGCGCAGATACATTGCCGCCATGGAATAGTGATCGGCGTTCTCCGCGGATAGCGTCATCATCATCCCGCCGCGCGAGATCGTCTTGCCTCCGTAAGCAGGCAGCGGCTCGCCGAGTTTCGAGTCATCCACATTCGCGAGGGCGCTGGTGCAAAAGTCGAAGGACGCCTTCAACGACGCCACGAGCTTATCTTTGCCATCCGTATCGGCCACTTTCACGTCCGGCTTGGCCTGGCCCGAAATTCCAGAGCAGAATCCGTAATTCGCACGCGTAACGTGAAAAATCAAGTGCGCGAACGTAATTTGTTGCGGCGTGGGGCTGAAAGTATATTTTTCGGCGGGCATTTCCTCGGCCGCGGCTTCGAGATTCTTCGCGCTATCAGCGACATCTTCGCGCAGATGGTTCGCAATTGGATTGTTCTCGGTCTTCGCCGCGGCAGCGGGTGCGGCGGCCTGTTGCGCAAATCCGGCGGCCGAAAACAAGAGCGCCGCACAGCCCAAATACATCAATTTGAATTTCATGGCTGAATCCTCCTGAAAAAATCGCCCGAAGGAGGATAACAGAGGGCCGGAACGGGCGTTATACTTTGCATCACAAAGTACTTGACATCCGGCCGCTTTTCCGCTACTCTTTCACCATGGATCCGCTGCCTTCAGATCGCCCGCTTCGTTCGGCGCCCGTCGCGCTCGACGACCGTGCCCGCGACAACTTGCGTTTCATTCGCGAGACCATGGAGCGCGCTTCCTCTTTTACCGCCGTTCCGGGATGGGGCGGCGTCGCCATGGGTATCACGGCAATCGGAGCTGCGGCCGTCGCGTCGCGCCAAGCGGGGCCCGTGAGTTGGCTGAGCACATGGCTCGCGGAAGCTCTCATCGCCACGGGAATCGCATCGTTCACCACACTATCGAAAGCGCGGCGGGCGAATTTGCCGATCCTGGCCGGCCCGGGAAGAAAATTTGCGCTGAGCTTTGCGCCGCCGCTTTTTGTGGGCGCGCTGCTCACCGTGATTCTGTTTCGCGCCGGGCTGATCTGGGCAATTCCTGGCGTATGGCTGCTGATGTATGGTACCGGCGTAATCACTGGCGGCGCGTTTTCAATTCGCGTGGTGCCGTTGATGGGCTTGTGTTTCATGGTGCTCGGCACGGTAGCGCTTTTCTCGCCGGCAAACTGGGGAAATATTTTTCTGGCAGCCGGATTCGGCAGCCTACATGTTATCTTCGGCGCGGTAATTGCGAAAAATTATGGCGGATAGATTCAACGCAGCACGAGCGGAACGACTGGATAAGTTGAGCGCGCGAAAAGCCGCGCCCGTCGCGGGAAAGCTGCGCGCCGCGTCTGCATCGAGCGAGGTTTCCGCCACGCAGCTCGACCGCTTGATCCATGAGCGCACGCGACTGGCGATCGTCAGCGCTCTGGCGGCGAACCCATCGCTCACTTTCTCCGAGCTGAAAGAACTGCTGCAAGCCAGCGACGGAAATTTGAGCGTTCACGCGCGCAAACTCGAAGACGCGGGCTACGTCGCCTGCACAAAATCTTTCGCCGGGCGCACGCCGCGCACCGAATACCGGCTCACTGCCAGCGGACGCCGCGCGCTCGAAAAATATCTCGATCATATGGAAGCACTCATCCGCGCGACGCGAGAGGCCTAGGAAGGAAAAAAATTTACCCATGCACTTTATAAATGAAAGCACTTTGCTAATCGAGAATTTCCCCAAACTCCACGTCGCCATTCTCATGGACGGCAATGGGCGCTGGGCAGCCTCGCGCGGCCTCCCGCGTTCCGAAGGACACCGCGCTGGAGTCGAAGCCGTGCGCCGCGTGGTGAAAGCTGCGCCGGACATGGCCGTCGGCACGCTCACTCTCTTCGCCTTCTCGGGAGATAACTGGCAGCGCCCCGCCAATGAAGTGATTGCGCTGCTCGATCTGGTGGAAAGCTACCTGGTGAGCGAAGCGGGACATTGCGCCACGAACGGCGTCCGCATTCGCGTAATCGGCCGGCGCGATCGCATTCCTCCTTCGCTAAAAACCGCGATCGAAGCCGCGGAAGCGGCCACGTCGCATGGGCGGGCGCTCGAGTTGCGCATCGCCGTGGACTATTCGAGCCGCGATGCCATTCTGCGCGCCGCTTGCTGGATGCTTTCCAGCCTGGAAGTTACGCAAGCGGAATTCGCGCGGCGATTGGGCGAAGTTACCCATGCGGGCCGGTCCAGCAAGGATGTGGATCTGATCATCCGCACCGGAGGCGAGCATCGCCTGAGCGATTTCATGCTTTGGGAGTGCGCCTACGCGGAGTTGGTATTTACTTCCAAGATGTGGCCCGAATTCGACGCTGCGGATCTGGAAGCGGCCATCGGCGAATTCGGCATGCGCGAACGCCGCTTCGGCAAACTGCCCGCGGCCGTCGCCGGAGATTGAATTTCACAGCCGGAGAAGCTCCATGGAATCGAAGCAGCTCTACACATTTCTAGGTGTGATCGCATTTCTTGGCACGGGCGCGGCGCTCATCGGATGCGCGATCGCATTCGCCGCGATCAAAGCCGCGGGCGAGAAACGATTGGCGGGCTGGAGCGAGGGCGCGTCAGGCTGGCTATTGGGTGGAATCGGCCTGGCGCGAAAAATCCTGGTCAGCGGCGCGATACTCTTAGCTGGGTATTTTGGTGTGATGTTCGCGGCATCGCTGGCAAGCCACGAATGGAATCTCGCGCCGGGTGCCGAGAAATATTTTTGCGAGATGGATTGCCATCTGGCGTATGCGGTCACGGGCGTTGAGAAAACGGCCGCGATCGGGTCCGGCGCGGAAAAAGCCGCAGCCGCCGGCACGTTCTACATCGTCGCGGTACGCACGCGGTTCGACGAAACCACGATTTCTTCCCGCCGCGGCGACGGCCAGCTTGATCCCAGCCCTCGCGTCGTGAAGTTGGTGGACGCGGCTGGAAACGCATACACTCCTTCGGAATCGGCGTTGCAGGCGCTCGAAAAAACCGGATTGAACAGCATTCCGATCACGACACCACTACGACCGGGCGAATCTTATATTTCGGCCTTCGTCTTTGATCTTCCCGCCGGCGCGCAAAATCCAAAGTTGCTGATCGAAACCACATCTGCTTGGCCCGATAGAATTTTCATCGGCGGCGAAGACAGCTTGCTGCACAAAAAAGTTTATTTACGATTGCCGGAGCCATCGCCGTCGCTTGCGAAGACAGCGTCACGCTAAGAAGCCGCAACGGTCATCGCAAATGCCTTGCGGAGGACTCGAGTCGCGGTCTCGGTGAGGCTGTATCGGCCAAGATCTTCTTCGCGGACCCAGGCCGTATCCGTCACGTCGCTGGCGGCCATCGCCTCGCCGCTTAACAGCTCGCAAAGATAATCCACAATCACAAAGTGAAACTGAATCTTCCCCGCGTCATCGCGAAAAATCCGGTCAAACGCTTCAATCATTCCCAGCACACGGACTTCAATTCCCGTCTCCTCCGTCAACTCCCGCCGCACGCCCTCTTCAATCGATTCGCCCAATTCCAAATTTCCGCCGGGAATTGACCACTGCCCTTCGAGCGGCGCGCTTCCGCGTTTGATCAGCAGCGCGCGCCCTTCGTGAATTACCACGCCGCCCACTCCCACTACCGGCGCATCGGGATATTCACGCTTCGGAGACAATTCCTCACGCTCCACGCGGAATTTCTTGACAGACGCGGTATATAATACGCCCGGCAGCTCTCGAAGCGACCCAACAAGGAGAACGCGGCCGTGGTCAAGTGTCCTGAATGTGACGCCGAAATGGATTTGGACGAAGACGAAGTGGAAGAGGGCGAAATTTTAAGTTGCCCGGAATGTGACGTCGAACTCGAAGTGACGCAGGTTCATCCTGTGCACGTGATTCCTCTCACCGAAGACGATGATGATGACGAGGAAGAAGAAGCCGAGGGCGACGACGAAGAAGCTGTTGCCGAGCCGGGCGATTTGATTGAAGACGAGGCCGAGTAGCTCCGCCCGCGCGCGGCTCCGGCATCTTTCCCCCTTCTCCTCTCATCTTAGTTGGTGAGATCCATCGGAGGTTCCGTGAGACTACATACTCTCCGCACCATCGCAGGCGTGTGCCTCGTGTTCGTGCTGGTTCTCGCGGCTTCTCTTTCTGTCTCCGCGCAGGACAAGAAGAAGGACGCGCAGCTAAAGACCGTTCACGGCAGCGTTCTGGATGCCAAGGAAAATCCGCAGCCCAGCAGCGTGGTCTATTTGAAGAATATGAAGACCCAGGCGATCAAGACTTACATTGCCGACGAGGCAGGAAAATACCGCTTCAGCGGCCTGGACCCTAATGCGGATTACGAAATCCACGCCGAGCGCACGGACATGATTTCCAACAAGCGAACCATTTCCAGTTTCGATTCGCGCAAGGATCTGGAGATGACTCTCAAGGTGGATAAGAAAAAGCCCGGGACGTAGCGCACTTACATCCTGACATTTGTCACGGCAGCCCTAATGGCGATGTCTTCGAAGGTTTAGGGGACCATCACGCGAATCGCGCGCGGCATCACTTCAAATTCCGCAGGCAAGGCCCCGATCAATTCACCATCGCCATGCACCAGCGCCGCGGTGCTTGCACGCAAAGAAAATCGCCGGCAGCGGAAGCGCTCGATCTGCGGCCAACGAATATCCCCGGAACGCAGAACGATGGGAATCGCTTCGAGCAGACTTGCGAGCGGCATTTCGCGAACGATAGTGATCTCCAGCCATCCATCATCCATGCGCGCCATTGGCGCTATGCGCACTCCTGAGCCGTAACACGGCCCGTTGGCCACCGCGGCAAATAAAGCGCGGCCGCGCCACGAGAATTCATCGATGGACGCTTCGAATTCCACCGCGCGAAAATTCCGCCAGGCCCAAAGCGCACCGGCTATATAGCGCGTCACGCCAGGCCAGCGCTTGAATCGCGTGTTCGCCAGTTCCGCCGCCTCGGCATCGAGCCCCGCTCCGCCCGCGCCCACGAAAACCGCTTCCGCAAAATTCTGCGCCGCGCCGCCGACATTTTGCAACGAGCCGGATGCCAAGCTGCGAACGCGCACCACATCGATCGCGTGCGGCCTTCCGCGAACCAGCACGCGAGCGGCTTCAATCGCATCGCGCGGCAGGCCCAGCCCGGCGGCGATATCATTGCCATTGCCGGCCGGAATAAATCCCAGAACGGTTTGCGAGCCGATTGCGGCTTCGGCAAGATGATGAAACGCTCCGTCGCCGCCGAGCGCCGCAACGCAACGAAATTCGTCGCGAGCCATCGCTTCCGCGGCAACGCGCCGAAAATCCTCCGTGCTCTTTGAAACTACAAATTCCGCCGGCCAATAATTCTCATCCAAATAGTCCGCGACCGCCCCCTGAACGCGTCGAGCCCGGCCGCCGCCCGCGATCGGATTCACGATAATCAGCGCACGCGAGGAATTCAAAGCGGAATCTCCGCATAGCCAGGGCGAAAAACTAAGACCATGCAAGGCGTGCATCGTGACGGACGCGCACCGCTGTGTCAATGCGACGCCAACGAGCCTGAGAGTTGTTACATTGAATGTTGCAGCGGTCGTCTCGCGCGAGGACGCCGCGATGCAACCCATATTTTAACCTCAGATAATTGAGTTATTATGTTACGGTCCGAATAGGTACTGGCTTTGTGATATAAGAAAATAGATCTCGGTTGCGAGCTACACCTGCCATTTCGGCGTCCACAGTAGCGGAGCCGTGGAGTTGGCGTTCACTGAGGGCTGCATCCAGAGTTGCAATTTGCGGCGACTGCTAAGCATCTATTTAATGGCGGTAATGATTGGTCCGCCTGGCCTTCTATCGGCGGCTGTTTCGGGAGAGAAGCCAGTCGGCTTCGTAGCGCAGGCCACGTCAGCTTGGCTGGGTTCCGCGACTCTCGTCGCTGGAGCGACCGTCTATCCGGGGGACACGCTGAAGACGGAAGCGGACGGCTTAGTGCGGCTGGGATCGGGAGCGAGCCAACTTTACTTGCTCCCAAACAGCAAATCGAAGCTGCTTAAATCGACGGATGGACTTCAGGCAGAACTGCTCGTTGGCAGCGCAGAGTTCAATTCCGAGCCTTCCAGTCTCGTGGTACTAATGGCGTGCGCCGTTACTGTAGCGGCTCGCCCCGGAAGTTCAGCGCGCGGCCGCGTCTCGATATCGGGAGAGAACGAAATCGTCGTCGCAAGCCTGCGCGGAACGTTTGATGTTTCAATCGACGGTGATACCCACTAGTCGAGGACGGCAAGTCCTACAAAGTGGAGATCGTTGACGATTCCCAGCAAGGTTCTGGAACGATACCTGCGGTCCGAAGTCGTCGAAAACTTGTGCTGAGGATTCTCGAAATTGGAGCCATAGTCGGCACCGGCGTCGGCGCTTATTTTCTCTACCGCGAGCTGAACGAGAGTCCCTCGGCACCCTCCCACCAGTAGACGATTGCGCCAAATGGTTACGTATGGCAGTTAGCCGAATTCCTGGGAACTGCTTGCCAAACCTCGATTGCCCTCTCACAACAAAGCCATTGTGGCGTTCGGAAGCTGTTCCGATCGATTACCCGAAACCATCTGAAAGTGTGGCGGGTCGTTGGCAACCGTACTGAACCCGAATACTTGCATGATCGTACTGATTGTCGAAAACTGAGAGGTCGCTGTTCCATTAATATCTACCGCTTGCCCCGCCTGGTGTGGAGAACTTCCAACGGCGGCCGCCGGTCTCGGACCGGCCCCACCGGCAACCATCTGAGCTTGAGCTGCTGCATCCCGATAGCCGCTGTTGAAGGCTGGCGTTATGCCAAGCGAATTCATCGCGCTTATGGCATCATCCAAGGCTTCTACCACTTCGGGAGTGAATTCCATCGTAGCGTTGTTTGTCGTGTAATCGACCGAGGTGGAAGGGGCTTGCAATGCTGGATTTATGCTGCATACGTTTGAGGAACTTCCGCCACGAAATCCAGTTAGTTGTTTCCAATTGATCAAATCCCAAGCGCTCCCGATAAGCGCGACGACGGCAACCTCACCTTCATATCCATCCGGATAGTCTGGGAAAAATCCCGGAGCGATGTTCGCATATCCCTCAGTAACCGGGGCAACAAAAAGAATATTCAGCGTATCAAACTGGCTCCATCCAGAGCCGAACCCTCCTGACAGCATTCGCTCCAATTCCTGCTCTACGCCGAGGAGTCCTCCGCTTCCAAAGTCTCGGAAACCTGAAACATTGACTGCTCCAGATGGGTCGGTCTGGTTCATCGGGTCGTTCGCAACATATCCGTACTCATTGAGCGATTGCGGATCCGACACGGAGCCGCCGAGCGGATCAACTGACATGAACCGGCCCAGCCGGTAGTCGTAATATCGCGCATAAGCATAGTCAAGCTGAGTTTCCGCGTCGCGTTCGTACCCGGTGAATTTGTAGCTGATCCCGCAGGTATTTGCGATGCTTGGATTCAAGACTTCCTGACCGTATGGAGTAAAGCTTGCGTCGTAGCAAGGGCTGCCAGTTGAGTCTGTGATCGTATGGATGCTGCCTAGGCTGTCGGAGTACAAATAGAATACGTTCCCACTGCCGTCGCGCCGCGCAATCTTTCGCCCTGCGAAGTACACATACTCACTCGTCATATTTCCCGAGCCGTCAGACTCAGCCAGTGTGTCGCCTGTGACACTACGCCAATATATGATTCCGGAGGATTTCTGGACGCGCACTCCATTTCCATCGTACGTGTAGCTCACGCCCGCAGCTGAGGTGATGCGGTTTTCAGCGTCATAGTTGTAGGCATTCGCTCCATCGTTGGTCATATTGCCTGCGAGATCGTAGGTGAGCGTATTCGGAGTGTTTGTCAAGTGATTGTTGCCATCGGTGCTTATTCCACTTAGAGATCCGATCGAGCAAAGAATCGTGGCCATGCCCGTGAGATTCGAGAGAGAGTCGATCGTGAAGCTCTGGCCCCAACAATCGCTACCTGTCGTTCCAGCAGTCTTCTCGCTGGACACCCGATTCAGGTTGTCGTATGTCGGCCCCTGCGTTTCGCCCGCATATACTCCATTCGTGACTCCCGTGGCACTGCCGTTGTTGTTTGCGGGGGTGCCTGCTACTTCGCTCAGCATTGAAAAACTAACCGGCAACAAGATTTTCGTCTACACCCATAAGACTGGGCAGCCCGTGTATTGTGTCATTCCGGAATTCGTGGCAGATGCCTTGGAGGTAGTGCCTCGTTTGAGCGAAAAACATTTCTTTTGGACAGGGAATTCCACTCTCCACACCGTGGTCGGAAGCTGGCAACGGACTCTGCGAAAGCTCTTCAAGCTTGCAGGCGTCGCACACGGATATGCGCATCGTTTCCGCGGCACGTTCGCGGTGGAGTTGCTTTTGGCAGGAGTCCCGACCGAAGAAGTCGCAACTTTATTGGGTCACAGCAATATCAAAATTACGCAGGAGCACTACAGCCCTTGGGTCCGCGCGCGCCAGCGGCAACTCGAAACGAACCTCGAACGCGCGTGGAGCCGCGACCCGATTGTTTTGCTTCAAAAGCGAATCGCTCCGGATTCAAGCGGGAACGGAAGCACGCTACCAAACTGACCCGTGACAATACAGCGATGCGACGAGTTCTCAGCATGGAAGAGGCGAAATCTTACGAATAGCTACGCAACGGATACGCCGGCCTCGACGAAGGCCGCTATGTAGCTTTGAAATCTTTGGTGCCGGCGGTGGGACTTGAACCCACGACCTAGGGATTATGAGACCCTCGCTCTACCCCTGAGCTACACCGGCATGACTTAAAAATACCATGCCGCGAAGCATCGAAAAAGAGCGTCAACGATTTCAAGAAACGACTAGATCAGCGGCTATAATTTTCGGATTCCGAATTGTCCGCGCGCATCGGGCGCAAGCACCGTTGCATCGTAAATTCGAAACCGCATTTTCCCGCGATATCTGCAGTGGATTGGTCATCCGCACTTCGTTCGTCCAGCCGGTCCTAGTAGTACTAACGTACCGTTGACGCGGTCGTTTGCAATTTCTAATCTCGCCCCGACAACTGAATAGAGGCACTGGCTCAGCCAGACAGGGTACGTGTGTACCTTTACGACACACGTGTGTGAAATTTTCCCCTTGACGGCTGCCTACTGCTCATAAGCTCCTCCGCGTAGTTTCCCTAAACTCGGAGGAGTCAGATGAGTAAGTGGTTAGTGGTCACCGTGCTTGCCCTGGTGGTTCTCACCAGCGCGATGGGTCTTAAGACTGTTGTTTCGGCGCATAACACGCCGGGACCCATGCCGCCAACGCCATGGTTCGCGATGAACACACCGGGTCCAATGCCACCCACCCGTGGGTGGTTAACACGCCCGGACCGATGCCGCCAACGCCCTGGAACACTCCAGGGCCAATGCCGCCAACACCCTGGTAATTCAGGGATAGGCGACAGCGGCTAGAACGCGGAACAGAGCCAAGCCTCGCATTCGTCGTCACTGCGGATGCTAGGTCGGATCGACTACGCGATTTGGATACTAGGCTTCCTGATAGAAGCCAGCGCGGTGGTGTGTTTTATCGCGCACAGGCACTTCTTCCGCTACATCTTCCTTAGTATCTATCTTTTAGCGGCGACTCTTGTCACTTCCGGACAGTATCTATTCATCCAGAAGTTCGGCTGGACCTCCATCGAATATCGCTATTATTACTACTACTCTGAGAGCCTGTTGACGATCCTGTTGTTCTCTGTGGTTATTCAATTTTATGACCGCGTCTTTCAGGAGCTGAACGCCAGCCGATACGTCCGCCGGGGCGCAATCATTCTGGTGGCAGCCACGGCGCTTTTCTCTTACTTGGTGATCCGCGCGAACCAGGATCACTTGACGAGCCGCTTCGTAGTCGAGTTGGGCCAGAACCTTTACTTCGTCGGCGTAGTGCTCACTTACCTTCTCTGGGGTGCCATTCTGAAACTGCGGGAGACACGCACCCGCTTGATCCAGCTTGTCCTGGCGCTCGGCGTCTACTTCAGCGCCACCGCCGCGGCTTACGCGCTGCGCAATCTCTTTCCGACATTGCAGCCTGCAGTCTTGCGTTGGGTTCCGCCGATCGCGGGCATTTGGCTGCCCGCAGCTTGGGGCTTCACGATGATGAAAGTTTCCGAGGACGCACAGCTCGTCACCTCGCATCTGTTGGCCAGGGCCAGATGATCATCCCTGTCCTCATTTGCGTCATCTCGTTCGCGCTGCTGCTGCAGTTCTTCGTTTCCTATTGCCGCTCAGTGATCGCCGCCGGCAAAAAGGCTGGGCTTTCCGTGCAAGTGCGCGAAATAGCCGGCATCCGCGACGACAAGCTGCACGAAGCCGAGTTCGTACGGCTGGTGCAGTTGTTGCGGCTATGCCCGGGAAATGGAGCAGACGACGGCGAAATTCGCGCGGTAGGAGTCTATTACACGATGCTCTCCGCGCTTCGCGGCGCGTTCAAGCCGCTGCTGCCGCGCATCGCGCGCTGGGCAGTGTCCGAGCGTGAAAATTGCTCCTACTTTGCCGCGGTCGTGCTAGATCGCCGCATCACTTATAGCCGCGAACTCTTGGCGCAGCACATGTCCGGCCACGTCTAATCGAGTTCTCTCGCAGCGAAAATAGTCACCAGCCCGGCGCATCTCTCGCCGGGCTTTTTTGTTTTAGCCGGAAGGGTACCTTCCGAATTGGTCTCCGGGGCCCCGGGGGGTGTAAAATTGATTTCATCCACTAGTCCCGGCCGAAAACCGTGAAATCTACGAAGCTCCATCAACGCATCTCGCAAACGATCCGCCGTCATCAGATGCTGGCCGCCGGTGATCGCGTGGGAGTGTGCGTCTCGGGAGGTGCAGATTCGGTTGCGCTGCTGCGGCTTTTCGAGGAGATGCGCACGGACCTCGGAATTTCTCTTTGCGCCGTGCATTTGAATCATGGATTACGCGGCAACGATGCCGACGCAGACGAGAAGTTCGCGAGCGATCTCGCGCAAGAACTCGACGTGCCGTTTTTCATAGCTCGAGAGGACGTCGCGGCGCTGGCACGCCGCAATCACTGGAATCTGGAGGATGCCGGCCGGCGCGCGCGTTACAGCTTCTTCGAGCAGCTCCTGCGCGACGGCCAATGCACGAAGATCGCCGTAGCGCACACCGCCGACGATCAGGCCGAAACTCTTCTCGCGCGATTGGTCCGCGGCACGGGTTCGCGGGGCCTCGTCGGCATTCATCCCGTCCGCGGCGAGATCATCCGGCCGCTGCTGGATTCACGACGCGAAGAGCTGCGCGAATATCTCCACGCGAAAAAACAAACGTGGCGCGAAGATGCCAGCAATCTGGATACAACGCGGCTGCGCGCTCGAATTCGTCATCAGCTCCTTCCGCAGCTCGAGCGCGACTTCGCCCCCGCGATCGTCGAGCGACTCGCCAACCTCGCGGAACTCCAGCGCGATGAAGAGAAATTCTGGAACGCCCTGGTGAACGAGCGGCTGCAGACTCTTTGTGCCGAATCGCCGGCTGCGATTTCAATCGAGATTCAAGAACTGATGGCCCCGCTCTCGCACCTCGCGCACCAGCCCGAAGCATCGCTGGCGCTTTCGAAGCGGTTGATCCTCGCGCTACTGCGCAAAGCCGCAAAAACAGAATCCGCTTTCGATTCCAATCACGTGAATCAATTGCTGCGCCTCGCCACTGAATCGCAGAGCGGCCGGCAAATCGAGTTGCCGCACGGTGTGCACGTGGCGCGCGTTTTCAACCGTCTCGATTTCATTCCGCGGCAGCCCGCGCAACCAGCCCAGGTCCGGCGTAAAATGGCACCACCGGAAATCCAATACGAGTATGCAGTGGCACTTCCGGCGCACGGCGCCGCGGCCATCGAGGTTCCAGAATTAGGGGCACGCTTCTGCCTGAATTCCATTGACTGGCTTAGTACGCCGCGCGACACTAAACAAGGGGCGGAAGCGCTGGATGCCGACCGTCTCACCCCTCCGCTCGTACTCAGAAATTGGCGCCCGGGGGATGCTTGCCGGTTGCCCGGAAAGCGTCAGGCGCAGAAGCTGAAGCGCATGTTTGCCGAAGGGCGCATCAGCCTGAGCGAGCGAAAGAATTGGCCGGTGCTGACGAGCACCGGTCGAGTCGCTTGGGTGCGCGGATGGCCCGTGCCGGCTGACTTTTCGGCTGGCAAAGAAACGCGTCGGGGAATCATCGTGCGCTTGGAGCAGGTCTGAGCCTGGAACCGCTTGATTCGCAGCGGCTTCGGCGCAAGATACTTCTGGGGTGCTTTGGCATCTAAGTAAGTGGGGATGCGGCTGGTCCCGTGGGCTCTGCAACAGTACGAAAGGACGAGGTAGGCCTGTGAACTCTACGGTTCGGACAATTTTATTCTGGCTGGTGATGATCGTTTTGGCTGTGGTCCTCTGGCATATGGCCTCTTCCGGCGGCCAGACGGCGCACGAGGACGAGCCCAGCTACACGACCTTCCTCTCGCAAATCCAGGGTGGCAACATCAAGGAAGTAACCATCGCTCTTTCGCAGAACAGCGCGGAAATTTCCGGCGTCTATCGCGAAGCCGAGAAGAAATTCCGCAACGTGACGGTTGCCAATTCCTCTATTCCGGATATCACCAAGTCGCTGCAGGACAAGGGCGTCCTGATCAACATCAAGGAAGTGAAGAACAACGACTGGATCGCCTTCGTCGTCAATTTTGCTCCGCTCATACTCATCGTCGGCTTCTGGATTTTCATGATGAAACAGATGCAGGCCGGCGGGAACAAGGCGTTGAGTTTCGGGAAATCGCGCGCGCGTTTGCTCACCGCGCAGCAGAAAAAGGCTACGTTCAAAGATGTCGCTGGAATTGACGAAGCCAAGGAAGAACTCTACGAGATTATTGATTTCCTGAAGGACCCTCAAAAATTCCAGAAATTGGGCGGCCGGATTCCTAAAGGCGTGCTGTTGGTTGGGCCTCCGGGAACCGGAAAGACTTTGCTGGCGCGGGCGATTGCCGGCGAGGCGAATGTACCGTTCTTCTCCATTTCGGGATCGGATTTCGTCGAAATGTTCGTCGGCGTGGGCGCGAGCCGCGTTCGCGATCTTTTCGAGCAGGGCAAGAAGAATGCGCCTTGCATCATCTTCATCGATGAAATTGACGCGGTCGGACGCCATCGCGGCGCAGGTCTCGGCGGCGGGCATGACGAGCGCGAACAGACCTTGAACGCGTTGCTGGTGGAGATGGACGGCTTCGAGTCGAATGAGGGCGTGATCCTAATCGCCGCCACGAACCGCCCTGACGTATTGGACCCCGCGCTGCTGCGGCCCGGCCGTTTCGATCGCCGCGTCGTGGTGCCTCGGCCGGACGTGAAGGGCCGCGAAGAAATTCTCCGCGTTCACACCCGCAAAGTGCCCATCGCGGACGATGTGGATTTGTCTGTCATCGCGCGCGGCACTCCTGGATTCTCCGGCGCGGATCTCGCCAATTTGGTGAACGAATCCGCTCTGTGGGCCGCGCGGCAAAATCGCAAGATGGTGTTCATGGCGGACTTTGAAATGTCGAAGGATAAAGTTCTCATGGGCGTCGAGCGGCGGTCCATGATTCTCTCCGACGAGGAGAAGAAGAACACGGCGTATCACGAAGCCGGCCACGCACTCGTCGCCGCAATGACGCCGGGCGCCGATCCGCTTCACAAGGTCACCATCATTCCGCGCGGAATGGCGCTGGGCGTCACCATGCAACTGCCCATCGACGACAAGCACACTTACACGAAAGAGTTCCTCGAATCGCAACTCGCCGTGCTGATGGGCGGCCGCGCAGCCGAGGAAATGTTCCTGCAACATCTCACCACCGGCGCCGGAAACGATATCGAGCGCGCCACGGATATCGCGCGGCAGATGGTTTGCGAGTGGGGTATGAGCACTCTCGGCCCGCTGACTTTCGGCAAGAAGGAAGAAGCGATTTTCCTCGGCCGCGAAATCGCGCAGCATCGCGATTATTCCGAAGACACCGCCATCCGCATTGATAAGGAAGTACATTCGATCGTTACCGGCGGCTACGAGCGAGCGCGACACATCCTCGATACGTATCGCGATGCGCTCGAGCGCGTGGCGCAGGCCTTGCTCGATCGCGAAGTACTCGATGCTATCGAACTCAAGCTCTTGATTGAAGGCAAACCGCTGCCGGAGAAGCAAACGCAGCCTCCCGCTCCGCCGGTGCCAAGCCGTGAACCGCAGTTGCAGTTGCGGCCGGAACCGCGGCCGATGCCGGGCATGGCAAAAGGCGAGAAGCCGGCGCCGGCTTGATTTAAGTTCATCTCGGCAGGGTCGAAAAGGGCAGGCATTCGTGCCTGCCCTTTTTATTTCAGCGCGGCAGTTTAGCAGGCAGGCCACGTGCTTGCGCGGCGGATGTGGACGTGCACGCGCTCGCCGTTTAGGCGTAAAATGCGGCTATGCGCAAGAAGGAAGACAGCACCATCCCGATCGAATGTCCCTGCTGCCACGCGACGCTCAACGTCGATCCGGCGCTCGGCGTGGTTTTATCTCATCAGGCGCCCGTGCGCCCGCCTTCGATCGATTTCGACGATACCGCGCGGCTGCTGCGCGAGCAGGCCGAACGCGTGGAAGAGAAGTTCCGTTTGTCGGTCGAAGCGGAAAAGTCGAAAGAGGACGTTCTGGCGCGAAAATTCGCCGAAGGCTTGAAAAAGGCGAAAGATAAACCGATCGAAAAGCCGATGCGCGACTTTGACCTCGATTAAGTCGAGTACGCGTTTCCGTCGCGCCGCGGCCTGCATCGAATTCGCAATATTCGCCGCCATTCTTTCCGTTTCCTCATTACAGTCGCAGACAGACCGCAAAACAAAACCCAGCAAGCCCGCGCAGCTCGACGCGAACGTTTACTTCGAACGCGATAAATCGTCCGGCGAGCTGCGACTCGTGCAACCCGGCGCTAAAGATGCGCCGTCGCCGGCGCAACGGGCCGATGTACCGCACGCGCTGCGCGTCCACGTCAACCTGGTTCCGGTAAATTGCAACGTGTTTTCCCTCGATGGAGTCTCCATCACAGGCTTGGCGAAAGAAGATTTCCAGCTTTTCGAGGACGGGATCGAGCAACGCATCGCCTACTTCGACGCGGGAAACGATCCGGCCAGCGTCGCCCTGGTGATTGACGCCAGCCCCAGCGTCCTGCCCGAAGCGAATGCCGTGCAGGATGCCGCGCGAGGCCTGGCCGAAGCTCTTGCGCCGCGTGATGAAGTCGCCGTGGTCGAATTCTCGGCCCATTCCTTCATGCTCGCGCCCTTCTCGCGCGATCGCGTTCAATTGGATCGCTCCATCGCGCGTGTGAATGTTCGCCAGCTCTTCAAAGATGCCGGCGGCTCGAATATTTACGCGACGGTCTATCTCGTCGCGCAGAAACTTTTTCGCGGCAGGTCCGGGCGCAAAGCGATTCTGCTGCTCACGGATGGCGAAGATAATGGTCTCGGCCTCACGCTTTCAACGGTGAGCGCTGCGAAAAATCCGCCGGCGTCCAGCACCGCTCCGGCTCTGACATTTGACGACGTTGTGCGCGGCCTTGCGGCGGAAGGCGTGGAGGTCTACGCCGTCTCGACGCAAAATCGCCCAAAGGTGCTCACCGAAGATTGGCTCGCCGCGCACGCCAGCCGCACCCTTCTTACCGAGGATGCGCGCGGGCAAGGCATTCCGGCTTACACTCTCTTCCTCGCGGAACTTGTGCGCCGCGCCGGAGGCGGCCTTTATTTTTTGCGCGAGGCTCGCAGCGGCCGCGACGCTTTCGAAAAAATTGCCGGAAATATCCGCACGCAATATACGCTCGGCTTCTATCCTGCGGGCGAAAATGCCGCGAGTCCGGGCTGGCACTCGCTGCGTGTGCAAGCGAAGAAATCCGCGCCCCTGCGCGTGGTAAACCGCGCGGCGTATTACGTTGCGGCGAAATCGCCGCAGTAAATTGGAAATCGCAACTAAGGAACACTTCCTGGCACGCCGACGAAAATTTCGATTGCGACTTCGCTCGCGCACGCTGCAGCTCGGCGCGAGAACGCTGGTGATGGGCGTGCTCAATGTCACGCCGGACAGTTTCTCGGATGGCGGCAAATTCTTCGATTCGAAGAAGGCCATCGAAGCCGCGCTGGCTATGGAAGCGGCTGGCGCAGACATCCTCGATATCGGCGGAGAATCCACACGCCCAGGCTCCGGCGGAACATCTGCGAACGACGAACTCGCCCGCGTGCTGCCGGTGCTCAAGGCGTTGCACGGCCGCATCAAGATTCCGATATCGATCGATACGCGAAAATCCGCGGTGGCCGAAGCCGCGCTCGCCGCGGGCGCTGAAATCGTGAACGACGTCACCGGCCTCCGCGCCGATCCGGAAATTGCGGCGGTCGCCAGGCGCCATCGCGCTCCGCTCATCCTCATGCACATGCGCGGCGAACCGCACACCATGCAAACCAGCCCATTCGCGCGCAATGCAGTTCGCGACGTTGTAAGTGGGCTGAAGCGCTCGATTGCCATCGCCCGCCGTGCCGGTATTCCGAAATCACAAATCATCGTAGATCCCGGCATCGGCTTCGGCAAAAGCTTCCAGCAAAATTACGAATTGATCGCGCGCCTGCCCGAGCTCGCGCGCCTCGGCCTCCCCATCTTGATCGGCACTTCGCGCAAAGGATTCCTCGGTCAAACCCTCGATGACAAGCCGCCGGAAGAGCGCATTTGGGGCACTGCTGCAACGGTAGCGGCCAGCATTCTCGCCGGCGCGCACATGATCCGCGTTCACGATGTCGCGGAAATGGTGCAGGTCGCGCGCGTCGCCGACAAAGTTCTCGAAGCCGCCCGCGATTAAATCGGAGAGTGGCGCCACGAAGCCGGAAGCGGCGACTACCTCTTTAAGTTTTCGCCGCGGCCACTAGCGGCAATTCTTCGCCGTCTCGGCACGCGCTCAGTAAGCGCGTGTCCCCGCTCGTATCTGCTGTCCGCAACCGCAAGCCTCGCTTATAATTTGCGGCGAGGTTCACGACCAATGCGAAACCCTTTGATGCGCCTGACTCAATTTCTTTTTTGCGCGTTTGCCCTCTGCGCGATCTCCACTCGCGCTCACGCCCAGCTTCCGCCCGTGAAGCCGGCGCCGCTGCAACCCGCTGCCGCCGGCAACACCTGCTCGGTGGAAAAATCCTGCGCGGACCTCGCGCCCGGAATGATTCGCAGTGCTGAGGGGCCTTCGCCGCTCGAAGAAAATCTCCGCCACCTCACCGATGAAATCGGTGGGCGCGTCAGCGGTTCGTCCGCCGCGGAAAAAGCGGCCGGCTGGGGCGTCGAAGCGTTCCGCCACGCCGGTGTGGATGAAGTGCACACTGAGAAATTCACTCTCCCCGTGGGATGGAGCGAGGGAAAAACGCATATCGACATTTTGTCGCCCACTTCTTTTCCGGTAAGAGCAGTATCCGTGGGCTGGTCGCCGGCTACTCCCGACGCGGGAATCACCGCCGATGTCGTCGACGTGGGCGTCGGCGACGAAGCTGGCTTCGCAAAAGCAGGCGCCGCAGCGAAAGGCTCCATCATCCTCGTCCATCAGGATTTTCTAGTCACCTGGGACGATCTCTTCAACGAATACCTGCGCGCCCCCATCGTCATCGGCCGCGCGGTGAATGCCGGCGCCGTCGCCATTTTCTGGATGTCCACGCGCCCAAATCTGCTCCTCTATCGCCACACGAATTCCCTCATCGGCGAGCTCGAGAAATTGCCGCAAGCCACTCTCGCCCGGGAAGACGCCGAGCGCATCGCCCGTTTCCTGGCCGCGAACGTAAAGGTCCAGGCTCATCTCGATCTGCCGAATAAGATTACCGGGCCGGTGGAATCGGAAAATGTCGTCGCCGAAATTCGCGGACGCGATAAGCCGGAAGAATTTGTCCTGCTCGGCGCGCATCTCGATTCCTGGGAACTCGGTACTGGCGCGCTTGATAACGGCTGCAACGCCGCGATGGTAATCGATGCTGCGCGCGTGATTCACGCCTCGGGCGCCATTCCGCGGCGCTCGATTCGCTTCGTTCTTTTCACTGGTGAAGAGCAGGGCATGCTCGGCTCGGCCGCCTACGCCCGCGCGCATCGCAAGGAGCTCGATGGCATGGATGCCGCCATTATTTTCGATTCCGGCATCGGCCGCGTCACTGGCTACTCGCTGAGCGGCCGCAAGGACGTCGCCGATTTCGTGAAGGAAGCGCTCGATCCGGCGAAATCTCTCGACGCCAACGAAATTACTTTCGACGCCGAAATCGGCACGGATAATTTCGATTTCCTTCTGGAAGGTGTGCCGACTCTCGTCGCCAATCAAGACCCTGCCAATTACATGCTCAACTATCACGCTGCATCGGACACTTTCGACAAAGTCGACATCGCCGAGCTCAAAAAGCATGTCGCGCTGGCAGCCATCGCCTCATTCGCCACCGCCGATCTTCCCCAGCGCCTGGGAAAGCGCCAAACACGCGTCGAGATCGAAGCGCTCATGAAAGATTCCGGCATGGACAAGCAGATGAAAGAAATGGGCTACCAGGAACTCTGGGACAATGGCACGCGCGGCCGCGAGAAATAGCCCGCAGTCACTTCAACAACCAAGATTGCCGAGTCAGCACACCACGGCGTCTGGATATTTGCGCCCAGATGCGCTCGCGTATAATCGAACAGATGGGAACAGCGCTTGATACCGGAGCCTCAAGGAAAGCGCGCTCCGCAAAATCCGCAGGGCCGCGATCCCCAGCCGCGCTTCCCGGACGAGTGCTGGGAGTTGATTACGGGCGCCGGCGCATCGGCCTGGCAATTTCGGACGAGCTGCGCATCACCGCGCGCCCGGCGGGAATTCTCGAGCGCAAGAATCGCCGCGACGTAGTCCGGCAGTTGCGTGAAATCGCACGGCGGCATGGCGCGCGACGCATTGTCGTCGGCTACCCGCTCAATCTTGACGGCACCGCCGGCGAAATGGCGGAAGAAGCGGCGCGATTCGCCGCTCGCCTCAGAAAAGAACTCGGCATCGAGGTCGATCTCGTGGACGAACGCCTCACCAGTTGGGCCGCGCATCAGGAAATGGCCGAAACCGCGCGGGCATCGAAGCGCGATGACGATCGCGCCAACGCCCCGCAAACCGATGACCTGGCCGCCACAATTCTTCTCCGCGATTATCTCGGACGCGAACCCGCCAAGCGCTCCGCCTCGCGCGACGGGGAGAAATAATTCCCCATGCGCCGCCTTGGCCTCCTTCTACTTCTCTTCATCGCGGGAATCGGCGCCTTCTGCGCCTGGCTCGATCATGAGGTCAGTCAAAATTTCAAACACTATTCGGGCCCCTCGATCTTTGTCGAAATTCCCCACGGCACTTCGCGCTGGCGCGTCGCTGAAATCCTGCACAAGAATGGCGTCATCCGCAGTCCCGTCGCATTCGAACTCCTGAGCCGCTGGCATTACAAGCGCTCGCTTCAGGCCGGTGAATATCTCTTCGATCAGCCAATGAATGAGCGCCAGGTCTTCTGGAAAATTGCCGGCGGCCATATCTACGTCCACAGCGTGCAGATCACCGAAGGCTGGACCATGTTTGAAATCGCCGACGCGCTCGAGCGCGAGGGCCTGGCCAACCGCGAAGAGTTTCTGAAAATCGCGCGCGATCCGACGCCCATTCAGGATCTCGCTCCCGGCGCAAAGAGCCTCGAGGGATTCCTCTTCCCCTCAACTTACGAATTCACGCGCCGCGCCACTGCGCAAGACATCGCCGATAAAATGGTGCGTCACTTCCGCACCGTATGGACATCCTTGAATCCCGACCCCGCGAATCCAGCGGCATCCACCCAGCAAGTCGTCACGATGGCGTCGCTCGTCGAGCGCGAAACTCCCCAATCCTCCGAGCGCCCGCTCGTAGCCAGCGTTTTCTACAATCGCCTCAGCAAAAATTATCCACTCCAATGCGATCCCACCGTGCAGTACGCTTTAGCTCTCGCCGGCCGCCCCACCACCATCGTTCATCACGCTGACCTGGCGGTCATTTCGCCGTACAATACTTACCTGCACGCCGGACTCCCGCCGGGGCCCATCGCCAATCCCGGCGAGGCGTCGTTGCGCGCCGCCGTTTCACCGGCAAAGTCGGATTACATGTATTTCGTAGCCAACGACGAAGGCGGGCATTTCTTCAGCAAGACGCTCGCGGAGCACAATCGCAACGTGACGCGTTATCGCAAGCGCCTTGAAGACGACACGTCCGGTGCGAATGTCCCGCCGGCAAACGCAAGCGGCCCAAACCGGCATCGGAGTCCATCGTGACCCGCAAGGAACCAAAAGAACCGCATCCGCTCAAGGAAACCACCAAGAAGGAACTGATCCTCGAAGCCGCTCGCGGCCTCGGCAAGGATCGTTACACTCCGGCGGAGATCGAGCAAATCCGGCGGCAAATGATCGTCGTGGCCGGCCCCGAAGCCAGCACTTCGCCTGAGTACATCGTCTCGGTGCTCGAAGACGCCGGTTTGCGCGTTCTCTGGTCCACTCACCTCGATGAAGAAGGCCGCTACGAAGAGGAATTCCACGACCTGCTCCATTTTTCGACTCTTGAGGAAGCGGAAATATGCCTCATCCGTCTCGACGAGCTCGTCCGGAAATTCCAGACCGAAGGCGAGCAAGCTGCTGTCGAGCGCGCCCGCGAAGTCGGCCGCCTCGGACGCCGCCGCGCCGAAATGATTTCCCGGAATCACAAAGTGGAAGAAGCCAAGCGCGCCGAGAAAGAAGAAATCGCGCAGTGGTTCGCGATTTGGCTGGAAACCCCCGACTCTTTTTTCGATTGGCTCGAAGTCCGCAAGCAATCCCCGGATTACGAGAAGCGCTTCGGCAGCAGCACCGGCCAAGCCGCCGGCGCCTGAGTCCACCCAATCCACAACGAGCCCGCGATGATTCTCCTGGACGTTGAACCTCTCGATCTCGGCCCGGACGTCAAAGCCATTAGCCTTGAGCTGGTCGATCCCGGCGTCGATCGCGAACCTATCCGCGGTGAAGAAGCCACAAAAACCTGGAGCCGCGTGATTCCCGCATTGGCCGCCACCGAGCCCTGGGCGTTTGATTTCTATAGCCACCTGGATCGCGTCCGCGAATTCTGCACCGCGCACAATATCCAATCTCGCGAAGCCGAGCCGCGCACTCTCGTGATTCCCGCTCCCGAGCCGGTCCAACTCGAAGAATTGCTGGCCCGCTTCGAAGCAGAAACCTTCGGCGTCCGCGCCGGCGCTCTCACAACCGGCGACCCCGTGCTCGAACAAGAACTCTCCCGCCACGGCGCCGATGCCTACCACCGCGCCTTCACAAACTATCTCTTCTGCGCCATCTGTGATTTCGAGAATGGCTCGCTCGTAGTCCTAAGCAACAAGCTCTGGGCCAGCCAAATCATGCGCCTCGCCCGCGCCGTCCTCGACAACTCCAAAGTAGAAGTGCGCCTCCCAGCGTGATTCGTCCATGACCGCCACCGGCGACCAACAAATCCTCCACCGTCGCGGCAATTTCGTAGTCCGTCGCCAAAAACTAGCCCCGGGCGAAGCCACCCCCTGGCACCACGATCCCTACGAACGAGTCTCCGTAGTCGTCGCCGCCTCCCCTCTAGCCATCGAATTTCGCGACGGCTCCGAAACCCTTCCCTGGAACAACACCCCAGGCGAAGTAAACTGGCTGGAGCCCACAAAAAAGATCCACCGCGCAGTAAATATCGGCCAACTACATTTCGAAGAGGTAGTAACGTTCTTCCTGGATCGCCCCGACGCCGACCCGCAACCCGAATCCCAGCAGGATTAAGTGCTCATCCGGGCAGATTCTGGCCGACCCCATGGACGACCCCCAAATTTACGTTTTGGAAATATAGTACGGTCGTACCATTCCCCCCGCCGATAGTCCTAGTACACTAGTTCATACAGGCAGGTGAATTGCAGGTAGGTGATGTGTCTCTGATGCCGAGTGCACCGACAATTCCGAATGCCCGCGCTTTCGTCCGTAGCCTCAATGTTTTGTTGAAGTTCGCCCGCCTGTACGGCCTCGAGCATGTACGCTCGGCGTCCCAATTCGACTCCGCCTTCGAGGAATTGACTGAGGCGATTTCCGCATCTGGTCCCACCGGCCTGCTCCTCGGCGCCACCGGCTCCCAGCTTCTCCTCGACGGGGTACCTCTTGAGACCACCCCGGCCGAGCGCAGTTTCGCCAATTTGCTCAGCGCCGCCGGGATTGCCAGCATCTGCTTCGGTCGGGGACTCGAACGCCATGAATTTGCGCGCTTTATTCGCGCCTTCATGGAGACCGGATCGAAAGCCTCCGGCCTGGCGGAAAAGCTCTCCGAATTTTCCGGCAAGGATTCCAGCGGCACGATCCGCGTGAATGAAATCCGCTTTGTAGCCGAGGATTCCGCTTATTCCGAGGCTCGTGTCGCCGCGCAATTGACGGTGCGCACTCTCGGCGGCGACGCGGAATCGATTCAGGAGTGGTTTCGCAGCCCCGAAAAAATGATTCAGCTCATTGCCGCAGCCGAGGGCGCCGCACATCCCGGCGGCGGCGCTGGCTCGGGCAGCGGAACCGGAACCGGCACGGGCACTGGCTCATCCGCAAATTCAGCAGGCGGCAACACCGCAGCAGCGGGATCACCTGACGTAGCCGGACGCGGCGCGCAGTTCGGCGCTCCATCGGGCGGCGCTCCCGCAAGTGGCGGCTCATTCGGATTTTTCGGCGGCCTGGCCACAACCGCGACTGGGACGGGAAGCGGCTCCGGCAACAATTCACGAGATCCATTGCCGCTCAACGAAGCTGAAATGCACAGCCTCCTGCGCCTCCTCGCGCAATTCGGCGAAGCGACGCAAGGCACCGGCAAAACGCAAACTCTCGACGCCAACGCCTGGCAGCAAAAACTCGCGCATCTCCCGCAGAATGCTCAAGTAACTTTGCGCGAAGCCCTGGCCGGCGTGATGGCCACAGCGCCAAAAGCCAAGCTCGATGGCGCGGCTCTCGTCCGCCTCGCCGAAGATCTCGCCATCCGTTTCGCGCTCGACCGGTTCCAGCGCGGCGAAGTGCGCGTCAATGCCGTCCGCCAGTTGCTCGACAAAATGGGCCAGGAAGTCGAAACGCTTCGCAAGCTCCTCCGCGCCCGCGAAGACAAAATGGCCAAGGCCGGTATCAACGTCGAATCCCATGCCGATCTTCTCGATCGCCAATTCTGGGCCAAGGTTCCGGAGTCCGGCAAAAAGCAAGTCCTGCTCTCCACGGAAGCCTGGTGCATTCCGCCGCGCAACGTGCAGCAATTCGTCGAAGAACTTCTCGGCCGCGGCGAATCCGATGCCGCCGGCGACATCCTTCTGCATTACGCTGCTTGCGTTCGCAATAAAGACGCCGAAGCCCGCCGCAAAGCCGCTATCGGCCTCGGCCAGCTCGCCGAACTTTACAGCCGCTCCGCCAGCCAGCGCCTGCAGACCGCCCTCGCCGAAATCGGCAAGCAAATGCAGGAAGAGCGCGAGCAGGAATTGCAAACGCTTCTCAGCGCCGCCTTCGTGCGCCTCAGCCAGGAAGCCGCCTCGCGTCGTTATTACCGCGCCATGATTCAGGCCCTCGACTCGCTGAATCTGCTCGAAGCCGTCCGCCCCAGTTGGGTGCAGGGCCTCCGCCCGCGCCTCGGCATTGAAAATCGCGTCTCTGAATTTATTGACGACGCCGTGAATTCCGATAAAGTTCCCGACAGCCTCACCGATGTCCTGCGCCGCGTCCCGCAAGCATCTTCCGAGCAGCTTGCCGTTCGCCTTTCGCGCACCTCTCGCCGCAACGAACGCGAACGCGTCGTCGATCTCGCCAAAGCCATCGGTGAAGGCTGCGCGCAGCCTCTTCGCGCCGCGCTTCGTTCTGAACCGTTATCGAAAGCCGCCGGCGTCGTCGGACTGCTCAGCCGTCTCGATCCCATCGCCCTCGGCGAATTTCTCCCCTCGCGTTTGAGCGAGGGCCAACGCTCTTTTCAGGACGCCGTCGTACGCCAGCTCGCCATCGCCGGCGCTCCCGAGCGCGGTCGCATTCTCGCCCACTCGCTCGATCTTTTCGATTCGCTGGTTGTGCCCTTCGCTGTGGATGAAATCGGAATGTGCGGCGATCCCGAAACTTCCTCCAAGCTTCTGAAAATCGTCGAAGGCGAAATACTCCCGGGCAGCTCCGAATTTCTGCGTGTTAAAGCCATCGAAGCTCTCGGACGCATCCGCGCTCCGGGCACCGCCGAACGTCTCCGCCATTTTCTCGAGGACCGCAAAACTTTCGGCTGGGCCTATCCCGACGAAATTCGCACCGCCGTTGCGCAAGCTCTCGCAAAAATAGATTCCGAATGGCTGCGCGCTTTCATTCCCAAGTCCGGCCTCGATCCCGCGGTACTCGCGCACGCGCCGCTCGATCCGCGCCCGGAGCGCGATTTCGTCCGCCATCGCCGCTATCGCCGCGTGCGCCTCTCGCATTCCGTTCCCGCGGTGGTCAGCTCGGCGCAGGGAAAGCAATCGCTTTCCATTAATGTCCTCAGCCTGGATGGCGGGATGTGCAGCGGCGAAATGCACCTCGCTGTCGGCACTTCCGCATCTTTCCGCATTCCCGCCGGCATGCGTTCCATCAACGCGCAAGCCGTCGTGCGTTTCGTCCGTTCGCATCAAGCGGGCTTCGAATGGGTCGGCATGGGCCTGGAAGATCGCGCCAAGCTTCGCCGCCTCCTCGTGTCGCTCGGCGAAGGCGAATCGTCGCACGCCACCTTCTCCAAATCCGAATAGCCGCCATCGCGCCCGGCGATCCGCGAGCGTCTCCATCGCCCGGATTCCGTAGCACTAACGCCAGGATTCCCGCGCGCCTTGCCCCGATGTTCGCGTAAAATACCAGCCGTGCAAACGCCGCGCACAAAACTCCTATCGAAGCTGCCTGCTTCGCCGATACTGAAGATGTACACTCAGCCGCGCGTGCGATTTCGCGCCATTCCGTTTCCGGAGAATGTTTCGTGATTATCGGCGTCCCGCGAGAAAGCTTCCCCGGCGAACGGCGCGTGGCCATGGTTCCCACCACGATTCCATCTCTCAAAAAAGCCGGCTTCGAAATCATCGTCGAAGCAGGCGCGGGAGTCGGCGCGGGCTACCCGGACGCTGATTACGTCGCCAAAGGCGCGGCAATCATTCCGCAACGCGCCGAAGTTTTCAGCGCCGCGGACATCATCATCCAGGTCCTCTCCCATGGCTCAAACGATGAAACCGGCGCAGCCGATCTTCCGCTCTTTCACCGCGACCAAATCCTCATCGGTTTTCTTCGCCCCTTTGGCGCTCTCCAGACCATCCAGGAAATCGCCGCCACCGGCGTCACTTCCTTTTCGGTCGAGCTCATGCCGCGCACCACTCGCGCGCAAAGCATGGACGCGCTTTCTTCCATGGGCACAATCTGCGGCTACAAAGCCGTCATCATCGCCGCGGACACTCTCCCACGAATCTTTCCAATGCTCACCACCGCCGCCGGCACAATCACGCCAGGCCGCGTCCTGGTCATCGGCGCCGGAGTTGCCGGCCTCCAAGCCATCGCCACCGCGCGCCGCCTGGGCGCCGTCACTTCCGCTTACGACATGCGCCCCGCCGCGAAAGAACAAGTCCAAAGCCTCGGCGGGCGCTTCGTCGAGCTGCCCATCGAAGCCAAGTCCGCGGAAGACGAGCGCGGTTACGCCCGCGCGCAAGACGAAGACTTTTATCGCCGCCAGCGCGAGTTGCTCGGCCGCGTCGTGGCCGAGAGCGACGTGGTCATCACCGCCGCGGTCATCCCCGGACAGAAATCTCCGGTCCTCGTCACGCGCGAAATGGTCGCGCGCATGGCTCCCGGTTCGGTAATCGTCGATCTCGCCGCCGAGCGTGGCGGCAATTGCGAGCTCACCAAATCTGGCGAGGAAATCGTCGAGCACGGTGTCACCATCATTGGCCGCTTCAATCTCGCCAGCACCGTGCCGTATCACGCCAGCCAGATGTACGCGCGCAATATCGCCGCATTCATGCTCCATCTTATCCAGGATCAAAAGCTGCGCCTCGATCTGAACGACGAAATCATCCGCAGCACGCTTGTCACCCGCGGCGGCGAAGTGGCCAACGCGCGCGTCCGCGAATTCTTCAAGCTGCCCGCGCCCTTGGCGAAGTAACTGGTGGAGAAGTAACCGGTCGAGAAGTAACTGGTCGAGAAGTAATTGGTAAGCCGTGCCGATTGGAAATTTGAAGTTGTGTCATGCCATCGCGTCAGGGAGGGCGCCACACGATGAAGATGGACCTCATCACCAGCCTCTACGTCTTCATGCTCGCCGGCTTCATCGGCTTTGAAGTCATCCGCCGCATCTCGCCGCTGTTGCATACGCCGCTGATGTCGCTCACCAATGCGCTCGACGCCATCGCCGTCGTAGGCGCAATCCTTCTCGTCGGCGAGCACAAAAGCACTCTCTCCACCGTCCTCGGTACCATCGCCATCGCCGCCGCCACCAGCAACGTAGTCGGCGGCTTCATGATCACCGATCGCATGCTCAAAATGTTTAAATCCAGCCGCCAGCAGAAACCGTGAGCTCGATGCACTATAGCGAGCAGCTCATCGAAATCACTTACCTCATCGCCACAGCTCTTTTCATTCTTTCGCTCAAATGGATGAGCTCGCCAAGGACTGCGCGCCGCGGCGTTTGGGCCGGCGAATTGGGCATGGTGCTCGCCGTCGCCGGCACGCTGCTCAATCGCGGCATCCTTGATTACAAATGGATCGCCATCGCTCTCGTTCTCGGCACCATCATTGGCGTCCCGCTCGGCCGCGTACATATGACCGCCGTGCCGCAGCGAACCGCGCTCAGCCACGCCTTCGGCGCGCTCTGCGTCACTCTCGTCGGCACCTCCGAGTTCTATTTGCGCACCCCGGATATCCCGCCCTTCATGATGGCCGTCCTCGGAATGGAAGTGATTCTCGGCTCGCTCACTTTCACCGGCAGCCTCATGGCCACCGGCAAACTCCAGGAAATTCTGCCGCAGCGTCCCATCACTTATAAGGGCCAGAACATCGTAAATCTCGGCGTGCTCGCCATCGCCGTCGGCCTCGCCATCTTCCTTGTGATCCATCCCGATCGCACCCATCTTTTCCCATTCATCGTCGGAATTCCGCTGCTTTTCGGCGTCCTGATGATTATCCCCATCGGCGGCGCGGACATGCCCACGGTAATTTCGTTGCTGAATTCCTACGCCGGTCTCAGCGCCGCGGCGATGGGCTTCGTCCTGAATAGCAAGCTGCTCATCGTCGCCGGCGCGCTCGACGGCGCTTCCGGCTTCATTCTCTCCGTAAATATGTCCAAAGCCATGAACCGCTCGTTCTCCAACGTTCTTTTCGGTGCCTTCGGACAGGAGCAGGCCGCCGCCACCGGTACCGAAGAAGCGCGCAACGTGCGCAGCGCCACGGCCGAAGAGGCCGCCTCAATTCTCGCCGCCGCAAATAAAGTCGTCATCGTTCCCGGCTACGGTATGGCCGTCGCCCAAGCCCAGCACAAAGTCCGCGAGCTCTACGACGCACTCAGCAAGCGCGGCGTGGACGTAAAATTCGGTATCCATCCGGTCGCCGGCCGCATGCCCGGCCACATGAATGTCCTGCTAGCCGAAGCTGACATTCCCTACGACAAGCTTCTCGACATGGACGAAATCAACGGTGACTTCCCGCAAACCGACGTAGCTCTGATCATCGGCGCAAACGACGTCACCAACCCGGCAGCCCGCAGCGATCACTCCAGCCCCATCTTCGGCATGCCCATCCTTGACGTAGATAAAGCCCGCACGGTTATGGTCATCAAGCGCAGCATGAATCCAGGCTTCGCCGGTATCGACAATCCTCTCTACTATCTCGATCGCACTCTGATGCTCTTCGGCGACGCCAAATCCTTCGTAGGCGAATTAGTCCGCGAACTAGCCGGCGGCTCCGAAAGCTGACCTTCCTGCCTATTGGCCGATTCTCTTGTCAGGCCCCGCTTCACCGCACGCAATTGATTTGCTCTTTCCCTCACGCTACGATGCCTGTACCCAACTCAAAGGACCCCGCATGCCTCCGACCATGGCCAACGGCAAAATCTGCTACATCGAATTTCCCAGCACCGATATCGCTCGCTCCGCGGATTTCTACCAGAAAATCTTCGGCTGGAACGTCAGAAAGCGCGGCGATGGCGCCACCGCCTTCGACGACGCCGTCGGACAAGTCAGCGGAAGCTGGATCCTCAGCCGCCCGCCGCACAAAGCAATTGGTCTGATGATCTACATCATGGTGGATAACGTTGCCGCCACGCTCGAAAAAATTGTCACCCATGGCGGCCTAGTCGTCCAACCCATCGGCGCCGACGCCCCCGAAATCACCGCCAGATTCACCGATCCCTCCGGCAACGTGATCGGTCTCTACCAGGAACCCTCAAAATAATCAGCGCCATTGACGGGCGACCGGACCAGATGCATCAGTCCTGCCGCCCGTCGCTCCCAAAAGCCGCCCCACTCGCCGAACCTAGGGAACTCCGCGCCTCCCACCTTCGTACCTATCAACGAGGTGCGCGATGCAAAACTTCGCCGGAAACATTCGCTATTCCCTGCGTCAATTCCGCTTGTCGCCGGTCTTCACCGCCGCGGCCATCCTCACTCTCGCTCTCGGAATCGGTGGCACCACGGCGATCTTCACCCTGATCCACGCGGTGATGCTCCGCTCGCTTCCCGTTTCCGATCCGGGCCAGCTCTACCGCATCGGCGAAGGCGACAATTGCTGCGTCCAAGGCAGCCCGCAGGATCGCTGGGGAATGTTTTCGTTCGCGCTCTTCCAGCGGCTCACCAGCCAGACTCCGGAATTCGAAGAGGTCGCCGCATTTCAGGCCGGCCCGCAGCAATTGAGCGCGCGCCGCGAAGGCGTCGAACTCACCGCCCGTCCGCTCCGTTCCGAATTCGTCACCGGCGGCTATTTCTCCACTCTCGGCGTCAGCGCGCTCGGTGGCCGCGTATTCACCGTCAATGACGACACTCCCGCGGCTCCCCCCGTCGCCGTCCTCAGCCATCGCGTCTGGCAAGCCGCATATGGCGCTGATCCCGCTGTCGTCGGCTCCTCCTTCCTCCTCGATGGCCATCCCTTCACCATCATCGGCATCGCTCCCCCGGGATTTTTCGGCGAGACTCTTCGCGGCGATCCTCCCGATCTCTGGCTTCCCATCCAGCAGGAGCCGCTCATCGACGGCCAGTCCTCTCTCGTCCACAACAATTTCACCGCCTGGCTGCGCATCATCGGCCGCCTTCGTCAGGGCGCATCAACCACAGGCATGGACGCGCGTCTCACCGGAGTCTTGCGCCAATGGATCGAGCACGACTCCGGCTATCCCGCCAACTGGATGCCCGACGTTATTCGCATGCTTCCCAATCAGTTCGTAAGCGTCGTGCCCGCGGGCGCAGGCGTCGCGGAAATGAAAGAAGAATACGGTCGCAGCCTGAATATTCTGCTCGCCGTTTGCGGCATGGTGTTGCTCATCGCCTGCGCCAACGTGGCCAATCTCCTCCTCGCCCGCGCTGTCACGCGTCGTGGTCAGACGGCGCTGCGTCTCGCCCTGGGCGCCACTCGCCGCCAAATCATCACCCAAGCTCTCACCGAAAGCGTGATGCTCGCCATCGCCGGCGGCATCGCCGGTCTCGTAGTCGCGGTGGCTGCCGCGCGTCTGCTCCTCGCGCTCGCGTTTCAAAGTGCGCATTTCCTCCCCATCAGCACTACCCCGTCGCTGATCGTCCTCGCCTTCGCTTTCGCTGTTTCGCTCCTCACCGGAATTATTTTCGGCGCCGCTCCCGCCTGGCTCGCCACGCGCGCCAATCCCGCCGACGCTCTCCGCGGTGCCGGTCGCAGCACCGGCGATCATGGCTCGTTTGCGCGCAAAGGCTTGCTCATCGTACAAGCCGCTATTTCTGTCGTCCTGGTCGCCGGCTCCACCATGCTCGCCCGCAGCCTCAATAAACTCGAGCACCAGAATCTCGGTTACGACGTGAAAGGCCGCGTAGTCGTCCAGCTCCTCAATCTCCCCGCCACTTACACTCAGGAAAAGCTTGCCTCCACCTACCGCCAGCTCGAAGACAATCTCAATCTTCTCCCGGGCGTACACGGTTCCGGCCTCGCGCTCTATAATCCGCTCACCAATAATTGGGGCGAATTCGTTCTCGTCGCCGGACATCCCGCCCCGAAAATGGACGAGCCGTCCGACTCATCCTGGGATCGTGTCAGCGCCGGCTACCTCCAAAACTTCGGCATAACCGTCGTCAAAGGCCGCGCCTTTACGTCCGCCGATAACCAAACCACCGCTCCCGTGGCGGTAGTGAACGAAGCTTTCGTCAAACGCTTCTTCAAATCCGGTGAAGAACCACTGGAACAGCATTTCGGTTTGGATTTGCCTCAGAACGTAAACACTTTTCGGATTATCGGTGTAGTCCGCGATTCGAAATTCGCGGACTTTTCATTGAATCGCGCGCCGCAGCCCATGTTTTTCGTGCCGCTCGCGCAAGTTGTCGATTACAAAGATGCCCTCATGACCCAGATCGAGCTGCGCTCGCACTTCATGCAAGCGATGCTGCTGGTCACGGACATTCCCGTCGGCACGCTCGAGCCCATGCTGCGCAAAACTTTGGCCGATCTCGATCCGAACTTCACCATCAGCAGCGTCCGCACTATGCAACAACAAGTGGATCTTTCCTTCGATCAGGAGCGCGCCGTAGCCAGCGTCGCCGGCCTATTCGGGATCGTTGCGCTGGTGTTGGCCGCCATCGGACTTTACGGCGTCACGGCCTATACCGTCGCGCAGCGCACCAACGAAATCGGGATCCGCATGGCCCTTGGCGCGGACCGCGCCAAAATTGTCCAACTCGTTCTGCGCGGCGCCTTCGGCCGCGTCGGTATCGGCTTGCTCCTCGGATTGCCACTAGCCGTCGGCGCAGGCCGCCTGATTGCCTCCGAGCTCTACGGCGTGAAGTCATGGGATCCGCTAGCCCTAGCGGTAGCCGCAGCGGCATTAGCGATCTGTTCTTTCTTCGCCGCCATAATTCCAGCCGCCCGCGCCGCCGCAATTTCACCGATCACAGCATTACGTACTGAGTAGCACTAAGCGAATTTGCCGTGCCGTATTTCCCGTGCCTATGTAGCGCCGCCGTTTTTAGGGCGGCATCCGACGAGCAAACATCCCGTTAAAGCCGCATAACTCAGCCGCGCGAAAACACGCGGAAATATTCGACGCCTTTCTTCGCTACTGACATCTCCCAACCCCTGTTGCAAAATACCGCCCACGCAAACAACTAGGAGCAATCCATGACCAACGTCGCCTCCGTAATGGCCCAGCTGAAAGCGAAAGGCAAAGAGCAAACCCGCAAAATCTACGCCCGCCACGGCATAACCACTCAGAACATGTTCGGCGTAAGCATGGCCGACCTAAAACTCATCGCCAAAAAAATCAAAGGCCAACACCACCTCGCCTGCGTACTCTATGAAACCGGAAATATGGACGCCATGTACCTGGCCGGCCTGGTCGCCGACGGCTCGAAAATGACCGATAAACAATTACACGCGTGGGCAGAAGCCGCCGCAGGCCTGCAGATGATCGGCGAATACACGGTCCCCTGGGTCGCGACCGAAAACGCAAAAGCCCGCGACCTGGCTATGCAATGGATCAAATCAAAAAAAGATCACGTAGCCGCATCGGGCTGGTGCACCTATTCCGGTCTGATCTCCATGACCCCCGATGATTCTCTAGATCTCAAGGAAATCGAGAATCTGCTCGCCACAGTAGAAAAGGAAATCGCCAAAGCCCCAAATCGCGTCCGCTACACCATGAACGGCTTCGTAATCGCGGTAGGGTCCTACGTGAAGCCCCTGCTGAAGCAAGCAAAAGCCTCCGCAAAAAAGATTGGCGCAGTCTCAGTAGACATGGGCGAAACATCCTGCAACGTCCCGCTAGCCACCGCCTACATCGAAAAAATGGAATCCGCCAGCCGCGTAGGCCAAAAGCGAAAGAAACTCCGCTGCTAGCCCCTCTCCGCACGCAGAGCGCCCGGCCGCGTCGCTAACCCGCCCCAAGTTTGACATCCGCCTGCTACTCGTATTACAACGGAGTCTCTCGCGCGTCGATTACAGGCTCACTCGTTTTACGCAATGCCAGCGACGTTCGCACCAGCGGAGATCAATCCCATGCAGCGTCCCGCGACACATCACGCGCCTTTCAGCCCGCGCCGCGGCTCTGGCTCGCTGCCGCAATCTTAAATCGGCTTCCGTATTCGGCGAATTTTGCCGGAAGGTTCAGCAGGAGAAGTTCCAAAAGGAGCATGACTATGGCAACTGCAGTCTCCGTACCGACGATGGATCCGAACGTTTCCTCTTTCGTCGCTGGAAAGCGAAAGTTGTTCATCAACGGCCAATGGGTCGAAGCCGCTTCCGGCAAAACTTTCCCAACCTACAATCCCGCGACCGGCGAAGTGCTGGCAAATATTGCCGAAGCCGATCGCGAGGATGTCAATCGCGCCGTCAAAGCCGCCCGCGCCGCTTTCGAGACCGGCCCCTGGTCGAAAATGTCGCCGGCCGGCCGCGCTCGATTGATCTGGAAGCTCGCCGACCTGATTGAAAAGCACGCCGAGGAATTCGCGCAACTCGAATCGCTCGATAACGGCAAGCCCCTAAAGATGTCCCGCATCGCCGATGTACCCCTCACCGTCGAGCACATGCGCTATTACGCCGGCTGGGCCACCAAAATCGAAGGCAACACCATCCCTTTGATCCTCGCCGAACCGTCGAAGTTCCACGCTTACACCGTTCGCGAACCCGTCGGCGTCGTCGGCCAGATCATCCCGTGGAATTTCCCGTTGCTCATGGCCGCGTGGAAACTCGGACCGGCTTTGGCCACCGGATGCACCGTCGTGCTCAAGCCCGCCGAGCAGACTCCGCTCTCCGCGCTGCGTCTCGGTGAGTTGATTCAGGAAGCCGGATTCCCGGATGGCGTCGTGAACATTCTTCCGGGCTACGGCGAAACCGCCGGCGCAGCCATCGCCGCGCATCCCGACGTCGACAAGGTCGCCTTCACCGGTTCCACCGAAGTCGGCCGCCTGATTCTGCAAGCCGCTGCGGGAAACTTGAAGAAAGTCTCGCTCGAACTCGGCGGAAAGTCGCCCAACATCGTGCTCGGTGATGCGGATCTCGATTCCACCATCCCCGGCGCGGCCAGCGCGATTTTCTTCAACCACGGCCAGTGCTGCTGCGCCGGCTCGCGGCTCTTCGTCGAAGAGAAAGTCTTCGACAAAGTGGTAGACGGCGTGTCGAAGATTGCCGGTCAAATCCAGGTCAAGCCGGGCTTCGATCCCGATAGCGACATGGGTCCACTCGTTTCCGAAGAGCAGATGAATCGCGTCTGCGGCTACCTCGAATCCGGACAACGCGAAGGCGCCAAGGCGGTCACCGGCGGCTCACGCCACGGAGACAAGGGCTACTTCGTGAAGCCCACCGTCCTAGTGAACACCAACGACAATATGAAGGTCGTGCGCGAGGAAATCTTCGGGCCGGTGGTCACCGCGATTCCGTTCAAGGACTCGAGTGACATCGTCGCGCGCGCCAATGACACCGTCTACGGCCTCGCTGCCGGTATTTGGACTCGCGACATCAAGAAAGCCCACACCGTCGCCAAGCAGCTTCGCGCCGGTACCGTTTGGATCAATTGCTACAACGTTTTCGATCCCGCGCTCCCATTCGGCGGCTACAAGGAATCCGGCTGGGGCCGCGAAATGGGCCACGAGGTCCTAAACAATTACACCGAAGTAAAATCCGTCTGCTCCGCGCTCGACTAAAAGCAGCGGCAGAACTTCCCGAACGTTTCGCAAACCAAGGCCGGGGCGCAAAACGCGCCTCGGCCCGCATTCCCGTGGTGCCACCCAGTTTTTTGGTAGCAGCCCCCGAATTTATTCGGGGGAGGAGCGCTTCAGCGCTCCGAAACAACGTCGCCACTAACGATGCGCTTTAGCGCTGGGCATTCTCAATCGCCATCAATTAAACGCGATTGCCCCATTCAACAGATTCAACCGCGCTGAAATTCTCGACGCAAGCCTCCCACAAATGGCCCAACCCCCCGTCTATGCTAGAATTTAACCGTCCCCACAGAACCGAGGAGCACTTGTCGAAACTGCGCATCTCAATCGTCGAATATCTCAACACCGCCCCTCTAGTCTGGGGCTTCACCAACGGCCCCCAAGCCGGCAAGTACGATCTGTCGTTCACGCTGCCATCGCAATGCGCCGAAGCTCTGCGCAAGCAGGAAGCCGATATCGCCATCATTCCGGCCATCGAATATCAGCGCATCGAAAATCTCGTCGTTCTTCCGGGCATGGCCGTCGCCGCGAAGCAGCCGGTCCGCAGCATCCTGGTGCTTTCGAAAAAGCCCATTGAAATGGCCAAGCGTATCGCACTCGATACCAGCTCCCGCAGTTCCGCCGCTCTCGTCCGCATCCTCGCCGCAGAGAAATGGCGCATCCAACCCGAATTTGTGGACGCAGCTCCGGACGCCTCGCGCATGCTCGAAACCGCCGACGCCGCCCTCGTGATCGGCGATCCCGCACTGCGCATCTCCGTGAAGATGGATCAACTCGCCGGAAAAGCCCCCAGCGGAAAATCCTGCTGCCAGGGCGACGCCAAAGACATGCCCGTCCCCGGCTACGACACGATTTTCGCCTACGACGTTGCCTTCGAATGGCAGGAGCTCACCGGCAAGCCATGCGTCCTGGCAATCTGGGCCGGCCGCCGCGAAGCAATCGCGCCCGAAGTCATCGCCGATTTTCAGGCCTCCAGGGATTTCGGCCTCGCGCACATTGCCGATATCGCCGATGGCGCCGAAGAAGAACTCGATCTGCCGGAGAAGGATCTCGAAAAATATCTCACCGACAACATCGATTTTTCGCTCGACGCCGCGAATCTCGAGGGCCTCGAGCTCTATTATCAAAAAGCCGCCGCGCTCGGCCTCATTCCGAAAGCGAAGCCCCTGGAATTAGCGGGAGCCGAAGAATTACGCGAGAGCCGCGCCGGCTCGGCGCGATAATGGCGGCGCAAAAATAAATGGGCATCTCACAACAAGAAGCGCTCGATCTCTTTAATTCCGACGACATGATCGGCATCGGCATGGCCGCCAACTCCGTGCGCCGCAAGAAGACCGACCCCCGCGTAGCCACCTATCAAATCGATCGCAACATCAACTACACCAATTTCTGCACCGAATACTGCTCCTTCTGCGCTTTCTACCGTCCCATGGGCTCAAAAGAAGGCTATATCCTTCCCTTCGAGGAAATTTGCCGCAAGGTTGACGAAATGCTCGAGCTCGGCGGCACCGGAGTCCTCCTGCAAGGCGGCTTGAACCCCGATCTGAAGCTCGAGTATTACGAAAATCTGCTCAGCTCGCTGAAGCAGAAATATCCGCGCGTGCATCTGCACTGCTTCTCCGCGCCGGAAATCATCTGCATCGCCGAAATTTCCGGCCTGAACATTCGCGACACCATCGCGCGCCTCCGCGATGCCGGCTTGGAATCCATTCCCGGCGGCGGCGCTGAAATTCTGGACGACGAAATCCGCGCCCGCATTTCCCGCCTGAAATGCACCTCGAATGAATGGGAAGAAGTTCACCGCTCAGCGCACTCGCTCGGTCTGCGCACCACCGCCACGATGATGTTCGGCTGTGGCGAAAACTATCAGCATCGCGTCAATCATTTCGAGCGCGTCCGCCGCTTGCAGGAAGAAACCGGCGGCTTCACTGCCTTTATTCCCTGGATTTTTGCGCCCGAAAATACGCCGCTAGGAAAGAAAGTCCCCGAAGCCACCGCCGTGGATTATCTGAAGACGCTCGCGATCAGCCGCATGTTTCTCGACAATATCGACCACATTCAATCGAGCTGGCTCACTCCCGGCATCAAAGTCTGCCAGATCGGTCTGCAATTCGGCGCCGATGACGTCGGCAGCATTCTCATCGAAGAAAACGTCGTCTACGCCGCAGGCGTCCGCAATCGCACCAACGAAACCGAACTTCGCCGCATCATCAGCGACGCGGGCTACATCCCCGCCCAGCGCGACACGCTCTATCGCACCTATTTCCTTAAACAATAGCTCCGCTCGCTGCTTCACACTCTCCGCTCGGACTCCGTTTGCAACTTGAACATCGCGGTCGGCGCACCCGCGGCCGGAATTTCCAGCGTCACGCTCGCACCGTAAGGCGGCTTGTTCTCGAGCACTATCTCTCCGCCGCATTCCTGCAAAATTCCGTAGCAAATGCTTAATCCCAGCCCCGTTCCTTTGCCCACCGGCTTCGTGGTGTAGAAAGGATCGAGCGCGCGGTTCAACTCCGAGAATCCCGGCCCGCTATCTTCGAATCGAACGGAGACCCGTCCATCGCGAGCCGACGCGAACACGCGAATCTTGCGCTCTTTGCTGTCTTCTACGGCATCCATCGCGTTTCCCAGTAGATTCAGCAGCACCTGGCGCAATTCGTCTTCGCCCATGCCGATGGCCGGCAAATCGTGCTCGATCTCCAGCTCCACGTGAATCCCCAGCTTCCGCAAATGATATTCGCGCAGCGCGATGACGTCCCGCGTCACGTCTCCCAAATCGCTCGACCGCGCCGCCGTATTGCTCTGCCGCGCGAATCTCAGCAATCCGTCCACGATGCGCTTCATCCGCCGCGCCTCGTGTCCCAGCTTTCCGATGCGCTTGAGCGTCGATTCCTTCTCCACTTCCTCGCTCAATAATTCCGTATATCCCAGAATTCCCGTCAAAGGATTGTTCAATTCGTGCGCCACGCCGGCCACCAATTGCCCGAGCGCCGCCAATTTTTCCGTGCGCACCAATTGGCCATGCAAGCGCGTATTCTCGATCGTCACCGCCAGATCGCCGGCCACCATTTCCAATTTCGCGATTTCGCCCGGATCGATATTTTCCATTTCGCGATCGCTCGCGAGCCACACGCCGCCCACCAGCGTCCCGCGCGAAGACAGCAGCGGGATCAGCAGCACGAAGCGATCTCGCACCTGCTCCACAGGCACTCCGCGCGCCCTGGCCAGTTCCAGTGAATCGAGCATCACGGAACCATTCCCCACAAGCAGCCCGCGTTCGCGTTGCTCCTGGTAGCTGGCAAACGTCACCTTCCCGGCCATCACGTCCAGCCGGCTGGTTTCCGCCTGCGACACTCCGCTCGCGCTCGCCAGCGAGAGTCGTCCGCCTTCGCCGGCAATAAACAGCGCCGCGCGCGCGAAGCTGCTCGCGCTTGTAATCGCATCGGTTATATCGCTGCACAGCATGTAAGGATCGCGGCTCGCCAGCAGCCGCGAGCTGATCTGCGAAGTCTTCTGCAGCAGCAAATTTTCCGCGTGCTCTCGCGCGTGCGCCTCTTCCACTTGCCGCGATTTGTCCTCCAGCAAATTCAGCACCATGCCCATGGCCACAAAAAATTTCGGCACGTTCCACAATTCCGGCGTCACGCCTACGTTCGGAAAAAATCGCGCGATCAATGCCGCCATCGGAAACACCGCGCCCCATGCCAGAAATCCTCCTGCCACCGCCACCACTCCCGGCGACCAGCGCCGCACCGTGCGCCAGAACCAAATGCCGCTTACCGCGAAAGTCAGCGTCAGGATGGCGTAGAGCGCCGTTTCCGAATTCCCCTTCCACTGATCGCGAATGCCCCACGCGCCCGTCGCCAGGATCACCGCCGAAAGACTCAATGAAAATAGCGAGCGATGGCTCTCTTCGTTGACAACCACGACAATACTGGCGACGGTAAGCACGGCCAGCGCCCCGACCAACGCTCCGCGCATCGGCCACCCAAACGTCACCACCGTCGCGTGAAACGCCGTCGGAATACAAAGGAACGCCAGTATCCATCGCCGCCGCGCGCGTTTCTCCACCATCCGCGACATCGATACCACGAACACGAATCCCGCGATTTCCAGCGCCGCTAAATCAATGGCTTCGAAGATGCTCTCGATTGTCCCCGTGGGCCCTTCGAATATCTGGATTACGAAATGAACGAAGATCAGCGCCCAGGCGTAAGTCCAAAGGCGCACACGCGTCGTCGCGGAGTGTTTCCTCAGCGCGAGAAAGATTCCCACGAGCACGGCAAGCGTCAAAATTGTAGGCAGTTTGTCTAACATAACCAACTCAAGAACCTGTGTCCTGAGGAGTAATGAGCGTATCAGCGCGTCCGAAAAACGCTCAATGGACCGGAAGTACTGGTTTTCAAAAATTTCGCGGAAAGAGGCGGCTGGATTTGCGGCAGGGAAGCAAGGCAGGAGAGTCTTGAGCCGACACTAAGTTACTCAAATACTATAACTTACGAACATCCAAAGAAACTTCAGCCCCCTCCTCCAAATCAAGTGGTTCAATCGGAACCAACACGCCCTTCACGTAGTGCGCGCGAGCACGAATCGCTTTTGACGCCCCACTTTGCGACGACGCGCCGGCCCCGCGCGTGCCCCCAGATGAAACTTTCCCGGTGCGATCAAGCGCCAAATTCGCCAACTTGTCCGCCTCGTGATTGCGCTCTCGCGGAATGTGATCGATGGCGAAATAATCGAGCGCGCGCGACATCTGCGCCGCCCGCTCATAGAGCGGCCGCAGATCGGCGCTCTTCACTTTGTAGCGTCCCTGCATCTGCCGCACCAGCAACTCGGAATCGCTGAGCACGCGCAGGCGCGTAAGTTTATTGCTGGTCGCGTAATCCAGCGCGGCGATCAGCGCATGGTATTCGGCCACATTGTTCGTCTCGCGGCCCAGATATTTTCCCATCTCCAGAACGCGTTCGCCACGCGGCGTTTCGATGACCACCGCGTAAGAAGCCGGGCCGGGATTTCCTCGCGAAGCGCCATCCACAAACGCGGTGAAAATCCCGGAAGGCGCCGCAGCCGCTTCCGGCGCGCCAAAAAGATGCGCACTACGAGGCGGAGGCGTCGCGCGTTCGCGTTTCATCGGCAAGCGAGATCCTTCGGAAAATTTGATCGCGTTCCAAAAACTTCACGATCCATCAGCGGGTTGATCGGGCGGACTCGAAACCACATTCTCCGCGGGAGGCGCAGGCGGCGCCGGAGGCTCGAAATAATAAAGAATTCGCGTGCAGGTCTCGCAATGATAAATCTGCTCGTTCCCCGCGCGCCGCATCTCCTGAAACACATGCGGGCGCACGCGCATGCCGCAAGTGCCGCATTTCTCGTCGCGAACTTCCGCCAGCGCCGTTCCGCCGTGTTTGCGCGCGATGCGATGATAGTGGTCGAGCAAGTCCTCCGGCACCGCGGCGATGGCCGTCGCGCGTTCCGCTTCGAGCGCCACGCGATCTTTTTCAGCCGCCGCGCGCTCCACTTCGATTTTTGCGCGCTCGCTCTTGGCCGTTTCTTCCACTTCCTTCAGCACCTTTTCAGACGCTTTGATGCGCCGGTCGTATTCCTCGCCCGCCACCATCTGCTCGAGCAAACGATCCTCGGCGTTCGCAGCTTCCTGATCGGCATTCGTGGCTTCGTGCTGCAGCGTTTTGAAAGCGTCGTTGGTTTTTACTTGATACGCCTGGTCGCGATACTTCCGGCCTTTCTCTTTCCATTGCTCCACGTCCAATTCAAATTTCTTTCGCTCGGTGAGCGCGGTCGTGTGCGCGGCCTTCGAAGTGGCCAGCTCCGCGCGCGCCGCCGCCACGCGCGCCTCCGCCTCCGCAAGTTTTTTCGGAATGGCCGCCAGCCGCCCGCGCACTTCACTCAGGCGCACATCCACGGTCTGCAATGCAAGCAGGTGCTTAAGGACAGGAATCACGAGACAGGAATTCTAACACAGCCGTTGCCATAGCCTCCGAAACGCGTGTCACCGCCCCGCCTTCACCGCCCGCGCCTCGTGGCTCACCGCCGTCTCCGCTCCCCCCACCCTCACCCGCACGCAAGCCCGCCCATGCCCCAATCCATATTTCACCGCCGGATAAACCCGCGAGCTGGCAATCGTCAACGCCAATGACACCAGCGCCCGCCGGCCCCAACGATCCACAATTCTCTCGCGCAGCAGGTCCGATTCCGGCACGTCGCGCGCCAGCACCGATCGCGCAAACACCCAACCCAACCGCGCATCCTCGCTCATCCCCGCTTCATTTCCCGCAATCACCGCGCGCAGCACTTCCGCCTTCACTCCCGCGCGCTCCGCCATCGTCACCACCAGTTGCGTGCACGGCCCGCAATCCTCCGCCAAAGTTGCGGCAATTTTCGCTGCGAACCACGCCTCGCGCGGCACGTCCTCGCGATGCTCCGAAAGCGCCAGCATCTTCGAGAATTTCCAGAACGCGCGCGGGCTCGCCGAATACATGTCCCGCGCATACTCCATGTCGTAGTCGAATTCCTTCTCAAACGCGCCAATCTTTTTCTTCACCAGCCATCCCAACATGGCTCACTCCTTCTCCGCGCGCCTCGCGGACCAAGCCAGCCACACCCCCAAAATTCCCGGAAGAAACACCGGCAGCAATTCCCCTAACAACTGATGCGCGTGCTCCCGCCCGGCCATCGCATCCCAGACATGCACCAGCGCATGCAGCACCAAAAATCCGCTGCCAATCATCGCCGCCGGCCAAGCCAGCCGCGGCGAGATCGCCAGCCAAAATAAACTCAACGCCGTGGCCAGGTAAGCGCAGCCAATATCACGAATAAAATGGACGTTCGCAGGCCCCGTTCCGGTCACGCCGGGAATCGCCGCATACCAACCGAGCGGACTCACCAGCATCCAAATCGCATTCACACCGTTCGTAATCCCAAGTAAATATGCCAGCGCGCGCTTCACGATTGGCCCTCGCCTCCCCAAACTATTCGACGTCCGAATCGCCCCGATAGCTCACCGCATCACCCCCGGCACGCCGCACGCAAACTCATCTCCGCATTTCTACGGATGAGCAGTTCTACGGATGGATTGGCCACCCTCCGCGTGATTCAATTTCCCGAATCTTTCATCCGCGCGCAGGCCACAAGCGAAGGAGAACCACCACATTGCCATCTAGTACTCAATCATTTGCCCGCATCCTGGCGAGTTCGCTCTTATTTCTATCGCTCGCGAGCGGCGCACTCTCCGCCGGCCAGGCTCGCGCTACGCAACAGCCCTCCGCCCCGGGCCACGCTTCCGCATCCATCCCCTGCAAAGTCATGGAGCGTCACGCGGACAAAGAGCGCGGCACAATCCTCATTCTCTTCCATCAACGCGATAAACCAGATCAACCGAGGCTAAAAGATTTTCTATTGCAACACGATGGCGCCACGATTCAAATCCAAATCGGCACAGGCGAATGGCAACGCGCCACCGTCTGGCGCATCAGAAATTGCTTCGGCCGCGGCCTACTAATCCTCCCAGAGAACGCCGCCCCCAAAGAGAAAAGCACATTCTTAATCCGCCCAGCCACTCCGTAAGAAACGCGAAATCCCGCCTTTGTAGCGCCGGCCTCCGTGCCGGTTTACCCTGAGCTTCGAAGGGCATCCGACGAGCAATCTGCAATCCAGCACTACCATCCCAAGCCGGCGCGATTCACACCCATAACTCGGCATCTTCCGAATCCCCCCTACTCCGGCAACGCCAAAACATGATTCTCCCCGCAATCCCTGCACCGGTACCCAAACCTCGAAAATTCCTCCACCAAAGTCCGCCGCGCCTCGTCCGTATGCATCTCGCAAATAATAATCGGCCGCCGCTCCTTCAATAATCTCTGCGCCCCGCGAAACACTTCCACCTCCGCCCCCTCCACATCGCATTTCAAAAAATCCGGCGCCGCCTCGGTCAAAACGCAATCATCCAGCGAAATCCCGTCCGTCGAAATGCTTCCCATCTCTCCATCGGAAACCACATGCCCCAATCCGCGATCCGGCGACCGCAAACGATCCGCGCGCGCAAATCGCAATGGCCCCGATGACGACCACACCGCCTTCTCCTTCACCACCACCCAATCAAATTTGTTACCCGCCACATGCTCCCGCAACCGCTCCGCAATTTCCGGATCGGCCTCAAACGCCACCACCCGCCCGCTATTTCCCACCACCCGGGCCGCAACCAAAGTAAAAAATCCGATATTCGCCCCCACATCGTAGAAAGTCATTCCCGGCCGCAGATGATCCTGTAACGCCTGCTGCACTTCCAATTCGCTTCCGCCCTCAAAGTACCCGCGCCCGGTTCGCGGATAGAGCCGCAGCCACAATCCCTGGCCCATTCCCTGCTGCACTTGCACCCACGTGAGCGATTCGCGCGGCACTAATTTTCCGCCCACCCAGCTCAACGCAGCGCCCAGCACCGGCACGCGCCGCAATCCCGCGAGCGGCGAAGCAAAGCGCAACACAAACTTCGCCATCTTGCCTTCGGAATGGCTCAATGCACATCTCCCGAAAAAAGCGGCGCCAGCATGCACCTTCGCGCCAATAATATTCGTGAAGCATCCTGCGGCGAGGCACACCACGGAACCACCGCGCGGCCAATCAACTCTGCGACGCCTTCAATCCCTTCGGCGCCAACGGCATCGCCCGCAATCGCACTCCCGTCGCGTCAAAAATCGCGTTCCCGATCGCCGGCGCCACTCCCACAATCGGCGTCTCGCCCGCCCCCGCTGGCGGCAAATCTTTGCGGTCCACCAGCACCGATTCAATCTTCGGCATATCTCCAAATCGCGGCACGCGATACTGCGCGAAATGCGCGTTCGAAATCCGCCCGTCCGCAAACTCAATCGCCTCAAAAAGCGCCCCGCCCAATCCCATCACCATCGCGCCTTCCACCTGATTGCGCAAATGTTCCGGATTCACGATCGCGCCGCACTCAAACGCGCTCACCAGCCGCTCCACCTTCACCTCTCCGCTCGCGCGATCCACCCTCACCTCCGCGCAAGTCGCCAGATAACCGCCTTTTTCCTTTCCGGTGGCGATTCCAAATCCGCGCCCATCCTCTTTTTTCCGCCCGCTCCAGCCAAACGCTTTCGCTGCCGCCTCCAGCACCGCCAGCAATCGAGCATCCTTCAAATTTTGCCGCCGGAAATCCAGCCCGTCCATTTTCACCGCTCGCGACAATTCATCCATATGCGTTTCGCGCGCAAAGTGATTCGCAGTGGACGCCAGACCCCGATAAGAACCTTGCCGCAGCGGCGAATCCGAGGGATGAAATTCCACGCGCTGATTCGCAACCTCGTACGGCGTTTCGATCCCCGAAGTTCCCGAATTGTAATTGTGATATTCCCACGCGGTCAGATGTCCATCGCGCGAAACCCCGCTCGAAATTTCGATGCGCGCTCCCGGCCGGAAATACGCCCAGGTAAATTCCTCCTCGCGCGTCCAAACCAACTTCACCGGCTTGCCCGCTGCCTTCGCCAGCCGCGCCGTCTCGATCGCGCACTCCGGCGTATGCTTTCCGCCGTAACCCGAGCCCATATCCGGCACCAGCACGCGCACGCGCTCCGTGGGCAGATGAAATGTCTCCGCCAAAGCGTCGCGCACGGCAAACGGCCGTTGCGTTCCGGTCCAAACGGTCAGCGCTCCATCTTTCCATTCGGCCACCGATGCGCGCGGCTCGAGCGGCGTATGCGCGATGTAAGCCGCCGTATAAGTCTGCTGTAGTTTCACTTCCGCCGCGGCCATGCCGGTTGCGATCGCGCCGGCAACATGCGGCTCCGGCTCGTCGTACTCCTGCCCCTTGCCGCGATGCGTTTTGAGATAGTCGAAAATCCCGTCGCTCGAAGGCTGCGGCAAACTCTTCCACTCCGCGTGAATCTTCTTTGCCGCCTGCGCCGCCAAATATTCCGTCGGCGCTGTGACGCCGATAAAATCGCCGTCGGTAACGCAAGTCACGCCGCCCATCGCCTTCGCTTCCTTCACGTCCACCGAAATCAGCGCCGCTCCAAACGACGACGGCCTCACAATTTTCCCGTACAACATTCCCGGCAGCGAAATATCCGAAACGTAGCGATGCTGCCCGGACACAAAATCGCGCCCCTCCACTTTCGCAATCGATTTTCCCGCGACGCTCCAATTCGCCGGCGCAATCAACGGATCTTCTTCCGGGATGGTCTCCGCAAACTGCTGGCCCTTCGCCAATTCGGCATAACTTGCCGAGCGGCCCGAGCCCGAATCGCGCACGCGCGCATCTTCCGCCACCAACCCATCTCGTTGCACTCCCCATCTTTTCGCCGCGAGATCGATCAATACATCCTTCGCCGTCGCCGCCGCTCGACGCAGCTGCAATCCCATCGTCGGCGTGCTGCGGCTGCCGAACGTGCCCATGTCAAATGGCACATGCGCGGTATCGCCCATCGTCATATGAATCGTAGCCAGTGGCACGCGCAGCTCTTCCGCCACAGCCTGCGCGAGTGAAGTGCGAATGTTCTGCCCGATCTCCACTTTTCCGGTGAAAACCGTCACGCCGCCGTCCTCGCCCACGTGCAACCAAGCCCCGATATTTTCCGGCAAATCCTCAGCGCCACGCCGGCGCCGCCCGCCCGATTCCTGCCCCGCCGCCACCGCCGCCGCAACCGGCCGCCCCGCCGACACCAAAATCGCCACACCTCCGCCCATGGCCTTGAAAAAATCACGCCGCTGCAATTCGAAATGATGAACGCGCCCCTCGCGCAATTCGTATCGCTCGACCTCCACGGTTTGAGTAGCGCCGTCTTGCCCCGAGCCCCGAAGTGGCTTCAGCCCGGCATCTTTTTCCGTTTCCACCGCGATCTTGCGCGTCATCGCGCACCTCCTGCCCCTGCCGCCCTGCGAATCGCCGCCACAATCCGCGGATACGTCCCGCACCTGCAAATATTCCCCTGCATAAATTCCACGATCTCCGCCGCCGAAGGATTCGCATTCGTCTTCAAAAGCGCGACGCCGGAAACAATCATCCCCGAAGTGCAATATCCGCACTGCAAAGCATCCTCCGCCAAAAAAGCCTCCTGCAAAGGATGCAAAGCTCCCTCATGCTCAATCCCCTCAATGGTAGTGATGGCTTTCCCCGCCACGCTCCAAACTTTCGTGATGCAAGATCGCCGCGGCGCCCCGTCAATCAACACAGTGCAAGCCCCGCACTGCCCCTCGCCGCATCCATACTTCGCCCCGGTCAACCCCATCTCATCCCGCAGCACGCTCAGCAGCGAAGCCTCACCCTCCGAAGCCACCGTGCGTCGCGTCCCATTCACCACCAATTCAATTCCAGTAGCCATCTTCCTTCTCCTCGTTCTACTCATTCCGAATATAGCACTCTCACAAAAAGCCGGCGCATCGGCGCTCCGCCAATCATCTCCGGAGGCGAGCCGGCACCCAGTTGGATGAAATTTTCCCCACTTTCGGCCACTCGTTCGACTCGCCTCCGCGCCTTTCCTCTGCTAATCTCGCACCGAAACAAAATCCAATCGCAGGAACGCCGAATGAAATTGCGCGCCATCACCCTCAATATCAAAATCGCCGTCGCCATCTTCACTCTCACCCTCGCCGCAACCGCCGCCATCGCCCGCGCCGGCAATCCCACTCTCGACAACGAATCCCGCGAACTCGCCCGCCGCATCTTCAAGCAGCTCGTCGAAATCAACACCACCGAATCCGTCGGCAGCACCACCAAAGCCGCCGAAGCCATGGCCAGCTGGTTCCGCGGCGCCGATTTTCCCGATAGCGACGTGCAAATCCTCAGCCCCGATCAACGCCACGGCAATCTCATCGTCCGCATTCACGGCACCGGCGCGCGCCCGCCCATTCTTTTCATCTGCCATCTTGATGTCGTCGAAGCACGCCGCGAAGATTGGTCCACCGATCCATTTCAATTCATCGAAAAGGACGGATACTTCTACGGCCGCGGTACCGAAGACATCAAGAGATGGCGACGCCATCCTCATCACCAATTTCATTCGCCTGAAAAAAGAAGGTTACCGCCCCGATCGCGATCTGATCCTCGCCCTCACCGCCGATGAAGAGGGCGGCCCGTACAATGGCGTCTCCTGGCTTCTCGCCAATCATCGCGAACTCATTGATGCCGATTTCGTCATCAATCCCGATGCCGGCAATTTCGAAATGGAGAACGGCAAGAAAGTTCTGGTCGGCATCCAGGCCAGCGAGAAGCTTTATCAGGATTTCGAGCTGAAGGTCACCAATCGCGGCGGCCACAGCTCGCTGCCCACTCCCGACAATGCCATCTACCAGCTCGCCGCCGGACTCACTCGCCTGCAGCAATTTCAATTTCCGTTCGACCTGAATGATGTCACTCGCGCCTATTTCGCGCGCATGGCCGATCTTTTTGGCGGCGATATCGGCGCGGACATGAAAGCGATCATTCGCGTGCCCGCCGATTCCGCCGCTATCGATCGCCTCGCCAAAACTCCCTATTACAACGCGCGCATGCACACCACCTGCGTCCCCACCATGCTGAATGGCGGACACGCCGTCAATGCTCTGCCGCAAACCGCCACCGCCAACGTCAATTGCCGCATTCTTCCCGGCCACACCTCCGACGAAATTCGCGCGACGCTCGTGAAGGTATTGAACGATCCCGATATTTCCGTCACCGCCGTGAATACCGGCGGCGCAGGCAGTGTCGAGAATCCTCCGGCAAAGCTTCGGCCCGACGTGATGGCCGCCGTGGAAAAAGTCACCGCCGAGTTGTATCCCGGCGTTCCGGTGGTGCCGGTGATGGATTCCGGCGCCAGCGACAATTCTTCAACGCGCGCCGCCGGCTACGCCACCTACGGCCTCGCCGGAACTTTCATAGATATCAACGATGATCGCTCGCACGGCCGCGACGAACGCGTCCCAGTAAATTCTTTCTACGATGGCGTCGAGTTCTACTATCACCTCATGAAAGCGCTCTCGTCAAAATGATCCAGCATGCGGCGAAAAGTCCGGCGCCAGCCGCACGCAGGGTGCCCCATGCGCCGCTGTTGCGCGCTCGCCCTGACGCAGGAAGGGTGGGGTTTTTGACTTTCATCGACCCATGATTTCCATCCCATGAGCCTCCTCCGCCGATCTCTCCTAGCCGCCTCGCAAAGCCACTGGCTCCGCGAACGCGCCCCCCGCTACAAATTCATCCGCCGCAACGTCTCCCGCTTCATGCCCGGCGAATCAATAGACGATGCCTTCACCGCCGTCCGCCAACTCGCAACGCAAAACATCGGCGCCGTTCTCACCGCCCTCGGCGAAAACGTAACCGACCGCAAAGAAGCCGCCGCCGAAACCGATCACTACTGCAAAGTCCTCAACGAAATCTCCACCCGCAATCTCAACGCGGAAATTTCCATCAAGCTCACGCACCTCGGCCTCGATCTCGACAATAATTTCTGCTACGCCAATCTCGAAAAATTAATCGCTCATTCGCCCGCCGGCAAAACCGTCTGGATTGATATGGAGCAAAGCGTCTACGTCGATCGCACGCTCGCGATTTACACCCGCGCCCGCCGCGCGAAAGCAAACGTCGGCGTTTGCATCCAGGCCTATTTACGCCGCACCGAAGCTGATCTAAGGAGCCTGCTGCCGTTGGGAGGAGCGATCCGCCTGGTGAAAGGCGCTTACAACGAGCCCGCCGAGGTGGCTTTCCCGAAAAAAAGCGAGGTGGACGAAAATTATTTCCAGCTGGCCAAGACGCTGCTCGGCCTGGATGCCCGCGCCGAAGGCCTGCGCGCCGCGATCGCCACGCACGATCGCGCGTTAATCGCGCGCATCATCGGCTTCGCCACCGCAAACCAATTCCCAAAAAACGAACTAGAATTTCAAATGCTCTACGGCATCCAACGCGCCGAGCAGCAACGCCTAGCCGCCGCCGGCCACCGCTCGATCGTGCTAGTAGCCTACGGCGCCTACTGGTTCCCCTGGTACATGCGCCGCCTAGCCGAGCGCCCAGCCAACGTACTCTTCCTTCTCCGCAATCTCTTCGCAAATTAAGCAACCCAGCAAACTCGCGCAAAACACAATTTCCCAATCGCGCCGAAATTTTCGGCCCGAAGAGCACTGGTAGCGCCGGCCTCCGTGCCGGCATCTTTCGAGCGCAAAGTAATTTCACCGCGAAAATCACCGCCGGATTCCGCATCGCGGTTTGTCGTAGCGGCGGTCTCGTGCAGCGTGGCTTGCCGCAGCGCCAACCTCCGCCCCGGTTTACCCTGAGCTTCCGAAGGGCATCCGACGAGCAAACGCCCACCCAACTCCGCAACTCAACCGCGGACCCCTAACCCATTCCAAGTATTTGGTTTCAATTCACCCGAGAGAATTCAAAAGCGTAGTCAAAATATCCCGCAAGCTCTCGCGAAATCTCTCCAATTCCTGTTCTTTCGATTGCGTCAATTCCGCGCGATAGCCATTCACCCGCGCATCCCACTCCGCATGCAGCTCTCTGCTCTGCGTATTCAACGCTTCCATTCTCTGCAGCGCCTCGCCCACCGTCCGCTCAATTTCACTCTTCACTTTCTCTTGTGACTCGCCCAGCGCCGCCGTCGCGCCGTCCACCCGCGCTTGCGCCTCCTGCGCGGAAGCCTGCAGCTGCTCGCCAAGCCCCGCAAACCGCTGCGCCAGCGAACCGGCAGCCTCATCTCCGAATCGCGTCGCGGCCTGATTGGCCGTCTCGCGCAATCTTTCATCGAAATTCCCGTGCGCCTCGCGCGCCGCTTCTTCCAGCACTTCCACGGCACGGCTCTTCAATTCTTCCTTGTTCTGCGAAATGTCCCCGCTGATCCCGCTGCGAAACTCTTCCGCCGCGCTGGTCCGGAGATCCGCACAATATTGCGCCAGCTGCTCCTCAAGCTGATGCATCCTCCCCTTGCTGAAATTCTCGATCGCCTCCGCCGCCTGATTCACCGCGCCACCCAACCGTGCCTCTGCCGCCGAAGCCACCGCCTTTTCGGCAGCCTGTTGCAGCGTCTGCTCCAACGCCTGCAGCAAAACCACATGCGACGCCGCTCCCGCCGCCGTTTCCGCAACTGACCCCGCCCCCGCCGTGACGCCCGCAGTCTCCGCTGGCAACGATGCAGCCATCTCCGCAGCAGCGGGTTCCGCAGCAACCGTCGCCGCAGCAACCGTTACCACCGCAGACGGGGTCGCAGCAGACGACGTATCGCCAGTTCCCGCCACCGCCCCCTCCACCACCGCCGCCTTAACCACCGGATCCGGCAAAATATGAATCTGCTGCTCCGCTCGACGCTCCGCCGCCCGCTCAGCCAAAGTCCCCGCCTGCCCCTTCCCAGTCCAAAATCGCCCATCCGGCTTGGCAAATTCAATCCCCACCGGAACCAAATGCCCCCGCGGACTCCCAAACCGCGTCACCCAAGCCCCCAGCTTGTCCTGCGTCTGCGGATTCGTCACAAAAAGCGTCTGCCCCAAAGTCACCGTAGTATTCAACGCCAAAAGCGCACCATGCGCGCTCACCGATAAAGTAAAAGTCTCTTCCTGGAATGGCCGCATATTAATCGACACGCCCCGCACAGTAAGCGACAACGCCAAAGGAAACCTCTCGCTACGACGCCGTTCCTTCCGCGCCACACCTTTCGCCTCGGCCACACTCATCTTAAATTTCCTCCAGCGGGGACACGCATTCTACACGCACCCGCGCCGATGTCCACTCCGCAAACGCGCCCCAGCGCGCCACCAATCCGCGCCGCCACCCGCATAAAAAACGCGAAATCACGCCGCCTTTCGTTACCGCCGGCCTCCGCGCCGGTTTACCCTGAGTCTCGAAGGGCATCCGACGAGCAATCTTTAACCACAACTCCATCCAACGCCGGCGCGATCCACCCGCGCATTTTGTAGCGCCACGCTTTAAGCGTGGCATCCGACGAGCAATCTCTAACCCACAACTCCACCCAACGCCGGCGCAATTCACCCACGCACCCCAACATCTTCGAATCCAATTCCCCAATCCAGCAAAGCCGAAACACGATTAATTTACTACGATGCACTCCGCCTCTCCCTACACCTTCACAATCTTCGCCATCGCCAATCCCCCCAACCCCCAAGCCACCACCCACCCCCCCATGTCCCCGCAAATATACGTCAAAGGAAAGCCGTACCAATTCCAATACGGCAACACGTAAACCACTCCTCCAAAAATCGCAACAAGCAGCACAATCAAAGCCCGCGCCCCATAAGATGTCCCGCCCGCCACCATCGCCAAAACCCACGCCAATATCAACGCCGAAACCAAATTCAAAAGAAATTGATTCACCAAAGCCTGCGCATAATTGAAATCCTTCCCGCCCACCGAATAAATCAAAATCCCGCTCGGCCCTTGCCGGTATTTCGACATGTACGCCGCCATATCCGCACTCTGCTGCTCTTTCGATCTTCCCGAAGTCATGTTCGGCGCGGGAAAAATATAAAATCCCGGCTGCGTGATCGCCGCACGCATCGCCGTCCGCACCGCATCCTCGTCCGGCAAAGCCTTGATCCCCACTTCGCCCAATCCCAAAACCGTATGCCACAGCGAAGCCACGATAAACACGATCACGGCGCCCACCAAGCCGCCCAAGATTATTTTCTTGGCCATAGGGAATCCTCCATCGAAATTGTGATTGTCGGGAAATCTGGTGGGGGGACTTTACCGCGTTTTCTCGTCTTTTTCGACTTTTCCGTCGCGCAAGCGGATCACCCGGTGGGCATGCGCGGCGATGTCCTGCTCGTGCGTAACCAAAATGATCGTATTGCCCTCTTCGTGCAGTCGCGCGAAGAGGTTCATGATTTCCTCGCCCGTCTGCGAATCCAAATTTCCGGTCGGCTCGTCGGCCAGCAATATCGAAGGCTGGTTCACCAACGCCCGCGCGATCGCCACGCGCTGCCGCTGTCCGCCGGAAAGCTCGTTCGGGCGGTGATGCGCGCGGTTCGCCAAATCCACTTGTTCGAGCGCCTTAGTCGCCCGCTGGAGCCGCTCTTCCGCCGGCGTTCCGTTATAAATCAACGGCAATTCCACGTTGTGCAGCGAAGTCGCGCGCGGCAGCAAATTAAATGTCTGGAAAACAAATCCGATTTCTTTGTTCCGGATGTAAGCCAGCTCATCGTCATCCAGCTCGCTCACCAATCGCCCGGCAAGATAATAAAGTCCCTTGGAAGGTGTATCCAGGCAGCCGATCAAATTCATCAACGTGGATTTCCCGGACCCCGATGGCCCCATGATCGCCACGTACTCGCCCTTATGAATCTCGATATTGATCCCGCGCAGCGCGTGCACTTCTTCCGTGCCCATTTCATACGTCTTCCACAAATCATCCGTATGAATCACCACTCCGGCCGCGACCAGATCCTCGCGGAACGATCGCGCCGCGCCCGCCTCAACCGGCATGAATCAATCTCTCCCGCAATTCGCGCTTATCCAGCTCGCGCCTCTTAAGCACTCGCGCCTTCGCGCTTCGGCTCCGAGTTATCCACTTTCACCATCGCGCCCGGCTTCAATGTCCGCAGCGCCTTGTAACTTCCCGTAACGATCTGGTCGCCGTCATTCAATCCGCTGGTCACTTCGATATCCGTCACGCCGCTGATTCCCGTCTGCACCGCCACGAACATCGCTTTCTTCCCGCGCAGCACAAACACGCCCTGCACGTCGGCAATCGCCGTCTTGTCTCCGCCAACCGCGGGCGTCTCCGTTTTCGCCGCCGCCAGCGTCACGTTGCTCTCGCCCTTCGATCCCTTCTCCGCTTCCTCCAACGCTTTCTTCGACCGCATCGCCAGCGCCTGAATCGGAATCGTCAACGCGTTCTTCTTCGACGCCGTCTTGATCGTCGCCGTCACCGATAGCCCCGGCCGCAAATTGTCCGGCGGATTCTGGAGCGTTACTACCACTTTGAAATCGCGCGCCTCTTGCGTATTCGCCGTCGTCTGCGTGGTCGCCAGTCCCGACGATCGCAATATCGCCTGATCTCCGACTTCCGTCACGTGCCCCGGAAAAATTTTCTCCGGCATCGCATCAATCTTCACGTCCACGTCCTGCCCATTCTTCAAACTCACAATGTCCGTCTCGTCCACTTTCACTTCTGCGGTCACCACCGCCATGTTCGAGATGGTCATCAAATAACTTCCCGTGGCGTTCTGAATTCCCGGCACCACGTTCTCGCCCACGCGCACCGCGATGTACGTCACGATCCCGTCAATCGGCGCCGTATACGTCGTCTTCCGCAGCACGTCTTTCTGGTGCAGCAAAATCGCGCGATTCTGATCGAGAGTCGATTTCGCTCCTTCACTCATGGCCTTCGCCTGCGCCATCTGCGCTTCCGCCGCGTCCACCGCCGCTACCGCGCTGTCGTACGCCGATTTCGACGAGTCGAACTCCTGCTTCGAAATCAGTTGATCCTTATACAGATTCTGCGCGCGCTCCCAATCGAATTTCGCCTTCTCCAAATCCGCCCGCCGCTGCACCAATGTCGCCTGAGCCGATTTCAGAGCAGCATCGGAAGCGTGCGCCGACGATTGCGACGATAGAATCCCAGCCTCCTGCGCCTGCACGTCCGCCGCCGGCTGGATGCTCTCCAGGCGCATCAGCACATCGCCCTTATGGACCTTGTCGCCTTCCTTCACCACGATTTCGGTGATCTTCCCAATCCCCTCGCCCAGGATGTTCGAATACGTCAGCGGCCGGATTTCTCCCGAAGCAGTCACGATGCTGGTCAAGTCCTGCCTCTTGGCAGTCCCCGTCTGCACCGCCACCACATCCTTATTCGCCTGGTAGATGCTCGCCCACACAATCCCGACAAGCACCAGCACCGCTACTCCGCCGATTATCAGCTTCTTTCCCATGCTCATCGCGCAAGTCCCCGCATTGTGGTCCGGGTTTCTTGCTTCAAACCCGGAGATAAATTTGACGACAGTTCGCCCTACGACGACAGTTCGCCTTACTTAGTACGGCCCGGCTCTCGGAAATGTTTCCGGCAGGCTACCTCGTCGGGATTACCAACCCACTCAAAGGAGGGGCACATCGGGGAGAGCCCCGCGACGCCCATCGCGCTCCGTACGTGGCACTGCTCCCCGACATTGTAAACCGTTTCCCCATTCCTGAGAAGAATTTCGAGTATCGCCCCAAAATCCCCGTCCGAGTTCCCACCAAACGGTTCCAGGGAAACTTCCTCCGGCCCCCTCCAGCCTCCAGCTTCTAGCACCAAGCCTCCAGAACGTAGGCAACCCCCCGCATCCCCCCCGCCTCTGATTCTTTACGTCAATCCCGGCTCAGGTACGGGATTCGAATTGACCTGTACCGGGGGACAGGTTAGAATTTCCTCATACTGAAGAGGTGTCGGCATGCCAAGCAGTTTGCGCGTAATTGTCTTTCCTCTTGTGATCTTAGGCCTCGCTTTACCTCCAGCACCTCTTCGCGCACAGCCTCAACAGGACGATACCAAGCAATCCGGCCAATCCGATCAGCAAGCCCCCGATACTCAAGCTGCACCCACCAAGCGCTCCCAGGAAACCGCCAAAGAGCGCAAGCGCCGCGAGTCCCAGCTCCACAAGGAATTGGATACTCCCTATAAGAAGTGGCTCGACGAAGACGTCACCTACATCATCACTTCCGAAGAGCGCAGCGCCTTCCTTCGCCTGCAAACCAACGAAGAGCGCGAGCAATTCATCGAGCAATTCTGGCTGCGCCGCAATCCGGACCCTGATTCGCCCGAAAACACCTTCAAAGAAGAGCATTACCGCCGCATCGCCTACACCAACGAGCATTACGCCTCGGGCATCCCGGGCTGGAAGACTGATCGCGGCCGCATCTACATCATGTGGGGTCCGCCCGACGAAGTTGATTCTCATCCTTCCGGCGGCTCCTACGAGCGCCCCGCGGATGAAGGCGGCGGTGAAACCTCCACTTTCCCGTTTGAGGACTGGCGCTACCGCTACCTCGAAGGCATCGGCAACAACGTAGAAATCGAATTCGTCGATCCCACCATGACCGGCGAATATCACCTCACCATGGACCCCAGCGAAAAGGACGCGCTCACTTACGTGCCCGGCGCCGGCCTCACCATGATGGAATCCATGGGCCTTTCCAGCAAAACCGCTCGCTTCAATAATACCGACGGCACGCACATGGCCCAGCCGCTAGGCGGCCAGCTCGAGAGCAAGTCCGAATTTTCGCGCCTCGATCTCTACGCCAAAATCCAGCAAGCTCCGCCGGTCAAGTTCAAGGATCTCGAAGCCGTCGTCACCTCCCGCCTGGTCCGCAACCAGGTGGCCTTCGACTATCGCTGGGATTACCTGCGCATCACCAGTGACACCATCCTCGTCCCCATCTCCATCCAGATTCCCAATAAGCAGCTCAGCTTCTCGCAAAAAGAAGGCATCCAGTCCGCCACCATGAACGTCTTCGCACGCATCACCACTCTCAGCGGACGCAGAGTGCAAACCTTCGAAGATACGATCACTCACGACGTTCCCAATTCGCTTCTTCAGCAATCGCTCAAAGGCTTCTCCATCTATCAAAAAGCCGTTCCGCTCAGCCCCGGCCTCTATAGCTTGAGCATCGTTCTCAAAGACGTCAACAGCGGCAACGTCGGCGTCATCAACACCAATCTCCGCGTCCCGCGCTACGAAGATGACAAGCTCTCTTCCAGCTCGCTCATCCTCGCCGATCAAATCCAGCGCGTCTCCGCAAAAGATATTGGCGTTGGCCAATTCGTCCTCGGTGATGTTAAAGTCCGCCCCAAAATGGACTCCACCTTCGCCACCAACGACAATCTCGGCGTCTTCCTTCAAGTCTACAATCTCAAGGTTGACGACAAGACCCACAAGCCCGACGCCACCATCGAATATCGCATCATGAAGGACAAGCAGTCCGTCCTCAAATTCAACGAAGGCACCGAACAAACCGGCCAGCGCGGCGATGAACTCACTCTCGAAAAAGCTCTCGCTCTCAAATCCCTCGCTCCCGGTAAATATAAACTCGAAGTTCAGGTGACCGACAACGTCACCAAGGAATCCATCACCCCGACAGCCGAGTTTACCGTTAAGGCTGCCACTCCATGATTTCGGCCCATTTTTAGTTCGCGCCGTTCATGATTCAAGGAGGTGACGCGCTGTGAAATTGAATGTGTTTCGCACAATCGGCCTGCTGATCCTCGCTGCTCTGGCCGTCTCGCCGGTCAACGCTGCCGGTCCGCGCGCTGGTAGAATCGCGGGCGTAGTCGTTGATCCTCAAGGCACGCCGCAGATGGGTGCCACCGTCTTCGTCGTCTCCGAGCAAGCGCCGAATCTAGCCCCGGTTCAACTCCTCACCAACGCGCGCGGCATCTTCTCCACCGATAGCCTCGACTCCGGTTTCTATTCCATTCGCGCCACTCTCGCCGGCTACCTCCCGGCCCTCGCCGAACATGTCCATGTACTCGACGAGCGCGTCACCAAGCTTCAAATCGAATTAGGCTCCGTCTTTTCCTCCCTCGGAAAATTCCGTCGCCCGCCCAATCAAGATACTCCGCCCGATGAATGGACCTGGGTCCTCCGCACTTCCGCCGCCACGCGTCCCATTCTTCGCTGGGATGAAGACGACGTTCTCATCTCCGGCCAGCCTTCCGGCCCCTCCGGCGCCTATGGAATGGACCGCTCCTCGCCTAGCCATCGCGCTCACAGCCTCTTCGAACTCGCCAGCGGCAGTCTGCATCCCGGCTCGATTTCCAATATCTCCGATTCTCCCGGCACCGCCTTTGCCTACAATCTCGAGGCCGGCGCTCGCGGCAATATCATCTTCGCCGGGCAGTTCAATTATGAAAGCGGCTCCGGCAGCGGCGGCCTGGTCACGCAATGGGTCCCCAGCGGCAATCCGCACACTGGCCCGGTTTCCACGCTCGTCCTTCGCCAGGCCCAAATGAATCCCGGCGGCCCCGCATTCCGCGGCGCGCGCCTCTCGCAAGATAGCAGCCTCGATCTCGGCGACCGCATTCACGCTCGTTACGGCGCGGATATGCTCATCGCCTCCTACGGCGGCACCACCACCAGCCTTCGCCCCCACGCGCAGGTCGCCCTACAGCTTTCTCAGGGTTGGATGGCCGCTTTCACCATCGCCAGCCATCCCTGGCAGGATTCCGATCCCTCCTCCGGCGTCCTCGAAGCCGCGGTCGCCAATCTCGATTCGCTGCCCACCGTCCTGCTCCACAATGGACGCCCGGTCTACGAAGATAATCTCCACGAGGAGATCGCCGTCGTTCGCAAGCTCAATTCCACCGGCAGCCTCACCGGCGCGATTTTCCACGATCGCTCGAAGAACACCGCCGTCATCGGCCGCGGCGGCGTCACCAGTTCCGATTTCCTGCAGGATTTCTATTCCGATGCCTTCGCCTATGACGCCGGCTCCTCCAGCTCCTTCGGCGCCCGCGTCGTTTACGAACAAAAGCTCACCGACCACCTCAGCACCGCCGTGATTTATTCCTGGGCCGGCGCTCTGGTCCCCGGCAATGATCTCTCCTCCACCGAATCGCTCCGCGAAATGCTCGAAACCCGCAATCGCCAGAGCGTCGCAACCAAAGTCAGCGCCCGCCTTCCGCACCTCGGCACCGAAGTCAGCGCCGGCTACAAATGGATTGATGGCCGCGTAGTCTCGCGCCAGGATGCCTACGGCGAAGCCGCTTACAACGTTGATCCCTACCTAAGCGTGATCATTCGCCAGCCGCTCCCGAAGTTCATCCCCGGACACCCGGTAGCGTCCGCCGACTTCGGAAATCTCCTAGCCGAAGGCTACGTCCCGCTCGAAACTCGCGACGGCCGCGTCTACTTAGTCCCGTCGTACCGTTCATTCCGAGGCGGCGTAAGCTTCCAGTTCTAAGCACCACCGCCGAATCGCGGCGAAGCACTAGGTAGCGCCGGTTTACCCTGAGCTTCGAAGGGCCGGCACCGAAGGCAACCGATGTAGCGCCGCCCTTTCACGGGCGGCATCCGACGACGTAAGCCGAAGCCAGCATCGCAGGACGTCGACGGCGCGCGACCCGCAATTTGAGAGTAGCGCCGGCCTCCGTGCCGGTTTACCCTGAGTCTCGAAGGGCATCCGGCGACCGCAACCGCATCCAGGAGCTAAGGTCGCCAACGGCGCGCAAAACACGTTTCCCGAAACCGCGCCGAAAATTCCCGGGCCCAAAAAAGCCCAGTACCGGAATTGGAACCGTGTCTCCCAAAACCCATATCCAGCCCCCCCGGCCCGTTTCAAGATTCCGTAACCCCCTGATTCGCCTCCACATAGAAACCACCCCCACCCCAATCTTCTGGAAGCCCACGTGCACCAATTCTTCTCGGCTAGTTATGCCCGAGGTCCGTCAGTGAACGACACTCTGCGAATGCGCGTTGGCGCGGTGGCCCTGGTCATCGTCACCTTCGCTGCCATTATCTTCGCAGCCAAGAATTTCGATCAGCGCCGCTCCTTCCCGGTCCCCGATGACGGCGTCACCTGGCTCGATACCGCCTCCGGCGTCCAGGCCTGGTATGTCGCTCCCGGCTCGCCCGCCGAGAAGGCTGGCATCAAGACCGGCGATTACGTTGAATCCGTTCGTGGCGCCAATATCCGCCGTTCCACTCAAGTCACCCAAATGCTCTTCCGCGCCGGCGAATGGACCGAGCTCACCTACGGCATCAAGCGCGGCGGTTCCACCTTCGACACCAAGTTGATCACCGCGCACGCCGAAAATCCCTCCTCCCTCGAGAACTATCTCCGCGTCACCGGCCTGATCTATATTTTCATTGGCCTGTTCATTTTCGCCCGCCGCTGGAACGCTCCTCGCGCCGTGCATTTCTATCTCTTCTGCCTGGCATCGTTCATCTTTTACAGCTTCCACTACAGCGGAAAGCTTTCCATCTTCGATTGGGAAATTTATTGGGGCAACGTCGTCACCATGCTGCTCACGCCGGCGCTGCTCGTCCACTTTGCGCTGGTCTTTCCGGAACGTCGCGGCCGCCTGTGGCCCAAGCTGCTCGCCGTCTATAGCCCCGCCGTGATTTTGTTGCTGCTGCACGTTTCCGTGGCCGCCGGAGTGATCGACGTTTTCTCCCCCATCGGCTCGCGCATCGTTCTCGATCGCGTCGAGCTGGCCTACGTCGGACTCTATTTCCTCGCCGCCGCTCTGGTCTTCGGCCTCAGCTATCGCCGCTCGGCCACCGCCATTCTGCGCCAGCAGTTGAAGTGGGTCACCGGCGGCACCATCGCCGGCATTGCGCCTTTCTTCCTCTGCTATATCGTTCCGTATTTCTTCGGCGCCGTGCCGCAGCCGTGGATGAAGCTCTCCGTCTTTTCTCTCGCGCTCATCCCGCTGTGCTTCGGCTACGCCATCATTCGCTACCGCTTGATGGACGTGGACATCATCTTCAAGCGCGGCCTCGCCTACACCTTCGCCACCGCCGCCATCGTAGCCCTCTATTTCGGCACCGTAGCTCTCGTCGGCGAATTCTTCCACACCACTTGGGCCACCGGCCCCGCCGGCGTCGTCATCGCCATCGTAGTCGCCGCGTTTCTCTTCGAGCCCGTTCGCAATTGGACGCAAGTGCGCCTCGATCATTTCTTCTACCGCGATCGCCTCGACTACCGCCGCACCCTAATCGAATTCGGCGTCACCCTAACCAACGAAGTCCGCCTCGAGCCTCTCCTCGGCTCCATTCTCGATCGCATCTCGCAAACTTTACTCGTGGATCGCCTGGCCATCTTTCTCGAAGACCCCTCCCAGCCCGGGGCCTTCGTGATGTCCCGCTCCATGGGTGTGCACCCGGTGGTGCCTGGAGATGGCGCTCTCGATCTCACTTTCCTCAATGCCGCCCGCCCTCAATTCGCCCAGAGCGGCTGCCTCTTCTTCGAATCCGCACGCGCCGCCATCGCCGAATCCGATTCCGTACGCCGCACTCTCGATCAGCTCGACCTCAATTATTTCCTCGCCTGCCGCTGCCACGATCGCACCGTCGGCATCATCGGCCTCGGCAAGACCATGGACGGCGATTACCTCACCAGCGAAGATCTCGAGCTCCTCCTCACCATCGGAAATTACGTCGGCATCGCCATTGAAAATGCCCGCCTCTATAATTCGCTCGAGCAGAAAGCCACGCAGATCGAGCGCCTCAAGGATTTCAGCGAGAATATCGTCGAATCTCTCAACATCGGCGTGCTCACCGTGGATCTCGAAGACCGCATCGAGTCCTGGAATCCCCAGCTCGTTCGCCTTCTCGAAATTTCGCGCAGCGAAGCCGTCGGCCGCCGCCTCAATGAAGCGCTGCCCGCCGATCTCGTCGCCGAGCTCTCCTCGCGCTCCAGCGAAGATCGCGTCACCGGCATTTATAAATTCCATCTGCACACCGCCGCCGGCCGCCGCGCGGTAATCAACGTCTCCATCGCCCCGCTCGTCGGCAAGACCGGCACTCGCATCGGCCGTCTAATCCTCTTGGACGACATCACCCAGCGTGTCAGCCTCGAAGAGCAAATGCTGCAGACCGAAAAGCTCACCTCGCTCGGCCTGCTCGCCGCCGGCGTGGCTCACGAAGTCAATACGCCGCTCGCCGTCATCTCCAATTACATCCAGATGCTCGCCAAGCAAATGCCTTCCGACGATCCCAAACAAAAAACCATCGAGAAGATCGTCAAGCAAACTTTCCGCGCCAGCGAAATTGTCAATAATCTTCTGAATTTCTCCCGCACCGGCGCAGCCCAGCTCGTCGAAGTGGACCTCAACACCGTTCTCGAAGACACGCTCACTCTCGTCCAGCACCCTTTCCGCACCGCGCAGGTCAACGTCGTCCGCGCCTATCAGGACACGCTTCCCTCCGTCCTCGGTTCCACGACGCGCCTCCAGCAAGTCTTCCTCAATCTTTTCATGAACGCGCGCGACGCCATGCCCTCCGGCGGCATGCTCGAAGTTCGCACCATGGCCCACAACGGCTCCGTCGAAGTCGAAGTTACAGACACCGGCTCCGGCATCCCCACCGAGCACATCAATCGCATCTTCGATCCTTTCTTCACCACCAAAGGCTCCGGCCGCGGAACAGGCTTAGGACTTTCAGTAAGTTACGGTATTATCAAGGAGCACGCAGGCAAGGTTGAGGTACGCTCGACTCCGGGCAAGGGCACCTCTTTCCGTTTGGAATTCCCGGTCGCGCGGAAGGCTGTCCATGCGTAAAGGTTCGATTCTCGTCGTTGACGATGAAGCCGAGATTCGCGAAGGCCTCGAAGCTCTGCTCTCTTCCGAAGGCTTCGACGTAACTCCAGCCGACACCGGCGCAGCGGGTCTCGCGCGCCTCGAAGATCAGCCCTTCGATCTTCTGCTTCTCGATGTCAGTCTTCCCGATCGCAACGGCCTCGATCTCCTCCGCGAAATCCGCCGCCGCGATCCCTATCTTTCCATCATCCTCATCACCGCCTTCGGCTCCATTGATATGGCCCGCCAGGCCTTCAAAAGCGGCGCACAGGATTACATCACCAAGCCCTGGTCCAATGATGAGCTCATCGCTCAGGTCTCCCTCGCCATCGAGGGCCGCCGCCTGCGCGAGGAGAACGTCCAGCTCAAGCGCGCTTTCAAGCAGCGCTACAATTTCCCCAGCATTATCGGCAAGAGCGAAAAAATGCTCTCCGTGCTCGACCTCGTCACTCAGGTCGCGCCTTCGCGCTCCACCGTTCTCATCAATGGGGAAAGCGGCACCGGCAAGGAACTGATCGCCAAAGCGATTCACTCCGCCTCCACTCGCGCCGATAAGCCTTTCATCCCCATCAACACCGGCTCCATTCCGGTAGATCTACTCGAATCCCAACTCTTCGGCCACGTTCGCGGTGCTTTCACCAGCGCTGTCGCCTCCAAAAAAGGCCTCTTCGAAGTCGCCGATCAAGGCACCATCTTTTTCGACGAAATCAGCACCATCGGCCCCGAAACTCAGGCCAAGCTCCTCCGCGTAATTCAAGAACGCGAGTTCATGCGCCTCGGCGGCACCGAAACCATCAAAGTCGACGTCCGCATCCTCGCCGCTTCCAACGAAGATCTCACCGCCATGGTCCGCGAAGGCCGCTTCCGCGAGGACCTTTTCCATCGCCTCAATGTAATTTCGCTGAAGCTGCCCCCGTTGCGCGATCGCAAGGAAGATATTCCCTTGCTCGTCGAAAAATTCCTCGAGCGCTATCGCACCGAAAATTCCAAGCCTCCGCGCCTGTTCACCAATTCCGCCATGAAGTTGATGATGGATTACGAATGGCCCGGCAACGTCCGCGAGCTGGAGAACGTAGTCGAGCGCGCCGTGGTTCTCTCCACGCAGGAAACCATGGATGTCGATCTGCTCCCCGAATCCGTCCGCACCCGCGAAATCGTAAAAGGCGTCCGCCTGCAGCTCGCCGAATTTCTCCCCGCCATGTCCGGCGACGGCCTCACGCGCAGCGGCAATCCCTCGCACTCGCTATTTCAAATCATGGAAGAGGTAGAGCGCAGAGTAATCGTAGACATGCTGGAACGCACCAACTGGAACCAAACCGAAGCCGCCGAACGCTTCCAAATCCCCCTAAGCACCCTAAACCAAAAAATCAAGCGCCTAGGCATAGAAACAAGACGCCGCAGCACCACCACCTCAAGAAGCAATTTCGAAACGCCCCCAGCCTCGTAGCGCCGGCTCGTCCTGCCGCAGGAAGGGCAGCCTGCCGGCGTCTGTCCCCAACAATCTCCATAAAGAAGCCCATCAACCAAAAAGCAATCGGCATCCGACGACCCCAACCCCCGCCACAATCCCAATCACCGACGGAATCCCCGTCCGCCACCAATCCCTCCAGCCTCCAGCTTCCAACCTCCAACCTCCAGCTACTTCTTCCACCCCCGCGGCATCAACGCCGTTGACAAATCATTCCCGCTCAAATCCACTCCCGTCAAATCCGTCTCCGTCATCACCGTCGTCGTCAATTTCGCCCCGGAAAAATCCGCCCCCTTCACGTTCGTCAATCGCAAATTCGCATTCGTCAAATTCGCCCCGCGCAATTTCGCCCCGCTCAAATCCGCCCGCAGCATTTCCACCCCGGTAATCTGCGCCTCCGACAAATCCGCCCCCGCAAAATTCGTCTCCGTCAGATCCGACTTCCGCAAATCCGCCCCCTTCAAATTCGCCCCGGAAAAATCCGCAAACGTGATCTTCGCCTCGTAAAATTTCGCCCCTTCCAGATTCGCCCCGCTGAAATTCGCATACGCCAGATTCATCCCGGAAAAATCCCCCCGCCGCAAATTCGCCGCGCTCAAATCCGCGCGCACTCCTCCCTCCGCCCCGCGCGTAAACCGGTCGTGCGCCTCCAAAATCTCCGATACCCGCTTGCCTCCATGCCGCAAACTCGAAACCGATCGCATCCCGCCAAAAATTCCCATGTCCCCGCACCTCTCGTTTTCAACCGCGCTCAAATCCCCGCAATTCCATGATACTTTGAATCCGCATGAATCTCCTCGACACCCTGAAAAATCGCGCCCGCAGCATTCGCAAACGCATCGTCCTCCCCGAAGGCGAAGATCCCCGCGTCATCGCCGCCGCCGAAGAAATCACCAGCGATTCCCTCGCAACCATCACTCTCCTCGGCCGCCCAGCAAAAATCGAAGCCGTGGCAAAAGAAATTTCCGCCAATCTCAAAGGAATCGCTCTCCAGGATCCCGCCAGCAGCCCGCGCCTCGCCTCCTACTCCCAAATCCTCCACGATCTTCGCCGCAGCAAAGGCTCCACCGAAGAAGAATCCCACGCCGCCGCCCGCACCCCGCTCTATTTCGCGAATCTAATGGTAGCCGCAAACGACGCCGACGGCGCAGTAGGCGGCGCCGCAAACTCCACCGCCGACGCGGTCCGCGCCGCAATCCACTCCATCGGCCTGGCCCCCGACGCCAAAATCGTCTCCAGCTTTTTCCTCATGCTACTCCCGCAACGCAGCAACGCGGCAAGCAGCCCGACAAGCAGCCCGGCAAGCAGCGCGAGCCTCTCGCAATCCGCCATCGAAAGCCCCGCGTTACTCTTCGCCGATTGCGGCATCATCCCCGATCCCACCGCCCCCGAACTAGCCGAAATCGCCATCGCCACCGCCGACAACGCCAAAAAATTCCTGCAATCCGAACCCCGCGTAGCCCTGCTCTCCTTCTCCACAAAAGGCTCCGCCAATCACCCCACCATAGAAAAAATCCGCGAAGCCCTCCGCATCACAAAATCCCGCCGCCCCGATCTCGCCATCGACGGCGAACTCCAAGCCGACGCCGCCCTAATCCCAGAAATCGCAGCAAAAAAAGCCCCAGGCAGCCCAACAGCAGGCCGCGCCAACGTCCTAATCTTCCCCGACCTGAACTCCGGCAACATAGCCTACAAACTAGTAGAGCGCACAACAAACGCCCAAGCCATAGGCCCCATCCTCCAAGGCCTAAAAAAACCCAGTAACGACCTAAGCCGAGGCTGCACAAAAAACGACATAGTAAACGCCGTAACCATCACAGCAATCCAAGCCACCTAAGCCGCAGCCCGCCACCGTAACGCCGGCAAGCCAACGCGTAGCGCCGGCAGCCTGCCGGCGTCTTTGACTTTGTCGCAACCTCTACCAACCTTCTCCTCCTAACTCTGCGCCTCTGCGTCTCTGCGGTAGCGCTTTTCTCTTCGCCTCTCTCCCCGCCTTTCTCCTCGCCTCAAATCTGAAATCTCAAATCTGAAATTTGAAATCTCCGATTCCTCCCCCACCCAATTCAATTATGATAACCACACCAAAAAAAATGCCCCTCCCACAAAAACTAGCCGCAATCCTCCTACTAGCCCTCCTCCTACCCACCCCCACAAAATCCCAAGACCAATCCTCCGAAGAAGTCCTGGTAAATCTCTCCTCCGGCCGCGTAATCATCGCCGTCTACAAAGACGCCATAGTAATCGCCACAATAGAAAATAAAATCGAGCCCGACACTCTAACCCCGCCCATAGTTCCCATCTCCAGCCAACGCGCCGGCATCCTCCTCGGCGCCACTCTCTGGCTCTCCCCCTCCTCCCGTCAAACCCTAGCCAACCTCGCCCACGATCTCCCCCACATCCGCGGACGCAGCACCGAAGCCGGCCGCCCGCACCTAGCCGCTCCCACCGACAGCGAAAAAACCGCCAACGACATCGAGCAAACCGGCCTAGGCCTTCTCTCCCGCCTAAGCGATGTCGCCGCCAATCTCCACAATCACCTGAATCTCAGCGCCAACGAGCCGCTCACCGAACTAATCCTAGCCGATTACGCCCCAGGCTACGGCCCCGAAGTCTGGCAACTAAATTACACAATCCATCAGGAGCCCGAGCGCGGCGATTACTGGCAAACGCGCGTCCTCCGCCCCCGTTACACCCAATTTTACCCGCCAGAAAAAAAGGATCCCCGCACCATCCTAGAATTCCACTACCCCTCCGACGACAATCAAACCCCGTTACGCGATCTCCTTCTCGCCCACGACCCTCGCCTGGAAAAACTCCGCGACTCCAGCCCCGATCTAGCCGCAGGCGCCGACGCCATCCTCCACGCCGAAACCAGCAATCAACCACTAGCCCAAGGCCTACCATTCCTCCGCGCCGCAATCGAACAAATCGCCACCCCCAACAAAATTCAAATGGCAGTTATCCCCCAAACCAACAATTTCCAATGGCTAATCCCCCCACCCCCAGAACCCAAAGACCCCAACGAAAAATCCGACCGCCCCCCGGACGCCCCGACCCTAGAACGCCCACCCAACGCCCCAACCCTACAAAAACCCCCAAACTAGCGCCGCGCGCCCAACCACCCGTAACGCCGGCTCGTCCTGACGCAGGAAGGGCTGCCAGCCGGCGTCTGTCCCCAACAAACTCCGAGACGTAGCCCATCAACCGCAATTCTTTTCTTCGACTTCGCTTTCTGCCTTAGCCGTTCATCTGAAATCTGAAATTTCTTCCTCTTATCTCCGCACCCTCTGCGTCTCCTCGCCTTGAGCAAAGCCGAAGGGTGCGGTAATTTTTCTCTCTCCGCTTCTCTCTCCGCTTTTCTCCCCGCCTTTCATCTAAACCCCAAATTCCCAAAGCTCCGCCCCACAAAAAAACCCCAACGCCCCATAATTTAAAATGGATCCCCGCCGAACCCTACCCCCCGCGCTTCCCCAACGACTCCTGCAACCTCCGATTCTTCTCCGCCACCCCAGCCGCCAACTCCCTCTTATGCCCCACCAATTTCTCCGCCACCCCAGCATCCGAAAGCCCCAAAATCTGCAAAGCAAAAATCGCCGCATTCACAGCCCCAGCCTTATCAATCGCCATCGTAGCCACAGGAATCCCCGCCGGCATCTGCACAATCGCCAGAAGCGAATCCATCCCATTCAAAACCGTAGTAGCCATCGGCACCCCAATCACAGGCAAGGTAGTCAACGAAGCCACCACCCCAGCCAAATGCGCCGCCCCACCAGCCCCAACAATAATCGCCTTCAACCCACGCGCCACCGCCGTAGAAGCATACTCATGCGTCCGCCCAGGCGCCCGGTGCGCAGATATCACTTCCATCTCATACCCCACCCCAAATTTCTCCAAAATTTTCCCAGCCTCAGACATCACAGGCAAATCCGTATCCGACCCCATAATGATCCCAATCACAAATCCTCCAAAGGTAGTGTTCACTTACGTCCTAGCCCGTCCCGTTTATCCCCGAATCAAAAATCTGAAATCTCACCAATCTCGTTTTTCCGTAATCTTAAATCTGAAATCTCAGATGGTTGTGTCGCCTTCCCTCCGCGTTCGTTGATTTTCTCCGCCGTAGGGGCGGGGCTAGCTCCGCCCGCGGGCGTAACCCCCGCGAAAACGTCGGCCACGTGTTCGACGGCCTCGTCGACCGGCAGGATCCCAACAATCTCAAATTTCAAGCTGCCTTTCGCCCCAAAACAAGCCGCCAATGTTAGGACGCGCCCCAACCAGAATCAAGTAGGCCAACCAGCACCCAAAAAAAATTGCCCCGGAACTTCCCATCCGTCGCAACAAATCCGCGGCGTTATGTAGCGCCACCATTCAAGGTGGCACAAGCACAATCGCGCCAACACCCCCGCCGCGCTTCAGCGATGGGCATTTCCTTCGCCCCCCGTCACGCCGCTCATATCTCGAAATTTGACTCCCCCTAACCCCCCACCTTAAACTCCCCCCAATGCCCGACCCCCAGCCCCTCATCGGCCGCACCATCTCTCACTACCGCATCCTCGAAAAACTCGGTGGCGGCGGCATGGGTGTCGTTTACAAAGCCCAGGACACTCGCCTCGATCGCGCCGTCGCTCTCAAATTTCTCCCCGACGATCTCTCCCACGACGCGCAAGCCCTCGAACGCTTCAAGCGCGAAGCCAAGGCCGCTTCCGCTCTCAATCATCCCAATATCTGCACCATTTACGACATCGGCGAAGAAGACGCCAAAGCCTACATCGTCATGGAGTATCTCGACGGCACCACTCTCAAGCACCGCATCGCCGGCCGCCCCATGGAAATGGAAACCATCCTCGATCTCGGCATCCAAATCGCCGACGGTCTCGACGCCGCGCACTCCCAAAACATCGTCCACCGCGACATCAAGCCGGCCAACATTTTCGTCACCGCGCGCGGCCACGCCAAAATCCTCGATTTCGGCCTCGCAAAAGTAATCGCCAAGCCCAACATTCCAGCCTCGCAAGACACTCTTCCCATGCACTCGCCCGCGGACGTCAGCGTCGAGCACCTCACCAGTCCAGGCACCGCCCTCGGAACCATCGCCTACATGTCTCCCGAACAGTTGCGCGCCAAGCCCCTCGACGCGCGCACCGATTTATTTTCCTTCGGCGGCGTCCTCTACGAAATGGCCACGGGCACGCTCCCATTTCGCGGCGAAACTTCCGCGGTCATCACCGAATCCATCTTGAACCGCGCGCCGGTCCCTCCCGTGCGCCTGAATCCGGATATTTCGCAACGCCTCGAGGAAGTCATCAACAAAGCTCTCGAGAAAGACAAATCCCTCCGCTATCAATCCGCCGCCGAGCTTCGCGCGGATCTAAAACGCCTCAAGCGCGAGTCCGATTCCACCCGCAACCCGGCCGCCGCCTCCGAAGCCACGCCCAAAACACAATCCATCCGCCGGTTCTCGCTGGCCCTCATCGCTCTCCTCGCCCTTCTCGGAATCGCCGGCGCCATTTGGGTTCAGCGCCATCGCGCAACCCCTTCCGCCGTCTCCATCGCCAAGCCCTCCATCGCCGTCCTTCCTCTGCAAAATCTCAGCTCCGATCCCGACAGTAGCTATTTCAGCGATGGCATGACCGACGAAATCACCACCAAGCTCTCAAAAATCCAGGGAATTGACGTCGCTTCGCATTCTTCCGTAGCGGCGCTGAAGGGCACGCAGAAAAATGCCGCCGAACTGAGCAAGCAACTCGGTGTTCGCTATTTGCTCGAGGGCAGCGTTCGCAAGGCCGGAAACCAGGTCCGCATCAACGTCCAACTCATCGATTCCAATTCCGCCTTCCAGGTCTGGGCCGACGACTTCACTGGAAATTCCAGCGACGTTTTTTCTCTCCAGGAACAGACCGCGCTGAAAATTGCCCAGGCCCTCAATCTTCGTCTCACTCCCCAGGAACAAAGCGCCATCCAGCATCGCGACACCCAGAATCCTCAGGCCTATGACGCCTACCTGCGTGGCCGCGCCCTGCTGGCCTACATAGATGACCGCGGCAAACTCGAAGCCGCTCGCAAGAATTTCGAAGACGCTCTACGTTCCGACGCGAATTACGCCCCCGCCCTCGCCGGCCTGTCCCTGACCGAGAGCTACTATTTCAGAAATATTGATCATGACCCTGCAGAAGACCGCCGCTCCGAGGAACTGGCCCGCAAAGCAATTTCTCTCGATCCCCAACTGGCGGAAGGCCACACCGCCATGGCCAACGTCTACGGAAACCAGTACGACTACGTCCACGCTGCCGAAGAGGGTCGCGAAGCCACTCGTCTCGAGCCCGATAACGCCGACGCCTGGGACTTGCTCTCCTGGGCTCTCGCCTATCAACAACCGCCCGACTCCACCGGCGCAGAAAAAGCCGCCCGCGAATCCATTCGTTTGGAATCTACTTCCATGCGCGCCTACTATCACCTCGGCCGCGCACTGCTCATGCAGGGCCGCTACCAGGAAGCCACCGCCGCCTTCGAACAAGCTCGTGTTCTGATGCCCAGCTCAACAACCGCTGATTTTGGAATCGCGCAAATTTACATCGCCCAGGGAGACTTCAACCGCGCCATACCCATCCTTCTCAAATCCGAATCCTCCCGCCACGCCGATCCAGTTGTCGCCATCCAGCTCAGCTTCGCTTACGCCGGCCTAAACCAAAATGACAAAGCCCTGGACGAACTAAAAATCAGCCTAAAAAACGGCTACCGCGACTTCCCCGCCATCGACGCCAACCCCCAATTCAAATCTCTAAGCAAAGACCCCCGCTTCCAAACGCTCCTCAATCAATACCGCAAATAATCAAACGAATCCGCACGCCGGCCACTTTCGGCCCGGCATTTTCGCCCGCTCTCTTTCCCGCCACTCTTCTCTTTCTCCGCTTTCCTCCGCCCATTTACCTCAGCTTCGAAGAATTACCCCGAGCTTCGAAGCCCCGCTCTCCTGCGGTCGTTTTTCTTGCCGCTCTTCTTTTGAAATCTGAAATCTCAAATTTGAAATTGCCTTAAATCCTCCAACTGCCGGCGCAAATGTTCTTCATTCGGCCATCTTCGAATCACCCGTAGGAGCTCTGCGACCCGCGCCCATCCGCCGGCTCTTCTTTTGAAATCTGAAATTTCAAATTCGAAATTGCCTTTCGTCTGAACTACTTGACCTCCATCAAATCCCCAGTCGCATGCTCCTCAATCTGAAACCGCAAAAACTTATGAATCGCCGCAAGCGCATCCTTGTCCCCCGTGGAAATCACCACCCGCCCACCCGCCTCCGTCTCCTCAAACAAATACCGAATCTTCTCCCGCCACTGCTTCATTTCCACAACTCCCGGCGGCACCCCGTCATGCACAAACATCGGAATATCGAAATCTCCGCTCGCAAACGCGTGCGCAATATGCGTCAAGTGCATCCGGATGTTGTCCCGATTGGTGATATCCGCCGCGTCGCGAACCTCCACCTGAATTGCGCCGCCGTCCGGCTTCAAAAAAAAGTGATGTGCCGTAGCCGTCTGCGAAAATCCCATTCCTCTTTCGCCCCGCTCGTTCATTTTCGTATGTGCGTCATGCATCGGACATACCGCCGCGGACTTCTGCGGCTTGTCTTTCCGTTCATCCGAGCTTTGCTGCCCGCCCATTACCGTGAACGAGACGCCTAAAACGACCGCCGCCACCCACACCATTTTTCTCATCGCCGTTTCTCCTGTTTGCGATCGCCCCGCATCAACCTGTCCACTCGAACGCCCCGCCTCCCGCGCGCAGGGTGAGCTACAACAAAAGCCTCCAGCAACCCGGCCCGATGTCCCCGTGGAGTCTTCGTCAACACGCGGTCCCACGCAGCAATCGTTTGCCGCAATACGCCCCGCCACGATTGCAGCTCCCGCAACCGCGCCTCGAGCTCCACCAACTTTTCGCCGGCGAGCCGCCGCACACGCTGGCACGGCGCGCCGCCTCCATCGCGTTCGCGAAGAATCGCCGCCAATTCATTCACAGAAAATCCAATGGAGAGCGCGCCGCGAATCAACCGCACGCGCACAAGTGCTTCGGCAGGAAATAACCGGTACCCCGACAACGACCGCGGCGCCCGCGCCAAAAGCCCGCGCCGCTCGTAATACCGCAAAGTATCCGCACTAACCCCAGCCAACCGCGCCAATTCCCCGGAATACAAACCCCGCGCAGCTGAACGTTCTGATCTCACACAATCAGCGTAAACCCTGGAACCAATTCCAGCGTCAAGCAAATTCCATTCTCGTCAGCTCAACGCGCAAATTTCTCAGCGTCAACCCTCCGCGACCAACTCCCACTTACCCTCGCCCCGCCTCGACAACCGCACCCTGCGCAACCCGCCCAACATCGCCCCGAACACGACAACAGTAGGACTTAATATTACTAATACAGTCGTAGCACAAACTCCTTGCCGCGCCGACACTTACGCCAAACGCCCCAACCCCGAGCACGCGACCACCACTAACGTAGTATTTCCCATCCGCAACCCGCGTACCCGAATGAAACACCACCATATCCGCATTCCCACGCACCCGATCCAATCCAAAAATCTCGCCACCAAGCACCGGCCTTTCCGGATACCCACCCGCCGCCAAAACCACGTAACAACTAGCCCCAACTTTCCATTTCGCCACTCGCGATCCCAAATCCCCCCGCGCCGCAGCCAACAAAAATTCCGCCCAATCAAAATCCGCCCGCAAAACTATCGCCTGCGTCTCCGGATCCCCAAGCCGGCAGTTGTACTCCAAAACTTTCGGTCCTTCCTCCGTAATCATCAACCCAAAATACAAAAACCCCCGATAATCAAGCGAATCCGCCCGCAATCCATCAATTGTCGGCTGGACGACATCCCTATTTATCCGTTCCTCCAACTCCCGCGGCAGCAAACTATCATCCGAATAAGCTCCCATTCCCCCTGTATTCGGCCCCTGATCATCATCAAAAGCCCGCTTATAATCCCGCGCCGGCGCCATCGCAATCACTCGCACCCCATCCGTCAACACAATGTAAGAGAGCTCGACGCCGCGCAATCCTTCCTCGAACAACAATCTCCGCCCAGCCTCCCCAAATTTCCCGCGCACCATCGCCCGCTCGATAAATTCTTCAGCCTCCGCCCGCGAGCTCGTAACCAACACTCCCTTGCCAGCACAAAGCCCATCCGCCTTGATCACCAACGGCCACTCCACGCGATCCAGCCCCGCCCTGGCCTCCGCCGCCGAGTCAAACACGCCGTAAACTTTCGCCGTAGGAATCCGGTGCCGCGCCAAAAATTCCTTCGCGTAAACCTTGCTGCCCTCGAGCTGCGCCGCCTCCCGCCCCGGACCCACCACCGCAAATTCCCGGAGCCGCAATTCATTCGCCAACCCCAAAACCAGGGGCAACTCCGGCCCAATCACCGTTAGATCCGGCTTCAATCGCTCCACAAGATTAACCATATCAGTAAGTGAGGATGTGTTTATAGAAACACACTCCGCGTCGTTCGCGATCCCGCCATTCCCCGGCGCGCACCAGATCTTCTCCACTCCCGCGCTCTGCTTCAATTTCCAAACCAGCGCGTGCTCGCGTCCGCCCCCGCCAATCACCAGTATTTTCATGCGCTCCCGCCATCATTCCCGAGCATGTTCACCCGCTCGAGCCGCGCCCGCCGCAAAATCCTCCGCCGCGCGCGAAAACGCACGATAAGCGCACACCGCCGCCGCTGTCAACTCCATCGCGCTTGAATCGCAGCGTACTTCGTGGTCTTATCATTCCAGCATGATGACTCGTTTGTTTCCAGCGACGCTGCCGTGGGAATTCGCGCTCATCCTCATCGTTCTCGCCATCGTCGTTCCTTGGCGCGGCGCCGTTCGCGTGCGCGCGCTCATGCGCCGGCCGTCACTGACGAGCGTCGATCGCATCGCGCTCTACGCTTCGACCATCGCATTTCAGTGGCTCGCCACCGGCATCATTCTCTGGCGCGCGATGGCGCATGGCTATCATCTCGCCGATCTGGGCCTCGCCATTCCGTCGCCCTGGCTCACCGTAACGATCGGTGTCGCGCTTTCCGCGCTCATCACTCTGAATCAGGCCGCCAGCATTCGCCGCCTCGCGTCGCTTCCCAGCGACAAGCAAGGATTCATGCGCGCGCTCACGCTCAAGCTCATGCCGCAAAACGCTCCGGAGCGATTGGCGTTTTTTGCGTTGGTCACGACGGTCGCGCTGTGCGAAGAAATTATCTACCGCGGTTTCATTCAACGATTGTTCCACAATATTTCGAACGGTTCGATCGTGGTCGCGGTTCTTGGCGCTGCGATTTTTTTCTCCCTCGCGCATCTCTATCAGGGCCGTCGTGGACTCATCGTCACGTTTTTTGCCGGCGCAATTTTCTCTCTGGTCCGCGCCTGGACGGGTAGCCTGATTCCAACCATGGCCGCGCACTTCGTAGCGGATCTTTCCGTGGGCCTGCTCGCTCCGCGGCTGCTGGCAGTTCGCGAGCTCCCAGAAGCCGAAACGATTCCGGCAAACGCCAGCGCAGATCCAAATCCGTGAGCGCGCGCCGAGCCGCCGCTTCATGCGCGGCATGTCTCGCGCGATGGCCTTGATGTTGCGAACGAGATGACGAGTCCCGATCCAAATTCCATCTCACCGAAACAAATTCGCGCTGTGCTCGAATCGTTCGAGCTTGCGGTCTCCGACCGATTGTGCGAACAGATCCGCATTTACATCGAACTGCTGTTGCGATGGAATCGAAGAATCTCGTTGACGGCGATCGATTCTCCCGAGGAAATCGTGCGAACGCACTTCGCTGAGAGCCTTCTCGCGACAAAAGCTGTGGCGAATATGCGAGGTCGGCTCGCCGACGTTGGCAGTGGTGCGGGATTTCCGGGGCTTCCGTTGCGGATCTACCTCGATGGGCTGCAGCTCACGCTCATCGAGCCGAACGCGAAGAAATGCGCGTTCCTGGCCGAGGCCGCGCGCGCGCTGGAGATGAAGGACGTCGAGATCATTCAGCGCCGTTATGAAGATGTGCGCCGGCCGGAGCCGGGATTCGATTTCGTGACCGCCAGGGCGCTGGGCCAGTTCACGGAATTTCTGGAATGGGCCGGGACGGTGATCGAGCCGGGCGGCCGCGTGATGGTTTGGACCGGTCCGGATGGCAAGGCAGCGTTGGAGCGAGCTAAAGGCTGGACGTGGCAACCTTCCTTCGTGATTCCTCGTTCAAAGCAGCGATTGATCGTGATCGGCAGCCGCTGATTTACGACAAAACGTTCCACGTGTAACGTTTTGCCGAAAAATTCCTCAGCGATTGTCCCAGAGAGCGGAACAAATCCTTCAGGGCACCGCGAAGCCGACTCCCTACGCACCACGCATCGTTTTTCGGCGGCGGGCGACGAGTGCGGCAGCCGCGCCGAAATTGCGAGAAAACGTTCCACGTGGAACGTTTTGTCGTAAAATTTCGCATGATTCCCCATAGCGCCCCGCAGTTCATCCAGACCCACGTTCAAGCGCGAAATATTGAAAAACCGGCCGGCCCGCGAGGTCGGCCCTACAAAGTGCGGCGGCCTTCGTCGGCCTCACCCGATTGGGGAGCCTCGGATCGGCTCGTGATTGAAATTACGAGAAAACGTTCCACGTGGAACGTTTTGTCGTAATTTTGGGCTAGGGTGCTGGGGCTTGGGCGAGATTGCTTGCAGGGTTGGCTGGAAACTTAAAGTAGTTTCGAGAAAATGTTACACGTGTAACGCACGAGGCAAAGTGTGTCTTTTACGCACTAAATCGACCCTGAAATGACAGTGATTTTTCGGGCTTGAGCGGTTTTGTGTCTCCTGTGCCACGATTTGGTCGCCTTTGGCGGGATCGGGCTCCTGTTTGGGTCTTCGCACAGCCGCTACTCGGAGCCGGTGCCGGGACCAGGGTTCGAGGGACCCCGCGGAGAGTCAAGAACCCCACGCGCAACACCGGCGCATGGGGCACCCTTTTACACGTTGGGTCACTAATTTGCGGAGCGGGCGGAATAGGCCGCACTCAGACTCGCTACCGATACACTACACTGAGGCCGGGTCGCCGATTTGCGACAAAACGTTCCACGTGTAACGTTTTGTCGTAATTTTTTGCAGAGTTTGAATAATTGCTTGCAGAGTTTGCTGAGGTTCTGCTAGATTCGGGGCGTTTGGGGGGAAATTTGGGGCGAGTTATCGCCATTGCCAATCAGAAGGGCGGAGTTGGTAAGACCACCACTACTGTCAACCTCGGAGCTTCGTTAGCCGCTACAGAACGCCGCACCCTCGTTATTGACTGCGATCCCCAGGGCAACATGACCATCGCCTTGGGATTCCCCAAGGATCCTTCCCGCCGAACACTCTATAACTTACTGATTCTAGACGAGTTAGTTGAACGCGTGCTGATGAAGACGCAGGTGGAGGGGCTCGACCTGATTCCTTCGGATAGGAATCTGGTGGGGGCGGCGGTTGAGCTGGTGAATATGGAGAACCGCGAGTACCGGCTCAAGGCGCTGTTGGATAAGCTGAAGCAGAATTATGATTACGTGCTGCTCGATTGCCCGCCGACGCTTGACCTGTTGACTCTAAATGCTTTAGCTGCTGCGGATTCGGTGTTGGTGCCGATCCAGACGGAGTACCTGGCGCTCGAGGGCGTTTCGGAGCTGCTGGATACTTTGATGCGGTTGCGGCGGACGATCAATCCTTCCCTGGCGATCGAGGGGATCCTTTTGACGATGTACGATGACCGGACCACCCTGTCGAAGCAGGTGGCGGCAGATCTTCGCAGCTTCTTTGGGGCGCAGGTTTTCGAGACCGTAATTCCGCGGAACGTACGGTTGGCAGAGGCGCCTAGTCATGGTAAACCGGTGATGTTTTACGACATCCATAGTAAGGGAGCGGAGAGTTATCTCCAGCTCGCCAAGGAGGTTGTAGCCTATGGCACGAAACGCTTTGGGGCGGGGGCTTAGCGCATTAATTCGGGAAGAGGGTCCGGTCGACGCGCCGACAAATGCCGCGGCGGCAGGAACTGCGCCGACATTGGCGCCAGGTAGCGAAGCCGTGGTGCAGATTGATTTCGATTTGATTGATCCGAGCCCGTTCCAGCCGCGAATGCAGTTTGATGAATTCAAGATGGAAGAGTTGACCGAATCGATCAAGATGAGCGGAATCATCCAGCCGATTCTGGTGCGGCGCACCGGTGCGCGCTATCAATTGATTGCGGGCGAACGGCGATGGCGGGCGGCGCAGCGGGCGCAGATCCAGAAAGTGCCGGCGATCGTGCGCGATATTCCCGATGAAAAAGCGGTGGAAATGACGCTGATCGAAAATTTGCAGCGCGAGGATCTGAATGCGATGGAAGAAGCGATGGCGTTCGAGCGCTTGTTTCACGAATTCGGATTTACGCAAGAACAGATTGCGGACCGGACGGGGAAGAATCGCGCGTCGGTTTCGCACTCGTTGCGTTTGCTGAAGCTTGCGCCGCAGGTGCAGAGGATGGTTGCTGCCGGCGAGATTTCTGCTAGCCATGCGCGGGCATTGATTACGATTACTGACCCAGTGGTGCAGATTGAGGCGGCGAAGAAGGCGGCGAAAGGGCGAGTGTCGGTGCGGCAGATTGAGCGGCTCTCGAACAAGAGCGAGAGGAAGGCGAAGTCCGGGTCCATTGATGTGAATGATCCGAACGTGAAACATATGCTGGGGTTGATGGAGGAGAAGTTCGGGACGAAGGTGAGCTTGAGGCCGTTTGTAGGTGGGACGGGTGGGCATTTGATTTTCCATTATTATGAGAACGAGGCTTTGGGGAGATTGTACGAGTTGTTGATGGTAGAGCGCTAGGATTGTAGTAATAACAGTTACATATGTAGTACATGAGGGATTGAGTGGCTTGGGATTGGCTGGAACGGAAGATTACCGATTCCACGGAGGAGTGGACTGGGTTTTTGGAGCGCGGGATACGTGTGGTTGGGGACATTGAGAGTTCGGGGACTCTGCGGGTAAATTCGCAGGTGCAGGGGTCGTTGAAGTCGCAGAGCATGTTGATTTTAGGTGATGAGGCGGAGGTGGAGGGGCAGCTCGAGGCGCGGGTAGTGATTGTTGGCGGGAAGTTTAAGGGGATTGTGCGGGCGCTGGATCGCGTGGAGATTCATGAGAAAGGCGTGGTTACGGGCGAGGTCCATTCGAGGTGTTTGTTGATTGAGGCTGGGGCGATTTTTGAGGGGACGTGCCATATGATGCCGGAGACGTCGAATGGAAGGATTGTGGCGATTCCGGTGAGGGCGGCGGGGAGAGGGTAGTAGTTCGGCACGCGTAATTTTGTGTGTTGCATCGGCGAGGGGAGCGGCGTGAGCGTAGCGTTTTTTTCGAAGCGCTGAAATGTTCCTTCTCCACGTGGATTGTCCAGTCCCAGCACATCCTTTACACTTTCGCGTTGGTGCTTTCGCGTGGCGGGGACGTTGGCACGATTGTTCGCTGCATAGGCGTGAGCTAGGGGCGTGGATCTAATCGGATGGGGCCGAACGGGGCGAGAGAGAGCTCCTTCCGCGGATGATCGAGCGACATCGCAGATGCGCTCCGACGACGATTGCGGTTGTGGCCTTCACCCGCGCTCGTAGGATGCCGGCCCTTCGAAGCTCAGGGTAAACAGGGACGCCGGCGCTACTGAAGCAGGGGGCTGCTACCAAATGCCTCGCTCGCGTGCGCTTCTATAGGGAGTTTTTTATGGATGCGGCTGTGAAACTTACCTCTACTGCTCGGGCTGCTGGGTGTGCTGCTAAGTTGAGTCCTAGTATTTTGGAGAGGGTTTTGTCGAAGTTGCCGCGGGGGAGTGATCCGCGGGTGCTTGTTGGGTATGAGACATCGGATGATGCTGGGATTTATCAGCTGACTGCGGATTTGGCTATGGTGCAGACTGTGGATTTTTTTACGGCTATTGTGGATGAGCCGTTTGCGTTTGGGCAGGTGGCGGCGGCGAATGCTTTGAGTGATGTTTATGCGATGGGGGGGAGGCCGGTTACGGCTTTGTCTATTGTGGGATTTCCGCCTGGGGCTTCGCCGGATTTGCTGGAGGAGATTTTGCGCGGGGGGTTGAGCAAGATCACCGAGGCTGGGGCTACCGTTCTGGGGGGACATTCGATTCGGGATGAGGAATTGAAATTTGGATATGCGGTTACTGGATTGATTGATCCGCGGAAGATTTGGAAGAACGTTGGGGCGCGGGCTGGGGATGCTTTGATTTTGACTAAGGCGATTGGGACGGGCGTGATTGCTACTGGGTTGAAGCAGGGGAAGATTAGCGAGGACGTGGTGCGCGGGGCTACGGAGTCTATGACATTTTTGAATCGGGCAGCGGCGGAAGCTTTGCATGAATTGATTGACGCGGGGGGTGGCGGGGAATCGCCTGTGCATGCGGTGACCGACGTTACGGGATTTGGATTGTTGGGACATGCGCGGGAGATGGCGATTGGGAGCAAGGTGTCGCTGCGATTGGATCATGCGCGCGTGGAATATTTGCCTGGGGCGCTGGAGGCGGCGCGGGCGGGATTTTTGTCGGGAGGGTTGCGGAATAATCAGGGATTTGTGGAGGGGTGCGTGGCGTTTGCGGATGGAGTGGGGGAGGATTACCGGAATTTATTTTTTGATCCGCAGACATCGGGGGGGTTATTGGCGGCGGTGGATGCGCGATTTGTGGATCGGGCGGTGGAGGGATTTTTGCGGCATGGGGTGCGGGGGAGCGTGATTGGGGACGTGGTGGAGAAGAGGTCGCCTTTGATTGAGATTGTTTGATCATCAAGAAGAAACAAAACCACAAATAAAAACGAAGCGGAGTCAGTGGGTGATCGGGGTTCGTCGGCGATCACGGCGTTAATATTGCGCAACGGTCGTAAGAGGGCGCGGCTCGCAGCGCCCCTACGAAGAAAATGCCAGATAGGACGAATGGATCCGATTACACATGGAATTGCCGGGGCGCTGATCGGGAAGGGATTTTTTTCCGAGCGCGAGGGGAAAATTGCTACGTTTGCGGCGGTGTTGGGGGCTGTGTTTCCGGATGTGGATGCGGCGGCGGTGATTTTGGCGGGGGTCTTTTCCGATGACCGGCTGGCTACGATCAAGATGCATCGAGGATTTACACATTCGTTTTTTGGATTGCCGGTGTTTGCGCTGGCGCTGGCGTGGTTGACGAGGTGGTATTGCGGGCGGCGGAATTGGCGGGCGCCATCGTTCTGGATGCTGACTCTGATTTATGGGGCGGGGATTGCGAGTCATATTCTTTTCGATGCGGCGACTTCGTATGGAACGCGATTGTGGAATCCGGTTTCATCGGAGCGCGTGGCTTGGGATTTTGTTTTCATCATTGATTTTGTTTTTACGGGGATCGCGCTGGTACCGCAGGCGGCGGCGTGGGTGTTTGGCGACCGGGAGAAGGGGGCGGTGCGAGCGGGGGCGATGTGGCTGGTATTTAATGCGTCGGCGGGAGCGGTGTGGTGGATTTGCGGGTGGTTCGGATTTGCGTTTCATGCGTGGATCTTGCTGGCGGTGGCGGCGATTTTGGCGGGAATTTTCTTTTTGCCGTTGATCAAGGATCGCGGATTTGCGATTTCGCGGGGGCGGTGGTGCGCGGCGGGATTTTATGTGCTGGTGGCGTATATCGCGTTGTGCGCGTGGGCGCATCATGTGGCTTTGGAGCGCGTACGGGAATATGCGGAGCGGAATCATTTGGAGGCGATGTTGATTGGAGCGATTCCTTCGCCGCCCTCTTTGCTGGAGTGGAGCGGGAAGATTCGCACGGCTGGGGGAATTTATCAGTCGCGGATGGATTTGCGGGATGGGGGGACGGGGACGTTTCAATTTTTGGCGGATTCGCCGGCGGATGCGTTTACGGATGCGGCGATGAAATTGCCGGACGTGCAGGTTTATTTGTGGTTCGCGCGATTTCCGGTGATGCACTCGCGGGCGGTGGGGGAGCAGCATATTGTGGAATTTGGGGATTCGCGGTTTTCGGAGCCGGGGAGGAGGATGCCGGCGCCGTTTCGATTTCGGTTGTTGTTTGATGCGCAGGGGAAATTGGTGGAGGAGGATTGGGCGGAGGGGACGGTGGGGTTGCGGATGAAGAAGTCGCATATGCCGGCTACGGAGGAGAAGGCGGAGTGAGAGTGGGGGGGAGGAAGAAATTTCACTTTGAAATGATCTGCACGGCCGGTCGGAGTTTCTTCAGGGGCTAAAGCCCTTTTCTCTGGGAGCGGTTTTATGTCGGAGCTGAAGCTCCGACCCCCTAAAGAGGATTTTGGGGATTACATTTTAGATTTCAGACTTGGGGTGAAGAGCGAAGAGAAAGGGCAAGGAAGGGCGGAGGACGGAGGACGAAGAAATTTCAAATTTCGGATTTGAGATTTCAGATGAACGGCTAAGGCAAAAAGCAAAAGGCGAAGAAAAGAAATTGCGGTGGATGGGCTACGCGAAGGAGTTTGTTGGGGACAGACGCCGGCTGGCAGCCGGCGTTACGGGTAGCTGGGTGCGCGGGGTTACTTTGGGGGTTTTTGTAGAGTTGGGGAGTTGGGTGGGCGCTCTAGGGCGGGGGCGGCGGAGGCGGAGCGGATTATGAAAGTTGTGGTGTTTAGCGACATTCATGGGGATGCGGGGGCTTTGGAGGAGATCGTGGGGGCGCCTGCGGACATTTATATTGCTAATGGGGACCTTTCTACTTTTGGGAGCGGGTTGGAACGGTGCGGGGAAATTTTGGCGCCTTTGGGGGATAAGGTTTGGGTGCTGCCGGGAAATCATGAGACGCACGCGGAGATTGGGGAATTTTGCGAGCGGTTTGGATTTGTGAATTTTCACCGGACGGTTCGGAAGTTGGGCGGGACTTCGTGGGCGGGATTGGGGTACAGCAACATCACGCCGTTTAAGACGCCTGGGGAGTATACGGAATTTGAGATTGCGGAGGCGTTGGGGGAGTTTGATGGATTGACGCGGGTTTATTTGGTGGCGCATGTGCCGCCGTTTGGGACGCGACTGGATGAATTTGCGGCGGGGAAACATGCGGGGAGCGCGAATTTGCGGGAATGGGTGGAGCGGGAGCGGCCGGAATATTTATTTTGCGGGCATATACATGAGTGTGCGGGGCGAGAGGACGTGATTGGGGGGACGAAATGCTTCAACGTGGGGAAGCGCGGAGTTGTGGTGGAGGTTGGGGAGTGATGGGGGGGAATTTCGGATTAGAGGCGTGAAGAGATTTCAAATTTGAAATTTCAGATTTCAGATTAGAGGCGAAGAAAGGCGCGCGGCTAACGGCGACTTTGCGTGTGGGTTTGATTTCGCTGGACTCCCTGCGGTGAAGCGCATTTCAAATTGACGAGCGTTTTTCGGAGCGCGCCCAGCGCTTCTCTCTCACTTAATACACCTACTTGCAGATGCGGGCCGACGACGATCGCGGCTCTGGCGTTTACTTGCGCTCGTAAGACGCCGGCCCTTCGAAGCTCAGGGTAAACAGGGACGCCGGCGCTACTTGAGGCGACCCGACGGGGCGCTGCTGAAGGCGACTTTGCTGCGGATTTATTTTCGCTGGACTGGAAGTCAAAGACCCCACGCGCGACGGCGGCGCATGGGGCACCCTGCTGCATGCGGCGGCAACAAAATTGCTTGGGGGATGTAAAGTCGTTGGGGTTGGGGGCCGATGAAATGGGGGACTGAGAAAAAGAATTGATCTGGCTGGGCGCGGCGAGCGCGGACGTTTATGGCCGTGCGACGAACTGGGGGGAGTCAAGAACTCCGCTCTTCCTGCGTCAGGGCGAGCGCGCAACAGCGGCGTCCGCCTAGGCGGAGACACCCTTTTGTCGCTGTGCATTGGTGTATTGCTCGGTTGTAGTTGCGCGCGCGTGCGGGCGGAATGAGGCTAGACGATGTCGTTCAGCGTTTTAAATAATTTGCCGGCGATGGAAGCGCAGAGCCAGTTGCAAATCACGCAGGGCCAATTGCAAAAGACATTGTTTCAACTGGCGTCGGGGTCGCGGATTAATTCTGGGGCGGACGACGCGGCGGGATTGGCGATCGCGAATGGATTGCAGGCGAACGTGACGGCGTTGACGCAATCTTCGGCGAATGCGGCTGCGGGAGTGGGATTGCTGCAGGTGGCGGATGGAGCGTTGGCGCAGGTGACCACGCTTTTGAACCGGGCGATTACTTTGGCGACGGAAGCTGCGACGGGGACGGTGTCTGATGCGCAACGGATTTCTTTGCAGGCGGAGTTTGCGCAGATCGAGCGGGAGATTGACAGCATTGGAAGCGCGACAACGTACAACGGCGCCTCGGTGTTTACGAGCAATCGAATCAATATATTTTTGAGCGATGCGGTGACGAGCAGCACGATTGGAGTGTCAACGAACACGCTTTCGACGACGACGCTGGGATTGACGGCGGGTACCAATACGCTTTTGACGGCGGATGATGCGCAGGCGATGCTCGGGTTGCTTGATGCGGCGGTTGATTCGGTGGCGAATCAGCGGGGAATCATGGGCGGAGTGGTGAACCGGTTGAAATCGGAGAGTACCGTGGAGACGGTGCAGGTGCAGAATTTGACGCAGGCGGAAGATCAGATTATGGCTGCGAATATTCCGCAGCAGGCGGCGAACTTGGCGCAGTTTTCGATATTGAGCCAGTCGGGGATTTCGGCTTTGGCGCAGGCGAATTTGGCGCAGCAGGGGGTTTTGCAGTTGTTGAAGTGATGGGGGGGCGGGGAGAAGAAATTTCAAATTTGAAATTTCAGATTTCAAATCAGAGGCGGGTTGTGCGGAGATGAATGGTTGAGGTTTTCGCAGGTGTTACGCCCGCGGGCGGAGCAAGCCCCGCCCCTACGGCGGAGAAAATAAACCGGCGCAAACGAAGTAAGCAGAGCGATAGAAAGGCAGAGCAAATGCAGGTGCCGCAAACTCGCGGAAGCGATTAGCGCTTGGGGGGCTTGGCTGTGGAATAGATTACCAGGTGGCGGCGCTCGCCTACGCCTTCGCTGTTGGTTCTTACGCCTTGGGCGTTGGTTAGCTCCAGGTGGATTAGGCGGCGGTCGCGGGCCGGCATGGGGTTGAAGTGGAAGGGTTCGTTGGTTTCGCGGACTCTTTGGGCGGCTACTCTTGCTGAGAGTTTCAGCTCTTCCAGGCGCAGGGCGCGGAAGCCGGAGCAATCGAAGCGGAAGTGATCGAAGAATTCCGGTTCTAGATGGAGCCAGCGCAGGGCGATGTGTTCGATGGCTAGAAGAAGGTCGGCTTGATGTTCGATGAGGATGGCTTCGTCGGGGCCGGTGAAATCAATTTGGATTGGGGGATCGTTGGAGGCGGCGTCTTTGGCTAGTTTTATTTCGTAGCGGACATCGAGCTGGGTTTCCTTGAGCAGTAAATCGAGATAACGGCGGATTTCCTGGACCGCGGCGTCGCGGTCGAGTTTTCCATCATGGACGAACGGCGATTTCATAGACATATAAGCACGCTGCTTTTCTGCGTTCGGACCTGTATTCGGACGATCGCTCATTTTTTATTGTTGTTGGGTGGAGATTTGGCTTTGGTTAGCGGATCCGTTTTGACCAAGTAATACTGCTGCACGATGCCCACCAGGTTGGTCGCAAAATAATAGAGATTCAAGCCCGCTGACAAGCGGAAAAAGATAAAGCCGAAAAATAAGGGCATGTACTGCATCATTTTTTGCTGCGCCTGATCGGTGGCGGGCATGGGCGTCATTTTCTGCATGACGAACATGGTGACGGTCATGACGATGGGGAGAATGTAATAGGGATCATGGACGGAGAGATCGTGAATCCACGAGCCGCCCCAGGGAGCGTGACGCAATTCGATGGTGCCGGAAAGCATGCGGTAGAAAGCGAAGAGAAAGGGCATCTGCACGAGCATCGGGAGGCAACTGCCGAGAGGATTGATGCCCTCGCGATTGTAGATGGCCATGATTTCTTCGTTCATTTTTCGCTTGCGGGGATCGTTGAAGGAATATTTTTTGTAGCGATCCTGGATGATTTTGACCTCGGGGCCGACGCGCTGCATATTTTTCATGGAGCGCCAGTTTTTCACTTTGAGGGGGAAGAGAAGCATGTTGATGACGAGGGTGAGGACGACGATGGCCCAGCCCCAGTCGGGGATGTATTTGTGCGTCCATTGAAGAATTTCGAGGAGGGGCTTGGCGATGATGCCGAGCCAGCCGAGCTGCACGAGATCATCGAGCGGCGGGCGAACGGTGGCGAGGGTGTGGATATCTTTGGGGCCGACGTAGGCGCGCATATTGAGCGCTTGCGGAACAGCGGAGCCCGCGGCCATTTCGACTTCGGGCTCCTGGCCGGGCTTGCCGTTGTCGTCGAATTCGTGCTGCTGCACCCAGTGCCATAGATTGAGAGTGCCGGAATTGGGAATAAACGCAGCGGTGAAGAATTGATCTTCGATGCCGACGTAGGCGAAGTTTCCGGGTTGCGAGGCGCGAATTTCCTGGTGATCGGGAGTGCCTAATTTTTTGAGAGGCAGGATATTGAGCTTGCCGTTTTCATTGTAGAAGACGCCCACGCCTTGAGATTGCTGGGCGACGCCGATATCGCCGAAGCCGCCGCGCCAGCCGATGGCGGCGGGGAGAAGATTGCCGTTGATGCTGGCGGTGGCGCTGATTTGGAGGATGTAGGAGTCGTCGAATTTGAGATGTTTGACGAAATCGAGGTGGCCGTCGCTCCAGTGAAGATTGATTTCCGCGGGAGCGTGGATGGTGTCGCCGGTGTGCGCGGGGGCGTCGAGTTGATAGAGCGAAGTATTGGCTTTTAGCTCGGCGGCGGAATCTTCGAGTGCGAATGAAAGCGGCCAGGCGCCGAATTGCTGGGCGGCGGGGATGTCCACGAGCTCGAGCGGCTGCGGGGGCTTTTCATCGTTGAGATATTTTTTTAGCTTCCAACTGCGGACTACGCCGCCGCGATTGGTGAGCTCGACGCGGTAGAGAGAGCTTTCGATGATGGTGATTTGCTCTTCGCCGGCTTGCAGGCCGCCGGGCGGGACGGGGATGGTGGTTTCGACGGCGGGCGTGACGGACGTTGGAATCGCGGCGGATGGATTCGCGCCGGTGGCGGTGGCGGCGGGAGCGGATTGCGATTGGGCCTGCTTTGGTGCCGGGGGCGGCGGAGCGGGCTTGAAAAATTTGCTCCAGCCGAAAAGGATCAGGAGCATCAGCGCGAAAGCGATCAGGACGCGCTGCTGATCGGACGGCTCTTTCATCTAGAGTGCTCCTGTCCGTGCAACGCGTGCTGGTGGAAATTTTGGAATTCTTCCGGATCGGGTACGGGATCATGGCCGCCTTGGGTGAAGGGGCGGCAGCGAAGGAGACGCTTGAGAGCCAGCCACGTGCCGCGTTTTGGGCCGTGGATTTGAATGGCTTGCTCGGCGTAATGGGAGCAGGAGGGATGAAATTTGCAATTGCCGCCGAGGAAAGGGGCGAGGGTGAGGCGGTAGGCGTGGATGGCGAAGATGAGGAGCCAGGATGTAGCGGTGGGAGTTTGTGGCGCGACATCGTGGCGCGGAGTGAATTTGGTGTTCATTGCTTTTTTGATTTTGGCATATTGCCTAAAAGCTCGATTGCGATTGCCGCGAAATTTGATGTGGCCACCTGAGCGCGCGGGTGGATGACGATGTCCCAGCCGGGCGCGATCTCCTGGCGATGCAGGCGCAAAATTTCGCGGATGCGCCGGCGAATGCGATTGCGTCTGACAGCGCCGCCGAGAGCGCGCTTGACGCTCAGGCCGAAGCGGCTGATCGCGCGGCCATTGGGGCGTGAGAAAACGACGAAAGAAGGACTGGCGCGGCGGCGCCCCTCGCGGTACACCGCGTCGAAATCAGCGCGCCGCACGATGCGGCAGGCCCGCGGGTAATCGAGGCGCGCGGGATCAGACGCGCGTGAGGTTGTGACGTCCCTTTTTGCGGCGTCGAGCAAGAACTGTTTTGCCACCCTTGGATTTCATGCGAGCGCGGAAACCGTGCTTTTTGTGACGGGCGCGCACGTGTGGTTGAAAGGTGCGTTTCGGCAACGCGGGCTCCTGGGTCCGCTTGGCGGACTAAACGAAACGAGTAGTTTAGGCTAGGGGGGCGGTGTGGTCAAGAAAGGCGGGAGTGGGGTGGTGTCTTAATTTGGATTTGTCTGCTGTTTCTCTGGGTTGTGGCGTGCCCGAACAAGCTGTTCTTTTTGAGGGGAGTACACGTACCGAAAATCAGCTTGCTGGAATTCTCTATCGTTAAAGATGTGTTGATATTCCACCCACCCGTGGAAAACATCAGTTTGCTTACTTTTGAGCCTTTCTGCTTTGTTGAGAATGAAAGCGCCGGCTCTGATGAGGCACTCTGGGAAGTCGTAGGACTGTCCGCCACCGAGCGGATGGTCAAGCGCCTGAAACTCCGCGTAATCGCTAGATGGGTCTCCCGGCAAATCTCTTACATTTTCAGCGAGACGGGTATGAAACCATCGAAACCCGAGAATCGTTGCTGGAGTCCGTCCCATGTTCGTAAGCCGCAGAAAATAATAAAGATGTGCGTCATTAAAAACATCATCCATGTCGAACCGGGCATGGTCAAGGTGAAACCAGTTGCCCTCTTTGTCTCGGTAGGCGTCGAAGATCATCAATTCGGCGATAATCCAAGCGCGCTCACTACTTACAAAAGCGGCCGCCTGAGTTTCAGTGGCTTTTGCAGACCTAGCGGTTTCTCTCGCTTGGTATTCAATAGAGATCAGCGTAAGGACGGCAATTGCTATTCCCGAGAGCGCAGTAAAAGCCAATATGCTCTCGAAAAACAATTCGATGGATCTGATAACCCATTCGATGCGATCAACAGGTTTTTCTGGTGTGACGATATTCACGTAATCTTGATTATGGCTATCATTCCTGTCGCGTTCTTTGTTGGGGGCATCTGTGGGGGGGGGCTTTTGGGCTTCGCTTTTCTCTGCGCCAAGACGCGGATTCTGTTGGGATTGCTGGGGGTCGGCTGCCTTGCCTTCGGGTTTGTTCTGATTTTTGTGGGCATTTTGCTGTTGGGCTTCCCTGCTCTGTGGGGGCACGGTTTGTTGAGAACTACAAGGGACAACCCATGTGGCAAAGAGCCAGAAAACAGCGATACTCTTCATAAGAGCAATACTGTACCACGGAAATACCACTTGACAAGTCCTAATTATTGGGGTACAGTAATTGGCATAGGGAGAACGGATATGCCAACCGTCCTAGCCAAAGACAAGCAAATCGCGGTGATAAGCGCACTGGCGGAAGGTTCTGGAATCCGCCAGATTGAGCGCATTACGGGCGTCAACCGCAATACGATTATGAATCTAGGCGTGCGCGTTGGACAGGGTTGCGCGCGAGTCCTAGACCAAAAGATGCGGAATCTCTCCTGCCAGCAATTGCAGTTTGACGAAGTATGGGGATTCATCGGCAAGAAGCAAAAGAACGTCCGGCCGGAAGATGACCAGCAGCTAGGCGACGTTTGGACGTTCTGTGCGATTGATGCCGATACAAAGATTGTGCCGTCGTTCAAGTGTGGCAAGCGCGACCACATCACGGCGAACGCCTTCGTTCAAGACGTTGCCAATCGGATGGCGAATCGAGTCCAGATTTCGAGCGCCCCGCGTGCTTGTAGGAACAGGCTGCGATATATCGTTTCGTGAGACACGCGCAGGCTCTTGTCGTCCGGAAGTGCTACTTCAACCCTCCGGAAATTTGTTCTTGCGACTCAGTCCTGGATCGAGTTTACTCGCAACGATCCCTTGTAGCTTGCAGTGAGTAGCCAGCAGACACGGCTTAGGCCGCAGGGCTGACTCCCAGGCCGGTTGATCGGCTTCGCTGGCTCGATACTGCGCGCGCCCGCCATGGCGGGCTACCTCTCGACTTACTCGTGGAGAAAGCGCGATGCAGACGTTGGGCGATCACCCGGATCGAGCAACCGCTGGCGATTTCCTCGAGAGCTGTCTTCACGTTCGACCAAAGTCGAGTTCCCTCCGCGAACGGCGACGAACAACCGGAGTGATACCGCGTGACGCGCAGCAAACTGTAAATGAGTTGTGCTCTTTGCCCAGAGCGCGCCCAATTTCATGTAACGACTGCCCGGCCTTCCAGCGTTTCCACATGTCGGCCCGCTGATCGGCTGAAAGCTTCCATCGTCTCTGCATGGAAACACCACCTTTTAGGAAAAAGATTTATATCAGATGGTGTTGCATCGACCAGTTGAGCTGGCAGGACTTGCCGGGCAAGTGGATTTACTTCCGGGTAGCGCGTCACTCGCTCAGGGTCCGATAACGTGGCCGGCCAGACAGGGCAGTCTTGTTTCAGGGAAGCACGCTGAATCGACGAGCGGCTGTTGACATTTCTGCTAGACTCGCGGCCTAGAAACGTAGTCCGAGGGTGCAATGCAGCGACTCTACCTAGGCATCGTCTGCGGATTACTATTCGGCGCGATAGACACCGCGCTAATGATTCCTCTTAGCTTTCCAGACAAGCGAGCCGCGATGCTTGCCGCATTTATCGCTCGCTTCGCGCTCGGTTTCGTTATCTGCAACATAAACCTACCTTGGCCTGGATGGGTTGTCGGACTAATCCTCGGCATTTTATTGAGCCTGCCCGACGCAATTATCACCAAAGCCGCGATTCCAATTATCGCGTCCGGCTCAATCGGCGGCGTAATCATCGGATGGATCGCATCAAAATACGGTCGCTAGAATCAAACTGACCCCACTACCAACTAGTCGTGCTTGTCATTCGCCTACCAGCGGATAGATTGTCGGCAAACCGGAAGGGGGACGGCGGCGATACAAGTTCGTAGCGTGCTTCCGTCGGTGAGATTGCTTTTTGTTACTGCGCGGTCGTCGGATGCCGGCACGGAGGCCGGCGCTACCGGGCTCGTGGGCTGCTTAGCTATCTTGAGGTGACGAGGTCTATCTGCGAACGCAATCCTTCCGTCCTGTATCGGCGACGCTGGCGATAACCCATTTATCGTCCGTACGAACTAGGTTGAACAAGTCCGTTCCGCAGTGGTCCACGTTGCCATCGACCAAAAACTCGAAAGGAGCCCACACCACCGCCAGATCGTGATCGATGCGCACCAGCGGATCATGAATTCGCTCCTGGATTTGCGTGGTTCCCGGTTTTCCTACGCGGTCCGCGAAATCTTCAAAAGTCATCTGAGTCGGCTTGCCGTCCCGCATCAGCACCATCGTGCCGCCGCTGAGCAATGGTTTCTTGATCATCGCGGCGTCGCGTTTTGACATGCCATCAAATAATTGCGTTATGGGCGCCAGGACAGCCTGTTGCTCCGCGCTATCGCTTGGGGAAATTCCGCGGTCGAGCGATGAGGGTGGGTGAGGGTTCGCCGCATGCGACGGGGAAATCAAAAAAACGCCGGAGGCTGCTGCAACAGCGATTGAAAAAAACGAGAGGAGTGAGCGAGAGATGATTTTCATGGCAGCGATTCTAACCTGCGAGTTCCGCCATTCCAAGGTTTTACGGCGGCCAGCCTCGTTCGTGTGCGCGAGTTATGCCGGTTTACCGTCCAAATGACTTCGCCAACCGCATCAGGAGCTGTCCACGAAGTGCCCAGCGCTAAAGCGGCCGGCGATACGAATTCGGTGCCGGCCCTTCGAGGCTCAGGGTGAACTGGGACGTCGGCGGTACAAAGTTCGGTGGCCGGCCCTCCGGCGTTACGAAGTTCGGGTAACATCGCGGGCGTGAGAGGACTGGAACTATTGGGGCAGGCGATGTCGCGGGACGGGACCGACGTGAAGTTGGTGCGGCGGGGAGCGGAGTACATCATTCTGGCGAATGGGAAGAGTTTGATGTCGAGCCGAATGCATGGATCGGAGGAGGCGCTGGCGACATTTGGATTGCGGAGGGCGCGATTGCTGGAGGAGCCGCGCGTGTTGATTGGCGGGTTGGGGATGGGATTTACGTTGCGCGCGACGCTGGATTTATTGCCGCGCGATGCGAAGGTGATGGTGGCGGAGATGGTGCCGGCGGTGGTGGAGTGGAATCGCGAAGTGATTGGGGAATTGGCGGGAGAGCCTTTGAAGGACCGGCGCGTGAAAGTGGAGATTGATGATGTGGCGGTAACGCTCGGTGCGCGACGCGAGGAATTCGATGCGATTTTGCTGGACGTGGATAATGGGCCGAGCGCGTTTGCGGGAGAGAACAACGCCGGGCTTTATGATAATCGCGGAATTGCGGCGGCGTTTGCGGCGCTGAAGATGGATGGGGTGCTGGCGGTGTGGTCGGCGCGGGAGGACCGGAAATTCGAGCAGCGTTTGCGACACGGGAGATTCGAGGTGAAGGTGGAGCGAGTGCGCGGGCGATTGAAGAAAGGCGGGCCGCGGCATGTGATTTTTTTGGGGCGGAAGACGGCAGGGAGATGAGAGCTTTATGCGAGACGGCTGTTCGCGGCCTGGGAGCTGCGTCCTCCGAAAATCAGCTCGAACATGCGGCCGCGTAAAGTGTGCTGGAAGGAACCAAAACGCTGGAAGACTTCGTCGCGCGTGTCGAAGAATCCCTCATCACTTGAAACGTACTTTGACAGATCGTGATCCGGCTGGGCGCATGCTAGCCCGCACGTCTTGCCGAGGAAATCCACGGGTGTATTTTGCACGGCCTCGAAGAGCGATTCACCCGTGTTGCTGAACCCGAGTGATTCCATTGCCAATCGGTCCATAGAGGAGTGCAGCTCATCGAAGTCTACCCACGTCCCTGCGAGAAAAAACTGCGGCCAGAGCAGCAAGATTCGCTTGGGAATGAAGGGCCGCGAAAATCGAAAACGTGGATACCAGAAAGTGCCCTTCACACGCAGAGCACGCACTCTCGTTGGGATTGCCGCGGCTCGGGCGAGCGACTCGAGACAGGCCATGCGTTGACTGCAGGAACCTTTCCTGGTGCGCAGAGTTGTTGAAGCAGGTTGCCACTCGTCAACGCTGTATACGGGGCGAAGTATCTGACACAAACGGAGATGGGCTTTCTGCATGAAGACGCGATCAGACTGGTCCGGTTCACGCAAACACCCGGCGAGCGTTCGAATTTCCTCGGAGTCAAAATCGAGGATGGCGGTAGCCTTGAGATTGGCCTGCAGGTGTGTGATGTTTGCTGCCGTGCTCATATGACATTTCAGTTTAGACCAGAGGCGAACGAGCCGAACCGCAAATATTTCTGAGCGGAACGAGAAGGATGAAATTGGCCGGCGCAAACAAGACTGCGGGTGCGATGGGATGGCTGCCTTTGGCGGTCTTGCCCGTATGCACATTCGCACTTTACGATGCGGCGCCGGCCTGGGTATTCATGTGGAGCTTATCCGGCTCAATCTACCTCGGACTCAAGTGGCTGAGTTGGTGGAAGGCGCGAACGATGGTTCCGCATGCGGGTTGGCGATCCGCGGCCTATCTTCTGGGCTGGCCTGGAATGGACGCGCAATCCTTCCTGGACGAAAACAATCGTGCTGCGCCGCCGCTAGTGCGGAGCTGGTGTTGGGCAATCTGCGAGACAGGGCTCGGGGTAATTTTGCTCTGGGGAATCGCCCGGGCTCTCCCGGAGGAACAACCACTTCTGCGCGGCTGGGCGGGGATGCTGGGTCTGATTTTTCTGCTGCACTTCGGTATTTTTCAAATCGTGTCTTTTTTCTGGCAGAGTTTTGGAATTGTTGCCGCGCCGATCATGTCCGCTCCGTTGCGCTCTGTGTCACTCAGCGAGTTCTGGGGAAAGCGATGGAATCTTGGATTTCGCCAGCTCGCTTATGATTTGGTTTTTGGTCCGCTACACAAGAGCTTAGGAGTGGGAGCGGCAGGTTTCCTGGTATTCGTAGCGTCCGGGCTGATCCATGATTTGGTGATTTCGGTGCCGGCGCGTGGCGGGTACGGGCTGCCCACTGCGTACTTCGTGATGCAGGGTGTTGGCGTGACCATGGAGCGTTCGCGAATTGGCAGGCGGCTTGGTCTTCGTGACGGGATCACCGGGAGACTGTTCCTGGTGCTGATTGCTGCCGGGCCGGTCTTTTGGCTATTTCACCCGCCATTTGTGCTGCGTGTGATAATTCCGTTCATGAAAGCGATCCGCGCTTTATGAGCAGCCCGCTGGTAACGCGCTTTTTCGATTTCGATCTGTGGCTCGCTGGGGTCGCTCATTTCGTAATCCTGATTGCCAGCTTTCAAGTGCCGTATCGGTTGCATTGGAAACAGGACTTGCAATCGCTCATGCCCTTCAATCGGAAGCTGCTGTGGGTGCAGAGCGGGTTTACTGTGCTGACGATCCTTGCATTTGGAACGCTTACGCTCGTTCTGCACGGAGAGATGCTTCGAGGGGACCGGGCGGCGCTCGGTCTTGCCGGTTTCATTGGAATCTATTGGAGCGCCCGCATACTCGTGGATGCATTTTATTTCGCGCACTCGGATTGGCCGAAGGGAAGAGAATTTGTTGTTGGGCACATCCTGCTGACGTCGCTGTTCTGTGCGCTCGCGGCGAGCTACTTGGGATTGTTCGCATGGAATCTTTGGCTTCGAGGGACCGGGTAATTGGGGGAGTGGGAAATTTGAGGTGGAGGTGGGTGAGTGAATTGTTGACCTGCGGGTGGGTTCGCGCGTCCAACCTGGTGGCGTGCGGCGGACGAGTAGATTCGCATGATCGGGGTGGCGGAGGAGGTTTTGTGATGCGACGAAGTGCTCTTGTTGTTTTTGCGGTGATGGCTAGTTTGATGGGTGCGGTGGATTGCAGGGGGCAGAGTGCGGCGGGGCCGCGCGTTGTGGATTTGACTGCATCCGATGGGACTGCGTTGAAGGGTAGCTTTTTTGCGGCGGCTAAGCCTGGGCCGGGGGTGATTCTTTTGCACCAGTGCAACCGGCAGCGGAAAGTTTGGGACGATTTGGCGGGGCAGTTGGCTGCTGCGGGGATCAACGTGATGACTTTGGATTTTCGCGGATTTGGCGAGAGCGGGGGGAAACGGGCGGACACGCTTTCGCAGCCGGAATATTTCGCGGTGGTGAAGGACAAGTTTCCGGGAGACGTGGATAAGGCGCTGGAATATTTGGAGGCGCAGCCGGGAGTGAATCGCTCGGTGATCGGGGCTGGCGGCGCGAGCTGCGGGGTGAATCAGGCGGTGCAGGCGGCGCGGCGGCATGCGGAAGTGAAATCGTTGATGCTGCTTTCGGAAACGACGGACCACGAGGGGCGCGCATTTTTGCGGAAATCGCCGAAGCTGCCGATTTTTCTTGCGGCGGCGGATGATGACGAGGATCGGGGAGTGGTGGACGTGATGGAATGGCTGCGCGATCTTTCGGCGGACCCGTCGAATCAATTCGTGCATTACACGACGGGCGGGCACGGCGTGGTGATGTTTGAGACGCACAAGGAATTGCCGGGGATGATCGTGGATTGGTTCGCGACGACGTTGATCAAGACGCCGGGAAGCGCGCCGGTGACGCGGAAGGCGGGGGAGATGAGCGCGGAGTCGCGGTTTTTGGAAATGACGGATGAGAAGGATGGCGTGAGCAAGGCGGTGAAATTTTACGAAGAGGAACGGAAGCACGATGCAAAGAAGGCGCCTTTCGGCGAAGTGATTGTGAACCGGTTGGGCTACGACGTGCTGCAGGAAGGCGATGCGAAGGGCGCGGTAGAGATATTTAAATTGAATACGAGCGGCTTCCCGAATTCGCCGAATGCGTTTGATAGTTTGGCGGATGCTTACTTGGCGGCTGGGGAGAAGAATATGGCGCGGGAGAATGCGAAGAAGGCGTTGGAGATGTTGACGGCGGATCGTGTGGATACGCAGGAGAGGAAGGATCAGATTAAGGCGAGTGCGGAGTTGAAATTGAAGTAGGAGCAATCCCAGGGTAAAGCGGGCGGATATGCATCCGTTGTATCTCGCGTTTTAGAGGCGTAGGATGCGCTCGCGGGTGGGCGGCGCGTGATTCGCTTCCGCGTTTGAAATTTCAATTTCGTGGAGGACATTCGATGAAACTGCACATCGGTCATATCGCAGGGGGGATCGCTGGGTTGGTGTTACTGATGGCGCCGGTGGTTGGGGCGCAAACGAAGATTTCTGGATCGCACAAATGCGCGAAGGGGGAGATCATCGGGACGGTTGAGGTGGGAGACAAGGCCGGGCACACGATGACTTTGGTGAAACATACGTGCGAGTGGACGAAACCGATGGAAATGGAAGGCGGGAAGTCGAAGGACGGAGTCTCCGTGATTTTTGCGGAGATGACCGCGACGCGAGCCTCGTCCATGGGAACTTATGTGGGAACGATGGACAACGGCGATAAGTTTTTTGTTAGTTTCCGCGACACTGGTGCGGCGAAGGGCGGGAAGCCCGGGCCGGGCAACGGGACTTGGGCGTTTACGGGCGGGACTGGGAAGTTGCTCGCGATCACCGGGAAGGGGACGTATACGACGACGGTGAATGATGATGGAACCGGCGGGGCGGAAGTGGAAGGCGAGTATTCGATTTCGTCGGGGGCGCCGAAGATGGAGAAGAAGAAGGCAGAGTAGAATTCCAGCGCAAGGATTGGGTGCGGGGGCCGCGGTTGATTGCGGCCCTCGCGCGCGTTTGAGGTGAACCCGTCCTCCTAACGAAACCGGCCGGTCACTTCTTGGGGAAATTTGGATCGGCTTTTACTTCGAGCATTTGTTTTGTGTGGCGCTCGCTGTGGGCGCTTAGGAAGAGCAGGAATTCGTAGCCATCCATGGGCACGCCGAGCGGATTTTCGGATACGACGTGGGCGCGAAGATCCGGCGTGGACTTCATGTAGGCGATGGTCTTATCGCGCGCCTTCAGGAAATGATCGAGAGTTTCCGCGGGAGTCCAGCGGCCGGTGGGGACGAGCGGCGGCGGAGCCTGGAATTTGTGGCTGCGGTCGGGAACCATGGCGAGAACGCCTGCGTCGATTTTCGCGATATCGCGATCGGCGGTTCCCTGCGGGGCGACCATTATTTTGGTAGTGATGTTGTTGAAAATGTAGTCCTCGGCGAGGGTGATGTGCTCCAGAGTTTCCGCGACTGACCAGCGATCCGGGCCGGCTTTGAATTTCCATTGCGCGTCGGAGAGATCCTTTGTGGCTTCTATGACGCCCTGGCGAGTTTTTTCGAGATAAGCTACGCCTTTGGCGCGGTCTTCGTCGGAGAGAGTTTGTCCGAAAGCTGCGATTTGGAAGCAGAGAACCGCGCAGATGAGCAACGCCGCTTTTTTCATGTGAAGTCTCCTCGGTGACTGATTACGCGTGTGGCGAAATTCCTTTAGGGATTGGATGATCGCATCGCGAGGGGTCGCGGCGCGGGGGGGATTTTAGTCTGGATTGAAGTGGGGTGCAATGGCGGGCCTTCGAAGCTCCGGGTAAACCGGCGGTACAAAAGGCCGAGTTCGGGGAATTGCTAGTGAGTTGGCTCGCGGGGTGGTTGGAGATTGGGAGGTTTTGGCGGGGATGCTGGGCCGCGCAACCACCAATTGCCGGAATAGGGATTGCTTTGCCAGTTGCCGGCGATTTCTTTTTCCATGGCGCGCTGGAGTAAATCCTCGAAGGTCTTGCCGACCAAGTTGGCGTCGGCTGAGTTCCAGGTACCGGAGAAGGTGCGGCCTTGCTGCGTGCGGGCAGTCCAACTGCCGCGCCATTCTTCCGCGGATTTCTGCGCGGTCCAGGTGCCTTGAATTACGGATTGAGTGGCGTCGAGATATAAGGACCAAGAGCCGCGAGCGGAATTGGAATTGTGCGGGAGGACGGTGGCGGTCCAGGTGCCGCGGAGGACCTGGGTGGGGCCGGCGGTGGCAGTCCAGGAACCGTGGAGGGAGGTCGGCGGTATTTGGGTTTTCGTTTGGGAGTTGGTTCGCGTTGGGGCGGCGAGGAAGGCGAGAAAGAACGCGAGCGCGATTGCTGCCGGCTTCATGGCAACGAGTGTAACTCGCGAGCTAGTGGTGCGAGGGAACTTCATCCCAAGTTTGTTCGGCGGGGAGGCGCGAGCTGACGGCTTGCTCGAGTTCGTGAGCGCTTTTGGCGTTGTCGGGATAATTGCGAACGAACATTTCGCAGGTGAATTTTTCTTCCGGCGCGATGGCGCGGACGGCGGGCTCGAGCCTGGCGGTAAGTTTTTTCGCGGTGGCGGTGTCCGTGTCCGCGAGCACGACGCCGAAGAAAGCGGGAGCGAGCAGATACATGGAATCGGACGGGCGCAGATTGCGGCCGATGGTGCGGGCGATTTCTCCGACGAGCGCGGTGGCTTCTTTTGCATCGGCGATATCGGGAGCGACGCTTACTTTCACGGCCAGAAGCGAAAGAGCGCGTTCCATCGCGGAGGCGCGGCGATATTCCATGGCCAGGCGATCCTGAAAATGATTGAGATCGGGGATGGTGTGGAGCAGATCGGCATCGGCCTGGTGGCGGAGATCGATATTGCGCTGGAGCTCGGAGACGAGTTGCTGCTTGACGCTGCGGAAGGTGCGTTGACGATCGAGCAAGTAGGCCGCGACGAGAAGCGAAAGCACGCAGAAACCGAAAAAGGCAAAACGCATCGGCCACTTGGTGGATTCTTCGGCGTGCACAAAGACCAGCGGGTACATCAGCAATGCGACGCCGCCCGCGAGAACGAGCACGATGATTGCGGCGAGGATGGTTAAATGACGCTCGCGCCGCTCGAGATGATCCAATTCAAGTTGATTGAGAGCTGCCATCGCCTATTTCCTGGTCGCCACCCGGCGACACTGAGCCGGCGCGCGCTGCAAGGATGCGCCATTTCCCCACATTGATTCTGTGCCGCGGGGGGCTGCGGGACTAGCGATGGTTTGGGGGATGTTGCCTACCTGTTACGGCTGGGGGCTTGCGGGGCGCGGGCTTGCAACGGGACGTTCTTTTGGCGCATCTATTTTGCTATGAAACCCGTGCACCTTTATAAAATCCTGCGGGTTAGACTGGACTCATACCTATGTTGCGTACGATACGAACGATTGTTTGCACCGTTTTAGCGTTTGCGTTCGTTGCGGCGGCGGCGAGCGCGCAGAATCTTCCTTCCAAAAAAGAGGCCAGGAATTGGCTGCAGAAGGCCGCGGCGGACGCCGATTTGCGGGCGTCGGGCGGGGCGCCATTTCATCTGCTGGCGAATTTCAAGTATACGCTGGACGATCACACCACGGAGGGGACGTACGAGCTTTTCTGGGCCGCGCCGAATAAATTCCGGCATAATTTTGCGATGGGCGCGGTGAGCGAGACGGATGTGGTCGCAGGGAACAAGATGTACGTGGAGCGCTCGACGAAGGCGATTCCTTTGCCGCTGTGGCGCATTGAGCAAAGCCTGCGTTCGCCGGTGGGGGAAATTGTGGGCGGCGATCCGGATGTGAAGAAGGTTTACGCGGATAAGAGCAGCGGGGAGTACCGCACGTGCGTGGAATTCGAATCGAATTACGCGCGGCCGCAGACTTGCTTTGATTTGAATTCGAATGCGATTAACGCGGCGGTGGGCGGGATTTATGGGCGGGCGGCTGCGTCGGAATTGCGGATTAACGATTTCGTTTCGCTGGGCGGGCGGCGATTTCCGCGGCACATTACTTTGACGGCGTTGGGCGAAACGATTGACGTGCACATTACGGCGCTGGAAGCGCAGAGCAATTTCGATGAGACGCTTTTTACCGCGGGCGCGAAGGCTGAGGCGCACGATTGGTGCTCGGAGCCGACGCGCAAGGGCGGGATTAAGTGGCCGCATCCGCCGGGAGTTTGGGGATTGGGCGGTCCGGCGATGGCGCCTCCGGGAAATTTCAGCGCGTATTATTTGCTGATTGGACGCGACGGGCAGGTGGCGAATATTGTCGCGTTGCGACGCGGGCCGGAGGCTGAGGATCGGCGGATGCAGGCGATTTTGCATGATACGAAGTTTCCGGTGCGGCGATGCGGAGAGGCGGCGATTGATTACGAGATGATTTTGAGCGGAGGGAGATTGGGGGTTTACGGGGCGTTTTAGATTTGGGGGAGGGTGGTGGTGGTTTGTCGGAGTCGGCGCACCTGAGAACGAATTCAGTTTTCGATTCATGGAGCGGCATCTAGGCGTTTTGCGCGGAAAACGCGTGATTGCGGCGATGGGCGGCTGCGTCGGGCCTTTTTGACGGACAACCGCCGGCAGGCTGCCGGCGTTACGGATGCTGGCGGCGGGCGAATGACTTTGTCACCAATTGGTGACAGGTTAGTTGGCCTGCTGGAATTCGTTTTTCTCAAGTGCTGTATTTTCAATCGCAATTCGTTGTTCAATCCGAGCTTAATTTGGCTGCGAAGGTGCAGATAGAGGCTGCGGGTTGGTTCGGCTGTCCGCGATTGTGCGGGCGGGATTTGCGGTTGGGAGATTCGCGATGAAGAATTGGTCAAAAGCGCTGCTAGTCGTCGCCGCCGTTCTGGTTTTCGTTGCGCCAGAAGCTGTCGCTGTGAGCAGCAGTCCGAACTGGCTCAACAAGCACGTCTTCCATCACCAAGCGAAAACGAAAGTGCATCCACAACACGATAACGACAAGGCGCTGAAGCGCCAGGCGAAAGCCAAGCAGCGCAGCGAAAAAATGCGCCAGCGCGCCGGCGAAGCGCATCCCACCGCGGTCAAGAGCAAGCCGGCCCCGCAAGAAAGCTAGACCGCTGCCTCAATTCCGCAACGTCCACTAACAAAATTTCTCAACACAGGCAATTTTGAAATCCTTGGCCTGCCCCGGCGGACGAGTAGGTCCCCGCACGAATAGCGGTGGCAATTTCGTTGTGTCTAGACACTGTCCTGACACCGGGAATTGACGGCCGGTGAAATTTTCTTGAAGCGGAACTAGGGCGCGGGGGCGGCTACACGGGGCTGGGGTATCGTGTTAAGTTGGTGGCTCGGAGATTTGACCATGTTTGAGACGCTTACTGAAAAATTGCAGAGGGCTTTCAAGAACCTGCGCGGGCAGGGGAAGCTCACTGAAGAGCATCTGGATTCTGCGTTGGGAGAAATTCGCGAGGCGTTGCTGGAAGGCGACGTGAACGTCGGCGTTGTGGATGAATTGATCGCGCATATTCGGGAGAGGGCGCTGGGGTCTGAAGTGCTGCTGACGCTTTCACCGGATCAGCAGGTGGTAAAGATTGTGCGCGATGAGCTTTCGATTTTGCTGGGGCGCGAGGCGAAGATGCAGTTTGCGTCGCGGCCGCCTTCGGTTTGGTTGATCGTGGGATTGCAGGGCTCGGGCAAAACTACCACCACGGGAAAATTGGGCAAGTGGCTGGGCGAGCATGGGCATCGGCCGATCGTGGTTTCGACGGACGTTTACCGGCCCGCGGCGCGGGAGCAATTGGCGCAGGTGGCGCGGGCCACGGGAACGCCGATCTGGCCGGGCACCGGGACCGATAAGCCGACCGAAATTGTGCGCGGCGCAGTGCGCGAGGCGAAGCTTTCGGCTTACGACGTAATTCTGGTGGACACGGCCGGGCGTCTGCACATTGACGACGAGCTGATGACCGAACTTTCGACATTGAAGCAGGAGCTGTCGCCGACGGAAATCTTATTCGTGGCGGACGCGATGATCGGGCAGGACGCGGTGAAGTCGGCGGGAGAATTTCACAGGCGGCTGGCGGTGACCGGGGTAATTCTGACGAAGCTCGATGGCGATGCGCGCGGCGGCGCGGCGCTTTCGATTCGCAAAGTGACGGGCGCACCGGTGAAATTCGCAGGCGTGGGCGAGAAATATGATGCGCTCGAAGCGTTCCATCCGGACCGCATCGTTTCGCGGATCCTGGGCATGGGCGACGTGCTCACGCTGATCGAAAAAGCCGAGAAGACCATTGATGAGAAGCAGGCGCGCGAGATGCAGCGGAAGTTGCGTGAGAATGATTTCACGCTGGATGACTTCCGCGACCAGTTGGCGCAGGTGCGCAAGATGGGATCGCTCGAACAATTGATGGGCATGCTGCCGAAGATTGGTCCGTTCGCGAACGTGCCGAAGGATGTATCGGTGGATGAAAAGCAGCTGCGGCAGATCGAGGCGATCATCAATTCCATGACCGCGGGGGAACGCGCGGACGCGGATATTATTGACGGGAAGCGGCGAAAGAGGATTGCGCGAGGCAGCGGGACCTCGGTGCAGGATGTAAACGTGGTTCTGAAGCAGTACGCGGATATGAGGCGGATGTTGAAGCGCTTTGGCGGAATGGCGAAGGGGAAGATGCGGGGGATTGGGAAGTTGGCGGGATTGAAGTAGGCCGGGCGTTACTAAGGGCTAGGTCGAATGCGGTTCGTTCGCTATACTTGTGGGATTCAAATGGGAGGAAATTTCTCGTGGTAACTATTCGTCTGGCACGCATGGGGAAGAAGAAGCGGCCGTTTTACCGCGTGGTGATTATGGAAAAGACGCGGCCGCGCAATGGGCGATTTGTGGAAATCGTGGGAACGTACGACCCGCTGAAAAAGCCCGCCGAAGTGAAGCTCGACGCCGAGCGGATCAAGTACTGGCTCGGAGTCGGGGCGCAACCGAGCGATACCGTACGCAGCTTTTTGCGAAACCAAAAGATAGCCTGATACGTCAACTCCACAGGGGTAGTCTTTTCAAATTCTAGCTCGGAGCGACCTAACCCTCTCGCTCTGGCGACCTGTGGAGGGGCGCTATCATGAGAGATCTCGTTGAGGCTATTGCTAAGGCACTCGTTGACCACTCCGATCAAGTTTTGGTTCGAGCGGTGGATGGTGAGCAAGTGACGGTCCTGGAATTAAAAGTTCATCCGGAAGATCTTGGGAAAGTAATCGGCCGGCAAGGACGCACGGCGAAATCGATTCGAACGATCCTCGGCGCCGCCGGGATGAAGCTCCGGAAGCGCTTCACGCTGGAAATACTCGAGTAAGTGGCAGAACCAACTTCGAAATACGTAACGCTCGCTCGCATCCTTCGGCCGCAGGGGCGTCGTGGAGAAGTTGCGGCTGAGATCCTCACCGATTTCCCCGAGCGGTTGACCCGCCTAAGTTCCGTATATCTTTGTGATGGAGAGAATGAACCGCGCGCGATTGCGATTCGCGCTTGCTGGCTGAGCCAGAGCCATGGCGGGCAGGCTGTATTTCATTTCGAAGGATTTGATTCAATCAATGATGCGGAAAAGCTGACCGGACTCGAAGTGCAGTTGCCGATCAGCGAGCGCGTCGTGCTGCCTGCCGGGAGTTATTTTGTTACCGACTTGATCGGCTGCGAAGTGCGCCAGCGGGAGAGTGGAAATAAATTGGGTATTGTGCGCGATGTGCAGCCGATTGGAGAAGCGACTGCGGGGACGCCGATTTTGGTGGTGCAGTCGGCGCGCGGCGAATTGCTGATTCCTTTGGCGCTGGAAATTTGCGCGAAGATCGATTTAGTGGCGCGCAGCATTGAGGTTGTCCCTCCGGAAGGCCTGCTGGATTTGAACCTCGATTCCTGAACTGCGGATCGTGCTCTTAGTAGCACAGGCACTCCTGCCTGTGGGTTTTTCCGCGTGCGATTCGAAATCTTCAGCCGACACAGCCCGGAGTGGCTGTGCTACATAGGCTGCCTGCTTAAAATTTACGTTACACTTAGGCGGAAATTTAGCTGTGTGCGAACGCGCGGCTGGCACCGAGGCCCTCGAATGATGCGCTTTGATATCGTGACGATATTTCCGGAATTTTTCAGCGGGCCGCTGGATTACGGGATTGTGCGGCGGGCGCGTGAATCGAAGTTGATCGAAACGGCGGTGCGCGATTTGCGCGATTTCGCGCACGACCGGCACCGGACCGTGGACGATCGCCCCTTTGGCGGCGGCGAAGGGATGGTGTTGAAGCCTGAGCCGATTTTCGAAGCGGTGGAATCATTGGTGGGCTCGACGGTGGCGCCGCCGCGAACGGCGATTGTGCTGGTATCGGCTTCGGGCGAGCTCTTCCGACAGGAAGTAGCGCGGGAATTTGCGCAACTGGAGCACATGGTGCTGCTCTGCGGGCGTTATGAGGGCGTGGACGAGCGCGTGGCGGAGCATTTGGCCACGCATGAGATTTCGATTGGGGATTTTGTGCTGTCGGGTGGCGAATTGCCGGCGGCGATGATTTTGGATGCGGTGACGCGATTGATTCCGGGGGCGTTGGGGAATGAGGATTCGACGGTGAATGAATCTTTTTCGCTGGTGGAAAATGCAGCCGGCGCTGTGCGGGACGAAAAGTCAAAAGCCCCGCCCGCAACATCGGCGAATGGGGCACCCTTTGCTTCGCGGGGGATTTTGGATTGCCCGCATTACACGCGGCCGCAATCGTTTCGCGGATGGGAAGTGCCGGAAGTGCTCGTCGGCGGAAATCATGAAGAGATACGGCGCTGGCGGCGGGAACGCGCGATGGAAAAAACTTTGCGCAACCGGCCGGATTTATTGGCGCGGGAAGCGTAGCGCGGTTTGCTGAAAGGGCGGGCGATGAAAGACAAACATCTATTGATTCTTGTGCCGCCGTTTATAGCGGTGACGAGCTTGTTTGTTTATTTTTGGCACGGGCCGTGGTCATGGATGCGCTGGGTGGGAGCGGGCATGATCGTGTTCGGATTTGCGTTTTGGGCCGTGGCGCATGTGCAGCTGGGAACTTCGTTTTCGGCGAGCGCGCAGGCGCGGCATCTTGTTACGCAGGGACTTTATTCCCGGATACGCAATCCGATTTATGTATTTGGCTCGATCGGCATTGCCGGAATTTTCCTGTTTCTCGAACGGCCGCTATTTTTGCTGGTTTTTCTGGGATTGATTCCGATGCAGATTTTTCGCGCGCGGAATGAAGCGCGGGTATTGGAAGGCGCGTTCGGGGACGAGTACCGCGAATATCGGAAAGGAACGTGGTTTTAGCCGGGAGGCAAAATGGCAGTTCGACGCTCAGGCCTAAGGAATTGAGGAAAATTTGGCACTTGTCGTCGTGGGTTAAAATTGAATTGGGGCAGATCAATTCCTGGAGGCGGAGATGAGTGATGTGGCGGATTTTCCTTACGAGACGCGATTGAATATCTTGTATAAGCCGCTGGAGATTGTGGAGGAGAAGGCGCTCTCCGATGCCTGCGAATACAAATGGTACAACCAAACTTTGTGCCAGGTGAATGCTTCGGTGGTGCGGCTGGGCGTGATAGAAGGCGAATATCACTGGCACAAGCATGAAGCGGACGATGAGTTTTTCTACGTGGTGGAAGGCAAACTTTTGATTGATCTGGAAGGAAAAACCGTGGAACTGGCGCCGCGCCAGGGATTGGTGGTGCCCAAAGGCGTGATGCACCGCACGCGCGCGCCGCGGCGGACGGTAATCCTGATGGTGGAGAACGCCGGAATTATTCCCACCGGGAATTAATTCGGAAAATTGGCGAGCGTGGTGCTGCTATTCGTAGCGCAGCGCGACCATGGGATCCACGCGTATGGCGCGGCGTGCGGGGATGTAGCATGCGAGCAGCGCGATTACCGCCAGCAGTGTTGGGACAGCTCCGAACGTGAGCGCGTCCGTGGCGCTGACGCCGAAAAGCAGCGCGGACATCACGCGCGTGAGCGCAAAGGCGCCGGCAAGTCCGGCAACGATACCGAACGCCGCCAACGTCATTCCCTGACGCACCACCAATCGCAAAATATTTGATTCCTGCGCGCCGAGGGCGATGCGGATGGCGATGTCTCGCGTGCCCTGCGTGACGAGATACGACATCACACCGTAGACGCCGACGGCGGCAAGAATCAGCGCGAACGCCGCGAACGCGCCGAGCATCAGCATCGAGAAACGCTGGCGCGCGAGCGATTGCGAGAGGCGATCCTGCATGGAACTGACGTCGTAAACGGGAGCATCGGGCTCGAGCGCGTGGACTTCGTTCGAGATGGCGGCGGCGAGCGAATTGGGGTCGGAGGAAGTTCGCGCTACGAGATACAGCGACGAGGATGGCGATTGATTTTGCGCGTAGTACACGGCCATGCGCGTGTCGGTATCGAGGCCGTACTCCTTAACGACGCCGACGACTCCGACCACCGTATACCAGGGTTCCTTCAGATCGCCGCTGTCACGTACGCGCTTGCCGAGAGGATCGCTATTGGGCCAGAAAAACGCGGACATCTTTTCGTCGATGATGACGACTTTTTGCGTGTCGAGTCTGTCATCGGAATTGAAGAAGCGTCCGCGGATGAGCCGCACTTGCATGGAATGGAAGTAATCGTCGGTGGCGAGGCGTTTATCCACCTGGATCTCCGGTTGATTCGGAGGAGGGGTGTAACCTTCGACGGAGATGCCGCCCCAACCGACCGAGGTGGTAAATGGCAAGGACGAGACACCGCCTGCTGCCGTGACGCCGGGTAAATTGCGAATGCGATCGAAGAGATCAGCGGTGAATCGCGCGCGGGCGGCATCGCCTTTGAGATTTTGCGGATTGATGGCCGAGTAGCGCATGGAAATTACGCGATCGGGATTGAAGCCCGGCGAAACGTTGAGCATGCGCACGAAGCTGCGAATGAGCAGGCCGGCGCCCACAAGCAGGACGAGCGAGAGCGCCAGTTCGGCGGTGACCATCAGGCCGCGGAGTTTGTCGTGGCTGAGTTTGAGGCCGGCGGCGGTGCCGGAAGTTCTTCCCCCGGATTTAAGCGAGGAATTTAAGTCCACGCGGACGATGCGCAGCGCGGGGACGAGGCCGAAGAGGATGCCGGTGAGAATCGAAACGGCGGCCGTGAAGGCGAGCACGCGGGCGTCAATGCTGATCTCCGCGAGACGCGGAATATTTCCGGGATTGATGGCGCGCACGGCGTAGAGACCCGCCCAGGCAATCAAAATCCCGCCAGCGCCACCAAGCACGCCGAGAAGAACACTTTCCGTGAGCAACTGCCGCACCATGCGCGACCATCCGGCGCCGAGCGCCGCGCGTATGGCCACTTCTTTTTGCCGTGCTCCGGCGCGGGCGAGAAGGAGATTGGCGACATTGGCGCAGGCAATCAGCAGCACGAGCGCGACCGCGCCCAGCAGCACGAGCAGAGAGCGGCGCACGTTGCCGACAACCTGAACGAGGAGCGGGACAACGCTTATCGTGAACGAAGGATCGCGTTGCTTTTCTTCGCGGATGCGCCCGGCGATCACGCTGATGTCCGCCTGGGCTTCCTGCATCGAGACGCCGGGCTTGAGGCGGGCGAGAATATTGTAATTTTCGCTGCCGTAGTTGTTGGTGTCGTAGGCCTCTTCGGAAAGCGGCAAAAAGATTTCTGTTCGCTTGATCGAGCCAACGCCGGGCATTACCTCGTCATTAAAAATGAATTCCGGGCGCAAAACGCCGACGACCGTGCACGACCGCGAATTGATCGTTAGGCTCCGGCCGATGATTTGCGGGTCGCCGCCGAAATCGCGTTGCCAGAGACCGTAAGTGATTACGGCGATCAAGGGCTTGCCCGGCGCATCGTCGGAGGCGATGAAGGTGCGTCCGAGAAGCGGCTTGGCGCCCAGAAGATCGAAGATCGTGGACATTGTTTGGGTTACGTCAATTCGTTCGGGGCGAGAGAGGCCGGTGAGATTCACGGCGTGGCCGATGGAAAGCGACATTTGTTCGAAGACGTGATTTTGCGATCTGATTTGATAGAACTGGCCGGGCGAAGGCCAGTCTTGCGGAATTCCGATCCCCGGCGAACGGAGCCAGAGGATGGCCAGGCGATCCTGGTGCGGGAATGGAAGCGGACGGAGCAGAAGCGCGCTGCTGACGCTGAAGACCGCGGTGGTGGCGCCGATGCCGAGTGCGAGCGAGAGGACGATGACGAGAGTCAGCCCGGGATTGCGGCGGATGAGACGCCAGGCGATGCGGAGGTCCTGCAGCAGCGTGGTCATTGTTTTTTTCGACGCGGGCTACCAGCCAGACGATAGCATTGAAATCGCGGATTTCTCGAAATAATCCGCGAGGAACCCGCTGCTCAGGCCAGGATTTTGCGGAAGCGCCAGAGGGCGATTAGGCCCAGCGCGACCAAATTTGGAAAAAGCAGCGGGGCTAACGGCGGGGCGCCGTAGATGAAGTTATCGAAAGCGTGGATTGATGGGCCTCTGAGATTTCCGAGAGCGTGCAGGGCGAAGCCCCAGACTCCCACTGCGGCTTCGAGCAGCAGAATTGCGGCGCTGAGCTGAATGAACGAGCGCGAGACGCGTTCAACAATCGGGACCACCAGGAAACCAACGGCGATGGCGCTGGCGGCCACCGGGACCCACTCGAGGCGATTGAAGAAGCCGTTGCCGGCGTGGTCGCTGAGGCTGAAGACGAAGTTTCCGAGGAAGCCGCCGAGAGTGAAAAATTGGATCCATTGCGCCCATTCCAGAGATTCGGGATCGACCATGCGATTCATTACCAGCAGAAATCCCAGGCCGGTGTAAGCGAGCGGCGCGGCGAATGGAGCCGAATAGGTGAGGCTGCGAATGGTGCGCTCGTAGAAGAAGCGGCTTTGCAGATGGAAGATCACTCCCGCCAATCCGATCAGAATGCTGAGCCAGCCGACGAAGTAGCCCAAATCCTTCCAAACTTTCGGCCAGCGGCTGCGCAGCGCGAGAGCGAGAATCAAAATCACCGGCGCGCCCGCTGAAAAATAGAGGGGAATAAACTCCGGAGCGCGGCGAAATTGATTTACTGAATGCGCGAGATAGATATCAAAAGTCAGAAAGCCGACGTTCGCGATTACGAATAGCTCGATCCAGACTTGCGGCTGCTGCCACCATCGCTCAGCGGGCTTTTCCATGTTCCTTCCTCAATGCCGCGGCCATGGAATTCAATTCGACGGTTTTTTGCAGCATCGGATAGTTGCCGTGCCATTGGACGAAGTCGGCGCCGCCCATGAATGCGCCGTGCTTGCTGGTGCGGCCGTCGTAGTGCCACAGGTCGAAGTAAACGAAATCGATGGGTTGCGAAAATGGCGCGCCAGTGAGGAGGCCTTCTTTGCGCAGCGCATTGACGATTTCCTGCGCGGCGTGGACGCGATCGTTGGTGGTCTGCACCACCTGTTCGGCCTGGGTGTAGACGCGATCGATGGTGGCGGGAGTGTGGCACTGCGAACAGACGAGCTTCATCTTGGCCTGCGCGGCGGCGTAATTGGGGCGTTTTTCGCTGATGGCATTGGCGAGGTAAAACGATAAACGCTCGGAGGGATCGTGCGTCACGCCGATGCCGTTGATGCCGCTCATGTGGCAGGTGGCGCAGGTGGGCACGAACATGTCGCGCGTGGTGAGCGTGTCGGGCGGCGCATCGAGATTCAGAAGATGCTCCTGCGCCTGAAACATCACGCCGTGCTTGGATTCTTCGTAGATTTCAATTTGCGAGTGATCGGGACCCATGTGGCATTGCGCGCAGGTGCTGGGCAGCCGGGCGATGTGCACGGAGCTGGTGTGGCGCGTGTGGCAGGAGGTGCAGTTTCCGATGGTGCCGTCGCTATTCGGCTTGCCGACGCTGTGGCATTGCTCGCAGCCGCTGGTCATGGCCGAGGCGCCCTCGCGCTGGACGAAAGGATGCGGCGGCCGGCGCGTGCCGCCGGGCTGATAGGTTTCGGAGAAATTTACCTGTTCCGGAGTGAGGCCTTTTTCGCCGTAGATGGCGGCCCAGGACGGCGCGGCGTGGCGGCTGTGCAGAAATTGCTGATAGATATTGTCGTGGCAACTGCGGCAGTTTCCGGCGGTGAGTTTGGCTGGAGATCACGAAGCCGTGGTGATCTTTTTTCTCCTGTCCGGCGGCGGGCTGGTGGCAGTCGAGGCAGTTCACGCCCTTCTTGGCGTGGCAGCTCATTTCGTATTCGTGGACCACGGCGTATTGCGTGCGGGAATGGCATTCGGCGCATTTGCCGGTGGCGCGCACGAGGTCGGCGGTGGGCTGCTCGCTTTCGGATTTGGGTCTGGCGCGATTGATGAGGAAGGCAGCGAGGATCAGAGCGAAGGCGACGAGAACGGCGAGAAAGACGGAGCGAAAGGACATTGATATTCCTTTGGCGCAGCGGCGCGATCGAGCGCGGCGCGGGAAAGCGGCCACATTCTAGCGCATGGATTGGGCGAATGAATAAATCTTCAAATAGATGAATCGGCGGGGAGCGTGGGGCCTTTAGAGGCGGAAAGCGAGGCGTGGCGATTACGGGTGACCGGGGCGATAGTTGGAGTGGCGAAAATTGTGAAAATACCGTAAAATTGCGGTTTCATTCGATAGAGCTGGCCCCACCTGAGCGGGTCTGCCGGGAATTAAAGACCATGAATCCGATACTCGCGAAAGTACAACATGTGCAGTTGCGCAAAGATTTGCCGCACTTCCGGCCGGGCGATACGGTGCGGGTGCACGTGCGCTTGAAGGAAGGCGAAGGGGATAAGGAACGCATCCAGCCGTTTGAGGGCGTGGTGATGCAGCGGCGCGGAGAGCTGGCGGGCGCCAGTTTTACGGTGCGCCGGGTGAGTTTCGGAATTGGAGTGGAAAGAATTTTTCCGCTACATTCGCCGATGATCAGCACAATTGAAATTGTGCGGCAGGGACGCGTGCGGCGCGCCAAATTGAATTATTTGCGCGGCCGGAAGGGCAAGGCGGCGCGGATTAAGAGAGTGGAACGAGTGGAAGTGGCCGAGGTGGCCAAGGCGTAGCAGCGAAAAAAGAATTTGGATCGCGAAGGGCCGAGAGAGTTTCGGCCCTTTTTGTTTTTTGACGGGGTTGCTCCGACCACGATCGCTGCTCGTGGCGCGGATTGTGGTCGTAAGATGCCGGCAGGGACGCCGGCGCTACCAATGCAGGTGCGACTGCCAGACTCCCGCCGACGCCGATGGCGGCCAGCGTCATTCCTTCGAAACGGCTGCCGTAAAAAAATCTTCTGCGCTTTTCTGCAGCGATTCTGTTTTCCGCTCGAACGTAAATCGCACGCCAACCGTTCTTCGGCGCTCCTTCCAGATCGCGTCCGTTCCCGTACACGGCACAGCGATAAACGTACGCCGCCGTACACTGTTCGTGATATCGTCATTTCCAGCCCGAGCTGTTGGGGCCGCGGTTCCTTTCCTCGTCGCCTTCCGGCGACGTGTTGGGCGGGGTCTTTCCTGTCCCCTCCATAAAAGAAGCCTCCGAGATCCTGCCTTTTCCCGGACAGCGCGACGGAAACCCTCCCGATGGAGATCAGCTCATGCGAATTCTTTTGTACAACCCCGACAATGGCGTCACGCGGAATTTCATGCCGCATCTATGGATGTTTCTCCTGCAGGCGCTCACGCCGGCCGGGCACGAGGTGTTGTTGATTGACGGGAACGCGCAGCGAATGGATGAAGCGGGCATCGCGCGATACGTACGCGAAAATAATATCGAACTTGTGGGCATCGGAGCGATGACGCGGATGATCGCGAAGGCGTATCGCGTGGCGGACGCGGTGCGCGCGACGGGCGTGCCGGTGGTGATGGGCGGACCGCATGTTACGGAAATGGCGGACGAGGCGCTGGGGCGGAACGGAGGGCCGCGTCATGCGGATGCCGTGGCGCTGGGCGAGGCGGATGAGACCTGGCCGAAGATTGTGGCGGACGCGGCACGCGGGAAACTGAAGGATGTCTATGCGCCGGTGGATGATTTTGGGCAGGAACGCAAACCGACTCTGCAGCCGTATCCGGCGATTCCGTGGGACACGATTAATCTGAAGCAATTCAATCTGGTGCCCAAGGTCGCGAAGAAAATGTTGCAGCGCGTGGGAACGGGTTGGGGAACATTCCGGATTGTGCCGGTGGAGTCGGGGCGGGGATGTCCTTATGGCTGCGAATTCTGCACGGTGACGGGATTTTTCGGCGACTCGATTCGCTTTCGCACCAATGAGAGCGTGGTGAATGAGCTGCTGCTATTGAAAGCGCGAGCGCGAAGCGAGGGCGGACAGATTGCGGTCTTCTTCATTGATGATAATTTCGCGATCAATGTAAAGCGGACGAAATCGCTTGTTGCGCGACATCATCGCGGCGGGCGCGGAGGTGAATTGGGTGGCGCAGATCAGCGCGAACCTTTTGCGCGATGAGGAACTGGTGGATTTGATTGCCGCGTCGGGCGGCAAGTGGGTTTTTATCGGCATGGAATCGATCGATCCCGCAAATCTTGCCAGCGTAAACAAGGGATTCAACAAGCCGGGAGAATATGCGGCGGTGCTCGAGCGGCTGGCGCAGCGGAATGTTTACGCCATTACGTCATTTATTTTCGGCATGGACAATGACACGCCGGGAGTGGCGGAACGCACTCTCGAGGCGATTCGCTCGTGGCCGCCGGGTTTGCCGGTGTTTGGCTTGCTCACGCCTTTGCCGGCCACGCCGCTTTACAAAAGGCTGGAAGCCGCGGGGCGATTGACGCGGCCGAAGCATTGGCAGGAATTCATCCCGTTTGAGATGGCGCACACGCCGCTGAAAATGACGATCGCGGAGGCGCATGCGGAGGTGAAGTACGGATGGACGAGCTCTTACAGCGCGGAGGCCATCGAGAAAGCGGTGGGCTCGCTCGATAAAAAGCAGCTGGGATATCGCATCAATATTTTTCTGGCGCGCATGTGTTTCCGGGGAATTTATTTTCCGCAGATGGGTATTCTGGCATGGATGAAAGTGATTTCCGAGAACCGGCATACGATCTTTCATCTGGTGAGAGATGGATTTGCGATGTGGCGCGGCAGCCGTGCGCGAGCGGCGTGATCGCGGCGCGGATTGCGGCCGGAAGATGCCGGCCCTTCGAAGCTCCCTTCACTCGTTCAGGGCAAGCAGGGTGAACAGGGACGCTGCTGCCAATGCGAGTGCGCGCCGGCTTGCGGATGTAGCTTGTGCGCGGGATCATCGCGACAAAAAACGCTGGCTGGCAGCCGGCGTCACCGGGAGCGAGCGTGTGATAGAATCTGCGGCCGATGGGGGGAAGGCTCTGTTCATCGCGGTACGAGCGGATTGCGCGGCAGCGCGGTTGGCAGCGTATCGCGGGAATAGATGAGGCGGGGCGCGGTTCTCTCTTCGGTCCTGTAGTCGCTGCGGCGGTGATTTTGAATCCGCGGCGGCGCATCGTTGGGTTGGACGATTCCAAAAAATTAGCGGTGGACCGGCGTCTGGAACTCGCGCCGCGCATTCGCGAGCATGCGCTGGCCTGGGCTGTGGCCGAAGTGGATGCGGCGCGCATTGACGCGTGGAATATTTATCAGGCCAGCCGGCAGGCGATGACGGCGGCGTTTGAAGCTTTGGCGATGGCGCCGGATTATTTGCTGATTGATGCGATGCAGCTGGATGTTTGTTGCGAGCAGCTATCGTTGATACATGGCGACGCGCGGTCGGTTTCCATTGCGGCGGCGTCGATTTTGGCGAAGGTGGAGCGGGATCGCATCATGACGGATTTTGATCAGGTGTATCCGCAGTACGGGCTGGCGAGCAATAAGGGATATGGGACGCCGGATCATCTGGAAGCGCTGCGCGTGCATGGGCCTACGAAGCTGCATCGCTTTTCGTTTGCGCCGGTGAGGGAAGCGCGCTGCTGGGCTTCGGGGGCTACGCAGGAGACGCTGCCTTTGGCGATCGGCGCGGCGGCAGGCGCGGCGGAGTAATTAAGAGTCGGGCGCAGCAAGCCGCGCTTGTACGAAGAAAAGGCGACGGCTACTGCAAATCTCGAAAACCTTAAAACCCCCACGCGCAAAGGCGGCGCATGGGGCACCCTCGGAAAAACCTGGCACGCGCAAATGCGGCGTCCGCCTAGGCGGAGGCACCCTCGGAAAAACCTGCGGGAGCGGGCCAAAAACCGGGCGGGACTGAAGGCCCGCCCCTACGGACCCCTTCTAGCTACTGTTGTCGCCTACCAAACAACGCCTCAGACGCTTCGTTGACCGTGCTTTTCATCGCGTGCTACGGTTGAAGTTCCGCATCCCCTGCGGGCTTTTTGCGGCTGCAACTGGGAGCTGAATCAGCTCGTTCTCGTTATGAGATAGGCAGGCGCGGTGGGAAGCGGCCAACGGACCATGGCATTTAACAAGAGTAAAGCACTGGAGTCGGCGCTGAAGTCCCTGAACCAGGGACGCGTGCCCGACGCCATCCGCGAATACCAGCAAATCCTGCGACAGGATGCCAAAGACCAAGTTACGTTGATGACCCTTGGCGATTTGTTTGTGCGCCAGGGCGATATGCACTCGGCCACGCAATATTTCGAGCGCCTGGCGCAAGTGTATCTGGCGGATGGATTCAACAGCAAAGCGATCGCGATTTACAAAAAAATCGCCAAGCTGGCGCCGAATGAACTCGATCCTCTCGAGCGGCTGGCAGACCTTTACGTGCAGCAGGGCGTGCTGAGCGAGGCGCGTCCTCTTTATCTGCAAATCGCCGAAGGGCACCTGAAAGCGAATCGCGCGCCGCGCGCGGTGGAAGTGCTGCGGCGGTTGCTGGAGGTGGAGCCGGAAAATCTGCGCGTGCAGATGCGGCTGGCGGAGCTCTACAACGTTATCGGACAGAAGAGCGAGGCGGCCAAGACTTATCTGAATTACGCGCAGCGTTTGATCGAGCGCGGCGATTTGACGGAAGTGGAGAAGTTGTGCGACCGGGCGCTAGAAGTGGACCCCACGAATACGCATGCGGTGGCCATGAAGGCGCAGGCCTTTGGAATGTCCGGGAGCACCAGCAAGGCCGTGGAATTATTGCGGGCGCAGCCTGATGCCGAAGCCGGCGGCGAAACCACTTCGCAGATTGTGAATCATCTGCTGCGCGCCGAGGAATATCCGAAGGCTATCGAGCTGGCGCGGCGCGTTTTCGAGCGCGGCAATCAATTTTATCCCTTCCCGCTGCACGTGGCGACGGCGCTGCTTCAGGCGGCGCAGCCGGAAGATGCTCTCGGCCTGTTGAAGGAAATTCGCGAGGCGGTGATCGAAGCGGGCGAGCAGGATAAATTGCTCGAAGCTTTGAGCTCGGTGGTCAACGGGATGCCGGGCGAAATCGAGCCGCTCGAGGCCTTGGTTGGTTTCTGCCGCGAGACGAATAATCCGTTTCGACTCTCGGATGCGGTCAGTCAGTTGGCGCAGGCCTATGCCGACGCCGGTAAATTCGATCGCGCCGAGGCGCTGCTGCAGGAATTGATCGAGAAGAAACCGGATGATGAGCGGCTGGCGGCGCGGCTCGAGCAGGTGCGCGCGCATGTTTCAAGCGGAGCGGGTGCGAGCGCGGGAAGTGCGGGGCCGGTGCTGAGTTCTCCGGTGCAGGCATTTCCGGAAGCGCCGCGAAGCGATTTTGATGCCCCGGCCGAGGAAGAAAAGGCCGCGCAGCAGGCCAAAGTTTATGTTGAGCCGGTGCTCGATGAAGAGACGCAGAAGTACATCGCGCAGGCTTTGACGGATGTGGATTTGTTTTCGAGCTATGGCTTGACGCAGAAGGCTATGCATTTGCTCGAAAGCGTGCTGCAGAAGGCCCCGCGGCATACGCCGGCGCTCGAACGCCTGCTGGATATTACGCTCGGGACCGGCGACGAACTGCGCACCGCGCAACTCGCGGCGCAGCTCGAACAGATTAATTTGGCGCGCGGAGATCAGACCGCCGCGGAGAAATTCGCGGAATTGCGGCAGCGATATCAGGGAGCCGCGGTGCTTTCCGGCGCGGCGGCGCAGGCGGCACAGACTGCTGTGGCGGCTGAGCCTGCTCCCGCGGAACCGGTTGCGGCTGCAGCACCGCCGGTGCCAGCGCATGAGCCTGCGGCGCCAGTGGCGGCTGCTTCCGAGCCGGAGATCGAAGAATTTGATTTGACCGTGGTGGATGAGCCGGAGACGGCCGCGCCCGTTGAAGCTCATGCCGAAGCGCATGTTGACTCGCATGCCGAAGCGCATGCAGAGGTGCATGCTGAAGTGCATGCCGAAGCCGCGCCCGCTGCTGACGATGAAGTGGATCTCTCCGATGAGTGGGATTCGCTTTCGCAGGAAGTGCTCGACGCGGCGGCCAAGAAAGTGGCGGAGAGTTCGGCCGCGCCCGATGCTCCGGTGGAAGCGGCGGCTGAGGATGAAGAGAATTTCTTTGAGATTGAAGAACCGGCGGCCAGCGAGAGTTTGGACGCGGCGGCGGCTGGGCTCCAACCGGCTGAATCCCACCCGGCCGCGCAAGAGCATGCAGCCGCGCCCGAAGCGCATCGAGCGGAAGAACCCGCGCCGGTGGCGAGCGAGGCTGCGGAAGAATCATTCTTCTTCGACGACGCGGCGCAGGCGAAGCCTGTGGAAGAAGTGCACGCCGCCGAAGCGCAATCGCATTCTGAGCACGCGGCTGAACCGGTGCTGGCGAGCCAATCGGCTGCGCCCGTCGAAGCGGCTCCCGTGGCGCAAGAACCCGAAGCGGAAGCCGGCGACGATTTTGATTTCGAGCTGGTGCCCGCAGGCGGAGATTCCGAAGAACCGCTGGCGGCGGCTCCGCCTCCCGCTCCGAAAAAGCCGATGACCTCCGATCAGTTCCTGAGCGATTTGGCCGCCGAGTTGGGCACGGATGCCGAGCCGCATCATGTTGCAGGGAGCACCTCCGGCGGAAATTCCGGAAACACTCACGCGGTGAGCGCGCCGCATTATCAAGTTCCTCCGCACGTGCCGGCTGCGGCGCCGATTTCCGCGCTGGGCTCCATGAATCCAATAGAAGCCGCGGTGCAGACTTTGCAACAACCGGCAAGCGCGGCCACGGCCACCGTTGACGTTGACGCGGGCGCCAATCTCAACGAGCTCGAAGAAGTCTTCCAGGAATTCCGCAACGAACTCGGCGAGATGAGCGACGAGGATGAAGATCTCGAAACGCACTACAATCTGGGAATCGCCTACCGCGAAATGGGGCTGCTCGACGAGGCCATCGGCGAATTTCAGAAAGTCGCCAAATCCATTCAGCGCGGCAAGCCTTTCCGTTACGCCATGCAGTGCTCCACTCTGCTGGGTTTGACCTTCATTGACAAGGGCGAGCCGCAAATCGCCACGCTGTGGTATTCTCGTGCGCTTGAAACGCCCGGCATCGATCAGGAAACGGTGCTGGCGCTGCGCTACGATCTCGGCCTGGCCCAAGAGCAGGCCGGCGATTCGCGCGCCGCGCTCAACAGTTTCCGCCAAGTCTATGCGGTGAATATTGACTACCGCGACGTCGCCGAGCGCATCGCCACCTTACAAAAGCGCTGATTCCTTCATGAATCGTGTGTTACGAGTCATCCTGCTACTCTTGTGGCTGGAGTTGGGGTTGCTGCTGGTGTTGCTGCCCTGGTCCGACTACTGGGAGATGAATTACTTCCTCACGAAGTTCCCCGGCTTGATTCCTTTTCTATTGAATCCGTTCTTGCGCGGCGCGATTTCCGGGCTGGGATTGGTGGATGCGATCCTGGCGGCGGAGACGTTCCGGCGGCGGGCGACAGCGCTTGTTGAGAAACACTGACGAGCGCCACCGATGAACGCCACTGAGCGGCGGATTCTCTGTTACGTAACCGATCGAGCGGCAATCTCTGCGCCCGCGGGAATTCCTGAGCCGGAGGAGGAGCGCATTGCGCGTCTGGGTGCGAAGGTCCACGACGCGATTGCCGCCGGCGTGGATTGGATTCAGATACGCGAAAAAGATTTGAGCGCGAGGCAGCTCACGGAATTGACGCGCGCGACTGTGGCGGCTGCGGCAGGACGGCAAACCCGAGTCATCGTGAACGATCGCTTGGATGTTGCCATAGCGGCTGGCGCGGGTGGGCTTCATCTGGGGCGCGAATCGTTGCCGGTGCGTGAAGTCGTGACTTGGCGGGAGAAGGAAAAAGCCGCGCGCGCAATGGGGGCGGATTTTTTAATTGGGGCGTCGTGCCATAGCCTGGCCGAGGCGCGCGCTGCCGCTGACGACGGCGCCGATTACATTTTCTTCGGTCCGGTCTTTGCGACGCCGTCGAAAATGCAATTTGGCGCGCCGCTTGGAATTGAGCGGCTGCGAGAAGTTTGCAGCGGGCTGCAGATTCCCGTCCTGGCAATCGGCGGGATCAACGCTTCGAATGCGGCCGAATGTTTTAAAGCACGCGCCGCGGGGATCGCGGCAATCCGCATGTTTCAGGACACGGCAAATGTGGACGAACTAAACCAGCGGATGGAAGCCCTGCGGAACTTGTAACGCCGCCGACTACTACGCGCCGAGCCAGCGGCCTACCGGTTGGCAACTTTCGATATTGTCGCAGAGAACTTTAATCGTCGCCGTGATGGGAATCGCCAGAATCAGTCCCGCCGCACCCCAAATCCATCCCCAGAAGAGCAGCGCCACCGTTACCGCCAGCGCATTCAGGTGCACGCGCCGCCCCACCATCGCGGGAAAAAGCAGATTCGCGGTGATCAAATGCAAAAACATCAGCATGGCATAAATGCCCAGGAACGGCCCCACCGTATGGAAATGGCGCAGGCCCACCAGCGTCGGCGGAACGAAAGACATCACCACGCCGAGATACGGCACCAAATTCAGCAGTCCGGCGGCCAACCCAGTTAGGAACGAATAGTCGAGCCCAATCGCCCAAAAGAAAAGCCAACTGGTGATCACCAGCGTAATCGCCACCATGGACGTCCCGATCACGTAGCTGCGCAGCACAGCGCTCAGATCGGTCAGCGTCTGCTTCACCTGCGTCCGCTGCGTGGCGGGGAATAATTGCATCGTGGCGTGCCACACCTGGCGTTTAGCCGCGAGCATGAAGAAAAGCAGGAAGGGAATAAACGTCGCGCCCAGCACCACTTCGTAGAGCCCGCTCAATCGCGACACCACCACATTCCGGAACGGATGCGACTCCGTCACCTGCAGCACTCTCGAGCCCGCTTCGCCGGGACTGATTTCCGATACGTGCGCTTCGATTCCTTCCAGGCGCTTTTCCACCGCCGAAGCGGCCGCGTGCAGCGGCTCGCGGAACTTCGGCCAATCCGCGGAAAAAGAATCGATCTTGCTGATCATCACCCAGCCGATCGCGGCCATGATTCCGAGCACGAGCATGACGATCAGAAACGCGCCGAGCGCCCGCGGAACATGCCAATCCTCGAGCCAGGTCACCAGCGGGTCGAGGAAATAAGCCATCAGCACGGCCACCAGCAGTGTGACCACCACGCTCGAAGCGAAATGAAGAAAGGCGATCACGATTCCGGCGGCGATGATGCGCGCGCTCACGGAATTCGGCAGGCGAAAAGTCGCGTTCGCCACGGACACAATGGGAGTCTGAGTTTCCATACAGTGGCCCTACGATAACATAGTCCGCGCGTTTGGCTCGCTGCCGCGCGCGGCGGCGTTACGAATTCGACTACAGCGCGCGCAACGCGCGATAGGGCCGGCGCGGCGCTGTGCTAGACTCGATTTTCATCGCGCTTCCCGCGAAACTGCACTCCATGGGCAAACAGCTTTTTGGCACGGATGGAATCCGAGGTGTCCCGGGCGAGTTCCCGCTCGATGACGCGACGCTGGTGCGCGTGGGCGCGGCGCTGGGACATTACTTGAAAGATGCGCCTGCCGCGGCGGCGAATGGGCGGAAGCGCGTTTTGATCGGGCGCGATACGCGCGAGTCCGGGATGCATATCGAAGAATGTATCGCGCGCGGGCTGGCAGCCACCGGCACCGAAGCGTTTTCGAGCGGCGTGCTGACTACTCCGGGTGTGGCCTGGATGGTGCGCAACGAAGGATTCGCCGCAGGAGTGGTGATTTCGGCTTCGCACAATCCTTACCACGATAATGGCGTGAAGCTCGTTTCCTCCAGCGGCATGAAATTTCCCGACGCGATTGAAGCCGAGATTGAAGAAGAAATTTTGGCGCCCGAGCGGCATGAGCAGGTGAGCGCGCCGGCGCGCATCGAAAGCGACCCGAAGCTGGAGGAGGATTATCTGGCGTCGCTGCGCGCGATGGTGCCTGCGGGCGTGAAGCTGGCCGGCATGAAGATTGTGATCGATTGCGCCAATGGCGCGGCGAGCGCTCTCGCGCCGCGGCTGTTCCGTTCGCTCGGCGCGGACGTGACGGCGATGAACGATCAGCCGGATGGAAAGAATATCAATGCCGGCTGCGGTTCTCTGCATCCGGACGTGATGCAGAAAAAAGTGGCAGAGACGCGCGCGAGTCTGGGGATTGCTTTTGATGGCGACGCGGATCGCGCGATTTTTTCGAGCGCCAGCGGAAAATTGGTGGATGGCGATGGCGTGTTGCTTTCGATGGGGCGTTATATGAAGGCGCGCGGCACGCTGAAGGGCGCGACGATTGTCGGCACGACCATGGCCAATCTGGGATTGGAGCGGGCGCTCGAGAAATCGGGATTGAAATTGGCGCGCGCCGCTGTGGGCGATCGTTACGTCCTCGAGGAAATGCAGCGCATCGGCGCGAATCTCGGCGGCGAGCAGTCCGGGCATATTTTATTTCTCGACGACGCGACCACGGGAGACGGCATGCTCACGGCGGTGAAGATTGCCTCCTTGATTGCCTCCGATGGCCCGCTCGATTCGCTCGTCGCGGATTTGAAAATTTATCCGCAGACGATTGTGAACGTGAAGGTGCGCTCGAAGCCGCCGCTTGATACTTTGCCGGATGTGGCCTCCACGTTAGCCGCCGCGGAAAAGATGCTCGGAAATTCGGGGCGCGTGGTGCTGCGTTATTCGGGCACCGAGAAATTGGCGCGCGTGATGGTGGAAGCGGAGCGCGATGAAGATGTGCGCCGCTGGGCCGATGCGCTGGCGGGAGCCCTGCGCACGGCGATCGGCGCCTAGCCGGTACCGTACCGCCGGCCTCCGTGCCGGCATCCGACGAGCAAGGGCATCAGCAACGGCTGCAATCATCCGCGGAGCAAATTCTAAATTTAAGAGAGCAGTCGAGCTTAAATAATTGACATCGCGCGCCGTCCTGGTTCGCGATCCTTTGCGGCTGCGGCGCTCGTCGGATGCCGGCACGGAGGCCGGCGCTACGGCTACGTAGTTTCCTGCCTCGTTCTATATCCAAAATTGCAATTCTCAACTACTCTCCAATTTCTAATCGGCACATGCCCTCGAACCGCCGCACACCGAAAAACCTAAGCCCAACAAAAAACAGCACTTACCTAAAATTTTCTAATCGACAGTCCTGCCGATTAGAAATCGCCGTAACCCAATGAAAACAAAGGACGGAGCCAATTTCTAATCGACAGAAAACCGGCCTTTTTCGCCCCCAATTGAGCTTCGGCGTCTATTACAGCCGAAATTCGGCAAATCGCCACTGTTTGGGCGCGGCGGAGGCCAGCGGCGGGAACTTTTTCGGCTCAATCGGCATTATAGGGTGTGAGAGCGGGATGCCGGAGAGATCAGCGGACGGCAAGATTGCGGAGTGAATTCGTTCTAACCGTGGGCTGAGAAGCCGAAAAGCCGGAGGGTCAAAAGACCCTCCTCTGCAGAACCGGCGGCGAAGAGATCATGCAACGCGATGAAGAATTGATGCTGGCGTTTCAAAAAGGCTCGACGGAGAGCTTTTCGGAATTGTTTTTGCGCTATCGCGATCCGCTATTTGGATTCTTCCGGCGGCGGCTTTCGGACGCAACGAGGGCTGAGGAATTGACGCAGGAATGTTTTTTGGCGGTGCTGCAGGGAGCGGAGCGATGGGAGCCGCGGGCTACTTTTCGGACTTACTTATATTCGATTGCGCTGAAATTGACGGCGGCGGAATACCGGAAAACGCAGCGAGAGCCGCACAGCGGCATTGAAGCCGATGAAGTCGGGCGCGCGAATTCGACCGATGCGCAATTGGGCGTGCGGCGAGCCGTAGCCGTGCTCGATGCGGAACATCGCGAAGTGGTGCTGCTGCGCGAATTCGAGGGCTTGAGCTACGAAGAAATTGCCGCGGCTCTGCGAATTCCGATCAACACCGTGCGCTCGCGATTATTCCGCGCGCGCATGGCTTTGAAAGAGCTGCTCGATCCGCAGCCGCAGAAATTGCGATGCGCGCCGGAAAATTCGGCAACGCAAACATTAAGGCAGGAACCATGAATCGCACCACACACGAAATCGAACCGGAAGAAGTGATGGCCTATCTCGATGGCGAGCTGGAAGCGTCGCGCGCCAGCGAAGTGGCGGCGCACATCGCCGGCTGCGCGGAATGCCGCAGCGGTCGAGGCCGGTCTGCGCACGGTGTCGAGCAGACTCGTAGAGTGGCAGGTCGACGCAAGCTCCGGCTTCCGTCACTGAATGCCGTCGAACACGCAATCGAATCCGTCCAGCGCGGCGAGAAGAGCTCGCGTCGCAGCAATGCGAATTCCGGCACGTGGCGTCTGGTTTCAGCGCCGGCCCTGGCGCATTGCTGGAAATTTGCGGCAACAGCGGCGGTAGTGTTGTCGCTGCGTACGGTTTTATTGCAACGGACAATGGGCTTACCAGCAAATGGCTCGATGAAGACGCTAGCGGTTATATCACGTCGGTTCAGAGACAGGCATCGGACAGCGTGCGGCTATCTGCAACTGTATTCACAGCTTGAGACCGGCGCCACCAGTGAACGGGCGGCGAAAAGCGAATCGCGAACACGCGGATCAGCGTCTGGGGCAGTGAGGCTGCGGAAAGCGTGCGGTTCCGATGGAGAAACCAGCCTGCGTCCAAGCTGAGCGATGTACGAATGCTGGCGACGTCGGCGCCGATGATCGCGCGGACGGCAGCGATGAATTTCGTGGTGACGAAGCTCGATGCCGCGCGCGCTGCGCTCGAGAAATTGCTGGCGCGCCATCACGGATTCGCCAGCGACATGACGGTGGATCAAAGCGAAGACGGCTCCGCCTCGCTCGACGCCACGCTGCAAGTGCCCGCGGCGCGAGCTCGATGCCGTGCTCAGCGAATTGCGCGTCCTCGGCCGCGTGGCCACGGAATCGCAGGGCGGCGAGGACGTGAGCGATCAGCACGTGGACCTTGCGGCACGCCTGCACAACGCCCGCGAAAGCGAGCAGCGCCTGCTCGAAATTCTCCGCACGCGCACCGGAAAAGTCAGCGACATCCTTGAAGTCGAGGAGCAAGTTTCCTCGACGCGCGAGCAGATCGAGCAAATGGAAGCGCAGCTTGCCAATCTCGATAAGCGCGTTTCCTACGCTTCCATCAAACTGCAAATGGGCGAGGACTACAAAGCCCCGGCGGAAAATCGCGGCGTCGCGCTGCGCCTGCGCAATGCCATCGTCGGCGGCTATCGCGACGCGGTGGATAGCTTGCTCGCTCTCGCGGTTTTTCTTCTGAGCGCCGGGCCGATGCTGTTGCTCTGGGCGGGGTTGCTGTTCTTTCCGGCGCGCGCGATTTGGAAGCGGCGCGGAGCTTTGCGTGCCGCGTTCAGCAAAAATGCGGCGTAGGATTCCGCGGACTTACTTGCGAGGATGTTGTCGAGCTTGTAGCGGTAGAAATGCGGCGTGCCGCGCGATCTCCAATACGGTCCCGGCGTAATCCTGCTGCTCGATTCCGGTTCGCACCAGGCTGTAAAAACTGTGTTGTGAGGGATTCATGACGATTCCCACGTGCCCGGGCCAGACGATCAAATCGCCCGCGTGCGGAGACTTCACGCGCTCAAATTTCTCCGCGCTCACATACAAATCGTGGGAACTCTGATAGGGATAGTCGAAGCCCGCGTTTTCGTAGACGGCGTGAATCAGGTGCGAACAGTCGAGCGTATCGAGAGCCGGCGGCTCGAGCCCGAGCGCGGCATTGACGATGGCGCGCCCTTCTTTCGCGGTCAGCAAGCGCGCTTTCGGCGCCACGATCTTCGGCGATCCGCTGCCGCCGTAAGCCAGCGGCAGCCCCTGCAGGCAAACAAATGCCAGAATGAGCGCGAGGCTGACGCCCCGCCGGCAAGCCACGTTCCAATTGGTCTTTGCAGTGCTCATTGATCTGCAGTGCTCATCGATCTCGATATCGGCAGCCGATGGAAAATCCGCCACCTCTTCTAATTGGAAACTGCCCATCGGGAACCGGCAATAGAACTTGCCGTGAGCGGATAACTGTCCGAATGGCCGGGCACGCGCGATGCCTGCTGCGTACTCTTCAATGTAGTTGACTTCTTAGGAACTCTCCTGTAATTCGTTGAACGCAGAAACCTGCCGTTAAGGCGAAGCTCATGCGCAACTATTTTCGAATCGGTGTGCTGCTGTTTCTCGGACTCGCGGCGCCATGCGCGTGGCCGCAGTCTCCGGAGCCTGTCCCGGCAAGCAAGCCGCCACAGCAAAGCGGAGCGTCGGTTCCCGATTCGGCCGACGGGATGAAAGCTCAAGTGGAGAATCTGTTTGCGGCGTGGCGAACGCAGGATCAGCATCAGATTACGGCGGCGCTGGAAGTTTTCACCATGCCCGAGGCGGGCGCCTGGTTTGCGCAAGTTTTCGGGGCGGATAAAGCCGCGCAGCTATCCGAAGATTACAAGAGCAGCCTGAACGGATTTCAATCGCACATGAAATGGGTCTCCGGAAATTGGGCCACCCGGCCCGGCGTCACGGTGAAAATCGGGATATCGGAATTGCCCGTGCCGCCGAAAGGCCAGGGCGAAGAGGCGGCAGTGCCAAGTCCCGTAGCGGCACTGAAAATCGAGAATTTCCGATTCGACATCTCCGCGGGAGGAGAGAACGGGCCTTCGTGGGTGAACTCGTTCGTGTATCGCGACGGTGCGTTTCGATCGGTAGGCGGAACCTATCCCTTCTGGCACGAAAAACTGCAGGGATTCGTGCGCGGGCTGCCCAGGCGACAGTGCGCCAGGTGGTGGCCATTCATACGGTGCAGGCGAAATATCCATCGGAGGCCAAAAAACAGGGAGTGCAGGGCGATGTGACGCTGAGCATCGTGGTGGGCGCCGATGGCAAAGCGAAGAATATTCAGCTCGTGGATGGAAATCCTCTGCTGGTGAAAGCTGCGGAAGACGCAATCAAGAAATGGAAATTTCAGCCGTTCCAGATCGAAGGACACGTGCTGGAAATTCCGGTGAAAGTCAAAGTGCCGGTGGTGCCGCATTGATGCGCGCGCGGGGCAGTATCGGGGTAATCGCTTTCCTGTTGGTGGTCGGCTTGTCGGCGTCGCCGGCGGCGCGCGGATTTCAGGCGCACGGCTCGGCTGCTGCGCTGCCGTGGCCGTCGCAGGCTGCAGCCTCCGCAGATTCCGCACTATCCGGACTCGGCGAAGGGATTGACCGCGCTGGTTGACGATATCGTTCAGGCCATGAACAAGGGAGACGCCACACTCGTTAAAGCGTACATGAATTCGCTGGTGCTTGCGGATGCGAATTCGTGGTTTCCGGACGTCTTCGAAAAAGATCTGGGGCAGGAATCCGCGGCGGAATACGCGGAGATCGCGCCTGTGCTACCTGGCGTGCTGGAAGCGGCATTTCGAAAGATGGCGGAGAAGGATGTGACCGACATCAAATGCTATCGCTTCGAGGGCGTCTGCGATGTCGGGATCAATGGAAACATTATCGTGCTGCTCTCGATGCGCAGACATTCCAAGCCGCTCTACGAAATCCGGTTTAAGTCGGGCGATCGCAGCCGCGAGATTTGGGCCTTTGCGTATGCGAATGGAGGATTTCGTTACATTGGCAATACTCGAATCGGATTTGGCAAGAGCCTCAAGGACACGCCTGCGGAACATTCCGAAGTTGCGGGGCAAGCGAAGCCGGGCGATTCCGGCGCGCCGAGAGTGCACGTGTACGGTTTGGTGCAGCAGGCGAAAATGCTCCATCAGGTTCAGCCCATCTATCCTGACGCCGCGCGGGCGAGTCACGTGACGGGTACGGTCGTTCTGCACGCCGTCATCGGAAAAGACGGGACGGTGCAGGAGCTTGAAGTGAGCAAGGGGCCCTGTATTTTGGACGAGGCCGCGATTCGAGCGGTGCGGAAGTGGCGATATTCCCCGACGACGGTGAATGGCCAACCGGTTGAGGTAGACACGACGATTTCGGTGACTTTTACGCTCGGCGGTTGATGCAAACCTCTCGGAATATTCCAAAGAGTGTAGGCGGGGAGTGGGAATTGTGAGAAAGCGTAGCGACGGACCGCGGGCTGGATAGTTTTTGTGGCTCGGAATTGGCTTAAAGCCATTGGTTTCAGCGTAAAGCTTGGCTGGGGGTTGGATTTGGGCTGTGGCATAGAGCGTGCAACGTAGGAGGCGGCTGTCTCTTCTTCCCGGGGTGGGCCGGTTCCGCCGCGCCGGAATCGGATACTGGGGGATAGAGCATGGGGTCCCGTTCGCGGGACCCCTTTTTATTTTTGGCGGGCGTTTTTCATGGGCGCGGCATTTTTCCGGAGCGAGGGACGCGCGGAGAGCGCACGGGGGGACGCCAACGGCGGCCCTTCGTTCCTCAGGGCGAGGCGTCGCGGGAGGGCTAACCCGGCCCTCCCCTACAAAGGCGGGGCTGACGGACTTTTCGCGTGGTGCAGGGCGGACTGGCGTCACTCTGTGGGCCAGCTCGGGGCGGCGCAGGAATCGCAGCTCATTTCTGAGAGAGCTGCTTGGGCGGCGATTTCGGAGATGGGCGGGAAGTTGTGGTCGCGGGTGATTTGCCATTGAGCGGCGAGCTCGCCGTAGCGATCGGTTTGGAATATGGCGGGGGAGCTAACGCGGCTTGGCGAAAGGGCGTCTTTGCCGAGATAGGCTGCTGTTGATTGGCCATTGCGGTCCACGCCCAGGATCACTGAGGCGTCGAGCGCGTCAGTGATTGCGTGCGATGGTTGGCTCAGGAATGCTGCCAGGACGACCGTGTCATTTTCTTTCCAGAGCGGTGCGGCCGCGGAGAGATTGTGCAGAAAATCTTCGCAGGGCGGGCAATCATCGTGCAGAAAGGCGATCACTAGATTTTTCTTTTGTTTGAAATCCCAGGCGCGGATGGTGCGGCCGTCTGCTAGGTGCAGCGTTAGCGGGGGGATGATTTGGCGCAATAGGAGCATGTGTTTGCAGGCGCTCTGAGCTTGGAGTTTACGCTGGAAGCTGCCGCCGTAAAAGGGCGGCGCTACATAACCCCACGGAGGCGGGCTAGACTGGCGGAAATTGATTTCCGCGATCGGTGTGCCAGACTTTGCGGAAGGCGTAGACGTAGACCGACTCGCCGATCGAATTGACTGTGGCCACGTCGGTGCCGACTACCTCGGCGAAATGTTTCTCGATCAAGTGCGCCATTTCCGCGTTATCGGCTTTCGAAGAGACGTAATTGCCATCCTTCAAATCGATAGCGTTGCCCGACCAATGCCGCAGCAGCGGTTCGCGAGTGATGCCCACGCAGAAATCCGCGGGAGCGCCGCCGGTGCGGCGCATAAACATTTCAAATCTGGCGGTGATTTCGAGAGCCCGCTTCGCGCCTTGCTCGCCGAGAAGAATATTCCACTGCACCGATTCGACGATGCCGGGCGCGAAGGGAGATTGACGGTCCGCAGGCCGCAAAAGGACTTTTTTAGCTGCACCCCGAAGTGCTGCCGCAATTGACGCATTTGTAGCAACTGCCATTGGGCACCATGAGCATGCCACATTCGGAGCAGGAAGGCGCGTCATCGGTGGTGAAGCGCGTGCGCGCGGAAGCCGCCATGGCGTTGGGATCGGAAGTGGCGGCCATGCCCGGAGGCGGAGCCAGCAGCACAGCTGGCGTCGCGGTTCCCGCGCTCGCCTTGATGCCGAGCATCGAGGCATCTTCTTCCACCGGCGGATTCAGCTTCAAGTAGGCCGGCGAAATGAATTTGCCGCCGAGCCAGCGCGCGATGTAATCGAGCACGGAGCTGGCGAAGCGGATGTCGGCGTTGTGCGTATAGCCGGCAGGCTCGAAGCGCGTGTTCATCAACTTATCCACGAGCGCCTTGAGCGGCACGCCGTATTGCAAGCCGATGGAAATCGAAAGCGCGATGCCGTCCATCAAGCCCGAAAGCGTGGCGCCTTCTTTCGCCATCTTGATGAAGAGCTCGCCGGGGGTGCCATCGTCGTACATGCCGACGGTGAGGTAGCCTTCATGTCCGCCGAGCCAGAATTTGTGGGTGATCGAGCGGCGCTCATCGGGAAGCTTGCGGCGCGAGGTGCGCACGAAAAGTTCGCGCTGCTCCGGGGCCGGCACGTCGGCCGATTCCCGCAGCCAGCGCATTGGCGGCGGCTTCTTTCTTTCCGCCGGAAGCCGAAAGCGGCTGGGAACGTTTGGAATTGTCGCGGTAGATGGCCACGGCTTTCAGTCCATATTTCCACGATTCAATGTACGCCTGCATGATGTCTTCGACGGTGGATTCCTCGGGCATGTTGATGGTCTTGCTGATCGCGCCGGAAAGGAACGGCTGAGCCGCCGCCATCATGCGCAGGTGGCCGCGCCAGGCGATGGAGCGTCCGCCGCCCGCGGGAGCGAGCGAGCAATCGAACACCGGAAGATGCTTCGGGCTTGAGATTCGGCGCGCCTTCGATTTTGCCGTTCTGGTCAATGTAGTCCACGATCTGCCCGACTTCTTCGGGCGTGTAGCCGAGATGCAGCAGCGCGCGCGGCACGGTGTTGTTCACGATCTTGATCACGCCGCCGCCGACGAGGCGCTTCTGCTTCACCAGCGCGAGATCGGGCTCGATGCCGGTGGTGTCGCAATCCATCATGAAGCCGATGGTGCCGGTGGGAGCGAGCACGGACACTTGCGAATTCTTGTAGCCGAATTTTTCGCCGTGAGCGAGCGCGTTGTCCCAGGCTTCTTGCGCGGCATGCAGCAGATTCGGCTGCACGTTTTCTTCCTTGATCGGCCGCAGCGAATCGCGGTGCATGCGAATCACGTCGAGCATGGCATCACGATTGCGCGAATAGCCCGCGAACGGGCCCATGCGTTCGGCAATTTTCGAGGATTGATAGTAAGCCTCGCCGGTCATCAGCGAAGTGATGGTGCCGCAAAGATCGCGTCCGGCGTCGGAATCGTAAGGCACGGCGAGAGTCATCAATAGCGCGCCGAGATTGGCGTAGCCGAGCCCGAGCGGGCGATATTCGTGCGAATTTTTGGCAATTCGCTCCGTCGGATAGCTGGCGTTATCCACCAGAATTTCCTGCGCGGTGATGGTGACGTCCACGGCGTGGCGGAAGCCATCCACATCGAATTGATCGTTCGAGCCGAGGAACTTCAGCAGATTGAGCGAGGCCAGATTGCAGGCCGTATCGTCGAGGAACATGTATTCCGAGCAGGGATTCGAGGCATAGATGCGATCCGTGGCCTTGCAAGTGTGCCAGCGATTTACGGTGGTGTCGTACTGCATGCCCGGATCGCCGCACTGCCAGGCGGATTCGGCCATGGTATGGAGCAATTCGCGCGCGCTGAATTTTTCCGCGGGCTTGCCGTCGGCTACGTTCTTGGTCCACCAATCGCGATCGTCTTCGGTGGCCTGCATGAATTCGTCGGTGACGCGCACGGAGTGATTGGCGTTCTGGAAGAAAATCGAGGAGTACGCTTCGCCGTCGATCGAAGGATCGTAGCCATTCTCGATCAGCGTGTGCGCCTTGCGCTCTTCTTTCACTTTGCTGTCAATGAATTCCACGATGTCCGGGTGATCCACGTTGAGGATCACCATCTTCGCCGCGCGGCGCGTCTTGCCGCCGCTCTTGATCACGCCGGCGAAAGCGTCGAAGCCCTTCATGAAGCTCACCGGACCGGAAGCGATGCCGCCACCGGAAAGCGATTCGCGGCTGCCGCGCAGCGTGGAGAAATTGGTGCCCGTGCCGGAGCCCCACTTGAAGAGCATGCCTTCGGTCTTCGCCAGGCCCATGATGGATTCCATGTTGTCCTGGACGGAATTGATGAAGCACGCGGAGCACTGCGGCTTGGACTGCACGCCGACGTTGAACCATACCGGAGAATTGAACGCCACTCTTTTGCTCGACGAGCAGATGCGTCAGCTCATCGCGGAAAGCATCGCGCGACGCGGGCGAGGCGAAGTAGCCGCCTTCTTCTCCCCAGCGGACAATCGTATTCGCGACGCGGCCGATCAATTGGCGTACGGAAGTTTCGCGCTCCGGAGTGTTGAGCTTGCCGTGAAAATATTTCGAGGCGACTATGTTTGTAGCAGTCTGCGACCAGGATTTCGGTACTTCCACATTTTCCTGACGGAATATCGTCTGCCCTTTATCATTGCCTATGAGTGCGGTGCGCTTTTCCCATTCAACTTTATCGTATGGAGAAACCTGACCGTCGGTAAACATGCGGCGAAATTCCTGGCCGCTTTTCTGCCGCGTTTGATCCGGAACGAGTTTGCTGTTCAATGCCATTCGTGCTTCTGCCATTTTGCCTCCGCGCAGGCAATCGAGCCGCCGGTTTGATAGCTTACAGGACCGCTGGGCGGGGCTGATCTATTGTAACCCCGCGAGAGCCCCCGGGACGATCGTACGGCGCACGCTGGGGGTGCGTCGCCGCCGCCGTCCAAAAAAAATGGAAAAGCGTAGCCCTACCATGACGAAAATCCTGTCAAGGGCGGGCTTGCTGGCGCTTCGAGCCGCTCTATGGATGATTTGCTTCGACCGACTCGTAAAGAATCCGGGTTGCAAGCCAGAAACTTTACGACGACGAAACCGGACGCGAGTATAGGGGATGTGGAAAAGTTGTCAAGAAAAAACTGGGCTGCGAATACAAAATGTTGTGGTGCGCGTGTCGAAAGCGTCTATGTGTCGTGGTACGTATGCGAAAGCTACGTAGAGGGCCATGCGGCCAGTTGACGGAGCGCGGGCCGAAGTCTAACCTGAATTCGCAGCGAAAATTTCCGTGCCACGAAAAACAATCTTCGCGACGTGTGTTTTGGCGTTCATCGCCATCGTGTCTTTTTTCGTCATCGCGCCGCGCTCGGAATCCGGAACGAATGATGCGGCCGACCCCGCGCATGCACCCGCGAAACGCATCAATTTTTCCGGAATCGCCAACGCCGGCGAAGTGACGCCGCTGCTTTTTCGCGGCGCGCAACCGGCGCCGGAAGGATTTCTGGCGCTGGCAAAAAATGGAATCGCGATCGATATTGATTTGAGATTTGAAGGCGATCGCGCCGCGGAAAAAGATGCGGCTGCGCAGGCGGGATTGCAATACGTGGCGGTGCCGTGGAGTTGCCATTATCCGAGCGATGCCACCACGCAGAAATTTCTCACCGTGATTCACGATAATCCCGATAAGAAAATTTTCGTGCACTGCCAGCATGGCGTCGATCGCACGGGAATGATGATCGCGGCGTATCGGATGGCGGAACAGAATTGGACGGCGCAGCAGGCGCGCCGCGAGATGATCGCTTACGGATTTAATGAAGAGCATCGTACCTGGTGCCGCGGCTTGGATGAGTACGAGAGTGTTTTTCCGCGGAGATTTGCTACGGATCCGATTTTCGCGCCGCTGCGCGCGCCGGATCTTGAGCCGCGCCCTGCGAAATAGCGGGGGCGTGTGTGAAGTTGTTTGTCTGTGTTCGTCCCCGAGCGCTTCGGAAGCGAGGCAATCTTCGCTCTTAGAAAAGCCCAGCGCTGGAGCGCGCGTGAGCGGTGTGCTCGTTTCGGAGCGCTGAAGCGCTCCTCTACATGCTTTTGCTGGGCTGATTCATCAGCCCAGACCCGATAAATTCGGGGGCTCCCTCCTGGGTTGGCGCTAGAGCGCATCTTTCATGCGCTCGGCTTTTACCGAAGCGAGGGACGCGCAGAAACCACGCGGGGACGCCAACGGCGGGCGTCGCGGGAGGGCTAACCCGGCCCTCCCCTACAAAAACGGGGCCGCGCCGGCGCTACTTGAGGCCCGCTACTTTTGTGGCGAGGCTAGTTTTTCGCGGAGGGCGTCGGAAATTTTGTAGACCGGGCCGTCCATTTTTTCGGGGGACGGAAAAGATTCGGCCCATTGGGCGGCTGGGGCGTAGATGATGGCCATGTCCCAATAGACGCCGGCTTGATCGCAGCAGGTGGGCTGCGGCTGGCCGGGAATTGCGGAGCGGCTGCGGTGCAGCTCCGCGGAGATCAAATGTTTCGGATCCCAGAACTGCATCGCGCGAGGATCGGAGATTCTCGATAGCGTGCCCGTCGAGGGATGAAACCAATCCGACGTGAGCATCGGCTCCCAAACCACCAGGACGCGCAATTTCAATTGCGGATTCGATTTCAAAATCTGCTCGGCTGCGGAGGCCCCCCGCAGGCAATCCGCTCAAGTGGGCGAAAAAAGAAGGATGAGGCGCGTCTCGCTGGAAGCGGAATTAAAAACATTCTGAAAATCGCGCAAGTTTGCCGCCTCGAGCGCTTGCATCGGAGGTTGCGGCGAAGGAGTGCGCGCCGGACCGAATTGACGCCACGCCAGCAGCGATACGGCGATCGCGGCAAGAACGACGAGCAGCTTTTTTCCGCGCGGATTCGCGCTCATCTCGCGGGCCCGGCGATTAGTCCCGCGATCCACTGCGGAAAAATCAAATTCGTCAGGACGATGGCAGCCGCGACCCACAGAATCGCGCGTGACCATCGTGCGCGGTCGCGATCGCACTGCGGCGCGCGATAGTGCTGGATGAATCCGATCGCCAGCATCACCACCGACGCGCCCAGAAACCACGCGCGGTATCGCGAGAGCGACATCCCTACACCTGCGAATCCCGCCGCGGCGGCAAAGCCGATCGGCAGGCAGCAAGCAATCGTCGCGAGCGCGCTGAGCACGGCGCCCGCAGATGCAGCGAATGTTTTCGTTCCGGTCACGTTTGGTTTGATGCCGCCGTTCGCGATTGGGCTCAGGTCACGAACTCACGTCAGGAAGCAGGAGCGAACTCGCGGCGATAGGCATCGCCTTCGCGCTTCAATTTCACAAGCAAGCGTTCGTAGCGTTGCTTGCCCTTCAGCGGCTGCAGAAATTTATCGTCGCGGAACAATTCGCAATTGGGTAGGCCGAATCCTCCGGCTTTCTCGAGCAACTCGATGGCCGGCGCGTGTTTTCCGAGCAGCGCGAGCGTTGCCGCCACGGTGTGCCACATGTGGTGCGTATGCAGCAGCGGCTTGGTCTTGCCATGCAGCGCCTGATGCACTGAGCGCGCCGCCTTGGCACGTTCGCCGCGCACTGCCGCGAGAAGCGCCTCGCAGGAATGAAGCCAGGGATCCTCGGGCAGCGCATTTTTTGCCGCGCGAATGCTCGCGTCGGCTTCGTTCAACTTCCCGGCGTAAATGAAAACGGTAGGCTGAAACACATTGGCCCAAATATTCGCGGGATCGTCGCGCAGCGAGCGCTGCAGACATTCCTCGGCCTCTTCGAAGTTCCAGGAATTGAGCGCTGTGTGACCGAGAAAAACATTCGTGAATGCGTCGTCGGGCCGCGAAGCCAGCGCCCAGAGCAATCCTTCCTTCGCTTCCTTCAACATTCCGATGTGATTGAAAATCAGCGCCTGCCAGACGCGCGCCGGCTGGCAACCGGGATTCAAGCGCAAGGCGCGTGACAATGCCCGGAGCGCCGGGCCATTCTGAAATTTCTTCGCGGGCGACCAAAGGATGCGTCCCTTGGCGCAGTGCGCTTCGGCGTTGTCGGGATCGAGCGCGAGGGCCTTGCGCAAAGCCGCTTCCGCGTCGCGCACCCAGTGCGGCGCCGCGCTGGAAGTGGTTCCCACCAGCATCAACGCTTCGGCCAGCCGCGCCCAGGCGTCCGCGAACTTCGGATCGAGCTTGGTGGCGTTCTCCAGCATGTCCACCGCGGCGCGATTGTCCCAGCTGTTCAAGCGGAAAAGACGATCGGCGGCGCGCAAATAAAGTTCGTACGCGATGGGATTTTTTGTAGGCGGCTCGGGCTCCTCATCGGCGTCCTGCTTGGTCTTCAACCCCAGCGATTCGCCGACGTCTTCGGCAATGGCGTCCTGCAGATGAAAAAGATCGGCGGCCTCTGCATCGTGCTTGGCGGAGAGCAAAGCCGCGCCGTTGGTGGCGTCCCAAGCGCGCACCAGCACGCGCAATTTCGTTCCCAGCTTCTGGATGCTGCCGTCCACGACGATGTGAACGTTCAATTCCCGCGCCGCCGACAGCGGATCGGTTTCGCGCTGCGCATAGCGCGAGACGGACTGCGCCGGGCGCACCAGCAATTCCCCGCCGCTGCTCAGGTGATGGATTACCGCATCGGCCAGCGCCATGCTCAGATATTCGTCGCTGGGATTGGGAGTGAGCAGCTTGAAGGGCAGGACCGCTACGGAGCGCTGCCCTGCCAATGCGGCCGGCAGAAACGAGCCGAGTTCCAAATCCCGCGAGATGCGCGTCAGCTCGCGTTGCAGATCTCGCGCGGATTGATAGCGGCGCGCGGCGTCTTTTTCCAGGAGCTGTTCGACGAGACTGCACAGACTCGCCGGGGCGTTCGGCGCGGCATCTTTCAAGAGCGGCGCCGTGCCGGAAAGAATTTGCGACATCAGCACGGTGAGCGTGGGGGCGACGAATGGCCTGCGTCCCGCCGCGAGTTCGTAGATTACGACGCCCAGCGAGTAAAGATCGGCGCGCCCATCGGCGGGCTCGCAGCGCAATTGCTCCGGCGCGAGATATGCCAGAGTGCCCTGAATTCCCGGCGTCGCGGTGCTCTCCGCCGCCGTGGTGAGCGTTTTGGTGACGGCGTCTTCGATGCCCTGGCGGGCGACGCCGAAATCGAGGAGTTTCGTGCGGCCGTCGGCCTGGACGACGATGTTTTCCGGCTTGATATCGCCGTGAAAAACGCCGCGGGAGTGCGCCGCCTGGAGAGATTCCGCGAGTTGCGCGCCGAGTTCGACGATTTGCCTAGGTTCAAGCGGGCCGCTGGCGAGCAGCGAACGCAGCGTGCGGCCTTCCACCAGCTCCATCACCAGAAAAATGCTCTCGCCGTCTTCGCCTACTTCATAAATCGTGGTGATGCCCGGATGCTGCAGGTTCGAAGCGGCGCGCGCTTCGGCGAGGATTCGCGATCGCGCTTCAGCCGAGCCGGAGGACGCATCGGAGAGGATTTTGATGGCCACGGAGCGCAGCAGGCGTTCATCGTGAGCGCGATAAACCACGCCCATGCCGCCGCGGCCGAGTTCCGCGCTGATGCGGTAGTGCGAGATGGTCTGGCCAATCATGGCGGACGGCGAATCTCTGAGCGCGAGCGTACGCATCGTCAAAGTGAATGTCAACGCAGACCGCGGCCGCCCAGCATATGAGCTTACGGTGGAACTTGCGCGCGTGAGCGTGATTGACTTTCCGGGCGGCGTCCAAAAAAATGTTGTCGTGGGCCATCCGGCCATCGAAATCGACGCTCTCACGAAGGACTATGCCTTCGGATTCTGGCGCAAGCGCACGCGGCGCGCGCTCGATAGCCTGAGTTTTGAGGTGCGCGAGGGCGAAGTTTTCGGATTCCTGGGTCCCAATGGCGCGGGCAAAACCACCACGCTCAAGCTGCTGATGGGCCTGATATTCCCCACCAGCGGCACGGCACGAATTCGCGGACGCTCGATTGACGACACAGAGATGCATCGCGAAATCGGCTTTCTGCCCGAGCAGCCTTACTTCTACGATTACCTTACCGCGCGCGAGCTGCTCGATTATTCCGCGCGATTTTTTCGCTTCAGCGAAGCCGATCGCCGCGAGCGCGTGGAGCGCTTTCTGGAGCGCGTCGGCCTGAGCGCCGCGGCGGACGTGCAATTGCGGCGTTTTTCAAAGGGCATGCTGCAGCGCGTGGGAATCGCGCAGGCCATCCTGCATGATCCGCAAGTAATTTTCCTCGATGAGCCCACGTCCGGGCTAGATCCCGTCGGCCGCCGCGAAGTGCGCGACATTATTTTGGATTTGCAGCGCCAGGGCCGCACTGTGTTTTTCTCCACGCACATTCTTCCCGACGCCGAAATGCTTTGCGATCGCGTCGCGGTGCTGGTGGGCGGCAAGCTGCAGGGCGTGGGAACGCCGCAGGAAATCGTCTCCATTGAAGTGCAGGGAATGGAAATTCTCTTCGAGCTGCCGGCGGGGCGCTCGCTGCCCGCGGAGCTGGCCAATCGCGTCACGCCATCGGGGGCGCTCTATCGCCTGGAAGTGCCGGAGGCGGAGCTCTACGAGACCATCGGAAAATTGCGCGGCATTGAAGCGCGTATTCTTTCCGTCGCGCAACTCAAACCGACGCTCGAGGATTATTTCTTCCGCCTCGTGGGCCGCGAGAAAGCGCCGTCCTACGCCGTCGAGGTGGCGAATAAATGAGCAGCGTGCCTTTCTTCGTCGCCGTGAACACCTTCCGCGAATCGGTGCGCGATCGCGTGCTTTACAATCTGATTTTCTTCGCGCTGCTGATGATGGCCGCGGCCGTTCTCGTGGGGCAAATTTCCATCGGCATCGAGCGGCTGGTGATCATCAATCTGGGCTTGAGCGCCATTTCGCTGCTGGGATTGGTGATGTCGGTTTTCATCGGCGTCGGCCTGGTCTACAAGGAAATCGAAAAGCGCACGCTCTATAGCATCCTGGCGAAACCCGTGCGCCGCTGGGAATTTCTCGCCGGGAAATATCTCGGCCTGCTGCTCACGCTGGCCATCAATACGGCGCTGATGACGCTGGGGCTTTTTCTGGCGCTGCTCTACGTGGATCGCTCGATCGGCCGCCCCGACGCGCACATTCTGCTGGCCGTCTATTTCATCCTGCTGGAGTTTGCGCTGGTGACCGCGCTGGCCTTGTTCTTTTCGTGCTTTTCCACGCCCATGCTCTCGACGCTCTACACGCTCGGCATCTACGTCGCGGGAATTTTCGGCTCCGACCTGCGCGACGCCGGCGCGCTGAGCGGCAGCGGCGCGGTGAAAGCGCTCACGTCGGTTCTCTATTACGCGCTGCCAAATTTCAGCAATTTCAATGTCATCGGCGCCACTTCGCACGGCGACGCGATTCCATTTTCGCTCGTCTGGCAGAACACCGCCTACGCCGCCATCTACATTGTGGCGCTGCTGCTCGCCGCCTCCGCGGTCTTCTCCAACCGGAATCTCAAATGAACTCCGCTGCGGGCCAAATCTAAAATGCCAGCCACCGCGCGCGAAAAACAAAAATGGATCGCGGCACTCGGCGTCCCGCTGCTTCTGCTGGCGCTCTACCCGCTGCAAAGAAACATCGCCGGCCAGCGCGCGATTCGATTTCCGAGCAGAAGCGCGAGCTGCTGCTTCGCTCCGGCAAGCTGCTGCGAAAATTAAGTCTGGGCTACGACGCCCTTCTGGCCGATATCTACTGGACGCGCACCGTGCAATACAACGGCGGCGTCCTCGAGCGCGGCGAATCCGATTTCAGCCTGCTCGCTCCGCTCCTCGACGTCACCACCGATCTCGACCCGCGCCTCGACGTCGCCTTCCAATACGGCGCCATCTTCCTCTCCGAAAAAGTTCCCGCCGGCGCCGGACGCCCGGATCAAGCCATCGCCCTCGAGCGCAAAGGCATCGCGCTCAATCCCACAAATTATCGCCTCTACTACAATCTCGGCTTCGTCTATTACTGGTATCTGCGCGATTACAAAACCGCCGCGCAAACTTTCTGGGAAGGCAGCAAGGTTCCCGGCGCCATGCCCTGGATGTCGGCCATGGCCGCGCACATCGCCGAATCCGGCAGCTCAAAGGACACTTCCCGCTTCATGTGGTCGGAAATTCTGGAATCCACGCAGGACGCCAGCGTCCGCGCCAACGCACTGGCTCATCTGCAAGCTCTGCGCGCCGTGGATGATCTCGACGCGCTAAAAAACATCGTCGAAATGTACAAAAAGCGCACCGGCCGCGCGCCCACTTCCATCGAGGATCTCGTTAACGCCAACTTGCTTCTCAGCGTCCCTAAAGATTCGGGTGGTTTCCCTTACGTCCTGGACGCCAATGGCGAGCCGCACGTCAATCCCGAGAGCCCCATGGCCCAGCGCGTCAAGAGATTGGACCGGGCGGAAGTAGTGTAGTTCTCGAAACCAGCCCGAATGACCCCTCCCCGAATCTGTACCCTAGTACAGGGATGCTGCATCACATCTTCGGCCTTAAACTGAAGGCAGATATACCGAAATGGCACTGTTGCCGAAGGATGGGGTTTATGTCCGGTGAAACCCGATTTCAGCGCCTGCTACTAATCTCCGCGGTGGCCATCATGGCCTCCTGCAGCGGTGGTGGCGGTGGCGGCGGATCGGTAGGGTCCACTCCTCCTGTCGCGCCAAGCATCACGGCGCAGCCCGCGAGCATCACAGTCACCGCCGGGCAGACGGCGATGTTTTCCGTCACCGCAACGGGTACTGCGCCGCTGAGCTACCAGTGGCAGGAAAATTCCGCGGACATCTCCGGCGCCACGTCCGCGAGTTACACCACGCCGGCCACCACCACCGGCGATGACGGCTAGACCTTCGACGTCGTGGTCACCAATTCCGCCGGCAACGTCACCAGCGGCCCCGCCACGCTCAACGTAACTCTCTCGAGCTCCGCCACCGACGTCACCACGTTTCACAATGACGTCGCGCGCACGGGCCTCAATTCCACCGAGACGGTCCTCACGCAAAGCAACGTCAACGTGCACTCCTTCGGGCTGCTCCGCAATCTTACTGTTGACGGCAAAGTGGACGCCGAGCCGCTTTATCTTTCCGGCTTGATGATCAATGGCACCGCGCACAACGTGGTTTTCGTCGCCACCGAAAATGACAGCGTCTACGCTTTCGATTCCGATACCGGCGCAATTATCTGGCAAGACACGATCGCGAATCTGCTCCCCGCCGGCGAAACTACCAGCGACACGCGCAGTTGCGGCCAGGTGGCCCCGCAGATCGGCATCACTGCCACGCCGGTGATCGATCGCCACGCCGGAGCGCACGGCACGATTTTCTTCGTGGCCATGTCGAAGGACGGCGGCGGCGGTTACCACCAGCGCCTGCACGCGCTCGACGTCACTACCGGCGCGGAGCTGCTCAGCGGCCCCACCGATATCACGGCAACATTTCCCGGCACGGGTGCAGGCAGCGTCGCCGGCATCCAGACTTTCGCTCCCGGCGATTACAAGGAACGCGCCGCGCTTCTGCTTCTCAACGGCACGATCTATTTGAGCTTCGCTTCGCACTGCGATCATCCGCCGTATTCCGCGTGGATCATGGGCTATAGCGAAAGCGCATTGCAGCAAACCACAGTGCTGAACCTGAGCCCGAATGGCGCAAACACGGCGGGCGGCAACCTCGGTTCCGGAGCCATCTGGCAGAGCGGCGGCGGTCCGGCAGCGGATCCGCAAGGCAATATTTACGTCGAAGTCGCGAATGGCGATTTCGAAACCACTCTCGATGGCAGTGGCTTCCCGAATCAGCAGGATTATGGCAACGCGTTCGTCAGGATGGCGCTCAGCAACGGCAAGCTTACCGTCATGGACTACTTCACCATGTCCAATACCGTCGCGGAATCCAATGCCGATACCGATCTCGGTTCCGGCGCCCCCATGGTTCTGCCTGACTTGAGTAATGGCAGCGGCGGCACGGTACATCTCGCGATCGCCGCTGGCAAGGACAGCAATATTTACGTGGTGGATCGCACCAGCATGGGGAAATTCAACGCCAACTCCAACAATATTTTCCAGCAACTGACTGGAGTGCTACCGGTAGGAGTTTGGGGCGTTCCCGCCTACTTCAATCACACGGTTTACTATTGCAGCCAAACACAGCCGATGCGGGCGTTTTCGATCACCAACGGCCAGCTCTCCACGTCCGCCACGTCCACAACTGCCGCGACGTTCGCATTCCCCGGCGCGCTGCCGTCCGTTTCCTCCAATGACACTTCCGACGGCATCGTCTGGGCCATCGAAAATGTCAGCCCGGCAATCCTTCACGCCTACGCCGCAGACGATTTAACCAACGAGCTTTACAACAGCAATCAAGCCTCCGGTAGCGCCGATCATCCCGGCACCGGAAACAAATTCATCACGTCGATGATTGCGGATGGAAAGGTTTTCGTAGCGACGCAAAATAGCGTTGCAGTCTACGGCCTGCTAGCGAATCAAAGGTAGGTTTAGGGTTTTCATTCGCGGTCGCCGGATGCCGGCCTGAAAGGCCAGCGCTACAAAAATCGAGTGTTCGTCCGTCGTTGCGCTTGCTCTGTTGTTAGTTCGCGCTCGTCGGATGCCGGCCCCTCGAGGCTCGGGGTAAACAGGGACGCCGGCGCTACTTAAAGGCGAAACTTCCGCGCCCTACTCGTACCTCAACGCCTCTACCGGATCAAGGCGCGACGCTTTCATCGCCGGCCAAACCCCAAACACCAACCCAATCGTCACTGACACACCAAACCCCACAATCACAGCCCACGGCGTAACCACCGCCTTCAACGACGTCACCACCGGAATCAACATGGTCGTCCCGCCGCCCACCACAATCCCAATCACTCCGCCCAACCCCGTCAAAGTCATGGCCTCAAATAAAAATTGCCAGGTAATATCCGTGCTCCGCGCGCCAATGGCCTTCCTCACGCCAATTTCCCGCGTCCGCTCCGTCACGGAGACCAACATGATATTCATCACGCCCACGCCGCCAATCAGCAGCCCGATCGAGCTGAGCACAATAATCGCCACCACCGTGCTCTTGATAATGTCGTTGAAGTTCTGCGCCGTCTCCTGATTCGTCTGGATGAAAAAATTATCCGGGCTCGCGTAGGCCACGTTGCGCCGCCGCCGCAGCACGTCGCGCACCTCGTCCACCGCTTTGCTCCACCTGCCCCGGATACGCGAGGAAGCGAATGAAAATCTCAAATGCCGCCGGATAGATTTTTCGGAACGTGTAGTACGGCAGCACCACGCGGCGGTCCTCATCATTCGTGCCGAATCCGCCGACGGGCTTCTGCAGCACGCCGATCACCTGAAACGTGGAACCGTCCACCATGATGTTCTTGCCCACCGCGTCGGGAATTACGCCGTAAAGCGCGGTGGCAATATTTTCGCCGATGACGGCCACGTTTTCGCGGTGAAGATTCTCCGAATCGGTGAAGAAGCGCCCGGCTGCCATGGTCGCATTCGAATACACTTCCAGAAACGCCGGAAAAGTCCCGCGGAATTCAATGCCCTGCACCTCATTATTCTGATAGCGGACGTTGTGCGGCACTTCCCACTGAAAGATCGATACCGCCACGGCCTTCACCGCCGGGCTGGCCGGAAGAATGGCTTCGGCATCCTCGAGAGTCAGCGGCTTTCGCTCGCGCTCTTCTTTCGGACGCCGCGCATTGTTATTGAAATTCTGGTTGAAACGCTGTACCCAGGCGGTATCAATGCCCTCTTGCGTGATTTCGTCCTGAATCACCGTGCGGAAACCATCCACCAGGCCCACCACCAGAATAATCAGCCCGACGCCGATCATCACGCCCAGCACGGCGAGGAAACTGCGCAATTTGTGCGTGCGCAGCGTGTCGAACGCCAGCGCCAAATTCTCTTTATAATCCTGCTTCATCCCGATTCCTAACCCTCAGCCCTCAGCGCTTCAATGGGATCCAGCCGCGCCGCGCGCATCGCCGGATAAATCCCGAAGAAAAGCCCGACGATGGTCGAAAGCGATAGCGCGATCACAATCGTAAAAATCGGCGTCGAGAAGGGAATCGAAGTCGCCGAGCGCACAATCGCCGCCAGCGTCAGCGCCAGCAGCACTCCGATGCTCCCGCCCAGCGCCGCCAGAAGCGAAGACTCCACCAGAAATTGCAGCAGGATGTGCATCTTCCGCGCGCCCAGCGATTTTCGCAGCCCGATCTCGCGCGTCCGCTCCGTCACGCTGGCCAGCATGATGTTCATGATCACGATTCCGCCCACCACCAGAAATACCGAGGTCACCCAGATGGCGATCCCGAATGCGTTCCCGGTAATGCGATTCCAAATGCCCTGCAGCGACGTCGGCGACACCACGCCGAAATTATCGTCCGCGCCGTAAGCCACGTGGCGCCGCGCCCGCAGCAGCACGCGCGCTTCATCTTCCGACGCCGCCATCAAGTCTGGCGTGGGCGCCTGGACGAACATCGCCACCGAATCGAGCGGCGCGAGCCATCCTTTGCGGTACGTGGAAAGCGGCATCATGATGAAATCATCGAGCGATTGCCCCAGCACGGTTCCCTTCGCCGCGGCTACTCCCACGACTTCATATTGCTCCGCACCCGCGCGGATCTGCCGCCCGATCGGATCGCCCGACGGAAAAAATTGATTGGCCACGTCCGCGCCGATGATGCACACGTTCACGCGATGCTCTTCATCCGTTTCCGTGAGCAGCCGTCCGGTGGAAACTTCTACGTCGCGAATCTCCGCATAGCTCGGCGAAGTTCCAATGATGGTTACATTTTCGCGCAAATCGTTTCCGTGGCGCACATCCGCGAACGTCTGCATGACCCCCGCGATATTCGTCACCAGCTTCATTTCCGATTGCAGCGCCTCGAGATCGCTCATCTGCAGCGGCGGCCTCTTGCGCGCCTTGTTCCACTCTTCGAAATTCGTTACCACGCCGACGCGATCGATCACGTACGCGTTCGCGCCCAGATTCGCCACTTTCTCCGCCACGTACACGTTCAGCCCGTTCAGCACCGACATCACCGCCACCAGCGTCGCCACCGCCAGGATTACTCCCAGCAAAGTCAGGAAGCTCCGCAGCTTATGCGCCCGCAGAGTATCAACGGCGATCGCCAGCGTCTCCCGCAGCGCCACCCGCATCTCGCTTCCCTTCATCGCCACCCGGAACGGTGCCATCGCTCTAGTATAGACGGTTGTGCTTCGCGAAATGTTCTCAGCTCCCATGCGATATTTCGATGCCCTGACCAGCTAGAATGGATACGGCCCCGGCACTCGGTAAGTAACACACAGGGCGGTGAGTTCAAGATTTGTCAGGGCACGGTTTCAACCGTGCCAAAAGCTCTGCAGAATAATCACGGCTTCTTGCCCTGAGAGAAATCGAAGGGTAGCCGCCGAAGTATTGAGTTGCGCGCTGCACTTCGGCTATAGCCCTTGTGAAGGCGCTGATTCTATATTTTTCATCAACTTGGAGAGCATCCTGCCGCCAGGTCGTCGCACGATGAGACGTTTCGCGATACTAGTAGTTTACGTACTCGGCGCATTTCTCGCCCTCGCCGCGCGCACCGGCGCTCAGGCACCTGCCGGCAAACCTGACGCCGGAAAGCCTCAGCCTCAAGCCCAGGCTCAAACCCCGCTCGCTGGCGCCCTCAGCGCCGATCAAATTCACGCCCTCGCCGAGCGCGTGATCGCCGCGCAACACGCCGACGACGTCGCACTCGAAGAATTTGATCGCCTCGAGCGCCACACCGTTTATTCCGGCTCGAATCGCCGCGTCACCGACGATCGAACCTATCGCGTTGTGCCCACCGGCACCGGCACTCTAAAGCTGCTGGTCAAAGACGGCGCGAATCAGGTGGATCCCAATCTCTATCGCAAGGAGTTGCGCGATTGGGAGCAGGTCCTCGAAATCGCCGTGAATCCCAATGATTCGCGGCAGCAGGCCGTCTATGCGAAGTGGCAGAGAAAATTAAAGGAGCGCAAGGATTTGGTTGACGCGGCTCGCAAAGCTTTTCGCGTGGCCTCTTCCGGCCAGGAAATGCTCTGGGGCCACCTCTGCGACATTCTCACTCTCGAGCCCAATCCCGGCTTCGTGCCGCGCTCCATGCCCGAGAATGTATTCACCGGAGCCCGCGCGAAAATCTGGATTGATAACGCTTCCGGCCACATTCTTCACGGCGAAGCGGACATCATTCGCGATGTGTCCTTCGGCGCCGGAATTCTCGGCAAGCTCTATCGCGGCGGACATTTCTCGCTGGATAATTCCGAAGTCGCGCCGGGCATCTGGCTGCCCCGCCGCGTGCAGTTTGATTATTCCGCCCGCAAATTCCTTTTCACCTTTGAAACTCACGAAGTAACGGAGACCAGCCACTACCACCGCCTGGGCCGCCCTGAAAAAGCCCTAACCGCCCTCCGTGAAGAATTAGCCGGTAGCCCCGCAGTTCCCGCCGATCCCTGAGCTGTTGATTTTTCTTAGCTGCCTCTGTGATTTGTCCGCGCAAGTTGGACGAAAGGCGCACGCTAGCGCTGGGCCGTATAGCGCGGATGGAACGGCGCGCGGAAATCTTTTCGGGCGGCGAAAGAGTCGGTTGGATAATTACAATATTATGCGATCCCAACGCTTATCCATCGCCGCCTTAATCGTGTCCCTATTCACATTCATACCGCAACTGCGCGCGCAAAGTGCTCCGCCATCGCAGCAGCCGGCTCCAGCAGCCGCGTCCGCACCAACTGCCGCCGCCGCGCCGGCCGCCGCGTCGAAACCAGCCACAAAATCGCCAACCGCAAAAAAAGTCTGGACTGACGAAGACATGGGCTCGCTAGCCGGACCAGCCTACGACGCCACGCCCAATCCCAATTCGCCGCGCCCATACAGCCGTCCGCGAAGTTCCGCATCCTCACCGTACGCGGAAAATTATCGCAATCAAATTAATTCGCTGAAGACGCGCATCGCCGAAATCGATCGCAAGCTGGACAACTTCAACGCCCTGGCTCACGGCGAAACGGCAGGCTCAGGAGAGAATCGCAACGGGGTAAGAATTTCGGATTCGCGCGCAGACATTCAAGCGCTGGTGAAGCAACGCGAAGCCCTGCAAAAACAAATCAGCGACGTCGAAGACCAGGCCCGCCACGCGGGCGTAGAACCAGGCCAACTCCGCTAACTCGAAAACGCGAAACGTACGGGGGCGAGTTCGCTCGCCCCCAGATTCCGCAGCCTCAGTGAGCCGCTGCCGCTACTTCCTTCTCAATCGGCGCGCCCACCAGATTGCCCCACTCCGTCCACGAACCGTCGTAATTCTTCACCCGGTCATACCCCAGCAAATATTTCAACACAAACCAGGTATGCGAGCTGCGTTCTCCGATGCGGCAGTAAGCGATCACTTCATCCTTCCCGCTCACGCCCTTGCCCTGATAAAGCTGCTTCAAAGCATCGGCCGGCTTGAACGTCCCATCCTCGGCCGCCGCCTGCGCCCAGGGAATGCTCGCCGCGCCAGGGATGTGCCCGCCGCGCTGCGCCGTCTCCGTCATTCCCGGAGGCGCGATCACTTTCCCGGAAAACTCATCCGCTGAACGCACATCCACCAATTGTCCCACAGCCTTCTTGTCCACCAACGCTTTCACGTCGTCGCGATACGCGCGAACCTTCTCATTCGGTTCCGCGGCCCGATACGTGGCCTTCGCGGGATTCACCGCATCCGTCGAAAGCGCCCGCTTCTCTTCCAGCCATTTCTTCCGCCCGCCGTTCATCAACTTCAAATTCTTGTGCCCGTAATATTCGAGCTGCCAGAAAGCGTAAGCCGCGAACCAATTGTTGTTGTCGCCATAGAGAATCACCGTCGTATCGTTCGAAATTCCCGAGCGCCCCAGCAAATCTTCCAGCGCCGCCTTGCTGATCAAATCGCGCCGCACGCCGTCCTGCAGTTGCGTCTGCCAATTCCAACCCACAGCTCCGGCGATGTGCCCCTGATCGTACGCCGAAGTATCCACGTCCACTTCAACGAGCCGGATGCCCGGGTCATTCGCATGACCAGCCACCCACTCCGTCGTTACCAATACTTCCGGATGCGCGTATTCCGACATTTCTTATGCTCCTTTTTCGCTCTTCTCGGTTTGCCACAGATTGCCCCGCTTCGGGATCGAGACTGACGTCACTCGCAGGGAGCGAGCCGCAGCCGGAAGCCCCAAAACGCTGCCTGTTTGGATGCCGGGTAAGAAGCCTCGATTCTTGATTTTGGGTTCGGGTCCGGGCTGTCAATCGTCTTGCCGATTGCAGAGCAATCAAATCAGCCCGGCAAAATTTCCGGCCGCCGCGATCGGGGGACTACGACGCGCGCTAGACCGGCGTTAGCTTGCCTTCACTCGATTCGTATTCTATCCGCAGAATCCAATCAAAATGAAATTTTTCTGCGGCCAGCCATTGCTCCAGGTCTGCGCGATTCGCGGCATCGAATTCCACCAGCAATTTTCCATCTTGCAGGCAGAGTTGCACGCGCCGCGTTTGCACGGGCTCTGCCGCATGCAGGCGCCCGGCCAATTCTTCGGCGCCCTGGCGCGTGAGGCAGGCAATCGTATGTTGCGAGAGATAACGAGCCATCAGCAAAACTCCTCGGCAAGCAATGGTTTATGTAGCGCCGGGCTCTTGGCCCCGGCAGATTCAAATTGTCGCACGTGCCGCCATGAAATGGGCGGAGCTACAAAGTGCGTTGCGCCCTCGCGCATTTTCGCGTTCGCGAACCGCGACCTCCTCGGATACACTGGCCGCGGAGAAAAAGCAAATGGCAGAAACGCGCGCGGCTCATCCCTATTTTCTTTACGACGCGATCGTAGCGCAGCCTCAGCTGATCGAGCAGGTGTTCGCCAAATCGCGCGCCGCGATCGAACGCGCCGTGCAGGCGGCCGCCGCTCGCAAACGCATCGTCTTCATCGGCATCGGCACTTCGCTAAACGCCGCGAACGTGGCCGAACGCTGGATGCGCCATCATTCCGGCGGGCGCGCCCTCGCCCGCGCCGAGCAATCTTTCGAGTTCGCGCATTATCCGCTCGCGCTCGGCCACGATGACGTCGCCGTGATCATCACTCACACGGGAACCACGTCCCAATCCGTGGAAGCGCTGCGCGCCGCGCGCGCCATGGGCGCGATCACCATCGCCGTCACCGGCCACAATCCCGGCGACGGAATTCTCGACGCCGATTTCCGCATCGAAACATGCGAACAAGAAGTGGCCTTCGCTTACACGAAAAGCTACAGCACCGCGCTCGCCGCGATCGGACTTTTCATTCTCGGCGTGCTCGAAAAGCGCGGCCTGCTCAAAGACGCATCCAGCGCGCGCGCCGCTTTGGAAAAAATTCCGGCGCTGATGCGCGAAGCACTCAAGACCGAGGCGAAAGTCCGCGAATCCGCGGTGCTGATCGCCGAGCGCCAGCGCATCGTCTTCTTCGGCGCGGGAACTTGCTGGGCCACGGCTTGCGAGGCGGCGCTCAAAATCAAAGAGACGAGCTACATCGCCGCGGAAGGATTCCAGACCGAGGAAATTCTGCACGGGCCATTCTCCGAAATTGACGACCGCGACGCGATGATCGGCATGCTCGCCGGCGATTCCGCGGACGAACGCGCCCGCACCATCCTTCGCGCGGCAGGAGAGCTGGGCATGCTGCGGATGGCGGTGACGACGCCCTCGGCGAATCGAGATATTGCCGCCGATCACGTCATCGCGGTGCCCGAAGCTCCGCCGTGGCTCGCAGCGTTGGTTCATCTGGTCCCGCTGCAACTGCTTACGTATCACGTCGCACTAGCGCGGAAGCTGAATCCGGATACCGGACGTCAGGATCAGGAAGCGCACGCGCTCGCGCACAAGGTATATAAGTTGTAGCGCGCGATTTGCCGTCGCGTTGAAAGCTAATTAAGAGGAGAAGCGATGCCTTTCGTGCAGATTACTTGGGTCGCGGGCCGCAGCCCGGAGCAGAAGCGCCGCATCGTCGAGCGCGTCACCGACGCGTTAATCAACGAAGGCGCGGCCAAGCGCGAACACGTGCAAGTTACTTTCGTAGATTTGCCGCCCACCGACTACGCCGAAGGCGGCGTCACCGTAGCCGATCAAAAGCGCGTGAAATAATTCGCGCCCATTCCACGCCGCGCGAATCGATCAAGGCGCGGGCTGCACTTCCATCGAAGCATCCACAAAATAATTTGTGCACGGCAACTGCGGAGTGGGCGTGCAATGCGCCACCACGCGAAAATCCGTCGCCGACGACTCCACTTCATACGTGTACCCGTCGCGCCCGCTCTTCGCCACCGTCAACGATCCGCTCGACACCAATTCCGCCAGCGACGCATAAGCTCCATGCTCCGCCTGATAAGCCCGCTCCGCCTGTGCGATGGCAATCAAATCATTCTTCACGCCGGTAACGCTGATCTGTTGCTGCGGCGCGCCGCCGCCCTGCGGCGTAGTCTTTTTCAAAATCACCACGTAGCCGATCACGCAGATCACCGCCACCACCAGCAATCCCAGCACTGCTTTCATATCCGCCTCCGCCGCTGCAATTTCGCCAGCGCCGCAAAATCCAGTTAAGCCCGCTTGCTGCCCGCGAGCAAGCGCGCCCGCGCCGGATTCTTCCGATGAGTAATCGGCGGCACGTTGCGGAACGCTGCGAGAGTGATAGAGTCCCAGCGCAATCGCAGCGCGGCCCGCCCGCGCACGTGCCATGAGCGATCCACTCCCATCCGCGGCGCCACAAACGCACGAAAAATCCGAGCGTCAACTCGTCGCACGCCTCGGCCTCTTCGACGCAACCATGATCGTGATGGGCGGCATCGTCGGTTCGGGAATTTTTATCAATCCCTTCGTGGTCGCGCAGCAAGTGCACACGCCCGCGCTCATTCTCGGCGCATGGATCATCGGCGGAGTGATGGCGCTGCTCGGCGCGTTCGTTTACGCCGAACTCGCCGCGCGCATGCCCAGCGCCGGCGGCCAGTACGCTTATTTGCGCGAGGCCTATCATCCCGCGATCGCATTTCTTTATGGCTGGGTGCTGCTGCTAGTAATTCAAACCGGAGGAATGGCCGCCGTCGCCGTCACTTTCGCAAAATATCTGCGCACCATGACGCCCGTAGATCTTTCCGAAGGATGGACAGCCGCCGCAGTGCTCGCCGCCCTCGCCATCATCAATTGTTTCGGAGTTCGCTCCGGAGGCACGGTGCAGAGCGCATTGATGGTGATGAAAATCGCCGCCATCGCCGCGCTCGTCTTCGTCGGACTTTTTCTCACTCCCGCCGATCCATCCGGCACAAATTTTCGCCCCGTCCTGGACCGGCCCGTGTCGTTCAATCTCCTCGCCGCGATCGGCGCTTCGCTCATTCCCGTATTTTTCGCCTACGGCGGCTGGCAAACGGCAAATTTCATCGCTGCCGAAGTGCGCGAACCGCGCCGCAATCTTCCCCGTGCGCTGATCTACGGCGTGATCGGCGTAATTCTTCTCTATCTCGGCGTAAATTTTGTTTGCGTACGCGTTCTCGGCCCCGCGGGCCTCGCCGCCACCACCACTCCCGCCACCGAAGTGATGAGCCGCGCTTTCGGCCGCACCGGAACGCGGCTTCTCGCCGTGGCCATCACCATCTCCACGCTCGGCTTCTTGAGCCAGTCCGTGCTCACCGCGCCGCGCGTTTATTTCGCAATGGCTCGCGACGGCCTTTTCTTCCGCAGCGTCGCCTGGCTCGATCCGCGCCATCGCGCGCCGGTGGTCGCGATTTTGTTGCAAGCGGTGCTGGCCATCGTCATCGCGCTCTCCGGAAAATACGAGCAGATTCTCAATTACGTTGTCTCCATGGATTTCATTTTCTTCGGACTCAGCGCCACGTGCATTTTCGTTTTTCGCCGCCGCGACGCGCGCGATCATTCGGCGCCGGCCGATCCAGCCGCGCGCACCGGCTTCCGCCTGCGCGGCCATCCGTATACCACGCTGCTCTTCATCGCCATGTGCTGGCTTGTAGCCGCCAACACCATCGAGAAATATCCTCGCCACACTCTCGGCGGAATGGCTATTCTTGCTGCTGGTGTCCCGGTCTATTTTTTCTGGAGCCGGCGGAGCTCGAAGACCCCAGCCGCGTGAATCGGGCTGGCAATCGACTCAGCGATTGCAAAGCAGTCAATCGACTCAGCCCATCTGAAACCCATGACGCAACGCCGCGAAATCCGCTCGCCGTATATGGAATGGGCCAAGCTGCGTTCCGGCGCGCGATTTAATCTGGCCGTCAGCGGCGTGCCGAATCTTCCGCTCTCGCGATTGGGTGTGCGCATCGAAGATCTCGAGATTTCCGGCCCGGGCGGTTACGGCTATGCTCCGCTGCAGCAAGCGCTGGCAAAAAAATGCGGCGTCGAGCCGGAAAATGTCGTTGCGGCCACGGGCACTTCGATGGCCAATCATCTCGCTCTCGCCGCGCTGATCGAACCCGGCGACGAAGTGCTGATCGAGCATCCGGCTTACGAACTGCTGATCACTACGGCTGAATATCTTGGCGCGAGAATTTCGCGCTTCCCGCGCGCTGCCGGCTCCGGCTTTCAACTCGATCCGCGCGAAGTCGAGCGCTGCATCACCGCGCGCACGCGCGTGGTGGTGATCACCAATCTTCACAATCCCAGCAGCGTGCGGATTAACAATGGAGTGCTGCGGCTGGTGGGAGAAATCGCGGCGAGCCATCGCGCAAGCGTTTTAGTTGATGAGGTGTATCTCGAAGCCTGTTACGACCCCGAGGCGCGCTCCGCTTTTCATCTCGGGCCGAATTTTGTGATTACCAGCAGCCTTACGAAGGCTTACGGGCTCTCCGGTTTGCGCGCGGGATGGATTTTGGCCGCGCCGCAATTGGCCGAGCGCATGTGGAAGCTGAACGATCTTTTCGGCGTGATTCCGGCGCACGCGGCCGAGCGGCTGAGCGTGATCGCGCTCGAGCGGCTTCCGGAAATCGCGGCGGAAGCGAAGACGCGCCTGGAATTGAATCGCGCGCGGGTGCGGGAATTTCTCACCACGCGGCAGGATTTGATCGTCGGGCGGCCGGATGCAGGCACGATTATTTTCCCGCAGCTGGTGCGCGGACGTTCCGATGCGTTCTGCCAGATCCTGCGCGATAAATATGAAACCTCGGTAGTGCCGGGGCGTTTTTTTGAGATGCCGGACCATTTCCGCATGGGCTATGCCGTGGATCCGGACACGCTGGATGAAGGCCTTCGCAGAATTGCGGCAGCTTTGGATGAATTCTGAAAAGTCCACCGGCGGTCCTGCGTTTAAGCCGAATCCGCGCGCAACAATCGCATGAACGCGCGGGCGGCGTGCGATAGCGCGCGATCGCGGCGATGCAGCAGAAATAAATGCCGCGGCAGTCGCAATTGCTTCACGCGCAGTTCCGCCAACGTTCCGCGCTCCAATTCCATGCGCACGCACATGCGCGGCACGATGGCCACGCCCATGCCCATCTCCACGAATCGCTTGATGCTCTCGATCGTCGGCAGTTCCACATCCATATTCAGCGGCACGCGGTGCCGCGCAAATAGCTGCACCACGCGAATGCGGTACGGCGATTCCACGATGTGCGCCACAAAGGATTCCTCTCCCAGATCCTTGACGCTCACTTTTTTCCGCTTGGCCAGCCGGTGCCGCGGCGGCACCACAAACGCCAGGTCGTCTTTCAGAAATTCCACCGCCGCCAGATTTGGATCCGCCGGACGGAACGTCACCACGCCGAAATCCAGGCGGTAATTCAGAATTTCATTGGGAACGTCGCGCGAGAAAACGCGGTGAATCCGCACATGCACGTCTGGATATTTTTTGCGGTAAATCGCCAGCGCAGGCAGCAACGCGTGAATCGAACTTTCATTCACGCCGATGGCCAGCTGCCCTTTGCGCAAACTTTTCAAATCCTCCACGCTCTTGCGAATTTCTTCGCGCAGATTGAGCATGCGCTCGGCGTATTCGCGGAGCAGGTGGCCGGCTTCGGTGAGCTGGCCGCTGCGCGAGCCGCGCACGAAGAGCGGCTGCCCCACCCAATCTTCGAGTTTGCGCACGGCGATGCTGATGGCCGGCTGCGTGCGATAGAGTTTCTGCGCCGCACGCGAAAAACTCTTTTCCTGCGCAACCGTAAGAAAAACCTGCAATCCTGCCAGATCCAAGCGAGCCTCCCGGCGTGCATTCGCTCCGTAAACGCTTCAATCCTTCTATAAACGCCACTAATAGACAAGCTAAAAACTATAAATTTGACCAGGGTGCCCTGCGGCGGTTCACTAGTGATGAGGAAAAACTCCGCCCAAGACACGGGCTGGTGAGTTAGCCAGGCGAGAACAATGGACACGGTTCATATTTTCGACACCACGCTCCGCGACGGCGAGCAATCGCCCGGTTTCTCCATGAATCGCGATGAGAAGCTGCGCCTCGCCCGGCAACTCGAGCTTCTCGGCGTGGACGTGATCGAAGCCGGCTTCCCGATCGCTTCCGAAGGCGATCTCGAAGGCGTTCGCGCTGTGGCCGCCGCGCTGAAATCCTGCCGCGTAGCCGCTCTGGCCCGCGCCTTCCAACTCGATATTGATGCCGCGCTTCGCGCGCTCGAGCCCGCCGCGCTCCCCCGCCTGCACATTTTCCTGGCGACCTCGGATCTGCATCTGAAATACAAGCTGCGCATGACGCGCGAAGCCGCCCTCGCGCAAATCGGCGAAATGGTGCGTTACGGCCGCGCGCGCACCGCCGAAGTGGAATTTTCCGCCGAAGATGCCAGCCGCAGCGACATTGACTATCTCGGCGAAGTTTTCGAAGCCGCCGCGGAAGCCGGCGCCACCATCCTGAACATTCCCGACACGGTGGGCTACAGCACGCCTGAAGAGTACGGCGCGATTTTCCGCACCATCGCGAATCGCGTCGCGCGCTTTCCCGGCATCACGCTGAGCGCCCACTGCCACAATGATTTAGGCCTTGCGGTGGCGAATTCACTCGCCGCCATCGCCGCTGGCGCGCGCCAGGTGGAATGTACGATCAACGGCATCGGCGAGCGCGCCGGAAACGCGTCGCTCGAAGAAATTGCCGTCGCGCTGCAAGTGCGCCGCGCCGCCTTCGACGTCGCCACCAATATCAGCCTGAAAGATATTTACGCCACCAGCCGCCTGCTCAGCGAAATCACCGGCGTTTCCGTCGCGCCGAATAAAGCCGTGGTGGGCGCGAACGCTTTCGCGCACGAGGCGGGCATTCATCAGGACGGCATTTTGAAAAATCCGATGACTTACGAAATTATTTCACCGCAGGCCGTCGGAGTTCCGGCGCGGCGTCTGATTCTCGGCAAACATTCGGGGCGCAATGCTCTGCGCGCGCATCTGCTCGAGCTGGGATTCATGACCAATGACGAGGAGCTGCGTCTCTGCTATCTGGCGGCGATGGCGCTGGCCGATGCGGAAAAGCAAGTCACCGATCGCGATCTGCTCACCATCGTGCATCAGGTGCGCCGAGGAAATGTCGGCGGCGGCGCAAAAGATCGCAGCGTGCCCGCTGTCGCGCCGAACTAGCGAGCCCGGCTTTGAAATAACGGCGCGCGGAAATTTTGAAAATGAGCGGCGTCCACAAAAAAATCGCGGTTCTCCCCGGCGACGGCATCGGCCCCGAAGTCACGCGCGCCGCGGTAAAAGTTCTCACCGATTGCGCGGCGGCCTTCAGCCACCATTTCGAATTCATCGAATATGATTTTGGCGGCAACGCCATCGATCGTCATGGCGAACCGCTTCCTGCCGCGACGCTGGCCGCTTGCCGCGCCGCCGACGCCATTTTGTTCGGAGCGGTTGGCGGACCCAAGTGGGATGCGCTGCCCCTCGGCAAGCGTCCGGAAAGCGGGCTGCTCGCGCTGCGCGGCGGCCTCGAGCTTTACATCAATCTCCGCCCCATTCGCGTGCGCGAATCGCTCGCCGGAATTTCGCCGCTGCGCCCCGAGCGCGTGCGCGGCTGCAATTTCGAAATTGTCCGCGAACTTGCCGGCGACATTTATTTCGGCGCGCACGAACGCCGTCGTGATAACGGCATCGAGAGCGCCCGCGACGTCGCCACTTATTCCGAAACGGAAATCGAGCGCGTCGTTCGCTACGCTTTCGATCGCGCTGTGGCCCGCCGTCGCCGCCTGGCCAGTGTGGACAAGGCCAACGTTCTCGCCACTTCCGTTCTCTGGCGCGAAACCGTCGCGCGCGTCGCGAAGGATTATCCGAACGTCGCGGTCGAACATCTGTACGTGGATAACGCCGCGATGCAAATCGTTCTGAACCCGGCGCAGTTCGACGTGATGGTCACCGCGAATTTATTCGGCGATATTTTGAGCGACGAAGCCGCCGCGCTCGCCGGATCGATCGGGCTGATTCCCTCGATGAGCCGCGGACGCACGGCCAAAGGCGCGCTCTACGAGCCGATTCACGGATCCGCGCCGTCGCTCGCGGGAAAAGACGTCGCCAGCCCGCTCGGCGCGATCCTCTGCGCCAGCATGATGCTGCGCGAATCCTTTGGAATGGCCGCGGAAGCGGAATGGGTGGAAGCCGCGGTGGATCACGTTCTCGAACAGGGCTACCGCACCAATGAAATTGCCGAGCCCGGCAGCCAAATCGTCGGATGCGCAAAAATGACCGAATGTATCCGCGCCGAAATGGCCGATTCCACGCTGCATGCCGAGCGCTACGGCTGGGGCGTCTGACGCTCGCCCGCCGATTACCAGGTTAGCAATACAATTAAGAGTAATCACCTAACTTCCCGCGAAAGCATTTGCCTTCAATCCCTTCTTGCGATAGTGTCCGCCTACACAGAAATTCCCTGGGCCTCGCGCTCCAGCAATTCAGTTCAACGGGAAATTACTCTTTCTGTTTGCGCGCATTTCGCATTGGGAGATCAAACCGATGCCCATCCTCCTGGATCTCAGACGAACTCTCGCGCACGGCAGCGCCCTGGCCATCGGCATTTCCACCGTGCAACGCGGCGATGACGGCAGCGCTGCCGCGTGCGGCGGCTGCATCGGCCTCGTCGGCTTCATGATTATTTGCTTCCTCGGCGTAATTGCGCTGAATATTGCCCTGCTTGTGTGGGTCGCGCGCGACGCCAAAAGCCGCGGCATGGATAGCGCCGTTCTCTGGATGATTCTGGTGATGTGCACCAGCATCGTCGGCCTGATTATTTATATTTTCTCCCGGCCGCAGGGCAATCTGATGCGCTGCGCGCAGTGTGGTAATTCCAGACTTCAGGCGAGCGCCAAATGTCCGCATTGCGGAAATCCCTGAAACATCCCGGGACTTACATCGGAATCGTAATCGCCCTGGGAATTCTGCTGTGCGTGGACAGCGCTCGCTCCCCGGCGAATCAATTCTCCGCGCGCGCCTATATCGCCGCCGTTCATTCCTATCAACGCATCAGCGCCAAAGGCCCGCTCGGCAAATTTGTGAAATGCCGCTACACGCCCACGTGTTCGCACTATTCCGAAGAAGCCGTCGAGCGCTACGGAATCACAAAAGGGCTGGAACTTACCGCGTCGCGCTTGTGGCGCTGCCGCAGCAACGTGCCGATGGGAACAGTCGATCCGTTGCGCTAGCTCCACTCACGGAAAATTTTCAGACCACCTGAAGAGATTGCTCGACCGCCGGCTCGCGCGATTATTGACGCCGCAGCACCAGCGTTCCCGCAATCATGTCGTGCAACGCCTGCTTTTTCGCCGTGATGCCCGCCAAAATGTATCCGATCAGAAGCGGCATGAGCCCGGTGATCAAGCGCGAAAAAAATCGGCCCGTCGCGCGCCCGAAACTCACCCGCCTGCCGTCCAAATCCGTCACCATCAATCCCATCGCTTTTTTGCCCACCGTCCCTTGCCACACCGAGCTCTCCGTCAGCGAGTAGTACAGCCACAATCCGCAAAGCATGATCACGATCAGCAAGGCGATAAATGTAAATAGTGGAATGAACGCGGCAGGATCCTGACTATTTTCGTCGGACATCGTCTTGGCCCACTGGGGCAGTCCGGTGACCACGACCAGCGCGATCACAACCGGCACGGTCACGATGCTCACTAAAATTACGTCCAGCAAATACGCCACGGCGCGCAACCAGAATCCCGCGTAAGGCACCTGCGGCGCGTAGACGATCGGCGTGGCCCCAGGCGCGGTCGCAACCGGCGGCATCGCCATCGCTCCACCCGGCGGATACGCGGCACTCGGTGTGCTTGCGGCCGGCACCACCGGCGGATTCGCCGCGCCCGGCGGTGGCAAAATTCCCGTCGATGTCCCGCACGCAGCGCAGAATGTACTTCCGTCCAGCAGCGACGCCCCGCACCGCGAGCAATACATGGCCTCTCCTTGTTCCCAGCAACTGCGCAACGACTCAACAACCACGCGACAACTCAACAACGCAACGACTCAACAACGGCGCAACAACGGCGCGAGAACGCCGCTGCGCGCTCTCGCCGCAATTCACTAATCCCCGCGCTATTCCTGCTTAATCACCAGGCACCCGGCAATGATGTCGTGCAACGCCTGCTTCCGCTCCGTAAATCCCGCCATGATGTAACCGATCAGCAGCGTGAACGCGGAAATGATGCGCGAAAAAAATCGGCCGGTCGCGCGCCCGAACGAAACGCGATTCCCCTGCAAGTCGGTGACGCGCAAGCCCAGCGTCTTTTTCCCCAGCGTCGCCTGCCACGCCGAACTCTCCATCAGCGCGTAATAAAGCCAGTCAATAATCATCCCCACCAGCCACACGCGCCAGATTCCCGCGAAGAATGGCGCAAAATCCTCCGGATTGCCCGGCCTCATTCCGCGAAGGATTCCGTGCATCGCGGAAATTCCGAAAAGCGGAAACAATAAAAACATTGTCACCACCTGCATCACGATGCGGTCAATGATCCACGCCACAAACCGCAGCCAGAATCCCGCGTAATAAACGGGCGCCCGCGCCGCAACTCCGTAGGCCGGCGCCGCCACTCCACCCGTCGGCTGGCCGCACGCCGGACAAACCGCGGCCATTTCCGGCACCGTCGCACCGCACTTGGAACAGAACATCAGCTCACCTCATTCCTTGGTCCACGCAACCGCACCGCTCCAACTCTCGCATCGCGATCCCCGATTTCCGCTCGCGCTAAACGCTCTTCACCACCAAACACCCGGCGATCATGTCATGCAGCGCCTGCTTTTTCTCCGTGAATCCGGCCATGATGTAGCCGATCATCATCGTGAAATTGGAAATCAATTTCGCAAAAAATCTGCCCGTCGCGCGCCCAAACGAAATCCGGTTTCCCTCCAGGTCCGTCACGCGCAATCCCAGCACTTTCTTCCCCAGCGTCCCCTGCCACGCCGAGCTTTCCAGCAACGCGAAGTACAGCCACACACCTATAATTACGCATCCGTCGAACAAAAGGATCCCTCCGAGCACCGAGCTCACCGCCATCGCATCCGGATTTCGCGCGATCGAGCTCATGCTCAATCCCAACGCCGCCCCCAGCAGCAAATAAATCGGCAGCGCCACGATCCAGATCGCCACGATGTCCAGCAAATACGCCACGAACCGCAGCCAGAATCCCGCGTAATACACCGGCCGTGCCGCCGCCGGCGCATACACCGCCACCACTCCCTCGCCGGATCCCGACGCCATCACCGCCGCAGGCGCGGCCGAGGCCGGCTGCCCGCATGCCGGGCAAAAAGTAATTCCCTCAGGAATCGTCGCTCCACATTTCGAGCAGAACATGGAGGCCTCCTTATTCGCTGGCACTTCGTGCGGCCGGAAAAAGCTTCACTGGTGCGGCATCCTACTCAAGTCCGTTCGCGCCGGTCAATGAAGATCCCATCGCCCGGCGATCGTTTGGCGATTAATGCTCGGGCCGCGACCGCCGGTGTGCGCGGGCCGCGCTGTTTGCATGGCTATCTTCGCGGCTATTTCCCCAGCTATTTGCCCATGCGGGGCACGCCGTACGTCTTCGCCGTCATGCGGTCCAGCGCGCGATCGGTCATGATCCGCTTCAGAAAAGTCACGATTTTCGCCTCGCGCGTCACCGGATAACGCGCCCGTGGCGTCTCCGCGCGAATCGCGCCGAGAATCACGCGCGCGCAATCGTCCGGCTTCGATTTCGAGTCCTTCGTCAGATTCGCCCAGCCGCGCTGGAATCCGCTGTACACCGCCGCATACGGGCTTTTTTCCGCGCCGGCGATATACCGCGAAGAAAGCTCCTGCGCCGCCCGCTCCATATCGCTGCGAATAAATCCCGGCTCGATCAAAATCACCTGCACTCCAAACGGCAGCAACTCGATCCGCAGCGCATCGCTCATCGATTCCACGGCAAATTTCGAGCTGCTGTACGGCCCCAGCACCGGCGACGACATTTTCCCCGCCACCGAGCTCATATTGATGATGCGGCCGCGCTTGCGTGCGCGCATTTCCGGCAGCACGCGCTGCGTGACGCGCACGATGCCGAAGAAATTCGTCTCGAATTGCCGCCGGAAATCCTCCAGCCGGATTTCTTCGATCACCGCGGCGAAAGCAATCCCCGCATTGTTGATCAGAATATCGATCGGCCCGGCTTCCTCGTGAATAATTCCGATCGCCCGGTCCACAGAAGCGTCATCGGTAACGTCCATCTCGAGCGTCTGCAGCGGCAAATTCTTCTGCTTCGCCTCCGCGTCCAGCGCCGCCCGCTTAGCCGCATTCCGCCCGCCGGCAAATACGCGATAGCCCTGCGCCGCAAGCAACAGCGCCGACGCCTTCCCCAGTCCCTCAGTCCCGCCGGTAATCAGCACACATTCCATAGCCATACCTCGCAAATCAAGTTTCCAACGCTACCGCAGATAAACAAACTTTGGTAGCCACCCAAGCAGCGCAGCAAGCCTTGTCAGGGCACGGCTTCAACCGTGCCGTAAATGCCGCAAAATCATCACGACTTTACAGGTTGCGGAAAAAGCTCTCTCGTTGTCATCCCGAGTCCGCCTCGCGGACGAGGGATCTGCATTTTCTTGTTTTACAGTTTGTCAGCGCACACTGAAGTGTCAGGCCTCGGCGTTACAGCCCGCGGGCAGTTGGGTGCCCCATGCGCCGGTCGTGCGCGTGGGGCTTTTGATTTCAATTTTGAGCAGGCAGCCGTGCCAATAAGAATTAAAAATATTTACGGCTTAGCCGCGGAGGTTCGCCCCATCTCGTGCGCACGTACGCGCTTCAGCGCTCCGAAACGAACTTTGACCCAAAACGCCGCGTGTCACGCAACCAAACGCATGCTCATCACTGTAAATAGGAGGCCACAATGATCAAAAAAGTTAAGGGCGGCTACAAAGTTCTCTCTAAGAAGGGGAAAAATCTCGGCGGTCCATACAAATCAAAGGAAGAAGCGCAGAAGCGATTGCGCCAGGTGGAATTTTTCAAGCACAACAAATAATCAGTGCATGCCCGTTACCGCGTATCGCGTCGAAATCGAACGCACGCACGAATTCGCGTAGCTCTTCTCCTCGCGCGACATGATGGCGCCCGTGCCTGCAAGCACGAACGCTTCGGCCTCCGCCTCTAGTTTCGGTACCCCCGTACCATTGACATACAGTTACTCTAGAGATATTCAAGATAAGCGTGCTCTGCAGTCCAGCACGGCATTTTAGGCGCCGGCCCTGTTGATCCAGCAGCCGAAAGCGCCAAAAAACAGACGCTGCAACTCTGCGCCAACTCGGCAGCCCAATCTAAAGGAGGAATCGAGGATGCCTGGCACGAACAGCCGGATGGAAGGACCGCCTGCTCGATCGCAACAGTCTCCCCCTCTTCCAGCTTCCAGCCTCCACCTCCAGCCTCCAGAATTTTGTTTCGGTTAGAAATGACCTCGACTCTTTGTTTTGTGCAACTTACGCGAATTTCTAATCGAACCATGTTTCGGTTAGAATCGCTTTTGGGAGTGGTAATTTCCTCAGACGCGTTGGATTTCCACATCCCCGCCGCGCCAAAAATTTTTCAATCTTTCTTGACGAATGTGAAGAAACTGTTATACTTTCCGATTGTCAGGGGGGCTTGTGTGGCGTAGTGCCCTGCCGACGGCCCACAATCTGCCTTATTTCCAATGAGGTGAGGTTGGTTACAAATACGGGGTAGAAAGAAGTCGAGCATCGCGCGTATCCGTCACCCGACGGTTGCAATCGGGAATGGACGGACTCACCCGGCGCTCGACGCCGGGTTTTTTATTTCCCGTGGGATCGGCTCCAAACCGGTTTCACGCTCCGCCAGGCGCGGAGAAGTTCCGGGCACGTGACGGCAACTTGGTTCTTTGACAACTGAAGGAAGCTGGCAATTGCGCCACCTGTTCCGCAGGCGGATGTTTCGCCGCGTGGAGTGGATGGCGTAAACCGCATAATTTGCTCGAGTAGCGTATTGTGGAAAGGCGAACTTGCCTTAACGCGCCGTACTGATTTGAAGGAGACGAAGCTTTGCAAGAGCGTTCGTAGCCACACAAGTCAGGCTCTTGATCCCTCACCGGATTGAGACGTGTTGGGTAAGTTTTATGGTCAAGCTACTAAGGGCGTACGGTGGATGCCTTGGCGCCAACAGACGACGAAGGACGTGACAAGCTGCGATAAGCCTCGGGGAGCCGCAAATAGGCTTTGATCCGGGGATGTCCGAATGGGGAAACCCTGCCGAGTGAACCTCGGCAACGGCCTGCTGAATACATAGGCGGGTGCGAGTCAACCCAGGGAAGTGAACCATCTCAGTACCTGGTGGAAAATAAATCAAACGAGATTCCGAAAGTAGCGGCGAGCGAAATCGGAACAGCCCAAACCTCGGTGTTTACACCGGGGGGTTGTAGGACCGCATAAGTAGAGTTATCAATCCGGAGGCTAGGTGAACCTGCTGGAAAGCGGGGCCACAGAATGTGAAAGCCATGTAGCCGAAAGCTTACCGGACTCGAAGCGGTATCCTGAGTACTACGGGACACGTGAAATCCCGTGGGAATCCGGGGAGACCACTCTCCAAGGCTAAATACTCGTTGGCGACCGATAGTGAACTAGTACCGTGAGGGAAAGGTGAAAAGCACCCCTGCGAGGGGAGTGAAATAGAACCTGAAACCGTATGCTTACAAGCAGTCGGAGGGCTATGGTATCGGCTTCGGCCGGTACAAGGCCTGACGGCGTGCCTCTTGCTTAATGAGCCGGCTAGTTATTCTCACACGCAAGGTTAAGCGAAAGCGAGCCGTAGCGAAAGCGAGTCCGAATAGGGCGCTCAGTGTGTGGGAATAGACGCGAAGCGGGATGATCTACCCTTGGCCAGGTTGAAGGTCGCTTAACCGCGACTGGAGGACCGAACCGTTGTGAGTTGAAAATCGCTCGGATGAGCTGAGGGTAGGGGTGAAAGGCTAATCAAATTCCGTGATAGCTCGTTCTCCCCGAAATGCCTTTAGGGGCAGCCTTGCGTGATCTGCGACGGTGGTAGAGCACTGAATGGACTAGGGACCCATCCAGGTTACCGAATCCAATCAAACTCCGAATGCCGTCGACAGTAACGCGGGAGTGAGACTACGGGGGATAAGCTCCGTGGTCGAGAGGGAAAGAACCCAGATCACCAACTAAGGTCC
>CAWIRL010000007.1:185000-245854 GCA_963838545.1 uncultured Acidobacteriota bacterium
CCATCGCGCAGCATCGCGTTGATTTGTGCATTGCCAACGGCGAGAACTCGGCGTCGGGATTCGGGATTACGCCGCGATTGGCGGAAGAATTGTTCGCAGCGGGGGCGGAAGTTTTGACCGGCGGAAATCACATTTGGGACCGCAAGGAGATTTTGGAATTTTTTCCGCACGAGCCGCGATTGCTGCGGCCGGCGAATTTTCCGAATGGCTCGCCCGGAAGCGGGCTGTACATGAGCACGGCGAAAAACGGCGTGCCATACGCGGTGCTGAATTTGCAGGGGCGCACGTTCATGACGCCGATTGACTGCCCTTTTCGTGCGGCGGAGCGCGAGCTGGCGAAAATTCCCGCGTCAACGAAAGTAATTTTTGTGGATATGCATGCGGAGGCGACTTCGGAAAAGCAGGCGATGGGGTGGTATCTCGACGGAAAAGTTTCGGTGATGGTGGGGACGCACACGCACGTGGCCACGGCGGATGAACGGGTGCTGCCCGGCGGGACCGCTTACATCACGGATGTGGGCATGACCGGGCCGCACGATTCGGTGATCGGCATGGACAAAGTGGGAATCATTCAGCGATTTCTGGACGCCTTGCCGGCGCGGTTTACGGTTTCCGAGCGCGACGTGCGGATGAATACGGTGCTGATTGACGTGGACGAGGAGACGGGACACGCGCGAACGATCGAGCGATTGGTTTTTCGGGCGGATTGAGGGGAATGGCGAGCAACATCCGCCGGTGCGCGGGCATCTTTCCAGTTGCGGCAAGTCGGAAACGACAGCGAAAAGAACTGCCCATCGAAAATTGAAATGAAGAGCACGTTTCGATACTCGCGGTTTCTCCTGAGCGCGATGCTGCTAATTTTCGCGGCGGGAATCTTCAGCGCGCGTGCACAAGATCAATTCGATTTCGAATTGACGGCAACGTCGCGAGTGCTGCCGGAGGTGGGCCAGGGGCTGCGCGCGATGCGGCGCGATGCAGCGGGGCGCTACTACGCGCTGAGCGTGCCGGGCGCAGCGGTGATGGTCTACAGCCCGAGCGGGCGATTCGTGGGAAAAATTCCGGAAGTTCCCACGAAAGAAACGGCAATCGCGTTCGGCGCCGATCTGGATGTGGACGCGCACAGCGAGCGGATTTATGTAGCGGATCGTGATGCGAATTTGATTCGCGTGTATAGCAGCATCGAGACGGGTGGAAAAGACGTGGCAGAAATTCCGGTGGACGCGCCGATTTCTGTTGCGGCGCTGCCGGAAGATCAAGTGGCGGTTACCAGCGTCCATGAACGCCGCCTGGTGCAGATTCTCGATCTCCACGGGAAAGTGGTGAATGAGTTCGGCGGACTGGCCGATCTCGCTTATCACCGGGTCTTCAATCGCTACCTGAACGGCGGGCGGTTGATCACCGATCCGCAGAGACGCCTGTACATCGCGTTTCTGCATTACCCCGAGCCCACCGTGCGGCGCTATGACCTGAACGGCAAGGCCACACTTGAGATCGAGTTGAATACGCTCGAATTTGCGCCGATAGCCACGGCCAAGCGCCACGTGATTTCCGAGCAGGATGAGAAAGGCAAAGAAATCGATTTGAAGCCGGTGGTGAATGCCGTTGGAGTGGACCCGGTTTCCGGCGACATCTGGATCGCGGTGGGCGATGAACTGGTGCACTACGATCCGGAAGGGAATCGGAAAGGCACCACGTACCGTACGTTCACTCCCGAGGGCGCGCGGGTGGAGCCGGTGTCGATCGTGATTGAGCCCGACCGGCTGCTGCTGGCGGCCGATCCGGCGGGCGTATTTGCGTTCGCGCGGCCGGACAAGATGGACGCCAAGCCGGAAGACAAGGCGGCGGAAAAAACGCAGAGCAAGCCCGCGGAGAAAGCCGCGCCACCCTCTTCGCTGCCTTAGTGTCAAGCGGCTGTGCAATTCTCATCTAGGGTTTTCCACCGAGGGAGCGCTGGTTTTCTCAACAAATGCTGCAAAAATTGAGCATTTTCTACTAAATTGGGTCTGTGGAAATCCTGTGCAATCTGTGTGAAAGCTGTGAGCGGTCTTCGCTCAATTTTCTCTTGCCCTTAACGTTTCTTTTATGCACAATCCCGCCTCGCATTAGGGCATCGTACGGAGCATTGCACTCCTCGGGTGATTGCGGTCTTGGGGACCTAACCGCTCCTCTGAATTGATAGCGATGGAATATCGCTCCCGCAGGGTCTGGGCTGAAGAGTCAGCCCGGCTAAACCTGGATTGCGGGATATCCACATCATTTCCACACCTGTGGGAATGGCCGGAAGGGTTGGCGTTGGTATGAATCAGTGGGATCGGATCCTGCACCACGTGGAGCGCCGGGTAAACCCACACAGTTTTAACACCTGGTTTCGACCCACACGATTAGAGAGCGCCGAAGAAGGGCGCATCATCGTACGGGTACCGACACGGCTATTCCGCAAGAGGCTGACCGAGACGTACGGGCAGATTCTGCAGGGAGTGCTGGTGGAAGTGGGGCTGGAGAACACGCGGATTGAATATCTCTGCGTGGAGCAGGACGCGCAGGAAGGGATTCCCTCCTCGCAGACTCGCCTGGATTTCGATTCCGTCAGCCATCAGCTGAATCCGCGCTATACGTTTGACACGTTTATTGTAGGCGGGTCGAATCAATTTGCGCACGCTGCGGCGCAGGCGGTGGCGGACCAGCCGTCGAAGTCCTATAACCCGCTGTTTCTTTACGGCGGAGTGGGATTGGGCAAGACGCACTTGATGCAGGCGATCGGACATTCGCTGAAGAAGCGGAATCCGGCGCTGCGGTTGACGTACGTGAGCGCGGAGAAATTCACGAACGAGGTGATCGCCTCGTTGCGCTTCGATCGCATGAGCAGCTTCCGCGATCGCTTCCGCACCATGGACGTGCTGATGGTGGACGATATTCAATTTATCGCCACGCGCGAGCGGACGCAGGAAGAATTCTTCCATACGTTCAACGCGCTTTACGATCAGCAGAAGCAAATCGTAATTTCATCGGATTGCCCGCCCAAGGAAATTTCTGCGATTGAAGAGCGATTGCGCTCGCGATTCGAGTGGGGCTTGATCGCCGATATTCAGCCTCCGGACCTGGAGACGAAGATCGCGATTCTGCAAAAGAAGGCGGAGAATGAGCGCGTGCGGCTGGGTGACGACGTGGCGGAGTATATCGCGCGGTCGATCAAGTCGAATATCCGCGAGCTGGAAGGGGCGTTGATCCGGCTGATCGCGTTTGCGTCGCTGACCGGCGCGGAAGTGAATTTGCCTACGGCGCAGCAGGTATTGAAGAACATCATCGAGATTCAGGAAAAGAAAGTAACCATCGACCAGATTCAGAAGCGCGTGGGCGAGCATTTTGGGCTGCGGGCGCAGGATTTGAAAATCCGGTCGAACTCGAAGGTGATCGCTTTTCCGCGGCAAGTGGCGATGTTCCTGGTGAAGCAGCTGACGTCGGCGTCGCTGCCGGAAATCGGGCGGCAATTTGGCGGGAAGCATCACACCACGGTGCTGCACTCGATCAACAAGATCGAGACGCTGCGGCGCGTGGACAAAGATTTGAACAAGACGATTAACCGGCTACTCGACTCGTTCGGATGAGGTTAGCGCGCGGCGGGCGCGGCGGGCGGTTGGTGGCCTGTTGATTGACTGTGGATGCGCTGTGCAATTCCCGGGGCTCGTGGGCGATGAAGGCGGATGGGGCAGCCTTTCGGCGGTACTTCGGCGATTCTTCCTCGGCATCAAATTTCCTTGCACAGCTTCCCTGGAAGCGGACCATGCATGGCATCAGCGGCTGCGGGAGTTATCCGCAATTTCCACAGTTGCGGCGACGACGGCGGGGTCTTATCTTTATCCTAGAGTAGAAAAGCTGTAGAGTAGGCATCCATGAACGCAACCGGCACGCAGACCACGAAGGACGCAACGCGAGGACAAGCGGATATGGAATTCAGCGTAAAGAAATTCGATCTCCTCGAGGAGCTCGAGCTGACGCAGGGTGTCGTCGAACGCAAGACGACCATTCCCATCCTCTCGAACCTTTTGTTCGAGGCGCACGGCAATCGCCTCTCGATCACCGCCACCGATCTGGAATTGAGCATACGGACTTCGTGCGAAGCGAAAGTGAAGAAGGATGGCTCGGGGACGATTCCCGCGAAGAAGCTGCTGGACCTCTTGCGCTTGCTGCCTGACGAAGAAATTAAATTCAAGCTGCTGGAAAATCACTGGATTCAAATTAACTGCGACCGGAAAAATTACAAGATGGTGGGAATGTCGCGGGATAATTTTCCGATCCTGCCTTCGTTTCCGCACGTGCTGGTGAAAATCCCTGCGGCGACTTTGAATGATTTGATTTCGAAGACTACGTTTGCAATCTCGCTGGAGGAATCGCGCTACACGCTAAATGGGGCGCTGCTGGTGTTGAAGCCGGATTCGATCACGATGGTGGCTACTGACGGGCACCGGTTGGCGATGGTGGAGACGGCGCAGAAGTTTGATGGATTGAGCAGCGAAGTGCGCGTGCTGGTGCCTAAGAAGGCGATGTCTGAGATTTCGCGGCTGGTTGGCGGCTCGGGCGATGATGCCGTCGCGGATTTCGCGCAGGATGATAGCCATCTTTTCTTCCAGTTTGGCCGGCGATTGCTGACTTCGCGGAAATTGACCGGGCAATTTCCGAATTACGAAGCGGTGCTGCCGCGCGATGCGAACAAGACGGTGGTGCTCGAGCGCAATGAATTGAATGATGCGCTGCGCCGCGTCTCGCAATTGGCGGATGCGCGATCGCGCGCCGTGAAATTTACGCTGGCGAAAGAAGCCATCGAGATTTCCGCGTCGAGCCCCGAATACGGTGAAGCGAAAGAAGCGATCGAGAAGGAATATAAGGGCGAGCCGCTGGCGATTGGTTTCAACGCGCAATATATTTTGGATTTTCTTGCCGCGGCGGCCGATGGGCCTATCGCTTTTGAGTTGAAGGATGAGCAATCCGCGGGGCAGTTGCGTCCGCTGGCCGATGAAGCCACGAAGTATCGCTACGTGGTAATGCCGATGCGCATTTGATTTTCGCGCGCCGGTACGAGAAATTTCGCAGGCAAAATTAAAGCTCCCACCTGGATCGATTCGCGCGCCGCTCGAATTTCCTGCTCCGGCAGCAGTACGCCCGTAAACCATTGAAAATAAAAGCGAATACTGATCTTTGGTGCAGAGAATCGGCTTGAGAAATTTGCACCGTTCGGGTAAAATTTTTGCGTTCGTCGTTGGTCTCGGGAATCCTCCAGACCGGCACTTAAGCGGGGTCAAGCCACTCAAGATTTACGCGCCGTCTCGATGCAAATCGGGATAAACGCCAGGGCGTCGAGCGACTAACCCGCGCAATTCTCCGCAAGGAGAAACAGTCTTCGCCGCGCTCCTCCGGCTCGCCGGGGTGGGGCGGGATGAAGCGAACGATTACCCTTCGAGCCCGCGTTCGTTGAGCGAGGGCCATAGGGGAAGGCAAGTGTCGAGTTCCTTCGCATGCCTTCCTGCACACGTAACCGAGGAGTATTTCAATCATGGGTGAAAAGAATGCTGCGGCCGCCACAGGCCAAGGGCACAAGTACGACGCGACTTCCATCAAAGTGCTCGGCGGGCTGGAAGCGGTGCGCAAGCGTCCGGCGATGTACATCGGCTCGACGGGCGAGTTGGGGCTGCATCATCTGGTTTGGGAAGTGGTGGACAATTCTGTTGACGAAGCGCTGGCCGGCTTCTGCGATGAAATCAATGTGACGGTGCACGATGATAATTCCGTGACCGTTGTTGATAACGGCCGGGGCATTCCTGTGGACATGCACGCGACGGAAAAGAAGCCCGCGGCGGAAGTGGTGATGACGGTGCTGCACGCCGGCGGAAAATTTGATAGCGACACTTACAAAGTTTCTGGCGGATTGCACGGCGTCGGCGTTTCGGTGGTGAATGCGCTTTCGGATTGGCTCGATTTGGAAATTTATCGCGAGGGTGAAGTCTGGGAGCAGAGTTACGAGAAGGGCATTCCCACTTCGAAGCTGAAGGTCACAGGCAAGACGCGCAAGACGGGCACGAAGGTTACATTTCACGCCGATCCCTCGATATTCACCGTCACGGCCTATAGCTTCGATACGCTTTCCCAGCGTTTGCGCGAGCTCGCCTTTTTGAACAAGGGGCTGAAAATCACGCTCGATGATGAACGCGCGGGCAAGAAAACCGAATTTCGATTTACCGGCGGCATCGCGGAATTTGTGAAGCATCTGAACCGCGGTAAATCAACCCTGCACGACTCGCCGATTTATTTCGAGGGAAAGAAAGACAACGTCGAGATCGAGATCGCGGTGCAGTACAACGACAGCTACGCCGAAAATGTCTTCGCCTTCGCCAATACCATCAACACCGTGGACGGCGGCACGCATATTTCGGGATTCCGCTCGGCGCTGACCCGCACGATCAACTACTACGCGAGCTCGTTCGGAATGCTTAAGGAGCAGAAGGACGAAATTTCGATTACCGGTGACGACGTGCGCGAAGGCCTTGTCGCCGTCGTTTCCGTGAAACTGCCGCAGCCGCAATTCGAAGGGCAGACCAAAGGCAAGCTCAATAGCGACATCAAAGGAACCGTCGAGACGATGGTGAACGAGCACCTCGGCATCTACTTCGACAAACATTCCTCGATTGCACGCAAAATTATCGGCAAGACCATTGACGCGGCCCGCGCACGAGAAGCTGCGCGCAAGGCGCGCGAACTTACGCGGCGAAAATCGGCGCTTGATTCCGGCGGCCTGCCTGGAAAGCTGGCGGATTGCCAGGAACGCGATCCTTCGCGCTGCGAGCTGTTCATTGTGGAAGGCCCATCGGCCGGCGGCTCAGCGAAGGAAGGGCGCGACCGGCGTTATCAGGCCATCCTGCCGCTGAAGGGCAAGATCCTGAACGTCGAGAAGGCGCGTTACGACAAGATGCTCGGCCATGAGGAATTGCGGCTGATCATCATGGCGCTCGGCACCGGCATCGGCAAAGACGATTTCGATTCTGCGAAGCTGCGGTATCACAAAGTGATTCTGATGACCGACGCGGACGTGGACGGCAGCCACATTCGCACGCTGCTGCTCACGTTTTTCTTCCGGCACATGCGCGAATTGATCGAGAAGGGCTACATCTATATCGCGCAACCGCCGCTTTATCGCGTGAAGCGGGGAAAAATGGATCGGTATATTCGCGATGAACGCGAATTTTCGCGTGAATTGATGAAGCGGGCCACGGAAGAGCACGCCGTGAAGGGCAAGGACGGGAAGACGCTCGAAGGCGGGGCGCTCACGCAATTTCTGCTCAATGTGCAGGAATATGCGCAGGTGGCCGCGAAGCTGAAGCGCCGGCTGCACGAGACGAAGCTCGTCGCGCTGCTCGCCGATAGCGACATCGAAAAAAAGACCGACTTTGCCGACAAGAAAAAGCTGAATGAATTGGTGAAGGCCATCGAAAAAGCCAAGCTGAAGGTTGAATCGAAAATCGAGTTCGACGAGGAGCACAGCCTGTACGAACTCGTTCTCACAAACGGCGGAGAGCGGCGCATCAATTGGGCGATGGCGGCGACCGCGGATTACAAGCGGCTGCGCACGTTGAAGCAGGCCATCGACACGCTCGACCGGCCGCCGTTTACGGTCAGCCATAATGGCGACAAGGTGACGAAGGAAGATTCCGACGGAGTGCTGGCGTATGTGTTGGAAGACGCCAAGCGCGAATTTGCGATTACGCGATTCAAGGGATTGGGCGAGATGAATCCCTCGCAGCTTTGGGACACTACCATGAACGCCGAGACGCGCACGCTGCTGCAAGTGAAGCTCGAAGACGCGGTGGCCGCGGAAGAAATTTTCACCACGCTGATGGGCGAAAACGTGGAAGCCCGGCGAAAGTTCATCGAAGAGAATGCGCTCGACGTGGTGAATTTGGATATCTAAGCAGCTTCGGAGTGGAAATCTGACGTGAGCGCCAAGAAAAAATCCAGGCGAAAAAGCCCGGTGACGGCGCAGGCCGCTTCGCTTGAGCCTTTGCGAGACCGGCCGACATTTGCCACCGGCTACGGCATCAAGAAGCGCGACACAGGACTTGTGGAGTGGAAAGACGCCTCCACGCAATTGGCGAAATCGAAGAATTATTGGGTGGCCACGGCGCGCCCGGATGGGCGACCGCACTCGATGCCGGTGTGGGGCGTGTGGTTGAACGGCGAAGTGATTTTCGGTACGGATCGCAATTCGAGGAAGGCGCGCAACATTCAGAATAATTCGCTCGCGACCGTGCACCTGGAGAGCGGAGATGACGCGGTGATTTTGGAATGTGCCGCGCGGGAAATTACCGACGCGAGCGAGATCGCCGCGATTGATGCCGCTTATCAACAGAAATACAAAATGAAGCTGACGGACGCGCCGGGCGTGCCGTACATCGTGGCGATGAAGCCGCGCGTTGCGTTCGCGTGGCACGAGCGGAATTTCATCGAGTCGGCGACACGCTGGAAATTCTGAAGAGCGCGTTTGGAATCGCGATAATGTATCAGCTCAATTGGGAAACTTTGCCGGGATTGCGCGGGCTTTCGTGCTCGGATTTCAAGGCAGCGCCGACGAACACGCCGGATACGGAGCGCGGCGTGGCCTTCGAGTGCGCGGACGAGGCGGAATGTGCGGCGTTTCTAGCGCGCCTCGAAGCCCACTTCGCGCCCATTCGCTTTTCGAATAATGCTTCCGCGTTCGAAGCGGTGAAAGCATACGTGCTGGAGCAGAAGTAGAAGCGCGGCTGGTATGCGCGAACCGAATTTAATTTTGCAACGAGGAATAAATGGCTGACGAACCGAATCAATCAATTCTCACTCCGGTGGATATCGAAGCGGAGATGAAGAAGTCGTACCTCGATTACGCCATGAGCGTAATCATCGGCCGGGCGCTGCCGGACGTGCGCGACGGGCTGAAGCCCGTGCACCGGCGCATTCTTTTCGGCATGTACGAGCTGGGGTTGACTTCGACGAAGCCTTATCGCAAGTGCGCGAAGATCGTCGGCGAAGTGCTCGGCAAGTTCCATCCGCACGGCGATTCGCCGGTTTACGACGCTTTGGTGCGATTGGCGCAGGGATTCAACATGCGCTACCCGTTGATCGACGGCCAGGGAAACTTCGGTTCCGTTGACGGCGATCCTCCTGCGGCGATGCGTTATACCGAAGCGCGGCTTTCGAAGATGGCCGAGGAGATGCTCGCGGACATCGAGAAAGAGACCGTTGATTTCGTTCCGAATTTCGACGAGAGCACGCAGGAACCCACCGTCCTGCCCACGAAAATTCCGAATCTGCTGGTGAACGGATCGAGCGGAATCGCCGTCGGCATGGCTACAAATATTCCGCCGCACAATTTGAAAGAAACGATCGAAGCCGCGATTTTGCTGATCGAAAATCCTGAAACCACTTTGAAGCAGGTGATGAAGCTTGTTCCCGGGCCGGATTTTCCGACCGGCGGCTACATCTACGGACGCGACGGCATCGAGCAGGCGTACAAAAATGGCCGTGGCACATTCCAGGTACGCGCGAAAGTGGCCATTGAGGCGCGCGGCAAGGATCGCCAGGACATCGTCGTCACCGAACTGCCCTATCAGGTGAACAAAGCGCGGCTCATCGAGCACATCGCCGAATTGGTGCAGTTGAAAAAAATCGAAGGCATCGCCGACATTCGCGACGAGAGCGACCGCGACGGCATGCGCATCGTCATCGAAGTAAAGCGCGACGAAGAACCCGAAATTATTCTCAACCACCTTTTCAAGCACACGCAGATGCAGGAATCCTTCGGCATGATCCTGCTGGCGATCGTCGGCGGACAGCCGCGCGAGCTGGGACTTGTCGAGCTGTTGCGGCTTTTTATCGAGCACCGCGTGGACGTGGTGCGCCGGCGCACGCAATACGATCTGCGCAAAGCCGAAGAGCGCGAGCACATTTTGCTCGGGTATCAGATCGCGCTGGATTACATCGATGAAGTGATCAAAATTATCCGCGGATCTTCCAGCCGCGCGAACGCACGCCAGAATTTATTCGAATTTTTCGAGAATCGCTCCGTGCGCGTGCTTGTGGGCGGGCGCGAAACCACAGTCAAGGGCGTGAAGCTCGATTGGAAGAAATACGGCATCACCGCCGCGGCGCGCGGCGAGCAGACGGGCCTGAGTTACCTGCAAATTGACGCCATCCTCGAATTGCAATTGCACCGCCTGACGCAACTTTCCGTGGACGACATTCTGAAGGAACTGGCGCAAATTCGCGCGCGCATTGCCGAACTGCGCGAAATTCTGGCGAGCGAAAAGAAATTGCGCGCCGTGATCGTCGCGGAGCTACGCGAAGTCGTGAAGCTCTATGGCGATGAGCGGCGCACACAAATCGTGGACCGCGTGGAAGAGATCAAGCTCGAAGATCTGATCAAGGACGAGGAAATGGCCATCACCGTGAGCCATGCCGGCTACGTGAAGCGGACTTCGGTGGATGTTTATCGCCACCAGTCGCGCGGCGGCAAGGGGCGCATCGGTGCGCGCACGCGCGATGAGGATTTCGTCGAGCATTTCTTTGTGGCGTCGGCGCACAGCTATATTTTGCTGTTCACGTCGAAGGGCCGCGTTTATTGGCTGAAAGTATATGAAATTCCGGAAGCCGCGGCGGCCACGCGCGGCAAAGCCATCGCGAACCTGGTTCGCTTCCAGGAGAACGAAACTTTGACGGCGGTGGTTTCCGCGCGGAATTTGGAAGAGGTGAATCGCTACGTCTTCCTCGCCACGCGCAACGGCACGGTGAAAAAGACCGAGTTGGCGGAATTTTCCAATCCGCGCCCGTCGGGAATTATCGCCATCAGTCTCGACGACAAGGATGAATTAATCGGCGCGAAGCTTACGGACGGAAAGCAGATGGTGTTCCTCGCGAGCCGCGATGGGCAGGCCATCCTTTTCCGCGAAACGGAAGTGCGCGCGATGGGGCGCGCCGCCGGCGGAGTGAACGGCATGGATCTGGCGAAAGATGATTACGTGGTGAGCATGGACGCGGTGCAGCCCGACTTCGAAATCATCAAGAAGGAATTCAAGAAAACCACCGACAATCTGGATGAACTGGAGAGCGATCAGATCCGCGAATCGCTTACATCGCTGATGCTTACGGTGGCGGAGAAGGGCTACGGGAAGCGCACGCCGCTTGCGGAGTATCGCGTCACCTCGCGCGGCGGCAAGGGAGTGATCAATCTCAAGTCCACGGATCGCAACGGCGCGGTGGTTGCGGCGCTGCAGGTGAAGGAAGATTCCGACGTGATGATTATCACCGGGCAGGGCAAGGTGATTCGCGTTCATTCGGGTGAAATCCGCGAGGCGGGACGCTCGACGCAAGGCGTGCGATTGCTGCGGCTGGAAGAGGGCGACCGCGTGGCCGCTGCCGCTGCGATTCTGGAAGAGGAAACGGCCGAAGGGGAGACGAAGGCGTAAAGAGAGGCCGGTTTCAAGTAGCGCCGGCGTCTCTGCCGGCATCTTACGAGCGCAAATCACGCGCAAGGCAAGAATCACACACGGACTCAGCCCGCCGATATTTCGTAGTTTGTGGCGTGATCGACGTCGTAAGATGCCGGCCCTTCGAAGCTCAGGGTAAACAGGGACGCGGGCGCTACCTTAGCTTGCGCGGAGAGTGGCGCTTAGCGATTTTTCGAGCACGTTGACTATACGGGCGGAGAAATCAGTCAACTGCACATCCGTTAGAGTGGCTTGCGCGCTTTGAAACGTAACGCGGACTAGTAGCGAGAACTTCCCTACAGGCACATTCTTCCCGCGAAAAAGATCCACGGCTTCTACCTTCTGCAACTCCGGAATCTTCAGGGCGCGGATTGTTTCCACCACTTGCGCGAAGGTGGTCGCGTCGTTCAGCAGCAGCGAGAAATCGCGCTCGACTGCGGGGAAACGCGGCAGCGGGTCGTAACGATGCGTGGCGCGCGCCACCTGAACGGCTTCCAGCAGCGAATCCAATTTCAATTCCGCGTAGAAAACATCCTGCCGCAGCTTGAATGTTTCCGCGGCTTTGCGTCCGATTTTCCCAGCGACGCCCAGCAGCGCGCCGCTTCGATTCGCTACAATCGTCGCCGGCGCCGCGATTTGCGCCGAGGCGCTCGGCGCCAGCCAAGCCGGCGCATCCGGCTTCCACTCGAAATTTCCCGCGAGCTCGCCGAGCCGATCTAGATCGCCCTTCAAATCGGCGAAATCGAATTCGCGCGCATCGTCGTGGATCGTTTTCTCGCGCGCCAGGCCCGTGGCTCCCAGCGTCAAAATCCGCGTCTCAATGGGCTTGCCCGCTTCCAGCGCGTAGGTGCGGCCGATTTCGAAAAGCCGCAAATTGCGCTGCCCGCGATTCAAATTCCACTCGAGCGTCGCCAGCATATTCACGGCGCCCGAACTGCGCATCGCCGAAGCCTCTTCCGAGAGAGGATTGCTGATGATCGCGGGCGCAGTCTTCGCGTCGCGGAAAATCGCGTCCTGATCTTTATCCACCAGCGGAATGGTGACGGTTTCGTGATAGCCAAGCCCTACGAGCCGCTCACGAACAAGATCTTCGGCCTGCGCGCGAGGCTGTCGCAAAGCTGCCTGCTTCGACGGCGGAATGCGCGGCGGAAATTTATCGTAGCCGTAAATGCGCGCCACTTCTTCGATCAAGTCGATCTCGCGCGTCACGTCGCGGCGCCACGAAGGCTGCCGGCACTCCCACGCCGCGGCCAGCGAGCCGGCGCTGCCGCGATTCGCGTCCACGCGCACCGGAGCGAAGCCGAGCGCGCCAAGAATTTCTTCGACATCGCGATCGGGAACATCCGCACCCATCACGCGCAAAATTTCCTGGCGTGTCAATTCGAGTTTGCGCTGCGGCTCTTTGCCGGGATAGACATCCACCACTCCGGCCAGTATCTCGCCGCCGGCGAGTTGCTGGGTCAATTCAGCGGCGCGGCGCGAAGCCAGTTCGGCCATTTCGAGATCGGCGCCGCGCTCGAAGCGCATGGAGGCTTCGGTGCGCAAATTGAGCGCCTTCGATGTGCGGCGAATGGTAATCGGATCCCACCACGCGGCTTCGATCAGCACGTTGCGTGTGGCAAATCCGATTTCGGTGTCCGCTCCACCCATCACTCCGGCGATGGAAATCGCGCGGGCAGGATCGGCGACGACGCACGTGCCCGCCGGCAGCGACGCGCTCGATGCCGTCGAGCGTGCGCAATTTTTCTCCGGCGCGCGTGCGGCGAACAATCAGGCGATGCTCAGCGACTTTATCGAGATCGAAAGCGTGCAGCGGTTGGCCAAGCTCAAGCATCACGTAATTCGAGATATCCACCACGTTGTTGATCGAAGCGTGTCCGAGCGCTTCGAGGCGCTGCCGCAGCCAATCGGGCGAGGGCTGCACTTTCACGCCGCGGACGATCCGGGCCGTGAAGCGCGAGCAAAGTTCCGGCGCTTCGATCGCCACGCTGGTGGCCTGCGATACCGGCGCGGAGGACTCGGTGAATTTCGGTTGCACGCTTTTCAGCGGCAGGCGATAGAGAGTGGCGGCTTCGCGCGCGATGCCGTAATGGCCAAGGCAATCGGGGCGATTGGCCGTCAATTCGGCATCGAGCATCGGCCCGGCCGCTGATTCCTCGATCGCATCGACAGCTGTGCCGGAGGTGGAGAGCCGCGCGCGCAGATCGGCCGGCGTCGCCGTGAGCTCGACGAATTCTTTGAGCCAATTGAAAAGTACTTTCATTGGTTACAGTGCGCCGAGGAAAAATGCAGATTCCTCACCCCTAAAGGGGATTCGGGATGACAGCTGCTTTTCCGTGGCGCGCTTAAGGCCTTGTGACAATTCCCTTCCGACGTACATGTGTCGCGCTTCACGGAAACTGGCGCAGGAAGCGCACATCGTTCTGGAACAGCAGCTGCAAATCCGTCGATGCCGTAGCTGCATCATCGCCAGGCGATCCACGCCCATCCCGAAGGCGAAGCCTGAAAGCCGCTTCGGGTCGTAATTCACGAAGCCGTAGACCGCAGGATTCACCATGCCCGCGCCGAACATTTCGATCCAGCCGGAAAATTTGCACATGCGGCAGCCTTCGCCGCCGCAAACGAGGCAGGTCGCGTCCACTTCCGCCGAGGGCTCGGTGAACGGAAAATAACTCGGGCGCAGGCGAGTCTTCACTTTCGCGCCGAGAAATTCGCGCACGAAATATTCCACGGTGCCGCGAAAATCGCAGAAGGTGATGTCGGTGTCCACCGCCAGCCCCTCGATCTGATGAAACATGTAGCCGTGCGTCGCGTCGGGATTATCGCGGCGATAGACTTTGCCCGGCACGATGATGCGCACCGGCGGCGGTTGCTTCTCCATGGTGCGGATCTGCATCGGCGAAGTGTGCGTGCGCAGCAGATGGCCGCCGGAGCCTTCGATGTAGAAGGTGTCCATGTTGTCGCGCGCGGGATGGATGTTCGGGAATGTTGAGCGCCTCGAAATTGTAGTAGGGCGTTTCGATCTCCGGGCCTTCGACGACACTGAAGCCGAGCGAGAGAAAAATGCGCTCGATCTCTTCGTAGGTTTGGCGGATGAGATGGTGCGTGCCGACGGGCCGCTCGACGCCGGGAAGCGAGAGATCGATCGCAGGTCCAGTGACCAGATCAGCCACGGACAATTTTGCGGATTCGACTGCGGCTTCGAGCGAGCCGCGCAGCTCATTCAGCCCGGCGCCGATTGCCTTTTTGTGCTCGGGCGGAGCGGGCTTGAGCCAATTTTCGGTGATGCGCGAGCAAATGCCGTCGCGGCGGCCGAGCCATTTCACGCGGAAAGCTTCCAGCGAATCGGCGCCGCGAATTTGCGCGGCCTCACCGTCGGCAAGAGCGCGCAGTTCGGCGAAGAGCGACGCAGTGTCCGCGGGCGAGGACAGGTTTAGCGCGTCGAAGCGTTGCGCGGTTTTTTCGAGTGCGCTCATGAAGAGTAGAGCCGGTTCACCCTGAGCCCCCAGGGCATCTTTGCCGGTATCTTGGGACTACACCCGTAAACAAATGCCGCAATCGTGCGAGGAGCAACCATCCGCAAGCCGGATCGGCGAGCCGGTCATAACCGAAAACCGCCGGCAAGCTGCCGGCGCTACGAAGCCTTTGGTTTCGCCGTCGCGAGATGCGACTTGGCCGATTCGACTAGGGCGGTAAAACCAGTTGCGTCGTTCACGGCCATATCCGCCAAGATCTTGCGGTCGAGATCAATGCCGCCGACTTTCAATCCGTGAATCAATTGGCTGTAAGAAAGCCCATTGTTCCGCGCGGCGGCGCCGATGCGCTGGATCCAAAGCGTGCGGTAATCGCGTTTGCGATTGCGGCGATCGCGATAGGAATAGCGCAGCGAGCGATTGACCGCCTCTCTCGCCGAACGGTAGAGCTTGCCTTTGGTTAGGAAAAATCCCTTGGCGTGCCGAAGAAGCTTCTTACGCTTGGCGCGGCGCTTCGTACCGCGTTTAACTCGGGGCATTTGCGGTTCTCCTCGTTTGAATGCGTGCGAATGATTTCAGGCGTGGAGCGCCTCGAGGCGAATAGCCGGCGGACCGGCAAAGGCGCGCAGACTACCAGACACACGAGTCATCTCCACGGCGAGTTTTGGTGGCTGCTTCCACAATCGCTGCTGGAAGCGGCGCTGTGCTCCGGTCCCAAATCGCGGGACCAGAACATCCGGCCGGCAGGCCCGCCGTGGCGGGAATGCGCGCTGCCTGGCGCGGAAAAATAAAATCTAGGCGTACGGCAACATGCGCCGGAGCTTCGGCACGTCCGATGGATCGACTTCAACGGAATGTCCGAGATGGCGCATGCGCTTCGGCTTTTTCGTGCCCAGCAAATGGCGCTTGAAGGCGTGCGGGCGCATGATCTTGCCGGACTTGGTGACGTGGAAGCGCTTCGCCGCGCCGCGATGAGTTTTCAGTTTTCGAACCTTCGGTTTTGCTTTAGACAATTCCGCACCTGTTGCCCTTATTGAATTTCAAACGCGCTAGGCCTGGCCGCCGGCTCCCGCGGGTTTTCCTGCGGAGGCCGTCGCGCCCTTCTTCGGCGCCAGTAGCGCCAGCAGAATATTGGCTTCCATGCGCGGCCCGAATTCCACCTGCGCATGCTCGCCGATATCTTTCAGCAGGCGCGTCATTTTCGCGCGCCCCACATCCTGGTGAGCCATTTCGCGGCCACGGTGAAAAATCATGGCCTTCACTTTATGGCCCTCGCCGAGAAACCGGATGATTTGATTCTTGCGCACCTGATAGTCGTGCTCGGCAGTCGCCGGCCGGAATTTTACTTCCTTGATGTGCGCGGATTTCTGATGCTTCTTCTGCTCGTGCGCTTTTTTATTTTGCTCGTAGAGGAATTTCCCGTAGTCCACGAGCTTGCAGACTGGGGGAACGGCCGTGGGCGAGATTTCCACAACGTCGAGACCCGCCTCGCGCGCCGCCTTCATGGCATCGAAGAGCGACATCACTCCGAGCTGATTGCCTGCCTCGTCAACGACCCGGACTTCGCGCGCCCGGATGCGCTCGTTTACGCGCAGCCCGCTATTACTGCTACTACCACGTTCAGCGATAAACCCACCTCCAGAAGAAGCCCCGCAATATTACCCTGCCCACAGGCAAGTCCGCGAGGGGTACGGGCCAGAAAGTATAGCATGGGGCGGTTAGCTGCCGAAATATGTCCACCGAGGGAACTGAAGCGCCTGCGGTCCAATAGAGCTGCTGGAAGGGTCGCGATGGCTGCGTCAACTCGGCTTGTTCGTGGGGGAACGTTGCTCATCCAATAGCCAGCGCTGCCAGCTCGCCGGAAAGTAACGAATCATGGCATTAAATGCTGGATGGCCCCAAACGAGACGGAACGCCAGCAACCCCGCGACAATCAAGGCGATTATGAATATCTGGCCGATGTTCTGAAGCATATCAGCACAATTATAGCACTAAACGAAGTTTCGGAAGTTCTCGAGGTCGAGCCGGGTCTTAGGAGGCCGGCGCGATTTCGTTGCGAAGATTGGCGATGAATTGATCGAGAGGGATCGCGCCTTGATCGCCTTTGGTGCGATGACGAACGGACGCAGTGCCGGCTTCGGCTTCTTTGCCGCCCAGAACCAGCATGTACGGGATTTTTTCCATTTGCGCGTCGCGGATTTTGGCTTGCAGCTTTTCGTTGCGGTCGTCGAGATGCACGCGGAAGCCGGCGGCTTTCAGTTTCGCAGTGACTTGCTTCGCGTACTCGGCGAATTTTTCGCTGAGCGGCAGCACGGACACTTGCACCGGCGCGAGCCACGCGGGAAACGCGCCGGCATAGTGCTCGATCAGCATGCCGAAGAAGCGCTCGACCGCAGCCCAGCAGCGCGCGATGCACCATCAGCGGCTGATGCCGCGTGCCGTCTTCGCCGACGTACTCGAGATCGAAGCGCGCCGGCAGATTGAAATCGAATTGCACGGTGGTGAGCTGCCAGGGCCGGCCGATCGCGTCAATCAGCTTGACGTCGATCTTCGGTCCGTAGAATGCCGCTTCGCCCTCGATGCGCTTGAAGGGAATCTTCAGCCGGTCGAGCGTGGTTTTCAGCGCGCTGGTTGCACGATTCCAGTCTTCCGGATGCCGGCGTAATTCTCCGGATGCAGCGCGTCCCAATCCGATAGCTCCACCGCATAACTATCGAATCCGAATTTCTTCATCACCGCGAACGCGAAATCGACGCAGTCTTCCACTTCCTTTTCGATTTGCTCGGGCATGCAGAAAATGTGCGCGTCGTCCTGCGTGAATCCGCGGACGCGCAGCAAGCCGTGCAGCACGCCGGAGCGCTCGTAGCGGTAGACGGTGCCCAGCTCCGCGAGCCGCACCGGCAGCTCGCGATAGCTGCGCAGCTGCGATTTGTAAATCAGAATGTGGCCCGGGCAGTTCATGGGCTTGAGCTGGTAATCGGCTTTTTCCACTTCCACCGGCCCGAACATGTTTTCGCGATAAAAATTGGCGTGGCCGCTGGTCTTCCAAAGTTCGAGCAGCATGATGTGCGGCGTGAAAACGAGATCGTAGCCGCGGCGCAGCAACTCATCGCGCAGCCAGTCTTCGATGATTTTGCGGATCAGCCCGCCCTTGCGGTGCCAGAAGATCAGTCCGGGCCCGGCTTCTTCCTGAATGCTGAAAAGATCCAGCTCGTGGCCGAGCTTGCGATGATCGCGGCGCTTGGCTTCTTCCAGGCGGTGCAGATATTCGTCGAGCTCTTTCTTGGTGAAAAAGCACGCCGCGTAGATCCGCTGCAGCTGCGGATTGCCTTCCTGGCCTTTCCAGTACGCGCCCGCGACATTCATCAATTTGAACGCCTGGATGCGCTCGGTGGAAGGAATATGCGGCCCGCGGCAGAAATCGATGAATTTGCCGGTGGTGTAAAACGAAACCATCGGCTCGATGGCTTTCTCTTCCACCAGCTCGCATTTGAAATTCTGCTGCGATTTTTTATAAAGCTCGATCGCTTCGGGCTTGGGCAGCAGCTTGCGCTCGTTGGGCAAATCCTGCGCCGCAAGCTCGTGCATTTTGGCTTCTATTTTGGCGAGATCCTCGGGAGTAAACGGCTCTTCGCGCAAGAATTCGTAGAAGAAGCCGTTCTCAACGGGCGGCCCGATGCCCAGCTTCACATTCGGAAAAAGTTCAGTCACCGCCGCGGCCAGCAAATGCGCCGCCGAGTGCCGGAAAACAAAAAGCGCATCCGGATCTTTCTCAGTGAGAATCTGCAGCCTGGCATCGCCTTCCAGCGGCCGCCGCAGATCCACCAACTCGCCTTCGCCGTCATTCGGCGCGGCCACGCGCGCCACCAGCGCCGCGTCCGCCAGTCGCGGCGAAATTTGCCGCGCGATATCCACCGGCGTAGTGCCTTTCGGCACTTCGCGCTTGGCGCCATCCGGCAGCGTGACTTGAATGGTATCCATCGGGCTCGGATTCTTTCGCTGGACGTTACAGAATTAGAGTAATGGCGGGCGCGCGAGCGGTCAAGACCGCTTCGCCGCGCAAACTCAGCTGAATTTGCTCACCAGCACTTGATGCACGTGAATCGTCGGAAATCCCTGCGCAAAAGCTTGCACCCTCGCGAGCGACTGGTAGAACAACAGATTTCTCTCCGTCGCGTCCAGATCCTCCTGCGTATCCCAGAGCGTCAGGACTTCCACCTCGACGGGATCGGTCGTCTGCGTGTGCACCACCAGCACTCCGCGAAATCCCTTCTGCGCCTCGATCTGCGGAATCAAGGATTGCACCGCGTGCGAAAATTCGCTCACTTTGCCGTGAAGAATGTGGAAGTGCGTCACGCGCGCGTACATGGGGGCCTCCTCGTTCGGCGCGGAAAGAAATCCAGGGGCGCGAAAAGCGTAGCGCAACAGCGGGCGGGAGTAAAGATTTGCAGCAGCGGCGGCGCAGCAGCGGCGCACTCGCTCTTTCAGAAAGCCGCGGCGCGCATCATTTCTTGCGGGCGCCCTCGATCATCGCCCACATCTCGTCCGAAAGATTTCGGTACTCGTTGAATTCCCCCGCGCCCGCGAGCCACTGCGCTCCGTCAATCGTCACGCAATCGCCGTTGATGTATTCCGCCTGCGGGCTGAGCAAATAGACCGCAAGATTCGCCAGTTCCTCGTGCCGCCCGAAGCGCTTCATCGGGTGATTGTTGATCGAAGCTTCCTCGAATTCCTTGCTCTGCATCAACCGCGACCATGCCCCTTCGGTCGGAAACGGTCCCGGCGCAATCGCATTGAAGCGAATGTTGTACCGCGCCCATTCCACCGCCAGCGAGCGCGTCATCGCCAGCACTCCCGCCTTCGCGCAGGCCGATGGCACCACGAACCCCGAACCCGCGCCAGTCGAAGCGTACGTCGTCACAATATTCAGCACGTTGCCCGGCTGCTTCGTCTCAATCCAGCGCCGCCCCAGCGCCAGCGTGCAATGAAACGTGCCGCCGAGCACGATGCCCACCACCGCCGCAAACGCGTTCGACGAAAGCTTCTCCGTTCGCGCCACGAAATTTCCCGCCGCATTGTTCACCAACGTATCGATCCGCCCGATTTCGCTCTCCGCCGCCGCAATAGCCTTTTCCACCGCGTCGAAATCGCGAATGTCGCAGGAGGCAAATCCGGCCTTCACGCCTTTCGCCCGCAGATCCTTCGCCGTAGCCTCCAAAGGCTCAGGCCGCCGCGCCACCAAAAATAAATTCGCGCCCAATTCCGCAAACCGCAGCGCCATCGAGCGCCCCAGCCCCGTCCCTCCGCCGGTAATCAAAATGTTCCGGCCCTTCAGCAAATCACTCTGGTACACAGCAGCCTCCCTCGCGGCTCGATCGCGACGCGCGTCGCGAGTCTACTCGCAAGTCGTCAGAGAGTGAACTCGCCTCTCAGCGCTTCTTCCCCAGATATTTCTTCGTCAGCGGCGTGTCCTTCGATTCTTCCTGCCAGTAAATCGTCACCACCCACCAGCGCTTGCCGTCATTGAATAGCTGAAAGCTGTTGATCCCGCGCGCGAAAGGCTTGGCATCCTCGGCCGCGTGCCGCGATTCGTAAGTGCTGAATACCTGTTCGATGTCCGCCCAGCTCTCCAGCGTCCGCGAAGACTCGCGCTCAAAAAAACCTTCCTTATCGAAGAAAGGCGTCGCCAATTTCACGTAATCCTCGGGCGTAAATACACGCGCCACCAACTGCCCTTCCTTATTCTTGTCTACCGCAATCAGCCGCGCTCCCGGCGCAAATAGCGATAAGAATCGGCTCCAATCGCGCTTCTTCCCCGCTGGCCCCGAAATCACGTCGTACGTAGCGGCCATAATCGCATCGCGCGAAGCCACATCCGCGGGATTCGCCACCGGCGGTGCCGTCTCGGCAGTCGCGTCCGTAGGTTTCTTTTCCTGATCCTGCGCAAACGCAAAACCAGCCGTGACGGCGATAAAGCAAGCCAGCAAACAAACTTTTCGCAGCATGAGCAGATTCTCCTTAAGGCGGATTAGCCGCGTTTCGCCGCTCGCACACACCCGCGGCAGCGCGCGATTGTGCCTTTAGACGGTGCACGATGGCAAGCGTCTCGCTTTCCCCGTCTATCGCCAACTCCACCACTTGCTTCCTAAAGATGCCCAGGCATCCGGATTGCCCGAATCCCTCATCTCTAGTAGTCTCTCCTATTCGAGTTGCCACTTCTTCGGGGCCCACACGCGTCAGAGCGGGTTCTAGGTGACCGGGTTTGAGCTGAAAAGGAGCCGGGATTTTGACGGGGAAGAGTTCGCTCCAAAATCGGTTGGTGATCGTGGCGGCGCTGCTGCTCGCGTCTTGTGGCGGCGGCGTGGCCAATAATCCCAAGCCCAAGCTCATTTCTCTCGACCCGCCCAGCATCGCCGCCGGCCAGCCCGGCTTCGTTCTCATCGTAAATGGCAGCGGATTCTCACCGCAGTCCGTGATTTTCTTCAACGGCAACGGCATTCAGAGCATCTTTCAGAGCGGCAAAGTGCTCACCGCGAATATTTCTTCGTCTTTCATCGCCACCCCCGGCAACGCCGTCATCCAGGTGCAAACGCCGCAGCCCGGCGGCGGAATTTCAAATCAATTGACCTTCTCGATTACGCAGGTAACCAGCGCCACTCCCACGATCACCAGCATGACCCCGACTTCGGCTCTCGCCGGCGGCACCGGTTTCACCTTGAACGTTTTCGGCTCCAATTTCTTTTCGCTCTCGCAAATTACCGTCAATGGAGACAATCGCCAGACACAGATCGTCAACGGCACGCATTTGACCACCACCATCGCCGGCGGCGACTTGATCGAAGCGGGCACTTTGCAGATCGGCGTTCTGAATCCCGCGCCGGGCGGAGGCAGCTCCGGCACTTTGCCGCTGGCGGTGACGAATGCGGTTCCCATCCTCACGCAGGTCACGCCGAAAAGCGCCGCAGCAGGCGGGGCCAATGTCTCGCTCACCATCGCGGGAAGCGGCTTCGTGCCGCAAACGCAGGTGCTCTTCAACGGCAGCCCCCGTGCCACCAATTTCGGCTCGAGCTCCTCGGTTACCGCGAGCCTCACGCAAGCCGATTTGGGCGCCGCGCAAGTGGCGCAAATTATGGTGCTGAATCCCGCGCCCGGCGGCGGTACATCGCAGCCGCTTACCTTCGCCATCAACGGTATCGTGCCCACCACCACCAATCCCGGATACACCGGCTTGCCCGAGCTCGTTGACTATTCCTTCGACGGAACGCAGGCCAATAACGGCGTCGGCGATTTGAGCCGCTCCGGTCCGGTGATCAGTTCCAACGGCCGCTTCGTGGCTTTCGCTTCCGCATCGAGCAATTTGGTCACGAACGATACCAACGGCCAGCCCGATATTTTCCTTCGCGATACTTGTTTTGCTCAGGCTTCCTGCGAACCCTCCACTTCGCTCGTCAGCATCTCCGGCACCGAATCTTCCACCACCACCGCCCCAGCCGGCTCGCAGGGAAATTCGGACAGCCTCGAACCGACCATGGATTCCAGCGGCGGCTTCATCGCTTTCTCATCGCACGCCACCAATCTCGATCCCAATTTCCCGACGCTCACCGGTGCCACGCGGCAGATTTTTCTCCATGGCGGCTGCGCCGGATCCACGGGAACGTCGTGCGCGACGAATGCCACCGCGCTCGTCTCCGTGGCCGCCGATGGCGTGAGCGCCGCGAACGCGGATGCCATTCAGCCTTCCATCAGCGCGGATGGCCGTTACGTTTCGTTCGTATCCACCGCCACCAATTTGATCGCCGGCGTGAATCCCGGCGGCATTGCGCAGATCTATATGCGGGATACGTGTCTGAGCCTGACGTCCACCACTGTCACTTGCACTCCGAAGACGTTCCTGATTTCTTCGCCCGACGGTTTTACTCCCGCCGATGCGCCCAGTTCGCAGCCGGCCACCGGCAGCGGCGGCGCTTTCGTAGCGTTCACTTCCGCGGCCACGAATCTCGTCAGCGGCGTCACCCCGCCGGTGCCGCAGATCTATCGCTCCACCACTTGCATCGCCGGCGTTGCGGATTGCGTGCCGGTGGTTGACGTTGCTTCCTCGATCGACGGCTCAACGCCCGCGAATGGCGCCAGCGCGCAAGCCTCCATCAGCGCCGACGGACGCTTCATCGCCTTCGCCTCCACCGCCACGAACCTCGTGCTAACCGCCGTGGACGGAACGCAGCAGATTTTCGTCCGCGATACGTGCGGCGTTGTCACCGCCGGCTGCACTCCTTCCACCTCCCTCGTTTCCATCGCCAACGACAACACCACGCCCGGCAACGCGCTCAGCGAAAATCCCAGTATCAGCTCCACCACTACGAACGCCAATGACGGCCAATTCATCGCTTTTTCGTCTCTGGCCACGAATCTAGTTCCCGCAACGACGAACGGATTCGAAAATGTCTTCGTGCGCAACACCTGCGAGGGCGCAACTTCTTCGACTACCACCACGTGTACGCCGGGGACCTCACTGCGCAGCATTTCTCTGGGCGGCACGCAAGCCAACAACGTCTCGCTGCATCCCGCAGTCAGCGGCGACGGCCACACCGTAGCGTTCATCTCCCCCGCCACAAATATCGTCCCCAGTTTCGCCGCCGGTCTCGGCGACATTTTCCTGGCCGGCACTTCGTTCTAGAAATCTTCGGCGCCTTGGTAGCGCCGGCGTCCCTGCCGGCATCCTACGAAGACAGTCTGACGAGAAGCAGAAGTCACGCGCGGACCGCGGACGTGAATCGATGCAATTATTTTGCGCTGCGCACAGCGTTAGATGGATGGCGTCAGTTCCAGAGTTATAGTCCGCACGTGTCGCTTGCCTGTGGGGGGGCTTCTAATCGTCAGATGCCGGCACGGACGCCCTCCCGGGCGTCAGGATGAACCGGCGCTACCGAGGCTGAACCCGAGCGCACCGCACCGTTTTTCGATAGCGCCTTGCGCGTGGTGCCCAGCGTAAAGGTGAGTGATTCGCTCGGAATGCTGGTGACGAAAGGCCCGATCATCCAGCCGAGCCCGGTGGGAATGTCGCGCGTGAGAGAAATCGAGCGACACTCAACATAAGTTCCGCCATCTTTCTCCTCAAACCGCCAATACGTATTCATCCGCCAAAGAAATCCGTCATCGTCTCCCACCGGCTTGAGCGATTCATCCGCTCGCCCTGCATCTTCCACTTCCTGGATTCGCGTGGTGTGCGAGCGGCTCGCCGCGTGCCTGGCGTCAATCGCGTGGTAACGCACCTCATGTTCCGTGTCCAGAATCGAAGTAATGATTTTCTTTTTGCGCAGCCGGAAATAAACGCTGAAGTCATCCCCATCGCGCCGCAGAATTTTCGAGCGCATCACGTCAGGTTGGAAAATTTCCTGATGATGATCGTAGTCTTTTTCCAGCGAGAGCGTCTGCTCGAGCGTCGCGCCGGAAATGAACACCGTCCCCGTCCAGTCGTGAATCATTCCACCGGGAATCAAAATCGGCTTGCCGCTATCGCGCGTCTCCAGCCTTTCAATCACCACTTCGCCGCGACGCAATTGCTCGAGCGCAGCCGTCCGCCGCTCCGCAGACAAACGCTCGACGTAGAGAAATCCCGCGCCGCCGGAATTCTCCGCGGGCATTTCGGATTCGGAAATCTGCACGTAGCGATCGAACGCACGCAACGTCTCCGGCTTGAGTCGCGCGGCACTCACCGGCGGTGGAAACATCGCCGCCGCGACGCAAATTGCCACCGTCGCGCGCAAAATGCTCCGCCGGCTGTCAGTTCTACGCGTCATCTGTCGGCCATCTCTTGCGGCGCAATCTTCCGCGCCATCGCCCCCGCATTCAATCTACAGGATTAACCCTCATCCCAAATCAGATCGTCACAGATGAGATGCAATAGGTCTGCCAGGAATGTGGATTCAAAAGAATTTGGAATTTGAAGTTTGTAGCGCCAGCCTTTCAGGCTGGCAACAAAATGAACGTGCTAACAATCAGGATATTCACGCCAGCGCGACGGAGTTCGCTCTCGCAGGCTCTACAAAAGTCCAGACATGCCCCCCTGTCAGCAGGGGGTCAGGAGGGGTTTGCCGACAGGGAGGGCTGGGCGGATTGGGTAGCGTGCCCCGGCTCCTTACGGAACCGTCGTCCCCGCAACGCAGCTCCCAACCCGCACTACAATGCTAGTGAATCGCGCGCAAATGACCAATGGGTCGGAAGATACAAAAGATTTGTACCCAGGGTTGTAGTACTACCCGCGACGCCGCCAACATTAACCCTTTATTTTGTTCTACTTGGATGGCATGCGCAAAGTTACGTTCGTGCCTTTCCCGACTTTCACTTCCGCGTTCCTGGTCCACTCCGTCCACGCCCCTTTGTAATAGGCGCGCAGGTTGTAAAGCCCGGGCGTCAGGCGCGGGAAAAAGAAACGGCCGTCGGAATTGGTCAGCGTGGCGTGCGGGTGCTCGCCCTCGGCTTGCTCGCTGGTTACGCGCGCGCCGGACAGCGGCTTGCCGTCCGCGCGCAGTACCGTTCCTTCCAGCGTGCCGAGATGTTCGTGGGAGGTGAGTGGCCGCGCAGTGAGAAGCATCGCAGCGAGCGCGAAACCGGCGGCGAGAAATTTCAGACCGCTTCCCCAAGTTTTCATAACCCCAATTTTAACGCCGTGGAACGCGCCCGTGGGGAGCAAGCATCGTATCGGTAAGCCTGTTCCTTCGGGCGGAAGCAGCGGTGAGGGCAGCGGAAATTCTCACAACGGCGCGCCGATTCCGCCGCCGCGAAATCAGGCTGTTCGCGGCTGCGGACCAGGAAGCTTCGTGCCGCAGTGCCCGCAATTCGACCACGTCGGCTCCACCGCCTGCCCGCAATGCGGGCACGTCGGCTTCAACGACGTCCCGCAACTCGGACAGAACGTAAACTTCGACAACACCTTGGTGCTGCAATGCGGACAAATCACCGGCAGCGGATCGCGCAGAATAAAGTACAGAATGATGCCGATCGCGTCCGGCAAAAAAGTCGCCAGCAAAGTCCACATCACATACCGCATCCCACGCCGCTTCGAATCGCCGTAAACAAATCCAATCAACAAGACGTAAATCAAAACGACAATCGCCATCGCCAGCGGCAAAATCACTTTCGCCGCCGCCGGCAGCGGCGCTTCGTTATGCGACGGTGGAAGGTGCGAGAGCACCGCGATGAGACAACCGAACCCGATACCAAGCAAAACCGCGACGACCTTCGCGGTGCGCGGAATCACGCCGATACGTTCACTCCAGGTACTCATGTCGTTTCCCTTTCGCGCCGGTTGTGCCAGGCAAGAATAATCGCGGCCGCTCCAGCTGCCAGCCACCCGAGCCCGGTGAATCCGGCGAACGCGTACCACGATTGCGGCACCCGCGCGGTAAGCCACGTCTGAATCCCGCCGCTGAGCAGCCGCACGATCGGCCAGCTCACCACGATCAACGTCCACGCAAAGCCGATCAGCAGCATCAGCACTTTGCGATTCGAGCGCTGCTCGCTTTCTTCCGCCATCCGAAATTCCGCCCGCGCGCGTGCTCGCTCCACCACGTTCGAAGAAGGTTGCGGCGTCGGCAAACGCCGCAGCCCGCGCGCCAGCATCTGAAAGCCATCGAGCTCCGCGGCGCACACCGCGCAAATGCGTGCATGCTCCGCCACGCGCTGCTCCGCTTTCCCATCGAGCGCGCCGGAAGCGGCCAACGCCAGCAAGTCGCGGATTTCGTCGCAGTTGCTCATATCCAACGTTCCCCGGGGTAGCGCGCTTCCAGATTCACGCGCAATGATTCCAGCCCGCGCCGCAATCGCGTCTTCACGGTGGAAAGCGGCGCATCCAGCACCACCGCGATATCCTCGAGCTTCATTTCTTCTTCGAAGCGCAGGCTCAATACCTCACGGTATATCACGGGAAGCTCCACCACACATTCCGCCAATCGCGATCCCTTTTCGCGTTCCAATATTCCTTCGAGCGCCGGCCGCTCCGCCGATGGCAATCGTTCTCCGGGCGTCGAGCCGTGCGGATCGTTCCCTGATGGCTCATCCAAACTTTCCGGCCGCCGCCGCCGCAAATGATCGATCGCCAAATTCCGCGCCAAAGTGAAAAGCCACGCGTCAAAATTGCGGCTCGAATCGTATTTGCGGATCTGCTCCGCCACGCGAATCCACGTCTGCTGAAATAAATCATCAGCATCCGCGGCGTCGCGCACCAAACGCAGCAAATAGCGATAGAGACGATTCTGGTACCGGGAAAGCAGCACCGACAGCGCGTCGAGATCCCCTCGGCGCAGCTGGCTGACTTCGGCTTCGAGCCCCACCCAAGCCTCCCCAGCGAAGTTTGCGGCGGCTATCATATAGGCTATACGTGCAGGGCTGGAGAAAAGACGCAGCGGGCGGCCTGACAAGGCGGTTTTTAGACCGATTAGAAGGCGAGCGTGGCCTTTGTTTTGTTGGAGTTACGCCGATTTCTAATCGCGCCAGTGACGATTAGAAATCGGCTTGGTTGGGCGACTGTGCTACGCCCGAGTTCGGCCTATGGATTGGCGCGCAGCGTCTTGATATAGGCGACAATCTGCCAGCGTCGTTCCTCGGGCATCCCGGCCCAGGAGGGCATGCCGCGCCAGAGATCGCCGTTGCGCAGAAACTCCACCAGCTCACCCGGCGATTTGGTCTGCACGTGCGGCGCCTGCAAATTTTTGGCTTTTCCAATGCCGCGGCCGTCTTCACCGTGACATTCCGCGCAGTGACGGCGAAAGAGTTTTTCGCCGGCGCGAATCTGCTCTTCGTTTCCGATGTAAGTTTGCTCTTTCGCACTCGCCTGCGCTCGCTCTGAAGTAGCAGCCGCGGCATTGCGCGCGCCGCCCGAGAGAGCTGCGTTCGATTCATGCCAGCCGCCGCTGGCCGCCGCGAGCGCCACTGATGCGCTCGCCATCATCACCGCGATGGGTATTCCCAAACGCCTCATTGGAACAAGCTCCTTATTTTCTGCCCTAGCCCGGAAAATTCGTAAGACACGCCAAAGCGCAGCAGGAACCGGTGGCTCTCATCGGTAATCCCAAACGTCGGCGACACGCGCATATTGATTCCGTTCGGTAATTGCCAGGCAAGCACCGGTGCCAGGTAGTGCGATGTTCCCTTCAACGTGAAATCCGTCACCGTGCCGAGCCCGCCGTACATTTCCGCGCCGGCCACGAAATTCTCCGCGCAGAAAGTGCAGCGCCGCGAGACCGCTGCCAGCCTCAAAGGGCGGCTCGCCCCAAGCGCATAACCGAATTCCCACGGCTCATGTCCCAGATTTTTTTCGCCGATGAAATTCTCGGAAATATCCCAGCCTTTGAAATTACTGCCCAAAATTATTTTCGTTTCAATCTCATGCTCGTGTTCCTGTCGCGATTCCGAATTCGGATCGAGCGAATCCGCGTCGCCGTCGAAACCCACCACTTCCTTCATCGTCTTGTCCGCGCCGTTCGTATTTTCGTACTCCACGTACAGCACCGGATTGATCCAGTGTTGCTTCATCAAGGGATGAAAGCGGTTCTCCCAGCGGAATCCTGTGAAGAGCGAGCTATCGTGAAATGTGGACTGCCAATCGAGATAAAACTCCGTGGTCCACCAGCCCTTTACGCCATATTCGAATTCCGTCCAGTAGGCAATGTAATCGTTCCCGCCTTTTTGCGTGCCGTAAGTCGCATTGGCGTTGATCTCCAGGTTTCCGGGCTCCTCCATGGCCTGACCGTAGGCCACAAAGTAAGGAGGTTCCTGCGCCCGAGCCGCCGGCGAAGCAAGCGCAGCCGCGCCGGAAGCGATCACGAGTGAAATCCACAACAACGAACGAGAGTGGCCGAACTTCACGATCCCTCCTAGTTGATAATGATTTTCAAGTAGAGGAGGTTATGCTAGTTGTAAATCAGTGTCAAGTAAAAATCCTCACATTTTTCCACAGCTCGTTCAGAAGGCAAAATTTGAACGCAAACCCGCGATGGGATGGAGCACTTAGCGGGTAGTTCTCAGACGGGCCTTTTCGGGCAGGTAGTAAAATCAAGCAAGACTCGACGCGAGCCAGGATAGCCAATTCAACAGGAAGTGATTCCGATCAAGGCTAAAATCGCGCTCCAGCAACCGCAAGAATGAGTAAGGGGCCCAGCCTCTCAGCCAGGCCCCTCACGCCACTAAAAATGAAATCCAATCTCCGCGGAATACGATCGCGGCGTAACGTAATGCGTCCCGCTGAACGTTGATAGGAAATTATAAAGCGCATATTTGTTCGTGATGTTCACAGCGGTCAGCCGCAAACTCCATTTATACCGATCGCCGCGAAACAAATTGTCGTCCCCCACCGCAACGTCAAATAAACTCCGCGGCGCAATGCGCGGTGGATTGTGGTCGTCATCTTCGGTGCCCGCCGCCGGAATTGTTATCAGCGTGGAACCGTATTGCGCGGCGGGACACAGGCCGGTCGGGCTGATCGGCGAAGTCGGCGTAGCGCGCACGCTGCCGCAGAAAAGCCCGGCTTCGAATTGCTGGTCCGGCGTCAACCCGGAAACATCCACCGTGGAATCATTCCCCAACGGCCCATTCGCGCAATTTCCTCCCGCGCAAGGAACCGGTCCGGCCACCAGCCCGCTGTCGTAACGCCAGTTGAAGCCGAACCACGGCCCGATTTTCCACGGCTGATATTGCAAGTGCGCGGTCGTGTTGAAATTTTCGTCGTGGTCGATGCGGAAGACGGAGCTGCCCGAAGGCGTAGTCCCGATTCCGCTCACCTGCGGCGTGAAGAATCGCGCGGCCACGCTGCGAAAACACCACGAATGCCGTGAAGCCCGTGAAAGTTCGGCACCGTGGCGCGCACCGCGTAGCCGGGAATCTTGGAATGATCCCACTCGATCGGAAACGTAATCGGCGTATTGCCGAGCACGCTGAAGTCGTAGGCCTTGTTCGTGTATTTCCAGATGTATTCGCCGTCCATCACCAGGTATTTTCCAAACGCCTGCTGCAATCCGACGTGGAATTCATTCCGCGTCCCGGCGCTGAGCGGCGCGGTGAGGCACGGAAATCCCTGAGTAACGGACATGAGCGCGTTAACCACCGGATTGTTGCAGCCGTCGCTCGCGAGCACCAGATTCTCGTTGAAGGGCGTCTCCAGAGTGCGCGCGTAGGAAGCGCGCAACACCGTGTTCGTCTTCTTGATGTTGTAAGCGGCGCCCAGCCGCGGTTCGGCCTGCCGCGCGGTGGTGAGTCCATTGTAGAGATCGCCGCGGATGCCAACATTGAACGTCCAATTCTTGAACGAGATGGAGTCCTGCACGAACAGAGCAAGTTCCTTCACGTCCGTGTGCCCCGGAAACGTAAAGATCGAGCTCGTCGCCGTCGAGCATCCATCCGCTGCCGGCAACGGCGCCGTGCGCGTCAAATCAATGCATCCGAGCAGCGGATTAAACGCCGCCACTGAACCCTGCCCAAGATTCGGTTGCAACCCGCCATTGCACTCCGTCTGATCCGTGATCCCCGGATTGAAGTTCGCGGTGCCGTCAGCATTCAGGCAAACCGCATTGAAGCCGGGATCGACGATCCCAAGCCCATCTCTCTCCGTGAGAAACGTCTGCTCGTAAAGCACTCCCGCCTTCAAATTGTGAATGCCGTGAACAAACGAAATTCCCGCGCGAGCCCCCGCGTTGGTGAGCCGCCGGCTCTGCCCCACGGTTTGAAATTGCAAATCCGGCGTGAAATCCGCGAACGGATTGTCGCTGCCGTAATAATTGTATTGATCCTGGCGCGCGAAACCTCCGAGCGTGAAGACCGTGCTGGAATTCAGCACGTGCGTCCAGGTGGGCGCGATATTGAACGTGCGAATTTTAGAGCGCTGATCCTGCGGTCCCACCAGAAGACCATCCGGCCCGAGCCCGCCGTTGTCGACCACCAGCCCGTTCCACGCCGTGGCATTCTGCGCGTCGAAGGAGTTTGGCGTTTGAAACCACGAGCGCGTAAATCCGAAATTCAGGCTGATGGTGTCGCTCTCCGAGGGCTTGTAATCCACGCGGTCGAAGAAATTTCCCTGGTTGCCCTTGTCGTGCATCACCACGAATTCCGGGCCATCCAGAAATCTTCCCGTCTTCATTCCGTTCACGGCGAAGAAATTGCCCCAGGTCTTTCCGCCGTAGGAAAAATTGAATCCGGCGTCGGCGGTGCCGAAATTTCCGATGGAAGCAGTCACCGATCGCCGTGCGCCGGAGTGACGCCCAGGCCGGAGCGTGTCGTGACCACGATCACCACGCTGGTCTTGTCGCCGTATTCCGCGGGCGGCGCGCCCTGAATCACTTCCAGCGATTGCACCGAATCCACCGGAATCTGATTCGAGAACACCTTGCTTTGCTGGTCGGTGATGGGCTGGTCATCCACGGAAAAAGAATTCGACGCATGATCGCCGAAACCGTGAAAGAGGCCGTTCGAATCGGCGCGTGATCCCCGGCGACGCCAGCGTCACCAGCGAACTCAGCGAAGACGATTGGCTTTCGAGCGGCAGCGTGTCGAAAAGTCCGCGATCCACGTCGGTGTGCGCCGTCGAATCGGTTTCGATCAGGTCGCCGCCATTCGCTTCCACGGTAACGCTCGATGACGTCGTGGCGATTTTCAGCGAGACCTCCACAGCAGCCGGCACCGTGGATCGAACTTCCACGTCCTGTGTGAACGCCTCGAACCCCTCCGCCCTCACTACCATGTGATACGGATTAAAGGGCACATTCGTGAAGCGGAATGATCCGTCCGTGTCAGTCGTCGCGGTGCGCGAATACTTGCTCACCGGATTTGCGATTTCCACGGTGGCCTTCGCAATTGCGGCGCCCGATGGATCTTTTACGGTGCCTTCGATCGAGCCGGAATTCTGCGCGCGAGCCGCGCCCGAAAAAATTCCGGCGCTCGCCGCGAAAAATAGAAGCAGCAAATATCTATAAGCCTTTCGCATGTTTCCTCCATGCCCGCTCGGGGCTGTAAATGGTGAAGGATCGTGGAGGCGCCGTCGCCAGCGGAGAAAATGCATCTCCAAATGAGCGAGAGCGCTGGCGCGTGCAGCGGCCAGGACGCGATCTTCAGTTGTGGATTTGAAAATTAAGCGGAGGGCGGGGCGCGAGAGGAATGGTCGGCAACGATGCACTTCGAGCTCAGGCGTGCGCACTTCGCAGCGCGCGCCGTGTGCTACCGCGGCGAGAACCGGCAGCTTGACGACTTTGCCGAGCTTCACCGGCGCGTGATGCGCCACGTGGCAGACAGGGCAGGCCGCATCCGATGTGCCGGCGTGATGATGCTCGAGCGTGGACGCGGTAGTGAGGAAAAGCAGCGCGAAGACTGCCAGGCAGACGGCCAGCAACTGCAAGTTGCGCCGCTTCGAATTTGCCGAGTGCGTAATCACTTTCGTTTCCAAAAATCTATACCTGCAAAACATCACCGTCGCGCGCGACCATTTCGTACAGACACCGGATTTACGAAGAAGCCCAGGAACAGGCGCGAGATCAGCCCGGCGACAATTACGATCGCGAACGGCTTTTGCGTGTCTGAGCCGATGCCGGTGGAAATTGCCGCGGGCAGAAGGCCCAGACAGGCCACCAGCGCGGTCATCATGATCGGGCGCAGCCGCAGCAGCGAGGCCTCGCGCGTGGCAGCGCGGATGTCCATGCCGCTCTCGAGGCGCAGCTTGTTGATGTAGGAGACGAGGATAACCGCCGTCTCGACGGAGACGCCCATCAGCGCCAGCAATCCCAGCACCGACGAAACGCTGAATGGCGTGTGCGTCAGTTTCAGCGCGATCAACGCGCCAACTGGCTCCGTCATTACCACGCCGATGGCGATGGTGACCGGAAATTTGAAATTGCCATAGAGCGCGAAGAGAATCAGAAAAATGAGCAGGATGGCCATGGGGCCGATAATGGAAAGCTGATGCTTGGCTTCGAGCAGCTCGCTATATTCTCCGCCCCACTCGACGCGATAGCCCGGCGGAAGCGCGCGGGTGATGGCTTTCACGGCTTTCTGGCCGTCGGTGACGGCGCGCTCGAGATCGCGGCCTTCGACGCTGTATTGCACGCCGACATAACGCGAGCCATTTTCGCGATAGATAAAGGAGGCACCGTTGCCTTCGCGAATGTCCGCCAACTGCCGCAGCGGAATCTGCTGGCCCAAGGGAGTCCCCACCAGCAGATTGCCGATTTCCTGCGGACTTTCGCGGAATTGCTGTTCCATGCGGACGACGAGATCGAAGACTTTTTCACCTTGGATTACTTGCGTGGCGGCCTGGCCGCCTACGGCTGCCTGGATCATGGCTTCGACGTCGGCGACATTGATTCCGTAGCGGGCGACTTTTTCGCGATCGACGTCGATGAGCAGGCTGGGTTGGCCGAGTTCGCGGACAACGGTGAGCTCTTTGAAGCCCGGAACATTTTGCAGAGTGCGCTTGATTTCGATGGCTTTCGATTCGAGCAGATTCAGATCAGGCCCGAAGATTTTTACGGCGAGTGCGCTTTTCAGGCCGGTGAGCGCTTCGTCTACCGCATCTTCGGCGGGTTGCGTGTAATTGAAAATTACGCCGGGATAGGCTTCGAGCTGCTTTTGTAACGCGGCGATCAGCTCGGGCTTATTGTGCGCGGAGCTTTTGTCCCAGGCGGGATCGCCGTAGGGACGGAGGCCGACGTAGAACTCATCGTTGAAGAAGCCGGTGGGGTCGGTGCCATCGTCGGGGCGGCCGAGTTCGCTGCCTACTTCGGTGACTTGGGGATAGGACATCAGAAGATTGCGGATTTTCGGCGAAAACTTGCTGGCCTCTTCGAAAGAAATTGTGTACGGGAGCGTGGCGCGGATCCATAGGGCGCCTTCATCGAGATGCGGCATGAATTCGCCCCCGATGAAGGGAACGAGGAGGAGCGACGCGCCGAAAATTATAGTGGCGACGATCATAGTGAACCTCGGATGCTCGAGGCACCAGTCGAGGCGCTTGGCGTAAGTGCGCTTCATCCATTCGAAGGGGCGATTTTCTCTTTCTTTCACGCCGCGGCCGAACCAGTAGGAGCACATTACCGGGACTAACGTGAGGGTGAGGATCAGCGCGCCCAGCAGCGCGAACGACATCGTGTCCGCCATCGGATGAAAGAGTTTGCCGGCCGGGCCGCTTAACGCGTAGATGGGGATGTATCCGGCGATGATTACCGCGACGGAATAAAAAATCGGGCGGTCCACGTCGCGGGCGGCGGCCAGAATAACGTCGTTGAGCTTGTAGTTCTGTCCGGAGCGGGCGCCCAGTTCGCGATAGACGTTTTCCACCATCACCAGCGTCCCGTCGATGATGATTCCGAAATCGATGGCCCCGATCGAAAGCAGATTGGCTGCCACGTCGTGCGCGTGCAGGAATACGAACGCAAAAAGCAGGCTGACGGGAATGGTCAGCGCGACAATCACCGCGGCTCGCGCGCTGACCAGGAAAAACATCAGCACGATCAGAACCAGCACCATGCCTCTCAGCAGATTGGCTTCCACCGTGTCGGTAGTTAGCCGCACCAGGTCGCTGCGATCGTAGAAGGGCCGCACTTTTACGTCTTGCGGCAGCGTGAGCGTGTTGAGTTCCCGCGTCTTATCCTGCACGCCTTGCAACACCGTCTGCGTCTGCTCGCCGCGGCGCATCAAAATCACGCCTTCCACGGCGTCATCGTTCGCGTGCACCACGCCGCCAGCGCGCCCGCCTTCTCGATTGCTGAATCCGAATTCGCCCAGCCGCGGCGCGTAGCCGATGGCCACGCGGCCCACGTCGCGAATCCGCACCGGAACGCCATTCACCGTCCCGGCGAGAATATTTTCGATGTCGTGCGTGTCTTTCACCAGGCCGAGCCCGCGAACGTAAAAAAATTGCCCGCCCTGCGAATAAAATCCGCCGCCGGTATTGGCGTTATTCGCGGTGAGTTGCTGGATGATCATTGGCACGCTGAAGTGGTAGGCGAAAAGGCGCGCGGGATCCAGCAGCACCTGGTACTGCATGGTCGTGCCGCCGAACCCGGAATCATCGGCGACGCCGGGAACCTGCCGGTAGGCGCGCTCGACAATCCAATCCTCGAATATTTTCAATTCCTGCGGCGAGCGATCCGGACTTTCCAGCACGTAGCGATACACCAGCCCGCTCGGACTGAAAAGCGGCGCCATCGAAGGCGCCACGCCGGAGGGCAATTGCGCGTCCGATAGCCGCTCAAACACAACCTGCCGCGCAAAATAATCGTCAGTTTCTTCCTGAAACGTGAGCCGGATATCCGATAGGCCATAAAGCGAAATCGAGCGCATCACCACCATTTTCGGCGTCGCGCTCATCGCCAATTCCAGCTGCAAGGTGACCAACCGCTCCACTTCTTCGGCCGCGTGGCCCGGCCATTGCGTCACCAGTTCCACTTGCGGAGGCGAAAGATCCGGATACGCATCTACGGGCATGCGCTGGAAGGAAATGGCGCCGGCGATCACCACGAAGAGCGTGAGCATCAGCACCAGAAACCGCTGGTTCAGCGCGAATTGGACGATGCGATGAATCATGATTTTCTAAAGCGCGCTCCCGCGCCGGTTCGCCTCTGCTTCCGCTGCAACTGCTGCCGCTCCTGCTTCCGTTTCCGCTAGCGCTGCAACGAATTCGCGAATTGCAAAAACAGGCCGCCGTCTCCCACGATGCGATCCCCCGCAATCAGACCGCCGCGAATTTGCGTGCGGCCGTCGCGGCTGTCGCCGATTTCCACGTTGTGTTTCGCGAATTGATCCGAACCGGTGGCGATGTAAACGAACGGCTCGTTCTCTTCATCGCGCAGAATCGCCGCGTCCGGAACGGTCAGCGCGTTTTTCACCGCCCCGGCAGCCACCGAGCACGTTACGTACATATCCTTCTTCAACTTCTCGCCGGGATTTTCCACTTCGATGCGCGCCTGCAGCGTGCGCGTGTTGGGATCGAGCGCCGCGGTGATGTATGAAATTTTCCCCCGGAATGTGTCGGGATACGCGTCGGTGTTCACCGTCACCGCGTCGCCCACTTTCACGCTCGCCAAATCGCTCTGATAAACATTCGCGAGCACCCACACGGTGCTCATGTCGGAAATCGTGAACGCTTGCGTGGCCCCCGCTTGCAGCACCTGCCCGGGCGAGACCAGTCGCTCCACAACTTCTCCGCCGATCGGTGCCAGCAGCGGAATCTCGGAAAGCGGCGTGCCTTGCTCCGTGCTCTCGGGCTTGGGGATGCCCAGGATCCGCAGAGATTGCTCCGCCGATTCGAGGTCCGCGTGAGCCTGCGTGCGATCCGATTCGGCTTGCAGCAGGTCGCGCTCGGAAATCGCGTTGTGCGCGTAGAGATCCTGCGCCCGCGCGTAATTTTTGTCCGCGACGCGGGAGAGGTCGCGAGCTTTCAGATACGTGGCGCGCAACAGCGAATAATCCGGGCTGCTCACTTCCAGCAGCGTCTGGCCTTGCTTCACGCGTTGGCCCGGCACGGCCAGCACGCGGATTACCGGCCCGCCGACTTGGGAAATCACCGGCGTGGTGCGAAATGCGTTGTAAGCCACCGCGCCGGAAAATCGCAGCGTGCGCGCGAATTGCGCGGGCTCCACCGTTACCACCTGAATGTGCGATAGCTGTTCCTGCGGAATGGAGAAAAGTTGCGGCGTTGCGTTTTTCGTGGCCGATGCGGAATACGAAGTCATCTGATCGGCCCTCTCGCTGCCGTTGCTGCCGCATCCCGCCCCGAAGAAAATGGCGAGAAGGGCGAGCATAGCGAGCGGTATGGCCGCGATCGCGCGCGCGCGGAAATTTGCGCGCTGGCTGAATCTGGGAAAAGGATTCGCGGAATATTTTGTCATGGAAGGTTCCTCGTGCCCACCGCTTCGCGTAATTGCTCCAGCGCCGTCTGGTACGACGCTAGAGATTGCAGGTAGGCGAGCTGCGTGGCGCGGTAGCTGCGTTCGGCATCGAGAAAATCGAGAAGACTGGCGGCGCCGCGCTTGTAGGCGTATTCGCTGATGTCGCGGGACTGTTTTGCTTCATCGAGATAGCCGGAGCGATAGAGCTTGATGATTTGGTCGTTGGTCTGCAGATTTTCGAAGGAGTTGGTCACGTCCGTGAGCACCTGCTCGGCGGCGGATTTTTCCGTTTCCTGCGATTGCGCGATGGCGTAACGCGTGCGCGCGATCTCGCCCTGATTGCGGTCAAAAATCGGCAGTTGGATGCTGAAAAACGCGGAAGCCGAACTGATTCCCGCCGTGTGCGAATAATTCGCCGATGCCGTGAGATCGCGCTTGCCGATCGCCTTTTGCAATTCGAACTGGCTCTGCGCCGCGGTCACTCCCTGCTGCGCCGCGCGCAAATCCGGACGCTGCCGCAGTGCCAGCGCCTCCAAATCCTCGCGCTTCGATTGCACCGGCTGATAATCGAGATCCCCGGCCACGTCGTAATCCGCAGGCACCGATTCGAATCCCAATGACTGCCGCAAAGACGCCAGCGCTTGCACGCGCGCGAGTTGCGCCTGCGAATAATCCGTCTGGAACTGCAGCATCTGCAGGCGAATCTTCAAGAGATCGCCTTCGCTCATGTCCCCGGCCTTGCGCCGCTCTTCGCTGATCTCCACCGTGTTCTGAAAACTCTTCAAATCCTCTTCGGCCAGCCTCACCGCCGCTTCGGCGGCCTGCACGCTGATGAATCCCGAGGCCGCCAGAAACGTAAGCGCGCGCTCGTTATCCGCCACCTGTGATTTCGTCTGCGCCGTTACGTCCAGCGCCGCCTGCAAACGATGCTGCCGTTTTTTTCCACGCTCGAAGAGATAGCCGAGGCCGATATCGAACTGCACGTTCTGGTCGAAATAAGTGCCCGAGGCCTGGCTCGGTTGGAAAAGGGGCAAGAACTGCGCGTCCCACGAAAGCACGGGATCAGGGCGCAGATTAGCGGTGACTTCTTCCGCTTGGGACTGCTGGATCGTCGTGCGCGCGGCTTGCAGCGAGTGATTGTGCTCCAGCGCCAATTTGATGGCGTCGTCCATCGAGATGCGCACGGGTCCCTGCGTTTGCGCCGGCGCGGGAATAGCGGCGGCGCTACAGCAGAGCGCTGACAGAACCAGTAAACGGCTGAGTCGCATGCACATAAGAATCGCCATTCACGAAACGAGCGGAAAAAGTGAGTCAATGCGCCTGACGCGGCGCGGGAAATACGCGGAAAGATTTATGCTGTGGGAGGCGCGCGCGCGGGAATACGGCGGAATTCGGGAATCGGCTCGAGAGCCGGCAGTGCTGCATCGGAGCTTCGTCCAACGGTTGCCAGCACCGGCAACCGATGCCCCGAAAGAGGTTTGTCGGCAGTCTGGTGGCTGTAATGGCAAACGGGGCAGGCGCGATCGGAGCCGGAAGCATGCGAGTGCCACGCCGTCCCCAGCGTGCCGGTAATGATCAGCAGGCAAGTCAGCGCCAGCGCGATTGCCGCGTTGCGAAGATATTTATTCGTGGCCATTACGTTTACTGCCGGTCTGTTCCCAAGTCTCAACCAAGGATTAAGAGCTTCAGTCTATCCCAGGGCCTAAGAGCTTTAGTCTATCTAAGATGCGCCGCGGCGGAAAGCGTTGTGTTTGCCGCCATGCCCTTTTGGCGACGTCACCTTACGCCGATTGCTCCAGCGCCTTTTCCACCATCGACACGCATTTCTCCACGCGTTTGCGCAGCGGCCCGTCAACGGCATCCTGACGGCTCTGCAGCGTATGCAGTTCATCAGCAATATTCAGCGCCGCCAGCACCGCGACGCGCACGGAATCAACGGTATGCGTCGCTTCGGCGACGGTGCGCATTTTCGCGTCCACGAATGCAGCCAATTCTCTCAGTTCTTCTTCGTTCCCGTCGGCATGCACGTTGTACGATTGTCCGTAAATTTCGATTTTCACCAGTATTTTCCCCCTGCTGAGCCGCTCGTATTCTCCGGCGTGATGCAGCCGATGACAAGAGAAACCTTTCGAGAGCGAGCCCGTGAGCCCCAGTATTTCGTGACAATCTCGTCAGCGCACGACTTTTTACCCGGAGCGAAGCCGAAGGGCAGTCGTGCCGCAAATGCCCCTATTTCAATGCGGCTTTAGCCACTGAGGTTCGTCCTATCTCGCTCGCACGTACGCGCTTGAGCGCTCCGAAACAACCGCCACGCTTGACGTCGCGCTTCAGCGCTAAGCAACAACTGCCACTCTCACGCCGCGCTTTCGCGCCAGAAAACGAACTTGCGCTGCAGCGCCGGCCCAGGAGGGAGCCTCCTGCTTTGGCAGGGGGAGCTGGACTTTAGTCCAGCGGAACGAGCACGCACCTAAATTCGCTTTTAGGCGTGGGCATTTAGCGCTGGCTCATTTAGCCACGATCGGCGGCAGATAATACCCCGGCCGCGTTCGCACGCGCACACCGGTACGATCCACCGTCACGCGAATTTCGTGAAACCCGGAGGGTTCATCGCCGGGCGGTTTGTACCCCAGCGTATATTGCGCGTGCAGTTCGGCGCCGATTTCATCCATCACTTTTTCGATGCTGCGATCCTTCATGGTGGCGTAGTGCACGCCGCCGGTCGCTTCGGTGGCTACTTCCAGCGCGTGATTTTTTACCGCGTTCGCCGCGTGCTTCATCACCCAAATCGCCAGCGCCAACATATCGATATTTCCCTGCGTCTGCGCTTCCGTTTGCGGCGTTTGCGGAACGCCCGGCGGCGTGGGAACGGGGAAAGTTCCCGGCGGGCCGATTTGCGGCGGCTGGTACTGCGTCGGAGGATTGCGGAGTTCCGCGCCGATGGTGCTGAGGCCGATGGTGTAGATGGTCACGTTGGCAAACGACGCTTCGCGCAGCACTTCGCCGAGCTTTTTGCGGCTGCCTTCGTCTTGCGCTTCGCCGACGATCAGCAAAATTCGCCGCTCGCGTTCCGGCTGCGCGGCCAGCAGCGCCACGCCTTGCGAGATCGCGTCGTAGAGCCGCGCGCCGCTTCCGCCCAACGGCAATTCGTGAATCGAATTCTCCACGGCTTCGGTATCGCCGGTGAAATTGCGGCGGACTTCGATGGCATCGTCGTAGGTGATCACCGCGGCTTCGCCAGTCTGCGCCATCACCGTCTGCGTGAAGACGGATGCAGAGCGTCGCACGGCGGGAAGCAGCGCTTCGACGCGCGAGCTGGTTTCGGCAAGAAAGGCGACGGCCAGGGGAGCGCCGCCGAGATCGAAATGCAGAATGGCTTGTTCGGTGTTGTTGTCGAACACGTGGAAATCTTTTTGTTCCAGATCAAGGACCAGTTCGCCATCGCGCGTTTGCACCGTTACCGGCGCCACCACTTCCGTAGTTCGCACGACGAGCGGTTTTTGTTGCAGCGGACGCGGCGTCAGGTCGATCGGTTTTTTGTCCGTGCGTGGTTGCGGGTGAATCGGCCCTTCGGGCTCTTGGGCGCCGGTGATTATCGGCGTGGCGGAGAATATTGCGGCGAGGGTTAGTAGCGCGATCGTGCGAGCCGGGGATGTCATTGCGTTCAGCTTATCTGATTCGATCGTTACGCCTGGCGTTGCATCAAGTAGCGCCGGCGTCCCTGCCGGCATCCGACGAGCGTCACGAAAGATGGAACGACAAATCGCGCGCGGTGCAATTTGAGATTTGCGGCCGTCGGTGTTTCTCGCTGTTAGTTTCAGTGCAGTTCGTCGGATGCCGGCAGGGACGCCGGCGCTACTGGTAGCTTTTCCAAGCGACTCTCTCCTAGAATGACTCGTTTGTTTCTTGTTAGCCGATTGGAGGAACAGGAATGGCTCCGGGGCGGCATCTGCCGATGTCGAATTTGGCTTATCGAGATCCTCAGTTCATGGAGAGTCTGCCGGCGCGGCCTTTGCGGATCCTCGCGGAGTATCTGGATCCGCTAACACGTCTGCGGCAGGAAAAGATTGTGGACACCATCGTAATGTTCGGATCGGCGCGCATCGCGCCGCGCGACCGGGCGCAGGCCGCCATCACGCGCCTCCAGAGCGCGCCGGCGAAGCGCCGAAAATTGCCGGAGTGGCGCACGAAATTGCGGGACGCGAAATCTCTTCTGGAAATGTCCCGCTATTACGAAGAGGCACGCGAGCTTTCGCGCCGCATCACGGAATGGTCCATGACGCTGGGAACGAATCCGCGGCGGTTCGTGATTTGCTCGGGCGGCGGTCCGGGGATCATGGAAGCAGCGAATCGCGGAGCGCATGAAGCCGGGGGATCTTCGATCGGGCTGAGCATTCAATTGCCGCACGAGCAGCGCCCGAATTCTTACATCACGCCGGAATTGAATTTCTGCTTTCATTATTTCTTCATGCGCAAGCTTTGGTTCGCGCAGATGGCCAAAGCGCTGATTGTTTTTCCCGGCGGATTCGGCACCATGGATGAGCTCTGGGAAATGCTCACGCTGTTGCAGACCGGGAAATTGTCTTCGCGCCATCTAATCCTGATTTATGGGCGGAAATATTGGGACCAGGTCTTGAACTGGAAGGCCATGGTCCGCTGGGGCACGATCAGCCAGAAGGAATATAACCTCCTGGAATTTGCGGACACGGTGGATGAAGCGTTTGAGAGAGTGAGAAGAGATTTGCAATATCCCGGGCGCGGCGGCACGGGAAAAATCTGGTGAGGGCGGAACAGCGGGGCGCACGCAGATACCCGCTGACACGACATGTTGGAGACGACAGCCATTAGCGGATGGGAGAATTTCTACGTCATCGTCGGATCGTCCGCCGGCGCGCTGATCGGATTGCAGTTCGTCGCGATCACTCTGATCGCCGACCGGCCGATCTCAGCGGGTCAAGCGCAAGCCGGCAGCACGTACGCGACCCCCACCATCGTTCACTTCTGCGCCGTGCTGCTGCTCTCGGCAATCCTCAGCTCTCCGTGGCAACGCATCGGCAGCGCCGCCGTTCTCTGGGGCTTGATGGGACTCGCTGGGATCATTTACGAAACTATCGTGACGCTGAGGATGCGACACACTCCCTACCGGCCCGAGTTCGAAGATTGGTTGTGCCATTCGATACTGCCACTCGCGGCTTACTTAACGCTCGCGGCAACGGCTCTCGCAGCGCAAGCTCATCCCTACGGGGCCATGTTTGGAGTTGCCGCAGCGGTGCTGGTGCTGCTGTTCATCGGAATTCATAACGCCTGGGATGCCGTCACCTACCACATTTTCGTGAAGAGACATCAGCAGCAGCAGAAAGCGGAGCGCGCCGCGGAACAGTCAGCCAAGACGGAGGCCTAGGAAGCTAAAATCTATGGAAAATAGAATTAGTACTGTACGTCTCATAGTACTTTTGTGGTGAGAAAGACACACTTTGGCTCGTGCGTTACACGTGTAACAATTTGCAAAAACAGAAGTGAGAGCGAGAAGAGAAAACACCAAGCCGATCGATACCGCAGTGGCGCTGAGCTGCTGCGGACAGCCACCGACCGAGTTTAGTTGGACGCGATGCCGAGCTCGAAGTCGTAAGCGGCTTCAAAGCGGCGCTTTTCATCGCGATCGTGAAGCAGCACTACCGGCGCCACATGCACGGAGCGCTTGCACTTGCGGCAGACCGCGGACTCGCCTTGCAGGTCCTGCACGAATCCATCAGTGAAATGATATGCCGCGCGCGGGCGACGAGCTGCCTTATCGCCGGGAGCGCCGCAATCGGGGCAAACGAACTCCACGCGATCTTCCAGCGGATTGCGATCGAGCGCGGCCCGGCCGGTGTAGCGGAATCCCAGAGCGTCCTTGGTTGCTTTTTCCATGGCGGTTATCCCCAAGTGAAATCTATTTTGTCTAGTGGTTTAGATGCATGAGCGATGCAAGTGATGCATGGACGCTTGAGGACGGCGGAAGTACTTAACGCGGAAGTACTTAGGGCGCCCCGTTCGGGCTGGCACGAAAATTAGACGCTTTTGCAGGGGCACACGTTACAGCCTTTGGTGTCTATCTAAATAAGATCGCGCGATCGGCATCTCCTCGGTCCGGCACGAGCCGGAGCGAACGGCCCCATCTCGCCGCGCCCTAAGCCCGGCGTCATAAAGGAGATATCGCCGATGCGCGAAGCTCAACTGCTGTCCGATTGCCTGGTCGATTCCGATCCGGAGACGTTGCGCCGCGGGAAGCAGCGCCGCCGTAAGGCCCTCGCGATTTCCTTGGTGGTAGAAGCTGCGATTCTGGCGGCGCTCCTGCTCACGCCGATTCTGATGCCCCCGACGATATCGGCGCGCTACCTCTTTGTGCCCTTGCCGCCGTTCGGTGGCGGACATCCCGCGCCACACTCAGGGCCATCGACGCCACATCCGTCCGAGCCCCAGAGGCCGGGCGGATTTTGGATTCCGCGCTCCATCCCGCCGCATATAGATACCTCACCGGATCAGAATGCTGCTGACGACGCCGCGCCTTCGATCGGGCCAGGAGGCGATTGCAATACGTGCGCACCGGGCCTTGGGATTCCCGGAGGGAACGAACGCGATGGCTTCTTCCCGGCGCCCGCGGAGCCGCCAGCGCCGCCGCCGGCGAGCAAACCCATGTCTGTAAGCATGGGCGCGCAGGAGGCCAAGCTGATTCGCCGCGTTGAGCCGGTATATCCGCCGCTGGCGATTCAAATCCATTTGTCCGGCACGGTGGAATTGCGGGCGATCATTGCCAAGGACGGAACGGTGATAAATCTCGAAGTGGTCAGCGGCAATCCGCTGCTGGTGCAATCCGCAGTGGCAGCCGTGAGGCAATGGCGCTACCGGCCAACGCTATTGAGTGGTCAGCCGGTAGAGGTGCAGACCTTCGTGACCGTGAAATTCGAATTGACGAGGTGATGATCGAAAACATCTGAATCGTGCCTTAGGGCAAGTGCTTCGAGCGGACCGAGGAATCACTCTCGACGCTTCGGTCCGCTCTTTATTATCGCTGCCGCTAGAAGCGGAAAACCAGGCCCGCCGATATTCGCGGATTGTTCTGGTTGAAGCCGCCGAAGCGGGTGTAGACGTCGTCGATTTCGAAGACGCGGAACGCCAGGTTGTGGCCGGCGTGAATGTCGATGCCGCCGCCGTAGCCCATGGCGAATGAATTATCGCAGGCGCCGGTGACGTTCAGGTGCGCGCCGCCGAAAAGGACGTGCACGAAGGGCGAAACCGGTGCCGGAAAAGAAAGCTGCGGGCCAACCATGTAGGTGTGCACGCTGGCGTTGACGCCGCCGGGAGAACCGTAATCGCCGGCGAAGTCGCCGACCAGGCCGAGGACGCGATTGGGCTTGATGTTGATGGAGGCGTTCCACCCGTTGAGATTTACGTCCACGCCGGTGGGGTTATAGCGCATGTAGGAATAGCCGCCGAAAACTTCCACTTTGGGGACGAGTTGGGCCTTGGCGGTGGTAGCTGTGGCGGCCGTGCAGATCCCCAGCGCGGCGATCAGGAATAGTTTCTTCGTCAAGCTCATCTTCATCAAGCGCATCTAGGATTCCTCCGTGTGAATTAAGAATTCGCGGCCATCTGACTGCCGCGGCCAGTGCGCAAGCGAGTATTAGGGCACACCGGATTAGGGTAAGAGCGCTTCGTACTGGCATGAGATTGGATGAGATGGGTTGGCGGGAGGTTGGCAAGGGGTCGGCAAGGCTTGCGAGGGGAGCAACGCAGAAAGCGGTGCCTATGTAACCCTTTGCGCGATTCGTGCCCGGCCGTTCACAGATAAGGGATTAGAGGAGCGGCTCGCCTGTGTTTTTGGCGATGATTTCGCGGACTGTGTCGCGCAGGCGGACGATTTCGTGCCAGTCGGCTTGGGCGGCGCCGGCTTCCGTCTGGTGTTCCACCGCGTCCGGTCGCGGCTCAACCAAGGGGCCGAATTGCACGTCCACACGGCCGAATTTCGGGAGCATGGTTTTATCGCGCAGGATTTCGCGAGCACCGCGGACGGCTACCGGGCAGATGGGGCGTCCGGCGAGGACCGCGGATTTGAAGGCGCCCAATTGGAACGGGCGGATGCCAGGTGCAGAGGTGAAGGTGCCTTCGGGAAAAATCAGCACGGATTCACCGCGCTCAAGCGCCTCGCCCACGCCCTCCGTCTGGCGGATGCGGGCTTGCGAATCGCTGCGATCGAAGGCGAAGTGGCCGGCGCGGCGGAGGAATTTCCCGATCAGCGGCATGGAGCGTACTTCGCCTTTGGCGACGAAGCGGACCGTGGACGGAACTGCGGCAAGCGTGACGAGAATATCCAGATAGCTGGAATGATTGGGCGCAAAAATCCACGGCCCGGAGCCATTGAGATCATTCGAGCACATCTCCGGCATTCGAGGAAACGCGCACACCCGCGCAGGCCAGCATGGCGCGGGCGCCGAAGCGCGTCACGCGAGCCGCGGCTTTGCGATTGGGGGCCAGAGAAACGGCAAGCCAAAGCGGGCCGATAAACCCTCCGAAAACGGCGAGGGCATAGGCGCCGTAGATCGTCTCGGCGGCGGATTTCGTGCCGGATTTCAGGCCTTTGCCAACGCGTTGCGGAGCGCTGATCAGCGCCAGGCGCGCCATTTGCATCCAGACCGGCGATTGCTTGCCCAGTTTTCCGGCGAGGTAGAGACGGCGAGTTTCCATGCGGCGAAGTTTTCCGCTCGAAGTTTTGGGGATCGAATGGGGCGGCAGCAATTCCACCAGATCCGGCGGCATGCCCAGAGCTTGAGAAATTTGGCGAGTGATTTCCGCGGCGACGTTTTGGCGATCGCCGGCGACGCGTAGTTCGGCGGCGACGATAAAGCGCTCAGTGCCGCTGCGTTCATCCGGAGCGCCAAACGCGACCACGCAGCCGGTACGGACGCCCTTCACGCGGCCCGCGACTTCTTCAATTTCGTGAGGATAAAGATTGCGGCCGCCTTTGATGATGATGTCTTTGGCGCGGCCGGTGATGTAAAGCTGTCCATCGGCGCGATAGGCGAGATCGCCGGAATCGAGCCAGCCGTCGGATTGGATTAGCTGCTTGGTGGCTTCGGGATTGCGGTAGTACCCCTGCGTGGCGGAGGGCCCGCGGAAAAATAGGCGGCCTTCGGTGCGTTCGCCGGCTTCGCGGCCTTCGCGGTCCATAAATTTCAATTCAAAGCCGGGGATGGGAATTCCCGCGGAGACGAACTCCAGCGCGTTGCTATCTTCAGCCGTTGCCGGAACGGCGCGGCCTTCGCGCTCGAATTCGTCGCGCGATCAATGCGATCAACTTTGTAACCGGATCCGATGGCCGGTGCGGAGACGCAGAGCGAAGCTTCGGCCAGGCCGTAAACCGGCGCGATGATTTCGCGGCGCACGCCGCAGCGGGCGAAACGAGCTACGAAGCGATCGAGAGTTTCGGCGCGCACCGGCTCGGCGCCGTTCAGTGCCGCGCGCCAGCAACTGAGATCGAGGCCTTCGAGATCGGCTTCGGCGATTTTGCGGGTGCAAAGCTCGTACGCGAAATTGGGCGCCGGGCTGAGTGTGCCGCGATGCTTGTGTATGGCGCGCAGCCAGCGCTCGGGGCGCGTGAGAAACGCCAGCGGCGACATCACCACCAGCGGAATGCCGTAACACAGCGGCACAAACCACGCGCCGATCAATCCCATATCATGATAGAGCGGCAGCCAGCTGATCACCACGTCATCGGGAAGGAGTTTTACGCTGTCGCCGATGGCGCGAATATTCGCAAGCAGGTTGGCGTGGGTGAGCGTGACGCCTTTGGGATCGCCCGTGGAGCCAGACGTGTATTGCAGGAAGGCGATTTCTTCGCCGCGCGCTTTGCCGCGGAGGTGGCCATCGGTAGGGCGAATTTCGGAGCGCGGCGGGGCGGAGGATTTTTCAGCGCGAACAAGTGCGGCGGCGTCGAGAATATCGTGGAGCGAGGGGACGCGCGGGCCGAGGATGCGCGCCAGGCCCTCCACCTGGCGGAAGGTAATCAGGAATTTGGCTTCGGCGTTGCGCAGAATGCCTTCCTGGCGGGCAGCGTATTCCTCGATGCGGTCGGCGCGGAATGGCGGGTACATCGGCACGGGGATTCCGCCGGCCATCCAGATGCCTGCGAAGCAGAAGAAGAAATCGGCGCCGGTGGGGAGCATCAAAGCGACCGTTTCGCCGGGAGCCAGGCCGCGGCGCGTGAGTTCCGCGCCAACGGCGGAGGCGCGCTCGAGCAATTCGCCCGAGGTGATGGTGCGGATGCGATCGTCCTCTTCGTAGACGTGGATGTGGGCTGCGGCGGGTTCCGCGCGTCCGCGGGCGATCAGGATTTCGGTCAGCGATTCGGCGGCGTCGCGGACGCTGCTTAGCCATGCCGGGTCGCTTCCGCCGGGCGCGGCGGCTCCTCCTGGCGCGGCGTGCGCGGCCGACGGGCTGGGCTGGTTCGCACTGGCGGGCCCTTCGATGAGGACGGCATCCACCAGGTCTGCAACTGTGTCGGCGTTCGAGAGGGCGCTATCGGGGAGGTGGATCGAGAAGGCTTGGTCCAGGCGAACCAGGAGTTCGACGCGTTCGAGACTGCCCAGGCCCAAGTCCCGCTCGAGATGCGCGGTGAGGCCTGCGCGGGCGCAAGTCTCGATGGCCGAACGGCTTCCCAGCTCATTCAGGAGCGCGCGAACGATGGCGAGGATCTGCTCTTCAATTATCGGTGAGCGGTCGAGTTTCATACCGGGAGTAGACATGGTGGCGCGCTGGAGTCCCCCCGAGGACGGTGACTGCAGGCTAAGCGAAGGCTATCATTGTGGGGCTGCGGGTACAACTGCGGGGCAGTCGGCCGGTTTGCCGCAAACTACCGTGACGCTTAAATGCACGCGAAGTGGCTCGGGAGATACGCCGGATACCTTAGTTCTTCCGTACTAGTTAAAAATGAACCTATCGGGCTATCGCCTCCAGCGATGGCGATTGGCAGAATGTACGTGTTCGAGGCTGGGCGCCCCCCATAGACGCCAAGTTTCGAAAGTGTTTGCACCTCCATCACCCCATGCCCACGGCGGCCGGCACCCCCACCGGCCGCCCTTTTCTTTTGCGCCAGGAATCCGTGCGATAACCGTGGGTCATTTTGAACCGCGCTTTATTAAAGCTCTTGCTTGACTTCTGCAGGGCACAAAACTATACAGTTTGCAGGGATTTCAGGGCGGCGTTGAGTTCGGGGTTGTTGGGGAAGCAGCTCGATCAGGGGTGTTCGGCGCGGGAGCGTTCCAGCCTACGATTCTCTAATCCGTGACGGGCCGCCTACGGAGGTGTGGCATGAGGCAAGCGCTCGGTGTAAGTCGTGGTGTCCTTCTACTCGCATTAATTCTTCTATCCGCTGCGGGGGTGCGTGCGCAGGATACTGCCACGCTGCGTGGCACGGTCACCGACCAAAGCGGCGGAGTAATCGTCGGCGCGAAAGTGACGCTGACGAATACGAATACGAACGTCGCGCGCAGCACGGCGAGCGGCAACGACGGCGGCTACTTGTTTACGTCCGTCGTCGTGGGCACGTACTCGCTCACGATCACGCACGCCAGCTTTCAGACCACGGTGCAGACGGGGATCGTTCTGAACCTGAACCAGAACGGGCGCGTGGACGTGGCCATGAAATTAGGCGAATCCACGCAGACCGTGGAAGTCACCGCGGTCGTAGCGCAGGTGGACACTTCCAGCGCGGTGCTCGGCAAAGTGGAAGATGAGCGCGCCATCCGCGATATGCCGCTGCTCGATCGCGACACGCTGCAGCTCGGCCTGCTGCAAGCCGGTGTCTTCGCCCCGGATCCCGACGACAGCTCGGGGAATCCGTTCTCGGTGAGCGGGCAGCGCTCCGAATCGCTGACCTTCCTGCTCGACGGCGGGAACAACACCGATTTCCTCGGCAACAACATCGTAGTGAGCCCGAATCCGGATGCGGTGGGCGAGTTCAAAATTCTCACCAACAATTACGACGCGGAATACGGGCGCACTTCCGGCGGCATCGTCAATCAGATCACCAAGTCGGGAACGAACCAGTTCCACGGCGATGCTTTCGAATTTCTGCGCAACGACAAATTGAACGCGCGCGATTTCTTCGCCTCCGATCGCTCCATCTTCAAGCGCAACGTCTTCGGCGGCACGTTTGGCGGGCCGATTAAGAAGGACAAGACTTTCTTCTTCCTCGCCTATCAAGGCGCGCGGCGCCGTGAAGGTCAGGTTCCCACGCCAGTCGCCGTGCTAAGCCCCAGCGAGCGCACCGGAGATTTTGGAGACATTTGCCCATCCTTCGACGGCGGCGGCAATTGCAGCGATCCGTCCGCGCAGCTCATCAATCCGGTCACCGGTGACAATCTCCCGTTCAACAATTTGGCCACCGCCGGCCTGGTGAACCCGACGATTCAGAAGTACATCAACCAGTTCCTGCCGCTGCCGAATGTCGCCGGATCAAATAATTTTCAGGGTTCGCCGGTGGCCTCAATCAACGACGATCAGGGCATCGTGCACGTGGATCACAATCTCACCAGTCACGACTCGCTCTCGTTCGTCTACGTCATTGATGATTTGCGCGATTTCTTTCCCGAGCAGGGCGGTTCGATTTCCACCAGCATCGGGCCTCAGCCCAACGGCCAGGGCGGCAACGTTCCTTTGGGATCGGGCGGCGGAGACTTGATTCGCACGCAAGTGGGCACGTTCACCTGGACGCACACATTCAACGGCGGGAAGCTCAACGAGTTTCGTTTCGCGGCTAACCGCTACGCGACGTTTCAGGCCGTCCCTGCCGATACCACCAGCCCGGCGGACTTCGGATTCACGAACGTAGTCCCCGACGATCCTGGTGGCGCCGCGCTGCCGATCGTCTTTGGACCATCGTTCACCATCGGTCCCTCATCGCAGGGTCCCACCAAGCTGCGCCGCGCGACCTTTGAGTGGGAGGATAATTTCACCTGGACTCGCGGCCGGCATGAAATCAAATTCGGCGGCGACATCTCGCGCATCCGCCAGAACTACCACTACGATTTCTACAATAACGGCAGCTTCGACTTCACCTTCGGCGAATTCACCGGCGATGAATACGCGGATTTCGTCGGCGGCTTCTGGGACAACTACTTCCAATTCTCGCAGGCGCTCTACGGCATCCGCGCCTCGACGTTTGCAGGATACGTGCAGGACACCTGGAAAGTCCTGCCGCGCCTGACGCTGAACTACGGGATTCGCTACGAGTTCAACACTCCGCAGCGCGACATTCACAACAACATTCTCGGATTCTTTCCCGGTCAGCACTCCACGAGGTTCCCTGGCGCGCCGGAATCGATTCTCTATCCCGGTGATCCCGGAACTCCCAACGATGCTCTGGTCTATCCGGACCACAACAACGTTGCGCCGCGATTCGGCTTCGCGTGGGACATTTTCGGCAATGCCAAGCTGGTGATGCGTGGCGGCGCGGGAATTTTCTACGACATCGAAGATGGCGCGCTGAACTTGCAATTCGGCGGCCAGCCTCCGTTCGGTTTCGTCGCCAATAATTTCCCGAATGATTGGCTCGGCGCAACGGGGGACATCGTCAGCGATCCTTTCACGCCGCTCGGATTGCAACAGCCCTTCCCGTCCACTTTCACGGGGCAATTTTTCGTGCCCTCGCTGAGCTTTGCTTACACCACCTTTCCGCATTTCCGCACACCGTATTCGGAGAATTTCAATTACGGCTTCCAGTGGCAGGCGACGAAAGACACGATGGTGGAAGCGGTTTACGTCGGCAGCCTCGGTCGAAAGTTGGTCAGCACGGGAGAAACAAATTTCCCGGTGCCGAGCGTCATGATGCATCAGCTCAACACCTATGGTGAGGTCAATCCTGAATGTGCGCGACCGCTCGCGGCCTGCACCGGGGGGACACTCGACCCGAACGATCCGAACGATCCGAGCGGCTCGCCGACGGCGGCAGGACAACTGCTCACCAACTTCAGCAACGGCGTTTCGGAGAGCCATCAATTGCAGGTGACCGTGGACAAGCGGCTCAGCCACGGCTTGCAGATTCGCGCGGCCTACACCCTGGCCAAGACCATCGATCTCAGCTCCGGCTTCCGCGCGCGCTCCGGTGAATTCACCGATCCGCTGGATTACAATCTCGATCGCGGTCTGGCGGATTTCGACGCACCGCAGCGATTTGTGTTCAGCTGGCTCTGGGAAATTCCGTTCAACAAGCTGGTGCACAGCGATGGCTTCATGAGGAAAGTGGTGGATGGCTGGCAATTCAACGGAATTGCGTCGTTTCAGTCCGGCAACCCGCTTACTTTCTTTTCCAATAGCAACGCCAGCCAGCAAAATCAATTCCCGGATTTGACGCGCACGCAGGTTTCCGGAAAGGTGCCGTACGCGAACCCGCGCAATTCTTCGAATGCGTTTGGCGATGATTGCAACGGAGGAGTCGCCAACGGCAATTACTGGATCGATCCGACGAATATCAGTTGCTCCCCTTGTCCGAACGACGATCCTACGTGCATTCAGGCGGGCGATGAGGGCGGCATCCCGCTCTTCACCTTCGGAAATTTGGGACGCAATTCACTGCGCGGCCCCGGTATCAACAACTGGGATCTTTCCATCACCAAGAAGACGAAAATTGGAGAGACGCGCGAGGTGGAATTCCGGGCGGAATTCTTCAATGCCTTTAATCACACTCAATTTTTACGCGTGGATGATGCCGGCGGCAGCAGCACCTTCGGGCAGGTGATTTCCGATCGTGGGCCGCGGTTGATTCAGTTTGGATTGAAATTTTACTTCTAAATCCTGGCGCTGCCGTTTCGATGCAGTTTGAAACGACAGCGCCATTTTTGTTTCTCTCGGGTCGGATTGCAACGCGGGCGCAAGACGTCGCTCGCCGATAAAGTTGATGCGGGGACGACGGCGATGGCTCGTTGCGTGGCGCGCGCTGAGACCACCGCCCGATTCTGAAGATGCTGCTGGCTTCTACCGCGACCGTCGCGGCTCTCGCGCTTATCTCGGCCGGAAACTGGGCCGATAGGCGCTCAAGGGGCGCGGCCGCATCCGGAATCGCGGCGGCAATGGCGGCGGCACGTTATGCAAAGGCGCGCCGCAATTGCTGCACATTTCCTGCTGCGTGCCTTCCACGCGCAACCAGTGCCCGCGCGCCGGACATTCCGGACTCAAACACTGCACCGTCCAACCCGGCAGATATTGCATCGCTCTCCCAGATTTAATTCCGGCGCAAGCGGCGCAGCGAACCCCGTGCACCCCGTCGCAACGCGCAAAAGCCGGAAAGGATGGCGGGATTGTGAGCGCGAGGGTCTAGTGTGTCAAGAGAAATCGCTACTATTAGTAGTAGTACGGTTCCGAAATGGGCTGAATCCCATTCCGGGCCCCGATCGCGGCCCGAAACGGCCCGAAGTGGCCCGAAGCAGCCCGAGGCGGCCCGAAGTGGAATGATTCGCACGCGTAGGTACGACGAGAAGTTCCGAATCGGGAATCGATCGCGGGCCCAGCGTTCCTGAGATTTCGTGATGACTACTGCGGCGGCGGAGCTGGAGCAGGAGCAGCGGGCGCCGTGGGCTTGGGAGGCGCAATCGGGATGGCGCCTTTCGTATCCGCCGGCGTGGTGCTGCCGGGCATCGTTTCCACGGGCTTCGACGGCGGGACCTTCGCCGCAGGCGCCTCGGGAGCAGGTTTTACACCGATCTTGGCCTGCAATTCCGCGAGGATTTGCTGCGCCAGTTGCAGCTGCTGCTTCTTGTCGTCCAGCGCGGATTTTTCCTGATTGACGGCCTTTTGGCCGTCCTTGTCGGCGGCGTAGTCGGGCTTACTGTAAAACTGTTGCGCGTCGAGATCGTATTTGCGCTGCGAAAGATTGATGTCCGCCTTCAATTCCTCGATTTTTGCGAGGGCTTCCTTGATGGCCGCCTGGATGTGCGCCACTTCATCGGGTGAGAGGCCCGCGGCAGCGGCACCGGGAGTCTGATCGCCGGCTGTAGCCGCTGCGTTGGCGTCGGGGGCCGGCGCGTTCGCGTCCTGGCCGACTACTTCGATTCCGGCGGCGGGCATGACGATATTGTCGTTGTCCCAGACGCGCGCCGATTTCGGCTCGGCTTTTTTCTGATCGCGCGATTTTCGAGCCGCCGCGGCGGGCGAATTGTTCTGCTGCGAGCTTGAGCCTACCTGCGGCCGTGCCAACGCGATTCCACTCGCTGCCAGCAATGCCGTAAGAGCGAATCCAGCTCGCGCAATTTTCCTGAACATGGCCCTGGTCCTCCCACAAGAACGCCATGCTAATGGTATCCTCCACCGCCGCCGGCAAACAATCCAAGCAAGCCGCGGAGCCCAAAGAAGCACCCCGTCGTAGCCCCCCGCTCCTCTGAGCGAACAACGCCTTGCGCGAATATCCTAGAAATGGGATATTTTCAAGGCGCGACCGCGACGATCATGAGGCGCGATATGGCAAAGGCTAGTAGCAACGTGACGGCCAGCTCCGGCAACGTATTTGCCGATATCGGACTTCCTCGCGCGGAGGAAAAACTAACGCAGGTACGGCTTGCAGTGGCCATCAATCAAACCATAAAAACGCGAAGGCTCTCGCAGGCCAGAGCCGCCAGAGTTCTCGGCGTGAATCAGCCAAAAATCTCCGCGCTTGCGAACTACCGGTTGGAGGGTTTCTCGGTAGAACGGCTCATGCGATTCCTGAACGCGCTGGGTCGCGACGTGGAGATCGTCGTGCACAACAAACCCAAGTCTCGCAAGAGTGGCCGTTTGCTGGTAACAGCTGCCTAGTTCTCCGCTATTTTTACCGCCGCCGCTTCTGAGTGTGTTTCCTCACCGCCCGCCTTGCAGGTAATTGCGCGGGAAGGCATACTCCGCCGCTTGCGCTCCGGCAATTTTTCAAACTGCTTTGAAAGGAGTTCGTGATGCGGAAGTTTGGGCGAGCAATGACTTTCTGCCTGGTGATCGCGGCGGCGGGCGGGTATTCGGCGAGCGCGTTGGGAGCGCCTATGCGCGGGTGGCACGGGCCCTTCGTGACGCAGGCAGCTACTTCCACTCCTGCAACTGCTCCGGTCGAATCAGCGGCGCCGCTTGCTGCGCGCGAATCGCCGGCGGCGGCGCACGTTACCGGATATACGTTGCCGCCCGCCGAGTACGCCAAAGCCCGTCATCTGGCGCGCATCGGATACGCCGCGGGAATTCTGGTGCCGATTTATTCGCTGCTCGTCTTGTACCTGATGCTGCGCTGGGGCTGGTCGGTGAAGTTTCGCGATTGGGCGGAAGCAGCGGGGCCGAAATTATTTCCGCAGGCGGCGATTTACTCCGTGGCGTTTTTCACCACACTCTCGCTTTCGCAATTGCCGATACACGCCTGGTTTCACTGGTTGTACGTCGTCAACGGCCTGGTGATTCAGGGATGGGGCTCGTGGCTCGGGGATCGCGGCAAGCAATTGGGGATCACCACGTGCATCGGAATGTTCATGGTCTATGCGCTGTTTCTGCTCGAGAGCCGCAGTCCCCGGCGATGGTGGCTTTATTTCTGGCTCATGGCGCTGCCGTTTTTCGTTTTCATGATTTTCCTTACGCCGCTGGTGATCGACCCGATGTTCAATAAATTCGAGCCGTTGACGAACCACGAGCCGCAGTTGGTGAGCGATCTGGAGCGCGTGGTAAATCGCGTGGGCCTGAATATTCCGCCGGAGCGCATGTTCTGGATGAATGCCAGTGCCAAGGCGAAATTCGTGAATGCGTACGTCACCGGGCTGGGCGCCTCAAAGCGCGTGGTGGTGTGGGACACCACCATCTCGAAAATGACCCGCCCTGAAATCGCGTTCATTTTCGGGCACGAAATGGGCCACTACGTTTTGAATCATGTTTACGACGGGCTGATTGCCTCGTGCGTCGGACTATTCGTCGTGCTGTTCGTTACCGCGTGGGCCGCGCGCCGCTGCATCGCGCGGCGTGGCAGCGCATGGAAAATTCGCGGGCCATCGGATTTGGCCGCGCTGCCTATTTATGTGATCCCCATCATGGTGCTTACGTTTCTCGGCACGCCGATTACGAACGGCTACTTGCGTTACCGCGAGCATCAAGCCGATCAGTTTGGATTGGAAGTGACGCACGGGATCAATCCGGACTCGGCGCAAGTGGCGGCGGATTCGTTTCAGGTGCTCGGCGAGATTGATTTGGAAGATCCCGCGCCGAACCGGCTGGAAATATTTTGGTATTACGATCATCCCTGGATCGAGGACCGCATCCAATTTGCGTTGCATTACGATCCGTGGGCGCATGGCGGGACGGGAGAATTTGTAAAGTAGGCCACGAGAGCGAAGGCACGTGCGGGTTATCTGCAGGGATCACGTGCGGTATTACGTGCGACAGATCACGTCCGGCGCCGAACCGTCATCGGCACGCCGCCGCGAGCCCGCAGCGTGACCAGCGGCTCCGGAATTACGGTTGTACCCGGGCGCTCTGCGAAACGGAATTTTTGCGCCAGCGTTGCAGCCACCAGCGATGCTTCCATCAGCGCGAAGACTTGACCGATGCACCGCCGCGGCCCGCCGCCAAAGGGAAAGTAGGCGTAGGCCGGCAGACGCGCTTCCAATCCATCCATCCACCGCTCGGGTCGGAATTCTTCCGGTGCGTCGAAGTAGCGCGCATCGCGATGCACGATCCACTGCGACATCAGCATCGTGGTATTCGCGGGAAAATGGTAGCCGGCAAGATCGAAAGGCTCGAGCGACGTCCGCTGCAGCACGTAAGCCGCGGGATAAAGCCGCAGCACTTCGCGAATCACCGCCTCGAGATACGTGAGCCGCGGTAAATCTTCCGGAGTTGGCGCCCGGCCGCCGAGCACGCCGCGAAGTTCTTCCGCCAGGCGCGCTTCCACGCGCGGATTTTGCGCCAGCAAATGCCAAAGCCAGCCGAGTGTTACCGCCGTCGTTTCGTGGCCGGCGATAAAAAGCGTCATCACTTCGTCGCGAAGCTGCTTGGGCGTCATGCGGCTGCCGTCTTCATCCATCGCGTTCATCAACAAAGATAGAACGTCGCCGCCTTCCGGTTCTCCGGCATCACGCCGCCGTCTTCGCTCCTCGATAATTCCGTAAACCAGCGAATCGAGATAATCGTAAGCGCGATTGGCGCGCAGATTGGAAGGCGTGGGCCAATGCATGGGAATTTTCACCGGCGAGCGCAGTCGCCCGAGCTGATAGCGCATCAGCAAAGTGACGGCAGGACCGACGCGTTTCGCTTCTTCGGTGAATTCAATGCCGAAGAGCGTTTTCACCGCGATGATCAGCGTGAGGGCCATCATTTCTTCGGCCATGTTGATGCGCGCGCCATCGCGCCACTCGCGCACATGTGCCGCCGCCTGCTCCACCATCACTTGCGCGTACTCGCCGATGCGCTGCCGGTGAAATGCCGGCTGAGCGAGCCGCCGTTGCCTCCGCCAGAGCTCGCCTTCGCTGGTGAGCAAGCCTTCGCCGAGCAACCGCCGCGAGGCGTCTTTGAGCCCGGGACCTTTATCGAATTTCTGCGGCTGGCGGACGATTAAATCCTCGATCCATTCGGGGCGATTGACGAGGATGCGGCTTTGCATCAGCAGCGGCATGTACGCGATGTCGCCATACCTGCGCGCGATACGCGTGATTACGCCGAGCACGTCGCGGCGCAGAGAAAGCGAAACGCCGAATAGCGGCAGGCCTTTCGGGCCGGGCGGCAGAGCGCCGTTCGTAGAAGTTTGTGCCCCCTGGGTAACTCGCGTGGTAGCCATTCGATCTGCAGCACGAAAAAATGCCGCATCCCAGTCTAGCGCAGCACCGGGCAAATGGTGAAAGCGCTACGCTTGATCGTAGGCCTGCTTCAGTTTGCTGATGTCGATTTTCTTCATCTGCAGCATCGCCTGCATCACGTTTCCCGCTTTCTTGGCATCCTTGTCGGCCATCATCTGGCCCAGAATGATCGGAGTGATTTGCCAGGAGAGGCCGAACTTGTCTTTCAGCCAGCCGCACTGGCTTTCCTCTCCGCCGTTCTGTGTGAGTTTGTTCCAGTACTCGTCCACTTCCGCCTGCGTCTCGCAATTCACCGTGAAGGAGATGGCTTCCGTGAACCTAAAGCGCGGCCCGGCGTTCAGGCCGAAAAATTCCTGTCCATTGAGCTGGAACTTCACCAGCAGGACGCTTCCCTTCGGTCCCGGCCCGGCGTCGCTGCAGCGAGTGATGCTCAGAATTTTGGAGTCCTTGAAAATCGAGACATAAAAATTCGCCGCTTCCTCCGCGTTGTTGTCGAACCACAAGAACGGAATAATTTTCTGCATGGGCATCTCCTTTTGGAGTTTGATTGGGGAAGCTCCAGCGCGGTGACTTTCAATGGTCCGATATTTTTTGCCGGCGAACTCCTCTGCCAGCGCGAACAAGCAATTCTTACGCGCCGCTAAGCCCGGGAATGTGAGCGCAATTGCATTTCGCGGATCAGTCCCCCGGTCCATGCGCACGGCATGGCCAGAATTATCAGCGCCACGGGATACCAGTGCGCTCCATACGCAGGCCCGCCGTTCCATGTAGCCGCGGCTCCGGCGATACTCAAAGCAAATCCCACAACTCCGCCCGCCAAAGCGTGAAACATCGGCCGCCGCGGCGCCAGGCGCGCAATGATGTAACAGCCGGCGATTTCGTAAATGGCGCGATACACCGTGGCGAGCACCAGCGGTTTGTCGCCCACGGGTTGGCCCCACGGCGGAAAGACGCCCACTGCGTGCAGCATCACGTCCGTCCCCAGCGACAGTACCGCGCCGGCAAAAAATCCCGCCAGCACAGCGCCGATGCTGCGGAGCAAGCCTCGAGATTGTTGCGCTTCGCTCACGTCAGTTCACCTCGATTGAATCCGCCGCGCAAAATGATCAGCCGCGCTTGGTGCCCGCCATGTACGCGGTTGCGTCGGCGTGAGACGTTGCGTCCGCGGCAAAAGTGAATGTGCCTTTTTCTTTCATCTCGCGGGCCGCTCGAATGAACGCCTCCATGGCCGTGCGTGCCAGCGCGCCGCCCACGCTGATGCGTTTCGCGCCGGCCGCCGCGAGCTGCTCGACGGTATACGTCGCGCCCTTCAGCCCCATCAGCACGTTTACCGGCTTCCCCGCCGCCGCGCAAACTTCACGGATCGCCTCGAGGCTCGGCAGGCCCGGCGCGTACAGAACGTCGGCGCCCGCTTCGCCGAAAGCCTTCAGCCGCCGAATGGTGTCTTTCAGATCCGCCCGGCCATGCAGATAGTTTTCGGCCCGCGCGGTTAGAACAAAGTGAGAATCATGCGCAGCTTTTGCCGCGGCGCCCACGCGCTCGACCGCCAGATTGAACTCATAGATCGGATCGTCTTCGTTGCCGGTAGCGTCTTCGATCGAGCCGCCCGCAAGCCCCACCGCCGCGGCGCGTCGAATGGTTTCAGCGCACGCACCGGGCGAGCTGCCGAAACCATCTTGCAGATCGGCGGACACCGGCAAAAATGTGGCGTCCACGATGGCTTTCGCATTTTGCAGCACTCCATCCAGCGTGATCGCCGCGTTGGAATCAATGCTTCCCACAGAGAACGCGTAACCGGCGCTGGTGGTCGCCAATGCTTCGAAGCCCAGCGCCGTCAGAATCTTTGCCGTTCCGGCGCTCCACGGATTGGGGATCAGGAAAATTCCCGGGCGTTCGTGCAGAGCTTTGAAAGCTTTAAATTTTTCTTCCCGCGTCGGCATAGTGCACCTCGATTCGAGCGATCAAATTTGCCACAGGCTGCTGCTCCCTTTTGACGCTGCGCGCATGATTTTCGATGCGCGAAGATTGCAAATGAGCAAAAAGCCCCGAAAAGCCCTCGTAAAAACCTTGACGAGCGACCTCTGCCGCGCCGCCGCATCCCTGGAAACGCGCCCTGATTTGCGCGGGAACTGCCATGCGCCTAAGATAAGCGCAAGCGGGCTTGCGCGCTCGTAACACGCCAAGCCTTGCGGCTGGGAATTCGCGGAGGAGCGGAACGGTGGAGCACGAGCGGCCCGAGTGGCTCGATCAGGTGGAGGGCGTTCTCGAAACGCTCAATCAGGGTGTGATCGTCACCGATGATTGCCACCGCATCGTTTTCGCCAATGAAATTTTCCTGGATATGATCGGGCGCCAGCGCGATGAAATTCTCGGCCACCAGGGCAAGGATTTTTTTGCCGCCGAAGATCAACCGATTCTGGCGCGCCAAATCGAAGCAGGGCAGCGCACCGGCCGCAATCGCTTTGAATTTTACGTGCCGCAGGCCACGGGAACGCGTTTGCCGGTGGTGATTAGCGCGCGCCGCCTGGAAGATCCCGACGGGCGCGAATTTGCCGTAGTCACCTTCACCGATATTACCGAGCAGAAGCGCGCGGAAACCGATCTGCGCGACGCCAATACGCAACTCGAGTTGCGCGCGCACGAAATCGAAGAAGAATTGACGCTCGCTTCGCGCGTGCAGCAGAGCCTGGCGCCCAAAAGTCTGGTCTGGGGCGTCGCGGCCGTCGAGACTTTTTATCAGCCGGTGCGCTCTATCGGCGGTGATTTTGGCCTGGTCACTCCGAGCGATGACGCGCTGGATTTGCTGGTCTGCGATGTTTCCGGCCACGGCATCAGCTCGGCGCTGGTGGCCAACCGGATTTACACCGAAACCATGTCGCAAATCGAGCGCGGCGAAGGCTTGGCCCCGATGATGCGCCATTTGAATCGCTTCGTGATTCAAAATCTCGGTAGCTCCGTATTTTATTTTACGATGGCCGGTGGCGCACTTTGAGCCGCGATGGAAGATCGCTCGAATTTGCTGGCGCCGGCCATCCTCCCGCCATGCTGGTGCGCCCGGAGAAACGCCGCGGCTGCTCGAGTCGCACAGCGTGGTGCTCGGATTTGCCGGATGCCGTGGACGGTGAAGCGACGATGGAAGTTCCGTCGCGGCTGCCGGCGATCGCCTGCTGATGTACACCGACGGGCTTACGGAAAATTTCAACGCCGAGAATGAAATGCTGGGCATCGAGGGATTGAGCGACATCGTGCGCCAGACGTCCACGCTGCCGCTGCCGCAGATGAAGCAGGAAGTGCTGGACAGCATCGCGAAATTCCGCCATGGACCACCGGCGGATGATATGTCGCTCGTGCTCGTGGAAATTTCCTAACGCCGGATTATCTGCCGAATGGCCCGCCTGGAATTTTCGCAGCGTACTCAGTGCAACCCCGGCGCTGGTGTCGGCGTTTTTTGTGCCGCGGCGGATGCCGTACTGGTATGGTTACGAAATGAAAGCGGAATTTGAAGTGCTCGGTGGCGCTGCCGATTTTGCGCCGGGCCAGAAAGTGCGAATCATCGGCAAATTGGGTGCGCGCGATGTGGCCCTGACGGCGGTGGTGACGCGCTACGAATTCGGCCGCGCGCTCGAGTGGCAATTCCGAAGATGCCTATGGCGTCAAGGGCACGCAATCCTGGGAAATCGCCCCGGCAACCAATGCGTCGCCCTTAATGGAAGCGGCCATCGTGCACATGCGCGACGTTACGAAATGCCCGGCCGGCTTTTCGCCCAATTCATCGACGCCATCTTCACCCGCCACGCCGTAGCCCGCCGCGACCGCGCCTGGCTCGCCCGCTTAACCCGCCTTCGCGGAGCGCCGCGTTTAGAATCGCCCTGCCACTCCGCTGGAGTAAGTCGCCGCTACTGAATTTGAAACGCGCACTGCACCGTCGCGCTGACTTTGATTTTCTCCGGCTGCGGCAACGCAGAAAAGGCGTTGCGCGCCGCAGGGCGAGGCTTGTGAGCGGCGCGCAAACGCCATCGCTCATCCGGAGAACGCACAACCCCAAAAACCTTGCACACTTTAACGCCGCGGAATTGCGGCAAGAACCGAGTCCCGTCACAAGAAGCCACCGCAGCAAACGGCAGTGTCCTAATTTGATCTGACCTGAACTCTCGACTTCGCATTCGTCGCAACAAAGCCGCAGCATTATGTAGCGCC
>CAWIRL010000008.1:0-318171 GCA_963838545.1 uncultured Acidobacteriota bacterium
AGGTCTGGCAACCTCACCTTCAATTTTGAACCGACGCGGCGCTGGTATCCAAGCGAGTGGACCAGATGGATTTTCAATCGACGCCACGATCTCGGTCATTTCCAGCCGCAGAACCAGGAAATATCCCTCGTAACCCAACTGGAATCTCTCCTGCATTGGGGGCGTAGATCGAGGAGATGCCCTCTTATTCCAACCATCGATCGACCCGCAAACCTCAATGGTCAACCCCTGCCAAACAGCGAGACTGGCGTGTCCGGTTGCGGGAATCTGAAAATTGAATCATCCATTTCTCATCCATACGTACCACCCTTACTCTGCCTTCGTCAATCAGTGTGTTCGGTCGAAGAGCAAATCGCATCGCAAGCTTCCGGTTAACTCATTAACCAGGACCTAGAACGCGACGAGGAGAACTCAGTGGCATTTGCTGTCGAGTATTACATACCGCGATAGCTGATTGTGAACTGGTGTAGAATCCGGAAATCCCGACAGAGAGGGGCGAGAATGGCCTCAGACGTTGTTGTTGCGACGAGATCTACTCGACGGAGCGCGTCGCCGCGGTATCGAGCGTTACTTTTTTGTGGATGGGTCCTTTTGCTTCTGGGAACCGTTTTTTTGGGCTTTGCAAAAAGCTATTTCCTCGCGGGCGTATTCCGTGCACCGCTGCCCAGCGGGGTGATTCAAGTGCATGGAGCAGCATTCACATCGTGGATTTTATTGTTGATTGTGCAGACTTCACTGGTATCGGCTGGCAGAATCGACCTCCACCGGCGCTTGGGCATGGTTGGGTTTGGCTTGGCGTGTCTAATGGTTGTCCTCGGAATTATAGCCGCGACAGACTTTTGCGTCGTGACGGAGCGGCTCTGTGTTGACCAAAACCTTCTACGCCGAAACACTGGGGATTATGGTCATTTTCGCAACGCTAATTTATTACGCGTTCCGGGAAAGCATTTATCCGTCGGCGCACAAACGGTTGATTTTGCTCGCGACGATACTGTTGTCGGAGGGCGGCCATCAATCGCTGGCCCTTCCCAATTTTTCAGCGAATCCTCAGTGATTCTCTACGTGGTCGCCTACTCTTACCTGCTTTTGCTGGTTGCGTATGACCTATGGTCCATAAGGAAGGTCCATCGCGCGACGATTTGGGAGGGGCCTTCCTGGTTGTCGCACAGCAACTCGAAGTACCGTTAGGAAGCACGGCGTTATGGCAGAGTTTCGCAACCTGGGTGCTGGCGCGAGTCACATCCATCCACGGAGGTTGAAAGGTCCGGCAGGATGCGGCTGACTTCAATACAACGCATCGTAGGGGAAGTCCACAATGAAAAGATTCATCTTCGGTTCTCTCGCAGCAATTGTGATTCTTGTGGTCGGTGCGACAGGATACCTCGGTCTCGGGTGCGCTCTCTGTAGGAGCCGATGTCGAAGGCATCTGGCTGGGAAGTTAGATTGATGAATCCGAGCATACACGCATCGGTCCGACGGAGAGCACCGAAATGGCAGGGTCTGCCGGTCCGACAGATGAAACCCTGATCGCAGGAGGAAAGCTCTACCTAAACGATGCGTGGGATGTCATGGCGAACCCGGGAAGCCTAGTGATTTTGGCTGCGCTCTTTACTCGCGAGCGCCTCAATTTTTCCAGGTCGGAACGCAATACTCAGACTCAGAGATTTCTGGGTAGCGAACACGGCATCCGCAGAACTGGGATGGCTCCGCAGTATTTTTACTCGGACGAGAAACTATGGCTTCTCGCGGCATTCATCAAGCGGGTCAGCAATCTATCGCCCAGCGTCTCGGAGGGCGTCCAGAACAGCGCTCTAGTGAGTGCAACATACGAAAAGAAGAGTGTGTCATGAAAAGTTCGTCCTCGGTTTTCTGGCAATGGAGTGCGGTTCTGGTTTTCGGCTTGTGGGGATACTTGAGGTTGGGCCTGGCAGAGATTCAGGCCGATGTGCATGCGCCCGCCTGGGAGCGCCAGCTCATGAATTTCGCTGTGCACGCATCAGTCCGGCGGAGCGCTGGCAAGGCGCAGAAGACCCGCTGCCTCCCACGGACGAGACCTTGATTTCAGGAGGGATACTCTACCTAAATGGTTGTGCGGGTGTCACGGCGATCCGGCGAACTGTGCGCCTTGACTGATGCGTATTGTGTCCGCCGCCCCAGTCGGCCTGGCGGGGACGCAGTATTCGGAGCCCGAACTGTTTTGGATAGTGGAAGCACGGTATCCGGAGAACAGGGATGTCTTCATACGGCCCATTCTACTATCGGAACAACAAATCTGGAGTCTAGTGTCATTCGTCGAACCAGATGAAGGCCTATCCCCAAGTGTGCTGGAGGGCATTCAACCGAAGAAGCCTTGAGCCATTCACTCCAACAAGCGGCCCTGGCGGCAGGCTAAGTGTTGATAAGTCGGATTACCGGACAAGTGCCGCCTCATCGATATCGCTGGCTCGCACTCTTCACCGCTCGAACGTGGCGCGAATACTAGTTCGATATGTCTCACAGAGTTCTCACGATCTCGAATCAAGCTGGCGCTCCCCCAAAACATATCTTTATGAGGCAAGTCCGAGAATCGCCCCTAACACATCATATTAAACTACTGGCCTCCAGAAGTGGGTATTCTGGGCGACCTATATATGTACATGGCAGCTATACCGAAAATGCCCGAGGAACATTCGACCGAAGGGTGAGGGCAACTTCCGGCAGTTCTCGGCAACTGGCAACGCAAATTCTTTGGATAGCACGCTCGGCACGACCGAAGGCACTTGTCCGGTAAGGCGACTTATCAGGACTTAGCGCGGCTCCTTTTAGATAGCGCGGGGGGTATCATTGAATCGCGTGAGAGAAAAGCTCTCTCTGATACTGACGTTCGTCTCTGTCGCCCTCTGTGTAACTGGCACCGGCTGTGCTGCACGCAGACGAGCGCAGCGCGAAGCTGCGTATCAGACAGATTTACGTTCATATTCCGAGGCCCTCAAACCAGGAATGACGCGCAAATCTGTGGAGGATTATCTGCGGGAGCGGAATATCACCTTTCGTTATCCATCCTCTTGATCAGACCGAAATCGTCAGAGAGCCGACAGCAGACACCGATGTTGTCAAGATCGGGAACGAGCTCCTTCCCCCATTTCTTTTGCTCTGACACGGGCGTTTACATTGGACTTGTGTTTGCTGCAATCGACAAACGCCGCTCAATTACCGCCGATGGATTCAGATGTTTTGAAGCAGGTCACTTTGTTCCGTTGTGTGCAGTGCAAGGGTTTCGACGTGCTTTTCGACGAGCCCACCAAGCCCAAGCCCTAACCGTCAGATTATTGAGCTCCACCACACAACCGGTTTTAAGCGCAAACGCGTGATTGGGCCGGGGATGATGCATATCGTTCACTAAGGGTGTAGTGCCTGGTAAACGCGCCGGACAAGTGGGATCTTCCAAAAACCACATGTCCGATAAGACGACTTACCAGGCACAATCGCGCGGACCCCGTTTTCGAAGTAGAATCGTGAGCAGCCTGGATCACCGGGGAGGTCATTCGCGCCGCAGGCGGTCTCGTTGTGGCCACCTGAGCGCAATGTGCTGACCTCGCAATAACACATTCGGGTGAACGCAGTCAGGGCAACACAGAGAGGAGAATACTATGCAATTTCAAAGTGACTACTTCAATGCTTATCACAACCTAAAGCTGACGCGAGATGCCAAAGGTGTGCTGGTTGCTGAATTCCACAGCAACGGCGGGCCGTTCATTATGACCGCGCAAGCTCACACGGAATTTGTCGATGCCTTCTACCGGATTGCGCAAGATCGAGCGAACAAGATCGTAATCCTGACGGGCGCAGGTGGGGAGTTCATTACTGATGTCGATTGGTCCTCTTTCGGCGATGTCGCCGATCCCGGCGTTTGGAGCCAGGTTCACGACGAAGGCGTTCAGGTTTTGGAAAACATAGCCAACATACGCGTGCCGGTCATCGCGGCTATCGAGGGACGTGCCCATGTGCACTCAGACTACGCGCTACTTGCCAGTGTAATTGTGGCGGCGGAGAGTGCGACCTTCCAGGATGTGGCCCACTTCGCCGCGGGCGTTGCGCCCGGTGACGGAATCTTTACCACCTGGAGTTATCGCGCTGGAGCAGGACGAGCGGAGGCGTTCCTGCTGAACCCACAGCCGCTGCCGGCGCGTACCGCACACGAATGGGGAGTGGTTGCCGAAGTTGTGCCGAACGGTAAGGCGCTCAGCCGGGCGCGGGAATTGGCCGAGCTGTACTTGAAGGCTCCGGAAGTGACGCGCCGCAACACCCGCATCCATTTCATTCAACCGTTGAAGGAGCGCATCGTGCGGGAAGTTGGCTATGGATTGTCGCTCGAAGGAGCGTCGTCGGCCGATCTCGTGAAATCAATGCAAGCCAAGAGCGAGCCCATCGCTCGGAAAGGAAAAGTCCGCATGAAGAGCACGAAGAACACAAAAGGCCACTCGTATCCGACCGCATTCCATAAGCGTAGCATGGGCTACAGGAGGGAAATTGTCTGCCTCGCACGCAGGCTCGCGGAAGTGCACAAGGAACCGGAGCCTGTCTTGGTCAACTCTCGATTAACGCGCTAACCGGAAACTTGTTCTCATTGATTGCATAACAACGTCGGCTCCTTAGACCCGAGTAGACTGTGGTTTGTCGATGACCAAAGGCTCGGGGAGAAACGAGCCGACATGATCATTATAGGCGTGGATTACCACCCGAGCTTTCAGACGTTGCATTTTTAATTGAAGAGACGGGTGAGTGCGGTGAACAGGAACGAGCCACAGTAATGGACAAGCCGAGAAGTCTATCGACACCTGCAGCAGCGAGGAATCCGCGTGCGAGTTGGGATGGAGGCTACCGGTATCTCACGCGCTTCGTGCGCGCTCTTCGCTGAACCAGGTTTCGAGCTGTGGATCGTCGATCCCGCGGAATCAAGGCCAGCGAGTGAGGAGCAGAAGACACCGACCACAACGATGCTTGAGCTTCTCCTTCGCAGGCTCATGCTGCGAAAATAACTTCCGCGGAGTATCCTGATACCGAACCCGGAGAATTGAGATCTACGGCAACTGCTGTGGCACGGCATCGGCTGGTGCAGATGCGCACGCGGTCATCAATCGTCGCAGGCGTTGGCCATGAACGAGGGCTATCGCTGGAAGAAAAAACTGTTCAGCGAACAAGGGCGAGCACAGTTCAGAAAAGCTCTCGTTAGCTCCTTGGGCCAGTCGACGCCGGCAAGAGTTGCTGGAACTGCTGGACCGCCTGAATCCGACGATTGAGGAGTCGACCGCAGCCGCGGAGCAGGAAGCCAGGAAGCGACCCGAGGCTCTGCGACTGATGACCCATCCCGGTGTTGGTCCGCTTACGGCACTCGCCTACGTGTTGATCATCGGAACTCCGACTCGGTTTCAACGTGGCAAGCAGATCGGCACGTACGTGGGGCTGATTCCGAGTGAGGACTCCAGTGGCGGCAAACAGCGACTGGGTCACATCAGCAAGCAAGGCAATTCCTTGTTGCGCTTCTTGCTGGTGGAGGCAGCCCAGGCGGCAGCACGAAGCAATCTGGAGTGGCGACGTCGCTACATTCACCTGGCCATGCGTCGGCACAAAAGCATAGCCAAGGTAGCGATGGGGCGGAAGCTGGGGGTTCGCTTGTACTGGATGTGGCGGAATGGTTGTGAGTATTCGCAGTCTTTAGAGTTCGGTTCGCACGCGGGACAGCTCGGTACCGGACATGGCGTGAACTAAAACGCCGTCTCAATGATTGGGCATCCCGCTCCCTGCAAAGGGAGTTTGAACGAGTAATCATGGTCGAAGTTTGATCGAAGAGATGTTTAGGTCGGACTGAAGCCGGCCGAAAGATTACAGACGAGCCGTGGTCATCGACGCTGGCCAAAGAACAAGGCGAACGACGACACTCTTCGAAGTGAGCGGAGAAGTGCGCTCATTAAACGTTGACAGAGCCGACGTTGTTAGAGATGTCCGGTTATAGGCGGGTGGTCTCAATGGGTCGACGCAACTCTCAAGTCGAACGCGACTTGCATTGAAAACAAAGGCTAAATCGCTCCCCAGAGCTAGATCGGGAGGGAACACCACCCTGGCTAGGTTTTGACCGAGGACAGCCAAACAGATCACTTCTCCCCCGGAAGCATTGTCGAACCAATGCATTGGATGGTGTTGCATCGACCGGTTGAGCTGGCACGACTAACCAAGCACTGGCACTTGTCGCCTCAACAATTTTCCCCATTTTCAACCAAAGCAGTAAAGTTTAGAATCTGCTCACCCACGGGCAGGTCATCATCAGAATGATCTCCTCTCTCTTTGATCGGTTGGATTATCCTAGCCTTCGTCAAAGTGTGTACTTGAATCAGGCATCTCTGGGGTTGATCGGTCAACCAGCAGTGGCCGCAATGCACGCTTTCATAGACGATGTTGCCAGGCATGGCAACATCTACATGTCCGATAGTGACGAGGTGGGATGCTGTGAAACGCTCCGCGAACGCGCAGCCAGATTGTTTCATTGTGATTCAGCGCACGTCGCGATTGTCGCGGGCTCGAGTGAGATATTGGGGCAACTTCCGTCGTTAATTCAGCCAAGGTTCAATAGCACAATTCTGGCTGTTTCATCAGACTTTCCTGCAATAACTCGGCCGTGGCTTCGTCTGGCTGCTCTAAAAGACCATACGGTGCGTTTTGTTGATGACCAGCCCACGTGCGATTTGACCGATACACTTATCGAGGCAATTGATGAAAGGACTGCTGTGGTTGCGGTGAGCAGCGTGCAATACGCTACGGGTACGGTGGTGGATATTTCTCGCCTGCGCGAAAGCACTGCCCAGGTTGGTGCACGCTTGATTGTAGACGCTACACAAGCGGCAGGTGCAATGCGGGTGGACGCGGCGGAATGGGATGCTGATGCCGTCGTTGCCAGTGGCTACAAATGGCTTGGCGGACATGGAGGCGTTGCACTCGCGATCATGTCGCCCCTTATGCTTGAGCAAATACCCCCTTTACCGGGTTGGATGGGTGCATCGGATCCCTTTGGATTTGATGCGACCTCTTTGACGCTGGCTAATGATGCCCGGCGTTATACGCAATCAACTATGTCGTATGCCTCCGTGGCTGGTCTCACGGTAGCAGTTGAGCAGTTGTTGTCCTTGGGTGAAGCTCGAATTGAGGCACATGCACGGAAGCTGGCAGCAATGTTGGTTAGCGACGCCAGCAAGTATGGTTGGCAACCGTTTCGCAGTCTTGGCGATCCTGCTGCGTCTCCACACATCATTTCACTGGGACACCCTCGCGAATGCGTACAAGCAATCGTTGAAAATCTTCGTGGTCTTAATATTGTGTGCGGAATACGTGGTGGACGTATGCGGATCTCGCTCGCCCCTTACAACGACGCAAGTGACGTCAACACCCTTATCGAAGCACTTGCAAGAGCCCGGTCTGGATGAACTTGGAAATCGAAGCCACATCATCATCAGAGAATGTGGCATAAGCAGGCGACTCATACGGGCGATGTCTTTTGGAGTTTTCGGAATCTTTGCCATCGCGGTTTCAGTTGTCCGGTAAGGCGACTCATCGGCGGCTAGTCTGCATACTTGATATGTCCGCAGGCGAGATCCAGACTGAAGCAAATCCCGTGGCACGGCAGAAGGGTTCCTTCGAAAAGTCTCGACGAAACTGCGCGACCACCCGAAGCTCTACGGTCGATGGCCGCCGTACTTTAGAGGCGCGCATCTTCCCGGCACCAAGTCTCCAATCACCGCTCGAATCCGGCCGCCTTACCGCAAACATCAACAAGGAATGCGGTAAGAAGGATTTACCCTTTCACGTAAGCAAGCTTCGCGGCCACTTTTCCATCGCGCACGGTGAATATGTCCACGCCGCGCAAGTGCCACGGCTGCCCGTTTCGCATCTTGCGATACACCCAGCGTACAACTGCCCGATTGCCGCTAACGATCATCTCTTCGGCCTCGAACTTTGCATCGGGATTGTGCGCAAACCATCCGCGCCAGAACTCGACCACAGCGGTCTTGCCCTCGATGCGTCGGCCATCCGGAGCGGGGGACGTGTCTTCAAATACGGTATCGTCAGTAAGTAGGGCCGACAGCGCAGCGGCATCATGCCGATTGAATGCCTCGTTAAAGCGGTCGATGATCGTGCGGGTCGCCTGTTCCTCCGACACCGCACGCTGCAGGGGGTGCATGGCAACATTTTCTTCTGAATTCATAGAAACCTCATGTGCCTTTTGGACGGACCTCTGGCCTAACCACAGGACCACCGTCAAAGCAGCAGCCGAGAGTTGTCGATTTGCCGACCACGCACACATCCAGTCCTCCTCAGAATTTCGTCGATTATAGCCTTGCAAGCAGCCTGCGCAACCGTCCGATTCGGTCAGCCGGCTTACCTCGCCGAGCCGACATGCAATGCCGGCGGAGCGCAGATTAGAGAATTCTTACAGCGTTCTTCCTAAGTATTTTCCGGCCCGGGACTTGATTCGCAAATGCAGCTCGCCTCTCCATAGCTGAAACCGTTCCCCTCTCGTTGTCTCGATTCCGGGCTGCGCGACTCGTCCGCACTACTCAGCCCTATTGCCCTCCGCACCGCTTGCGCTAAACTTCCGCATCTGTCAGGGAGCCAGCCGCGCGTGTCCGGCGATGAAATAAAACCCGGCGATCCAGGCGACGCCTTTACCGAAGGTCCCACGCGCCCGATCGAAACCCAATTGCCGATCGCGACGCGCACCATTGATTTCGGCGAATCGGTCGCCGGCGCGAACATCGGCCCGTATCGCCTGCTCGAATTAATCGGCGAAGGCGGCATGGGCGAAGTTTGGCTCGCCGAACAAAAAGTTCCGGTTCGCCGCCGCGTCGCCCTCAAGCTCGTCAAGCCCGGCATGGACACGCGCGAAGTCGTCGCGCGCTTCCAATCCGAACGCCAGGCTCTCGCCCTGATGGATCATCCGGCCATCGCCAAAGTCTTCGACGCCGGATCCACGCCGCACGGCCGCCCCTACTTCGTGATGGAATACGTCGTCGGCGTTCCCATCACTACGTACTGCGATGAACACAAGCTCACCACCCGCGATCGCCTCGAGCTGTTCATTCGCGTCTGCGAAGGCGTGCAGCATGCGCACCAAAAAGCGATCCTGCATCGCGATCTCAAGCCTTCAAATATTCTCGTCAGCGCGATGGACGGCAAGCCCGTTCCGCGCATCATCGATTTCGGCCTGGCCAAAGCCACCGCGCAACGCCTCACTCCCGATACTCTCTACACGCAAGTAGGAATGATCGTCGGGACGCTCGCCTACATGAGCCCGGAGCAAGCCGATTCCGCCGGCGTCGACGTTGATACGCGCACGGACGTCTATTCGCTCGGCGTGATTCTCTATCAGCTTCTCATCGGTTCCTTGCCGCTAGACTTCACCGGCACTCCACCCGATCAGTTCCGCAGCCGCCTGCGCGAAGAAGACGTGCAACGCCCGAGCACCAGGCTGCGCACGCAAGGCGATAAATCCAGCGTCGCAGCGCAAAATCGCAGCGCCGATCCGCCCACGCTCATTCGTCAGGTGCGCGGCGATCTCGACGCCATCACTCTCAAGTGCCTCGAAAAAGATCGCGCCCGCCGCTATTCCACTCCCGCGGATCTGGCCGCGGATATCGGGCGATATCTGCGCAATGAGCCGGTGGTCGCGCGCCCCGCCAGCGTCCGCTATCGCGCCCGCAAATATATCCGCCGCCACCGCGTCGGTGTCGCCGTGGCCGCCAGCGCGGTTGTTCTGCTGATTGCCGGCGGCATCGCGCAAACTCTCGAGCTGCGCCGCATCAAACGCGAGCGCGATCGCGCCGACCGCGTCACGCAAATTCATGACCGGCATGTTCAAAGTCTCCAATCCCAGCGAAGCCCGCGGCAACGACATCCGCGCCCGCGAAATTCTCGATAAAGCCTCCACAGAGATCGACACCGGCCTCGCCAAAGATCCCGAGCTGCAAGCGCAGATGATGCACGTCATGGGTGTGGTCTACGATAGCCTCGGCCTTTACTCCAAATCCGAATCGCTCTTCAGCCGCGCCGCCGATATTCGCCGCCAGACTCTTGGCGATCAAGAATCGCGACACGTTGGCCTCGATGTCCAAACTCGCCTACGTGCTCGATGAGGAAAGCCGCTATCCGGAGGCCGAGAAGCTCAACCGCGAAACGATGGAGCTGCGCCGCCGCGCTTTCGGCCCAAAGGATCGCGATACGCTCCAGTCCGCCTCGCAGCTCGCTTTCGTTTACAACGATGAGGGCCGTTTCCCCGAAGCCGAGAAGTTGAATCGTGAGACTCTCGAAATCGCCGAGCGCGAGTTCGGTCCTCAAGACGAGGAGGCGCGCATCGCACGGCAGCATCTCGCCATCGACTTTGCGTATGAAGGGAAATTTCCCGAAGCAGAAAAATTATTTCGAGAAACCTACGAATATGACCGGCAACGCATGGGCGACGACGACCCAACGACCCTCGGCGATGCCAACAATCTCGGCGCCATCCTTTCGCAACAGGAGCGCTGGACCGAAGCAGAAAAAGTTTATCGCGATGCGCTGGCGATCAAAATGCGCGTCGAGGGCCCCGAGCATCCCCAAACGCTCTTAACCATGGGCAATCTCGCGCAGGTCCTGGTGAACCAGAAGCGCTACCCCGAAGCAGAAAAATTGCTTCGCGATACCTACGCCGCCAAGCTCAAAACCGTCGGTCGCCGAGCATCGCTCCACTCTCGTCACCATGGGCAATCTCGCCGAGCTTCTCCAGATCGAAGGGAAGAACGCCGAAGCCGAAAAGCTCGTGCGGCAAACTCTCGAAATCGAACGCCGCGCCCTCGGCCCCGAACATACCGATACTTTGGTGACGCTGAAAAGTCTGGGCACGATTCTGAAGAGCGAGAAGCAATATCCGGAATCAGAAAAGGTCTTCCGCGAGACGCTCGCCGGCCGCCGCCGCGCCCTCGGCGACGATCATCCCAACACCGCCGAATCCGCTTACGATCTGGCGTGCGTCCTGGCCCTAGAAGGCAAGCGCGACGAATCCTTTTCCAACCTGCAATTCGCCCTAGACCACCAGCTCAAACCCGATCTCCGCAAAGGCATGGGAAAGGACGACGATCTAAAATCTCTCCGCCCAGACCCGCGCTTCGCCGCGCTAGCAGCCAAAGCCCAGCAACCCCCGCCCGCCACCGCAAAATCCAACTGAAGAACCGCCGTAGCAACGTCAGCGTGACGCCCATTCCGCCCACCGGTCGAGTAGTGCAATTCATTTATCGCGGTCGTTGCTATAGAGCAGCACATGGTGTATATTGGTGCCATGAAGCATCGAACGAATATCTATCTCCGGCCAGACCAGGTGAAGCGCCTGCGGGCGCTGAATGAAAAGACCGGAGCGCCGGTGGCCGAGCTGGTCAGGCGAGCGGTGGACGAGTATTTAAAGAAGAGGAAAGAAAAGTAAAAAGCGGAGCGCCACAGTGATACGAGCACCGTGACGCCTCTGACCACGACTCAAAAGGGAGAGACTTGAGCCATGGCTACACAAAAACCTATCATCACGAGCAATTCCCACAAAACCTAAACCAAAACGCGCTGCGATCTAATGTAGGGTGTCAACAGCGGACCAGCATCCGGAAACGCAGGCGCTCGATTTGCGGGCGGGCCCCGCAACTTCACGGCACTCTGGAGATTCATTCGAGTAGCATAGGTACAACCGTGATTTCTCGGCTACCGATACTGTGGACATCTCAGTCTGGAGAAAAGATCACAGAATCAAGATTGAATGGCAGTACGGAGAATAGAAATGGAAGAACAAAAAGCGCCGACAATTCAACAAATTGAGCAGAGAGCGTACGAAATATATCTTGAACGTGGTGGCGAAGATGGTCGTTCGATTGAAGACTGGATTGCCGCCGAGCAAGAGCTGAAAGAGCAATTAAAGCGAAACACGCCTGCACCCTCGAAGGCACGCGCAGCTAGGGCTTAAAAAGCGCATCGCGTATCAAGAGCCATCCTGTTCTCCTCAGTTGCAATTGCACAGTCAAAAGTTTCGCAGCATACTGGCGAAATAGGAAGTACGCACGAAAAAGTGTGTTAGGAGAAATATGTATGCCGAAACGCTACACGCCGACATCCGCCGCAGCAGACGTAGAAGCTGCGCTCCGTCTCTTGGAAGGAAGATGGAAACTTGTGATCCTGTTCCATTTATTCGGAGGCAAGGTGATGCGTTTTTCCGATCTGGAACATGCGATACCCAACATCACTCAGAAAATGCTTGGGCAGCAACTCGCGGCTTGGCAGCGAACGGAATCGTTGTGCGGACGGCCTATCCCCAGGTGCCACCGAAGGTTGAATACCGTCTGGCATCATGGGGCCAATCCCTTTGTCCTACGCTTGACGCCATTTTGAAGTGGGCTGATCGACGGCCAATAGACCGAAGAATGCACCACTCGCGCTGACGAGCGGGACTGGTTCGAGAAATCAGGCGACCTCCTGTTCGGGGACCGAGCACGACGCTTTCCCGTGGTTCATCCAGAAAAGACGGCTGAAATGCATCGCCCCTATCTGACGGACGAGAAAATCATGTGCGTGAAATTCTCGGTTGTTGGGGCCCGGGGAAAATCTGCGAGTGCCTGGAATGTTCCTGGAAATTTACGGCTTGACGCCGACGCGTATCACGCACACTCCCGCGCAGTACTCGCGCGCGACAGTTGGCGCTGCCAGGATTGTGGCATCGCTCAAAATCTTCAGGTCCATCACATTCGCTCGCGCGGCCAGCTCGGAGACGATGCCGAAGAGAACCGCTCGACATCTTCGTAGTCACCGAAAATAATGAAGGGCCCCACCTTTCCCTGAACCGACATTGGGAAAGATGGGGCTCCCGAAAACTTGTCGCTTCTGCGGCTTTTACTGATCTGTGGCTTGGGCTTGTGTGGAGCTGGCTGCTACTAGTAACAGTTGAGTGCCGCTGTCCAGATGGACGTTTCGGGTGGCGCTGGTGATTAGGGAGCCTTGGGTGTTGCTGGTGGCTACGGATTGTAGGGATAGGCCGTTTAGACCGAAGACCCCGCGGCTGTTGGAGGCTAGTTGGCCGCCGGAGGTTAAGCCGCCTGCTGTGGTTTGGGCGGCGCCGGCTGCCTTTGTGGTGCTGGCAGCTGCGCCGGTTACGTTGCCGGCGGTCGTACTTGCTGCGCTGCTCGCGGTTCCAGTTGCGCTGCCGGCGGTCGAGCCTGCTGCGCCAATGCTATTCGTGACGCTTGCCGCGCCAGCACCGGTTGCGTGACCTGCTGCGCCCAGCGTGCTGCCGACTCCTGAGCCTACGCCGCCTAGGGCGCCGCCTGCTGCGCGCGTGCTGCCCGTTGCGTTGCCGCCCATGGACATTGTGTCGTCTGTTGCCGGGGCGGTGGCTGATGCTACCGCTTCTGTGGAGGCCAGGGCTTGCACGGCTACGCTTAGCGGGACTTCCTCGCCATTTTTCAGGATGGCTTTATCGAAGACGATTCCCAGTGCGGAACCGGACTGGCCTTTGCCGCGGGCTTTGGCTTCGGTTACGTGGCCCTCAAGTTTACTGCCTTTGGGAATAACAACCTGTCCATTGGATCTCGTGGCTTGCGTGGTCTTGGCGTGGATGGGATCGCCGGGCTTGTTCTTTTTGGCGTCTACCGGGGAGGAGAGTGCGGCATTCATGGTCGAGCCATTGGCTAGCGTGGCGGACTGGTGATTGGCTTGGGCGGCGGCGTTGGCGGAGGTGCTGCCGGAGGCTTGCGCGCCTTTTTTGTCGGAGTGTGCGTTGGCGGAGGATTGTGTAGCGGCGCCGGCCTGCGTGCCAGAGTTTGCGTGAGGGGCTGGGGCCGGTTGCTGGGTCGCGGCGGCTTTCGCGTCGGCGCCTGATTGTGCGGCGGCGCTACCCTCGGGGCTCGATTGGGCGTTAGCTGCCGCGGCCGATGCGCCGAGGAGTAGAGCGAGTAGGATCGATAGAGTCGATGGCTTCATGTGGATTGAATCCTCCCTTTTGGACGTTGGCTCGTCATGGTGCGAAGACACTTGTGGCGAGCTGTGTTTTTGCTTGGACGGGAGTGAGAGTGCATTTCGGGGACCAGGGGTAAGTGTTGCGGATGGTTGGAGTTGCGTGGGCGGGGCGGGGTGGAAGCAGTTCGAAAGTACGCGGAGCGGGGAGATATTTCAGAGTACTTAGGTACTAGGGGATTGTTTGGATTTGGTTCAATGGAGGGAAAGTGAGCGATGCGTTATTTTTGTTGAGACGCTTTGGTATTAACTCATTGTGACAGATACCTGCACAAAAATTTAAGAAACTCACTCACCGCGCTAGAATTAGGAAGTCCGGAATCCCCGCAATCTCACGGGGGAATTCTGTGCTGTCCCGACAGCACTCCTATCTCGCCAAACGGCGCTTGCCCGTGAGGGATCATCGTCGAACTCGAATGGCAACGCAGCTGTTCCGATCCCGGGCTCTGCGACAGGACGGGCAAGACAATGCAATGGCACTTTGACCGGCACCTGATTCGTTGGGGTTTCCTGACCGCAGCAATTATCCTGGGCTTCGCCGGTTTGGAGTCCTACCGCAGCACAGCTCGATTTGCCGAAGCCACCGCATGGCAGAAACACACCTACGAGGTCTTGCGGACACTAGATGAGACGGTTGCCCGGCTAGTCGATGCAGAGACAGGTCAGCGAGGCTATCTACTCACCGGAGATGAAGCTTACCTCGCACCGTATTTCGCCGCGATCAAGAACCTCGACCAGGTTATCAGCCATCTGAAGGACCTCACTTCCGACAATCCGTCCCAGCAGCAGAGGATCCAGAATTTGGAACCTCTTATAGACAATAAGTTGGCAGAGCTTCAGAGGACAATCGACCTTCGCAGAAAAGAGGGCTTCGCAACGGCAAACGCAGTAGTTTCGGGAGGTTCTGGAAAAGATTGGATGGACCGGATTCGCACCCTCGCTGTCGAAATGGCAAGCGACGAGAACAATCTGCTCAGAGATCGAACGCAAAGAGCCCATGAAAGTACGGCGAGGTCGGCCCGCACGATTGCCGCGGGCACTCTCGTGAGCATTTCGCTGTTGGTGCTATGTTTCGTCCTACTAAGCCGCGAACTTTCCGAACGTAATCGGGCGCGGACGGCTCAAGCAAAAAGTGAATTGTGGCTCTCAACGACTCTCGGAAGTATCGGCGACGCGGTAATCGCGACGGATATGAACGGCGCCGTAAGCTTCATAAATTCCGTTGCACAGTCGCTTACTGGATGGAGCCAAGAGGAAGCGCGGGGTAAGTCCATGGACCTGGTCTTCGACATTATGAATAAGGACACGCGTCTTCCCGTCGAGAACCCTGTCAAGAAAGTGTTCCGTGAGGGAAAGGTGGTCGGTCTGGCCGACCATACGCTGTTGATCTGCAAGAAAGGCGGAGAGTTTGACATAGAAGATAGTGCTGCGCCCATTGTCACGGACGTTGGGGAAACGCTTGGGGTGGTACTCGTTTTCCGCGATATCACTGACCGCAGGCGGGCCGAGGAAGCACTGAGTGTCTCGGAAGAACGGTATCGCCTCCTCTTTGAAAGTAATCCTCATCCGGTATGGGTCTATGACCTCGAAACCCTCGCGATTGTGGATGTCAACGAAGCGGCCACCAGAAATTACGGGTACTCGCGGGAAGAGTTTCTGGCACTTACAATCAATGACATCCGTCCCATCGAGGATGTTCCGGCGGTTCTGCAAAGCGTCGCAAGGTCTAGAACCGCGTCTGAAGATATTGGGATCTGGAGGCATCGCAAGCAAGACGGGACTCTAATTGATGTTGAGATTACGTCGCATCTGCTCGTTTATCGCGGCAGGGACGCCCGTCTGGTGGTTGCCACGGACATCACCAAACGCAAGCAAGTTGAAGACGCGTTGCGCCAAAGCGAAGAGCGTTTTCGTTTGATGATGGAGAGCGTGGTCGAATACGCCATTCTCATGTTGGATCCAAAGGGAAACGTAATAAATTGGAATGCAGGCGCCGAAAGAATCAAGGGCTATCGTGCAGAAGAGATTGTCGGCAAGCACTTTTCCCAGTTCTATGCCCCGGAAGAAGCTGCGTGTGGCAAGCCCACCCACGAATTGGAAGTGGCTGCGGCCGAGGGGCAATGCCAAGATGAGGGTTGGCGGGTACGCAAGGATGGATCCAGATTTTGGGCGAATGTACTCATCACAGCTTTGCGAGACGACTCCGGTACACTGCGCGGCTTCGCCAAAGTAACCCGGGACCTGACGGCACAGAAACTTGCGACGGACGCTCTCGAACAGGCGAAGCAAGCAGCGGAACGGTCCAACAAGTTCAAAGACCAATTCCTCTCAACCATGAGCCATGAGTTGCGGACTCCGCTGAACGCAGTCCTCGGCTTTTCCGACCTGCTCGCCGAGGAGCGTTATGGCCCTCTAAACGAAAAACAGCTCCGCTATGTGACGCACATTCACACTGGGGGACAGCATCTTCTCAGGCTGATCAACGACATACTGGACCTCTCAAAAATAGAGGCGGGGCGCCTTGAGTTGGCAATCGAAAACGTGCCCGTCGAGAGAACCGTTCGCGAGGTTTTGGATGCATTGCGGCCACTGGCGGACAAGAAATCGCAGACTCTTTCGCACGAGGCGGGCGCAACGCTCGCCGTGCGCGCCGATTCCAGCCGACTGAAACAAGTGTTGATAAATCTCGTCGGCAACGCCATTAAATTCACACCAACTGGCGGGTGCATCGAGCTTCGCGGGCAACTTGTGGATGGAAAGGTGCGCCTGGAAGTAAGAGACAACGGACCGGGTATTCCTCCTAAGGAGAAAAAGAGAATCTTCGAGGCCTTTCATCGATTACATCAAGCGGCCGGTACACAGGAAGGAACAGGCCTCGGTCTAGCGATCACACAGAGACTCGTCCAATTGCACGGTGCGGAATTGTGTTTGGAGAGCGAGCCGGGCCAAGGAAGTAGTTTTTACTTCTCATTGCCCTTTGTCCGTGCGTTTGATGGCGTGCCCAAAGGCCAGGCCGAATCCCGGCGGAGAGAAGGAGGGACCCCGCGGATATTCGTGATTGAGGATGACCCGGCCGCGGCTCAGCTTATTCAATCGCAGCTCGCTTCCTCCGGTTATGAAACCATAGTCTGCGAGGAACTCTCGCGCGCCGTAGATATCGCGGCAGGACTTCAACCGGACGCAATTACCCTCGACCTGCTGATGAAACCCACAAACGGTTGGGAACTTCTACTCCAGATGAAGAACGAACCAAGTACCGCAAATATTCCCGTGATTGTGATCTCGATTGTTGATCAGCCAGCTCTTGGGGCAACGCTCGGAGCGGACGAGTACCTCGTCAAGCCGGTCGAGCAGTCGGCCTTGCTTGCTGCGATCGAACGCTGCCTCGCAGCCCGCGCAGGACTGAAATTAGCGCGGCCAGTTTTGGTCGTCGAGGATGACGCGGCCACGCGTGAGGTAATCGCTGAGTTGCTAACGGCTCAAGGCTATACCATAGCCACTGCCGCCGACGGCGCCCAGGCCCGTGCTTGGATGAGCACCTCACTCCCTGCAATGGTAATCCTCGATCTCATGCTTCCTAACGTAAGCGGCTTCGAACTGCTTTCGGAATGGCGGGGTTCGCCGCGAACGGCTGACCTTCCCGTATTTGTCCTCACCAGCAAGGACTTGACCCGAGAGGAAGAAAAATACCTTCGTGCCCACGCTGAATCCCTCTGGCGCAAGCAGGAATCCTGGCAGGATTCTTTGACCAAGGAATTGCGACGGGTCCTGGCCGCGAGCCAGCCGGTGCACGGATGAACCATCGCGTACTCGTCGTCGAAGATAACCCTCTCAGCCGGGAACTACTCTGTGACTGGCTGGAGGCCGAGGGTTACGAAGTCGTGCGCGCGGAAGACCTGAAGACAGCATTCGCGGAAATCGAGCGCCAGCCGCCACAGGTAGTACTGCTCGATGTACAACTCGGTCCCGACGATGGATTGTCGCTCGTCGCCTGGCTGCGCAAGCAAGAGCGGCTGCGTTCCATTCCAGTGATTGCAGTGACAGCTCAAGCCATGGTCTTGGAACAGAAGCGAGTTTTGATGGCCGGGTGCAATGCTTGTATCTCCAAGCCTGTGGACTTCAAGCTGCTCTCCGATCAATTGAGCCGATGGCTGACCGTCACAGCGCACTAAACGAGCCATCGCCCGCGCAGCGGGCTCTAGAACCTGCGGATCTCGGAACGCGGGCGATCCGCCATCGCGGAATCGCACAAGAAAAAAAGCGGCGCTAAAAAAGCGGCCGCCACCTAACTTATGTCCTACAAATCAGCACTTCAGTTCGCGCCGTATCAACTTCACTCCGGCTTCATCCCCATCTCCTCGATCATCTTCTTCTGTTCCGCCGTCCAGGTCCCGGACATATCCCCGTGTTGCATCAAAAGCCCCTTCTTCACGAGCATTTCTTCGTCGAATGAAATTCCTTCACGTTCGCTTGCCGCCCGGAAAGATCCCATTCACCGATGCCCTTGTCGTGATACTCGAACACGATATTGTCCGCGTACGCGATCTTATTCCCCCATAGATCCATCGCGGGCACTTCCTTCTCGGGCTTCCCGTCTTTCCCGCGTTTAACCACCGCCTTCCTTCAAGAATCCCGGGAATGTTGGGTGTAATCTCCGTCCGGTCCTTCGATTCCGGAAAAACGGGTTGCGACTCGAATCGAGATGGTTTGGCAAAGCGCGTGGAACTGCCGTGAAGTGCCCGAGTATACGGTCCTCTCAGGAGAAGCGCACTTGCGACGGAATTGGCAAGTCGCGACGCGCATTCAAATGGAAGCTAATCTGCGAGCTCTTCAGATAGGCCAGGCGTTCGGCCAGGGCTACATAGGGCTATCTGCGGCGCGACGGGCCGCTCGTTTCAGATGCCGATAGAGAGTGGTCCGGCCAATTCCCAAAAGCTGAGCCGCTTGCGCGTGGTTACCCTGGCAAATCTCGAGGACGCGTTCAACGTGAGCTTGGTTCATTTCATGCAGAGGGATCGGCCGCCATTCGCAGCTGGGAATCGCGAGTTCGGTCGGTGATTTGCTGAGCGGCTTAGGCAAATCGGCGACATCTATGAAGTCAGTTCGAGAGCGTCATAGCCGAGCTGGCAATCACATTTTCAAGTTCTCTGACGTTTCCTAGCCAACGATGTTGAAGCAGGACCATTTGAGCGCGCCGCGTAAGTCCTTTGATGGTTTTGTTGTACGTTTGATTGTATTTGTTCAGAAAATGGTGCGTCAGGAGCGGGATATCCCCCGAGCGCTCCGCGAGACCTGGTACGCAAATCTCCACCATGCTTAACCGATAGAACAGGTCTTCGCGGAATCTGCCGGCCCGGACTTCGGCCCGCAGGTCACGATTCGTAGCCGCAATTAAGCGTACGTTAACTTTTCTTGTTTCGGGTGATCCGACCTGTTGAATTTCACGGTTCTCGATGACGCGTAATACCTTTGCTTGCATCGAGAGCGGCATTTCGCCGACTTCATCAAGGAAGACCGTGCCCCCGTTTGCGTACTCAAACAGCCCGACGCGAGTATCGACAGCCCCAGTGTAGGCGCCGCGAACGTGCCCGAAGAGCTGACTTTCAAGCAGCGTGTCGACGAAGGCCGAGCAATTGCAGACCATGAAGCGGTTTTGGCCAACCGGGCTCAAGTTGTGCAAAGACCTGGCGACAAGTTCTTTTCCCGCACCTGTTGGCCCGCTTATCAGAACATTGCTGAAGTGCCTGGCGACCTTTCGTATGGTGTCGAAGAGCTCCAACATCATCGGACTGCGCCCTACGATGCCGTTAAAATCGTAACTTGCGAGTGTTTCGTCTTCGAGTTGTTTTGCCTGTCTGCGTTGGCTGAACACTTCCGCCAACTCGTCAAGAGTTGATAACAATCGTGAATAATCCAAAGGCTTGCAAAGGTAGTCATAAGCTCCGTGCTTGATTGCCTCGACGGCCGAATCGGTCGAGTACGCGCCTGTCATCAGAATGACGTAAGCGCCAGGGTCCAACTTCAGCGCATTCGCCAAAAATTCAAATCCGTCCATCGCGGGCATTTGGACGTCCGTCAGCACCGCACGGCACTCCCGCTTCTTGACCAAATCAAGCACCCAGCCGGGATCGCTAGCGCCCATCGCCTCAAATCCCGATCCCCTCAGCCTCTCCGTCATGAGCTCAACAAAAGACGGGTAATCGTCGAGTACGCAGACAGATAAACATTTCCGTTTCGCAGGTACGTCGCGGATCGGCGAAGTTGATGGGGTGGAATTCTCGACCGTTGGCATTTAGTTCAGAACCGGTTCTTAAAATACTCAGCTGCGGAGATGGCGAATTAGTGCCCAAGCTAGGCTACGTTCGAAACGATGACACTGCAAGCGTTCAGTCATTTCTGATTGCCATATCGAATACGTACTCGTAAAGCGCTGGCCTTGACGCAATTGTCGCACGGGAAGTGTTCCAAGCGGCCGGGACCGGTTCAAAATGGAACAGCATTGAGGCCCTACATATGACAAGTTCGTTCCGCTTCCCACAAATCGTTTTGATCCAGTCACTTCGGGAACTATGACGAATCTTGTTCTGGAGCCTTCGGGTCTGAGAACTGATCGGTCGGGTTTCTACCGTTTCAGTACGGAACACTCGTGCTGGACGGCTGAGTTTGACGTCGGGAGGATGGGTATCGCTGGCTGGGAAACGCAACTCCCATTATTTCAGTAGCTTGCGCCGCGCTCAACAAAGCTAGGTGGCACTCTAAATTCCTGGCGCATCAAGTGCATTACCGTTGTTCGACTTGAACTTCTACGGGGGATGAAAGATGAATATCAAAATTCACGAGCAGGCCGGTGTTAACCAGGCAACCGAATCACCTGTCGGATTGCGACGGATGTGGAGCGCTGTTTTATTGCAAGCACTCGAGGATTGGCAATCAAATAGCTTGACGCGCAAACTGCAGGCAGAGAAGTTTCTGTTTCAGAGCCAGAATGATTTAGCGAGCGTTTGCAGGAGCGCGGGGCTTGACCCCCGCTATGTAGCAGCGAAGCTCGAACGTATGAAGCAATCGGCCCAGCAGCAACCCGCACATTTTGCCTGGCAAGCTGCTTAATGATGGCTCGATTCGCGGCCTCGTTCCCCGGGTGGACTCTCCACGCCGCATTTTAGACTCGGTCTCCTCATTGAATGGAATCCCAAGCGTAAGAATTAGAAGCTTTGCATTCTTTGTTCTGGATTCAGGAACTCCCTAAAGTCTTATCGAGAGGTGCCGATGTGTCTCCTTGAGGAGGCACTATGACCACGAAGGAACAGATCCCTGCGGCACAGTATTTGCGGATGTCCACTGAAGATCAGAAGTATTCGCTAGAAAATCAGGCAGCCGCGATTCAAGCATATGCCGAGATCAATGGCTTTCTAGTTGTCCGATCTTATTCAGATACGGCCAAAAGCGGAGTGGTTCTGCGGCGGCGAGCAGCCCTGCAACAACTTCTGAAGGACGTGGTTTCTGGCGGCGCTGGTTTTCGTTCCATCCTCGTGTACGACGTTAGCCGGTGGGGTCGATTCCAGGATATCGACGAAGCTGCTCATTACGAATTTCTGTGCAAGTCGGCCGGAATTCCCGTCGTGTACTGTGCCGAAACGTTCTCAAACGACGGGACACTTCCAAGCTTGATCATGAAGTCTTTGAAACGAACAATGGCTGGCGAATATAGCCGGGAACTCGGCGTTAAAGTTCTAGCCGGACAAAAGCGGCTGGCAAAACTCGGATTCAAGCAGGGCGGACTTCCGGGCTTCGGCCTCCGGCGCTTTTTGCTATCGGCTGATCGCTGTCCCAAGCAGCAATTAGATCTTCGGGAGCGAAAGAGCATCGCCACGGATCGTGTCATCCTTGTGCCCGGTCCCCCGCGTGAAGTCGAAGTTGTCCGAGATATTTATCGAATGTTTCTGGGCGAACGCCGAACTCCATTTGCGATTGCCCAGGACTTGAATCGGCGGCAGATCGCTTACTTTCCAGGTTCGGATTGGGACTACCAGGCTGTCCACAAGATTCTGACTCATCCCAAATACGCAGGTTGCTATGTATTTGGTCGTACGTCGTCCAAACTCCACACACGGATGTTGCGGCTTCCAAGATCCGAATGGATCATGACGTCAGGAGCCTTCGAGCCAATCATCGCCCCGGCTCTGTTCGAGGAGGCGCAAAAAATGATGAAGTCTCGGACAGTAGAAAAAACTGACGAAGAGATTCTCGGACAGCTCAAGAGCCTGCTCGTGTCCGAGGGAAGGCTGACGTTGAGTTTGATTCAACATTCGCCAGATATGCCTTCGCCGTCCACTTACAGGCATCGGTTCGGAAGTCTGCGCAACGCTTACCATCGAATTGGATACGGCCAGCCAGAACAATTCGGAGGGATTGATGCGAGGCAACAGACTTGGGCTTTGCGGGACCGGCTCATGGCGCAGATAACAGCCCTGTTTCCGGACGTCGTTTCAGTCTTCAGGCGCGGCGGTCGGTGGCGTCCCCAGCTACGGTTGTCAACCGGACGCTTCATCGCTGTCATCGTGGCTCGCTCGGTTCGAATCTGGAAGGATACGATTCGCTGGAAATTTGAGGCAGCAAGACACGAACGGGAACTCCTTACATTGCTGGCGAGACTCGATCATCGCAATCAAACTTTTCTCGATTTTTATCTCTTTCCGGGCATCGTTCAGCTAACAAAAGTCCAGATTTCACTCGACGACCGGTGGCTCAAGCGTGGCAAGCGATTGACAAAGCTCTCGCAGTTTTTGACTGCCATTTCTCAAATACACACGACGAATACCTAATTCATACAAGCGGTTGGAGAAGGTAAGCACTTACATACTTCCTGCAGTTGACACTAGCCTAGTGCAAGAGTATTCATCGAAAATGCTCAGCGAAGAGGTGTTAAGAATGACTACGGACGAGGCGTGGGACAAACTCTTACTGCCACTCGCTGATTTGTACGAATCGCCACTCCCCGGCCGATGGGTCGATCCTGGCCCGATGTTCGCGGAGACGATCGAAGTTGTGAGAGAGTGTCTTGATCTGAAAGAAGCCGAAGGCTCGTTGACTAGAATTAGAGCGGTAAACCTCTGCCGCCTCACAAAACAGGGATACGCTCGATACAAAGCGAGGGTTGATTTCCTTCGCAGTCCCGGAGTTCCCGATTGGAATCGCCCAAGTTCAGTTTAACGTGTTCGCGGAACTGTGTCAGTTCAGCCTGAAATGGAACGAGGGCGCTCTCCGTCAGTGAGTGTTCCGCCCCTCGGGCGGGGATTTTCAAGGCGTCGATACGACTACCAGGCTATCCCTCAGTATGGTTGCGTCCCAGACGAGCCCGCTTCCGTTTTGCCCGGCAAGATCATTGTAGCTCCACCACGTCCATCCGTCTGAACTTCCGGTTAGCCCGTGATACGCCCAAAATAGGGCCGGTCGGCACTATGAGTGGTAATCGCCTGATTACGTCAACTGCGAACTGGACGCCCTTCTTCATCATCTGTCTAAAGGCCGCCGATCAGGCTCGCGTGAGAGAGTGCGACCAGGCAGGATGGGTGTACAATCTCGCCGCTCTTGAATTCAAAAAGGAGATTCCGGTTGATGACTCAGAACCCGACTACACCGAACCAAGATCCTCCAGCCCACTCTGGCATCCTGCAGATCGTGAACGGTGCGTATGTTGCCGGCGCGGTGTCGTGCCTGGCGCAGCTTGGAATCCCCGACTTGCTCGAAAACGGGGCGAAATCAGCTGAGGAATTAGCTGCCCAAACCGGCGCTCAACCGGACGCGCTCTACCGCCTCATGCGCGCCACCGCTTGCGTTGGAGTCCTAGCGGAAGGGTCGGACAAGAAATTCTCACAGACGCCCATGTCGGCCGTTCTGCGCACCAACGCGCACCCCAGCCTACGAGGGCTCGCCATCATGACCGGCCGGGAATGGCACGAGCGGGGATGGTCCAGGCTGGAATATTGCGTGCGCACCGGAAAGCAGGCACTCGACGAGATTTACGGCATGACCATCTTCGAGTATCTGAAGCACAATCCCGAGGAATCGCGGATTTTTGACAATGCCATGACCGGGCTTTCCAGCATTGATGGCCCCGCTGTGGCCGATGCCTACAACTTTGCCAGCGTACAAAACATTGTCGATGTCGCCGGCGGCCACGGCCTTCTGCTGGCCACGCTGCTCGGGCGGAATCCGCACTTGAAAGGCACGCTCTACGAGGTACCCCATGTGCTGGAGGGAGCTAAAACAGGTGCCCTCAAGCCATATATGGACCGGTGTACGCTGGCCTCCGGCGATATGTTCTCTTCGGTCCCTGCAGGCGCCGATGCCTACATTATGAAACACATCATTCATGATTGGCCGGATGATGCCTGCGTCAAAATTCTAAAAGCCTGCCGCCAAGGCGTAAATCCCGGCGGAAAGTTGTTGGTGGTAGATTGCGTGATTCAGCCGGGCAACGACTTCTCTCCCGGAAAATTTCTGGATTTGCAAATGCTGATTTTCCCCAGCGGACGCGAACGCACTGAACCAGAATTCCGCAAATTGTTGGAAGCGTCGGGATGGAAACTCTCGCGGATCATTCCCACGGCGGCCGGGGATTCGATTGTTGAGGGAGTGGCGTAGGGTCTACCACATGCTGTTGCTGGCGTCGCCGCTGGATTTAAACATCGTTTCAAGATTGCCGAGCTTTTCGGAATTCCTTATTCGCCGTCGGCACTATTTCTGCTGGCCATCTTCGGCTTGACGTTGCTGGTAATCGAATTATTCTCCTGGGTGTCAAAGCTCAACGAGCGCAGCCGCGTGCTAGCACAGCAGGTGGCGATTTTGCGGGATTCGCTCGACCGCGAGATCGCGAGCCGCGGTGGCGCGGTGAAACCGAGCACGCTCTAGACTTCGAGCGAAGGGCACCCAACCGCCAGTCGAGAATTTAGTGGCACGCCGCCACGGCCATAAAATCCCGATTTCCGCGGCATCAGTTCCCTACCAGGAATCACTCGTTACAGGCAATTTTCTCTCGGAGATGATTGGCGAAGCTGGTACCTTTCGCGCTGGCGAGGGATTTGGTGCAGAGGCGCAACGTGGCCAGTCAGGAGATGATGCCGAAGAGAACCTGATCACACTCTGCGCGCGCTGTCACCGAACTCGACATCTTCGGCGTCACTGAAAATAATGAAGCTTCTGGGATCGCTAAGACGATCGCTCATGGGACGCCATCGTTTCATTGAGTGCGGAATTCGCTAGAAAAGTCCAATCGAGGAGGGCTCATGTCCGACACCACTGTGGGACCAGATGAAGCAGCGGGTGAAAATCCAAAGCAGCTATGTGAAGAGAATTTGCAGCTGGCCTTCAAGCCGAAGCGCGTCGAACTCACGCCGGATGCGCCGATAAATGTTGGTTATGTGGGCGGCGTCCGAAAGCCGAAAGGCGCAAAGTAATGAGACTTCGCACTTGTGTTCTGATCCTAACCGCTTGAATTGATGCAATCGGACGGATCACCACATTTTATAGAGTGCTACAGGAATGACCGTGTATCATTCTACGTCTAGCCCGCGTACGCCGGAACTGAGGAGCGGACCTTCCGAGGTTGGGTCACCCACAAGTACACGAAATCCCATGAGAGATTGGCAAATGCGAGAAAAGCGGCCGCTCCGAGGACCTCGGCCGGAGCCAGCGGGGCCGACGCTCAAGAACTACATCACGCCCGCCGGATTGCAGCGGTTGAAAGACGAGCATCTGTTCCTACTGAGCCGCGAGCGGCCCGCGGTGGTGGAGGTTGTGGCGTGGGCTGCCAGTAACGGGGACCGCAGTGAAAACGCCGACTACCACTACGGCAAACGACGGTTAGGCCAGATCGATTCGCGGATTCGCTTTCTCACGAAACGCATTGACGCGGCCGTGGTCGTCGATCCCGCAGCTCCGCGGGCAGGGTCTGCCGCTACGCGCGTCTTCTTCGGCGCAACCGTGACTTACAAGGATGCCGCCGGCCTCGAACACGTCGTCTCGATCGTCGGCATCGACGAGGTGGACGTCGACCGCGGTTACATCAGCTGGCGCTCGCCTCTCGCCAATGCGCTGATGAAGGCGAGCCCCGGCGACCGTGTGGACCTGCGCGCGCCAGCGAAGACGGAGCATCTCGAGATCATCGAGGTCGAGTACTCGCCGATTCCGATGGATCCGTTCCGCGAACCGCTAGGAGCTCAATCGAAGATGTCCGGCTCGCAGGTTTAGAGTTGCTAGACGAACGGTGAGGAAAGAACCGCCAGAGTGTCCTGAACTGGTGTCGAATACCACGGCCGAATCCGATGAGTTGTTCCGCGCGGCCATTCCAGCCGTCGTCGCGGACACTGCGATCCTGCTTTCTTTCGCCTTCTTGAAATTTGGCGCGCACCTTGCCGGGATCGGGCGCTACGGCTTCTTTCGCGACGAACTCTACTATCTGGCGTGTGGCCGGCACTTGGCGTGGGGTTACGTGGACCAGCCGCCCTTGATTGCTGGCGTTGCATGGTTGTCGGAACACGTTTTCGGAACGTCTCTTGGCGCAGCCCGAATATTTCCCGCGCTGGCCGGCGCCGCGCTCGTTTTTCTCGCCGGGTTGCTGGCGCGCGAATTGGGTGGAGGGCGGTTCGCGCAGTGTCTCGCCGCGGCTTCGACTCTGTTCGCACCGGCGATCCTGGCGATGAACAGCTTCCTATCAATGAACGCATTTGAGCCAGTCTTCTGGACGCTCGGTGCGTTGCTGATGGCGCGCGTCGCGAACGGGGGCGGGCAGCATCTGTGGTTGTGGTTTGGATTGCTCGCCGGAGTGGGGCTGCTGAACAAGCACACGATGCTGGTCTTCGGCTTCGGAATCGTGGTTGGCTTACTGGCGGCAGGAGGCCACCGCGAATTCCGCAAGAAATGGATTTGGCTCGGCGCCGCGATCGCTCTCGGGATTTTTCTGCCAAACCTAATATGGCAGGTGCAGAACCATTGGCCGCAAATCGAGGTTGTGCGCAACGATCGCGCCTTCAAGACAAATCTTCTGTCCCCGGGCCAGTTTCTTTGGGAACAGGTGCTGTTCATGAGCCCGGTGTTGCTGCCCGTTGGTCTCGGCGGGCTGACCTGGTATTTCGCCGCGGAGCGAGGAAAGCGATTTCGCGTTCTTGGTTACGCGTTCGTGTGCGTTCTCGTGATTTTCGCGAGCATGAACGGAAAAGCTTACTATCTGCTTCCGGCTTATGCATTGCTCTTTGCCGCCGGGGGAGTGGCTCTTGAGCCGTTCCTCTGGTCGCCAGGGAGGCGGTGGCGCGGCAGCGCGTATTTCATCGTCTTGATTCTGGCGGGATTGATTACGCTGCCGTTCGGTGTGCCGATCCTGCCTGTCGAGCTGTTCGCGCGGTACCAGCGTTTGCTGCCGTTGACGCAAGAGATAAAAACGGAGCACGATTCGACGAGTGAGCTCCCGCAACTCTATGCGGACATGTTCGGCTGGCCGGAGATGACGGCGAAGATCGCGGATGTGTACAACGCGCTGCCGCCTGCGGATCGGCGCGGCTGCGCAATTTTAGCGGGCAACTACGGAGAGGCCGGAGCGATCGACGAATTTGGCGCGGCGTATGGTCTTCCGAAAGCGATCAGCCCTCACAATAGTTACTTCTTCTGGGGAAGCCGCGAATACACGGGTGAATGCGTGATTCTGTTTGGCGATAACTCTGAAAGGATCAAGGGATTCTTCGGAGACGCGCGCCAGGTAGCGACGATCTCGAACCGCTACGCGATGCCCAACGAGATTGGTGTGGCAGTTTATCTCTGCCGCCGGCCAAAGATGCCACTGGCGCAGATGTGGCCTCAGTTGCGGTTCTACCTCTGAAAATTCCGCCGGCGGGTTTTTACTTGCGAAGACCAGTGCGGCGCAGCAAATTCTGAAAATTGGGGGCGTCCCGCATACCATCGAACTCCGCTGTGATCGCGAGTTCGGTCATCGGCAAATCGCGCTTTGCGCTGCCTTCTTCAAGCGAGTTGAGCGCCTGAGTCTGCTGCCCAAGCTCCGCGTAAATGATGGCCCGGCCGAAGTCGTTCGCATATGCCTCCGGTGGGTTTTCTTTTTGGCCGGCGCGCGCAAGCAGAACCGACCAGAATGCGTGCGCGCCGCCAGACGTTGTGGCTTCCCGTAACGTTTGTTCGTCCGCCAAGACCTTGGCCGGGTCTTGTCCAGAAAACACGCGCGCCTTCGCGTCTTCCGTAATCGCGTCGTCGAACTTCCCCAGGTGCGCGTAGAGATGCGATAGCCGCTCGTGGTTAAGCGCAAAACTCGGATCCATCTGCATGCAGTGGAGGTATTGCGCGAGCGCATCGTCGTAGCGGCGCGCCCAGACGTACGTCCGTCCGAAAAACGATTGCAAGGGAACCGAAAGAGGATCGAGCTCCAGCGCTCTTTTCATTTCCGTGATGGCTTCCTCGTGACGGCTCAACGGAGAAAGATAGCTATTTGAATAGAAGAGGTGCGCATCTGCGGAATTCGGATCGAGTTCGATGCCTCTCCGGAATTCGTGTTCAGCAGCGACCCAGTCATAGTCGAAATGTGCTCTTGCGAACGCCAGCGCGGTGTGGGCTTGTCCCAACCCTTCGTCAATTGAAAGAGCGCGCTCTGCGGCGGCTTCGGCCTTCGGAAATGCCTCCACCGGGGTAGCGATGCCGAAGACAGGGGCGAGATTGTACGCGTCGGCAAGTCCGGCATACGCCAGCGCATAGTTCGGGTCAACCGCGATGGCTCGGGTAAAATCCACAATCGAGCGCTCGATTCCCGGTGGAGTTCTCAGATTCCATGCCTGGCGGCCTTCAAGATAGGCTTCGTGGGCTTGTGGGGTAACTCGCGGCGCCCCGGAGAGGCGTGACTTGGCCTCTTGCGAAAGCTCAACTTGAATCTTGGCCGCCACGGCTCGGGCGACATCACTCTGAAGTTCAAGCACGTCGCTGAGGTCCCGATCGTAATTTTCGGCCCAAAGGTGCGTTTGATCGCTTGCCTGAATTAGCTGAGCCGTCACTCGCACGCGATTGCCTGACCGTCGGATGCTGCCTTCGAGCAGGTATTGCACGCCGAGTTCCTTTGCAATCTGCGCCGTGTTCTTCCGCGTCCCCTTGTACTGCATGGCTGAGGTACGCGCGATCACGCCCAATTTCTGCGGATCGAGGCTGCCGAGTTGCGTGATCATTTCCTCGGTCATGCCATCCGCGAAATATTCTTCGCCCGGGTCGCCGCTCAAATTCTCAAGAGGCAGCACCGCGAGCATGATCTTGCTGGGCGTTTGTTTTGCGCTCCGGCCAATTGAGTGCACGGCAAACAGCACGATCGCTACGATTAGGATCGCAAGCCCAATCGCCACCAACCGACGTCGCGTTTTTGGGGCTCCGCCGACGGCCATCTCTCGAGAAGCTACGGCGTCTGTGTTGACAACAACTCCCGGTGCGAGCTCCTCGATAACACGCGGGCGAGGCGCGGTCTCTTGAATCACCAACGGGTTAAACCGATAGCCTTTGCCGGGGATCGTGTGAATGAAACGCGGCGATTCAGGATTGTCCTTGAGGGCCTGGCGGATTTTCCGTATTGCCGTGTTGATGGCGTTGTCGGCGTCGAGGAAGACGTCCTTGCCCCAGATTCGATCGAGTATTTCTTGACGGGTGACGAGCTGCCCGCGTTGTTCGATCAGGAGGCGCAGCAGCTCGAAGGGGATTCGCTCGAGGCGCACGGTAAGGCCCGCCCGGCGTAACTCGAACGCGCCTGCATCCATTTCAAAATCCTCAAACCGCCATATTTCGGGCGCCATCTTGCGGGAGTCCCTCTGGCGGAATTGTACATGCGATTAAAGGAAGTGACCTATGTCCGGTGTTCCTATCACTTACAGGTACATTCCGCCGACAGGAAGAATTCAGGCGCGCTCCATTGTAGCGGGCCGCCGCTTGGGCATAGATGCAAGGAGGAGCAACTGCTCCAGAAACCAAGGAGACACAAATGAAAATTTGGCATGTAAGATTCGCAGTAGGCGCAATTCTGTTGTTGGCTTTCAGCGGCGCCGCGATGGCGCAGACCGCACCCGGGCTGCCGAACCTCGGGTGTAACAATCGAACTATCCAGGGAGATTGGGGATTCAGGGTTTCTGGCGAGGCTTGGCCAAACGGCCTCCAGGCTCCGCCGGTGATCCGCGACGGCGTTGCCATGGCGCATTTTGATGGCCAGGGAAAGCTGCAACAGGAAGACTTTGTGATGGCAAACGGCTCGCCGGTCGGACCTTCCGGTTCGTTCCATGGCGGTGAGATCGGAACGTATCAGATCAATTCGGATTGCACCGGAAGCGCGGCGATTACTTTCCCCAACGGGATGATGGTCAAGCTGATGCTGGTCATAAGCAATTTCGGAGATACCATGCACACAATCGTCGCCGAACTTGATAACCCGCCCGTGGACGGAGTGCCGGGCTCAATCGTTCCGGCTTCGATTCACAGCGACGCGGAGAGGCTGACGTTTCGATAGCTCGACCGCGCGGGCGGAGTCGGCAGCACCTCGAACTGAAGGGGTTTCGGCGGCAAACCGAAGTCCCTTCATCCATTCGCTAGCGCAGCGGACCAATTCTGGAGTAGATCCATGCGGCGGAGGAGTTCAGGATCTTGGGCGGCTTACGGAGATTAAGATTTGTTGCAGTCTTGGAAGCTGGCAGCTTAAAATTACGCCCATCACGCCGCAGCAGCGTAGTTCGCAGCAATGAATCTGCGTGCCGCACCCGGAACTAAACGCGGGAAACGGGCATGCCCGAGACCAATACTAATTTAAGAGCCGGAGAACGGGTCGGCAATTACCAGATTCTGGCAATGGCCGGCGCGGGCGGCATGGGCGTGGTATATAAGGCGCTCGACCTAAAGCTCGAACGTACCGTCGCGCTGAAATTCCTTCCTGCCGATTTAAATGCGAGCGAGAAAGATAAAGAGCGCTTCCTGAAGGAGGCGCGCACCGCGTCTTCGCTCGATCACCCCAACATCGGCGTAATCCACGGCGTGGAAGAAGCGGGCGATCGCGCGTTCATCGTGATGGCGTTTTACGAAGGCGAATCGCTGACGCAAAAGATTCGCCGCGGTCCGCTGAACTTCCGCGAAGCCGTGGACATCGCGATCCAGATGGCGCGGGGTCTGGAAGCGGCGCACGCGCGCAACGTGGTGCATCGCGACGTGAAGCCTTCTAATGTGCTGCTGACGCAGCATGGGCTGGCGAAGATCGTGGATTTCGGCCTGGCTCGCGTGGTGACATCGGCGAGCATGACGCAGACGGGTGGAACGTCCGGAACGGTCGGTTATATGTCGCCGGAGCAATCGTTGGGCAAGCCGGTGGACGCGCGGACCGATATCTGGGCGCTCGGCGTAGTTCTTGCGGAAATGCTCAGCGGCGAAAATCCGTTCTGGCGCGACAATGTGCCTGCGACCGTCGTGGCCATCTTGAACGATCCGCCGCGGCCGATGGAAAAAGTGCCGCCTGAACTGCAGCAGATCGTTTACCGCGCGCTCTCCAAAGACCCTGCATACCGCTACCAGAGTTGCGCGGAACTGCGCAAGGATCTGGAGGTCGTGCGCGATTCTCTGACGCCGGAATCAACCGTGGATCTGTCGGCGCCGACCGTCTCGCTGAAATCGGCGCAGTTTCAAAAATATTTGAGCCACGCGTCGCAGTCCGCGTGGGTTCCCGCAGCGACGCGCAAGCCCGGCACAGGACGATGGTGGCTCGTTGCCGGCATTGGCATCACGCTCTGCGTGGTGATCGGCCTGCTTTTCGTTCCCTACCTCCGAAGCCGCCTGAGCCGCGGCCTGCTCACGCCGGCTGAGGAGCACATTGCGGTGCTGCCCTTCGACAATATCGGCAACAATCCCGCGAATGAGCCTCTCGCCGAAGGATTGATGGACAGCCTCACCGGGAAATTGTCGGAGCTCGATGTGGGCGGCAAATCGCTGTGGGTGGTGCCGTCGAGCGAAGTGCGTCGCAGCAAGATTGCTGATCCCGGGGCCGCGCTGCGGCAGTGGGGCGCGAACGTGGTGGTGAAGGGGAGCATCTCGCGCGATGGCCAGGATGTGCAGCTGACCGTCAATCTGATTGATACGAAAGATCTGCGGCAGATCGGCTCCGCGACGCTCGAAGACCGCGCCGGCGATCTGGCCACGCTGCAGGATGAAGCCGTCGCGAAGCTCGCGAAATTGATGAACATCAACGTCACCGCCGAAATGTTGCGGGCCACAGGCGGATCCGTCGTCCCAGCGGCTTACGAATCGTACTTGAAAGCTCTAGGCTACGTGCTGCGCTACGACACTCCGGGCAATCTCGATCGAGCGATCACCGCACTCGAGAACGCGGTGAAAAGCGATCCGCGATTCGCGCTCGGTTTTGCCGAGCTTGGCGAAGCCTACCGCCTGAAAAATGCGGTGGATCCCAATCCCAAGTGGATTGAGGAAGCATCGGCGAATTGCAGCCATGCTTTGCAGCTCGACGATCGCCTTCCCGCGGCTTACGTTACGCTCGGACGCGTGCACGCCGGCACCGGCAAGTTCGATCTCGGCTTGCAGGAATACCAGCACGCTCTGCAACTCGATCCGCACAATGCCGATGCCTTGATGGGTACGGCGGACGTGTATGAAAGGATGGGCCGGGTGGCGGAGGCCGAAGCGGCGTATAAAAAGGGCGTCGCGCTGCGGCCGGACTTCTGGGATGGATACAACACGCTGGGCAATTTTTATAACCGCCAGAGGAAATATGCCGAGGCCATCACGGAATTTGAGCATGCGGCGCAACTGACGCCGGATAACGCCGTGGTGTACATCAACCTGGGCGCCGCGCATCTCAATCGCGGAGATGCGACAGACTTGCCGCAAGCCGAGGCGGCCTTGAAAAAATCCATCGAGCTGGGGCCCAGTTATCCCGCGTATTCGAATCTGGCCTTCCTTTACCAGAGCGAAAAACGCTATGCCGATTCCGTGGCCATGAGCCAGAAGGCTTTGCAATTGAACGACCAGAATTATCTGGTGTGGGCCAATCTGATGGCTGCTTACATGGCGCTCGATCAAAAAGAGAATGCCAAACCGGCGCGCGAGCATGCCATCAGTCTGCTGGAACAGAAGGTGAGGCTCGAACCGCAAGAGGCGCTGACGCAGGTGTCCTTGGCGACTCTTTACGCGCAGGAAGGGTTGCGCGATAAGGCGCTCACGCGCGTGCAGGCGGCGCTGGCGCGCTCGCCCGATGATCCCGACGTGCTTGAACTTGCGGGCGAAACGTATGAGAATCTCGGCGACCGTCCCCGGGCCCTTGAGTACATTGAGAGAGCCGTGCAAAAGGGGTATTCTCTCGACGGGCTCAAGGACTCGCCCGATCTGCAAAATCTTTTGACCGACCCGAATTTCCGGCCGAACGCCAAGAAGCCGAATCATTAAGAGGAGAATCCCAAATGGCAGAACCAGCACCAGCAAAATTCGGAGCACCACAGACGGACACAATCCAAATCACCTTTGCCGCCAATCAGTATGGCGTCGTACCCGTAACCTCCAGCGTCGCGGACAATGGCCAGGTTTCTTTTGTTTGCACGCGAGCCTGTTGGATCTGGACGATCGTGAGCGGCGCGCTTGCCAATGCCTTCGTCGGCGAGACGAACGATCACCTCGTCTGCACCCCGGGCAATAACGGGCCGTTTACGCCGGCGGTATCGAACACCACCATCACGGTCGTGCCCTTGCCGGTCAACTCGAATCCTCCGCCGCCGCAAGATGCGAAGGACGTGTTGCGCGGAACGATTACTGTGAGCTCGATGGGCCCGCGGAAAGAGGGCGAGTACAATCAATAGCTTGCGTCAGCCGGCTGGCGCCTCGTCCCGCGCCGCCGGGTGAACCGAGTCAACGTAGAGGGGTCCGTCTGAGGCGGACTCCCACATCTCGGCCATAAATCTGCCCAGCGCGGTAAACAGTTTTGCCCTTATTTCCACCGCTGCCTCGTCTCCTGGCGTGCTTCTCCGCTAATTAATCGAGTACTAGGACGAGATTGACAACAATCCTCGCGAAGAGAATAATCTGCGCTCTCATTCTTGATCCTATCTACGCTTCCTAACCGCGCCTCCCCGCCACGAAGGAAGAAGGAGCCGTCATGACCCGAAGCGATTGCCGATTCTCGCTCTACGCCAGGCTGGCAAGCACGGCGCTCTTGCTGCTGATTGCCGCGCCGCTCTACGGGCAGACCAAGCCGGCGCCCTTCAAGGAGGTAGCGAGTTATGTGGCGTGGATGAAGAAAAATCACAAAGCTCCATTCAACCTCAGCGGCGTAATCCTGCCGCCGGGCGGCGCCAAAGCGCTGCACGCGTCCCGCGCGAAATCGAATGCACTGATCGGGCAAAACGCGCCGGCGCGAAACCGCTTCGAAAATGTGCAAGTGAACCAGGATCGCAATCCCTGGCCAAAAGCGGGAGTCGCTTCGGCCGTGAATCCAACCAACCCGCGCACCTGGGTGGTGATGTCCAACGACTTTCGCGTGAACCAGACGCGCATGATCTACCACGTCTCCGAAAACCGCGGCAGAAACTGGACGGATGACATGATGGTCGGCGGCCTCGATCCCAACACCGGCGGCGCGCCGCTTACATTCCAAGTAAACCCGGGAATCTCGTTCGACGATGCCGGTAACTCCCACCTCTCCACGCTGGGCGGCAACCTGATCCTGGACTTCAACAACAATTATCTGAATCTCGATTCCGAGGTGGACGAAGTCGAGGGCTTCGCCGGCGGCGCCTACTCGGACATTCAGCCCACATTGATTGACGCGCAATCCTGCAGCGGCCCCTTCGATGGCCCGTTCATCTGCGATGGCACGTTGGGCCAGCCGCTCAACTCCACCGATTCGAATCCGAACAGTCCGAATGCCGGAACGACGTACGTTTATTATCAGTTTTTCTGCAATCTTCCGTCCGGGAGTTGCACCGACGGCTCCGCCACAATTCCGAGTTTCGGCTCGGCGATTCTGGAATCACATTCTTCGGGACCCGGCACGCCGTTCAGCGAGCCGGCGTTGGTGAGCGGGGCGCTTACGAACGCGGAGTTCGCCGACATGGTGATCGATGCAGCCGGCACGCCGCACATCTTCTTCGACGATTTCACCAACACTCCGACGATGACGATGTGGGAAGCCACGCAAAGCGGTGGGGTATGGACCGTGGCCGCAAGTCCGGTCGCGACGTTTGTCTACAACGGCCTCGGGAATCCCAACTGGGGATTCACCGACAGCGGCGCGGTAATTCCTGGCTGCGGAATCCACGGTCACACGGCCTACTGCGCGTTTTCAGCGAATCAAGTAGCCGGCGGAAATCCCGAGATCACGCCGAGCGTTTATCTCGCGACCGTTGACGTCAATACCGCAGCCTCGCGCGTGACGCGCGTTAACAACGATGCGTCCAACAATGGGAAGCATCATTTCTTCGCCTGGGCCACCGCCACGCCCGGCGGCGGCGTTTACGTCGGCTGGTATGACGACCGTCACGACGCCGCCAATTCCGACGTCGAATACTTTGTCGCAAAATCTTTCGACGGAGGCCGCAGCTTTCCAATCCAAAAAGCGGTCAACGATGTTCCTTTTAATCCATGCAATGGTTTCCCCGACTGCGCTTACTTCGGCGACTACACGCAACTCGCATCCGGACCAGACGGCCTGGTTCACGCCGCGTGGTCAGACACCCGCGACGGCGCCAGCATGCAGATCTGGTCGCAAACTGTTCCGTTTTAGGGGAGTGCGAAATACTGGTTAATTGCGTTCGACGGGGAAACGAGCTACGACGGCGGTGCCTTTTCCATTGACCGGAGAATTAATTTCCAGGGTCCCGCCCAATTGACGGATTCTTTCCCGCATTCCTCTTAATCCCACCCCGGCTTTTCCGGGCAGCTCCATTTCCGAACGCTTCACGGCCGATATGCCTTTGCCTTCGTCCTGCACCTCCACGCAAAGGTCGTGCTCGGACTGCGAAATCAGCACGCGTGCAACGGCGCTTCCGGAATGACGGTGTAGGTTGGTGAGAGATTCCTGCACGATGCGAAAAACGGCAGTCTCCAGTTCATGCGACAGGCTTTTGAAATTTTCCGGGATTTCCCAGTTCACATGCACCTTGCTGCGTTCGGCAAATCCTTCGAGGTAGAGTCGCAGCGCGCACGCAAGCCCGACTTCATCCAACATCGGAGGATGAAGCAAATGCGAGACGGTTCGAATCTCCGTGGACAGATCGCCAAGGAGCTGCAAACTTTCCGCAACCAGCTTTGAGTCGGGCCCATTCCCGCCTTCATGGGCGAGAACAGCCAATTTCATATTGATGGCGGCGATAATCTGGCCCGCGCTGTCGTGCAGCTCGCGGGCGATCCTGCTGCGCTCTTCCTCCTGCAGCTCCAGCAGCCGCCCCGACAACTCTCGAAAGCTCAGCTCGGCCAGTTTGCGTTCGGTGATGTCGCGGATCGCGCTGGTTACCAGCAGGCCCTCCGAAGTTTGTAAAGGGCTGAGGCTGATCTCCACCGGAAATTCGTGGCCGTCCTTATGCAAACCATAGAGCTCGAGGCCGGCTCCCATCGGCCGTACGCGAGGATCATGGAAAAAGTGAGAGCGATGTTCGGGATGTTTTTCGCGGAACCGTTGCGGCACGAGCAATTCAAGGTGCTGGCCGAGGAGCTCTTCGCGACGATACCCGAATAGCTTTTCGGTTTGTACATTCGCCAGCGCGATCTTGCCATCCTGCTTCACCACCAAAATCGCATCGGGAGCCGCCTCGAGCAAACCGCGAAACCGTCTTTCGCTGGCGATAAGCTGCAAGCGCTGCGCGGAAAAACGCCGATCGAAGGCGGAAGTGAGCACCGCTACCCCCAACACCAGCAGCGTGACCGAAGTGACGCCGAAAAATCCCAGCGTGGACGTGCTCACGGCGTGCGAAGTATCCGGCGCATGTGACGAAGGCGCAAAATGCGCCGCCGCCATTCCCGTGTAATGCATCACCGGTATGGCCGCACCCATCACCACGGCGCTGGCGGTTTTCAGCAAAGGCGAGGTTTTCTCCTCTTCTCGAAAATGAAAGGCAAGCCACAGGGCGACCAAAGAAATCACAATCGCGAAGACGATCGAGAGGGTCAAAAAAAACGGATCGTAAGTACAACTCGCGCGCAAGCGCATCGCCGCCATGCCGATGTAGTGCATGGCCGATATCCCGCATCCCATAACTGCACTTCCGATGAAGGCCCTGAACCACCCCATCTTTTGGCGGCTCACCACAAATAGTGCGGCGGCGGAAGCAAAGATCGCGGCCAGCAGCGAGAGCGCTACGGTCGGCCAATCGTACTCGACGGGAACCGGCAGGCTAAACGCCAGCATCCCGACATAGTGCATAGACCAAATGCCGAGGCCCATTGCAGTGGCGCCGCCCGCCAACCAGGCGACGCGGATTCGCCCGCTGGCCGCCGTGATTCGTCCGGTCAAGTCAAGCGCCGCGTAGGAAGCACAAATGGCGATGACCACGGAGAGAGCCACCAAGCGGTAATCGTAGACGCCAGCCATTGTTCGCGTTGCGCCTCAACGCAGCCCGGACCCACTATCGAATAGCCGATCCGTAGGTATGGGAGGGAAGACCAAAGGACCGCCCAAGTTTAATGTAGCCCAACTTTCCCCCACTGGGGCCGCTCAGCCGCACCGGCGTACCAAACGATTAGTGCCACATTCCCTGGCACTGCCCGGTCAGACGGACCTACTGGAAACGCATAGCTGAACTAAGACTGTTCCGCTGACCAGTAGTTCTTCCATTTTTCATCATGCTAATCTGCCCGCGGCATAAAAAAGTAGTAAATGGCCGCCGATGCCTTTAGCGCGCCGAGGATTTTCCGGATTATTGGAGCCGAAAGTGATGAAATCGCGAATCGCAGTCTTGATGGCCTTGCTCGTTCTGCCGTTCCTCAGCGCTCAAGCACAATACCGCACCGTGATTGATAAAGAAGCGGGTTCGGTATTTCAGACTCCCAACGGCTTCTCTTACAACCAGTACGGCGCTTTTATCGGCTCCGCGCCGCTTGGTTCACTCGATTCCAGCGCCTTGTCGGTTTACTTCGCGCGTTTCGACAAATTTTCGTCCAGTGACGACACCATGGTCCGAGGCTTTCCTTATTCCGGCCTGAAGACCTATGAGTCGCAGCAGGTGGCCGCCGGAAAGGCGCCGATTTTCGTCACCGCCACGTATGCAGGAAAAAAGCGCCCGGTGGTTTTCAGCTGGTCGCTCGGTTTGGTGAATGGAATCGCGACAGCGCCGACGAAGAACTGGCAGTATGCAGTGAACGTCGGCGATCCGCGCTTCGTCAATTTCTGGATTAACCGTTACATTCGCCCGATCGTTTGGGCGCCGTCCTATACGGTGCACAACGTTTGGTTCGAGCTCGATGAGTGCGCCTTCAGCTGGGGCGTGCTTGGCGTGCTGGATGACTCGAAAAAGTTCATCTCCAACGTGAAGTGGGATTCGCCGTTCCCACAAACCGAGGCAGCTTACCTGGATTCCGTGGCGTCCTTCTTTGACCAGTTGAAGCAGGTTGCGCCGGACGTCAAGACGCTGCCGAACGTCGGCTCGATTTCTGATCCCAGCAAATTCCAGGAAGTGTACAACAGCGTTCCGGGCGCTCTTTCGGAAGACGTCTACAGCTGGATAACGGACCGCACCGCTTACCATCGCAACGCGTGGTACCAGCAGATTTTCAGTGGATTCAGCTGGATCGGCGCGCAAGGAAAAATCGGGATCATCCGCGCGAAGCTGCCACAGGGCGATTCGAATGCATTACTCACCTCGTTCGCAATTTACTCGCTGCTGAAGGGACCGAATTTCTTCTTCGCGCCGGGCGACCCGACGACGAACGTGAGCACGAATCTTTCCGCGTGGATGCCGATGACGATCCGCGCTCGGTTTTCCAACGCAATTGGCGAAGAGCACGCAGCTATCTTCCGCTGGAGTGGGTTACCGGCTTTATTCCCGCACGTTTAACAACGGAGCGGTGTATCTGAATATGACCGGCAGCACGCAGACGGTCATGATGGACCCGCGATATAAGCACTACGATCCCACCGGCAAAGTTGTGACGCAGATTTCGATTCCCGACGGGGTGGGGACTTATGTAATTACCTCGCCGGCGGACGTGCTGCAGGCTCCGGAAATTAGCCCGCGTCTCTCGACGATGGGCACGGATCCGGTGATGGTTACCATCACCAGCGAGAATCCGAACGCCACCATCCGCTACACACTTGGTGGCGCACGCCTTGGATTGGACTCGCCGATTTATACCGGTCCATTCCAGGTATCCGCCAACGTAATGGTGCAGGCGGGCGCATATTTGAAGGGGGACTGCCCGAGTTGGGCAAACTCCGCGATGTTCAATGTGACGTCGGCGACTCCCACGGCAGAGTTTGTTTCTTCATCGCATGCCGGACCAGCGGGCGCGTACTTTCCGGTGCTTTCGCTGAGCGCGATTCCGACCGACACCGTGACCGTTCAATACACGGTGCGCGCTCCGACGGGCGCGACCACCACCGGTACGGTGAGCTTTTTGCCGGGCAATCCTTACCGCTACTTCCCCATCACGGTTTCGGGTGCGGTGGGAACCGTGACGACCGTGACGATCAATAATGTGACGGGCGGCGGCGCTGGGCACTACGCACACGCTGAGCTACACCGTCCAGTAAGAGTCGGCGCGGCTTTTGCCGGCGGCAATTTTCGGATTGACGCTGCGAGTGGCGATTTCGCTTTCCTTTCTCGAACGCGAGATCGCCATCCAAAGCGCTCTGGCAAACGCCTAGCGCGACGACCGAGATTTTAGAGCCTCCCCCTTCGCACTCCCCCTATTCACCGCTTTTCAGCCCAGTTTAGCGCCTGCTGAGAGAGCCTCGTGCCGCAACCAGCCCGCTCTCAGGGGCGTCGGGAGGGCTAGTTCTAGTACTTTTGGGGCAGCAATATGAAGCCAGTCGCCCATCGGCCGTGCCGCTATCCTTACCTACAATTGACCTTGCGAGATAGGCTGTGGCATCCCTACGCGAAACTGCCTGATCGGCTTGCGAGAAGCCAAATTGGAGGGCACTTTGTGGTGGCACGATCGAGATGAACTCGCGCTAAACCTGGTGTCGAGGGACGTTTCTATAGACATTCCGGCTGGCGCCTCCGAAAGCATGTCGGCGGAACCGGTGACGCCGGAATGGTTCTGTGAAATTGAGTCTGGGGCAAATGCTGAGGCGGAGATTGCGCCTCTTCCGTATCTGTCTGCTGAAGCGCCGTCAGAAAATGCGGCATCCGCTGCGATTTGCACGCCGCCTGAAGAGATAGAGCCGGCCGCCTCGAATCCCGTCGGCAACGCGATCTGCCGGATCTGCGGACCGACTGCGCTCGCGCTCTATGATCCCAATCTGGGCAAGGCCGCTCTGATGATTCAGCCGGTAGCGGAAGCTGTCGCGACTGTTGGCGCAGTTGTCGCGGCTGATCCAGAGCTGCTAAGCAGTGATATTTTCGTTCCGGAAATAGCCATCCAGGAAACGCCCACCCAGGAAATCGCCATTCAGGAAATCGTGGCTTCGGAAATGGCCATTCAAGAACATGCCGTTCAGGGAGCGGACGTTCCGGAAGCAAACTTTCCGGAAATGTCCGTTCAGGAAGTTGCTGAGGCGGTACAGGACGCATTGCCGGACATGTTGCCCATCGCTGCGGGACCAGCGCCAGACTCATCGCCGCTCGCCGCTCCGCCGGACGAACCGATCTCCGCGAGTCTCCTGACGTTCTACGGTCTGAGCGAACAGCCCTTTCAGGTTACTCCGGACCCGGCCTATCTCTATCTCAGCGACGTGCATCGCGAAGCGCTGACCTCGCTCTCGCAGGGCGTCCGCGACCTCCGCGGATTCATGACCCTAATCGCGGAACCCGGCATGGGCAAGACCACGCTGCTCAATAAACTGATGGAGGAACTCCGCGATTCAGCGCGCATCGTTTTCCTATTCCAAACGCAGTGCAATTCCCGCGAACTCCTGCGCTATTTGCTCGGCGAGTTGGGCGTCGAAAGCTCCGGCATGGACGTGGTGGCCATGCACCGGAAATTAAACGAGCAGCTTTTTCAGGAAATGTTGCAGGGCCGGCGCTTTGTGCTCATTGTTGACGAAGCGCAGAATCTCCAGGATTCCGTTCTCGAAACCATTCGCCTGCTCTCCGACTTCGAGACGGCGCACCGCAAACTGATTCAAATCGTTCTGGCGGGCCAGCCGCAGTTGGTGGATACGCTCATGCGGCCGGGCCTTTCGCAATTGCGCCAACGCATCGCCATTCTTGCAAGCCTCGCGCCGTTGAGCGCCGCCGAGACCGCCCGCTACGTCGAGCATCGGCTGCGCGCCGCCGGGCTGAGCGGCGAGCTGATGTTCACCGAGGACGCTTTGGCGGTGCTCGCAGAACGCAGCAAAGGCACACCGCGGAGTATCAATAATCTCTGCTTCAATGCGCTGCAGTTGGGCTACACGGAAGGAAGCACAACGATCGGCGCCGCGATGATTGAGAAAGTTGCCGGGAAGTTGGATTTAGAGTCGCTGCGCCGGCCGCAGCCGGAGCCGGCGCCAGTTCTCGCTGCGCAGCCTGCTGCGCCCGCAGCGCTCGATATTTCATCGCAACTGGCCAGTGTTTTGTTGGCGGCCTTGACGCGCGAGGCGCCATCCCATCGCGCCGGCTCCAGCGAACCGCAACCGCGGGCCAGTGCCACCTTGACCGGCAAGGTGACCGAGAAGGTCAAGAGCCGCAGTTGGAGCCAGGACCGCGAATATCGGATTCAAGTTTCACTCGGCCGAGAAGCGTCATCCGAGATTCCCGTGGCCGATCGATATTATTGCTGCAGCTTTTACATTGACGAAGAACAAGCGGCGGGTCTTCAAGCCGGTCAACCCATCAGAATCAAATTCGAGCAGGATTAGAAGCGCATTCGATCGCCGGATTCAATTGCCGGATTTGATTGCCGAATTCAGTTGCCGAATTCGATGCGCTGCCCTCAGAGATATTTCACCAGCACCACTTCATTCCGCTTTTCGTTATAGACCAGCTCGTCCACCAGCGACTGGGTCATGAAAATTCCCAAACCGCCGGGGCGCAGCCCTTTTTCCTCGCGCACTCGGGCGTGCGCCAGCGGATCGTCTTCCGGATCGTTGATGGCCGCATGTTTCAGCTCCTCGATGCGGAAGCCGGGGCCGGGATCGTCAATGCGATACATCAGCAAGCGCGCCGTACGCACGAAAGAAATGCGCACCTTTTGATTTGCATCCAGATGGCCGCCCCACTCGATGGCGTTATTGAGCAGCTCGCGGAAGGCGTAGCCCACTTTTTCGCGGACTTCCGTGGGCAGATCGGATTCCAGCTGCATCAGAAAACCGCGCACGCGATTCACCACCGATCGCTCGCAGGGTACCAGCAATTCCACCCAATCCGGCTTGGCGGAAAGAACTTCGATGGGCGGCGCGGCCGGGTCCGAAGCCAGAGCATCACTGACCAACTCCAGCACGGTTTCCGCGTCGAACGGCTTGGCCACGAACTGGTAGACGCGATCGCGCAGCACACGCAGCATCGTCTCCGAAGTTTTGTCGGAGGTCATCACCACGATCTTGGGCAGATCGCGTTCGCCCTCCACTTGCGCGAGTAGATCGAGGCCGCTCATCTTCGGCATCCAGATATCCAGAAAAAGCAGATCGAATTTCTGTTTGCGCAACGCTTTCAAAGCCGCCTGGCCATCGGCGACGGTCGCGACGGTATAGCCGCCGGATTTCAGAATGCCGCGGAGAAACTGCCGCGTTGTTTCGTCATCATCGGCTACGAGTATATGGGGCATCGGGATGCTCCCTGGAAGAATGGCGCTGCTAGGAATTCCACTCCACAGTATCATCGTTTGCGCTGATTGCTTTTTGGCTTTGCTTTGGCGAGCTGCCTCTTTGACTTTGCGGATCGCGATGGAGCGGAGGGCGGGGCGCCGCTGTAGGCATTTAGTTGCGCGTGGAGATGCGCAATCTCTTCCTGCAGCTCGCGAAGCGCGCCGGCAGCCTGCGCAATTTTTCCGCTGCGGCCCATCTCTTGAAGTTTTTGCGCGCAGCGCGTGGCTTTCTCCGAGCCGAAGATGCTTGCCGATCCCTTCAAGGCATGAGCGGCTGTGGCCAGCGCCATCGCATTCTTTCGCGCCAGCGCCTGCTTCATCTCCGCGAGTTTTCGAAGCGAATCGCGGCGAAACGTCTTTATCATTTTCTGCAGCAGCTTCGGGTCGCCGCCCACGCGCGCGAGTAAATCCACCGGCGCGGAATCGCGCTTCTGCGGCCCACGAGTATCTTCGGAGCTGGGTGCGCGCTGCAAATGCACATCGGCGAGCAAGCGATTCAGCGCCGCGAGATGCAGCGGTTTATCGAGGCACGCGTCCATCCCGGCGCGCAGCAGGCGCTGGTGATCCGCTTCCGTGGTGTTTCCGGTGACGGCCAGAACGAATTGATGGCCGCCTCGCGTTTTTTCGTGAGCGCGAATCCACTCAACGGCCGCCAGTCCTCCCATCACGGGCATTTCTTCATCGAGCAGCACCACGTCGAAATGTTTTTTCGCCAGGACATTCAGCGCTTCGCGGCCATTCTCCACCGCCACAACTTGGTGCCCTTGCTGCGCCAATAAGTATTTGGTGAGGTCGCGGACATCTTCCTGATCTTCGGCCAGAAGAATGTGAAGCGGCGGCGCTAGTTTCGGCGCTGCGATTTCCGGCGATGGCGCCGGCGCAGTGCCTCGCGGAACCAGCGCGCGAGGCTCCTGCGTGGCGGCGGATGTTTTTGCATTGGCCCCGGGCGCTTTCGTGCTGGCCGCGGCCTTGGGCAGGCGGAACCAGAAACGAGCGCCGCCCGCGGTTCGCGATTCGCATCCGATCGCGCCGCCCCAACGCTCCACGGTCACGCGGCAAAAGTAGAGGCCCAGCCCGGCCTTGCCGCCGCCTTCCTTGCCCCCGCTTTCCTTGCCCTGACCGAAAAGCGCGAAAATATTTGCGGGCGTGCTGCCCTTTGGAAGGCCCGGGCCTTGGTCCTCGATAGAAGTAACGAGAAAGTTTCCGTCTTCCTCGATCCCGATGGTGACTTGCGAATTCCGCGGCGCGTAGCGCAGCGCATTTTCCACCAGATTGGAAAAAATTCTCTGCAGCCGCGATGCGTCGCCCGCCACTTTCCAGCCGCCGCTCGGATTGATCGCAGCGCTCAATTCAATCGCCGCTCCCTTGGACTCAAACACCGGCGTAAACGCCGCCACACATTCGCGCGCGCAACGCAATAAATCCGGAACATCGCGGCCTGCGCCTCCCGGATCGATTTCCGCTTTCAGATCCTCGGCGAAGGCGCGCAGAATTTCGCGGATCATCGTTTCCTGCCGCTCGCTTTGCTGCTTCCCGATATCCACGAATTCTTTCGCTTTGGCCGTCGTTTCCTCGGCTGCGAGACATTCAAAGCACCCGCGCATCGCCGCCAACGGCTGCGATAGATCGTGAATGATGCAATGCAGCAGGATCTCCTTTTTCTGGATTTCCTTCAGCAGCCGTTCGTGAATTCGCTTGGAATCCCGCGCGGTTTGCAAAATTTGCGATCTTTGATCGAAGGCCGCTTGTGGGCGGTGAATCGAGAGCAACGGCTTCCCGTCCAGCCGAATCGCCACAGCCTCAAGTGGAATCTCGCCGAAATCACCCGCGCTCTCCATCCAGGTTTCCGAAGCGCACACTTCTTCCGTGCCCGCATCCCAAAACTCACGCGCTTCAATGAGAAAATTTTCGAGAAATGGCGACCGGTCGCCGAGACGCAGCGGTTGATCGCTCGCAGCTTTTGGACCACCCCATATATTCACAAACCACTCAGGCGCGCTCGAAAGCGGCCGGAACGTGCCGTCAGCCCGCGGCTCGAAAAGAACGTAGCCCTGCTCGCGCAGAAAGAGATGCAGCAGAGAGTCCATCGCTAGGAGGACACCATTTTATTCGTCAGCAACTGAAACGCTTCATCCACGCAATCGCCGCATTTCGCGCTGGTGTGCAGAATGTTCCAGCCTTTGGATGCCAGTTGCGCTTCGGCTTCGGAATCAATTTCCCATTCCGCGCAGAGATCGCTCTTATTGATCACCAGCACAAACGGAATGGCGCCCAATTTGTCGCGCACTTTTCCTTCCAGCTCGATGGCCTTCTCGAGCGTCGCGCGGCGCGTGCCATCGGCCACCAGCAAATATCCCGAAGCGCCGCCAAAATGAGACCAGCGAATCTGCTGAAATTCATCATCGCCATAAAGATCCCACAGAACCAGAGTCACTTCCGTTCCCGCCGCATGCACAATTTTATTGCTGATCTTCACACCCACCGTCGTGTGGTATTCATCCGAAAAAATGCTTTCGACAAAGCGGCGCACCAGGCTGGTCTTGCCCACTGCGAACGATCCAAGCATGCAGATTTTCTTTTGCAGCATGGCCGGAGAATTACGAAGGAGGAGCGCCGCGTGGCGCAACCCGGAAAGTTACACTGCGATTGAACTGGCGGCCTTCTTCACTGTCCTCAGTCCGCAACGGCTGAGCCGTTGCCACGCCCACCGAACTCATGCTCTCGCGGCGCAGCCCCTCGCTCGCCAATTGCGCCAGCACTCGATCGGCGCGATTCCGGCTCAAAGGCACATTCGTGGCTTCCAGTCCCGTCGAATCGCTATGCCCGATAATCTCCAGCACCACGTCGCGCCGCAGCGCGGCCGCCCGCTGCAAGAGCGCTTCAATTTTCGGCTTCAGCCGCCGCAACAATTCCGCCTCCGCCGCAGGAATTTCCGAACTGCCCGCGGGGAATTTCACGATCTCCGCTTCGATCGATGCTTTCATCGATTCGTAAGCACCCTCATCGCCCGCCGTCAGCCGCGAAGCATCGATCGCGCGCACTCCCGGAATCAGCGGAGCCGCGTTGCGGAAATGTTCCGCCCACGCTCCCGCCGCTTCGCCCTCGGCGCTCAGTACGCCATTGCGGAAAGAAAGTTTAACGCGGCCGGGAGGACGAAGCTCCATCATGGCGCGCTGTTCGATGATCGCGTCATCCAGAGCGTAGTAACCAGCCCAGTGAAATTCCGCGCGGCGTGCATCGAGATTCGCGAGCCCCAAAAGTTCGTCAGGATCGGCCGCGAGCGGGTCGCGCAATCCGCGAATCACAAACCGGCCGCCTTGCCGCCCGAAAGAAGTCACCACGATGCCGGGTTCCTCGCGCAACCGATCCACGAAATGACTCCACTCGCGGTATTGCCACGAGCGCAGCGAGAACCACCCAGCCAGCAAGAGCAAAACAACCGACGCAAAAACATAAACATAAGGCCTCGGCCGCGCGCTCTGTTTTTCTTTGAAGCGAAAATCCAGGCACTTCGCCAGTTCATCGGCCGCCGCGGCGAAGGGAGCCGTCTCGCCCTGAAAATGTTCCAGCTGCGCACCGAATTTCCGGTGAATCAGCTCCAGCGTTTCCACCATCGTCGCGCGCAAATCCGGCGGCGCCATTCCGCGAATCACCGCCGCTATAATCGCGTAAGGACCTTCCTCCACCCACACTTCCTGCTCGCCCACATTTAATTTTTCAATCCCTTCGCCCTGCGGCGAATTGAACGAGTCGTGCACGAAGCTTTGAATCGCCGAAAGCATCCCGGATACCAGGCTGGGATCCTGCATCGCCACTGCCGGCGCCACCGCGTGCGCCAGCGGCAAGCCGGTTTTCTTGTGAATCAGAAACACCTGCTCCACGCGAAACAGCAGGCTGTGCATCAGAACAACTTCAGAAAACGGACGTCCGGTGCGAATCGCTTCCACCCGCCACTTCAACCCCCGCAGCGAGAGACTTTGCTCCATCGTTTCATTGAACGAATCGAAAAGTCCGCGCAGCGTCTGAATGATCGATCGCCGGATCGCCGGGCCCATCACCGGAAACAATGCATCGGCGAGCGTCCCGGGATCTTTCCGCACCGATTCGCGCAGCGCCGATTCCACGGAAGGCGCCAGCGCATCGCCCAGTGCCTGCTCGCCACCCTGTTCGCGGCGGCGGCGGATGGCCTCCGGCAGAATTTCACTCACGTCGCGAGTGCGCTGTTCGGGGTTTACGACGCGCTCATGCAAACGCGCCAGTTCTTCTTGTTCCGGAGCAATGATGAGGTGCCGGAGCTCTTCCAGCTTCTCGTCACCGTTTGCAGTTTCGCCGTCGTCGGGATCGAGAGGAAGGCGTCTTGGCGCGTAGTCGGCCATGGGAATTTAGCAGCGGCATCTCCATTCGAGGGACGGCGTCACGCGATGCGGCTGCCCGGGCTCCGTGTTATTTCTCGGGCAGTTCCAATTCATCCTTCAGGCGCAGCGAAAATTCGCTGAAAAGATCCGCCAGCATGGCCCGATCGGTTTTTTCGGTTCGCAGCGTCTCGGCCTCGCGCTCCAGCGCCGATTCCATCTCGCTTTGCGCCTTGCGGATTTCGCCCGAGAGCGTCTTGGATTGCTCGAGGATACGCGCGCGCAGGTCGCCCTGCGCCGTGGAGAGCTGGTCCTCGATCTGCGAGAGTTTTTTGTCCAGCGATTTCGAGGAGTCGCGCGTCTCACGCGATAATTCCTTCAAAGATTCGGCGCGTTCGGCTTTTTCAGTTTTCAATCGCTGCCCGAGCGACTCCATTTCCTGCCCGACGAAGGATTCCAGGGCGTCAAAACGTTTCTTCATATCATCGCGGAGCGCGTCGGCGGCCTTCGCCAGCCGTTCCTCCAGGCGCGTGAATCGCTTTTCGTAATCCCGCATCTGCGACCCAAAAATAAGGTCGCGGATTTTGTCCACGTTCGCTCCGTCGCGAACTTCCCCATTCGCATTGGCTTTCTCTTCGTTATCGGCTGACATGGCTGCGCTTCTCCCCTTCTTCCGCTTCGTAGGCTTACGACCCATGACTGGACACTACTACGACTCCACGCCTTCAGCAATATTACCGCATAGCGATTCGGCAGTGGCGCAGCCGGATGGCTCCGATTTACCCTGCTTGCCCTGAGCGAAGCGAAGGGAGCGTCGAACGGCGTCCCCGCCGCAGGGTGCCCCATGCGCCGACCTTGCGCGTGGGTTTTCAATCTCGCCGCCAAGCCCATTCGCTCCGCGCCACTTCACCCAACATGCAAAATCATCCGCGGAAGAAATCGTAAATTCGCCCGCCCGTAGCGCCGGCAGCTTGCCGGCGTTTTTGTGCGCAACAAGCAACGCGCAAATCCCACCCACACACGCGAACGAAGCCGGCCTGCTGTTCTGACATCGCAGCGTGAACTCCTGACTCGAAGCCGCTCGCCAAAAAATCAAACCCTCCGGCTGCCAGCCGCGCTACGACAGCAGCCCGCCAACTCCCCGTAGCGCCGGCGTCCCTGTTTACCCCGAGCTTCGAAGGGCCGGCATCCGACGAGCGTCATCTCACCCACCACGCAAAATCATCCGCGGAAGAAAATCAGCCGGGTAGCGCCGGCGTCCCTGTTTACCCTGAGCTTCGAAGGGCCGGCATCCGACGAGCGCCATTTACCCAACGCGCACAAACTTCCGCGGAAGAAAATCGTAAATAACTCAGACCCGCGTCGGGCGCTGGAATTCATTCTCGTAATTGAACGCCCCGGGTGTATACAGTCTCCCAATGCCCCGGGGAAATTCGAAATCGCGGCCGAAAAACATTCGGCTAGAAAACAAATGGAGGAACAAGAAATGAAGAAAATCCTGATCTTCTCAGGCGCAGCGGCATTGCTCCTAACTATAGCTGCCGCAAGCATCGTCCAAGCCCGCAAGTCCCCCGCGAGCGACAACATGAAGACCGTCATCTTCATGAATCCAAGCAAAGCAGATTTCAAAGCGACTCCCTCGACCGGAGTTTCCATGGCGGCGATCTGGGGCGACTCGGACAAGGACGCGCACGGAACCTTCACAAAATTCGATCCCGGATTCGACGCCGGCATGCATTCGCACACCAGTGACATCTGGATCGTCGTAATCAAGGGCGCTTACCTCTATAAGGATGACGCCGGCGAAAAGCGCGTCGCGGCGGGAGATTTCCTCCGCGTTCCCGGCGGACACAAGCATTGGAGCGGCGGTGACAAGAAAGAAGGCGCGCTCTTCTACGAGGAAGGCTCCGGGAAATTCGATAGCATTCCGGCGAAATAGCGGCGAGCGCGGAATTTTTCCGGCAACATTCGTTCTCGCGCTGACTCCGGAATGAGAAACGAGTTAAGATCAGGCAGCAGTCTCACTATGTTGCAATCGAGTAAAGCTCGCTGCCTGATCCTCCTCGCCAGCCTGATGCTGGCGCCGCACCTACCGTCAAACGTTTGGGCGCAACATTCGCCAGACCCATCCTACAAGCCGCGCTCGGCCGTAACCGTAGCCCCCAAATGCGAAACAACCGGCGAAAACGACCTGACGATTCGCTGCTCGTACGCGCCGCAGAAAAATTCCGACTCAAGCGTCTCCCCCATCGCTCTGATTCGCGCATCCTTCTCATTCAAAATAAACGACGAAAGCCACATGCATGTCGAGCTCGCCTTCGTCAATGACAGCCCCGCTCCCTTCACCGACGCACGCTCGGTTTATCTGGAAATTGATGACAGCCACGGCCAAAATCACGTTCGCCGCGTTCTGCCTGGCGTCGATCTCACCAAAATAAAATCCGGCCAGCCGGTCACCTTTTCCGAGATCCTGCTGACGCCCGCCTTTTCTCCGGGCGATTACGTGATCCATCTGTGGATTCCCTCGAAAGATCCCGCGCGGCAGTTCGATTCCTCGCAGAATCTCCTTCTCCGCGGAACCGGCGTCGCCAACCTGCAAAGCAGGATCAATACGCTGGCCACATTTACCGTGGCGTCCCGCGCCGAAAGTAACGCGGCCACGGCTGTCCGTACGCTGGCGTGCACGGGTCAGCCGATCCGGAAATTTTCTTGGAAATGAAATTCCGGAGTGTTATCTTTTTATACCCCGGCTCCCTTTGTCCTAGGGGTATTCAATATGTCAAATTCCAGTCGTGCTATATTCTCCCTCGCGGAGCTTACTCTGATTCTCGCCGTCGCGCTCTCCGCGGCGCCCCCGGCGCCTGCGCAAACCACCGGAATCCTGACGCAGCACAACAACATCAGCCGCGACGGCCAGAATACTACCGAGACGATTCTTACTCTGGCCAACGTCAATTCCACCCAGTTCGGCAAACTTTTTTCCCAGCTGGTGGACGGACAGATTTACGCCCAACCTCTATATGTCCGCGGCGTGGTGATTCCGGGAAAGGGCACGCATAACCTGCTCATCGTCGCCACCGAGGGCGACAGCGTCTATGCCTTCGACGCCGACAGCAACACCGGCGCGAATTCCACATTCTTATGGCATGCCAGCTTGCTGGATGCCGCTCACGGCGCTGCCGCCGGCGCCACGCCCATGCAGTACACCGACATCTCCTCCTGCACGGACATGCAGCCGCAATCCGGCATCAGCGCTACGCCGGTGATCGACGCGACGGCCGGCATTGTTTACGTGGAAGCCAAGACCAAGGAAAACGGCGCTTTTATTCACAGATTGCATGCGCTCGATATCACCACCGGCAACGAGAAAATTGCTCCGGTGAGAATTTCCGGCAGCGCAACCGGCACCGGCGACGGCAGCTCGGGCGGCGCCGTGCCGTTTGATGATTTGCACGAGCACGCTCGTCCCGGGCTTCTCTTGCTGAACGGAATCATTTACATCGCCTACGCTTCGCATTGCGACTTCGGCCCTTATCACGGATGGGTCTTCGCCTACGACACTTCGCTGAATAAAAAGGCTTCGTTTAATTCGACGCCATATGGAGGCCTGGGCGGAATCTGGATGGCGGGCGCAGGAATCGCGGCGGACACATCGGGGAATTTGTACGTTGGCACGGGAAATGGCTCGTTCGATACGAATAATCCGTCAACCGATTACGCGGACACAATTCTGAAACTCTCGTATGCCAACAATGCCTTCACCGTTCGCGATTATTTCACTCCGTTCAATCAAATGACGCTGCAGGGCGGCGACACGGACCTCGGCGCGGGAGGCGTGCTGCTGCTTCCGGATCAGCCTGGGAGCCATCCGCACGTTTTACTTGAAGCCGGCAAAGAGGGGAAAATTTATCTCGTCGATCGCGACGTGATGACCACGAACAATCTGCATTATTGCGCCGGCTGCAACAGCGACACCGAAATCGTTCAGGAATCGGCCTCCGGGCAACTCGTTGGAGTTGTTTCCGCGCCCGCGTATTGGAACAATACCGTTTATTATCTCGGGCGCAACGGCCCGCTCACGGCGATTCCTCTGCTGAACGGGCTCCTCGATTATTCGCACATCTCTACTTCGCCGGCGAATTTTGGCTATCACGGCGCTACCCCCACCGTGTCTTCGAATGGAACGAGCAACGGAATCGTATGGGCGATTGATTCCTCGCAATACGGAAGTCCCGGACCAGGTCCGGGTCCCGCCGTGCTGCACGCTTACAACGCCGGCAGCATCGCGACGGAGCTCTACAATTCCGCGCAAGCTGCCGGCAATCGTGATCGCGCGGGCAACGCGGTGAAATTTACCGTTCCCACGGTAATCAATGGAAAAGTTTACGTGGGCACTTCCGCGGAAGTTGACGTCTACGGGCTGATTGCGGCAACCGTCGCGACTCCGGTGATCAGTCCAGCGTCGGAGTCCTCCACAGCTCCCATCCCGGTGACTATCACCGACTCCACTTCCGGCTCGACCATTTTTTACACCACCGATGGCAGCAATCCCACTACCAGCTCCAAAAGATACACGGGCATGTTCACTCTGACATCTTCGGCGACCGTGAAGGCATTCGCCACCGCAACGGGCCTTACCACTAGCGCCATCGCCAGCGCCACTTACACCATCAATTCGCAGGGCTCCACGCCCATCAGTTTCCCGGCGGGCTTTACCGGCGAGACATCGCTGACTCTGAACGGCAGCGCGACCATCAGCGGATCTCTTTTGCGCCTCACCGATGGCGGCGCGCGTGAAGCTAGCAGCGCCTTCTTCACTTCGCCGCTCAACATCACCCAGTTCGTCAGCGACTTTAGTTTCCAGCTCACCAACGCCACTGGCGACGGTTTCGCTTTCGTCGTACAAGGCGTGGGACCCACGGCACTCGGGCCCCGCGGTGGTGGGCTCGGTTACGGCCCCGACAATATTACCAACCCGAATCCCAGTCCCAACCCGCCCATCGGAAAGAGCGTTGCTGTGAAGTTCGACCTGGGCAGCAACGCCGGAGAGGGAAAGAACTCGACAGGGTCGTATACCAATGGCGCTTCGCCGACGATGCCTTCCATTGACTTGACGAGTTCCGGCATCAACCTGCACAGCAGCGATATCGTCAATGTGCACGTGACCTACAACGGCACCACGTTAACCTGGAGCCTCACCGACGCTACAACGGGCAAATCCTTCTCCACTTCCGCCACCGTCAATATTCCCAGTCTCGTCGGCGGCAACACCGCGTTCATCGGATTCACAGCCGGCACCGGGTTTTACACTGCCACGCAAGATATCTTGAGCTGGACGTTTAGCACCGGCAGCGGCGGAGCGAAAGCCACGGTTCAGTATGAAACCGAGGCGACTGCCGTTTTCAATGCCAGCAAGAGCTCCGGCCCCACTTACCGCGTTTTTGCCTGGACTGGTTTCAAGAACGGCCAGGGCACCACGCTCGATGGCAACGCCGTAGGTCAAACGGTCACGATCACGCTGAGCGTTCCGCAAGCCGGCGTCTACGACGTGAAATTTGCCACGAAAGCTCACGAAAACCGTGGACTCGTGCAACTGACCGTCAACGGAGCCAAGGTCGGCCCCGCGGCGGACGAATATTCCTCAGGCGATACCTGGAAGGAATTTGATCTGGGGACGGTCTCGTTACCGGCGGGCAATGTAGCCTTTGTATTCACCACCACCAGCAAGAACGCCGCAAGCGGAGGATATACTCAGGCCTTCGACTACATCAAGTTGACGCAACAGTAGAAGCCCAAAAGGGCTGCATAGATCTGCGCGTCGTCCGGGAAACAGCGATCCTCGGCGATTCTGCCATTGTCTTCGCTTTTTGTTCATTTAATTTCAGGCAGATTTTCGAGTAACTATATATGTATCTGTAGCTTACAGCAACTTATGGAAAACAGAATAGGTACTGTACGTTTGATAGTACTTTTGTGGTATGAAAGACACACTTTTGCTCGTGCGTTACACGTGTAACATTTTGTCGTAAATTGTTCCTCGCACGACCCCGGTAGCTCCCTACACCTCGCTCCTTGCCAGGAAGTCTAGACCTCGCTCTTTGCCAAAAAGAACGAGTCGCCCGCCAGTACCGTATTCACGCCATCGAGCAGCGTTTGAAAGCTGGAGCCTTTCTGGATGAATCCGCGAATCCCGATCTTGTGCGCTTCCTGAAGATGTTGCGCTGAAAAGAACATCGAGAAAATCAGAATGGGCATCCCTGGCGAGGACTCCAGGATCTGCCGCGCAGCCGCGAAGCCATCAATATCCGGCATCTGTAAATCCAGGATAACCAGGTCGGGATTGAGCGCCTTAGCCTGCGCCACGGCTTCCATGCCGGTCGAAGCCTTGCCGCAAATGGTGAAGCGCGAAGAACGCGCTTCAAGCACGTTTCGCAGAGCCTGTCGAAGGCTATCCGAGTCGTCCGCGATCAAAATGCGTGCCCGCGCCGCCATAATCGCCAGTATGGATCGAGGCGCCCAGATTGCATTAAAATAAACTACCGATTTCCGCCCGTGTTTCCATTTAGAACCTTAGTACCACTCCACTCTCCCCCGACCGGCTCGTTTCTACCGACGGTTATCTTTGGAATTAGGGAAAAGCTGGTATGGGAAAGCGGCCCATTGCGAGCGACTCTATTCGGCAGGGTTAGCGCCGCAGGGTTAGCGGTCCGATTCCGCGGAGATGCTCATGAACCAGAAGAAAATCGCCGTACTCATCCTGGCAGCCATCTATGTCGCGCTGATGTTCGGAACCACCGGATGCAAAAATACTTCCACGCAGAATCAGCCGCAAAGCCAGCCGCCGGCGGACACGAGCGCGCCCACTGCGGCGCCTGATCAAAATCAGGCCCAGGCTCAAGGGCAGGCTCCGGCTGCCGCGCCGTCCGCCGCGCAGCCCGCTCAAAATCAAGACCCCCAAGCCGATGCGAACCTCGCTCCCGTGAGCGCGACCGCTCCGAACGAACCCCAATATCAGCCGGACCAGAACTATTCCAGCGATAATTACGGCGACTACGACAACGGTGATGACGACGCGAGCTACGGACAGCCCGTAGCTGAAGCGCAACAAGCTCCGCCGCCGCTCCCAGAATATTCGCAGCCTGAGTGCCCCGGCGACGGCTACCTTTGGACACCCGGATACTGGAGCTACACCGCGCAGGGCTATTACTGGGTGCCGGGAGCGTGGGCGCGACCGCCACAAGTGGGATATTTGTGGACGCCGGGATATTGGGCCTATGTGCACGGCCGGTATCGCTATCACTACGGCTACTGGGGTCCGCACATCGGGTATTACGGCGGCGTGAATTATGGATACGGCTACACCGGCGCGGGTTATCAAGGCGGCTACTGGAACGGCGATCGCTTCAATTACAACCGCACGGTCAACAATGTGACCATCACCAACGTGAAAGTTTACAACCGCACGGTGACCAACACGGTGGTGATCAACAACACCACGATTAACAATACCAATGGCCGCGCCAGTTATGCCGGGCCCGGCGGCGTCACGCGGCGACCCACACCGGCGGAACTCGCGGCCACGCGCGAGAGGCGCATCCCGCCCATGACCACGCAGATCGAGCAGCGGCAGCAGGCGGAAAAGAATCGCCAGCAATTTGCGACCGTGAATCACGGGAAGCCCGCGGTAGTGGCGGTGGCGAAGCCCATCCCGCAGAGCAAACCGATCGCCGCGATCATCCCAGCGCGCGCGACTGTGCCAGCCCGGCCCGCTCCAGCCGCCCGGCCGGTTCCCGCGCCCGCTCAGCCAAATCGCACGCAACCAGCGCCGGCTCCGAAGGCTGCTCCTGCACCAGCGAAGCCTGCCACGCGGCCCGCGCCGGCGGCAAAAGCGCCGGTGAAGCCGAAAGCGAAGCCGTCTCCGGCGCTGAAGCCCGCTCCATCTGCGAAACCAGCACCGACACGCCCGGCGCGACCAGCTCCCTCGACGCGGCCGCAACCAGCGCCGCCGAAGCCTGGAGCAAAGCCGGCACCCAGGCCCGAAGCCAAGCCAGCCCCACGACCAGAAGCGGAGCCCGCGCCGAAGCCAAACGCTGCGCCTACGCCCAAACCCGCTGCGCGGCCACAACCAAAACCAACTCCCAAGCCGGAAGCCAAGCCTGCGCCGAAGCCGCAACCAAAGCCGGCTCCGTCTGCAAAGCAACCGCAACGCAGAACTCCTCCGCCATCCGAGAAGGACAAGAGGGAACCGCCGAACGATAGACCTTGACGGCAACCCTTAACGGCAACTCTTAACCACAACTCTTAACGATAAGTCTTCACTGCACCCTTTCGTATTGACACTCATTCCGCGGCTGCGTAGCATATTTTTATCGCGGTGAAGTAAATGTGTCGCATTCTCCCTCTCCCACCGCAATTCGAGAGGGCTACGTGCAGATTGCGGCAGAGGTCGTTCCCACTCAAGGTGTCAAGCACCACGAAATTCTGCTGGTCGGGCAGAAAACATCGTGGGTGACGTCCGTGCTTAAGCTGATCGAAGAATCCGGCGTGCGGCCGGCGTTCATCCCACCGATAAGCGTGATTCCTGAATGTGCAAACACGAGCGGCCCTGCGCTGGTGCTCCTGGACGCCTCGGTTACTACAGAACAGCGCAAGCAGATCGTCGCGGGATTGAAAGGATCCGGCGCCTCACTCTTCTATGCTTATCCTGTGGAGTCGGGATGCTGGTGGCTGCCGGCGATGCGTCGTGGTAAGGATTGCCACGGCAGTCCCGCGTTTCGCGCGAGTGAATTTCCTTTGGAATTAAAAAAGTTGCTGGAAGGCAAAGAGAAGCGCAGCATCGTGATGCCGGAAGACCGTTTCTGAAGGCAGCTGCGGGAGAACTAAAATATGGGCGAAATTGCTCGCACCATCGATCTACTGAACAATCAGATTTTGAATAAAGGCACGGCATTTACGGAAATCGAGCGAGCACAACTTGGCTTGCACGGCCTGCTGCCGCATCACGTGGAAACGCTGGATGAGCAAGTGGTGCGGGCGTACTGCGCGTTTCAGCGAAAGCAAGACGCTCTGGAGCGGCACATTTATCTGCGAGCGCTGCAGGACACGAACGAAGTGCTCTTCTACCGGTTGCTGATCGATCACATCGAGGAAATGACTCCGATCGTTTACACGCCGGTGGTGGCGCTGGGGTGCCAGGAGTTCAGCCACATCTACCGGCGGCCGCGCGGGCTTTTTATTTCGTATCCATTTCGCGATTCGATTGCGGCGCTGTTGCACAATCGCCCGAACCGGGAAGTGGACGTGATCGTGGTGACCGACGGCGAGCGGATTCTGGGGATCGGCGATCAGGGTGTGGGCGGACTGGGAATCCCGATTGGAAAATTATCGCTCTATACGTTGATCGGCGGAATTCATCCAGCGCGCACGCTGCCCATCGTGCTCGACGTGGGCACGAACAATGCGGAATTGCTGAACGATCCGCAATACGTGGGCTGGCGGCACGAGCGAATCACCGGGCAGGCGTATTTCGATTTTATCGATCAGTTCGTCGCGGCGGTGCGGCAGGAATTGCCAAAAGCGTGCTTGCAGTGGGAAGACTTCGCAAAAAATCACGCGCGGCCTATTTTGGATCGCTATCGCGACCGGCTGCTTACGTTCAACGACGATATTCAGGGAACCGCGGCGGTGGTGCTGGGAACGATTCTGAGCGCGGCAAAAGTGGCCGGGAAGAAAGTGAAGGATCTGCAAGTGGTTCTGTTCGGCGCGGGCTCGGCGGCCATCGGAGTGGCGGATTATCTTCGCAGCGAGATGATTTCCGATGGGCTCTCGGAGGCGGAGGCGCGCGCGCGATTTTGGGTGGTAAATACGGGCGGGCTGGTGCATACGGGGCGTCAAAATTTATCCGAGGAGCAACTTGTGTACGCGCAGCCGGAGGAGCGCGTGAGCAAATGGCGAAACGCGGACACGGGAGCGATCGGATTGGCGGAAGTGATTGCGAACGTTGATGCGTCCGTGCTGATCGGCCTTTCGACCGTTCCGAATTCTTTCAGCGAGCCGCTGGTTCGCGAAATGGCGCGCAAGACGGAGCGGCCGATCATTCTGCCGCTCTCGAATCCGACGGAAAAGTGCGAAGCGACGCCGGAAAATCTGCTGAAGTGGACGAACGGCCGGGCGATCGTGGCGACGGGGTCGCCGTTTGCTGCGGTGCGTTACGAAGAGCGCAGCATCGCGATCGCGCAATGCAATAACGTTTATATTTTTCCAGGCGTGGGGCTGGGCGCAGTGGCATCGCACGCGTGGCGCATCACCGACGGAATGTTGCAGGCGGCGGCTCGCAAACTTGCGGAGTATTCTCCGGCGCTAACGGATGCGAATGCGTCGCTGCTTCCGCCGCTCACGGATGTGCGACGCTCTTCGCTGGCTGTGGCCATCGCGGTGGGCGCCGAAGCGCAGCGAAGCCGAGTGGCGCCGGCGACGAGCGAGAGCGAATTAATTCGGCGCGTGAAAGAAGCGCAGTGGACGCCACAGTACGATGCGGATGCGGTGAAGTGCTAAGCGACTGAGACGGTAGTTTGGCCGGCGATCAACTTGGCGTAGGACGCGGGATCTACATTGCCGCCGCTGATTACGCAGCAGACGGTGCGATTTTGGAAACGCTCGGGCTGCGCGAGAACTGCCGCGACGCCGAGCGCGCCGGTGGGCTCGACTTTTAGATTCGCGCGGGTGAACAGCAAACGAACCGCGTCGGCGATTCTTTCTTCCGGAACTTCGATCACTCCTTCAAGCCCGTGCTGAAGAATTTTCCAATTGTGTTTGCCGATGCAGAGGACGCGAGCGCCGTCGGCGAGAGTCGGCGGCTCGGCATCGAGCGTAACGATGCGGCCCTGGCGTAAAGATTGAGCGGCGTCATTGGCGAGCAAAGGTTCCGCGGCGATTACCGGAGTGGCTGCTCCGGCGCGGCGAAGACCGGCGATGATGCCGGAAGTGAGTCCTCCGCCTCCGATGGGCGCGATGATGCAATCGAAAAGGGAAGCGAAGGCGCTGAGTTCTTTGCCGAGGCTGCTGTTTCCGGCGATGACCAGCAGATCATCGGCGGAGCTGGCGATGTAGGCTTCGGGATGCGCCGAGGCGAGAGCCGCGACTTTTTCCTTCCGCGAAATCACGCGCGTGTCAATGAGCTCCACCTGCCCGCCATATTCGCGGACGGCGTCAATTTTGATTCGCGCCGCGGTGGAAGGCATTACGACGATGCAGGATTTGCCGGTGAGCGCGCAAGCATACGCGAGCGCCTGCCCGAAATTTCCGGAGGAGGCGGTAATCAGCAGCGGTTCGGTGACGTTCGAAGCGAGGTGATAGGCGGCGCGAAATTTGAAGCTGCCGGTCTGCTGAAAAGTTTCGCTGGCGAGAATGATGCGCACGCCCAGGTAACTATTGAGCCGCGCGGATTCAATGATGGTGGTGGGACGAACGATCGATTCAGCCGGACCGAATGCGGCGGAACTTGTGGTCATCGAGTTGGCCCTCTGGGAAGGATTGCCGCGAATTGCCGTGACGTCCGGACACCACGCCGCCGTCTTCGGCGATTTCCGGTTCGGCGGGATCGGAGTCCGGGATTTTATTTGTGGCTGCCTGCGATGGCACCGTACTTTCGCAGGATTTCGGCCGTTTTTTCGATCGGGAGCGCTTCAACGGTGTGCCCTCGTCCAGTGATGGTTTTTGCGCGAAACAAGGAATTGTAGACAGCCTCTTCCGTGGCTTCGATGGCCGCGAGAAAAAGCGGCGACATGGCTTCATTCGAGAGCGTGGCGGCGGATTGCTGCTTTTGACTCTGCGTTGCCGGCGCTTTGGGCATCAGGATGCGCAGCTCCGGCGCGGTGGAGAACGCGATCACATAATCACCACTGCCGTTCGATCCGGCCGAACCGGTGCGGCCGATTCCCAGCATCGCGCGGGCCGCAAGTCTTTTCAGATTGCGCGCGTCCACGGGTGCGTCGGTGGCGATGACGATCATCACGGAGCCGGAGGCTTTGTCCGTAGCGCCGCGTGGCGCGGAAGACGAGGCGGCTTGCAATTCTTCGCGCAAATAATATTGACCGAGCTCCTGACCCACGGGAGCGCCGGCGATGGTGAGCACGCCGCCGAAATTCGTTTGCACCAATACACCGAGCGTATAGCCGCCGAGATTTGCGGGAAGCCGGCGGGAAGAAGTGCCGATGCCGCCTTTGAAACCGAAAGCGACGGTGCCGGTGCCGGCGCCGACAGCGCCTTCCTCGACTGGTCCGGATTTTGCGTTTTTGATGGCGGCGAAGACGTCGTCGCGGGAGACGTGGCGGCCGCGAATGTCGTTGAGAAAACCATCGTTGGTTTCGCCGACAAGAGCGTTGGCGGACTGCACGTCTTCGTTACCTGAAGAGGTGAGCACATAGTCGAGCACCGCGTCCGCGACGCGCGGAACATTCAGCGTGGAAGTGAGCAAGATGGGGGTTTCGATTTCGCCGAGTTCATTCACCTGCGTGGAACCGGCAAGCTTGCCGAATGCGTTGCCGATGAAAACCGCGCCGGGAACTTTTTCGCGGAACATATTTCCGGCGTGGGGCAAAATCGCGGTGACACCGGTGCGAACATCGTCGCCCTGGATGAGCGTGGTGTGGCCGACTTGAACGCCGGCAACATCGGTGATGGCGTTCGATGGGCCGACGGGCAGGATACCGATTTTCAGGCCAAGATCGCGGGCGCGCGGACGCGCCGCATCGCTCTGACCGAGCGCAATGGCGCAGAGGAAGGTGAACTGAATGATGACGGCAGCAAGAGAGTAGGAACGCATCGCGAGCGATTACCTCCGCGCGTGGTTCAAGGTGGCGGTTTCGACGGCGCGATCCAAATGGCCGGCGACTACGTCGAGATATTTCAAGCCGGAGCCGGTATTGAAAAGCACGACGCGATCGCTGGAATTGAGAAAGCCGGAAGCAATGAGTTTGCGATAGCCGACGAGCGAGGCGGCGCCTTCCGGAGCGGCGAAGACACCTTCTTCGGAGGCCATCTCGAGAACCGCTTCGATGATTTCATCATCGCTGACAGCGATGGCCGTGCCGCCGCTGGATCTGAGGATGTCGAGAATAATGTAATCGGCATAGGCTTTTGGAACGCGCAGGCCGGCGGCGACGGTATGCGCGTTCTGCCAGAATTCGGAGACGCGCTGCTGCGAATCCCACGCCTTGGGAATGGGAGCGCAACCCGCGGCTTGCACGGCAATCATTTTCGGGCGCTCCTTGCCAATCCAGCCGAGAGTTTCCATTTCATTGAAGGCTTTCCACATGCCGATGAGACCGACGCCGCCGCCAGTGGGATAGAAAATGGCGTCGGGCAATTTCCAGCCGAGCTGCTCGGAAAGTTCGTAGCCCATCGTTTTCTTGCCTTCGACGCGGAAGGGTTCTTTGAGGGAGGAAATGTCGAACCAGCCTTCGGCTTTTTTTCGTTCATTGACGATTTTGGCGCAATCGCTGATCAGGCCATCAATGAGGGTGAGGTGCGCGCCGTAGACGGTGCACTCGATGCGATTGGATTGCGGCACATCTTTGGGCATGAAGATGTGCGCTTCCAGTCCCGCGGCGGCAGCGTAAGCGGCGAGGGCGCTGGCGGCATTTCCGGCGGAAGGGACGGCGATTTTTTTAATGCCGTAGGATTTGCACATGGTAACGGCTGCGGATAATCCGCGAGCTTTGAAGGATCCGGTGGGATTCAAGCCTTCGTCTTTAATGAAGAGATTTGGATTGCGGCGGGATTGAATCATCGGCGTCTGGCCTTCGCCGAGCGAGACCGGCGCGACATCGGGCAGAACCTCGCGATAGCGCCACATGCTGCCGTTGCGGCCGGAAAGATGCTCGGGCTTGAGCTTGCCGATGTAAGGCGCGAAGTTGTAACGGACGTAAAGAGAGCCGCCATCCTCGGGGCAAACGGTCTGCGGCTCTATGGCGCTGATGCGATTGCCGCATTTCGTACATTCGAGATGTGAAATAGTGGCCACGGATATCTCCGTTTTTTAAATGCGGATCCAGTTCCAACGAATGAGCGCCAACGAGCTGATGGCCACGACGGCCCAAAGCGCGATGCCCTGCATGAGCGGGCGGAAGCCGACGCGGTGAAGAGTTTCTTTCGAGAGTCCCGTGCCGATCAGATAAAGCGTTACAGTGAGGCCGATTCTTCCGAGGCGGCTGAGGATGGAATATGCGGGAGCGAGAGCCGGCAAGTACGTGTTGGCGACGGCCGCGAGGCAGAAAAATAAAATAAACCAAGGCCATTGGATGCGCGTTTTGGATTTCTTTACCACGGCAGTCAAGACGGAGAGGGGAACGATCCAGAGTGCGCGCGCGAGTTTTACCGTGGTGCCGACGGCCAGGGCTGCCGCGCCGTATTTCGCCGCGGCGCCGACGACGGAGCTGGTGTCGTGAATGGCGAGAGCGGACCAAAGGCCGAATTGAGTTTGACTCAGATGCAGCGCCCAGCCGATGGTGGGGAACACCAACAGCGCGATGGAATTGAGCATGAAAATCGTGGCCAGCGAGACGGCCATTTCTTCTTCGGATGCGTTGGCGATGGGACCGACGGCGGCGATCGCGCTGCCGCCACAAATGGCCGTGCCCACGGTGATCAGCAGCGAGGCATGTCTCGCCCACGCCCATGAGGCGTCCGAAAGTTAGTCCGAGAAGCATCGAGAAGGTGATGCCGAGCGCGGTGTAAATAAATCCGGAGCGGCCGGCGTGCACCACTTCGTGAAGATTCATTCCGAAGCCGAGGCCGACCACCGAGGCTTGCAGTAGATATTTGGTTACAATTCTTCCGACGAGAATTTCGGAACCTGAGAATGCAAAACCGTAAACGAGGCCGATGGCCAGCGCGACCGGCGGGGAAATGTATCCGCTGGCCGTGAGGATTAGCGCGACATAGAAAACGATCTTAGAGATCATCGCTTGAGACTTGGGCGCATGCGGCGGAGTAGCGCGTGCGCGAACCCGGTGGCGATGCGGGAAGCAAAGAGAATTCGGGAGCGCTTTTCCGCGAAACGGCCGCCGGTTGATTGTATATCACATATCAGAATCAAGGGCAATTGCTTTATAGGGTGCTTTTCTGGCGCTTTTCCGGCCCCGGACAGGATTCGCTGGTCTCTCGGGGGCTCGCTATCTCCTTTTGTTACAATAGTTTCGGAAGCCCGGACGGAGAGAGCGTGGACGCGGGCGCGGCACCTTAGGCCTTATCTCCATTGGCCGCGATCAATTGGCTCTTGCGCACTTCGCGCGCCGCTTTTGAGGGCTGCGACGACTGGCTGTTTACGAACTCGATCAATTGCTGGCGGACGTAGTCAATGTGATCGTTCATGGCGCGCTTGGCTTCTTTTCGATCGTCTTTTTTAAGCGCATTTACGATGGCGCGGTGCGCTTGAGGCGCGAGGCTCGACGAGAGATTGTAGGTTTTGCAGCGGCACAGCCAGATTTGATGCTGAATATTTTCCACCACTGAGGCGAGCGGCTGATTGCCAGTGGCGGCCGCGATGGCGCCATGGAAACGCATGTCCTCTTCGATGAATTCCAGTTTTTTGTTTGCATCGAGAAGGGACTGCGAGCGCTCGATGCTTTTTTCGAGAGTGGCGAGGAGTTTGGGAGTTACCTCGGCGGTCTGCACGGCATAGACTTCGAGGAGTCTGCGCAAATCGTACAAATCGGAAGTTTCCTTGACGGTGAAGCGGCGCAAAGAAGCGCCGCGGCGAGGCTCGATGGTGATCAAACCTTCGGTGGCGAGGCTATTGAGCGCTTCGCGAATGGGCGAGCGGCTGATGCCGAGCTGCTCGGAGAGCATCGTCTCGGTGAGGCGGGTCTCTTGATCGACGCGACCTTCGAGGATGTATTGCTTGATGCTGTTGTAGGCGAGCGTTGTGAGGTCGGAGGGTATTTTTATCTTCTTCATTCCGTTCTCTGATGCCTACCGTTACCGTTGAGTTGGATGACCCGTCACCAGGCCGCCACTAGCCTTGAATCGTATCACGTCTGACCGATAGTTATTTCCTAACTTCTGGCGGAGACCATCCGCGTCCGCGCAGAACGCGTCCCGCCATTGCGCCTGTCAGCTTGCCGTGGTCGAACTCGATCTGGCCGTTGACGATGGTCATGTCAATTCCTTCCGAGAGCTGATCGGGGACGGCATACGTGGCGCGGTCGATAATCTTATCCGCGTCGAAGATCACGATATCGGCGAAATTGCCGGCACGGAGCAGGCCGCGATCCTGAAGATGCTCGCGTTCGGCGGGAAGCGAAGTGAGTTTTCGAATCGCGGCTTCGAGCGGGAGCAGATGCTCTTCGCGAACGTAGCGGCCCAGAAAGCGGGGAACGGAACCAAAAGCTCGCGGATGTCCGTGGGCCTCGTGCATGGGGCCGTCGAGCGACATTTCACCGTAATCGAGGCCGATGCTGATCCAGGGCTGCTGCAGACCATATTTCAGATCATCTTCGCTGGCCAGGAAATAAATTGTGTCTGTGCGGCCGGGATCGGCGAGAACGAAATCCATGAGCGCGTCGATGGGGGATTTATTCCAGGCGCGGGCCACTTCTTCGAGCGTCTTTCCTTCAAATTGCTTGAGATCGGGCGCGTGTGTGCCGGCAATTAGAATTCCGGATGCGCCCCCCGAATCGAGGTAGAAATTTTCCCAATCGGTGTGATCTTCCGCGAGCTCCTTCTTGATGCGCGCGCGCACTTCGGGATCTTTCAATCGGTCGAGCAATTTCTGCTTTCCACCGTCGGCGGCCCACGGAGGCAGCGCGGAAGAAAGTGCTGTTGAGCCAGCAATGTAGGGGTACATGTTCGCGGCGATATCGAGACCCGCATCGCGCGCCGCCTGAATTTTCGCGACCACTTGCTTTCATGTTGCCCCAGCGGGACTTTCCCATTACCTTGAGATGAAAAATTTCCACCGGGAGGTTCGCCTCGCGGCCGATGCGGATGGCTTCGTCGAGGGCGGGCATTTCGGATGCGCCTTCACTGCGAATGTGGGAGGCGTAGAGGCCGCCGTATTGCGAGGCAACTTTGGCGAGGGCGATTAGCTCGTCGGTTTTCGCGTAAGTGTTCGGAGGGTAGACGAGCGCGCTGGAGACGCCGAGCGCGCCTTGCTTCATGGCGTCGGCGGCGAGCGATTTCATTTGGTCCAGCTCGGCGGGGGTGGGCGGGCGATTGTCATAGCCGATGACGGCGGCGCGGAGTTGGCCGGAACCGACGTAGGTGCCGAGGTTCAGCGGCGTGCCTTGCTTTTCGAGACGGCGGAAATAGCCATCGAGATCCGTCCAATCAACGGTGAATTTGTAGGCCTCAAGAAAAGGCTTCATGGACGCGAGAGTTTTTTCACTTTGCGGGGCGACGGTGGCGCTTTCGCCGGTGATTTCCGTGGTGATGCCCTGCGAGAGTTTGCTGAGAGAGCGATTATCGAGGAGCAGGCCGACTTCGGATTGCCCCAGCATGTCTATAAATCCTGGAGAGACGACGCGACCGGCAGCGTCGATTTCGCGGGTGGCGCGTTCGTTGTGCAGATCGCCGATCGCCGCGATTCGATCGCCTTTTATGGCAATGTCGGCGTCGAACCAGGGATTTCCCGTGCCGTCGATGAGGTGGCCATTGCGAATGATCAGGTCATACGCGGCGTCGAGAGGAGCGTCGTAGGCTGCGGCCGCAATTTCGCCGAGGGCTTGCCCTGCGATGCGGTCCGCGGAATTTGGATCGGGAGGGAGCGAGACGTTATTTATGTACGCCGCGAAGGCCAGCTTCTCGCCACTCTTCGTGAGGACGTACCCGGCCAGAGCCTTGCCGCGAAGCCAGGGCTTGCCGTTGAGGCGGTCGCGAGCGCGGAGCGTGCCGGTCTTAGCGAAAACGTGACCGGCGGCGGGAGATTTTGGCTGAATTTCCGCGAGGGTGCCATCTTTGCCGAGGATCGGCAGCGCGTTGAAAAACACGTTGTAATCAGGACGGGTCGACCAGTAGAGCAAATAGCGGCACGCGAAGTCGGGGCTGAAATAATCGGCTGCGTCGCCGCCTGCGCCATCTCCTTGCGATGCGGCGGCGAGATCGAGCTCGGCTCTGCTGAAGAAAATCGTGCTCGACTTTGAAGCCGGCGCGAAAGGAATCGGTGGTGTTCTTGCCGACGAGCGCGCCGAGAAGATAGGGACTGAGCGCGGCGTGCAGATTCTGGCTCACTTTGAGCGTTACTTTGATTTCTTCGGAGAGCGGCGAGAGAGATGTGCTCGGCTACGCGGTTTTCGGCGGTGTAGTCGCGCGAGAGTTGCGTGAAATCGGGAGGCGCCGCGTTTTTCGGCGGCTTGATCTGGATTCCTGCCGCGGCCAGCGACTCGCGCAGAACCGTTTCCGCGAAATTGGTCGGCGACGGGAACTGGGAACGGCGCTGTGACGGCGGGTGCGCCCACCGGCAAACTGCCGGTGAGCGATTGCGATTAGCGTGCCGTCGGGATTCGTGACTGATCTGCGGATCGGTAAAGCTAGGGCGAAGTGCCGGCGGCGGTGGTGCGTGAGGTGATTGACGAATTTCACGTAAGAAGTTTGCGGCGAGGATTCGAGAATGACGGGATCGCCGGCATTTGCGCCCGGCTTTGCAACGAGATCAATCAGATTGTCGTTGACGATGATCGAGGAAACCACCACGTCGGTGCCAGGCTCGCGAGCTCCGTCGGGCAGCAATGAGGTGTCGATCAGATACGCGGCCTTCGATTTCGGCGGATGCCCTTTGCCGCGACGTCTTTGGCGAATATTCTTGAATGACGGCGAGCGGATCGCCGGCGACCGCGGGACCGCCGTAAGAGTGATCGTCGTCTCGGAACGCCAAGCGTGCCGTCGGGCTGAATGCGATTGGAGAGATTTGGATCGCCGCTGGCGACGAGAACGAGATCGCCTTTCAATCGCCCTTTCGAATCAATCGCGGCCGGTGCGGTAGATGCTGGTGTGGAAGCGATAGTCGGCGCCGAGCTTGGCGAGCAAGCGTGCCTTCCGTGAAGATTTTTGTAGTCGAAGCGGGGACAAACATCTTCGAGCTGTTCAACGCGTAGATTACTTTGCCGGAATCGAGAGAGAGGAATTCGATGCCGATATTGGCGTGCGCAAATTCCGGGCGGTCGATCACTTTCTGAAGGCGCTCTGGAGAAGCTCGGGCGAGATGATTGCGCGCGAGCCGAAGAGGCTGATCGCACGCGAAACGCGGAATAGCAGGATCGAGAAGATAAAAGAGCGGCCAGCTGCGTTTCCGTCTTTGAGGCACAGATTCCTCCCGAACTTAGAGACAGAACTCGTTCCTATTGCGACTTCGCGGCCGTCCGGCTGCGTCCCGGCCAGTTCTTCGAATACCGAGCCGATGCGATTCAAGGCTTCGCGCAGGTATTCGGCTTTCAGGCCGTGCGTTATTCGGAGATGGTTCTCGATGCCGAAATATTCGCCGGGCGCAACGAGGACTCCGGCACGCTGGCGAAGGGCTTCGGCCACTGTCGGTCGGAAGGCATATTCAGGTGATAGCGAACGAACGCCAGCGCCGTGGATTCCGGCGGAATCACGGAGAGAAGCGGAGAATGTTCCTTGATCCAGCTTTCGAGACGCGCGTAGCCTTCGCGAATCAGCCGGCGAGTGCGAGCCAACAGCCGAGTGCGCATCGGCTCCGCGAGCGCGATCTCGGCGAAGAACATGTCGAGTGACGCCAGCGCTAATGGTGGCGTATTCGTGGCGGCGCCAGACGGAATTGACGTGCTCTCGTGCGGTCCTACGATCCAGCCAATGCGCAGGCCGGATAGGCCGTAAGCTTTGGAGAGGCTGTTGACCGCGATGATGCGATCGTAGCGGCCGAAAAAGGCTGGGGTTTCGACGTCGGTAAGTCGCTCGGTGCCGCGATAAACCTCGTCGGCAAGAATCCACGTGCCATGCTTTTCGGCAATTTTCACGACGCGATTGATTTCCGCTTCGCTGAGAATTTTGCCGGTGGGATTATTCGGATTTGTGACACCGATCAATTTTGTGCGCGGCGTAACGACAGCTTCAAGCTGATCGAGATTCGCGCGCCAGTCATTGTCCGGATCGAGATGGAAGGGCGAGCGTGCATCCGAGATTGCGCGTGATGCCCCAGAGCTGGCGATAAGACGGCTCCATCGCGACCACTTCGTCTCCGGGATCGAGCATCGTCTGTAGAATTACGCCATTCGCTTCCGCTGCGCCCACCGTGACGAGCACGTTTGAAGGCGTCGTCTGTATAGATTGGCAATCAGTTCGCGCAGGCGGGGTGAGCCATTCACCGTCGGATAATGTAGCGGCACTTCGCGCATTCGTTCATTCACGTCGGCGTTCTCGAGAAGCTCTTTGACTGCGACGGGTGCACGCCGCTATCGGCGAGATTGAAGTCGACCTCTTGTTCGTGCTCGCTTTGCCACTGTTCGAGATGAAATGGAGTGAACGTCATCGTGAAGAGCCTCCCAGAAATTCCGGTTTCGTTGCGGCGGCGCCGGCTATTGAGCAGACGCGCTGGCAATGGCGATGTCTTCAATTCCCAGGCCGACGGAACGGAAGAAAATCGGAGCGCGGCCCGTTGGCTGTCGGGCTTTGCCGGAAACTAGTTGCGGCAAGTCGCCGCAAATCGAATCCGGCGTCCAGCCATGATTCCGCGCGGCCAATTTCATTTCGCCGGCGACGCCCGGAGTGGTGACGCGGTAATCGCAATAAACTTCGAGGCCCGTCAATGCTTCCGGTGCGATTTCGTGAGCGTCTGGCGCATTTGTCGTAATCGAAGTGACCAATTGTCCCGGCCGCAGCCAGCGATGGTCAATGACCGGAGATCCGGACGAGGTGCAGAGCAAGACGACATCGGAATCCGCAGACAGCGGACTTCGGCGGACTCGGCGATTTTGATTTTTTCGCGAATTTGCGGCGCGAGCTGTTCAGCGACAGCTCGATTTGCGATCAATGGTCCGCGAGTACAACTGAATCTGACTCCATTCGTGAACCGCGGCAGGCGTAACGAAGATGCGCCATCCCGACCGCTCCCGACACCGATAATCGCGAGCCGCTTTGGCGGACGCGGGCATCAAGAGTTCGAGCGCGAGCGCGGTGGTTCCGGCGGTGCGTTCGGTGGTAAGCGCCAGTGAATCGCACAGGAGGATTGGATCGCCCGTCTCAGCGGAGAGCAGAACGGTCCAGGCGGTCACTTTCGGACCATCTTTTCGAGCCGGAAAATAAGGCGAAAGCTTGGCGCCGAATAATTTCTGCTCACCAGAATTCCCGGATACCAAATCACGTCCACCTGATCGGCGACTAGGCCCGCCGACTTGGGGCGGCTGAACGGCCGTACCCATTCGCGAGACTCGCGAACGCAGCGCGCAGAGCGTTCAGAACATCCCGCTCAGGAAGCCGGGCGTCGAAATCGCTTTGGCGGAGAATCAGCAGCTCACCGCTGCGCGCGACTTTTGCTTCGGTCATTGCTTGCGTACCTCCGTTGTCCGACTTGCGGAGCGGCGCGAACGCCGGCCTGGCCGCTCTCTGCTACATCGCCGAATGCATCGTTTTGCCGCCAACTACGGTCCGCATTACCTTGATGTCTTTCAGGTGATCGGGATCGGCGTCGTGCGGATCTTCGGCCAGGATCACGAAGTCGGCCAATTTTCCGGCAGTGATCGAGCCTTTCACGTTTTCGTCATACGAGGCGTGGGCCGCGTTGATCGGTGCAGACGCGAAGCGCCTGATCGACCGTGATGCGCTGATTCGGGCCCCAGACGTGGCCACGGTAATCCGTTGCGCGTGACCATGCTTTGTAGCGCCATCATCGGCTCGTACGGCCCGGGAATGTAATCCGAAGCTGCGGCAACGGGGATGCCGTACTCGATGAAGGAATTGTGGGCGAACATCCAGCGCATTTTTTCGTCGCCGTAGTTGTCCCACTTGTCGCCGTGATAGTAGACGTAGGTATAGAACGGCGTGGGAATCGCGCCGACCTTCTTGATGCGCGCCAGAAGATCCGGATTGACGAGCGAGCAATGCTCGATGCGCGGACGATACGGCTCATGCGCGCCCTGAGCCTTCACGCGCTCGTAGGCCTTCAAAACCATGTCGATGGCGACGTCACCGTTGGCGTGAACTCCCATTTGATAGTCGTGAGCGTTGGCATCTTCGGCGGCGCATTCAATTCGTCCTGCGTCATGGTCAAGATTCCATAGTCGTTCGGGCGCCCGGCGTAGGGCGTGCTCATGCGCATGGTGCGCTCTAGGCACGAGCCGTCGGCGAGATATTTCACTCCGCCGATGCGAACCCACTCGTCGCCGAGCTGGCCGCGAATTCCCGCGCTCTCCAGAGCGGCGCGCATCGGCGCATACCCGATGGTCAGGATGTAAACGCGAAAGCTGAGTTCTCCGGCGTGATAGGCATCCTGATACGCGGAAAGATAATCGGGCGGGCACTCGGCATCGGTGACAGAAGTGAGCCCGGCGGCGGTCATGCGCTTGGAAATCAGAGCGACGCCGGCGCGGCGCTGCTCCTCGGTGCTGTCGGAGGGAATAATTTTGTAGAAGACTTCGTTGGCTTTTTCCTCGACGCAACCGTCGAGTTTGCCGTCGCGCTTGACGAACCTGCCGCCGGCGGGATCGGGCGTGTCGGCGGTAATGCTGGCGAGCGCGAAGGCCGCGCTGTTGTACCAGCAAAGATGGCCGCCGCGGTGCTGAATGCGCACCGGATTATTCGGCGCGACTTCATCGAGATCCTCGCGAGTGATGCGGCGCTTCTCGCGAACTCTTACATCGTCATATTTGAAACCGAGAACCCATTGGCCAGGAGGCAGTCGCCAACGCACGCTTGTGAATCGCCGCTTTGATCTCTTCGACGCTGCGCAGATCGCAATCGACCGAAACGAGCTCTTCGATTCCGCCCCAGGCGGGATGCGAGTGTGCATCGATGAAGCCGGGGAGGACCGTCATTCCGCCCGCGTCGATTACTTGCGTGCGCGGGCCTTTGAGATTCTGAATGTCGTGAGAGCTGCCGACGGCGGCGAATCGCGAATGTTTTACGGCGAAGGCTGCTGCGCGGGGCTGGCGATCGTCAACCGTGTAGATTTTGGCGTTCTCGAGAATGAGGTCGGCTTCGAGCAGTGTCGGTGAGGGCTTCGCGCGGGCCGACGTTGCCGAGCAGGGAAGTTGCGCCGGCAGCAGCGCCGAGGAGAGTGCCGAAGAATTGGCGGCGATTTTCTTTTTTCACTTTCGTGCTCCTCCGCGCTCCCGATCGAAGGACTGCATTCGAAGCGCTTCAGTTGCGCGGCGCCAAGTTTTTCGCGCACGCTGACAAGCTCGGGCAAATCGGGATCAGCGCTGGTCCATAGCTTTTCCGCCATCTCAAATTGCTGACGGGCCAAAGCTGCGTCGCTCGCGTGTTCTGCTGCCAGCGCCGAGCGCGTAGTAGCCGCCGGCAAAGCTGGGATCGTGCTCGATCATTTGTTTCGCGGTGTATTCCGCCAGGTCCCAATCGCCGAGCGCGAACGCAGGATCGTGCGATGGATTGGAGCTGGAACAGCGCCTCACTCCAGGAGTCCGGCCCGGGCATCGCGCGGATGCTGGCCTCGATTTGTTTCAACGCCGCATCGGCTTGCGGGAATTTCTGGTCGTGCAATAGAATTTCCGCGCGCAAGATTCCGGCGTTCGGCAACGCACCGAGCGAGCCGGTGGGAACGTGCTCCATCTCGCGCTCGGCCAATTCCAGCTCGTTTTTGGCGTCATCGATGCGGTTCATGGCCAGGAACGCTCTGCCCGCCAGGGCGTGGCCTGCCAGCCGGCCCATCGGCCAGCGAACTTTTCTCGATCATTTCGCGCGATGCCTTGAGCGCTTCTTCCGGGCCGGCCGCGATCCAGCAGGAAATCGGGCCACTCGCGGCGATTGAATTCGGAAATATCGGTGTAGGCGGGGAGCGAAAAGGCTTCGCGCAGCAGCGGCTCCGCGGCCTTCATTTGTCCCGAGCGATTCGTAGCAGATGAGCCAGCAGCGAAAGGTTGTGCGCGTGATGCCAGTCGTAGATCGGAGGAAATATTTTCGGTGCGGTAGTAGGTGTTTTCGAGCTCGTCGGCTTTGCGAAATTCCTCGATGGCTTCCGCGGTGCGGCCGAGGCGGCGCAGTTCGTGACCGCGCATGTGATGCGCGTGAGGAATCGCCGGGGCCAGATTCGACAAACAATTGCCGGTTTGCTCGAGTGCTTCCTGCGTGCGGCCGAGATTTTCGAAGGTGTGAGCGAGATAGTGATGCGCGGCGGAATTGTCCGGAGAATATCGCGAGAGCCGTTTCGTAGAAGGCGATGGTGTCGACTGCCGCCGCCTTGGCCGTTGCGCGGCGGCTTTTCCTTCGTCGGCGAAGCCCCGCAGGATCCAGAGCCAGGGATCGGCGGGAGTGGCGGCCAGAGCGTCGCTAATCGATTTTCGCCAGGCGAAATACTTCTGCATGCCTGAACTGGCGTCCTCGAGGAAAGTCGAGCTGTGCGGCGCGAATTTGAATTCGCGTGCGCTCGCGTTCGCTGGCGGCGCCGGCCAGTGATTGGGCTTTTTCGAAAGCGGCGCGGGCGGCGGCATTGTCCTGGAGTTCGGTGGAAACGTCGCTGAGACCCAGATAGGCCATCGCTAAATTTGGATCCAGGCGGAGCGATTGATTGAATGCGCGGGCGGCCTCGATCCAGTCGAAGTCGTGGAGATAGTTCAGACCCTGGTCGTAGAAGGCCTGGGCTTGCGGAGAAGCCGTCGTAACTGGTTCGTGGAGATTGCCGATGTCTTTGCGGAGCGTTACCGGCCGCTCGAGAATTTCTTTTGGGATCCAGCCGATATTCTCGTGATCGTGATGCGAGCGGGTTCTTGAGCGCGGGCGATTGCGGAAAATGCGAGAAAAATTGCAGCGAACGCGATGAAGTGCGCGATGCTGTGAGCGGTGCTGAACGCGCGATCTCGATGGGATGTGCCTCGGCGGTCGCGCACTGGCTACTCGCCCTCCGGAATTTCCACGGCGCGCATATAGTAGCCGGCATCGAGCCGGGTTGTCGGAACGATGGGATCTTTTACTCGCAGGCGAATGAGGTGCGTCCCGGGCTTTTGAGGCGTCCATGCGTGCGTCCAGAAATTCCAGGAGTCTTCGGTGCTTTGGTCGAGATGGTCGACCGGGACGTAATCGTCTTCGGGATTGAAGCGGATTTCGAGAATGCGAACGCGTTGCGAGCCGCCCCAAAGGATCCCAACGACGCGGTATTAATTACGGCCTCGCCGACGCGCCAGCATTCGATGCGAATGGGCATGGCCGCGTGCTGGATTGCCGCGGCACGAAAATCGCGGGCGAGTTCAGGCATGCCTTGCTGATGCGTGCGCGCGGCATATTCCTGCATCTGCGAAGTCGCCGGAGCGTCGTCGGACAGCAGCGCGATTTCATTGACCCACTTGATGCACGTGCAGCCGTACCAGCCCGGGACGACGAGGCGGATTGGCGCACCGTGATCTTTTGTTAGCGCCTCGCCGTTCATTTGCGTCGCGAGGAATGCCCGAGTGGAAGTTCAGCTCGTCGAGCTTGAAGATCCAACTCGCGCCGGGCTGCGAAGTGGCAGACTGTGCCTGATATTTATCGAAGCCGGAGATCAGAATGCGCGTGGCCTGCGGCTTGGTGGCGATATTTTTTAGAACTTCGCTGAGCGGCACGCCCGTCCACGTGGCGGCGCTCATCAGGCCGAAATGAAATCCGCGAGTGTTTCCGGCACATTCCATCAGATGGACGCCCATCGGCTTCTCCATCGCCTCGAGACTTGCGAAGGTCAATTGCGATGGTTCGCGCACCAGGCCACGGATTTGAATCGTCCACGGATTGCCGGTTTCAAGCAGATTCGAAGCCCGCGAGCGAAGATAAAAATTCTTTACCGGCGTCAGCGGAGATTCAGGCGTAAGAGTCGAGAGGTCGGCGTAGAGCCGTCCGTCCAATTCTTCGCCGATCAGCCGTGTCCATTTCGATGGGAAGCTCTCCCGCGAAATCTACAATTCCGAGTTTCTTGCCGCCGCTGAATGGATCTTTCGCGTCCGACCGTGGATTGAACGGCCGGCCGAGCGCGAAACGCTCGAACCCCGCCAGTAAAGTGCCGCCGGCAATCAGCGACGCACGAAGCAATTCTCTGCGGCTGAGTCGCCGGTGTGATTTCACCGCTCATGATTTCATTTCGATCGCCGGCGTCTCGCGAATCACTCGGAACCCGGCAAAGGACAAGCTCGAAGGCTTGCCTTGTGTCTTGGCATCTGCGGGGCGATCGACGCTGCCGCCAAATAGTTCGCCTCTTCCGTCCGCCGATTCCGCCCATTCCGCCACATTTCCCCCAAGATCGAATACCGGATCTTCTCCTGGACCAGCAGCGCCCGGAAAACTGCCGACCGGTTTCAGCAGTACAGTCGGAGCGAAAGTCCGGCGATGAGTGCTTCGAGTTTTTGGGCATCATCGGGATTCACGGAATAACCGGCCCAGAAGTCGAGTGTGTTTTCGCCGCTCCGATTACCGTAAAGCGTTTTTGCTTCGTCTTGATTCGGCAGCCGGTATGTTTCACCGGTCAGCTTGCTCAGCCACGCGCAGTACGCTTTGGCTTTTTCGTAGGTGATGCCGCTTCGCCGGATAATTTTCGGCGCCGGCTTCATATTTGTATTGCTTGTCGAACTCGGAATATTGCGCGCGGGTCACTTCAAATCGTCCGAGGTCGAATGCGCCGCGACTCACCACTTCCGGAATCAAAATCGTCTTCGAAGCAGCCATTCCGCGAAGTCTTTGCCGCCGGCTTCCTCGCCATAACGCGAACCGACCTTGCGTGCGGGATGCTCCAGCAATTTCCGCGAGCGGCGAACCGTCTTTCACCGCTTCGTTTTTCGGCGGCATTGGCATGGAACAGATATTTGTCGAACCAAGCCATCTCCTCGTTGGTGACGCGCAACTGATGGCTGAGCTTCATCGGAAAATGCTCTTCGCCGGGAAACAGCACGAAGCGAACCGGCGCCTTCTGAAGGTAGTAGAGCGAGCGATAGTGCAGCCAGCCTTGTTCGGTGGGCACATTTTGATCTATGGTGCCGTGCATGATCAGCGTGGGAGTGCGCACGCGATCGAATTTGTAGATGGGCGACTTGCGAAAATAGAGTTCGGCATCTTCGAAAGGCGATTTGCCGAAATAAAAATTGTCGAAGGCTTCGCCGTACTCGGAATTGCCCCAATCGCTGACGTATTCCACGTCGCCCGCGCCTACAACCGTGGCCTTATAGCGCTCCGGATTTGCGACATTGAGTTGCGTGGAAAGAATCGCTCCGTTGGACCATCCGAACGCACCGATCTTGTCCGCATCCACCAGGCCTTTGGCGATCAAGCTGTCAACACCCTTCTCAATATCCGGAATCTCCAGATCGTAATATTTGCCGCAGCAGATGGATTCCGCCCATTTTGCGCCATAATTCGCGCTGCCGTGATAATTCGTTTCCAGAACGAACGCGCCACGCTGCGTCAATAAATTCGCGACGTATGCGGGATTTGCGCTCCAGGCATCCATATCCGCGCCCATGGGCCCGCCGTGCGTGTAAGTAACGAGCGGGTAGCGCTTCCCGGCCTCGTACTTGTCGGGGTAATAAAGGATGCCGTCGACTTCGTCGTCATTCGCGCCTTTCCAGTGAATGACTTCAGTCTTGGCCGTCACCTTTTTCCGAAAACGCGCATAGACGTCCACGAGCAGCACCGGGTTCAGTACGCGCGCGCCATCCAGTTGCGCGCGATACCACGCCCAGGGCGTGCTCGCGGTGGAATATTCATAAACGATCGACCGGGCATCCGCTCCCAGCGCGAAATTGAAATAATTTCGATCGTGCTCGCCCTGCACCCATTCGCGAGACCACGTCGCTCCATGCCGCGTATAGCGGGCCGGCTTGAATCTCACGCCATCCGCCAGAAAAGCCAGAAAGCCATCCGGAGTGATTTCGAATCTTTGCAGAAAACCGATGCCGTTCTCCCAATCGAGATTCACGGTGGTCGCAACGCCCGAATTCAGATCGTAAAAATAGACCAGACGTGCGAACCCGCTGGGCTCCGGCATCACGTTGGAGAATGGGGCGATCGCGTAGACGCCGGAATTATCGGCAGCCCATTTGAGCACGCGCGGATGAACATTCCCTTCGGTGAAAATTTGCTTCCGCTCGCCGGTCGCGAAATTGAAAATCCATACGGAGGGCGGAATCCTGCGGTCCCATTGATAGCTGAGCTCGCGGCCTTCGGAAATCACGGCATATTTGCCGTCAGGTGAAAGGTCGAAGTTCTCAATCCAGCGGTCGTTGTCAGTCAGACGCGTGACATTTTTGTCCTTCACGGAAAAGCGAAAAAGGCGCACCGGCGCGGAGTGCTCGGTATCATCCACCACACGCGTGTCGTCTTTCTTCTCTTCCGTCTGTGACTCGTAGAGCGAAGAGTCTTCCGCTGCACTGAAAATGATTGTGTCGCCGTTGAGCCATTCGAAATGCTTCATCTTGAAGTCTGCCGGCAAGGCTGGCCAAGGCTCGCCGCCAAAAGGATTGATGAACCAGATGTGCTGCTTCCCCGGCGGGGAAGCGGAGTCGGGAAGTGCGCGCGAGCTCAGGAAGGCGATGAGCTTCCCGTCCGGCGACCAGCGCGGCTGCGCCACATTGTCGATTTCGCGCGTCAATTGCGTCTCGTCGCTCATGCTCATGCTGGAGAGCATCAACTGCGTCGATCTGGAATCACGTTTCTTGTCGGGGACGGTTCGCACCCACAATGCCCAGTTGCCGTCCGGCGAAATGCGGAACTGATCTGCGAGATCGAAGAAGACCATGTCTTCTGGCGTCCACGCCTCCGTGCCCGCCGCCGTTGATGCGGATTTACCGGATTGCGACGCTCCGGTCTGGGCGCGCAACACCGGGGCGCACAAGAAGAGGAGGCCAATCAGCGTAGTTAAGGCCGGCATCGCTGCCGCATGTTTTTTCATTTCACCGCTCTCCGCAGAAAAATAAACTCAGAATTGTATGCGCCATCCCGGGCTGTAGCGAATCGTTTCATCGCCAGCAAGCCAGCTCCCGCCGGGTGGCTCGCCAAGCGTCAGCCCATCACCGTGAAAGCCCTAGCGACTCAGCCCGGCGAACAACCCGGGGCGAACCTCGCCGCGCGAACATCTCAGCGCTGACCGCAGCGCCACCGGAAACGCAGCGGCGCAGAACCCGAAATTCGACTTGACAGCTTTTCGAGTGATGTGTATACGGTATATCACATTTTGTGGTCAAGCCCTAAAACGGAGTCTTACAATTCTTGACGTCGCCAACCGCCCCGGCCCCGTGCATCCCCGATGCACCCCTATTTCCGGGCCTGCCACGCGCTTTTTTCGCTCCCCGGCAGTGGCGCAACCGTCGTCGTCGCATGCGGAAATTGGCGAACTAAGGCCGATATTCGGGGCCAAGTTTAGCGGGAACGGGCTATTCAATTTGCGGAGGCTGGACATGAATCATCCACAGTCTGAGCTACGAGTGAACGGACTATTGAGGTCTGGGCTAAGGGCTGCTGCGCTGCTGATCATCGCGCTGTTTCTATTTGGCGCGAGGGCCGAGGCGCAAAACCTCGGCACCGTGCACGGCCGCGTGACCGACGCTACGGGTGCCGCTATTCCCGGTGTAACCGTCGAGATCGTCGGGAAAGCCACGGAAGCGACGCGCACAACCACGTCGGACGCCGCCGGTTCCTACGAGTTCACGGATCTGAACCCGGGAACGTATTCGATCAACGTCTCGCAAACGGGCTTCAAGAAATTCGTGCGTGAAAACGTCCAGATTCTCGTGGCCTCTTCCACCACCGCCGACATCCGCCTGGAAGTGGGAACGATGTCCCAGCAGGTCACGGTGGAAGCAGCTTCAGCTCCGTTGCTGAACACAGCGGACGCCACCACCGGAAACGCCTTTAACGAGGACCAGGTGGAGGATTTGCCCTTCCTCGCCCGCAACATCGTGAGCCTGCTCAGTCTGCAGCCAGGCGTTGTGTACACGGGTGAGTCGGACACGGACACGTTGTCGCTCGGATCGACCAGTAAGATGGACAACCGCGAAGGCGTGGTGAACGGCGTCCGCGGCAACCAATCGAATATCACCGTTGACGGCGTCGATTCGAACAATTGGGAAAATCAGGGAGCGTTCAGCAGCGCGCTGCCTCTGACGCTGGATTCGGTGCAGGAAGTCCGCGTCACCACCGGCAATGCCAACGCCACCGACGGAACCTCTTCTGGCGGCCAGGTGGCGCTGGTAACCAAGAGCGGCTCAAACGATTTTCACGGCAATCTGCGCTGGTACTACCGCACCACGGGATTCACCGCGAATTCCTTTTTCAACAATGCGGATGGAATCGAGCGGCCCAAACTCCTGCGCAATATTTGGGGCGGCTCGCTCGGCGGACGCGTGGTCAAGAATCGCGCGTACTTCTTTCTAGATAACGAGGAGCGCCGGGATTCCAGCGCAACAACACAAGGCCCGCGCAGCGTGCCCAGCGACGCACTAAAGGACGGCGCTCTGATTTACGCCTGCGCGACTCCAGCCGACTGCCCCGGCGGCACAGTGCTAGGACAGACCACGACTCATACCGTTCCCGCCGGCAGCTTCGGACTTATCGCCGGCCGATATCGCGTCGATTGATCCGGCTCACACTGGGCGTCAATCAAACCATGATTTCTTACATGAGCCTTTTTCCGTCGGGAAATGTATCCTGTGGCGCGGCATCGACGGCGGCCTGAGCTTCTCCGGTTTTCGATTTAACGCTCCGTCGGATCTGCTCGAGCAACGTCTACATCGCGCGGTTCGACTTCAATCTCACGCAAGACGGCCGCCACACCATTTTCTGGAGAGGCAGCCTGATCGGCGCGAGCGACACGCTGGTGGGCGCGCAATTCCCCGGCGCAAGGGCCCGCACAGCAATTGCTCAATAATAGCCGCGGCATGTCCATCCAGTATCAAGGACAATTGAGTCCGACAATCACGAATACATTCCGCTATGGCTTTACGCGCGCCGGCGTTGCGCTCAGCGGCGCCACCGGTCCCTCCTTCGGCGCGCGTGATTTTGATTCCATCATTAATTTCGGCGCGCGGCCCAATAGCGCGCGCATCCCCGTGAACGAGTTCAATGATTCGCTGAGCTGGGCCCGCGGGAAACACACGCTCACGTTCGGAGGCTTGATTCGCTTCCTGAAAATCGAGCGTGTGGATGCGTCGGCGTCATTTCCGTCATTGACCATCAATCAAGGCGTTTGCCCGAACCTCTGCTCGGATGCGTTCGCCAATGTGACCGGCGTGCTCTCTGATCCCGCGCCGACTTCCGCGCAGTTTTTCACCGAGCCCTTCATGCTCTTGACCGGCTCGATCACCACTGCGTCGCAAACTCTTTTCTCGGACCCACACACGCAGCAGTTTCTGCCGGGCGGGACTATCAACCAGCGAACAACCGCGGAGCACGATTTCGAAATCTTTGCGCAAGATACTTGGCACTGGCGCAGCAACGTGACCATCACCGCCGGACTTCGCTATGAGTACGAAACACCGCCGTGGGAAGTGAATGGCTTCGAAGTAGCGCCCACGACCGACCTCGACCAGTGGTTCTTCGATCGCGTCGCCAACATGAATCAGGGGATTCCGTCTCACAATTCGCCGCTGCTGAGTTGGGATCTCGCTGGTCGCGCGAATGGGAAACCTTCCTGGTACAACCCGGACCGCAAGAACTTCGCGCCGCGCTTGGCCATTGCGTGGAGCCCCGGCTACCAGGATGGCGTTTTGGCCAAGATTTTCGGAGGCCCCGGAAAGAGCTCGATTCGAGCCGGGTTCGGAATGTTCTACGACCGCATCGGCCAGCCTATCGCGCTCGATAGCGATAAATTCGGTTCCCCGGGTGTGAGCACGACGGTGGCGGACGGAACTTCTCCGTTCACGCTGGCGAATTCGCCACGCTTCTCCGGGAGTTGCACCGTAACTGGTTGCACCGGCCTCCCTGACGTCAGCGAATTCGTCCCGATACCCACCAGCGCGGCTCTTCCCTTTACGCCGTCCGCAACTTTCAGCAACTTTGGATTCTTCGTTGATCCTCATCTCAGAACGCCGTACACGATGGGTTTCTCGTTAAGCTACGAACGGGAATTGCCGAAGAAAATGAGCTTTGAGGTCGCCTACATCGGAACGCTTGGCCGCAGGCTCACCGCCAAGGGCGATTACGGACAGTACCTCAATATCAAGGATCCTGCTTCGGGGATGAGCTTGTGGCAAGCCGAAGATCAAGCTCGCCGCGGTGATCGGTCCGCACTACAACAGTCCCGCTGTCGATCCGACGAACCCCGCGGCACTGGCCACGATTGCTCCGGTGCCCTTCTACGAAAATATGATGCCGGGAATGCCGGCAGACATGGCGATCATTCACCGGGAATGCGGCCTTCGGAGCGCTAAGCCCAACGCAGGCCTACTATGCTTTTCAGCTGCTCGAGATTTCCGTCAGGCCCAAGCTGGGCGTGCGGCATCGCCGTCGCGGATAGACTTGCCAGCTTCGGCCTCCCGACTCCGTGGAACTCAACGGTAGATCCGGCCGGGCAGGGCTTCGTGGTACTCGACCCGCAATTCACGTCGCTCGGCGGATGGACGAACTGGGCATGGTCGAGTTATCACAGCCTGCAACTTTCGGTGCACAAGACGGTCGGGCACGGCGATCTTCACGGCAAGCTACGTCCTCTCGAAGTCGATCGACAACGCCTCATCGGCTGAGAACGGCGATGTAGGTGGCGATTACGGAAGCCTCGTTGGACTCGTTCAGGATCCGTTTGACTTGGACCTGAATCGCTCCGTCTCGGACTTCGACCTGCGCCACAACTTCAACGGCAACTTCCTGCTGCGTCTGCCGTTCGGCCGCGGACAGCGCTACGCATCCAATGTCGGCGGCGCCATGAACGCGCTGATCGGAGGATGGGAGATTACTGGACTGGCGCGGTGGCGCTCGGGCTTCCCGCTGACTGTTGGCAACGGTTTCAACTATCCCACCAACTGGCAGCGAAACGCGCTCGGAACGCTTACTTCGCATGTCGGTTCGAATCTCACCAGGAGCGGTGTTGGCGGCGTGCCGAACATCTTCACCAATCCACAATCCGTGATTGATAACGACTTCGCGTTCACGCTTCCGGGCTTTGGAGGCACTCGCAACGCGATTCGCGGCCCGGGGTACTTCAGCACGGACGCGGGCATCTACAAGAGTTTCGTGATGCCGTGGGGCGCGGAGAGGCAGCGACTGCAGTTCCGCGTGAACGCCTTCAACGTATTCAACAACGTGAATTTCAGCGCTGGAGCACCGTGGGCGCCGGGCAATGTTTCGGGATGGAATGGGCTCACGCTCGATCCCACGTCGCCAAGCACTTTCGGCCAAATCACGCAAACCGCCGGACCACGCGGCGGCGCACGCGAAATGGAAATGGCTTTGAGGTACGAGTTCTAGGAGACCCCACCCTGGGTTGCGCGGCAGCGCCTCGCTTGCTCCGAAGCGTCGCTCTGCCGCGCAAGCATTTCGCCTTTCACCCGCGAGAATGTCGAGCCCCGCGCGCAGAGGAAATGCTTTGAGCGGCGAGTGGCGCTTTGTATAGTGCGTGCGGGTTCCGGAGACTCACGACTTGCTCGTCCGCCACATTCCAGCGCGAAAAATCACTGCCCGCGTAACGAATCGCTGCGCATTTCTGCGGATGCTTGCCGTTGGCTTCGTCGGTCTGCTCGCGCAGTGCTTCTTCGCGCCCTCATTCGCTTGGGCGCAAATTCCGGCGCCGGAGTCCGTGCTCGGATTTCACGTCGGAGAAGATCGTAAGCTCGCGGACTGGCAGCAGACGGTAGATTATTTCCAGAAAATCGCCGCTGCGGCGCCCGACCGCGTGAAATTTGAAGAAATCGGCAAGTCGACGCTGGGAAAGCCGTTCGTCGTGCTGACCGTATCTTCCGCCGCGAACATGAGACGGCTGGATCACTATCTGGAGATTCAGCGCCGGCTCGCTGACCCACGCGGGCTCACCGATGCCGAAGCCGAAAAACTGATCGCGGAAGGCCGCGCGGTCGTGCTGATTACGTGCACGGTGCACTCCACGGAGGTCGCCTCCACGCAAACTGCGCTCGAATATGTCTACAAGCTGCTATCGGAAGACACGCCCGAGCACCGAGCGATTCTCGATAACGTGATTTTTCTGCTGATCCCTTCGCTGAATCCCGATGGGCAGGACATGGTAGTGAAGTGGTATCGCAAATATCTCGGCACGCCCTACGAAGGCGCGGAACCGGTGGAGCTCTATCATCCGTACATCGGGCACGATGACAATCGCGATTGGTACATGTTCACGCAAATCGAATCGCGGCTGACCGTGGGCAAAGTTCAGAACGTATGGCATCCGCAGGTCGTCTATGACGTGCACCAGATGGACCCGACCGCGGCGCGGCTTTTTGTTCCGCCTTTTCTGGATCCGGTTGACCCGAACATTGATCCGTTGCTCGTGCAGGAGACGAATTGGCTCGGTTCCTCCATCGCCGCCGATCTTGCCGCGGCGGGAAAAAAAGGCGTCGCCATTCACGCGATTTATGACGAGTGGTCCGCGTCGCGGCACTATCAGGCTTACCACGCGGGTTTGCGGATCCTCACCGAATCCGCGTCGGCGCGGCTGGCTTCGCCCATCAATATCCCCTTTGCGGCGCTGGAAACTCACGATCCCGGCTACAACGCGCAGGAGAAAAGCTGGAATTTTCCCGATCCGTGGATGGGTGGCGACTGGCACCTGCGCGATATCGTCGACTATCAACTGATTGCCTACGAAGGTTGCCTCTACGGGGTCGCGCAGAATCGCGAAATGTTTCTTCGCAATTTCTTTCGCGTTGGGAAAAATTCGGTTGAATGGCAGGGAGCGCCGTTCGCGTTTGTGGTGCCGTCGGCGCAGAAAGATATTCCAGCGACGATCAAGCTGCTCGATACGCTGAGATTTGGCCTGGTCGAAATCTACAAGGCCAAAGAAAAATTCACCGCGGATGAAATCGAATATCCAGCCGGAAGTTATGTAATCCCGATTGCGCAGCCCTACGGCCGCTACGCCAAGACTTTGCTCGAGCGCCAGCGGTACCCCGATTTGCGCGAATTTCCCGGCGGTCCGCCGAAGCGGCCTTACGATACGACGGCGCAGACATTGCCGCTGCTGATGGGCGTTAACACCGTTCAGATCAATGCGCCGTTCAAGGCCTCGCTCGAGAAACTTGACCGCATCGAGTTGCCGGCCGGGAAAGTGGAGCCGCAGAAGAAGCAGTATCTCCTGCGCTCCGATTCGAACAATGCGTTTATCGCCGTCAATCGGTTATTGAAGGCCGGCGTGCCCGTCGCCCGCACCCGGAAATCACTCACCGAAGGAGGCCGCGAGTTTCCGGCTGGTACTTTCGTAATCCGCTCAGCAAACGTTCGTGAATTCGGCGCTCTCGGTGTGGATTTCTTCGGCTCGGATTTGCCTCTTGCCGATGCCACGCCTTTGCACCAGCCGCGCGTCGCTCTCTACAAGAGCAGCATTCCGAATATTGACGAGGGATGGACGCGCTGGCTTCTCGAGCAATTCGAATTCCCGTACTCGACCGTTCACGATAAGGAAATTCGCACCGGAAACCTGAATTCGCAATTCGACGTAATCATCATTCCGCATCAGAGCGTGCTCGCCATCGTGAACGGCATCCCGCGCGGGCCGCACATTGAAGGCCAGCCGGTCGCTCCGGAACTCGCGATTCCTCCGGGATTGCCGGAGATTGTCGAGCCCGAGGAATTTCTCGGCGGGCTGGGCGATTCCGGCGTCGCCTATCTACGCTCGTTCGTCGTTCTAGGAGGCGAGCTCGTCACGCTCAACCGCGCGTCCGATTTCGCCATCGAAAAATTGAATGTCGGCGCGCGCAATCTGGTGAAGTCCGCGTCAGCGCAGGAATTTTACGGCCCCGGATCGATTCTCAGAATTCGCGTGGATACAAATCATCCGCTCGGCTACGGCATGGAAGCGGATAGCGCCGCATGGTTCGAACGAGGTTCGGCATTCGCGCCGTCTTATATGTCGGAAGGCGCGCCTGCCGCGACGACCGTTGCCAGCTATCCGCAAGGCAATCCGCTCATGTCCGGCTGGCTTCTGGGAAGTTCGCTGATCGAAAATCAGGGCGCGCTGATGGATGCCACGCTCGGCCACGGGCACGTGGTGATGTTCGGATTCTCCCCGCAGTATCGAGGGCAGTCCTACGCAACGTACAAAATGCTCTTCAACGCGCTCTTCTATTTCGAGATGCAATAATCATTGCACGCACTTAGCCAGCGCGCTGGTGATGTTTTTGAGGCCCGCGATCATCTTTTCTGTCGGTTCCCATCCGTAGCCTAAGCGGAAATAGCGGTCGCTCATTTCGAACCAATGTCCCGGGCCGACGTACGTGCCAAACTCTTCCAGCAAAATCCGGTAGAACTCATCCGTTTTGAGTGCAAGACCGGCGCGCATCCGGGGAAGACAGACAACGCCGCCTTGCGGCGGAATCCATTCCACATGTTCTTGCTTGCTCATCCAATCCGCAACAATGCGAAAGTTTTCGCCCACGCGCATGCGGATTCCGGCGAGCAATTTGTCCCGCTGGCTGAGCACGCGTCGCGCAATTTCCTCATCGAGGACAGAATTGCAGATGAAAATCTGTTCTTTCGCCGCGAGGAATAATTCTTTCAGCTCCGGATTCCGGCACACAATCCATCCCATGCGGATGCCCGGCAGCCCATAAGCCTTCGAGAGCGACGAGACGGAAATCGCGCGATTGCTGAGCGTCGCCGCGAGAGGCGGGGACTCACCGCGCTGCAGATCACGATACGTTTCGTCCACCAGCAGGAAGCATTTGCGCCGCTCGACCAGTTCGATCAGGGCGCGCAGTTTTTCCTCCGTCAAGCTCACGCCGGTGGGATTGTGCGGGTAGGTCACGCTGATGAGCCGTGTTTCCGGAGTCAAAAGTGACGCCACTTCCTCGAGATCCATCTCAAATTTATTTTCAAATGTGAGATCCAGATACTTCACGGCGCAATTCAGAAGTCGCGGCGTGCAAATATTCGTCGTGTAATTAGGCCGCGCGACGACCAGCTCAGCATTCGCTTCCAGCAGCGATGAATTCACGACAAAGAGCGCGGCGGCAGCTCCCGGAACCATCAGCACATCGTCGGCGCCCACATCTCCGCACGATGTGCCCACCAGTTCTCGTAGTTCCGCGTTGCCGCGATGCTCCGCGTAACAGAGCACGAGCCGCTCCAGGCCTTTGGACCACTCGCCGAGATGCGCGTCCCAAATCGAACTCTCGGAAAGATTGCAGGCAATCGCGGAGTATCCCATTTCCTCCGGCGACTCGATCTCGATGGGCATTCTGCGATATTGCATGTGTGGGCCTTGCACTCCTCAAGCTTCTTCGAATTGCCGGCGAAGTTTTAGCGTCGCCGGGCCGCGATCAATCATTCCAGAATTTCGCGACGCGACGAATTCGCCGACAATTTATCACAATGCCGCAACGTTTCGCGCCGGTCGAAAAGCGCAGCGCGCGAGCTTTAATTCTCCTACAGCATGTTCCGGGACCTGCTAACTGCCGCACTGTATTGGCGTGGGCGCGCTCTTGCGTAAAGATTGCCGGCAGCCGGGAGGCTAATCATGAGATTCGGACCGTTCCTTGGACTCGCGCTTTTGTTATTGGTTTTGTGGGTGGGCGGATTTTTGATGTTTCACGTGGCGGGCGCGCTGATTCATCTGTTGCTGCTCTTCGCCTTGGTTTCCTTCGTGATTCATTTGTTTACTGGAACCCGTACGGCGTAGTTAGCTATTCGGCTCGCGGAGCGAATCTGATGACTTCGACGGCCTCGTGCGAAATGGAAATTCGCGGCGGCGAATATTTCTGCAAGCTGCACGACGTGCCGCTCAAGGAGCGCGATGCGGCGGGGCTCGATCGCGCAGGCCGCCCGGGGCGGATGCGGGCTTTCATCTGCCCCGTTTCGAAATTGGAATTGGAAGCGTTTCCGAAATTCAGCAAGTGATCAGCCAGTGAGACGCTCAGCCAGCCCGAAGATCAGTCCATAAAAATTCCGCAGTGATCCCTTTAGAAGACTTTGTGCACACGCATATCAATTCCATAGCCGCCATTCTGATCGCGCAGCACCGTCACGGATAAATGTTTGTTCAAATCGTAGCGCAATTGCACGGTCTGGCTTTGCGTGGATGTCACGTTGGAGCTGAAGGTCAGCAGGAGACTGCCGGTCACGCGTTCCTGAATCGCAATCTGCGCGCCAGGATCGCCCTGGCTATTCGTCGCCAATGGATCGATCGTGAGCTGGGAGATACCGGTAAGATTTTCAAGCTTCCCAGTGACTTGGCCGCTCACTCCCTGCGCCAACACGGATTCCGCGCCCATGGCCGCTGATTGCGACGGCGCCGACGCAGCTTCCGTGGTCGTGTTCCCGAAAGCCAGCAGATGAATAATGTCCGCGGAAGCCAGCGCGGGCTCGGAAGTGTAATTGATTCGCAGCCGGTCCACTGATCCCGTCATGTTCAGCGTCACGTTGTATTGCTCGACGTTTGTGGTGATGTACATATTCACCACCGGATCGGTGCGCACCGGATTCGCAAATTGAATCGATCCGCTCTGCACCTGGAAGCGTTTGCTGAGGAAAAAAACTTCGCCGCTCGTGAGTCCAATTCTTCCGAGGAGTATTGGCTGCCCCAGCGTCCCGGTAACGTTGAGATTCGCGGTTCCTCCCATGCTGAGCTTGCTGCTTTTGAGGCTGATATCCTGCGCGGATTGCACTGCGACGTTCAGTCTCATATTGTTCTCAAACGCAGACGCGGGCGCGCCGCCGGAATCCTGCGAAAAGTAACCGGCGAAATTTGCCAGATCGAATTCCTGCGTGAACGAAAGGCTGTCCACAAGCAAGCGGCCGTTTAGATTCGAGCTCGCCGAGTTTCCCTGCAAATTGATCTGCCCGCTCAAAATCGAACGCAACCCTTGCGGATAACGAATGCGAACGGATTGCGCGTTCAATCGCACATTGAAATCCGGCTCTTTCGTCAGATTCACGAATCCAGTTGCCGAAACATTTCCACCGCCGGCCGTGCCGGAAAAATTGACGATGTCTGCGCGGCTGCCGGAAAGATTGATCTTCGCATTCAACCCTTCGATTCCGACGGGCAGAGCCGCGGAAGAAAACACGGCGTTCTTGATTTCGAATTGCCCTTGCATATTCGGCTGCGAAGCTCGTCCTTCGCTGTGAATGTGCACTTCCATCTGCCCCGACGATCGCACATCCGCCGCGAACTGTTGCAGCACGCTCAAATCCACAGATCCATCCGCCACCAGCGTATACGCGCCTTCACTTTTGATTGGAATTGTTCCACCGAAAGTAAGATTCGTGCCCGTCCCCGTGATTTGCGCCGTCGTGATTGTCAATGCGCCATTGCGATAGTCCGCTTGCAGCGGCCGCGCCAGCGCGAGTTGAGCTTTCTCGTACGTCACGTTTAGCGATGGAATTTCGACGTGCGCTTCGATTTGCTCGGGAGTCTCGAGCGGGCCTTTCAGTGTCAAATGAGCTTCCGCCTGTCCGCCGAGCTTCGAGGCCTGGGAGGGAAAAAAATCTGCGGCAACCGCAGCCACCGGAAGCGCACGCACGTCGAGCGCAGCTGTAGCGTAGCGACTGCCGTTCAATTCCACGTCGCCCTTCGCTTCCACCGACCCTTGCGCGACGACAGAATGCATTTCGAAATTCGCGCGTTGATTTGCGACGCTGACTTTCGCCGCAATATTCGAGACGCTCTGTCCCTGCAACTGCAATTGCGGAACGGTGAAATTTGCTTCCATCTGCGGATCGCGGATCGTGCCGCTGCCGCTCACAGAAATATCGGCAATTCCATGAGCGGCGGCCCTTTTTTGCAGCGCGCTAATTTTTTCCAGATCGATCGCGCCGCCGTGCAGCTTCATCTCGTACTGCTGCGTCGCAAGCGTGTAATTTCCCTCAGCCGAAATCGTTCCCGCCGGAATTTGGAGTTTCAGATTCGAATGAAGCGCTCCGCCACGTGATTCAGCGTTGATCGTCAAATTGTCGATCGCTTCGTTCCACGCCGAGCCCTTCGATAGCGTGATGGCAGCAATTGCATCGGGCGCCGCTTTGGTCCCGCTTACCGAAACTTTCCCCGAAAGGATTCCGCTGACGGGATAGTGCACTTGCGCGATTTCTTCCGCGGTCTGCGCGGGCATATTTGCAAAGGACGCCTGCAATTCGACGGGGCTGTTCTCCGCCAGCGACCAACCCTGCAACCCGGCCTTTCCGCTGAAATTAATTTGCTCGTTGCCGCCAGCCTTCAGAGTGCCGTTTTGTATGACGAGTTCGGAAGAATTTCCGCGCGTAGCCAGCACAAGCGAGTTCCACTTGCTTCCATTGATCACCAGATTCTGCGCATTCACCTGCGCCTGAATCCGCGGTTCCTTCACTGTTCCCGTCACGCGGGCATTTAGGTTCGCGGCGCCGGCGAGCTCTGGAATCTTTGAGGCGGGCAGTGAAGGCTGCATCGCAGCCTGAATCATCGCGGCTAGCGTGGTGATTTCGCGAAGATCGCTGGTGGTTGCTTCAACGGCTAGCTGCGATTCGCCGCCGCGCCGCGAACTCAGCGTGCCGCCAATCGTCACCTTCGTATTCGCCGTCTGCAAATACGATTGGCCAAACGCGATTCGATTTTGTGGTGCGTTGTAATCCACCTGCACCAGGCCATTCACAGGTATGCTCTGCGCAGAAATCGTCTGCTGCGCGCTCGAGATCGTGAGCCGCGAATTCGCAACCGCGTTGCCGATCGCTCCCGACCACGCCGCGTGGACCTCGAGATCGGAAGTTCCCTCAAATGGAATTCTCCGCACGTTCCGCGGCGCCAGCACGTCGCTGGCAATCGCCAGCGACACGCCTTTTAGCGACGCGTCGAGCCGCGATGAGGACTTCGCCGACTCCAAATTCCGCATTTGCCAATTTGCTTGCGCGCGTCCGCCGAGAATGTTCGCGGCCAAATTCTCCACTTGCAGCGACCCACCCTTGAGCGCGTAGCGCGCGCTGACACGCGTGGCGTCAATCGGCTGCCCCCCGGTGCGAAACTGCAGCTTGTCGCTGCTCGCATCCCCTTGCACGTCGAGCGATGCCAGGAACGAACTCCGCTGATCGGGTTGATAGGCAAGCTTTCCACTCAGCGCCACATTTCCAATCGGCAGCGTCGCCATCTTCAGCGCGCGCGCCAATTCGCCGGTCGCTAAATTTCCCTGGTATGTTCCGTCGAGGCTCGGGCTGGCGTAATTCGCAATCCGCGCATTCACGGTAATTCGAGACGCATCGCTGCTGATCACCAAAGGATTGAGCGATAGCCCAGACCGCCCAGCCGTGAACTGCAATTGCAGCGCGTGGCTCACCGGTTGGATTTGTGGCGACGAAACGCGCCCGCTGTCATACGAAAGAGATCCCGTATATTCTCCGGCGATCAAACTATATCCGGCGTTGAATTTGAGCCCGCGCACCTCGGCATCCACTGGGATTGTTGCGTCATTGTAATCAATCTCTCCCGAGCGAATCGCACAGCGCCCCACGGCGAAATCGAATATCGTGTCCGGCCCGCTGCTCGATCCCGAGTTCGGCACGACCGGCAGATTGCTTCGCCCCTGTGAATCAATTCGCAGTCGCACGACCGGCTGATCAAGCTCCAGATCGCTCAGCTCGAATCGCCCGCGCAAAAGCGGCAGGAATCGCAAGCCCACCTGGAAGCGCGAAGCCCGCAGAAACGCGGGTTCATCCGCCGCCGGCGCAGCGTTTCCGTAAACCACGATGTCATTCAAATCTACGCCGAGGTGTGTCCAATGCGTCTCGATTGATCCGATTTCCACTCGCGCGCCCGCCCGCTCCAGCGCCTGCTTGCTGATTTCCGCGCGAAGATAATTCCGAAACGCATTCGTATTCACAAAGACGTCGCCAATCCCGAGCAGGCACAGAATCAGCGCCGGAATGCCGATCAGGAAAATTCGAAAGATGCGCCGCCTATTCAATTCCATCCGTCTCTTTCCGCTCGAATCTCTCGCGTCACCGCGCGCTAGAACGATTGTCCCAGCGTCACGAAATATTGCGTGGCCTTCACTCCCGGCACGGAAGTAATCCGGTAGCCCACATCAAATCGCACCGGCCCCACTGGCGTCTGATAGCGCACACCGACACCCACCGAGTGCGTAAAATCATCCGCGAACTGCCGCAAATTAATATTGCTGTAAACGTTTCCACCGTCATAAAAAATTACGCCGCCCAGCTCCTTGCGGATCGGCAGCGGAAAACGCGCCTCAGAATTCACGATGAAAAGCATATTTCCGCCCACCGGCACGCTGATCAGCACGCACGTCGACTCATCTGCCGGATTGCTGCACACCGCCACCGGCCGCTGCGGCCCCGCTCCATTGATTGGAAATCCGCGCAGGGAATCCGCGCCGCCAGAGAAGAATCGCTCGCTCAGCGGCACATCGCTGCCGGAAAACGGCTTGGCCAGTCCCAGGCGAAAATTCGTGGCCCACACGAGCCATGGCTTCACCGGGCGATAAAACGAAGTCTGGCCAAGAAAGCGCACAAAATCTGCGCTCGCGCCCAGCGATTTTGAGGTTATGGAAAAATCGAAAGTCTGGTAAAGGCCGTGATGCGCGTCCAGCGGCTTGTCTCTCGTGTCGCGAATATACTGTCCATCGAACGTCGAAAGCCGCACATGTTGATCCGCCGGCAAGACCAGGTCGGGGATCAAAATATTGTAGAGATCAGTGCGCTGAAAACTGTATCGCGCCACGACGCGCTTCGTATGCTTCACATTCAGCGCTTTCTCCACTTGAACGGAAGCGCGCCCCAATTCCGCGGTGTAAATCGGATTTTCCGTGGTCCGCTCGCCGGAAAGACTGAAAAGCGCGCTCCACGACGAGCCGTACAAATTCGGGATGGCATACGTGAAAAATCCGCGCTGATCGAGCCGCGAAAGCACCGTCCCGATCGTCGCCGTCTCCGCCCGGCCGCGCAGATTGTGTCGCGCGAAATCAAAAGAAAATCGCGGCCCCACATAACTCTTCTGGCTCACCGTAAATTTATTTCCGAGGCTCACCGGCGGAAGCCCCGGCACAGCGACCGTATTCACCGGCAGGTTTCCGGACCTCGGAATGATTTCCAATCCACCGCCGATATCCATCGAATTAAAAGGCGACTCATGAACTTTGACGAGCACTTCCTCCTCGCTCTGATCGACGATGGGCCGCAAAGGTTTGATGCTCGCCCAATCGAAAATCCCCACGCCGTAAAGATCGCTTTCCGCCTGCAGAAATTTTCCTTCGCTTAACGGCCGGCCGGATTTGATGCCGTTGCCGGCGAGCTCCTCGATAAATTTCGGCTTAGTGTGCTTCTGGCCGAGGAGAACGACGTTCGATACATTCGCCTCAGGGCCTTCCTCGATCGTGAAGGTCACGTTTATTTTGTGGGGATCGTCCCCGGCCGCCGTTGCCGAAGAACGAATCGTGGCATTCAGGTATCCGCGATCCAAATACGACGCCAGCAGCCGGTTGCGATCCATCTCCAGTAATTTCTGCGAGAAAGTCTGTCCCGGTTGCAGCCGCAAGGGATGCCGCCGCGCGAGAGATTCCAGGGTTTGCGTCTTATTGCCGGTGATTTGCAGCGAAGCGACGTGATCCTGCACGCCTTCCTTGATTTCGAACGTGACGTCCACTTCCGGATCGAAATCTTCCACCTTCGGTCCAATCGCCACACTCTGAAATCCTTCATCCTTATAAAGCTGCGTCAGCGCGTCCACGCTCTTCTTCACCAGTTGTTCGCTATAGCTCCCGTGTGAAAAAAGAAACGCCTTTTTCACGAAGATGTGCGATCGAAGCTCGCTGTCCGAGAATTGCTCGTTGCCGTCGAAATAAATTCCCTTCACGTCATGCTTCGTCCCGAGGCTGATTTCATAGACCACATTCACGATATTTTCCTGCCGGTCCATGCGCGAGTCGGCGGTAACGTCGAAATATCCCTTCTTTTGAAAATAACTCCGCAGATTCGTCTCGCCCTCATCCACCAGATCCTGATCGACGGCATCCTCCTCGTAGATCGGAATCAGCCGCTGCAAATTTCTTCGCGACACTTTTGCTCCCGTCACTTTTACGGAAACCTTCGGTCCGGGCTTGAATTCCAGCGCCACATCCACGCGATTCGCGGCCGCATCGTAGCGCGGCGAATTGAGTCGAATCGACGGTGCCAGTTGATCCTGCTTCCTCAGATGCGCCCGAATGAACTGAATCGACTTCGTAATGCGCGGCTCCGAATATTTCTGTCCCGGCTTGAGCGACGCGCCCTTGAACTTTGCCCACAAGCCTCGCAACGCGCTCCGCACATCGGCGCTCTGCTGCTCCGTCAATCCGTTGAACGCAATCTCCCGGATCTTTGCCTGCTTGTTCAGCACGCAATGAAAAACAAGATTGACGATCCGGTGGTTTGCATCGCGGTGAATTTCCGGCGTCACTTCCGCGGCAAAAAACCCGCGCGTATGGAAATAATCGAGAAGCCCTTTTTGCCCCTGCGCGCTCAATTCCGGCACGTACGGCGATTGTTCCGGAATATTCGCGGCTTGCAGCAATTCGGTGTAGGGGAAGCGCGTCCCCGTGCCCTGAAATTCGAGCACGCCGATGTAGTCAGCCGGCTGCAGGATAAAAAGCACGCGCAGGCCGTCCTGCTCGGGCTCCAGGCTCACTTGCACTTCCGTGAAAAGTTTCGTTTGCTGCAGCGCCGCCACGCTCTCGCGCATCGCGTCGCCGGAGAAAGTCGTTCCCGCATGCTGCTGGATCAGCCGCCGAATCTCGTCGAGATTCACGTCCGGCCGCGCCGCAATTTCTACGCTCGATACCTGTTGCCCTTCGAATCCCGCGGTGCTGCTCGGTTGCGTCTGCTGCGCGCGCGCAGGCAAGTTTGTAAACGCCAATAGGCAAACGGCGCTCGCGGCAAACTTTTGCACAGATCCGCAGGGTTCGTCCCGGCGAAGACTCCTGCCTTCCGGGCGCGGTCATTCCTCCCTCGCTGCGGTGGCAAGAATCTCGATTTCGCGATCCGTCTCGGCGCCAATCAGCAGGATCAAGCTCGCCGCGTAAATCCACAGCATCAAAACGATGAATCCGCCCAGCGCGCCATACACTCGCGGGTACGAAGTAAAATAGTGAAAATAAATATTGAATCCCACGAACGACGCCACCAGGGCCAGCACCACGAACGCCGTCCCCGGCGTCAGCCAGTGCCACCGTCTCCGCCCATCCGGAAACACAAAGTTCACCAGATCCACCGCCAGGCACATCACCACCAACGTCACAATCCATCGCCCCGTTACCCACACGGGCCGCGACGCGCTCCATCCCTTCAGTTCCGACGAAAACCACTCGAATCCCCAATGCCCGAATGCCGCCAGCCCGAAACAGCCCAGCGCGAAGACCATCGCCAGCATCGCCACGCACGCAGCGATCGCATGCTTGCGCCAATACGATCGCGAATCGCGGCCCACATAAACCACGCTCAAAGATTCCATCAAGCTCACAAATCCCGACGACGCGCTCCACAATGCGGTGATCAACCCAAAGGAAATAAACCCCGTGGAATAATCGATCAACCCGAGTATCGTCGAAAAAATTAGATGCTGCGACTCGACCGGAAGGTAGGTGACGATCCACGTGGCGAACGGCTTCCACAAAAGCGTCGAGGGCAGCCAGCCCACCACCACCGCCAGCACCAGGCAAAATGGCAGCAGCGAGAGCGAGAAGAAAAACGAAATCTCCGCCGCAAGATCAAAACAATTATCGGACTGAATTCGGCTCCAGATTCGCCCGAGCAAATCGGGCGGCGTGTGCGCGAGAATCAGCCGGTGCGTGCCCATCGTGAGCCAAGTGGTCTTGATTTTCGAGGCAGCGCGGACCAGGAGGGCGCTCGCCGGAACATCGCATGCCGTCAACGCCACTCTTCACTTGCGCGACGGCCTCGCAAACCACACTGAAATACACGTTATCTTCTCCAAACACAGGCAAGTCACGGTATCAGGTGTCTATGGTATGCAGCCTGGTGATTTATGCTCTTCCGCCGCAGCAAGCTTCCCAGTGTGCTGTGCGTGAGGTTTCTTTTTCATCGGGCGCCCCGATGCCTTTCGCGCATCCCGTTTCGCCTCGGTTCTAGCGTTCCGGCGGCGGGGCATTCGTGGTGATGATTTCCACTTCCCAATAGGGTTTGTAGCCATAATGATCGTGCAAGCGGGTGCCCCACACCGGATCGGCCATGTCCGGCCAGTTATCTTTGTCGAATCCCGGCGCGTTTTTCAGCCGGTCCTTATCAATCTTCAGCACAGCCACTTTCTCCGTCAGGTCGAAACTCAACGCTTCCCACGGAATCGCGAAATTCTTGTCGCCCATTCCGAGCACGCCTCCGAACGACAAAATCGCATAAGCCACGCGATTGTTGCGGATATCAATCACCAAATCTTCGATTTTCCCCAGATCCTCGCGCTCGGTGTTGATCACTTTCGCTCCCATCACCGATTTCTTCACCACGATCGTAAATGCTGCCGTTGCCTGCCTCGTTGCACCAAGCATGGACCACCTCCTGATCTAGCTATGCCACGAGATTTCCGCGGACTGAATACGGCGTTTCCCCTATTTTGACGGGGACCGGTGAGCCTTGAATTTGGCTGAGAGGAGTCGAATTACTGATGCTCGGCGAGTTTTTTCTGGGCCAGCGAATAAGCGAGATTGTTTTTGGCCAGTTGGTAGTCCGGCCTTAGCTTCAATGCCGCCTGCGCCGCTTCGATGGCCTGATCCCACTGGTGCATATCCTCGTAAGCCGCGGCGATGTTGTTATACGCTTCCGGATAATCCGGTTTCAATTTCAGCGCTTTCTTTGCGGCGGCAATGCAATCCTGGTACTGCCCCACGCGGTCATAGAGCAGCGATAACTGCAAATAATTCTCCGGCGTCGGCTGAGTTTCAGCGAGTTTTTCAGCCCAGCGCACTTCATCCTGCCCGTTAGCGCTGCGCGCCAAAAATTGCAGCGTTGCCGGATCTCCCGGCACCAATCGCAGCGTATCCTGCCCCAATTCCTTTAACGCCAGCCAGCGGCCCTGATCCGCATACGCGTCCATGAGCAGATAACGCGGGTCGAGCCACGCCGGATTCCGCGCGATGGCCAGTTTTTCTTCCTCGATACACTCCAGAATTCTTCCCTGCAATTTTAGCCACCGCCCGTAATAAAAGTGCGGCTGCGCATCGCCGGGCGCGAGTGCGATGGCGCGCCGGAAATGCGCTTCGGATTTATCGTTGTGGTTCAGAGCTCCTTCCGCGATTCCCGTGTTGATTTCCAAAGTCGGATAATTCGGCGTGAACGCAGCCGCGCGCACAAAATAATCGAGCGCCACCGCCGTATCGCCTTTTTCCATCTGCGTCAGACCGTAATTCATCAGCCCGCGCCCGTTGTGCGGACTCTTGATCGTCACGTCGTAAAAAAGAGATTCTTCGCTGCGCCACACGCGATTCCGCTCAAACGTCCCCACCGCATACGCAGCGAGCACCACCGCCGTAGTCACTTGCACCACGCGAATGGTTCTGCCGCGGCTCTGCGGCGCTCGCTCTACCCATTTGAATACCAGCAGCGCCACGCCCCACGTCACGCTCAAAATCAATCCCACAAACGGGAAAAACATGCGGTGGTCATTCTCCACTTCAGAGAGCACGAAAAGCGAAGTCGGCGCCGACGCAAACAGATACCAGAAAATTCCAAACGCAATCGGTCGGTGCTCTCGCCGCTTCATGGCCCAAAATCCGCCCGCAACCAACGCGATGCAAAAAACGATTCCAACAATTGCCAGCGGCTCCGTAAAGCTCGCAAACGCATCCAAATCCGTATCCGCGCTCAACCAAAACGGCAAAAATAGCGAGCGCACGTAGCGCAGCAGCACGTACGGCTGCGTTGCCCAATACATCGAGGACGGCGTTGTCGCCGGCAAATAAGTCTTCGCCGTCATCTTGATATCCAGCACCGCAAAAATTCCCGAGACCGCCAGCGCCGGTATCGCTCGAACGATGCTGGGCCACAGCCGCTTCCAATCCGCATCTTCGTCAAAAAGGAAAATGTACAGCAGTAGAATCCCGCCAAAAACAACCGCCGTAGCCTTCGACATCGCTCCCAGCGCCACCGGAATCAAATAGATTCCAAATTTCCGCAGCCGCGGCGCGCGAATGTAAATCACCAGGCCTGCCACCACGCCGAGCGTCGCGTAAAGATCGGCGCGCTGAATCACGTAGTTCACCGTTTCCGCGACGGCCGGATGCAATCCGAACCACAGGACGCCGAAAAGCGCGATGTAACGATTGGCCGCGCGCGGCTCCGCCGCATCCATAACGTCGCGATACAGCGCAAAAATCAAAGCCAGCAGCGCCAAAAACCACACAAACGTCGAGACGTGAAACCAAAAAGGATCCGGCCCGCCCGCAATTTTGTAATCCAGCGCCAGCGAGAGCGAAACGATTGGCCGCCAGGTTTGATTCGCCGGCAGCGAGCTGAAAGTTGTAGCGTCCGCGAAAAATTTCGGAATATTGCGCAAATCGCGGATGTACAGGTTGTTCTGCACGGTATGCGCGTCATCGAAGTGGAAGCTGTTGTGAAAATGGTTGGAATACGCCGCAAAGATCGCCACCAGCGCGAATAAGACCATCAATAAGAAACGCTTGGCCTGCGGCCGTCCGTCCTGTGGAAGAACAGGATTGCCGCGCGGTCCCGGCGAGTTCGGCCGAACCTTCACCTTTTGCGGCATCGTAGTGGCGTTGCCCATTGGGATGCTTCAGGATTCGATGCAAAAATTGTGACTCACTAGCGGGCCACATTCAACCCGTAAGTGCAACCGCGGCGCGAGAACGGACACACCGCCGCACAGTTCCGCGCCGCACTCCGGCGCGCCAGGCGCCATTTCTCAAGCAACCTCGCGACAATCCTAAGGAGAACACCTGATGGCGGCACTCCGCGCTTTCTGTCCCAATAGCAGACGCAGCATAAGAACCAGAAAGCGCACCACGCTGAAACTCAGGAGGCAAGTTTATGCCGAGGGCTCTGGTTCTAGTTGTTGTAGTCCTGTTGGTTTTGGCCGTCTTACCCACTTGGCCTTACAGCGCCGGCTGGGGCTACTATCCCAGCGGCGGGCTCGGCTTAATCCTGATCATTCTCTTGATTCTGGTTCTGGCGAAACGCATTTAATCCGCCGCGCTCAAGCTTCCGCCCGGCCCGCGCCTCCGCGAACAGGAATAAATCGCGCGAGTATCAGCGCCGGGATCGCGGAAATCAGCACCCAGATGAAAAATTTCCGGTAACCAAGCGCCAGCTGGATTCTTCCGCTCACCGTCCCCGGAATCATCAATCCCAGATTCATCAACGCCGTCGCAAACGCATAATGCGCCGTCTGATATTTCCCCGGCGCGATTTCCTGCATCATCAGCAAAATCACTCCCACGAATCCGAAGCCGTATCCGAACATTTCCACGCTCATTGCCAGCGTAATCGCAGCGTGATTCACCGGCAGCGCCGTGCTCAAGTAGTAGTAAGCCAGCATCGGAAAATTCATCACGCAGATCAATGGCAGCAGCGCGCGCTTCAATCCCAGCCACGAAGTGAAATATCCGCCCAGAACGCTCCCCGCGATGAACGCGATCGTCCCAAACGTCCCGTAAATCGCGCCAAACTGATCGGTAGTCAACCCCAGCCCGCCCACCGCGCGCTTATCCACCAGAAAAAGCGGCCCAATGCGCACGATCTGCCCTTCGCCCGCGCGATAAAGAAAAATAAAAATCAGCAGCAGCAGAATATTCGGTTTCTTGAAAAAACTCACCACCACATCCCAGAAAGTCGCCGCCATCTCCCGAAAGGTTTGCGTAATTCTCTCGCCGCCGCCCGTGGGAAGAATTTGCGAATGATACAGGCTCAGCGCCACCAGAATCAGACCCATCGCCGCGAAAATAGTCATCCACGCGTGGCGCACGTCCGTTCGCGCCTCCAGGTAGCCCGCCAGAATCACCAATGCGCCCTGTGAAAAAAATCGCGCCACATTGAAAAATCCGCCCTGCCATCCCGCATACGCCGCCTGCTGTTTCGACGAAAGGCTGGCGATGTAAAGCCCGTCCGCCGCGATGTCGTGCGTCGCCGAGCAAAACGCCACCACCGCGAAAAGCATCAGCGTGTAGCGAAAGAAATTTGCCGAAGGCAGGCACAACGCCACCGCCGCCAGGCTCACTCCTCCGGCAAATTGCAGCAGCACCACGAAGAACTTCTTCGTCTTGAACATCTCCAGCAGCGGACTCCACAGCGGCTTCAGCGACCACGGCAGCAGCAGCCAGCTCGTATAGAACGCGATCGTGTCGTTCCCAAGCCCCAGCCGCTTATAAAGAATTCCCGCGATCAACGAAATCGCGAAAAAAGGAATTCCCTCGGCGAAATAAAGTGTCGGTACCCACGCGGCGGGATGATTTCGCTTGCTCGGATTTTCGTCGCTCATGAAGGGGATTTCATCGTGCTCGCGCGAAAGCTCGCATCGCACTCATCGCGCCAAATCAGTTCCCGCGTCCGCTCGATTCAATCCGCGTGGCAAGTCCTGGCGCGCGCCTCCCGGCGATGGCGCACGCGATGAAACGCTTCGTAAGCCGCTCCCAGCACCGGCGCATTTTCGTTCAGCACCACGGAAATAGGGATGCGCGAGAGCACCGGGCTGAGCGGCGTCTTATCGCCGAACGCCCGGCAGAAGCTGCTGTGCTGCAGCTTTCTCAAAATTTTCAAGACAATTCCGCCCGCAAGATAAACGCCGCCGTAAGCCAGCACGCGCAGCGCGAAATTCCCCGCTTCCGCGCCGAACGCATCAATCCAGAAATCGAGCGTTTCGACGCAAACCGGGCAAGTCCCCGCCAGCGCATTCTGCGTAATCTCCCTCGCCAAATCGCTCGCCGCGCCTCCCGGCGCCGCATGATGAATGTTCGGCCCCAGAAAATGATGGATCCTCTGAAATCCGCGGCCGGAAAAAATATCTTCGCAAGTCACGCGCGGCAAAGTCTGCTTCAGAAATTGCACCAGCCGGATTTCTCGATCCGTGCGCGGAGAAAAATCCGCCGCGCCGCCCTCCGAAGCCGACACCTGATGCCGCCGCCCATTCCAGAAAAGTATCGCCTCGCCAAGTCCCGTGCCCGCGGCAATCAACGCCTTATTTCCGCCGCTGCTGGGTGCTCCTTCGTTCAAAACCAGAAAATCCTCCGGCGGCAATTTATCCAGCCCGCTCGCCGTTGCCGCCAGATCGTTCATCAGAATGATTTCGTCCGTGTGCAAATTCAGCGCGCGCGCCAGCGACTCCGGCTTCAGCACCCACGGAAGATTGATCGCGTGCAATCGCCCATCCACGACCGTTCCGGCCACGCCGAATCCAGCGGCCGTGATGCGCTGCATCGCAATGGCATCGCGTGAGGGAATTACGTCGCGGAAAAAACTCTGCACCAGTTCTTCCAGGCTCGAGAAATCCTGCGTCGCGAACCGCCCTTGGAACACAACCTCCAGCCTCTCGCCGTGTTCCTCAAACGCGGCCAGGTTGCATTTCGTCCCGCCGATGTCTCCCGAGAGGATCAATCCATTCGCCTATCTTGCCGCCGTCAGCAAGCGCGCCTCGAACCGGCCGGCCATTCGGTTTTTCTCGCGCTACCGAAATCGCCGGATCATCAATGTATGCCGCCCCGAGCGATAAAGCCCCAGCACATAGACGGTAGCCTTGCCCTTCGTCGAATAAATCAACTGGCGCATGCGCAGCAGCGGCGCGCCGCGCGGCAGCGCCAGCAACTCGGCGGTTTTCACGTCCGCGGCGGTCGCGTCGATCTCCTCATCCGCGTACGCGATCTCCACTCCATAATCGTGCCCCAGAATCGTAAACAAAGACGCGCGATCGAGCGGCGAGTCGATCAACCCCGAAAATTCCGCATACGATAGGTAGCAAGTTTCCAGCGCAAACGGCTCGTCCGCTGCCTGCCGCACGCGTTCGATCTTGATCAGCCGCGTCGAAGCCGAAAGCCCCAGCCGCGCCGCGATCTCATGCTCGGTATTGATCACCGACGACGACACAATCTTCGATCTCGCCGATAGCCCGCGCCCGGCCATCTGCTCCGTATAGCTCATCAACTTATTGAAATTGATTTTCGGCGGCGCCACGAACGTGCCCGCGCCATGCCGCCGCTCCACGATTCCTTCGCGCGCCAGATCCGCCAGCGCGTGCCGCGCCGTCATCAAGCTCACGTCGTGCACTTTGGCCAGTTCTCGCTCGGAATCCACCACGTCGCCAGGCCGCAGATTTCCGCGTTCGATGCGCTGCCGGATCGCGCTTTGAATTCTTCGGTAAGCTGGTTGTCCGTCTCGGTTTGACTGTCTCATCACCGCTCCGCGCAAGGGTTATTTCTTATCACAGGCCGCCAAACGCCGCACGGCCCGAAGGCCGCCTCGCCCGCTCCTGTCTGCTATAGAGCGGTTTGGCGTGCTATAGAGCTGTTACACTCCGCTATAGAGCTGTTTCCTGTTTAATGATGCATCCGTGTCCGAACATTGAATTATCCTTATACCTGCATATTTTTCTCTTGACAAGGGGAAATGTGTGCTATATAGCTCTGTATCGAATCGGGGCATTGGGGTGCTGTGATCTCTTCTTTAAGCAACATCACGAATGGAGGATTCTGTGACGCCACGAAGCGAACGCTCTATTAAGGTCTGTTTTCTGTCGCTCATTTTGATCGCGGCTCTTCTGCCGCTCGCGTCCGACGCGAAAGCCCAGCAAGCTGCGGGCTCCGTTACCGGCACGGTGAGCGACTCTTCGGGCGCCGCCGTAACCACCGCCAGCGTCACCGTGCGTGACGTGGATCGCAACACCACCTGGACTACGGAGACGAATAGTTCCGGCGTATACGTTTTTCCTCAAGTCACGGTGGGCAATATCGAAGTGAAAGTCACCGCCACCGGCTTCGCTTCGCAAGTTCATCCCGCGTTCACCTTGATTCCCAACCAGGTCGCGCGCGTTGATTTCGAATTGAAGGTCGGTCAAATCAACGCGACGGTCGAAGTCTTGTCTACTTCTCCGCTCTTGCAGACCGACTCTACCGACGTAGGCACCGTGATTGACGAAAACGCCGCGGTCGCGCTCCCTCTGGCCTCGCGCGACGTCCTTCAGTTCACGCTGCTTTCGCCCGGCGTCGTCAGCCCCAATATCATCGCCTTCCAAGCCAACCAAACCACTTTTGGCACCGGCCGTCCGTACGTCAACGGCGCGCGCGAGCAGGACAATAATTTCTCGCTCGACGGCATGGACACCAACCAGGCGGACAACAACGAAGTCGCCTACGTCCCCAGCCCGGACGCCATCAAGGATTTCAATCTCATCGCCGGCAACGCCCCCGCCGACTTCGGCAATTACATCGGCGGCGTAATCGTCGAAACTTTGAAGTCCGGCACCAATCAATATCACGGCAATCTCTTCGAATTCGTTCGCAACACTTCTCTCGATGCGAATAGCTGGCAGAACAACGCCACCGGCGCGCCGCGCAATCCGCTGCACTACAATAATTTCGGCGGCACCTTCGGCGGCCCGATCATCAGGGACAAGCTTTTCTTCTTCGCCGATTTTCAAGCCTCGCGTTTCAGCACGCCGGCAAATAGCGTGCCTTTCGCTCCGATCCCGGATGCCTTCCGGGCCGGTGATTTTTCGGCCTTGTGCACCGCGGGCTTTAACGGCGCCGGAGTTTGCAACGATCTCTCGCAACAACTTTTCGATCCGTTTTCAAGCGCCGACCCCGCAACCCGTACGGCCTTTGCCAATAATCAAGTTCCGGTTTCGAGTCCTGCGGCGCAGAATATTCTTGGCTCCTCGTTCTTCCCGGCTTCCAACATTTCGAACTACCTGCAGCACAATTACGTCAATTCCTATCAGGGCGACCTGAAAGTGGATTATCAGCTTTCTGAAAAAGACCACCTCATGGGCCGCTATTCGCAGATGTATGTGATCAACAACACCGCCAATAGCCTCGAGCTCATTCCCAGCGTCACTCGCGAATATCCGCTCAAGAATTTTGTCGGCGATTATGTGCGCACCATCTCGCCCTCCCTCGTCAACGATGCCCGCTTCGGCATGCAGATATTTCCCGCCGATGATCAAGTTTTTTCGAATCCGACCGGTGTAAACCTGCCGCAAACATTTGGAATTCCCGGTGTGCAGACCACCACTCTCCCCAGAATTAACTTCGGCGGCACATTTACGGAAATCGGCAGCACCGCCAGCGTCGAGATCTTTCATGACACCACCATCGAAGCGGAAGACTCCCTCACCTGGACGCACGGCAAGCACGTCTTCCACTTCGGTTTTGAATATTTCCACTACATCATCAACGACATCTACCCCGGCAACGAAGGCGTAGCCGGTTCGTTCATCTTCAGCGGCCAGTTCACCGGCAATGGCTTGGCGGGTACCAGCGGCGGCAACGGCGTCGCTGATTTCCTTCTCGGCCTCCCAAGTGACGTCCAGGAAGGAACGCCCATCGCCTTCCATTTGCGCAACAGCCTCTTTGGCGCTTTCGTGCAGGACAACTGGCGCATCACCAATCATCTGACTCTGAACCTCGGCCTGCGCTACGAGCTCACCACCGCCCGCGGCGATTCCGATTCCAGCCACAACGTAAACTTCGATCGCTTCACCGGCGCGCCGCAGATCGGCAAGAACTACGACACCTACAACGGCATCGATAATTTCCAGCCGCGCATTGGTCTCGCCTGGCAACCCGCGTGGGCGCCCAACACCGTCTTTCGCGGTGCGTACGGCATTTCCACTTACATGGAGGGCAACGGCGTCAATAACCTCGCCGTCGTGAATCCTCCCAACGTCGTCCCGCGCGAGCAAAACAACACGGGCCTGGCCTTGCCCGTTACAACCCTCGATCAGGGCTACTCCAGCTTCCCGCCCGCCGGTTGCACCGCGGCATTGCTGCAAGCCTTCTCGCCGCTCTGTCTTGCGGGCGCGACCCTGCATGCCACCAATCCGCATCTGCAACCTGCGGTTGACCAGCAATGGAACGTAACCGCCCAGCATCAATTCGGCCGCAGCACCACCGTCTCCGCCGCCTACGTCGGAAACAAAATTGACCACATGACGGACATTTTCCTGCTCAATCAGCAGATTCTCGAAAACGGCGTCATTTCTCCAAGCCCCTTCGCCGCTCCGCTGATCGCCGCAGGCGCGAACGTCCGTTACAACGATTCCGAAGCCATCCAGCGCTTCAACGCTCTCGAACTCACCGTCACCGAGCGCGCGTTCCACGGCCTCGACCTCCAAGCCAATTACACCTGGTCGAAGTGCCTCTCGAATTCGCTCGGCTACTTCGGGCAGTTCGGCGATGAAGAGGGCCTCGGCCAAAGCCAGACCAACGGCGGCTACTTCTTCTTCCAGAATATCTACGATCAGCACAATGACTACGGCCGCTGCATTAATGACGTCGCTGGCTCCTTCAACGGCTACCTCGTCTACGAGCTGCCTTTCGGCCGCGACAAAAAATTCGGCGGCAATTCCAACGGCGTCGTAAATCAAATCATCGGCGGATGGTCCGTCGCTGCCGATTGGAATATCCATTCCGGCTTCGCCATCAATCCGTCGGCGCCAGATCAATCCACCACCGGCGGCGGCGTCGGCGCAGCGTATCGTCCCGATTGCGTTCCCGGCATTTCGCAACACGGCAGCGGCGCGGCCGAGGATCTCGGTGGCAACATCGGAATCCAATTCCTGAATCCTCTCGCGGTCTCGCTGCCTGCCCCGCTCACGTTCGGCAATTGCGGCGTAGGTGCCTTCCGCGGACCGAATCTCAAAGTGGCCGACCTCAATATCATGAAGCGCTTCCCGATCACCGAACACGTCAACCTGCAATTCATGGCGCAGTTCATCAACCTGACTAACACGCCCATCTTCGGCGCGCCGAAATCAGGCTGCGGACCGTCGTGCAACGGCATCATTGACACCAACCCCGTCACCGGCGGCAGCACCGGAGCCGGCACCTTCGGACTCGCTCAATCCCAAGACCCCGGCCGGGAAATTCAACTCGGCATAAAACTCAACTTTTGACGCAGCACCGGTTCGTATGCCCCCAGGAGAGCCGTTATCCAGCAATGGATAACGGCTCCCACCCCCAATTTTTCCGCGGCTAAGCCGCAAAAACGCTGGTCCCGCGAGACCCTTCGCCCAACTTTCTGCCTGCCCGATTGCTCCCCCAAGCAAGCCCGCCGATTGTTTGTATGTATGCGTTTCCCGGTGTAAAATCGCCCGCCAGTCAAGCTTTCCCGGGCCAAACCGAAGAGGACGCCAGCCACCCGGGTTCAGCTTTCGCCGTGTCTCCGCAGTTCGGCATCGCCCAGTGGGTCGAGGAGTCTCTAACGGCGGCTCACCTCCGCTAGTGCGCCCCGGGCAAACTGCCGACAGGGATCAGGCCAGCGTCCGCAAGCGAACTGCCCCCGCAGTCGGGAGCACCACCATGATCCACCAGCGCCGTCCGATGCAATGTCTCGCACTATCCTTATTGACCATCGCTTTGGCCGCCGTCGGCCTGCATGGCCAAGCTCCGCGCCGCACTCTGAAGCCGGCAATTCTGGATTGGAGTACCCGCCACCTCATTTTCTCGAAGCCGAAGACACCCGAGCGCGCCGCGCTGGTCGCCAAAGATCCTCGATACCGGCAGCAATCGCTTCTGCGCCATCCTCATGTGCGAACGAACGCGCTCATCGCGCAAAATCCTCGCATCCCGCAAGCGGTCCTCGAAGCACCGAGCGAGCCAGACGCTCATGACTTCGGTCTCAGCCGTTGGCCGCACCCCGTCCTCGGACGTCGCGGCCGCGCTCAATCGTTCCGCCGCGATTGGAGCACCTCGCTCGGCGCTGGCGCCTCCATGCCGCCAAACGCATTCCCGGCAAAATTCTCATTCGATACGGACAGCGCGTCCTGCGACGACTTCGTCACGTTCACCACCAATATTGCAGACAGCGAAGCCGCCAGCATCGTGGCCTTCAACAATCTCTACGCCGGCGTTCTGCCCCTCGGCGCTTGCACAGGACCCACTCCGCTCTTCGCCTATCAAACACAGACCAATGGCGGCGTCACGCAAACTTCGCCGGTGCTTTCTCTCTTCGATTCCGGTGCGCAGATCGCCTATATGGAAGGTGGCGGCGGCACAGGAGTTCTGCACGTCCTCAGATGGAATGCCACGGATGGCGGAACGGTGGACGCGCCGGTTCCCGTCGGCAACGCTTCCACCAGCGGCGCGGGTTACGCGAGTTGCAAACTGACTGCGCAATCCTGCCTCCTGAGCCTGGCGTTCAACACACCCGCCGACGATACGGGCTCCGCGCCTTTCTACGACTATCAAACCGACAACCTCTACGTCGGCGATGACACTGGCGTGCTGCACAAATTTACCGGCGTCTTCAACGGCACTCCCGCCGAGGTCCTCACCGGTGGATGGCCCGTGCTGGTGAACCTGGCCGAGCCGCTGGCCAGTCCCGTCTACGATTCCGTCTCCAACAACATTTATGTCGTGGACCGGCGAGGCCTTCTGAATTTCGTGAAAGACACGCCCGCGAGCGGCGTCGGAGGCTGCGCCGCCGGCAGCGCTCCTTGCCTCGGGGACCATTCCGTCGATACGGGCTCGAGCGACATGTTGACCACCGATGCGGCCATCGTGGATTCCACGAACGGCACTGTGTTTGTGTTCGCCGCCGCTGCTAACACTCCCACCGACGTTTCCGCCGTTTTCCAGGCGCCCACCACTCTCGCCAGCAATGTCCAGGCTACGATCGGGCTCGGCGCCTTCAACTTCACCACATTTCAATTCAATCCGGTTTACTCCGGCGCATTCGACAACAACTATTTCACGGCTCCGGAAACGGGATTTCTTTATGTCTGCGGCAACCAGCTCAGCGTTGATGGCACAACTCAAAATTCCGCGATCTACCGCATTGGCTTCAATGCTTCGGGCGTCATGAACAACGCCAACGATGGCAATGTGCTGCCGATCTCGGCGCCGCTCGACATCTTTTCTCCGGCCACAACCGCTTGCTCTCCCGGCACCGAAATCTTCAATCCCAATACCAGCACCGACCTGATGTTCTTCAGCGTGCAGAACAACAGCAATCAGGCCAATTGCTCCGGCAGCGCGACAATTCCCGGCGGCGGCTGCGTGATTTCCATTGACGTCACGTCCGGCTTTCCCGGGGCCGTTTCCAATGCGGCGCCTGAAGATGGCGGCACAAGCGGCATCGTTATTGATAACACCGTTCCCGCCGTGCTCGTTCCGCAGGCCGCTAGCCTCTATTTCACGCGCCTGGGCCAATCCGCCTGCCCCGCAGGCTCCACCGGCTGCGCCGTAAAACTCACGCAATCCGGCCTGCAGTAACGCGGCAACCAAGTAAGCGGCAAGACAGGGCTAAAAAGGCCGGTTTTCTGTCGATTAGAAATTGAGACAGGCGTTTGTTTTCTTGAAGTTACGGCGATTTCTAATCGGCGGGACTGTCGATTAGAAACTTATAGGTAAGTGCTTTCTTTTGTTTTGCTTAGTATTTTGGGCTTGGGCCGGTTCGGGAGCATCTGTCGATTAGACCGGTTTGGGGCCATTTGTCGATTAGAACGGATGCGAGAATAGCCGGGAATTGCGGCGCCGGCTATAGAACTGGTCGGAAAACTACGTAGCTCGCGGGGCGCTGGGAGGCTCGCGGAGTGCGCGGGCTGGGCGTAACTGGATGAGCCTCCCCGCTTCCGGGCGCGTGGAATTCGTGGGGCGATGCTGGTAGCATATTTTTCTGCTTACGCGCCGGGTTTTGAAACGCGCGGCAGACCATTGCCATTCCGCCGGTGTCTCGACATAAATCCACATCGCCGCGTTCCGGCTCGCAGACACCGGCCAACGAAATTCCGCCTCTAAAATGGGCCGCGCGGAATTTCCATTTCGCCGCCACGCTGGCGCTGGCGCTCGGGCTGCCATACGCGCTGCAAGCCGCGCACTTTCCGATTCGCTTCAATTGGCCGCAATATTTTCTGAGTTATTGGTTCGTCTTCGGCGTGCGTTCCATTCTGGGGGCCGCACTCTTTTACTTAATCGGTTGCACCGAAGAATTCCGGGCGTGGATTCAATCGCCGCGCAACACCGCGCCGATCCCGGCGCAATTGGCCGGGCTCGCAAGACGCGCCGCCGCTGTGATTCTTCCGGCTGCATATTTCTTCATCGGGCTGATCGTTGCGTTTTCGTATAACGACATCATCGCGGCGCTCAAATTCAATTTTCAGGCCGACGCGCGTCTGAATAGCATTGATGCATGGATGATGCACGGCTGGACCGTTTCCCGGATCGCTCATGTGGTGCACGCGCACGTTCCCATTCACACGTTTCACGTGATGACGGTAATTTATTTTCTGCTGTTTCCGGCGCTCGGCTCGACCATCGTTTTCCTCGCGCTGAAAGCGGGCGCCGCGCGGGCGATTCAATTTGTGGGCGCGCTGATGACCGCTTACCTCGTCACCGTCGGGTGCTTCTATTTGATCCCCGCCGTCGGCCCTTTCGTAATTTGCGCCGATCATTTTTTCGTGTTTCCGCGGCACATGACCATGTATGCGGGGCACTACGATTACCTGGCCATCTTGAACGGCTATATCGCCGGCAAGCGCCCCGAAGTTCTCGCGCCGCATTACTTCGCGGCGCTGCCTTGCATGCACATCGTCCAACCGATGCTCGCGCTCTGGTTTCTTCGTCCGTGGAAGCGGCTAGCGGCGCTATTCATCGGGTTCAATATCGTGCTGATTCCCTGCATCCTGCTTCTCGAGCAGCATTACGTGATCGATCTGCTGGCCGCGATTCCGTTAATCATTCTAGTCATCGCCATGATTGATGGCGTAAAGCTGACAGATGGGTTGAAACGGACTCCGAATCCAAGCGCGGCATCCACGGCAGCACTTTCGGCCACGATTACCAACCCATTTGCTCCATCCGCTCAAGAATAATCGCGCTGTACTTATTCATGCGCTCGGGCCGCCGTTTCAGGGGCGCGGGCAGGATTGCGGCGAGCCGTGCCGCCTGCTCCCTGCTGATATTCCGCGCTGCAGTTTCGTCGTAGTAGCGGCATGCGGGTTCCGCGCCATAAATTCCCGGTCCCCATTCCACCACGTTGAGGTAAATCTCCAGAATCCGCCGTTTGCCGAGAAAGAATTCGGCCACGGGCACAAGTGAGGCCTCCGCGCCCTTGCGGATAAAAGACCGGCCCGTTCCGAAAAATAAATTTTTTACGAGTTGCTGCGTGATGGTGGAAGCTCCGCGAGAGCGTTCGCCTTCCAAGTCGTCTTCGGCGGCGATTTGGATCTGCTGCCAATCGAATCCATGATGCTGATAGAAGTTCGCGTCCTCGGCGGCGATTACCGCGTGCTGAAGGTGGGGCGAAATCTGGCTGAGCGGAATAAATTGGAAGCGTTCGTGATAGGGCTTTCCGTGAACCCACGCCTGCAGGCGCCGCTCGATATGCACCGCGGTGGTCGGCGGATAAATCCACCGCGCGGTCACAAGGGTGAGCGCGGCGAGCGACCAAAGCAGCACGACGCCGATGAGCAGCCAGCGAAGCAAGCGCCAGAGCGTGCGCGTCCGGCGCGGATGCGTGGTGTCTGAGTTCAGCGTTGCACTCACGTTCTAGAATAATAGACTGAGCGGAGTTGCGGTTGATGGAAGAAGTTATTCCTGCGGAGAGAGGGCGCGCGGCATGAAATTTTCGGAGCGCTGAAGCGCAGATTTACGCGCGTGGCATTTTGGGAGCGCTGAAGCGCTCCTCCCCACACAATTCAGCGACATTGTCGATGCGCTCCGACGAAGATTGCGGTTCTGGTGTTCAATCGCGCTCGTAAGATGCCGGCAGGGACGCCGACGCTACTTGAGGCAACCCGACGACCACTTGTTCGAGAGCGCAGGGGCTCCCACCAAAGTGCCCAGTGCTTGCGAAGTTTTCTCCGCGGAAGGCGACGTGGAATCAAATTAGGAAACTGCCAAGACGGACACATTTGTCATTCTGTGGGAGGCGCAAATTGGAAATTGAGGACGGCGGAGTACGCCGGGCTACAATGAGTGCGGCTGGGCGAAACGGAAGCGGGCACTGCGCCGGACTACAATAGTGTGGCTGGGCGAAACGGAAGTGGGCACTGCGTGCAACACATTCGCTGGCGGGGAACGTTGCTTCTTCGTTTCAGGCTGAGCCGGACTGAATTTTCCTTTCGATTGCATTGCTGAGGAGCTCTCTCGCGGATGGTGACGGCGCCGATTCTTGCTTTGCTCCTCTACAATCTGATTATTTTTGCCAGAGCTGTGACGCGGCGGGCGAAATCCGGCGCGCAGCGGGAGCTGGTGCTGCTGAGCGCGCTTTTCTTCTTCTCCGGAATTCCTGCGCTGATTTACCAATTGGTGTGGCAGCGGGCGCTGTTCGCGATTTATGGCACGAATGCGGAGTCCGTGGCCGTTGTGGTGAGCGCGTTCATGCTGGGACTCGGGTTGGGAAGCCTGGTGGGAGGCTGGCTATCGTCGCGATTTCCGGAGAAGGCGATTCTGCTGTTTGCCTTTTCGGAGCTGGGAGTGGCGCTGATCGGGCTTGTTTCGCTGCGGGTGTTTCATTGGGCTGCGGCGTTTACTGCGGGCGCGAATTTGCCATCGACGATTGTGTTCAGTTTGCTGCTGCTGATTCTGCCGACGATGCTGATGGGCGCGACTCTTCCGCTTCTCATTCAGCATCTGGTTCACAATCTCGGGCGCGTGGGGGTTCCCGTCGCGACGCTCTACTTCGCCAACACATTCGGGTCGGCGGTTGCGTGCTACCTGTGCGCTACATTTCTGCTGGGAAGTTTCGGGCAATCGGGAAGCGTGCTGGCAGCGGCGGGCTGCAATATTATTGTGGCGACATTTGCGTACCTGTTCAGCCGAAAGAAGTCGTCATATGCGGAATATCAGGCCGAAGCTGCGGCTGCAGGGGCGCCGGCTGCGAGGAACGACACGGGTTTTTCGCTGGTGCTGGCGATGGTCGTCGCGGGGATCACCGGATTTATCGCGCTGGGATTCGAGATTGCGTGGTTCCGGATATTTGCGCTGGCGTCGCTCGATCGCGCACCGGCGTTTGCGTTGCTGCTCTCGACTTATCTCGCGGGAATTGCGGCTGGATCGTTTGTTTCCGGCAAGCTCACCGAGCGGCGCGATTCCGCGGCAATTCTGCGCATCGTTGGGTTGCTGATCGTGGCTGCGGGAGCGGCGTCGGTTTATTTGCCGCCGCTGATTGCTTTCCTGCGCTGGAAGAATGTGCCTTATCTTCTGGGCGCGATCGCGTTCTTTGTGGTCACGGCGATCGTCGGTTCCGTTTTTCCGCTGCTTTGCCGGCTTTCGGTTTCCGCCGACGCGCGCGCGGGCCGCGGAGTGAGCTTGATTTACGTTGCAAATATCATCGGATCGACGCTCGGCAGTCTGGCGATTGGATTCGTGTGGATGAATTATTTCGGGCTGGAGCAGGTGTCCCTGCAATTGGGACTGGCGGCGGTGATTACCGGAGCGGCGGTGCTTTTTTATAAGCATGGGCAATTCCATGGTTCGGCGTTCCGCGCGATTGCAAGCGTTGCGATTGCCGTTGTTGCGGTGGGTGTCGCGCCGCGTTTCTATAGCAATCTATTCGAGCGACTCATCTTCGGAAGCACGGCGGCGAAATATACGCCTTTGACGCACGTGGTGGAAAACCGCAACGGCGTAATTGCGGTGACGCAGGACGGTGCGGTTTACGGAGGCGGCGTTTACGACGGCTACTTCAACGTGGACCCGACGAATGACGTGAATTTGATTATTCGCGCGTTTGCGTTGAGCGCTTTTCATCCCGCGCCTAAACATGTGCTGATGATCGGGCTTTCTTCCGGCTCGTGGGCGCAAGTGATCGTGAATCATCCGCAACTGGAATCGCTGGACGTGGTGGAAATCAATCCGGGGTATTTGCAGCTCATTCCGCAATATTCTCCGGTGAGATCGCTGCTCGAGAATCCGAAGATGCGCGTTTTTATAGATGATGGGCGGCGCTGGCTGAACGCGCATCCGCAAGCGCGTTACGACGCGGTGATCATGAACACCAGTTTTTATTGGCGCGATCACACTTCGGATTTGCTGTCGGCTGATTTCGCGCGGTTGGTGCGGGCGCATCTGGAAACGGGCGGCGTTTTTTACTACAACACAACGCAATCGCGGGATGCGATGGCGACGGGGCTGAGCGTGTTTCCGTACGGATTGCGGGTGCTGAATTTTTTGGCGTTGAGCGATGCGCCGCTGGAAGTGAGCTTCGATCGCTGGATGGCGATTATGAAGCAGTACAAAATTGACGATGAACTCGTTTTCAGCGCCGCGCGGCCGAATTCGCAGACGACCCTGGCGCACTTCAAAGCGCTGGCTGATTCCGCGAATCAACCGCCGGTTCCTTCAGGGATGGAACTCACCGCTTCGCTCCGGTCGCGGCTGGGCAGCCGCGAAATCATCACCGACGACAATATGGGGCGCGAATGGCGCGATCCGGAGACGCCGTAGGGCGAATTTGGTTCAGTGCTACGAGATTCGAGTTTCCGCGCGGCGCGGATTTAGCTCCGTCAATTCCATGGAAACTAAGATTGCGAGTGCGATCAAAATCACGGCGAGCCAAAAGACGCTCGACCATGCAAACAAGAACAAATACACCGCGTAGACGTAAAAGAGCGACATGAGCGCAATGAATCCGGCGAATCGCGGATTTTGCGTCGCGGCTGGCACGACGATGCGATTTACGACGATGGCGAAGGGAAGGGCGAGCAATACCAAGTCGTGCGCCAAAATGTGAAAACTGAGAAGCACGCTGACAATCAGGGCGATGGAAAATGCCAGATCGAAACCTTCGAGTGAATCCGCTTTTTTTGCCGCGAGCCTGCGCACCGCCCAAATTACTGCCAGCACGCTGATCACTGCTACTACGGCGACTACGGATTTGGCCCATTCGGGCGAGACTGCGCCGCTTCCGCCGCTGAAGATTCCGTAAGCCAGTCCGCGCAGATTCGGGATCAGGCGCGGATCCATTCCAAATTTCAAGCTGACTCCCTGCGAGGAAGCGTGGGCCATTCCGGTGAGCGAGTAGATATAGGAAATTATTCCGGCGGGACGAATCATGAGCAGCGAAATCACGGCTAGCAGAGCGGCGGAGATGGAAAATCCTTTCAGCAGTTTCGGTTTGCGGAAGGCGAGAATCAACGCGAGCGGCACGAACACCTGAAACTTGAATAGCGCGAGCCCGAGCCAGAATCCGCCGCGCGCGTCGGCGTCGCGGCGCATCGAAGACCACGCCGCAGCGAGCAGGAGCAGCGCGACGGCTGAATCCTGACCCTCGAGAATGACCATGAAAAATGGAAAGAGGCAGACGACGAGGGCGTACGGCATCCAGCGCCAGATTTCTAGAAGATGCGGAAGTTCTTTGGCGATTAGTTTTGCTGCGGCAAGGGCGCAGACTATGGAAACGGCAATCCATAAATAGAATGCCGCGGAATACGAAAGCGCGATCAGAGGAAGAAAGAGCAGCAATTCGAAGGGCGGATGATTGTAAGGCAGCGCTTCTTCGGGCTTGATGTGCAACTGTTCGGTTTGCACGCGCGCCTGCAAATCGAAATTGTAAAGTTCGGCGCCGGGATAATCGTGGAGGATTTGCGCGCCGGAGTAAAAAATTTTGAAATCGCGGTAGGGGAGGCCGTCGCGCTTTACATAGAAGAGGACGAGGCTGGAAGCGAGGATGCAGAGGGCAACGACGCTCAGAAAAAGCCGCGTGTCGAAACTTCGCGCTCGATTTCGAGGCATGAACTCCTGGCTCGCGCTCCCTGGCGCGAAGCTCGCGCTCCCGGACGCGTGGCTCGGGCGCTGACGAACGGCGGACGCCGGGGCTAGGTTTCCGGCGGCTCGCGGTAAAAGAAAATCGCCAGCACCGATCCGATGGCCACGGCGACCAAAAGGAAAAAGGCGATCGAGAGCGCGGCGCCCCAGTGCGTGCCGCGGATGGTCTGCGCTCCGGAAATGCGGCCGAGGATCAACGCCACCACGAAGGATGCCAGCGCCAGACCAACATACCCCGGAACGTGCAATTTTCCGCGAGAGGCCGCGAAGAGCACCGCCAAGGCCGCTAGCAGGCACGCGACTCCGAGCGCCAGCACGAGAGGAGATCGCGCGAGCAGGGCGGTCAAATTGAGGGCAGCGGTCATGTGCGTGAAACCTATGATAGCGAAAATTTTCGAGTCGCCGGTGGCTTGCGAAGTGGCGATGTGCTCTTCGGTTACAGCCCGGGGGTGGGGGGATAGCGATGGGTGTGGCCTGATAGTGGGAGGATCGCCGGTTTTTCTTGGCGTGCGCGGGGGCTGTGCAGACCCCCCCATTTTGTATCGATTAGAAATTGGCTCCGATGTTTGTTTTGTGCGAGTTACGGCAATTTCTATTCGTTTCCGTGTATCGAGTAGGAATTGGGTTTTGATAGGGGAAATTTGTGGGGATGGGGTTTGAAGTGCGATTTTTGGTGGCGCGGAGCATCGCTAGATGGCTGTGAGGCTAACATTGTCGAGGATGGCGTGTCGTCCGTGTGAATACGTAGTACGGAATGCGGGGCTACGGGGCCCTACAAAGGCATTTCAGGCAACTGCGGGAGTGCGGGGGTTGCGTGGTATCTGTTACCTAGGTATAATGGTACCATCGGAGGTGAATCGTGGTTACGGAGCGGAAGCATTTTGTGGAGCGGGTGCAGACCGGGGTGCGGATGGAGAAGAGGCTTTTGAAAGTGTTGCGGGCGCTGGCTGATTATTTGGATTTGAGTTTGGGGGATCTTTTGGAGGGGATTGTGCTGCATGCGTTTGATGGGAAGTGCCCGTTTGATGCGGCGCGGCGGGGGCAGATACGGGAATTGAAGAAATTTTATGGATTGGATTTGGATGCGCGCGCGAGCCACCGGTTGGAGGAGCGGCGTGCGGAGAAAGTGCGAGGCTTGAAATGAGATGCGAATTGATGAGCGATGAGGAATTTTTGCGCGGGCTGGAGGATTGCAGTTTGGCGGGGGATGCGTTTCATCACGCGGAGCATGTGCGGGCGGGGTTTCTGTATTTGGGGCGGTATACGATTTTGGAGGCGATTGAGCGGTTGTCGGGGGCGTTGAAGCGATTTGCCGCGAAGAATGGGAAGCCGGAGAAGTACAACGAGACGGTTACCTGGGCTTTTTTGCTTTTGATACGGGAGAGAGTGGAACGGGTTGGGGGCGAGATGAGTTGGGAGGAATTTTTGGCGGGGAATGGGGATCTTTTGGATTGGAAGGGTGGGATTTTGCGGAGGTATTACCGGGAGGGGACTTTGGAGTCGGAATTGGCGCGGAGGATTTTTGTTTTGCCGGATCGGGGAGTGGCGGGGTGAGTGGGTTTGGTTGGTGTTTTGGTCGTCGGAGTGACAGGAAAACATCGATTGATGGAGCTGCATTGCGGAGGTTGATTGGACAGACGCCGGCTGGCAGCCGGCGTTACGGGAGTTGGGCTGCTAGCGGGACCAGCTTCTGGCGTCGGCTTTTTTTGCGACGGTTTTGTGGAGTTGGGATTGGATGGAATCGAAGGATTCGATTTCTTCTTCGCTGCGGCCCAGGGTTGCGAGGACTGCGGCTTTGTTTTGTAGGGCGCGGGTTACTTCGGCCTGAAGCGAAGGCTCTGTAGCGGCGCCGAATTTTTCGAGCAGGTGATTGTAAACGTCTATGGCTTCTTCGCCGCGATTGAGTTTTGTTAGCGCGGCGCCTTTGCTGACCAGCGCGCGGGCTACGTATTCGCGGAGGCAGAGGTCGTCGGTGAGGTGGAAACGCTTTTCGGCGGCGTCATAGGATTGTATGGCTTCTTCAGGGCGATTGAGACGGCTGAGGGCCACGCCTTTGCTGACTAGGGCGCGACCTAGCTGCTCTTGCAGAGCGAGATTGTGGGCATCGCCGAGGCGCTTGATGGCCGCGTCGTAGGATTGAATGGCATCTTCGCGACGATTGAGACGGCCGAGGGTGACACCTTTATTGACCAGGGCGCGAGCGACCTGCTCCTGCAGGTGAACTTCCGCGGCGGCACCGAAACGCTTCACAACTAAATCGTAGGATTGAATGGCTTCATCGCTGCGGTCGAGATGCGTGAGGGCGACGCCTTTGCTGACGAGCGCGCGGGCAATTTGCTCCTGTAGCATGGGCTCGGAGGCGTTGCCGAGGCGCTTGACGGCGAGGTCGTAAGCGGCGATGGCCTCTTCGCGGCGATTGACGCGATCGAGAACCTGGCCCTTGCCGACGAGCGCGCGGGCGGCGTGCTCCTGCAACTGAAGCTCGGTGGCGGAATCGCAGCGAGCGACGATGGCATCGTAGGTTTCGAGCTCTTCATCCACGCGCTCGAGTGGGGCGAGGGCGATGGCTTTGCTGGCGAGAGCGTCCGCGACGGCTTTACGCGAGGCGAGATCCTTGGCGGCGCCGTGCTGGTCCACGACATTATTGAAAGTTTGAATTCCCGGCGGATCGAAAAGCGAAATCGGCAGTGAAATTCCGGCGGCGGCCAGGCGTTCGAGAGACTTGGGGCGGTTGCCGGAGGGAACAAATTCTCCGAGAACCATTTCATCTTCGCCGATGCCAGTTTTATTGAAGGTGAAAATTTCCTGGAGAACGATTTCATCGCCGTTCATGCCGACAACTTCGGAAATGTTGACGACTTTGCGGGTGCCGTCGGTGAGGCGGCTGACCTGAATGACGAGATTGATGGCCGAAGCGATCTGCGCGCGGATGACGGTGATGGGAATTTCGAGGCCGCCCATGGTGACCATGGTTTCGAGGCGGCTGATGGCGTCGTAGCCGGCGCGGGCGTGAATGGTGGTGAGCGAGCCGTCGTGGCCGGTGTTCATGGCCTGAAGCATGTCGAGAGCTTCATCGCCGCGGACTTCGCCGACGATGATGCGGTCGGGACGCATACGCAGAGCGTTGATGACCAGGCGGCGGGGAGGAATGGCACCGGAACCTTCGATATTGGCGGGGCGAGTTTCGAGACGGACAACGTGATCCTGCTGAAAGCGAAGTTCGGTGGCGTCTTCGATGGTGACAATGCGCTCGCGAGGCGAGATGTAAGAGGAGAGAAGATTGAGAAGAGTGGTCTTGCCCGAGCCGGGACCGCCGGAGACGAGGATATTCAACCGCGCGAAGACAGCGGCGCGGAGGAAGTCGAGCATGGCGGAAGTCATCGTCTGGTTCTGGATGAGATCGTCGGCGGTGAGAAGGTCGCGCGCGAAACGGCGTATGCAAAGGCACGGGCCGTCGAGAGAGAGGAGGGATGATGGCGTTGGCGCGTGAACCATCGGCGAGGCGAGCATCTACGATGGGCGAGGATTCGTCCACGCGGCGGCCAACGGCGGAAACGATGCGGGTGATGATGCCCATGAGGTGGGCGTCATCGCGGAAAGTGACTTCGCTGCGTTCGAGGCGGCCGCGGCGCTCGACGAAGACTTCGTTGTAATTATTGACGAGAATATCGGAGATGGAATTGTCTTTGAGCAGCCCTTCGAGAGGGCCGAGGCCGAAAACTTCGTCGAGAACTTCGCGGGAGAGGCGCTCGCGTTCCTGGAGCGTGATGGGAGTGCGTTCGTAAGTGGCGAGGCTTTCGACGATGTCGGTGACTTCGATGCGGACGGCTTCGCGGCTGAGTTTGGTGATGCGGCCGACGTCGAGTTTTTCGCGGAGTTTTTTGTGGATGGTTTCTTTGACGGCGCGATAGTCGCGTGAGCTGGTCGGAGTCATGGTTTTGTGCTCCCGAAGCAGCGCGGGAGAAGAAACATCATAACCGTGCGGCGGATGGAGCGAGCCGCGCGGTGCTGCGAGTTTCTAAAGCTGCGCCGGGAGCGCCTGGAGGAAAGCATCGAGAATCTCACGGGCGCACCGCGGCGGCGCAACGAAAATCAGGCCGAAACGGCGCGGGCCTTCTGAGCGGCCCCATTGAGCGACGAAATTTCGAGGATATCGCCGACCTTGGTGCCGGTGCGGTAGATCGTGTGGGCCGGAACCTCAAGAACGCTATTGGCCTTGAGCGAAACTTTGGAGATGCGGAAGGGCCGCACGAATTCCTCGACGTAAACGACTTCCTTATCCTTGCTGAGGAAAATGATATCGATGGGGAAAAGCATGCCGATGGTGTGGACGCCGCGAGAGGGAACGATCCACAGGCCGCAGCCGAAGCGGGCCCAGCGTTTAGTTTTTCCAAGTAGGCCGACGAGCCGGCGGATGTAACTATCCGCAATAGTAGCTTCGGTGGCGACGAAGGTTTCCCGCGTCTTGTTGTACACATAGACTATTCCTGTTCCGTTTACGCGATCCTTCATGATTGCCGCCCTGGCGCCCCTCAGTTGACATCAGTGGCTCGAACCACCTCTTACGCTGCGGATGCCGTCGTTGTTCTCCTTGAACCGATATGCCGGCGGATAGCCGGAAATTCCGAGACGCCAGCGCGGCACGTGGAGGTGCAGCGCAGGCGGTAAATCTACTTGCCGCCCAACTGGCGCATCAAGCTGATGAACGCCGGTCCGAGAATGACGACCATCAAAGCCGGGAAAATGAAAAAGACGAGAGCCGGGACCATCTTGACGGAGGTCTTGGCGCTCAATTCTTCAGCGCGCTGGCGGCGCTTGGTGCGCAAGTCTTCGGAATGGATGCGGAGAGATTGCGCGATGCTGGTGCCGAAGCGCTCGGTCTGAACGAGCATGGCGACGAGGGCTTTGATGTCCTCGAGGCCGGTGCGGCGACCGAGTTCGCGGAGAGCCTCGGTGCGGGACTTGCCGACGCGCATTTCAAGATTGACGATTTGCAATTCGTCGCTGAGCTCGGGGTGAACGATGCGCAACTCGTTGGCGACGCGGAGCAGAGCCTGGTCAATACCGAGGCCGACTTCGACGCAGATGACGAGGAGGTCGAGTCCATCGGGAAGAGCGAGGCGCAGACGCGTCTGACGAGCGCGAATTTTCAGAGTGAGCCAGAGTTCCGGGAGCATGTAACCGGCAACAGCGGCGGTGATCAGAAAGATGAAGGGATTGGATTTGTAGATGCCGGTGAAGAGCACGATGGAGACGAGCAAGACCGGCGAAAGAATTTTGAGAGCGCGGATCGCGAGGATTACGTCGGGTGTGCGATAGCCGGCACGCAGGGACATCAGCTCGGAACGAGTAGCTGCTTTACCTTTTAAAGCGGGAAGCAGAGTGCCGAGAGAAGCGAGAGAGGCGCGGAAGAAACCCGGACCCTTCTCCTCCTCGGGGGCTGCTTCAGAGCCCGCCGACGAAGTGGGATTGTTCAGAATGCGGCCGACGCGTTCTGCAACAGCCGAGTCATTGGGCGAGAAAGCGTAAATCAGGGCGAGCAAAATCAGGATGGTCGCCAAGAAGGTCGCCGCTGTGAGAGTCCAAACCATTTCAACGCCTCCTGGTTAAACTTCGATGTGAACGATCTTCCAGATCACGAGCGAGCCGATAATCTGGAGCCCTGCAGCGGCGGCCAAAATGTAAGGGCCGATGGGATCGGTCCAGAGCACCTGCACGTATTCGGGATTCAAAAAGCGCATGACCATGAGCATGAAGAAGGGCAGCGCGATAAGAATTCCGGCCGTGAGGCGACCCTGAGCCGTGCGCACTTTCACTTCGCGATAGATGCGGAAGCGCTCGCGAATGAGGCGCGATAGTTCGTCGAGAAGTTCGGCGAGATTGCCGCCGGTTTCCTTCTGAACGAGCAGGGCGGTAACGAAAAAGCGGACGTCAATGAGAGGCACGCGCTCGGCCATATTGAGGAGCGCGTCGCGCAAGGGAAGACCGAAATTCTGTTCTTCGAAAGTGGCGCGAAATTCGCCGGAGACCGGCTCGGAAGATTCCTTGGAAACCATTTCGAGGCCGGTGGTGAAAGCGTGACCCGCGCGAACGGCGCGGCCGATGAGATCGAGAGCTTCGGGGAAACGCTCCTCGAATTTGGCCAGGCGGCGCATGCGGATGACGGCGATTACGGCGATGGGCACGGCCAGAGCAGCGAGTCCGATGGCGAGGCCGGCGATGCCGAAGTTCGGGAAAAACAGATTGATAAGGACGTAAGTGCCCAAGCCCGCGACGGCGGTCCAGAGCACGAATTTACCGGCCTTCATACGGATGCCGGCTTGATTGATGTAATTTTGCAGCGAGCTGGCTAAGGGCAAGCGCATGAGCAGGCGCTGGAGCTGGGGAACGTTGCTATAGAGATCGTCGCGAACGAGCTTGAGGTCGAGAGAAACTTCGCCACGGCTCTCCGCCTTGCGCACGGACTCCATGCGGCGGCGGACAACGTCTTGCTGACCATCTTTTCCGCCGGCGAGCATCCAGATGATGCCGACGACGATGCCCACGATCAAAAACGTAAGCAGAGCTAACAGTATTGCCACGCGGGCCTCCTATTTCGAGAACGCGAGCGAGCGCCGAAGCAGCGCGAATCGCCGGCGGACCCTGGCGTTGAGATCTTTGCGAACATTTTGCAATCCTTATCGAGGACGCGAAACCTCGAACATATTAGTCGGCAGCGGAATGCCGGTGACCGCCAGGCGCTCTGCGAATTTTGGACGAATGCCGACGGGCATGAAATCGCCCATGACTTCGCCGGATTCGCGGACGCCGCGTTTGCGGTAGACGAAAATGTCTTGCATGGTGACGACATCGCCTTCCATGCCGGTGATTTCGGTCAAGTTGGTGACTTTGCGAGTGCCGTCGCTGAGACGCATGATTTGTACGACGACGTCAATGGCGGAAGCAATCTGACGGCGAACGGCGCTGTCAGGGATGTTCAAGGCGGACATGGCGACCATGGTCTCGAGGCGGGACAGAGCGTCGCGCGGAGAGTTGGCGTGAATGGTAGTGAGCGAGCCGTCGTGACCGGTGTTCATGGCCTGGAGCATGTCGAGAGCTTCTTCGCCGCGGACCTCGCCGACGATGATGCGGTCGGGACGCATGCGGAGACAGTTGATGAGCAATTGGCGCTGGAAGATAGCGCCCTTGCCTTCGATATTGGGTGGACGGGTTTCGAGACGCACGACGTGTTCCTGATGGAGTTGCAATTCGGCGGCGTCTTCGATGGTGACGATGCGCTCGCGATCGGACAAATAGGATGAGAGCACATTGAGAAGAGTGGTCTTTCCGGCGCCGGTACCGCCGGAGATCAGAATATTGAGACGCGCTTTAACGCAGCCCTGAAGAAGTTCGAGCATCGGGGCGGTGAAGGCGTTGTTGGCGATGAGATCGTCGGCCGTGAGCGGATCGCGGCTGAAACGCCGGATGGAAAGGCACGGGCCATCCACGGCGAGCGGAGGAATGATGGCGTTGACGCGGGAGCCATCGGGCAGCCGGGCGTCCACCATGGGCGAAGATTCATCGACGCGGCGTCCGATGGCGGAAACGATGCGATCGATGATGCTCATCAAGTGGGCGTCATCGCGAAACTGGATGTTGGTGGCCTCGAGAAGACCTTTGCGCTCGACGTAAATCTTGTTGTAGGTGTTGACGAGAATATCGGAGACGGTGGGATCTGCGAGCAGGGGCTCGAGAGGGCCGAGTCCGAAAACTTCATCGAGAACTTCCTGAGAAAGACGCTCGCGTTCCTGCAGGTTCATCGGCGTGGATTCGCCGACTACGAGCTCCTCGAGAATCAAAGAGACTTCACGGCGGACGTCTTCGCGGCGAACGTCATTGACGCGATCCAGATTGAGTTTCTGGATGAGCCGGCGATGGATGGCGGCCTTGACGGCTGTTAAATCGGTTCGCGTTGATGGACTGGGAGTCGGCATTCGCCCTTACCTCTTAGTGGGAAATGAGAAAAAGTTTCCGATACCGCCGCGCTTGGCAGCCGAAGGCATGGCATCGACGCCGGCAATCTGCGAGGCGAGCTGGCGATAACGGTTGCTGAGAATATTGTTGTGATTTTCCATCAGCGGAGTGCCGAGATTGACGGCGGCATTGGCCTTGGTGAAATCATTGGGAAGACTGCAGAAAACGGGACGCTTGAGATTTTTTTCGATGGTCTTGAGGACTTCTTCGTCGCCCTTGTGCCAGCGATTGATGATGATGCGGATGCGATCGGGATCGATGCCGAGACCGTTCAAGGCCCAGAGGCGGCGCTCGAGAGTCCAGAGAGAAGGAACGTTGGCTTCAGCGACCATCATGATCATGCGGGCGCGCTGAAGGATGGGGCTCCACTCGGAAGAGAACTGCGAACCGAGATCGGCGAGGATGCAGTCGAAGCCGGCGGAAGCGACGTTGATGACGCGCTCGAGAGGGGCGATGGAGATGGATTGCCATTCCTCGGGCTGCAAAGCGCCGCCGAGGATTTCGAGCTTGGATTTGTGCTGCGTCAGGAGGCCACTGAAGAAGTGGCTATCGAGACGGTCGAGGCTCTCGACGGCGTCACGCACGCCGAAGCGCGGGTGAAGGTCGAGGAGCAGATGAACGTTGCCGAGCGGGCGCGCGAAATCGAGAAGCACGGTGCGCTTCTGCGCGTGGGTGGCCAGTTGGACGCCGAGATTGACGGCGACCGTGGTGGCGCCGACGCCACCCTTTGATCCCATGATGGCGATCAGCTTTTCGGTGGCGCGCTTTTCGGTGGGCGCGACTTCGCTGCCGAGCCGGCCGAGAAGAGCCGCGAGCGATTCGGAGTTAACCGGCTTGGCGATGAAATCCTGGACGCCGGAGCGCATGGCGTCGAGGAGAAGCTGCTGGTTCGGCGGATAAGTGGCCGAGCAGGCGATGAGGTGCACGCCGGATCGGAGGCGGCGCAGATGGCCCGCCAGAGTGAAATAAGGTTCGGGGTCCCGGGAGAGATCCAGAAAGATGATGTCGGGGATGGTTTCGCCGACATCGGGGAGCTTCTCCATGGGAACGGACCAGCTCTTGACGGAGCCGACCAAACCGGTCTGCTCGAGGCTCGCCAGGAGCTGGTTCGAAGTATTTTTGTCACCGCTTGCGATAGCTACAGTCAGCATGGTCCTGAGTCCCGGTCACCGAGATTTCGATTGAGCAGCGACGTCAAGGCTGTTGCTCCTTATTTGTGCGATGGTGCCATTGGTTGATCGCCGCGCGACGCGCCGAGTAGTGGCGAGACTATGGCCGGGCCTGACGGAACGTTCTCCGGATTGTAGGGCCTGACGATGCGCGGGGTGACGAGCACGAGCAATTCGCTGCGGCTCTTGTTAATTGACTTGCTGCGGAACAGTTTGCCGAGGATGGGCAGATCACCGATGCCGGGAACTTTCTCGAGGACTTCGGTAACGCGGTTGTCAACGAGACCGGCGATGGCGAAGCTCTGGCCGTCCTTCAGATTCATTTCCGATTCGACGCGGCGGGTAGAGAGCGCGGGGATCACGAAGCCCTGAATGGTGAGGGCGTTCGCGAAGTCCAGAGCGCTTACTTCCGGCTTAACTTTCAGGTGAATCATTCCATTTTCGAGGAGCACCGGCGTGAAGTTGAGGCGGACGCCGAATTCCTTGAATTGAATGGTGATCGAAGGGAAGCTGCCCGATCCGCCGGTGGACTGAATCACGGGGAAGGGGAATTCGCCGCCGGCCAGGAAGCTGGCATCTTTGCCGGAAGCGGTCAAGAGATTGGGTTCAGCCAGGATCTCGAGGATGTTCTTTTCCTGGAGGGCGCGAATGGTGGCGGCCAGGTCGAGGTCCGGGCGGAAGAGAAAGATGTTCAGGAGATCGCTGAGCGCGAACGAATTGGAGTTCGTGGTACCCGGAGCGGTGCCGAGGTTGCCCTGAAGGCTCGGGGGCGAGAACTGTTCGGTGCCCAGCGCGCCGACGTTCTTTGCGCCCGGCAGGCTGAGAATATTGATGCCGAGCTGCGTGATGGCAGTGCGGTCAACTTCCGCGAACTTTACTTCGAGAAGAATCTCGCCGGTCGGAGCCGGAGGAACTTCCATCAGGCTGGTGACTTTCGGCGTGACGTTCTTGACCACCTCGAGAATCTTGTCGGCGACAGCGGCCGAGGAGACGCGGCCGGAAAGCATGACGACGTCCTTGGAGGTCTCAATCTGCACAGCCTCGTTGGGGAAGACGTCATGAATTTTCTGGCTCAAGCTGAGAGTATCGATGTCCACAGAGACTTCGAAATCCTGGCTTTGATCGGCTTCGTCCCAGAGCAGCAGAGAAACGCCGCCTGGAGCTTTGCCGTTGACGAGGACCTGATTGGGGCTGACGACAATGGCCTCGGCAATAGCCGGATCCGCGAGGGAGACGCGCTTGATTCTGGTCGGCGAAGTGATGACCAGCGAGCGGCCTACGAGCAAGTGCAACGCCTGCGGTACTTCAGAGACCTGCTGCGACTGAGACTCCGGAGGCAGCGAAGCCAGAGAGATACTCGCTTGCGGCACGTGCACGGCCTGGACGGCGGCGCTAGCCGGACGTACCGAGGACCGCTGAGCCGCTGCACCGGGCGCGTTGACCAGAACGAGAGAACCAATAAGAGCAAGAGCGCCGGCACGGATTAGATTTTTCATATCACGATCTGCGAACATTCGAGACTCCCGTCAATGCTCAGGGATTTGGAAAATTCTTCATTTCATGCTTGTCGCCGGTGATCACTTCGACCGAGTACGGCGGCGGAGCAACTTTCTGGATTGCGACAGCGCGTTTCTGTTGATTGGGGGCGGCGGCAGGTGCAGCAGCCGGAGCGCCACCGGAAAAGAGCGTGGACTGCAGAACCGGAGCCGGGCTGGTGGACTTGGTGTCCACCGTATTGCGAAGGGCGAGCTGAATTTTGCCTTCGGTGCTGGCCATGGTGAGCTTGGCCGCATCTTCCGGAGTGACGAGAAGAGTGATGACCGGAACAGTTTCGGGTTTGCCTTCGCGATCCTGTTCCATCTTCTGTCCTGCAGCGAGAACTTTGATATTTTCGAGAATGGTGCGGGTAACGGAGCTGCCGCCGCCCTGGTTGACGGTGTTGCCGGTGACGAGCACGTCCACCATGGTGCCGGGGGTGACGAAGCCGGCGACGCCGACGACATCGTTGACCGAGACGGAAAGAGCGCGCATGCCTTCGGGAATGGTGGCGGACAAGCCGGCGCCGGATTCCGAAGAGGCCAGATTAGCGGCGAGAATGGGTTCGTTCTCAGCCATGTTGGTAATGACGGCGCGGTTCGCGACTTCGGTGATGTCGCTGAACATGCCCTCGGGCTTGGAGCCCGACGGCCACTGAATGGTCTTGACCTTGGAGGCGTCGAGGCGGGTGCCGATCTTGAGAGGCTCGGCAGCGACGACGATGTTGGTCATGCGCAGCGTAGGAGCGGCGGCGCTGACCTGCATCTTGGTCACGACGTGATAGATGTAGGCGCTCAGCACGAATGCGAGGAGCACCGCGAAAGCCAACCCAACCAGTAAGCGATTCCGGTTCATAGCGTAAGTCTCCTTTGCCTGGTCACAAAGCCCAGTGAGCCGCGAGGAAGCACAACAGAGTTCCGGTGGCGGCAGCGACGCCAAAGGGCAATTTCAGCAGCGTCGGATTATCGAGAGAAATTTCGGGATTCGCGCGCAGCCCGAATACAAAGAATCCCTTGACGAGAACAACCAGATTTCGCAGCGTCGCCCTCACACGATGCGTGAAAATCATCATCGCCATCGCCATGAATCCCGAGAGGAATACGCTGGCGAGCAAAACGAAGAGAAACATCATCGGCCCAAGAAAAGCTCCGACGGCGCCCATCAATTTCCAGTCACCAGCCCCGAGCGCGCGGAGCAGAACCAAGGGAAGCAAAATCGCCAACGCGAGAGTCGCTCCCTCGAGCGACATCAGCGCACCTTTGAAGCCGGAGATCACGGAGTGAACGCCGACGCCGAGAAAGAGGGACGGCACAGTCAGCCAGTTGGGGATCCGGCGAGTGCGCCAGTCGATCCAGCCGGCAGAGAAAGTAAGAGCCAGCGTGAAAGCCCAGATTGTTTGTGTCGCGGTCATGAGCTAATTTTCAGTTCCTTGAATCCAAGCTTTCTCGCCAGCTCCCACCGATTACGTGTTCGCGGTCAAGTTCGAGGAGGCGCTTGAGAATACGTTGTTGATCGCACTGGCCAGATTCTGCATACCGAGAATGGCGGCCAAGGCGAGCAGCACGACGAGCAAAGCGTATTCGGTCAAGTCCTGCCCTTCTTCTTCAGCCCATAGTCTGGATAGCAAGTTCATTTGCGTCCTCCATCGGATGTGCGTAGCGAAGATTTCCGGAAAACTTCCGAACAGTCGGCCTCTGGCCGCTAAAAAGCGCTGAGGAATTTCAGCGGCCAGCAAGCCTTCCGTGTAACACACGCTAAGTTGAACGGCGGCTTAGGTGTTGGCGGTCAGGTTCGACGCGGCCGAGGAGAAGACGTTGTTGATTGCGCTAGCAAGGTTCTTCATACCCAAGATAGCGGCCAACGCCAGCAAGACCACCAACAACGCGTACTCGGTAAGGTCTTGGCCTTCCTCTTCGTGCCACAAGCGCATGAGAAGGTTCATCTGTATTACCTCCTGATAGGTTAAAGGTCAGCGGCACGGAAGCCCTCTGCCGCTATCACTCTTTGTAATGCATCTGGAAAGCCACTCCCCGGGGGCGGGGGGCGTGTTGTAAGACACTGATTTAGAGACAGTTAAATAGCGTTCTGTTTGGAAACTGGCGGAAAAGGGGTGGAGAGTTACCCGAAATGTGACATATGGGTGACACTTGGAAGCGAGTTTTGAACCCAAACGTGAGCGGAGCCCGGAAAGGGTGGAAACCGCGGGTAGAAATCCACAGGTTCTAGTATTGCTGGGACGAGGTACGGACGAGCTGGGCCCGATGGGCAAGGGGCTCTGTGCGACCGGATATGACGGATGGCACACTTTACGCATTTTGGCTTTCCGCTGGGAGCTGGTTTGTGATTTGCGGCTTTTGGCCCCACATGACTACGTTCCAGGAGAGCCAGCGAAGGCCGGGGATGCGGGTGAAAACGCGGTCGAGCGCGCGGAGCGGCAGCCACCAGCGCAGCGTGCTGGGCGTTTCGTGGAGGATGCGCTTCCAATAGCGATCGGCGTTCGGATGGACGCGATCCTTCAGATAGTACTTCACGAAAAGCAGGAGCGTCGCGAGCCAGAATTCGCGGTGGCCCACATTGGCGAAATATTTTCGCGCCAGCTTGAGGTCGGCGACTTTCAGCGGCGCTTCATCGAGCGTGCGGACGCCCATTGCCATCCGGCGGTAGACGTTAATGACCGGATTGTAGGCCAGCGGATCGTAGGAGAAGAAAACTCCGCCGGGCTTGAGCGCGTGAAGCATCTGCTGGAAAAGCGAGTCGCGATCCTGGACGTGATGAATGGTGTTGGCGATGTAGATCAGGTCGTAGGCTTCGGCGGGAAGATTCAGATCTTCGGCGCCGGAAACGTGTCCTTCGAGAGTGACGCCATGCTTGCGGCCCAATTCCAGGGCGGTCTCAACCATCATCGGCGAGAGATCGACGGTGGTGACGCTGGCGCCTTGCAACGCGAAATAGACGGAGGATTCACCAAGGCCGGCGCCGATATCGAGAAGTTTCTTGCCGCGAAGCGAGCCCATACGCTGGAGGATGAATTGATTCTCCATCGCGGTGGGCGCTTCGAAGCACTCGCGGACGAGGACGTCTTCGATGCGCGTGCTATTGGCCCAGGCATCGTGGAAGGCGGCTTCGCGTTCGTGAGTTGTGGTGTCGACGGACATTGCAGCTCCCGGATTCTGTACGTTCATCGCGTTCATGGGCGTCTTCTGGCGGCTTAGCGCTCGGCGACCATATTTCGCGGGCGAATCTTTTCGGCGACGGCGCGGGTCTGGGCTTCGAAGCCCATGCGCTCGCGGACGACGTAGAGCGGGCGGCGCTTGGATTCACCGTAAATGCGGCCGACGTACTCGCCGATAATTCCCATGCAAATGAGCTGCACGCCGCCGAGGAAAAGAACGGCGATCACCAAGCTGGCCCAGCCTTTGACCAGGCCGGAGACGCCGAAAATGTGCTCGAAGATGGCGACGAGGATTCCGAGAATGGCGACGGCGGAAGCCGCGAAGCCGACCCAGGTGGCCAGGCGCAGCGGCAAGATCGAGAAAGAGACGATTCCGTCGGTGGCGAAGCGCAGCATTTTCATGAGCGAGAATTTCGTGGTGCCGGCGACGCGGGCGGCGCGGCGATAGGGCGCGGCGGTCTGCGAGAATCCGATCCAGCTGACCATGCCGCGGACGAAGCGATCGCGCTCGGGCATGGCCAGAAGCGCGTCCACGACGCGGCGATCCATCAGGCGAAAGTCGCCGGTATCCAGCGGGATTTCGGTGTCGGAAAGCTTGCCGATGAAGCGGTAGAAATATTTCGCGGTCCAGAGCTTGAACGCAGTCTCGCCTTCGCGCTCGGTGCGCACGCCGTAAACCACGTCGTAGCCGTCCATCCACTTATCAATGAAATCGAGAATTACTTCGGGCGGATCTTGGAGATCGGCGTCAATGATCGCGACGGCGTCACCGGAAGCGTGCTCGATGCCGGCGGTGATGGCCATCTGATGGCCGAAATTGCGGGAGAAGCGCACGACGCGGATGCGCGGATCGCCCATTTGCAGATCGCGGAGGATTTCGGCGGTGGAATCGGTGCTGCCGTCGTCCACGTAGATGACTTCGAGCTGCATGGGAATATTTTCGAGGGCAGAGAGGAGGCGGCGATTGGTCTCGCGGAGAACTTCCTCTTCGTTGTGGCAGGGAAGCACGACGGAAAGAAGCAGACGGCGGCTCTCGGAGCCCGAGAAGCTGAGCTGAGAAGGACCGCGTTTGCCGTCAATCATTCGGGGAATCATTTTTGCTCCTGTGCCGCCGGGATGGAGATTTTTGTGGCCGTCAAGGGAGCCGCGGAATCTTTGCGGACGAAAATTGCGCTGCGATTATCGGAATAGACTTTTTGCCAATCGGGGAGAGCGTTCATTACGGTAACAAGCGGCTCGCCGCGATCGAGAAGCAGAGACTTAATGCCGTAGAAGCGCAGGACCGCGAGGCCTGCGGGCTTGATGTCGAGAACCTGCATGTAATCGTAGAGCAAGCCGCCGGCTTCGTAGAGTTCGCTGCGGCCGTCGATGAACACTTTGTGCTCGGGGCCGCGGGAATAGACGAGATAGCCGCCGAAGCCGTAGGAATTCAGCATTGGGCCGGGGACGTCGTGCTGATTGAGGTAGGCGACGGCGCCGACGGGGAAATTTTCTGCGACTTTATCCTGTAGCTCGGCGCGAGTGGGGAAGTAATAAATCATCGCTCCGATCGCGCCAATCATGAGGATAGCGTTGAGAGCGAATTGATCTTTGGCGCGATTGTAAGGCGGCGCCCAGCGCGCGACGATCCCGGCGAGCAGCGGCGCGAAGAACGGCACGAAGAGCAGGAGGAAGCGCACGTGGAGAATCGCCATGGCGGTGCCGAAGAGAAACAGGCCCAGCGTTTCGAGGCGCCAGGTGAATTTGAAAATTACCTGCATGACGATGAAGCCGAGCACCATGCCGAGGAATAATTTTCCGCCGGGCATGTTGAAGGGCATGGGTTGCCATTCGAGAATATTTGCGACGCTGATGGGTAGCGAGGAAGCGACCTGGAACGGATAGGTGCAGAGTTCGATGCCGTAGGGCGTGATCGGCAACGCGCAAAGGCTCAACAGGAATGCGAGCGAGAGGCGGATGCGATCGGGCTGGCTCCAGCGGCGGATTTCGAGACCGCCGAGCTGAAATTCGAAAAGGCCGGAGAGCCAGTAAGCGACGACGGCGCCGAGGCCGATGATCCACGAGCCGTGGCTATTTACCCAGACCAGGAAAAGCAGAGGCAGGAACCAGACGGAATTGCGATGGCCCTGACGAAAACGCTCGAGGATGATCAGCGTGAGGATCAGGAAGAGATAGCCGAGCATTTGTGGGCGCAGCGAGAAAGACGGGACGGCGAGAACGAAGAGCGCCACAGCGGCTACGAAGCCGGATTTGGAATTTTTCGAGGTGAGCGTGGCGAGATAATAGAGCGCGATGAGAATTGCGCCGGAGACGACGATCAGAAACGCGTCGAGGCCGCGTAGACCGCCCCAGCGCGCGGCTAGAGCGAGAATCACATCGCCGCCCCATTCGTAGGAAAGCCAGGGATGGCCGGCGACGGTGTAAGAGTACGGATCGAAATGGGGCCAGCGGTGGGTGGCGAGGATGATTTCACCGGTCTTGATGTGCCACCAGCAATCGGGATCGACGATAAATTGGCGGGAGGTGAGATAAACGCCGCCAACCAGCATCGTGCCGAGCATGGCGGGGAACGAAAACAGGAAACGAAGAAAATCGAGAAAGCTGGAGGCGGACTGCGGCAAAGTTGCGGCCGGCGGACAAGTTTCCGCTGCAGTAGGCAGAGTGACTCCGTTTGTGGGCGATAGCTGATTCACTGTCACCTCGGATTCGCTCATTTGCTCACTTCGCCGCGCTAAGTGGCGCTAGCGTCAAAAGTTCGCGCGATGAAATCGCGTGTCACCGTTCGAGTACGCTTCGCTGTGCCGCTGCCGCTTACGCCGATCTCTATGGCAGCTTTCGTTCCAAACGCTTCATGCCGCTTCCTGCCGCGCCGGTTGCCGCAAGTGACGAAAAGCGTCCAAGACGGCGAAGGGTGTGCGCGTGGCGGCGATGCTCTCGCCCAACTGGCGAATCTTTTCGGTTTCGATATGACCGAGAAGAGTGGAGGCGCGGGCGATGTGATTAATTTTTTCCGGAGCGAGGCCCATGATGCGCGCGCAGGTGGAATCGACGGCTACCGGATCGTCGCCTGCGACCAGAACTCCCGCGGGCTTGGAGACGCCCTGGATCGGGCCATTGCCTTCCATGCCGATGATTCCATCAACGATCGCGAAATCGGGGCGGACGGCGGCATTGATATCGAGAATGGCGCGGTCGATGCCGGCCCAGTGGAGAATATTTTTTGGCCAGCCATAGCAGCTTCCGGGAATTACGCCGAACATATTTTTCAGCGAGAGAGTTACGCCGGCCCAGTGGTGCGTTTTGAGCTTCGGCAGCGAGACGAGGAAATCCACGCCGCGGACTGTTTTCGGAAAGTAGAGCTCGCGGAGGCGCGAGGCGCGCGTCTTGAGCAGCACGCGATCTACATCATCGAAATTGAGATCTACGAAGACGCGAGCGAGCGGGCCGGCGAATTCGCGCAAGCGAATGGATTCGAGAACGGCCTGAGTATCGCGATCCATCGCCGGGCCGTCACCGACCATCACTTCTGCCGCGCCGAGGCGCAGGAACGATTCGCGAGCGGCGGCGATAACGGCGGGATGCGTGTTCATCATGCCCATGGGATCGAGACCGACTAGATTGGGCTTGAGCAGGACCGTCTTGCCGCGAACGGGAAGATCGAATTCGAGCAGCGTTTCGAAAAGAATGGCGCCGAGATCTGCTTGATAATTCGAGACGCGCCGGATCGCTACGCGCGATTCTGGTCGCGCGAAAGGCGGCAATAGCGATGGAGAGGGTCTCGGCATGGTTCAGTTCTTGATTCCTGCGCGCTCGGACTGTAGCCAGAATTTGCTGCTGCTCATCGCGAGTGCCGACCACGCGGCTACCGGGACGGTCCAGGCGACGGCGTCGGGCTGGTAGAGGCGCTCGAGGGTGGCGGAGAATTCAGAATTGGCGCGATCGAATGCGTTGAGCGCGATTTGCGTTAGCGCGAGAGACGCGGGGCTTTGGATGCTGCCGCAGTTTTTTTCGAGCCACGCGAGGCTCTGCTGAATTTCGGTGCGCGTCGTGTGATCGCGAAGAGCCAGGAGCGACCAGACCGTGGTGCTCACCTGCGGCTCGCCGGGAACGCCGTAAACCATCGGATTGCCGCAATTCCAACCGCCGCCGGGACACATGCGATCGAAGAGCATGGCTTCGGCGAGCTTCATTCGGCCGGCCGCTTGAGACGGCAAGAGATCTTTCGGCGACGCGCGCAGGACCAGCAGCGCGTAAGCGGTCGGCTCGACCCAGCTCGCAGTGCCGGAAGTCCAGCTCCAGCCCCAATAAGATTGATTCTGGCTGGAAATTTTCTTGTCGCTGGCAAAGCTGCGAATAAAACGCCACCATGCGCCGGAATCGCCGGGACGTTCCGCAGCAAGCCAGGTCAATCCGCGCTTGAGCGCATCGCGATTTTCATCAGCGGAAAGAAAAGCCCAGCACGCCAGCGAAGTGACCCATGATCCCTGACCTTGCCCATTCGCCGCCGGCCAGGAGCCATCGGGAAGTTGCCAATCGTTCAGGAAACGAAGACCGCGCGCGATGGCATCGCCGGAAACATTCGCGGAGAAAGCGCGATCGAGCGCGGTGAGCGCCCACGCCGTCGGTTCGATGCGGCTTTGCGCGCCGCTGCGAAATCCCCAGCCGCCATCGGGATTCTGCGCTGCGCAGAGATAGGGCACACAAATTTCTTCAAAGAAACTCACGGCATCAGCTCCGCGTAGGTTTCGGCACTCCTGCGGAATGGAAAGGGCAGGTAGCATGGCAAAGGCGCCGCCGCGTCACATCAATTGCTTGGGCGCAGGGAATTTTTCGCGAACCGCAGCGCCGTTCGAGCCGTTGGATCCATTGGCGCCATTCGCGCCGTGGCTTTCTTCTTCGCGCTGGGTGATATCGAGCTGGTTGATCAACCTATGCAGATAACCGCGTGCGACGCCGAGAGTGCGCGCACTCTCCGCTTTGCGCCAACCACATTCGCGAAGAGTGCGAATGAGCAAGCGGCGCTTGAATTGGCGGACTTCCTCTTCGTAGGAAGTGCGATTGAAAGTGGGCTCGTCGCAAGTGCTGCGAATGGCGGCGGGCAGATGCCAGACGTCAACGCTCTGCGCTTCGGAGAGAACCACGGCGCGCTGCACGGCATTTTCGAGTTCGCGAACGTTTCCGGGCCAGGCATATTCCTCAAGCGCGTGAAGAGCGGGCTGGGAGAAGCGCTTCACTTTTTTATTGAACTGCTGCGCTGAGGCCTGCAGGAAATGATGAGCGAGCAGCGGAATATCGTCGCGGCGTTCGCGCAGCGGAGGCAAATGCATCTGCACGACGTTCATGCGGTAGTATAGGTCTTCGCGGAATCTTCCTTGCTGCACCATCTCGCCAAGATTGCGATTGGTGGCGCAAATCAGGCGCAGGTTGACGTTGATGGTGGCATTGCTGCCCAGGCGTTCGAATTTGCGTTCTTGCAGCACGCGCAGAAGCTTGGGCTGCAGGCCAAGAGTGAGATCGCCGATTTCGTCGAGGAACAGCGTTCCCTGGTCGGCGGTTTCAAGGCGGCCGCGGCGGCTCATCAGTGCGCCAGTGAAGGCGCCCTTTTCGTGGCCGAAGAGTTCATCTTCGATCAGCGTTTCGGGAAGATTTGCGCAGGAGAAGGCGACGAGCGGGCGAGTATTGCGGCCGCTCATCTGATGGATGGCGCGCGCCATTAATTCCTTGCCGGTGCCGGTTTCGCCGGTGACCAGGACGTTCACGTCGCACGGCGCGATTTTCTGCGCCAGGGCGAAAAGTTCCTGCATCGCGGTGGAGGTGCCGAGCAACTCGTGAAGCCGGCCGGCGCCGCGCGCATCGGCGCGGAATTGGTCGAGTTCTTTCTGCGCAACATGCAGTTTTACGGCGCGCCGCAAAATGAGGCGCAGCTCGATCATGTTCGGGGGATTGGTGACGCTGTCATACGCGCCGTGCTCCATCACGTTGACGAGGAGCGAGCGATTCTCTCCATCGCACAGCGCGATCATCGGCGGATGCGATGGAATCTTGCTGATCGAATCCATCAAGCGCATGCCGACTTCGAAATCACCTTCGAGGCTGCTTGTGCGCAAGTCGATCAACATCACGTCGCACCATTCGCGGAGCTCGTTTACCCGGCTGCCCTGAAGCTCATCGCTCGTCCGCGTTTCAAAACCTTCGCCTAGAGCCCGTCCGACGACTACTGCCAAACTCGAATCCTGGCTTAAGAAGCACACTCGAACCGTCTGCTCGCTCACCAATAACGCTCCTCGCGCTAGCCTAGCCGCAAATGGCCCGGGGGCCGATTTACCCAAGTCGCCTGCATTGCACTGAAAAAGGGGCCCGGTACGGACACACACCTATGGGAAATAATTTTCGTTGCTGCTGTAAAACATTGCCATCCGGTGGGACAAGCGCGTAACTGAATGGCTACAACAGTGAATGGCAAGTGAGGTGCCAGACGCCCAGTTGGTGACACCCTGAGGGAAAAATCACTAACTCTGTGACTGTAAACTAGATGCGCCTCTCAAAATGAGCAAAGGTCCTCGAATGGATACGATGTCTCCTCACAATGTGAAAAACGGTTCGCAATTCCAGCAATATAATCCCGTTTTCCGGCCCGTTTCGCCGGGTTTGAAATGGTCTGATTGTGGAGACACAGGCTATCTGTTGGTACAGCGGGAATTATCATGGCGCTGCAACCAAGTGTAGACATGTTGAAAACGCTGTAGTTGGCGCGGAATCGAAGAGAAATCCACAGATGTTGTGGTGTGCAAAAGTGAAATTAGTACTGAGGATGCGCGAAAGTCTGCCTAAAATCGTCCGGGCCGGCCAGCTGGGGAGTGCGCGGATTATTCGGACTCGTAGACGACTACCGGAATGCCAACGAGAATTTCCACAGGGATAGGCTTGCCATTGCGCATTGCGGGCTTGAATTTCCACTGGCTCAAAGCGAGACGCGCGGCTTCGTCCATTTGCGGCATCACGCCCTGGAAGATCTCCAGGCCGGCGACAGTGCCGTCTTCCTGAAGCGTGCCCTTCAACAGGATTTTGCGGTGCGCTTTTTCTTCCGGGACGGGAAGGCGCTTGAAATCGAATTGCGTTTCGATGTTTGGCGGCAGCAGCCCCTGCTCGAGATGAATCACAGTTGACGGAGTTTGCGCCGTGCGCTTGGCCGCGGGATCGGTCTTCTGGCAATACTGCATCGCCCAATTCGTGTTCGGCATCTGCAAATAAATCGTATAGATCTTTCCGCAGTGCAGCACGTTATAGACGTCGAGCCCGCCCCCGCCGATCGAGCCCGCGGAAACGACCAGGGAATTCCTGCGCAATTTCGTCGCGACTACCGGAACGGGATAAACCATATCGGCTGTGAATTTGCCGGGATTGAGCGAGCCGGACCCGCCACCATCTCCATGACCGGTGATGCTCACCATTCCGGGCGTGCCGGAATTTCCGCCGCCTCCGCCACCGCCGCCGGTGCCGAGTCCGGTGCTGCCATCGCCACCGGTGCCGTGACCGCCTGTTCCCCCGCCGATAGTTCCATCGGGACTGCCGCCGGGTGAGCCCGGAGGGCCGCCGTTCGGCGAGAGCGAAAATTCTCCGTAGCGATTTCCAGGCGGCAAAATAAGCGACGAGCCAGGAGGCGCGGGATCCGTACTGATCACCATCAATCCATTTGCTTCGCCGGGAGAACCTGCGCCGGAGCCCGATGGAGCGCCGGCGTCGCCGTGCGTGGAACTGCGCACTGGCGCGGACGGAACGCTGGTTGGAATGGCGAGTTTGGGCGTGGATTCGGACGGCGGAAGAAAGGTTGTGAGATCCGACTTCGGCGTGACGGCGGCGAGCGTCGGCGCGGGATCCGCACTGATTTCGCGCGTCGTGTGCGTGGGCTTTGCGTCGTTGGCTTTAAACGCGGCCTTGGGCGTATCGGACGGCGCGCCCAGCACGACGTTCGGCACTTTTAAATCTTCTTTGATGATCAGATCGGGCGGCGTGTTTGGTTGAATGATCGTCTGGTGATAATTGTCGCGATGCAGCGGCTTCGAGACGATGGTGAGATCGCCGTACTTCGCCGTGGCGCCGAGCGCTGGAGGTGCTTGGGGAACGAATCCACTGCCCGGTTTACCGCCGGGGCCGGGAGGCGCGATGTGCGGCATAGTTCGCTTAATTTCAGGCATCGGAACGTTGTAATAAATTTTTCCGAGATCGTGCGTGGGCTCGACGTAAGCGAATGCGCTTGGCGGAAACGCGCGATGCAAGCACACGAGAAGAATGATGATCGAGCAATGGAATAAAAACGAAACTCCAAGCGGGCGACCGGGAGGCTCGAAGCGCCCGACATTATTTGCGCGGAACATATACACGTAGCCGTTGGAAGATGAACGAGCCACCGGCGCGAAAATCGTTTTGAGCGATTCCCGCCAGCTCGACGATGTCGCGATCGCGCGTAACCAGAAAAGTTGGGATATTCAAATCGGTTATCGGCCGGCGCGCGACCACCGCGGCGGCTTCGGGCTTTCTGACACTGCCCGAAGGAAACATAATTAAGGCCGGTTCCCTGCCTTCCGGGGACAAGAGGCTCTCCAGCAACCGAACGGGACTTCCACTTCTAGCTAAGAAAGTTCAGATTTCGGTCCGTTCGCGCGAAACGGCGGGGTGAAAATGCAAACTCACCCAGGTCAAGCGCATAGACTTGGAGCACGATTCGTTCCATCGAGGGGTCCGCAGCAGCCGCAGCGAGAATGAGAGAAATTCACCCAATTTTGCCGGCAAAAGTCACCGTTTGTGCACAGGTTGATGCGAAGGTCGGCTGATTTTGGTAACCGTTCTGCGCAAATTCTCCGCGCGTAGCCGCGCAGATGGTAAATCGCGCGGCGATAAAGGCCTGTAAATGCTCGCTGCGAGAGGCGGCTGGGATTTGCGGGCGTTTGGAACGGCTCCTGCTGAGATAGGTGAAAGATCGAAGTGAGTTTGAATCGCGTCTCGGGGTATGTCTGCAGAGCGTTCCGGAAGGGCGCTCAAGCACTAGCAGTAATAGAGCCTGAAACCGGGCGCTGAGACCGAGCTCGGGTTTTTTGATGCAAATCCGGAAATACGATGTCGGAGGGGTTTTCATGCAATGGATGCGGATGAGCGGCCTGATCTTCGTGCTCGCGGTTACGCCGCAGCTCGCTCGGGCACAGGCTGCGTCGACGCAGGCTGGTTCGAGCAATTCTTCGGCAGGCGTGGCGGCGACAACTGATAAAGATAAAAAGCCCGCAGGTGATTCGACGGAAAAGCCTGCTTCTCCCACGATGGCTTCCACGGTGAAATCCACCGGCACATCGGCGCACATCGTTGCGCCCGATGGTCCTCCGCCAGAGGAAGTGAATCGCAAGCGATTGGAAGCGGACGCGGGCCCGGATGCCGGGAAATTGCTTCTGCGCTCGAAACCGGCAGGCGCGCAAGTCTTCATCAATGGCGACTACGTCGGCAAAGCGCCGATGCTGCTGATCGTGCCGCCGGGAAATTACAAGGTGGAAATGCGCGGCGGAAGATTGGAAACGGGCATGAAGTCAGTCGGCCTGCTCGCGAATCAAACGCAGGAAGTGGCGCTTACTTTGAGACAGCTGTATCCAGCGGAAGTACAGACGAAATAACTTACGGAAGACTTAGGTCCGGGTTCGCTGAGATAAACTCGAAACACAAAAGAGGTTAAATTTTATGGACCGCAAAAGCGAAGGCATCGAATTTAATCGAGAAGCATTCGTAGCCGGCCCGCCGAAAGAGGCGAGCACGGGGCCGCGACTGATCATGGGTTTGCTGGTTGTGGTCGTCAGTGGTCGCGCTCGGTCTGATCGCTTACAAAGTGCTGATCCAGAATGCCGGAAGCAGCTCGGCGACGGACACGCGGATCATCGCGGCGCTCGATCAGCGGCTTTCGTTGATCGAAGATCGCCTCGACCAACTCGAGAAGGATCGCAGCCGCAAGATTTCCGCGCCCGCGCCCGCGGCACCGGCGACGCAACCTGTCGCGCCCGCAGCTTCCACGCAGCCGGCCGGCTCCGCATTACCGCGTATCGAATCCTACGCCGCAGCACACGCCGACTGTAGCCGCGCCTGACCCGGCAACGTCGCAGAAGCTTGCCGGACTGCAACAGAAAATGGGCTCGCTGCAGAGCGACGCGACGGCAAACCAGGAAGCGTGGCAGGCAACGACGGATCGCCTGGCGGAAGTGACCGGGCAAGTCGGCTCGCAGCACAACGCGATGATCAAGAGCCAGGAACAATTGAATCAACTGCTCTCGCGCACTTCACTCTCCGCGATTCCTTTCGAATTGCGGCGCGGATCGAATCGCCAGCCCGTTGGGCCGGTGACGCTCACTTTGAAAGCGACGAACTTGAAGAATCACCGCTACACACTTTGCGTCTGGATTCAGGATTCCTGCATCGAGCTGAAGGACAAGACGATGTTCGAGGTGGTGCAGGTTGCTGTCTCGAAGGATACGGCGCCGCTCGAAGTGATCGCCACGAAAGTGGACCGCGACGTCATCGTGGGATACCTGGAAGTGCCGCGCGAGAAGAGCGGACAGTAAACTTAAACTCGTTCCAGAATTATTGCGATACCCTGGCCGACTCCGATGCACATTGTGCATAACGCGAGCCGGCCTTTTGTTTCTTCCAGCTGATAAAGCGCGGTCGTGATCAATCGCGCGCCGCTTGCTCCGAGCGGATGGCCGATGGCGATGGCTCCGCCAATCGGATTTACGTGCGCGGCATCGTCGGGAATTCCCACATCGCGAAGGACGGCGAGTGTTTGCGAGGCGAAAGCTTCGTTCAGTTCGACTACGTTGATATCCGCGAGCTTCAAATTCGCTTTGGCGAGAACTTTGCGAATTGCGGGGGCCGGGCCGAAGCCCATGATGCGCGGGGCCACGCCAACGGCAGCGGAAGCGACAATGCGCGCTCTGGGGTTCAGGCCATGTTTTTTTGCTGCGGATTCGGAAGCTATCAGCAGTGCGCAGGCGCCGTCATTTATTCCTGAAGAATTTCCGGCGGTTACGGTGCCATCCGGCTTCACCACGCCTTTCAGTTTCGCTAGCGCTTCCAGAGTTGTGTCCGCGCGAGGATGCTCATCCTGCGAAAAAATCACCGCGTCGCCTTTTTTCTGCGGCACCGGTACGGGGATGATCTCTTTGGCGAGGCGTCCGCTTTTCATCGCGGCGGCGGCGCGCTGCTGGCTGCGAAGGGCGAAGGCGTCCTGATCTGCGCGCGAGACTTTGAATTCTTCGGCGACGATTTCCGCGGTTTCAGGCATCAAATCGACGCCGTATTTTGCTTTCATCGCCGGATTCACGAAGCGCCAACCGATGGTGGTGTCTTCAAGTTTCATTGCGCGCGAAAATGCGGCGTCGGCTTTGCCGATTACGAATGGGGCCCGCGACATGCTTTCGACGCCGCCCGCCAGAATGAAATCGACCTCGCCGGTTTTGATGGCGCGCGCGGCGTTGGCAGCAGCTTCCATGCTGGATCCGCACAGGCGATTCACCGTCACGCCCGGCACTTCTTTCGGCAGGCCGGCCAACAACAGCGCCATGCGTCCGACGTTGCGATTGTCTTCGCCGGATTGGTTGGCGCAGCCGTAGATGACGTCGTCGAGCGCCGCCCAATCGGATTTCGGATTGCGTTCGATGAGCGCGCGGATGGGAATTGCCGCGAGATCGTCGGTGCGAATGGAGGAGAGAGCGCCGCCATAACGTCCGAAGGGAGTGCGCACGGCATCGCAAATGTAAGCCTGATCCATATCATTCATATTCTCACAAAATGAACCGTGCTTGCGTTTCTGCCGGTATACCTTGCGCCGGTGTTTTTGCGAACTTCGCTCGTGATGTAGAATAAATAGTTGATAGCCGACGGGATATTCGGCTAGAAAATGAACTGCCAATGAGCGTTCAAAACACTTCCATTCCGCTGACTTCCAACGACCATCTGGTGAGATGGGTGGAGAAAATCGCGGAGCTTACCAAGCCCGATGCGATTCACTGGGTGGATGGCTCGCACGAGGAATACGATCTGCTCTGCGCGCAGATGGTTTCTTCCGGCACTTTCACCAAGTTGAACCAGAAACTCTGGCCCGGGTGCTTCTATGCGCGGTCGGATCCGAGCGATGTGGCGCGCGTGGAAGATCGGACATTTATTTGTTCGCTTTCGAAAGATAGCGCCGGGCCGACAAACAATTGGGTTGATCCTTACGAGATGCGGCGGAAGCTCAAGGGGCTTTTCGATGGCTGTATGCGCGGGCGGACGATGTACGTGCTCGCGTTCAGCATGGGTCCGGCGGGCGGGCCGATGTCGCGAATTGGCGTGCAATTGACGGACTCGCCGTACGTGGTTGTGAACATGCGCATCATGGCGCGCATCGGCACTGCCGTGTTCCGCGAGATTGATAAGGATGAAGGGCGCGTGGTGCCCTGCGTCCATTCGGTGGGCGCGCCGCTCGTGCCGGGACAGAAAGATGTTCCCTGGCCGTGCAATTCCGAAAAATACATCGTGCATTTCCCGGAGACGCGCGAAATCTGGTCTTTCGGATCGGGCTACGGCGGCAACGCGCTGCTGGGGAAAAAATGCTTTGCGCTGCGCATCGCTTCGAATATCGCGCGCGACGAAGGCTGGATGGCCGAGCACATGCTGATTCTCGGAGTGGAGGATCCGAAGGGCGAGAAGACGTACGTTGCGGCCGCGTTCCCGAGCGCCTGCGGCAAAACGAATTTCGCGATGATGATTCCGCCGAAGGGATTCGAGGGCTGGAAAATCTGGACCGTCGGCGACGATATCGCCTGGATTCGCCCCGGGAAAGATGGTGTTTTGCACGCCATCAATCCTGAGGCGGGATTTTTCGGCGTCGCGCCGGGGACTTCCGCGGCCACGAATCCGAATGCAATGGAAACGCTTTCGCGGAATTCCATTTTTACGAACGTGGCTCTGACTCCCGAGGGCGGCGTGTGGTGGGAAGGAATGACGGAAGAGCCGCCCGCGGAATGCATCGACTGGCAGGGAAAAAAGTGGACGCCGAAAATCGCGAAGGAAACCGGCGCCAAGGCGGCGCATCCGAACGCGCGTTTCACGGCTCCGGCCTCGCAATGCCCCACGATCGATCCCGCGTGGGAAGATCCGAACGGCGTGCCCATCAGCGCGATCATTTTCGGCGGCCGGCGGGGAAGCACGATTCCGCTGGTCTATCAGGCGTTCAACTGGAGCTCCGGCGTTTATATCGGCGCGACGATGGGTTCGGAAATGACCGCAGCCGCGACGGGTACGATCGGCAAAGTGCGGCGCGATCCGATGGCCATGTTGCCTTTCTGCGGCTATCACATGGGCGATTATTTCCGGCACTGGCTGAAGATGCCACGCGCCTTGAGCACCACGCCGCGAATTTTTCATGTGAACTGGTTCCGCAAAGGCGAGGATGGGAAGTTTCTCTGGCCGGGGTATCGCGAAAATATGCGCGTGCTCAAGTGGATTGTGGAGCGGGCGCGCGTCCGAGCGCCTGGGGCGGAAACGCCGATCGGCTGGATGCCACGCTATGATGATATCGAATGGAAGGGCTTGAAATTCCGCCGCGAAGATTTTGAGAAGTTACAGGCCTTCGATCGCACCGCGTGGCAGCGCGAAGTGATGGACCACGAGGAATTATTCATTCGTCTGCACGATCACTTGCCGCCCGAGATGATCTACGAGCGCGAACTGCTGATCTGCAGGCTTTAAGTCGCGCCGTTTTGCGACATTCACCGAGTGAAAATCAGAAGCGTGAAGCTATCTGGCAGCTGCGCCGGCCGCGGATGAGGATTCTCGGTCGTCGGCGCCGGCGGCGGCCCGAATCCCGCAGTCACCAGATACACGGTGTGCGTCTTCAGATCGATGGTCATCGTCCGCGCGCCTTTTTGCGTCGCGACATTTTCAACCATCGTATATTTATCCGGGGAATCTTCGTGGGCGACCGTCATGGTCCCCTCGCCGCACGACGCAAACACAAAACCAGTCTCCGGATCGAAAGCATTCGCATCGACGCCGTCGCCGATGGGAATCGTGGTGACGACTTTTCCGCTCTCCGTATCCACCACTGCCATCATGCGATTATCGCAGCCGGCAAATAATCGCTTGTGAGCCACGTCAAAGGCGAGCCCCGATGGCTCCTGGCACGGCGCCAGCGGCCACGTGTTCATCACCTTCAGCGTATTGGAATCGATCTCGCTCAGTTCGCTTTTGTCTTCAATGTTCACGAAAATGTGCCCGGCGCCATCGGCCTGCGCGAATTCCGGTTTCCCCGCGAGCGGAATATTGCCCGCGACTTCGCCGGTCTTCGCGTCGATCGCTGTAGCGTCGTGGCTGCGGCCATTAAAGGTGAATACGCGATGCGACGCCGGGTCATAAAGTATCGCGTCGGGATTCTGCCCATTCACGCTGAACTCGCGAATCGTCTTGAGAGAATCGAGCTCAAACATGGTCACAGTATTCGCGCGCCCATTGCTCGTAAATCCGTGGTTGAATTCCTGCGCCAGAGCGATGCCGTGGACGCCCTGCGTATTGGGAATATCGCCCAGTTTCTTCCCCTCAGCATCCACTACCATCGTGTGTGTGCCGCGCGAAATGAAAACACGATGTCCGTGAGGATCGAAGGCCAGGTAATCCCAGCCGCCGTCGCCGCCTAGCGTGATTTTTTTCGCGGGATGATATCCGGAAGCCTGCGGCGCCGCAGCGGCGCCGCAGCTGAAAAGAGCGGCGCCCAACAAGCAAACCAGCCCCGCGCTGACCGATCCCAAGATAAAAGTACGCTTCATCATCATGGCCATTCCTTTTCTTAAATCGCGTTCCTCAGAAAAAATAAATCTCTCCGGGGAATTCTCGCGTCGAGAAAAAACCGGACTAATCATACTCGCGTGGAGCGCGCTTGGCACGACGAACTCAGGCGCCGAAGTGAAGTGGGGGCTTCGCGGCCGAAGTCAATTTTTCTATGATTCAAAGCGCGGAAGTCGAAAAAAAGCGTACGGCTTTGGGTTTCGGGAAGAATTACAGAGTGTAGAACTACCTCAATCCGCCGCCTCAACGGCGTCTATTTCGGCGGGTTCGTCTCCGGCAACGCCACCAGCCCTCCACGGAGCTATTCGCTGCGGATCACGACGAACTTCCAACGCCGCATGCACCACATCTCACGGCATCGTCGCAATCCACATTTTCAAACCAAATCCGCTCCGCGGAATCACACCACAGCCGCAGGCAGGCTAGGCAGCCGGCCGCGGCTTGAACGCATGGACCGCAATCACAATCGCGGCCAGCACCAACACGTACAGTCCCCAGCTTGTCGAAATGGCGTCAGACATCGCTTGCGACGCAGCTTTGGCCATCTCCTCGCCGAATTGCCCCATTTCTTTCGCCGATTGTCCCAGCGCGTGGCTGATGTCCCAGCGGAACCTCAGAAACGCGAGCACGAGGTAAGTCAGCGGCGCCGCGTTCAGAAATTTCGCCTTCGGATGCGAGATGAATGGAGCTACGAACGGCGCAACAATGGCCAGCAACCCGATCAGGCTGAAAAATCCGTGATCCACGTTAAAGCCCGCGATCGTATGCCCCAGATCGATTCCCAGAAACTCCCAATACGTAAACGACTTTGAATCGATGATCATGTTGACGCTGAACGAGGGGAGAAAAAACCACGCGATCCATAGCAGCACGGTTGCGCCCAATGCCAACTGGCCCATGCGAGCCGCAAGCGCGCCCACTCCCTGCTTGGCGATTTCCGCTGCTTGCTTCCCGCGTTCCTGAGCTACGCCGCTGAACTGATCCAGCTTTTCTTTGGCGAGTTGCTGCGAATCCACCACGGACAATCCTACGATCCCGCCGCTGCTGTCGGTATCCACGTCTACCACCATGTTTACCGCCGGCGCGACCGGCGATTTCCAAATGCCGCCCAAATTGAACGGCTTTTGCTGCCCGTTGAGAAAAAGCAGTCCCGGACTCGTATCCGGGACTTTCACCACGGTGCCTCTTGCCCTCATCCCGCCAGCAGCGTTCATCACTCGCCTCCTGTTTCATCGAAAGCTGGTTCATCGCATCCAACTTCTTGTCTCGATTCGCGGGCTTACTTCGATTTCGTCAACGTACCCAGCATTGCCCCCGCCGGTGGTGACAACGAACCGTCATCATGCTTCGTGAAATCCACTGTCTGCCCCTGGCAGGTCAACGCGACCTTGTCGCCTTTCACGTCGTACGTGCAGTCTTGCGCCTCTCCCATCATCGTCATCCGCGCTTTGCCGCCCGAACGCAGCTCCAGCACCACCGCGCCGTTCGAACCCCCGTATGTTCCCTCCACGCCGCCGCCGCAACTCGTAAAAGCCACGCTCACGCCGCTCAGCGTCGCCGTAAGCACCGCAACTCGTAAAAATGCGCTCGTCATCGAATCCTCCAGTTATTTTTTCGATCCACTTGCACCCGCTCGCGCCCCGCAAGCAGTTTGCTCATCCGTTGCCCCAGTGCTAGGATTCCGGTTTCGGCAGGCACCCAATGGGCACTCCCCGACGCGCTCGCGGTCCCGTCAGACGGGGCCGTCCACTAGGCAATGCGTTAAGACACAGGAAAAACCGTCATGCCTGAGGGAACGAATCGCATACCGCCGGGTCTCGAGCCTGGCGATTTCGGAGGGACGCCTGAGGAAAGGCGCGCCCTCGACCGCCTTTTTAGTGAGACTTACGAGGAGCTTCGCCGCCTGGCTTCGAGCGTCCGCCGTGGCGATCCGAGCGCCACGCTGAATCCCACCGCGCTGGTCAACGAAGCCTGGATCAAGTTGGCCAATTCCCCGGAGATTGCCTCCACATCCCGCTTACATTTCAAACGGATCGCCGCGCGAGCGATGCGCCAGGTACTGGTGGAGGCCGCGCGGCGTCGCAACGCGCGCAAGCGAGGCGGTCCGGAAGGCATCACCGTCACTTTCGATGAATCACTCGGCGACGGCGCGGAGTGGGGAAATGATCTGGTGGCGCTCGATGCGGCGCTCGATGAACTCGCGCGCGTGAATCCGCGGCAAGCGATGATGGTCGAGTGCCGTTTCTTCGGCGGCCTGGATATCCCGGAGACAGCCGAGCTTCTGGAGATTTCCGAAGCCACGATCCTCCGCGACTGGCGCGCTGTAAAGGCATGGCTCGCGCACGAGCTTCACCGCAAGCCATAACGACGCATCATTCGCAAAATCCGAAAATGGACAGCGCCCACTGGAAAAAGATCCAGGAACTTTTCCACGCCGCCGCGGATCTCCCCGCGCACGAGCAACATCAATTTCTAAAAAACGCCTGCGCCGGCGATGAAACTCTTATAGCCGAAGTTCTCGCTCTGCTCGCCGAAGATTCTCAAGGCAGCGGCTCCCTACTCGATCGCGGCGTCGCACATGTCGCCCACCAGGTCTTTAGCGAATCCTCCACGAACTCGCCCTCATTCAAAGAATTCGGGCCCTATCGCATCCAGCGCATGCTCGGCGAGGGCGGAATGGGCGTGGTGTATCTTGCCGAGCGCGTCGATCTCGGCACGCTCGTCGCCATAAAATTCCTGCGCGATGCGTGGCTCTCACCGGCCCGCCGCGAGCGCTTCGCCAGCGAACAGCGCACTCTCGCGCAACTCAATCATCCCTCCATTGCGCGCCTTTACGATGCGGACACTCTCCCCGACGGAACTCCCTGGTTCGTCATGGAGTATGTCGAAGGGCTTCCGCTCACCGAGTATTGCCGCCAGAACCAGTGCACCATCGAGCGCCGGCTGCAATTGTTTCATTCCGTCTGCGAAGCTGTGCAGTACGCTCATCAGCACGCGGTGATTCACCGCGATTTGAAGCCCTCGAATATTCTGGTGAAAGACGACGGCACGGTTCGCCTCCTAGATTTCGGGATCGCGAAGCAACTCGAAAGCCTCGAGACGCCCGTCGATCAAACGCGCACGGCGCTCCGGCTGATGACGCCCGCCTATGCCGCGCCCGAGCAGATTCGCGGCGAGCGCGTGGGAATTCAGACTGACGTCTATTCACTCGGTGTGATTCTCTACGAGCTACTCGCCGGACGCCTGCCGTTCGATATCTCGCATCGCACCGCCGCGCAGGCCGAGAAAATAGTTAGCGAGCACGAACCGGAAAAGCCGTCCTCGGCTGCGAACCACCCCTTGGAATCGACCGGCTTGAGCGCTGCGCCCGCACACGCTGCTACTCCAGCCGCACCCGCCGCGAAGACTGCGGCGAGCCCGGCAGCCTGGGCCGATCTCGACGTTCTCTGCCTCACTGCGATGCACAAGGACACCGCGCGCAGATACCAATCCGTCGAAGCGCTCATCCGCGACGTCAATCACTTCCTCAAAAATGAACCGCTCGAAGCGCGTCCCGACTCCCTGCGCTACCGCATGGAGAAATTTGTCCGCCGCAATCGCCGTCCGGTGATCGCCGCCGCAGCGGGATTCGCGGTAATTATCGGGCTGGTGATTCTCTTTACCGTGAGGCTCACCATTGCGCGCAACGCTGCGCTCGCCGAAGCCGCACGCGCCCAGCGCATTCAGCAATTCATGACCAATCTTTTTCAGGGCGGCGACGAAGCCGCCGGGCCATCCGATAGTTTGCGTGTGATCACGCTTCTTGATCGCGGCGTTCAGGAGGCGCGCTCTCTTGATGAAGAGCCCGGAGTGCAAACCGAGCTGTACCTCACCCTCGGCGAGCTTTATCAGAAGCTCGACAAGCTCGATCAAGCCGATGCCCTGATGCACACCGCCATCGAACAACGCAAAGCGATTTACGGCGCAGATAGCAGAGAAATGGCGGAAAGCCTGGTGCAGCTCGGATTGCTGCGCGCGGATCAAGCCAAGATGGATGACGCCGAGCGGCTCGTCCGTCAGGGCCTCGAAATGTACCAGCGGCATCTTCCTGGGAATCACCCGGACGTCGCGAAGGCCACCGCGGCGCTCGGAAAAGTGCTGGAAGATCGCGGCGTGTACGATCAGGCCATCCAAGTTCTCGAAGAGGCGGTGCGGCTGCAAACTTCCGGCAAGGCTGTCACGCCCGAGCTCGCCGCCAGCCTCGCGGAACTTGCCAATACGCATTTCTATGCCGGGCACTACGATATTTCGCAGTCTTTGAATCAGCGCGTCCTCGCCATGCATCGGCAGCTGTATGGTGAACGCCATCCGCTCGTCGCCGATACGCTCATCAATCTGGGCGCGATTAAATATGACCTTGGCGACTACAAGGAAGCGGAAGCCTTCGATCGCCAGGCTCTGGAGATCGATCGCGCGTTTTATGGCGCCGATCATCCGGAAACTGCATCGGTGATGACAATTCTCGGCAGAGCATTAGTGCGCGAAAGCCGCTTCGATGAAGCGGCAGACTTGCTCCGCCAGGCGCTCGCGATTCAGGAACGCGTTTACGGCCTGTCGCATCCGAGAGTTGCCGCGACTCTAAATGAATTGGGCACCGCCGCTCTGCAAGAAGGCAAGCTCGACGAAGCGGAAGCAGATTTTCGGCGCATGGAAGAAATTTGGCGCGCGGCCTATGGCGATAAGCACTACCTGGTCGCCACAGCCCTCTCCAATCTCGCCAGCGTCGATATGGAACGAAGACAATACGCCCGCGCCGAGGAAATTTATCGCGACGTCGTGCAGCGATACACTCAAGCCCTATCGCCCAACCATCCCAATACCGGCATCGCCAGAATCAAACTGGGTCGCAGCCTCCTTCGCCAGCAAAAGTACGCCGAAGCCGAAGTAGAAAGCCGCGCAGGCTATGACATTCTAAGCAAACAGACGAACCCAACGGTCAGTTGGCTGCGGAACGCACGCCAAGACCTGGCGGAAGAATACACAGCCCTGAATCGCCCCGCAGACACCGCCCGCTTCAAAACCGAGCTGGCCCTGAGCGGCGCGGACGCCCCGTCCGTTGCGAAAGCCCACTGAAGCATATCGATTGGTTGTTCTATCGGTTGCAGTTCCGATGCCGGCGGGGATATTGAAGGGAATAAATCGCGTTATGGCTAGCGGCCGCGAACCATATCGCGGTAGCTGGGCATACCCGGCCGGCCGGTCGCGCTGACGACGGCGCGCAAGATCGCTTCCTTCAAAACTTCCGCGGCGATTGCGCCGATCGCGCCATGCTCCACCGAAGTTTTCAGCGTGCCAGTGGAAAGCGCGAAGACCGTGTCGCCATCGCCGGGCGCCCAAGCTGGATTGAGTACTCGAGCGTGCGCGGCGGAAGCCATTTGCGCGATTTTGGCCATCGCGGCGCTTTCGAATTTGGCATTCGTCGCGACGCAGGAAATTGTGGTGTGCGTCCCCGGCGGCGGCAGAATCACTTGCTCGCCCGCGCGCAGCCGATCGATAATTGGCGCGAATTTTTTTCCGTCTGCGGCGCGCGATCCCGCGAAAAATTTTCCAGTAGCCGGATTGTATGCATCGCCTACTGCATTCACGGCGCAAATCGCACCGACGACCACGCCGGTGTCCGCAACTTTGAAGCTCGCGGTGCCGAGTCCAGACTTCGTCGGATGGCCGCCCCAGTGGCCGACCGCCGCGCCCGCACCGGCGCCGACGCATCCTTCCGCAACCCTTCCCTTCGTCGCGGCCTGGCACGCGGCGTATCCCGATTCCGCGGTGGGAACAATCGTCCAATCCTGATCGGCGAAGAGATCATAAATCACCGCGGCCGGAACAATGGGCACATGCGGCTCAGGATGAGGCTCCGACTTGTGCCGCTCGAAATACCGCTCGCGGAGATATTTCTCCGCTCCCGAAGCAGAGGCCAGGCCGTAATCACTGCCGCCCGTCAAGACGACGGCCTCGACGATCACGGACTCATCGGCGTTGCGAATCGGCTGCAGCATGTCCGTGAGCCGCGAACCGGGATTTCCGCCGGGCGCATCAACACCTCCAATCGCGCCATGACGGCAGAGAATTACCGTGCAACCGGTGGGGCGTTGATCGTGAGTGAAGTGGCCGACTTCGATGCCGTCAACGTCGGTGATCCAACCTTCGGTGGGCACCTGCAGAACGTCATCGTCGTTCGCGAATGGTTTCGCGAGCAAATCAAAATCGCGAGTGAATACCGGAGTGGCGGCAAGTCCGGCCGTCGTGCCGAGCATCGTGCCGAGCATCGTTCGTCTATTCATGAGCGCCATTCAAGATTGACGGCGCAGTCCCGTCCGTCGAAGCTGCAACCGATGCCGCTTACGATTCGTACATCCATTTGCCGCCGACCATGGTGCGCTCCACTTGAACTTTAATCAGCTCGGAGGGATCGGTCTCAAATGGATTCTGTTTCAAGACGACCAGGTCAGCTAGTTGTCCCGGCTGGATCGAGCCCTTCATGCCGTCTTCGAAGGAAGCGTATGCGCCGTTCACGGTGCCGCAGCGAATCGCTTCCTCGATGGTGATGCGCTGATTCGCGCCCCACGTTTTTCCCTTCATATCCGCGCGCGTGATTTGTGATTGCAACCACATCATCGGATCCGAAGGGCTCGCGGTGTAGTCGGAAGCATCGGTGGGGCGCAGGCCGGCATCGAGAAAACTGCGCATCGGAAACATATTCTTGGTGCGTTCTTCGCCGTAAAAATGCATCACGTCTCCGTGAAAGTAGACGTAGCAGGAGAACGGCGCGGGAATCACGTTGAGCGCGTGCATGCGCTGGATCAACGAATCATTGAGCAGAGTGCAGTGCTCAATGCGGAAGCGTGGATCTTTCTTCGGGTTTTCTTTTTGAATTTGCTCGTAGACACTGAGCACCCGGTCGATCGCGAGATCACCGTTCGCGTGCGTCGCCAATTGCCATCCGGCAGCGTGCGCCTTGCTGCCGACTTCGTAGAGCTTTTCGCGCGTCGAGAGCTGCAAGCCGGTGAAATTGGGAATTCCGATGTACGGCTGGGAGAGCCACGCGGTGCGTTCGGAAATCGAGCCGTCGGCATATTGCTTCACGCCGCCCAGGCGTATCCAATCGTCGCCGAAGCCGGTGTGAATTCTCGCGTTGAGATAACGATCGATCGCTCGCGCCGAAATGATGCAATAGACGCGCATGCGCAATTCGCCGGCATCGCGCGCATCCTGATAGCCCTGCAGGTCTTCGGGGTCGGCGTCCGCATCGCACGCGGAAGTGACGCCTTTGCTTGTGAACAGCTTTGAAATAAATGCCGCGCCGGCTCGGAAATCTTCGCGTGTATTGTTCTCCGGCGCGAGGGCGATAATTTTTTGCGCTGCCGCATCGCCGATGAATCCGGTGAGGTGCCCCGAAGAATCGTGCTCATAGCGGCCGCCGGTAGGATCGGGAGTGCTGTCGTCCACGTTCGCCATTTTCAGCGCCATCGAATTTACGAACGCAGTGTGGCCGCCGCGATGCTGCACTATCACCGGATGATCGGGAACCGCGGCGTCGAGATCATGAAGATTCAGCGGGCGCGGGGTTTTGCCGTCATCGTAGAGAAATCCCAGAACCCACTGGCCAGGCGGCGTTTTTTGCGCGCGCTCGTGCAGCATGGTCTGAATTTTTTCAATCGAGTCGCTATCGCAAGCAACTTTGCGAAGATGCTCGGTGCCGGAGCTGCAAGGATGAGCATGCGCGTCGTTGAAACCGGGAAGGACCGTTTTCGCGGCGAGATCGATTTTCTTCGTGCGCGACGTGGCGAGGTGCAGCACTTCGTCATTCGAGCCGACGGCCGCGAATTTTCCGCCGATGATGGCAACGGCTTGCGCACGCGGCTGCGATTCGTCAACCGTCCATATTTCGCCGTTATAGAGGACGAGCTCGGGCTCTTCGGCGCGCAAGAGCGGCAGCGCGGCGAAAGCGCTCAGACCATGGAGAAACTTGCGACGCGAAACTGGCCACACTGCCGCACCTCCTGAAAATCCGCGACCGCAATTTACGCTTACACTTCGGCGTCCGCAAGAGACAGTGCTTCGTCCAGCGCGCCGACTCCGCGATCGATTTCTTCTCTGGTGATGATCAGCGGCGGCGCGATTACGAAATGGCTCATCCACGATTGCAGGTAGACGCCATTGCCCATCATTTTGGCGGCGACGCGATCGACGACTAGAGGCTTGCCTGCGAGCTTGTCTTCGCCGGTATTGAACGGATTTTTCGTTTCCTGATTTTTCACCAATTCAACGGCCCAGAAGAGACCGATCCCGCGCACGTCGCCGATGGAGCGGTGTCGCGGCTTGAGCTGCATCAATTTTTCGCCTAGATATTTGCCCATTTCCGTAGCGCGCTCGTTAAGCTTCAGCCGCTTCATTTCATTGATGGAAGCGATGGCCGGAGCGAGCGTTAGCGGATGCGCTTCGTAAGTATGGCCATGCGAGAAAAAATGATCTTCGAAATACGCGGCGATTTTTTCGCTCGTGGCGCAGAGGCCGAGGGGAATCGCGGCATTAGTGATTCCCTTGGCTGTGGTGAGAATATCCGGAACAACGTTCCAATTGTCCATCGCAAACCATTTGCCGGTGCGGCACCAGCCGGTCATTACTTCGTCGGCGATTAGCAGCACTCCATGCGCGTCGCAAATCTGCCGCAGGCGAGGCATGTATTCTTTCGGCGGAACGAGGACGCCGTTCGTTCCGACGACCGGCTCGACGATAACCGCAGCGACGTCGCTTTCGTTCGCGATCATGTGCTCGATATATTCGGCGCAAGCGATGCCGCACCCGGGATAGGTGTGGCCGATGGGGCACTTATAGCAATTCACTTCCGGCGCAAAAATCACGCCGGGAATTTTTCCCGCGGGCTCCATGGCCCAGCGGCGCGGATCTCCGGTGGCGGCGATCGAACCCATCGTCGAGCCATGATAGGAGCGGTAGCGGGAAATAATTTTGGTCTTGCCGGTGTACATGCGCGCGATTTTGAAAGCGGCTTCGTTGGACTCCGTTCCGGAAGTAGCGAAAAAATATTTAGTGAGGCCCTTGGGCAAAACTTCAGCCAGCAGTTGGGCCAATTCGGCGCGAACTTGCGTCGCATATCCCGGTCCGATGAACGCGAGATTTTCAGCCTGCTTCTGAATGGCTTCGATTACCGCGCGGTTCTTATGGCCGAGCGTGACGCACATGAGCTGCGCTGAAAAATCGAGATAGTTCTTCCCGTTTGCGTCGGTGAAATAGCAGCCCTCGGCGTCCACCACCTGCAGAGGCGTCCACCCTTTTTGGCGGCGCCATGTGCCATAAGTGAATCGAGCGGTGAGTTCCTGAACTTGCGCTGGCGATAACTTATCCGTGGCCGATGCCGGCATAGAGACTCCGTGAATATCCAGTCTGAACTGCGAACGCCCCGTAATTATGGCAGAATGCGGAGAATTGCGGTCGCTCGCGAACTCTACCAATGACATGTAAGGTTGTCAATTGCCCCGGTCGGCTGCTTGCCGGGGGCAGTTCGTTTATACTCTTTCCCGGCCGGCGGGCGATCCAGGCGCATCGATGGCCAATCAAGGCATGCGAAAAAATTCCCCCGATCCCTTCTTCCGGCGTACTCGAAGTATCAGAAAGAATGCTGCCGCGCGTTCGAAGTCTAAAACTTCCGTCGCGGGATTTCTCACTGTCGGACAAACGGCGAGGGTCTTGGGAATAAGCCCTTCGACATTGCGTCAATGGGAGAATGTGGGCCTGGTGGCGCCCGTGCGAAGCCAGGGAAGATTTCGCCTCTACAGCCCCGAAGTTCTGGAGCTGCTGAAACGCATAAAATATCTGCGCGACGTAAAGCAACTGCGCGTGCCGGGGATCAAGCGGGAGCTTGATGAGTCGCGTCCCTCGAGGGGAGCGGCTCGCGCGCAGAAGAAGCAAAATATAGGGGAAAAGCTGCGCCGCCTGCGCAAACGTTCGGGGTTGGGCGTCGCGGAAGTCGCACGCCGCGCGAAGATATCCGCGGGATTTCTGAGCGCAATCGAGCTTTCGCAAGCAAATCCATCGGTTGCGACTCTGCAGCGCCTAGCCAACGTCTATAACACCACGGTGCTCGAGTTCTACGATTTGCCGCGCAAGCCAAGCGCGATCATGAAACCTTCGATGCGGCCGCTGCTGCGAACGGAATCCGGCGTGGCGATGGAGCTTCTCTCTACCGGCACAAAAATGCTGCAGTCGATGCTCTTTCGCGTGCCGCCAGGCACGGGAAGCGACGGCTCGTATTCCCACAGCGGCGAGGAATTCATTTACATGCTGACTGGCACGCTCGAGATTTGGCTCGATGAGTTGGAGTGCCACGTGCTGCATGAAGGCGAGAGTTTCTGGTTTGAAAGCACTCGCGGGCACCGCTGGTTTAATTCCGGCGACCGAGAAAGCGTGTTGTTGTGGATTAATACGCCGCCGACGTTCTGACGGCCAATTCGCGCACCGCGTTTGTCATTCTGCTTGACAACCTTACATACTTTCTGTAGACATGAGAAAACTCACGGAGCAACTTGAACGCTGACTTAGAGATACACGGCTTGAAATCTTGGCCAGACGATTCGAGGGAGACGTTCACATGTCCTGCCTAAAGCTACTCACAAAGTTTGCGTTGAGCTTGTGCATCCTGCTTGCTATGGGAGCGGCGCTTTCCGCGCAGCTCACCGAAGGAACCATTGCGGTGACCGTGAAGGATTCTTCCGGTGCCGCGGTTCCACAAGCCAAGGTAACGATTAAAGATCCTGCGACCGGGAGAGAAGTGTCGGAGATCACCGACGACATTGGCTACGCACGCGTGCCGCACCTCGCGCCGGGAAATTATCAAATGCGCGTGGAGGCCAAGGGATTCAAGACGGTGGTGAGCGAAAACCTGGTTGTGAGCGTGAACGTAGTGAATAGCTTGACGGTGCAGCTGCAGATCGGAAGCGTCAGCGAGACGATCGAAGTGAATACGAACGCGCCGCTGGTGCAAACGGAAGAAGGGCGTCTCGCGAACACGTTGAGCACGCGCGAAGTGACCGATCTGCCGTTGAATGGCCGCGACGTCTTTCAGCTGATCACGCTGGAGCCGGGCGTGACGGCAACAAAAGCGCCGGTGGTATCGAATGTTTCTTCCCCAACTTCGTCAACGACTTTCGATGACGGTTTCATCGCCAATGGATCCACGCCGCGCGGCAACAATTTTATTCTCGACGGCAACTCGAACAACAACGAATGGTTGGGCGGAACTCCGCTGATTTTTCCTTCGCTCGACGCGGTGCAGGAAGTGCAGGTGCAAACGCTGAATTTTTCCGCGGAGTACGGACGGAACGACGGCGCGATCGTTAACGTGATCACCAAGGGCGGCACGAACAATTTTCATGGCGACGTTTTTTACTCCGGCCGCAACACCGCGCTGAACGCGCGAAATTTCTTCGACGCCGTGAGCAAGACGCCGCTGCAGCAAAATCAATTCGGCGGATCGCTCGGCGGACCGATTTTCAAGGACAAGACTTTTTTCTTCATCAACTACGAGGGCTCGCGGCTGAAGGATGGAGCGCCGGCGCTGGTAACCACGGAGACGCCGGAATTCCGTAATTTCGTGATTGCCAACCTACCCACCAACTTCTCGGCGATCTTCTATCAGGATTTTCCGGGGCCGGCGTGCCTGCCGGGAACTGAAATTTCCACCGGAAGCATCCTGCCGAAGTCAGATGGACCGCTGGCCGTTGGCCCGCCGGATCCAAATGTGCCGGATCAGTGCATCGGCGCGGCATCGCAGCTCGAGCCCAATCAAGCCGATCAATATACCGTGCGCCTCGATCAGAGATTCGGCTCGCGCGATCAGATTTACGGCCGCTGGATTGCCACGCTGGCTTCGGGCGACGTCGCGCGCGAGGAATTGGGCGGAGCAAATATTCGCGGATTCACTTCACCGCAAACCGGTTTCTTCGCGGATTTGAGCCTGGGATACACGCACGAGTTTTCTTCCGGGACGCTGAACGATTTGCGATTCGCATATTCGCGGAACGACGGCGATCTCAGCTTTGGAATGCCGCCGGCGAGCCAGACAGCGGCGCTGCTGCAAGCCGCGGGGCTTTCCACCGATAAATTCGGAACGCTTTTCTTCGACGACGGCCCGCTTCAGATGGGCGGAGAAATTTTTCAGCCGCGGACCTTCGTTTTCAATACCTTCGCGGTGAACGACATTTTCACGCATCTGGTGGGGCGGCACACTCTGAAGGCGGGTTTCGAATTCCGGCGCGTGCAGGAAAATAGCAACTACAGCCTGCTTTCGAATCCGTTTTACGAATTCAACAGCAAATTTAATTTTGCAAATGATGATCCCTATCTCGTGTCCGCGACGGTGAGCCGCGCCAATGACGCGACCTTTGGAAATTTCACGGACTCGCCGCGGCATTTCCGTTGGTCGCAGTGGGCCGCCTTTATTCAAGACGACTGGAAGATTACGTCCCGGCTGACCGTAAATCTCGGCCTGCGCTACAGCATTTTCGGAACGCCGAGCGAAATTCACGGCTTGCAGAACAATATTATTCTGGGGCCCGGGAACAGCCTGCCTGAGGCGATGACAACGGCGACGGTGGGCCGGGTGAAGCAGCTTTGGTCAACAGACAAAAATGATTTTGCGCCGCGCATCGGAATTGCGTGGGATCCCTTTGGCCACGGCACCACGGCGATTCGCGCGGGCGGCGGCATTGCGTACAACGAGCCGTTTTCAAATCTATGGTCGAATGGATCGCGATTCGATCCGCCGAATTCGGCACGAGCTGTCGACGATCCCGTTTTTGGCCACGGGACCAACATCAATTACACGTTTCCGTTCCAGCCCAGCGTTGATTTTGCAGGACCGGGGCTCCCGAACGGCGGCATCGGCGGAATTGACCCCGCCGCGCCGCTGGTGATCAATCTCTACGGCACGGATCCGAAGCTGCGCAGCGCGTATGCCGAGCAGTGGTTTTTAGGAGTGCAACACCAATTTTTCCGCGACTACGGATTCACGATCAATTATGTGGGAACGCACGGCGTCGGAAATTACACGCGCGAGGATTACAACCGTTTTGACGGGGATATTTGCAAGGTCGCGTTTTCCGATTGCGATTTCGCCATCACCCGGCTCAATCCCGGTTGGAACAACGAATTTTACACTTCGAACGAAGGCAACTCGATCTATCACGGCCTGAACGTGCAGGTCCGCAAGAATTACAGCCACGGATTCCTCTGGACCGCGAATTACACATACGGAAAAGTGCTCGACAACGTGACCGAAGGAAATCTGGGCGACTACTTCAACGTGAACGGCTATGCCGCGCTTTACACCGGAGTGTCGGACATCAGCAGGCCGAGGCTCGATCGGGGGCCATCGGAATTCGATGTGCGCCACCGGTTCACGCTCGCGGGCGTGTGGGATTTGCCGGGCCCGAAAGAAGGCGTGCTGAAGCAGGTACTCGGCGGATGGAAAATAAATCCGCTGCTCGCGCTGCAATCGGGTCGGCCGTTTGATGTGGATTGCGGGCTGGCATGGTTCCAGGGTTGCGATTTCAATATGGACGGAATTCAGTACGACCGCCCGAACGCCCCGGCGAACTTGAAGACTTCGGGATTCAACAATCAGCAATTCGTTTCCGGCGTTTTTGGCAACCCGACGCTGACTTTTTCAGGAATTGGGCCGACGCGATCTTCGACGGCGATTAGCGTTTTTTGCCCGAACGGGATCGTTCCATTCTTCGACGATACGCCGTGCGTACCCGTGCCGCAGGATGGAACGCTGAGCCGCAACGCGTTTCGCGGGCCGGGTTATGCGTCAATGGACCTGGGCGTGTTTAAGGATTTCGCCATTCACGAATCGTTGAAAGTGCAATTCCGCGCGGAAGCGTTCAACCTTTTCAATCGCGTGAATCTCTTCAATCCAATCGGAGACATGGGCAGCCCGCAGTTTGGACAATCGACTGCCGCCTTTCCCGCGCGCGAGATTCAATTGGGACTTAAAATATTGTTCTAAGCGAATTGCCGCTTAGAGCCGATTTTCTCGAGTGTCGATAAGCCTTTCCGGCGCCCAGCCGGATCATAGGCGCTCGGCTGTTTCCCCGCGCGCCATTTGCGCTGAATTTTCTGGAGCGACCATGCCCGTTACGGAAATGATCCCCAACTATATCGGCGGTGAGTGGAAGAAAAGTTCCGCGCGTGAATCGCAGCCGGTGATCAATCCGGCCACGCAGGAATCGCTCGGCGTGCTGCCGCTTTCCGGTGGAGATGATGTTGCCGCGGCGGTGGATGCTGCGGCCGCTGCGTTTCCCGCATGGCGGCGGACGCCTCCCGAAGAACGAATCCAGCCGCTTTTCAAATTGAAGCAGCTGCTCGAAGAAAATCTCGATGAAATGTGCCGCATCATCACCAGGGAAAACGGCAAGACGCTCGGTGAATCGCGCGGAGAGATGCGGCGAGCGATTGAAAATGTGGAAGTGGCGTGCGGAATTCCGATTTTGATGCAGGGCTACAACTTGGAGGACGTCGCGCGGGGAATCGACGAAACGATGATTCGCCAGCCGCTCGGCGTTGTGGCCGCGATTACTCCATTTAATTTTCCCGGCATGATTCCGTTTTGGTTTCTTCCCTATGCGGTGGCGACGGGAAATACGTTTGTATTGAAGCCGTCGGAACGCGTTCCCTTGACGATGCGCTTCGCATTTGAGTTGCTCGAGCGCGCGGGATTTCCGAAAGGCGTGTTGAACCTCGTGAACGGCGGCAAAGCTGTGGTGGACGCTTTGCTCGATCATCCCAAAATTCGAGCGATTAGTTTCGTGGGATCCACGCCCATCGCCAAATATGTCTACGCGCGAGCGGCCGCCAGCGGGAAACGCGCGCAGTGCCAGGGCGGCGCGAAAAATCCGGTGATCGTGCTGCCGGATGCGGATATGGAATCGGCGACGCAGATTATCAGCGATAGCGCGTTTGGGTGCGCGGGGCAGCGATGCCTGGCCGTTTCGGTGGCGATCGCGATCGGCGACGCGCAGGAAACTTTTCGCGATGCGATTGCGGATAGCGCGTCAAAATTGCGGGTAGGCGATGGACTCGATCAGAACGTGCAGATGGGCCCGGTGATTACGCCGCAAAGTAAATCAAGGATCGAGGATTTGATCGGGCGCGGCGCGAAAGAAGGCGCGAAACTGCTGGTCGATGGCCGCAACGCGAAAATTCCCGCGCGCGAGAGTGGTAATTTCATACGGCCGACAATTTTGGAAGGGCTGCCGGCGTCGAGCGAATTGGTGAATACGGAGATATTCGGGCCGGTGCTGAGTTTGGTGCACGCGCGCGACATGGACGAGGCGCTGGCGATGCTCGAGCGCAGTCCATTTGGAAATCAGGCTTCGCTATTTACATCGAGTGGAGCGGCGGCCAGGCGTTTTCGCTACGAAGCGCCGGCCGGAAATATCGGCATCAATATTGGCGTGGCCGCTCCGATGGCTTATTTCCCGTTCACCGGATGGAAAGATAGCTTTTTTGGCGATTTGCACGGGCAGGGGCGCGATTCCGTGGAGTTTTACACGGATAAGAAAGTTGTGGTGGAGCGCTGGGCGAAAGAATATTCGCGGAAATTCTAACGTGAAGGCTGTTCGCTGTTTTTTGGAAGAACTGCGCTTGCCCAAGTTCAGGAAAACTTATTTGCACATCGGCGCGATCTTATTGATTTCCCGCAGCGTCGGTTGCCACGGGAATTCCATTCCATCGCTGAAAATGTAATACGTCACTCCGTTCGGCAGCAGCATCACGATATTTCCGCCGTAGCCGGACATGAATGAAGTCCAAAATTCGCAAGAATACTTGGGATATTCAGCACTGATGATTTTTCGGCCCCAAAATCCGTGACTATAGCGCCGCGCATTTTCAGCGCCGGATTTCGCCCCGGCGTGTGCGGGCGCGCCGAGCAGCGATGCAGGGTTGCGGCCTTCAATCGGCACTCCGGCTTCTGCGACATTTGACGAGCGGAAGAGAGCTTCCTGCAGGCGCGCGCGTTCGAGCACTTGTCTTCCGTCAATCATTCCGTCGCTGGTATTCAGAAAATTTCCGGTCTTCGCGATATCGTCCTGGTTGAAAAACAATCCGTAATAGCCGGTGGGCGCGCCGCTCGAACTATGGTCGGTGCGAATCGTGGTGAGGCCTCCTTCGTTCAAGTGCAGCGGCTCATAAATGTCGTCGCGAACCAGCGTGAAAATATCCCCGCTGCCGCCGCGTTGATGGAAATAGGCGTTCATTGCCTGCGTCAGAATATATGTTGCGGCGCTCTGATAAACCCACTTGGTTCCCGGCGTCACGGAATGATCTTTGAAGCCGAACGCGTCGGTTAGTTTCGCGGCGAACGCTTCATCGATCAGAAATTTGTCGTTCACTGGACTGTCTTCGTCGGCTTCGTAGCCGCCGAGATTGAAATTTCCTGTGGCCATGTCCGAAGTGTTGCCGAAAGTCGTTGCGTCCCATTTGCCGCGGATCATTTGCGCTGGAACGAAATCCTTGATTTTCAAATTGTAGACTTCCGGGCCGTAAAGCTGGCCGAGGCGCATCAGCGCGACGCCTGCGAACGCCGATTTGGCAATGGAGTAGGACGGAACCCGCATGTCGGAGCAAAAGGCGTATTCGCCGGAACGTGTCGGGCAACCGGAAACGTAATTTGTGCCGCGAAAAAAGAGCCCGTAGGTGGTGACATTCTCGGGATGTTTGTAAGCCGCGGTGAACGCCGCAAAATCAACGTGCGCATCCGGAAAATCCTTGGCGAGATCCGCGAACGGCTTGGTTGGAATGCGGCGCTCCAATTCCATTTTGTGATTTGCGATGATCAGCGAATCGCCCGCAACGGGTCCGGGAGTATACGTGGCGGAAATCATGCCCCATAGATTGAATTTCATCGGGAAGCAGGTTTCCTGCGTGATTTGATAATAAACATTCGAAATATTCGGCGCGGCCGCGTTGTTGAAGAGAAATGTCATCTCGCCGTTGTGAACGCAATTCTGATTGCGTTGAATTAACGCAAACGGAAAAGCCGCGCGCGTGGTACCTCGATCGCTCTTTTCATTCCAAACTCGTCCGGGGCCGAGAATGTAATTCCAGGTTGGGCTGTCGTTGACGATAGCGAGCCCCTGTTCAACGGGAATCAGATCGCCGCCCGATTGCACGAATTGAAAATGAAACGGCGCGAGGTGCTTCCACGGGGAGTCGATCGCGGGAATCAATTTGAAAACATCGGCGATCTGGCTGAAATTGCCGTTGGAGGCGACGTCGTTGAGCGTCAGCGTTCCTTCGAAAGTTTGAGACGGCTCTGCCGCTCCGGCGGGAACTGCAAATCCGGCGGCATCGTCAACCGGTTTCGACGGCGTCTTCTTCGCGAACAATTGATCGCGCGTGAGCACCGATCGCTCCACTTCGCCGCTTCCGGTTGCTCCTCGCGCGGGCGACGAAACTCCACCCGATGTGTTGAACGCCGACGCACGCGCAGCGAATTCCGGCAGCACCAGGAACACGATCGACGCGCCGAGAAACCACAGACCTGCCATGCAAACGCCGCTCGCAGACTTCATCGCCCGAGATTCTCGAATCATTTGCACCGTCCAGGAATGTGGCTGAAATTATACGCGCGCCCGCAATCGGCGCAATTTTTTTCCAAAGTAAAATTGACGGAGTCCCCGCCAGCCGATTCCCGTATCACAAATCGCGAATCTCGCGCGAGCGCTCAACGGCCGCTCGTCGACCCGATTGCGCGAGATTGCCGGCGGAGTTCATCCACAAAAGCGCGCTGAGCACGAGTCGGAAATCGCTGTTTGAGCTGCACGAGACCCACGCGCCGGCCGATTCGATCATCTTCGAGTCGCACGAAGCGACAGCCAGAATGTTTTGCCAGAGCCATAGCCGGTATCACCGAGACCCCCATGCCCGCTGCCACCATGGAGAGAATCGTAGAGAAATGGCCACTCTCGAAAATCACGTTGGGATGCACTCGCGAACGCTTGCACGCCGCGAGCGCATTTTCGCGAAAGCAGTGGCCTTCTTTCAGCAGTAGAAAAGGCTCGCTGCGGATTTCCGAGAGAGCAATCGTCTTTCGTGACGCCAGCCGATGAGATTTTGGCAGCGTAGCAAAAAGCGGCTCGCGAAATAATTCTTCCACCTGCAATTCATTGCCGCGCACGGGCAACGCCAAAAGGACCACGTCCGCCGCGCCATGATGGAGATGCTCGAGCAAAACGGCGGTCACGTCTTCAATGATGCGCACAGACGCAGAAGGATGTCGTCTGGCGAACCGCGACAGCGCCGGCGGAAGTAGATAAGGCCCGATTGTAGGAATCGCACCGACGAAGACCGTGCCCACTTCGATGCGGGACTTTTCCTGAATTTCGCTGCGCGCGTCGCCCACCTGCCGAAGAATCGTCTCGGCCTTAGGCAAAAAAGCCTTGCCGGAATCGGTAAGCCGTGCAAAGCGAGGGAAGCGATCGAATAATTTGGCGCCGAGTTCGTCTTCGAGCTTGTGAATCTGCTGCGAAAGGGACGGCTGCGCGACATGTTGATCCAGCGCCGCGCGCGTGAAGTTTCCGGTCCGCGCGATGGCGCAGAAATAGCGCAGCTGATGGAACTCCATAGCTGATCTACCTCCCGCGCGGACTGCGATAACTCTGGACTATGGTTCCCATAGTTTTCATATATTAGACCTTGGCTTCTGAATTCTCTAGGCTCAGCTCGGAGGGTCAAACTATGGCTGACAAGAAAGTGGTGAAGCATGGGGACGTAACGCAGCGCGTGGGCGTCGAGGTGATTCAAGCGAGAGGGGTGGATGTGGAGAAGCTGATCAAGATGCTGGTGGCCAACGCCGCGGCGGAATTCGCAAGCACCTATTATTACTACACCATCCTGCGCATGCATCTGGCCGGGCACGAAGACTACAAAGAGATTTGCGAAGACGCGCGCCTCGAAGATCGCGCTCACTGGGAATTAATTGTGCCCCGAATCTATGAATTGGGCGGCGAGCTGCCAAACGACCTGAAAGTTTTCCACGATCAAGCCGGTTGCGTGGCGGCGAAGCTGCCCGATCCTCCAACGGCTGTGAACATTCTTACATTGTTGCTCGAGTCCGAGCGCTGCGCCATTCGCAGTTGGATTCAGATTTGCGACATGACTTTCGGAAAAGATCCGCGCACATACGATATGGCTTCGCGCATTCTGAATGAAGAAATCGAGCACGAGGCTTGGTTTATCGAGCTTCTGGCGCACGAGCGTGACGGCAAATCGATCCCTTCCGGCCATTTCCGCCGCGGCACTCCGGGCGAAGCTCCCTACAGCAAGAATCGCGGCTTCTATAATCCGTGAGATAGCCTCGCCAGGCGGGGCTTCCAGCGTTCGAAGCCCCGCCATCGCAGACGCCAAGCCGGGCGCACGTCCAACCAAAACGAACTCAGGAGATTTTCCATATCGAAATTATTCGAGGTGACGCTCGAGTTGCCGCAAGAGACGCGCGAAATCACCGTCGGAGATGGCGAACACATTTGGGACGCAGCCGAGCGGGCCGGAATCACGCTTCCGGCAATCTGCCACCAGGGCCGCTGCCTGACATGCGCCGCCAAACTGAGCGCTCACGGCGAATTCGACGCGAGCGATGCGGTGGGCTATTACACGCAAGACCAGGAAGCAGGTTTCATCCTGCTGTGCACGGCGCGACCACGCTCGAATCTCAGCGTTCGAACGCACATGGAAAATGAGATGCGGGCGCATCGTCTAGCATGTGGATTGCCGGCACCCTATTCTTGACGCGATTAAGACGCCGCCTCGGGCATTCCTCGCGAATACTTCGTCCAATCCAGAAAAATTAATACAGCAGCGGCACGAGCGCCCACGTATCCCGGCGATATTCCTCATGCTCAGCGCCAAAAGCCTCGGCCATGGCCCGTTCCTCCATGCGAATCTTGCGCCAGTACGCCAAGATCACCACGATCAGCGCAATCGGCGCATGAATTTGCCCCGATACCAGCGCCGTCCCGCAATACATTCCGAGCACCGCCGTGTAAATCGGATGGCGAATGTAACGATACGGCCCCGATCGCACTAGCTGATGCCCTGACGCGACTCGCACTTCGCCGCTCCAGTTGCTACCCAAATGACGTCGCGCCCACACCGCAAAAAAAATAAATGCAGCTTGAATGATCAGCCCCGCGACGATGAAGATGCGGCTTTCCGGCAGAAATCGACGCGTCAGCCCCGGCACCGGAACCACCAGCAGCAATAGCGCCACGTTCACCAGAAATAGATGAAATTGCCGCGACCATACTGACTCCGAAGTCTTTGTCGGCGCGCTGTCCTTCGATGCCGCGCTCCAATAGATCGAGAATGCCGCCCATAACGCTACGGAAAGCCACATCTCGACGGGAAATTTCATCTGCGCGCGAAACGCATGCGCTGCACTCCAGTGCTTGGCAATGAACGCACCGATCAGAGCACCAACCGCCGCGGCGATTGCCGTTGCCGACAGCGACTTCGTCACCTTGGTCACGCGTCTTCCCCCCACTCCGCAATTTGCACAATTCCTCGCCGCGTTTCCACTTCTAAATCATCAGCCATCGCACAGCACAGCCAACTGAATTCACAAGCGCGCCTCGATTCGCCTATTTGGGAACAGGCAGCGTACCTGCGGGCACAGGAATAATCTCGATCTTCGAAGGAATGTTCAAAAATCCAGCGGACTCATCCCGGTAATGCGTCATTGGCAGCGTGCTCACCTGCATTTGCGGAATACATTCCCAGTCATCAATCGGCGAACCCGCATCGTACACCACCGCCCGCCACGAATACGGTCCAGGCCGCAAAGGCAGCGACGGAAACGTGTAACAAAATTCGTAAAGCCCCGGCTCGAGATTCACGCCATCGATGGCATTGCCCCACAGCAGATGGCGGTGCTGATCGTAAAGATTGATTCCGTGATGCACGCTGTGAAGCGCCTGATTCACGCGCAACAAAAATGCAACAGATGTCTCGCCTCCGCCGGGAAGCACATGATCCGCCGCGCGATTCTCTCCCACCAGCCTCCAACGCAAAAACTGCGCGCGTCCTTCCGAGGGTCTGCTTTCACCCAGCGCGTCGGAAGTCATGTCCGTCTCATAGGCGCTCACCACGTCTGCAGCAGGACCGTTCTCGCGCACCTTGCCGCCATCGAGCCACACCACGCGCTGGCACAATCGGCGAATCTGATTGAGTTGATGGCTCACCAAAATCACCGTCCGGCCGGCCTTGGCAACATCATCCATTTTGCCCAGGCATTTTCTCTGAAAGCGGATATCGCCCACAGCCAAAACTTCATCCACCAGCAAAATTTCCGGTTCCAGATGCGCCGCGACCGCGAACGCCAGTCGCACGTACATTCCGCTGGAATAGTGCTTCACCGGCGTGTCGATAAATTTCTCCAATTCGGCGAACGCAACGATTTCATCGAATTTCCGCGCGATTTCCTGGCGGCCCATACCCAGAATCGCACCGCTTAGATAAGTGTTCTCGCGCCCGGTGAGTTCCGGATGGAATCCCGTGCCGACTTCAAGCAGGCTGCTGAGCCGCCCATGAATTTCAGCCCAGCCTTCCGTGGGGCGCGTGATTCGCGAGAGGATTTTCAGAAGCGTCGTCTTGCCGGAGCCGTTGCGGCCGATCAGTCCCAGCACTTCGCCGTGTTCCACGTCCATCGAAATAGATCGCAGCGCCCAGAATGTTTCGTCCTTTTGCCGGCGGAAAATGGAAAGAGGCGAGCGCAGCGCGCGCGCGAGCATATCCCGCAGCAAGCCGCTCGAGTTCGCCCGGCCCACGCGGTATTTTTTCCCGATTTCATGCACATGGATGACTGGCATCCGCGCCCTTCAAGCTATCTTCCTGCTATCCCCATCGCTCACACTGCGGCGCTGTTGCGGTCGGCAACAACGTAGTAATTGCCGCCGCCGAGTAGCAATTCCGGCTCGATTCCCAAAACCTTCTCGATAAATGCCGCGCGAAGTTTGTTTTTCCACGAGGGCGGATGCGCGCCATCCATGCTGCCTTCCGCCACCACCGCATATCCCAATCTCTCCAGCATTTTCCGGAGCACCCACGGCGAATACGGCGCAACGTGCGACGGCACATTCAAATAATATTGGTGCCCCAGCAGGGAATTCGTAAACGGCGTTTGCACAATCAAGCGGCTGCCCACCGGCAGCGCCCGAAATAATTCCAGATTGAATTCGAACGGCACATGTTCGATCACGTCGAGATAGAAATACACCGCATTCGGCAGCGCGGTCCCGCGGATAAACTCGCCCAAGTCCTGACGCACCACCGGAACGCCGAACGACTCCGCCAACTCGCAAAGTTCGGGATTCGAATCCACTCCCAGAACTTCGTTCGTTCCTCTTTTTCGAATGGCCAGCAGGAGTCCGCCGTCTCCGCAGCCCAGATCCACCACTTTCCCGGGCCGCAAGAAACGCTCATAGAAGTCCAGAATCGCTTGGCCTTTTCTCAGCGCGGCGCCGCGATCCGGAATGTACCAGCAGTGAAATTCTGCGGAAGAACTAGGCGCCATGAGCGCCAATCTTAGCACGCGGCCCGGCCGCACTTTGTTCCCGAGCCTTACACGCGATCCGCAATACTTCCCTCCATCAGATTGAAGTAATACAAGCCGCCCAACACCGCCACGCACACCATGGCCACCGACGCAATGATGCTCGAACCCGGCGGCTGGCCCGTGCCGGTAAGGCTCCAGCGGAATCCGTCAATCACCCCCGCCATCGGATTCAAGCCATACAGCCACCGATAGCGTTCGGGAACCATCGAACTCGAATAGTAAACGGGCGACGCGAGCGTCCAAAACTGAATGATGAAAGGAATCAGGTAGCGCACGTCCCGATACAGCGCATTCAACGCCGAAAGCCACAGCCCGACGCCGAGCACCGTGAGCACCGCGAGCAGCAAGAACAATGGCAAAAGAAAAATTGTCATCGTGGGCTTGATCCCGTGCGCAAACGTGAAAATCAGCAGCACGATGAACGCGATCCCGAAATCCACCAACCCGGAAAACGCGGCGGAAAACGGCAGTATCAAGCGCGGAAAATAAACTTTCGTGATCACCCGCTGGTTGTCCACCACCACGTTCGTCGCCGCCGTCAGCGCCGTGGAAAAGTACGTCCAGGGAACCACCGCGGCGAAACAAAACACCGAGTACGGCAGTCCTTGCGCCGGCAGTTTCGCGAGCCTTCCGAAAAACAGCGTAGCCACCAGCATCGTCAGCAACGGTTGCAGGATCACCCAGAGCACGCCGATGGCGCTCTGCTTGTAGCGAACTTTCACGTCGCGCCAAATCAAAAAATAAAGCAGCTCGCGATAGCTCCAAAGCTCGCCGAGCTGCAAATTGAAAAGGCCGCGAGGCGGTTCAATGCGTGTGATTATCTCGCCCGCCGGCAAATGGGCAGGCGTCGGCAGCCCAGCGGGTGGAATGGACGTCACAGAAGCCATGAACGCAAGCGATATTCTCGACGCATGGATGCACCAATCAGAATATCAGAAACCATTCTGCCGGTGGACTGCCTTAGCGATGCTGTGGAGCGTAAGCGAATCCGTGTGCCCGGTGCTCTCAGGGCTTGACCGCCAGCGGCCGGACCCGCCCGACGAGCTCCTCCAGAAATTGATCGGAGTGCATGAATATCGCGAAGTGTCCCGCGCCCGGGAGAGCCACAAATTCCTTCCGCGGCGCTTCGATCCCTTCTAGGTATTCACGTGCAAGCGCAGTGGGGCTAGTAAAGTCCTCAGCGCCTTGAAAAAAGAAAATCGGAATCGAAAATTTCAGTCCGAGCTCCTTCGGCCCGCTCGATTTCGTCTGCGGAACGAGCTGCTCGGCGCTGTAGCTCTGCCCGGCAACGGAATCATTGATGTCCTGCACCGAACAGCCGGGCGCGACCAGAGCCAGGCCCAGTGTCCCCGGCAAAAATTGATCCGCGCCTTCGAACGCGTTTGACCACTTCCGCTGCACGCCGTAACCCTCGCCCGAGGAATACGGCGGCGGACCGGCCTTCGTCAATTCATCAATCGCGCGCTGGTTGCCGACTGCTCTCGCCTTTTTCAGCAACGCATCGTAAGCGGCCGCATAGTTCTTAGTTTCGTCGGCGATCTGGCCGGTGCCGACGTACGCGTAGAAAAGTTCAGGCCGCATTCGCACCATCTGCAGCCCAAGAAGCGTGCCGAAAGAATGAGCGACGACAATGATTTTTTCCTTGCCGAGATGCTTGCGCAGATATTCCGCGAGTTCAATTCCATCCTGCGCCATGCGATCCACGGTGAGGCTCGGCGTTTGCGCTCCGGCAGATTGGTTCGCCTCGCCGTTTTTCTCAAACGTGCGGCCCGCGCCCCTCTGATCCCACTGCACCACTGTAAAATTCTCTTCCCACGGCGCGAACATCGCAAACGTCCAGCAACTCGTCACATCGCCGGGCCCGCCATGCAGGAGCAGCAGCACGGGATTCGCGCGATCCTGCCCGCGAATCTTGACCCACTGCTCGATGCCACCGATGGTGACGAAGCTCGCTGCATCGATGCCCTTCGCCGACCGTATCGCAAATTGATTCGCGTTTCGCTCCCGCAGAAATGAAACCAGCGCATCGAGCTTGCGATATTCCGGATCCTGCGCAATCGGCTGCTGCGAATCCTTCGCAAATTGCCCAAACGCCGCGCCAGCCAAAGCGATGATCATAAGTCCACAAACGAGCGAGGATCGCAGCACAGCTATCGCCACCGAACGGCCAAGATTCGATTCAGCACGCACCGGCAATCTCCTAAATCAGTAAGCGCGACTCAGGCGCCACGCAAACTGATACGAATAAAATCCCATCCGGGTTCCACGCGCGGCGGAATTAAAAGCGCGCCTACTCCGAAATCATTCCGATCGTCCGCAGCCACGTTTCCACCAACTCGGTCCATCCCGTTATCGGAGATTTCGTGCGCCGCAATCCAAACGCATGGCCGCCCTGCGCATACAAATGCATCTCCACGGGAACTCCAGCGCTCTTCAATGCAATGTAGTACGCCAGCGAGTCGTCCACGTTGTCCACGTGGTCATCCTCGGCCTGCAGCAGGAATGTCGGCGGCGTCTGGCCGCTCACATGCAGGTCGGGATTCAGCGAATACTCGTTGTCGGCACCCGCTGCATGAGGCACCACAAACTTTTTCGTCCCTTGCCGTCCATCCGACTCCGCCGCGGAAAGCGACAGATGCCCCGGATAAATCACCACCGCAAAATCGGGGCGGCAGCTCTCCTTGTCGGCGGCATCCACAGCCGGATATAAACGCTTCGCAAAATGCGTGCTCATCGCCGCCGAAAGATGCCCGCCCGCGGAAAACCCAAGCACTCCGATCTTGTGCGGATCAATATGCCACTCCGCGGCATGAAAACGCACCAGCCCCAGCGCCCTCTGCGCATCTTCCAACGCCATCGGCGACTTCCGGATACGGCCCCGATTTCGGATACGGTCCCACATCCGTGACACGATATTTCAACACCACGCATGTGATCCCCTTGGGCGTCAGCCAATCGCACACCTCCGTGCCTTCCAGATCGATGGCCAGCACCTGATAGCCTCCGCCGGGAAACACGACCACCGCCGCGCCCGTATTCTTTCCCTCCGGCGAATAGACCGTCATCGTTGGCCGCGTCACGTTGCTGATTCCCACCACTGTTTTCCCGCCGATCAGAGAGTCCTTCCCCGTCGTCTCCGCAAACTCCGGCCCCGCCACAGGCTGCGGGTCTGGCGCCGCTCCCGGCCAAATCGCAATCTGCGTATGCCCCGCCGATGGCTGCCACTCCGCCTTCTGCGCCCTCGCACCGCCGTACCCCATGACCATACAGAAAGCGAGTATCACCATCGCGCGCCTCATCAACATCTCCCTTCTCCATTGCCTGTCGCCGCAAACTAAGCGCGACCGCCGCGTGCAAAATCGTCACATCGAGCGACTCAGCCGCCACCGCTTTATCTATCTCGCGATCACCGCCAGCGTGCTCGATGCCTTCGCCACCATCTTGCGCCCTTCTTCGCTTTCCGCCATCACCGTAGCTTCAACGAAGATCAGATTCTTCCCCGCACGCAACACCTCCGCGCGACAGCTCAGACTTTTCCCCGCCGCCGGCCGCAAAAACGAAGTCTTGGTTTCAACCGTGATCACATCCCGCCCCGCGGCCACCGTCGAAGCCGCAGCCCCGCCGCAAGTATGGTCCGCAAGCGTCATCAAAACTCCCGCATGAATAAATCCATGCTGCTGCCGGAGCGCAGCAGTCCCATCCACTCGAGTTTCGCACCACCCCGCACCACAAGCCGTTAGCTCAATCCCCAGCGAGCGAATAAATTCCGCCCTCAAAAAAATTTCCCGAACTAAATCGAGATTCGCAGGTTCACTCATTTGATCTCCGCACTCGCGACCGTTCGCTACGCGGACTATTCTAGCCATGCCCGGCTCTGCTCTGCGTGCTATTCTCAATCTTAAGAGTTGACGCCGCTCTTGAAAACGCAGGCGACATTCCCGACAAGCTCCGATCGCGATTTATTGGTCGGGCGAGCTGAAAGACCATTCGGAAAGGGCAATTATGAAGATAAAGGGAATCTCGATCCTCGCTGGCATCATGCTTTCTCTAGCTTTTTCGTCGGCTTCCTTCGCGGTTCCTCAATCCGCACAGTCGGGTGATCAGCTTGCCGCGATTCGCGCCGCGTGCGCAGAGGACGCTCAGAAGTTCTGCGCGAACGTGCAGCCGGGTGGCGGCCGAGTCATAGCTTGCCTCAAGGAGCACAAAGATTCGCTGTCTGATAAGTGCAGACAGGCCGCCGGTCTGCCTCCGAAATCAAACTATGGCGCCGCGCCCAGCACTCCTGCTGCGCCCGCCGCGCCGCCCAAATCCGCGCCGCCCAGTTCTGCGCCTAGCGCTCCCGCTGCGGACTCGCACGGCCAACCATCGCCCCCGAGCAAAGCCGCCGCCGCGAAGCCATACACCGTCCTCGGCGAACGCTTCGTGCAGCGCTCCGTGATCGACACCCAGCAGGGCGGCATGACGGCAGCAACCGTTTACGTTCCAGAAAACTGGCACTTCGAGAGCAAGATCGAGTGGCACTATGGCTGGGTCGAGGTTCCCGTCAATCCATCCTGGCACGCTGAAAATGCCGCCAATGCCGAAGCTTATTTCCAGTACGAGTCATTGCGCTTGGCGAATGTTGACGTCGCGCCGCAATACCGCCGATACGTGAAGCCGGCCAAGCCTGGCGAGCGCGGGCCTACGGGCCAAATTAACCTCGCGCCGGTCCCTCCGCTGCAAGCCATGGCCATGTTCATCAAAAATGTCCGCGGCAAAGAAACGAATCTCAAATGGATTGGGCAGCAGGACCTGCCGGACCTGGCCAAGGCGCTGCGGCTCCAGTCCTCGCCCAACCAGCACGGCGTCGCCATAAAAATCAGTTACGATTTGGATGGCAAGCCCGTCGAGGAAGCCTTCTTTGGCGTTTATTACCTGAATAAAGCGGGAAACCAGTCCGTGAAGGCAGGTCACGAGGCAATGGCCGCGAATCAGCTAATACAAACCAACTGGGGTTTTCAGGCGCTGCAAAGTTTCCGCGCCCCCGCCGGCACACTCGACAAACGCATGCCCGTCTATTGTCTGATCGCCAAGTCTGTTCAATACGATCCGCAATGGACGCTGCGCTATCGCGCCATCCAGGCGACGTTAACGAAAATGTTCAACCAGAAGCTGCAGCAAGGATGGGATCAAATCCGCGCCGCTGACGCGCTCACCGACGAAACGATGCGGCGCAACCAGGAGTTCCTCGACAACATTGGCCGTCAGGAAACTGCCATGATGCGCGATGGCGGAGGCGGGAACTCCGTGGACGGTTTTCTGCGCGATAATGATTCGGGCGGCAGCGGGGGCGGCGGCGGACGCAGTTCCGCCGATCATATGAGCGACCTCCTGCGCAACGTAGATACTATGAACGATCCCAGCACCGGCGGCACAAAGGAAGTCTCCAACCTAGGCGGCTACAATCACTTCACCGACGGCTTCGGCAACTACCGCACCTACGACAGTCCCAACGCCACCCCAGAAAACCAAGGCGAAAACGGCTCCTGGACGCGCATGTCCGAAGCCCCGTAAGCAATAAATGATCTGCCAGAGGCATTTGAGGATTCGCAGTTTTAACCCGTATCAGAATTGAGGATTTAATTACCCTGGCAACCTAAGACGGCTTGAGAGCGAGCCCTGCTGCGGTCGGGTTGAACCGAAGGGTCGGTCTCAGAGATCACCGAGCTGTCCCGCCGGTTTCAGTTTTCCGATACTTTGTCCGACCGTCCTTTCTTAAGCCTGTAGGACGTGCTTCTTCCTCCGGCCTCTTCTTGTTCAATGACCCCCAAGGCGATCAGCTCTTCGATGTCTCGAAGGGCAGTGCGCGAAGAAGCTTTCGTCATTTTCATCCATTTGTCTCTCGTCAGCTTTCCTTCGAATCCACTGAATAGTTTGTTCAGGACTTTTGTCTGCCGATCATTCAGCGAGACCTTCCTTTGCTTCAGGCTCTTCCAGAACAGTTCCTTTTCCAGAGCACTGCTTGTGATTTGATTCGATTGTTCAATGGCTCTATCCAGGCATCCGAGAAACCACGTTAGCCATTCCGTGATGTCCAGCGATCCAGCCTGAGTCTTCTCAAGAACTTCGTAATAGCTCCTTTCGTTCTTCGAGAATTTGCGACGACATGCTGTAGAAACGCTGAGCACTCCCATCCGATCTGGCCAAGCACATTTCAGCGATTGCTCTTCCGATTCTCCCGTTGCCATCTTCAAAGGGATGGATCGTAACGAACCACAAATGCGCGATTGCGGCCTTTAGGAGCGGATCTTCTTGTTCGTTGCCGTCGAACCACGCGAGAAACTTTCCCATCTCGCCCTCGACGCGATCAGCCGCAGGTGCTTCGTAATGAACCTTGTGGCGACCGACCGGCCCGGACACAACTTGCATTGGCCCCTGGCTGTCATCACGCCATGCGCCAACTCGAAATTTATCGCGTGTCGTGCGAACGCCCGGAAAGAGATGCGCGTGCCAGTCAAACAATCGTTCCTTTGTTAGCGGCTTGCTGAATTTCTGCGTCGCGTCCAACATCATTTCAACGACGCCATCGACGTTCCGATCCTTGTGCGCTGTGAGCCCACCGACCTCCAGCCCCAGCCGACGAGCGAGGGAAGAACGGACGTTTTCTGGATCAAGCACCACGCCTTCGATTGCGCTGGATTTGATCGTTTCTTCCGTAAGAACTTTTAAGGTCGCGGTCCATCGGGAAGCGAGGCCATAGCCACGCATCTTCCCGACCAACAATCCCTGACGTAGCCGGACTTCGGAGAGCAAAGGGGCAAGCGCCTTTGAATCCCATGTAAATCCGGGCCAATCACGAAGTTCGTGTATATATTTTCTCGCCATATTCTCGCCGTCAATCTCGCCACAATCCTATCATATTCTCGCCACAATCTCGCCAGTTTGCTCGTCATGTCAAGGCCTTACAGCACACCGCCTTTCGTGCGCTCAACACAATGCGACAAATTATTTGTACGGATGCGGACCCGCCACGATTCACTGATTTTGTTTCAAAAACAAATCCTGAAAATCAGGCTCGGTAAGTTGGTGAGAGAGAAGATGAAGTTGGCTCCCCGGGCTAGATTCGAACTAGCAACCCTTCGGTTAACAGCCGAATGCTCTACCATTGAGCTACCGGGGAACCGGCAACTAAGATCGTCATTTTATAACACCATGGGCTAGCGTGCCACCCCCGGATCCATTCGGAGTTCGGTCGCCCCCCGCCGTAACTACGCCTAGAAATTCACGGAATTGTAAAACGACAAACGACAGCTTGGCCCGGAGTCCTGCGAAAATTATCTTGCCTAAATTAAGATAAAACTGTTATTAAGTGCGACAAGTTATCTGAATCTACTTAGAACAACGAACTAAGTGCAATTGCGAATCTTTGAAATGCAGCCTGGTACCCAATAACTCATTGCGAGGGCATAGCCATGCCATTTAATGAGAAACAAGCTCAGGCTACGGTTTTTTCCCATTTGTCGCTTCGCGACCTGGTCGTTGCCAGAGACCAATACCATGTCTTCCTGATGGAGCACCCCAATGTTGTCGCCACAGCCGTCGGACCATATCGAATTCGCCAGAGGGATAGCTGGCCCTCTAAATCGGGAAAGGGGAAAGTTCACGGGACGTATGCGAGGACACTGGAAAATTCCGAAGTCCGTGATTATTCCTGGCCTTCGATTTTGGTTTTTGTCGATCACTGGGTCTCTCACGCCAACCTTGCCAAGAATGGCGACGCAATTGTCCCCAAGACATTGTATTTACAAGACGGCCGGTCGGTCCCGGTCTGTGTAATAGAGGCTCCTCGAGATAGCGTCGTTGACGTTGATGCCCGGGATATCCGATATCCCATCAACAACCTGGGAGGCGGATCGGCGATCGTCGCATCCGTTCAGGGCCAGGAATACGCCGCAACGGCGGCGTGCTTGGTCAGCGACGGGCACAAGATTTTTGCACTGACAAATCGCCACGTGACCGGCGAAGCAGGAGAAATCGTGCGCAGTCGGCTGGACGGCCACCCCGCGCGTGTTGGTGTCACCGCAGAAAAGCAGCTAGGTCGTGAGGCCTTTTCGGACGTATATCCCGGATGGCCCGGAACGGATCTGTACGTGAATCTCGACGTCGGCCTGATAGACGTTGACGACATCTTTCGATGGACCACCAACATTCGAGAGATTGGCCAAATGGGGCCAATGGTTGATATTTCGGTTAACAATATTTCCTTGTCGCTTGTCGGAACTCCAGTGCGAGGCTTTGGGGCCGCAAGCGGTCTGATGCTTGCCGAGATCCAGGCTCTGTTCTACCGCTACAAGACAACTGGCGGTTTTGAGTACGTTGCGGATGTTCTCATTGGGCCGCGGACACATCGAAGGCAGAGCGCACGCTCGAACAAAAATGCGTTCGCAACGCATCCAGGAGATTCGGGGACGCTTTGGCTGATGGACCCTTCCTCAACCGATGCACCCGGACGAAAGGATAAGCGCAGCAATAAACAGGAGCCTGAGTACAGGCCGCTCGCGATGCAATGGGGTCGGAACATGGTGCGCTCGGCTGGTCCCGCGCGGCTACAGAGCTTTGCACTCGGAACCCTCCTTTCGCGCGTGTGTGCGCAACTCGAAGTTGACCCGGTACGCGGATGGAACGTCGATCAGCCCGACACGTGGGGGTCGATCGGTCATTTCTCGATAGCAGCCCGGACTCAAATTGCTCTCTCGACGCAATTTCCGAAGCTCGTAACCTTGATGAAAAATAACGCATTGATCGTCAGCCATGACGAAAAAACAATTCTTAGCAGCGACTTTGCAGGTTTGGGGAAGAGTGCCTTCGTTCCGATGGCGGATGTGCCGGACTTTTTTTGGAAACCTCGCATCTCAAAACAGGGGTTCGCGCGCCCTTCCGAGGGACCGAATCACTTCGCGGACATGGATCAACCGGACAGTGCAGGAAATACGCTGCTAAGTCTTTCGAAGACCGGCTCGAATATCGATCCGAGTATTTGGGATACGTTTTACAATTCCGTTAAAGATATTCTTTCGAACCAACCGATCACACAGATACACCGCGGATTGCTGCCTTTCCGGGTGTGGCAAGTCTTCAACGCAATGGTGAAATTCGCGACGCAGGGAAAGGCAGCACAATTCGTCTGCGCTGCTGGTGTGCTCACGCACTATATTGGAGACGCGTGCCAACCCCTTCATATCTCCTACCTTCACGACGGCGATCCAGCGAGAAGCTTTACCTACACTTTTAAGAAGGGAAAGAAGGCCGGCCAAACTGAGAAGAGGGCGCTCGGTCAGGGCGTACATAGCGCCTATGAGGACGACATGGTTGGCGCCAATCGCGACAAGATACTCAAAGGACTATTGAATACTCCGCGCGCCCAAAAAAAAGAAATGGTCGGCAGTGGTCTTGAGGCTGCCAAAGCTACAGTCGCGCTTATGCGGAGTACATTTAACACCATAGCTCCGATAAAGATCGTAAATGCATTCATCGCACATGAGGGAGGTGGCGCTGCTCGCGCCAAGTACATGTGGGATTTGTTTGGCACGGACACAATTGAAGTAATGCAGGGCGGAGCCCATCTGCTAGCTGTTCTCTGGGAAAGTGCCTGGAATCTGGGGAAAGGGGATATCAACGTCACGTCAACAGCGGCGCTGACCGAAAAAGCAGCCATGAAAATCTGTCAGGATCCCGACTTTCTGCCGTCGGTCACAATCAATATGATCGCACCGTTTCTCAAATAGAACAGCGCTAGTAACGGCTATTCTCAATCAAGCCTGTGCTGCTTCCCACGCGCCCTACGATCGCCGGCGCCGCGGCGGCGTTCGCGCGTAGATGAAATGGCGAACCTGCGGCTCGCCCTGCACGCAACTGAAGACGCGCTTCTCGATTTCGCTATCGGCTACCGTGATGCGATCGTGCTGTCGCTCGTGTTCGCCCCACGAATTCACGACGAACGTTTCCAGATACACTCCCGCTGCCTCGGAGTCGTAATAAACGCCCCAGCGAGTAGCGCCGTCGCGGCGGCGCACTCGTTCATACTTGTGGATCGCTTCGAGAAATTCCTGCGCCTTGCCGCTCTCCACTTTGTACTCGATGGCCACCAGCACCGGCCCTTCATCCGGCTCCGGCTCCGCAAACATCGCCGGTTTCGCCCAATGGTTCCACGGATCGAGCGCGGCGCTCGGCTCCGGCAGCGGAAACGGCAACTGCAGGAGCAAACACGCGGCGATTCCCACTCCGGAAGCGAGCAGCGCTTTTGCCAGGCTGCTGTGCTCCGCCGTCGCGCCCCACAGCACGCTGCCCAGCGTCATCGCGCCCTGAAACACAAAAAGATAAAAAGCCAGCACCCGCGCGCGCACCCAATCCGGAGCGAGCCGCTGAATCAGCGTATTGAATATGGACATGAACACGGTCCACGCGATGCCACCGAACAGCGCAAAGATCACCAGAATCCAGAGCCGCGGCACGAGCGCCGTCGCGCCGAGAACGCAGGCGAACACCGCAGTCGCAGCCGCAACCACCGCTTCCGTCGAGTAGGTTCTGATCACGCGTTGCAGCACCACCGCTCCGAGCACCGCCCCGGCTCCAAAAAAGCCCAGCAGCAATCCATATCCGAGCGAACTTTGGCTCACATTCTTCGCCACAGCCGGCAACAACGCCCAGAACGCGCTCGAAAAGAAAATCACAAACGCCGCGCGCACCAGCAGCCGCAGAATTCCCGGAGAGTAACGGACATATCGAATGGCGGCCGAAGTCGCCCCCGTGAAAGTCTCCGCAGGCAACGTGCGTTTCGCCGCCGGCCGCTTCCACCGCGCGATCACCACGATCACGCCGACGAACGAGACGGCGTTCACCATGAATGCCGGGCTCACGCCGGCAATCGCGATGATTGCGCCTCCCAGCGCAGGACCGACGGCGCGAGCCAGATTGAATTCAATTCCGTTCAGCGCCAGCGCCGGCGTGAGCTGCTCTCTCGGCACCAATTCAGGAAAAATCGCCCGCCACGCCGGCGATTCGAGCGCATCGCCCATCGACAACGCGAACGTGAGCGCCAGCAGGAGCCACGGATTGATCAGGTGAGCCAGCGTTACGACCACCAAAACGACCGCCACTCCCAACATCCAAATTTCCGTTCCCAGAATCAGCTTGCGGCGGTCAACGATGTCTCCAATCGCTCCCGCGGGCAGCGCCAGCAGAAAAAACGGCAGCGCCGAAGCCGTCTGGATCAGCGCGATTTGCAGCGTGCTGCTGCTGAGCGATGTCATCAACCACGCCGCGCCCACGGTCTGCATAAACGCGCCAACGTCGGACACAAAATCAGCAATCAGCAAATTCCGGAATAAAGGAATCCCCAGCGGGCTCCAGGGGCCCGGCGATGCGGGCAAATTTTCGCGCGCGGACATCGCCGCACACTTTATCTCACTTGAATGAAATTAGCCGAGACAACGAAGCGCGTTACTGCAGAGGCTGGCCGGAGGAATCGTGATCCACAAGCGAATCGAATATCGCCAAGACGTTGCGCCGGTATTCCACCACGCGCTCAAGCACGGCGCGCAATTCCGGTTCCCGCGCCGTCTCTTTGTCCCACTTGGCGAGGACTGCGGCGGGAACTTGAATGTCCCGGCGGAGCTGATCGGCCGAGTGGCCGCGAAGAAAGAGCCCGTAGAAGAAGGCGGCTTCGCGCTGCGGGAATTCAAAGTCGCGAAGCGCCTCGGCGACGGGCGTTGGCGGCAGCGAATTGGGTTGAGTCGCCATGACAAATAAAGTCAGATTCTTCGTGCACCCTCACCAGTGCTTTACAGATTTCTCGTGCTCCCTACCGAGAAAAGTGCAGTTTACGGATTTTTCGTGCTCCGTCAAGAGTACGTGCGACAAAAACTGGCGAATCGGTCGTACTAGAACGGCACGCGAGGTGACGCCAGCGGTCACTCCCGATGACGGCACAGAAATTGCTCCGCGGCGCCGAAACGACCCGCGAGAAGCATTTTGCGGGGCGCCAGCGCGGCCGGCGAAGCACAATTTCAGTTTGGAGGCGAGCCCAGCTAGAAGCGCGATCGGGTGGCGCGGAGAAATTCGCGCAGCGCCGAAACGTTCGGACTATAAGAGCCGACACGGCCCGCATCTACCGGCAAACCAAGGGTTTCCGCCAGCTCGACGCTCAGGCCGGCGTCATCCAATTCGGCCAGGCTATACCCTTCCACGGGCACGAGGCGATTCAGCATCGAGCGGTCCAACGGGCGAGGCGGGCGCTGCGAATGCCAGCGTCGCTGCACGATATGAAAGAACTCATCCCAGTCCCGACGATTCCACATAACGCCTCCTACAGCCCATGCTCACAGAACCTTTGATGCAGCTTTGATGCCAAAAGTTCCTTGAAGTCCCCCGAAACGCGCGCTACCGGTGCAGCGGGTGTTAGGGATTCTAACTCTCGCGCAAATAAAAGCCCGCCGATTCGAGCGCGCTGTCACGATGTGGTTAATGACCGACACGCTGCAACGAAACCCCGGATCGCCGCGGCCGCGCGGGAAATCCACGCCAGCCGCGAGAGAAAACTCCTTCGAATTTCGCGCCGGCGCGTTGCGATGTCCCTTTGCCCCATTGCGATTTATCGTCCCGATGCAGCGCTTGCTGTCCTGCTCCACCTCCACTTGCGGGCTCCATTTACGGGCGATTCCCTCGCCCTGCGATGCTATTCTGTGGAACGCCCGGCTTGGTATACTGCATCTTCCGAAATTTCTATAGTGTGAATTGTACGTAAAATGGCGAACCCGGTAATCGTCGCGCACTATCACGAATTGTGGCTGAAGGGCCGCAACCGGCGATTCTTCACCCGCAAGCTGGATAAGGCGCTGCGTCAAAGCCTGGAAGGCATCCCCGTCGAGCGAATCGAGCAGCCGGGGCACCGTTTTCTGGTGCGCTTCGGCGAAGGAGCGCCGCTCGAAGAGGCCATTGAGCGGGTGCAGCGCGTTTCGGGCATCGCCTTCTTTGCCGTGGCGCGGACCGTGGAGCGCGATCTGCATGCGTTGTGCGAAGCGGCCTGGCAGGAAATTGCCCCGCTGCAATTCGCAAGCTTCGCGGTGCGCGCCAAGCGCAGCGACAAGGAATTCCCGCACCACGTGATGGAGATTGAGGCCACCGTCGGCCGCTATCTCCTTGAAAAGTTGCGCGCCGAGGGCCGCTCCGTGCGCGTGGACTTGGACGCGCCGGAAGTTACCTGCCGGATCGAGATCACGCCCGGGCCGGCGCTGGTTTACGCCCGCAAGATTCCCGGGATGGGCGGGCTCCCACCCAAAACGGGCGGTCGCATGATGTGTTTGCTCTCCGGTGGATTCGACTCGGCCGTGGCGGCGCACCAGATGATGAAGCGCGGCGCGCATTTGAGCTTCGTGCACTTCTACGGCACCGGCTCGCTGCCGGGCGAGTCTTCGATCCACGTGGCGCGCGATTTGGCCAGGCGCCTCACGCTCTATCAATTCAGCTCGAAATTGTATCGCGTGGCGTTCGAGTGGATTCAGCGGGAGATCGTCAGCGCGGCGCCGGAGAGGTACCGCATCCTGCTGTATCGCAGGATGATGATGCGCATCGCGGAGCAGTTGGCGCGGCGCTCGCATGCGCTCGCCCTGGTCACCGGCGACAGCCTCGGCCAAGTCTCTTCGCAGACGCTCCAGAATATGGTCGCGGTAGGCGATGCGGTGAAGATGCCGGTGTTCCGCCCGCTGGTGGGAACGGACAAGCTCGAAATCCTGGCCCTCGCCCGGAAAATTGGTACGTACGATATTTCCTCCGAGCCGTTTCATGATTGCTGCCCCGCCTTCATGCCCAAGGTGCCCGCGCTGTATGCCCGGCCCAAGGAATTGGCGGCCGCCGAATCGCGGCTGGATATCGGCGCCCTGGTGCATCGCGCCGTGAAATCGGCAATCTGCGAGCGCTTCCGGATGGCCGACGGCCGCGCCGAAGAAGTGACCGCGGCAGCAGCGGAAAATTCCGAGGAATCGGACGCAAAGCCAAGCGCCGCAGCGGTTTGCGGCGATCCGCCATCTTTGAGCCGCTAATAGGCCCGGCCGGCCGGTTGCTGGCGGCGCCTCGTTCTTCCCTCGTTCGTGTTCGATCATGCTGTTCTCGTTTGCGCGGGCCAAAAAAGTGCCCGATTTCACGCGATTAGAAACGGCCTCGGTCCTTTGTTTTGTTGAAGTTGCAGCGATTTCTAATCAAGTTGCACGCGATTAGAAATTGCTTCGGGCCGCCTTTAGTTGGCCTGGATCTTGGCTTGAGTGCGGAGGCGTCTAATCGAAACATGGTTCGATTAGAATTTCTCGTATCTCCTTGTAAACAAACGGTCGAGGTCATTTCTAACCGAAACACTTTTTGGCCTTCAGTTTCGCTTTTTCGTTGCCGGCGGTGCTCCGCAGCGCGGAAGATTGGGGATGCGTCGCGCGGGGCCAGGCTGTTGCGGGCGGGGCTTCGCTCTTCTCTCATTCGTGTTCGCTCAGGTTGTCCTAGTTTGTGCGAGGCCGGGTTGCAGGACTGCTGAACCGAGGCTACTGCGCTGCGGTTGGGCGGCGGCGAGGCGTAGTGCGACGCCGTGAGTCGATGCTGAGCCGCCCGTGATGGCTGCTGTTTTCGCGGCTCTCGTACACTGCGGGTAGCAGCGTAGCATTTGTTGGCGATTTAGTCAATAAAAAATTGACGGATTCTGGAGACATGGTGGCGGACAACATTCACCCCCGTCTGTTCGCGATGCTCGGTAGCGTGAAAATGAAAGAATGGGCGAACCCGAACGGCCGCAGATTCTTAGGCGCGGATCGCTCCAATGAAGAGAAACGAATGAGCCTGCGATTCCCGTTTGCTACACTGCCTGCGTGAGGATTTCGAGCGATGCCTGACAGCATGAGCCGCGAGACGGAACTGGGTCTTACCGACCTCGTGAAGCGCATAAATCGGGCTGAAATTGACATCATCAAGCATTCAAGACCTTGGCCGGACAGACGAGTGACCTATCTCGTACTTGGCAAATCCGAACGAAATACTGATATCGTGATTTCTGACCAATTCCCCGACGATCTACCGCACACGAGTGCTCACCAACAAGCGGTTGAAGACTACGCGTCAGCGTTGGCTGGTAAAGTTAAGTGCGGCTCTCCCAAACTTTTTTATTGTCTATCCGGCATTGCGATACACGTAGAAATCAAATGGCCTATCGAGCTTTCGGTAGTTGGGTCCGTCTATTCATCCTGGTTGCGAGTTGATGTCACTGATCAATCAAACTGCGCGATTGCGTTCTGCGCGGTACCTACGGACCGCTTCTCAGCGTGGCCCAATAGAGCAATAGTATTTGACCAGATCAGACTTATAATCAACAGCTTACGATCCGCGATTGACCAAAAGGCGGTCATTTTCTACGGCTTCGATGTTCATCCCCAATCGTATCAGCAGCTTCGGCCCGAATCGCATAGATCTCCTACATCACATTCTGAACCCGAAATCGAGCATTTTCTTGCGGGTAAAGCCTACATGCTAGGTTTTAGAGTTTCTGATCTACCGGGCGAAGTCTGGGTCACGGACCCCTGGGATGCGGAGTACCTCGGGACTTCTACGAAAGAGCTAGCTCGTTCGGCCTACATTTTAAAAGCCCAAGGTTTGTTATTGCTCGACGCAAGTCAGAGCTACGCCCGACCGACCGATAAGTTAATCAGAAATGGTGGGCCTGCTGCGATCAGTTCGGTGCGTACTGCGAAACACGGACAGGGCGCCTCGCTGGCGGATCTGCCGAAGAAAGAAGAGCTAATCGAAGACGCTACCGACCTTCTGAAACGCCCATCGGGATTGGCTATGTTAGTAATCGACCTCGATCATTTTAAGACAGTGAATGATACGAAAGGACATCTGGAAGGAGATTTGTGCCTTGCGCGTGTCGTCAAAGCAATTGGAGAGACGCTAGGCCAAAAAGGAGCCCTGTACCGCTGGGGCGGCGACGAGTTCGCCGTGTTGTTACCGGATTTTTCTGCTGAGGAAGCCTACGCCACGGCAGAACGGATTCGACGTGCCGTCGAGCGGTCGAATCCGGGAATTGATATCCCCGTAACGGCTAGCATCGGTGTCAGCGCGACCGACCGAATCGAGATTCATACGGCCGATGGTTTGCTCGGTGCCGCTGACAAGGCGATGTACGAGTCAAAAGGCCGAGGAAAGAATTGCGTCACCGTAGGGCCTGTTGAGAGGCGCGCAATCGACCAACCAGGGCCGAACCGTTAATCCGGAAAGAAGTGCGAATACGTCGACTGGCCTGATGGAGTTTTTGTACCACCGTGGGTGGGAGAGTTTATAGCCGGGCGGCGAGTGCAGTCGCCTAGTGTTGTACGGCACCCGCCCGTGCTCATCGGCATAATCGGTCTTCCTCTAGGTGAATTCTCTCTCATCTCGCTTGGTACGAAAATCCCTGGTCAGGTCAAAAAAGACTCAGACATTACCTTCGGCGGCGCTGTCTTTCAATTGGGCTTTAAGTACCACATTTTCCGGTATGCCAGTTCCCGTAAACATCTCAGCTTCCCGCATTTTGAGACGGCGAAGTTCGCGGTTCTTGCGCGACTCACTCTTCATCGACGAAAATTCTTCAGTGGCCGTCTTGAGTAATTGTATCGCCCTTTCCCGAAGCCGGGTTTCGTAGTAGGACGTCTCAGCCCATCTACGGTAGGTGTCTCCACGATAGTACTTTAACCTGTCTTCATTACCAGAGAAGGCTACGATCGATTTTGAAAACTGCGCGTCTCCTTCTTTCTCCAACCCCTGTCGGTAGAGAAAACGAGCATAATTGCGAAGGGCGATTCCCTTGTCGAGTTCATTCTGACCTCGCGCAATTGCACTCTCGAAAAACCGCTGAGCCTCGTCTACGTAGTCCATATTGTCGAACGTAGTGGCGATCATGCCCCGCTCGAACGTACTGGCGTCCTTGCCAAGCCCGTCGGCCAGCAAGGCTGCTTGCCTTACAAAGAAGCGCCTTTGGTCATTCAATAAACCGATGTAATTGTGGGGGTACTTCGCACGGCGTTCATCTTCGGTAATTGAGCTATATTGAGCGTCATCAAGGTTAAGCCGGGAAATCTCTTTTAGTACATCCGTAAGCTGTTTTCGTTGAGCTTGTCGTGATTCTGCCTTCTTCTGGAAGAAACCCGAAACCGAAAACCCGAAGACTGACAAGCTAGCAATGAGTGCTATCCAGTCTTTCGTTTCGAGATGTACGGGGAGAAGGGGGGGAAGTAACAATATTGCATTAAGTGACAGCATAGTAGACCAGATTCTAGCATTAATCTTCATAATTTACTATATATGTATCGAGAAAGCCCACCGCCGAGTGAGGTCGCATCGTTTTGTAATCCGCTCGACACTGCTCATCGGCATTAACTGTCGAATCACGCGGAGTCAGTAGCGAGGGTTTTGGCGAGACTTACGGTAGAGGGCGCAGCTTCGCGGAGCTCCCACGGGAGGAAAAGGCGACGGTTGGAAGTGCAGATTCCTCCTTTGTCGGGATGGCGGCGCGATTTGGATTGGTGGAAAAGTCAGAAGCCAGAAAAGGAAAAGGCGGGGGGCTTGGGGTTGGGAGGGGTGCACTCAATGCGGGCCGAAAAGCCCCACGCGCAGAGGCGGCGCATGGGGCACCCTCGGGTGAGGTCGTTCCCACAGGTGGCGTTGTTGCTACGCGCAAGTTCGGTGCTTGGGTGGGCGGCTGGGTGCGGGGTCAGAAATTCATTTGCGGAAAATATTTTGGTGGGGGAATTCTGTTTTAGGCTAGGGATTGATTGGGGATGGGGTTGGGTTGAGGTTAAACGATGACTCGAATTTTTTTGGGGTTGGCGATATTGCTTTTGAGTGTTGGGGCGGCGGCGGGGCAGCAGAATAGCGCGAGCGATGAGGGTGGGCGGGTGCAGGCGTTGGAGACTGCTTGGAATCATGCGCTCGAGGCGAAGGATACTAAGGCGCTGGGGATGCTTTTGGCGAATACGTTTTTGTCGGTGGATATTGATGGGAGTATTGCGTCGAAGGGGGAATTTCTGGCTAGCATCAAGGCGGCGGACTACCAGCCGTCGCAGGCGGTTACGGAGCAGAGTTCGGTGCAGGTGTATGGGGATGCGGCGGTGGTGGTGGGAGTGTTTCGAGTGAAGGGGACGGAGAAGGGGAAGGCTTACATGCACCGCGAGAGATTTGTGGATACGTGGATTAAATTGAATGGGAATTGGCAGTGCGTGGCGACGACGAGTACTTTGATGACGGCGAAATGATGGGGACGGGAGTCAAGAACCCCACGCGCAACGGCGGCGCATGGGGCACCCTGCGGAAACCGTTACCGAGCAAGGGTTATTCGGCTTCGGCGCTGGCTTTTATTTCTTGCCAGCGCTTGGGGCGCTTCTTGGCGTCCAGGACTTTTTTGCGGAGGCGGATTGTCTTTGGGGTGACTTCTACGTATTCGTCGTCGGAGATGAACTCGATTGCCTTCTCTAGAGTTAGTTCTCTTGGCGGGATTAGGCGGATGGCTTCGTCGGCGCTGCTGGAGCGCATGTTGGTTTGCTTTTTTTCTTTGGTGATATTGACGTCCATATCGGCTTCGCGGGAATTTTCGCCGAGGACCATGCCTTCGTAAACTTCGGTGCTGGGGCCGATGAAAAGTTCGCCGCGCTCCTGGACGTTCCAGATGGCGTAGGCGGTGGAGACGCCGGGGCGATCGGCGACGAGCGCGCCGGTGAGACGCATGGCCATGTCGCCGGTGTATTCCATCCAGCCTTCGAGGATGGAATGGATCAGAGCGGTGCCGCGCGTGTCGGTCATGAGCTGGCTGCGCAGGCCGATTAGGCCGCGCGAGGGAATTTTAAATTCCATGCGCACGCGGCCGGTGTGATGGTTGACCATTTTGGCGAGTTCGCCGCGGCGGCTGCCGAGAGATTCCATGATGATGCCGATGAAAGCCTCGGGGCAATCGATGACGAGCAGCTCGAGGGGCTCGTGCTTTTTGCCGTTGACGATGCGCACTACGATTTCCGGCTTGCCGACCATGAGCTCGTAGCCTTCGCGGCGCATGGTTTCGATGAGGATGGCGAGTTGCAATTCGCCGCGGCCGAGAACGCGGAAGGAATCGGTGGTGTCGGCGTCTTCGATGCGGATGGAAACATTGGTGAGCAATTCTTTTTGCAGGCGGGCGCGCAGATCGCGGGAGGTGACGTATTGGCCCTCGCGGCCGGCGAAAGGCGAAGTATTGACGGTGAAAACCATGGCGAGCGTGGGCTCGTCAATTGTGAGCGGCTCGAGAATCGCGGGATTATCGCGATCGGTGATGCCTTCGCCGATTTGAATGCCTTCGACGCCGGCAATGGCGACGATATCGCCGGCGAAAACTTCGTCGGCTTCATCGCGCTCGAGACCGCGGAAGGTGAAGAGCTTGGTGATTTTGGTGGTTTCGATTACGCCGGAGAGCTTGGTGATGCCGACTTCCTGATCGCGCTTGAGCGAGCCATTGAAGACGCGGGCGATGGCGATGCGGCCTAGATAATCGCTGTAATCGAGATTGGTGACTTGAATTTGCAGGACCGCGCTGGGATCGCCGGTGGGCGCGGGAATCTTGGCGACGATGGCTTCGAAGAGCGGCTGGAGATTGGCGGAAGAATCGCCGAGCTTGGTGTGAGCGACGCCGATTTTGGCGTTGGTGTAGAGGACCGGGAAATCGAGCTGGTCTTCGGTGGCATCGAGATCGATGAAGAGATCGTAGATTTCATCGAGGACGGCGGCGGTGCGCGCGTCACTGCGATCGATTTTATTCAGGACGACGATGGGCGGCAGCTTGGCTTGCAGCGCTTTTTGCAGGACGTAGCGCGTTTGCGGGAGCGGGCCTTCGCTGGCGTCAACGAGGAGAAGGACGCCATCAACCATGCGCAGGGCGCGCTCGACTTCGCCGCCGAAATCGCTGTGGCCGGGAGTGTCAACGATATTGATTTTGGTGTCGTGATAGAAGAGCGCGGTATTTTTGGCGAGGATGGTGATGCCGCGTTCTTTTTCGAGATCGTTGGAATCCATGACGCGATCGACGACGGCTTGATTGGCGCGGAAGATGCCGGATTGGCGGAGCATGGCGTCGACGAGGGTGGTTTTGCCGTGGTCAACGTGAGCGATGATGGCGATATTGCGAATGGATTGCATGTCGTTAGTTTCCGTGTGTCGAGCGTCGGCCGGCGGGCAAACAAAAAGGGCTGCCGGGGTTCCTGCAGCCCTGCTTCATCCCATTCCTAGAATGACGAGCGCAACGAACTCATCTTATTCTATCACGGAGATGGATCGTTATAGCTTGAAAGGAATCGAGCGATTTCCAGTTGGGCGGGCAGTTGGGCGTTTCGCAGGGTGTGATATTCTCGGGCGCTTGGGTTCTTAGTCCGCGCGTGATTTATGCCTGTTGCGAATGCGCGCTCGACGGATGCCGGCAGGGACGCCGGCGTTACTTACACCGGGGGAAAAATTCGATGGCTTGGAGAGATGGGGGTGCGCTGCGGCTCATGGTTGTGGCTGGATTATTGGCGATTATTTTGGCTATGCCGTGGTCTCGCGTGGTTGCTACGCAGACGCCGGCGCCTGATTTTTCGCTTTTGTTCAACAAGACTGACGTGATGATTCCTGCGCGCGATGGGGTGCGTTTGCATACGGAAATTTATGCGCCTAAGAATGCTGCGGGGACTTTGCCGCTTTTGATCGAGCGGACGCCGTATGGATTGAGCGACGACGAAAAGGGATTTTCGCAGATGCTGTATGCGTATCGCGAAATGATGCCGGACGGCTACATTTTTGTGTTTCAGGATATTCGCGGGCGGTATGGATCGGAAGGGCAGTTCGTGATGCAGCGGGACCCGCGCGATAGGTCGGATGCGAAGGCGATCGACGAGGCCAGCGACACGTACGACACGATTGACTGGCTGGTGAAAAATGTGGCGAACAACAATGGGCGCGCGGGCGTGGTAGGAATTTCCTACGGCGGCTGGCTGACGGCTTTGACGCTTCTCGATCCGCATCCGGCGATGAAAGCAGTTTCGGAGCAGGCTACGCCGGCGGACATGTTTCTGGGCGACGACTTCCATCATAACGGGGCGTTCCGATTGAGCTATGGATTCGAATATGCGGCGCTGCTCGAGTCCGGCAAGACGAATTTCACTTTTCAGTTCGACCGCTACGACACCTACGATTGGTATCTGGGGCTGGGCGCGCTTTCGAACGCGAATGAGAAATATTTTCACGGGACGCTGCCGACCTGGAACGATTTCGTGGAGCATCCGAACTACGATGAGTTCTGGGACAAAAAGGCGTTTACGCGATATTTCAGCAAGCTGAAGGGCACGGTGCCGAACCTGAACGTGGGCGGATGGTGGGATCAAGAGGATTTCTACGGGCCGTTGAAGCTTTACGAATTGATGGAGAAAAACGACACGGATCACAAAAATTATCTGGCTGTGGGGCCGTGGAACCATGGCGGGTGGGCGCACGGGGAGGGAAACAAGCTGGGAAACGTGGAATTCGCGAATTCGACGGCGCGTTATTTCCGGGAGAACATTCAGGCGCCGTGGTTTGCGTATTGGTTGAAGGACAAGGGGAAACTGCCGGTGGAAGAGGCAGTGACGTACGAGACCGGCGCGGATGAGTGGAAGTCGTACGCGGCGTGGCCGCCGACGGAGGGAATCGAAAAGCGGAAACTTTATTTTCGGGAGGCGGGAAAGATCAGTTTCGATGCGCCGACGGGTGCGGGCGAAGAATTCGATTCGTACATTTCGGATCCGGCGAATCCGGTGCCGTACCGCCACCGGCCGATCGAGGAAACGTACGGGCCGGGGAGCCGTTGGTACACGTGGCTGCTGGAAGATCAGCGATTCGTGGAGCACCGGCCGGACACTTTGAGTTGGGAGACGGAGCCGCTCGATGCGGATGTGACCGTGTCGGGCGATATCGTAGCGCATCTTTTTGCATCGACGACGGGAAGCGACAGCGATTGGATCGTGAAATTGATTGACGTGTACCCGGAGAAGTATGAAGCGAAGCCGGCGATGGCCGGATACGAATTGATGATTGCGAATGATGTGTTTCGCGGGCGATTCCGGAACAGCTTTGAGAAGCCGGAGGCGATCGTGCCGAATCAGGTGACGGCGTATACGGTGGATTTGCATACGAACAATCATGCTTTTTTGAAGGGGCACCGGATCATGGTGCAGGTGCAGAGCACGTGGTTTCCGATCATTGACAGGAATCCGCAGAAATATGTGGCGAATATTTTCAAGGCGACGGCGGGGGATTATCAGGTGGCGACGCAGAGGATTTATCGCTCGGGGAAGAATACGTCATTTGTGGAAGTGCCGGTGGTGCGGTGAGATTGGGTGAAAGAAAATTCGGGGGTGGGTCGAAGAGAAAGGCCTGCGGCTAAAAGGCGGATTTGGGAGAGACGGGGTTTCGCTGGACTGAAGTCCAGCTTGCCCTGCTGAAGCAGGGGGCTGCTACCCAAGAAAAGCGAGTGGCAGCTACCAAAAAAAGTGAGGGGTTGCTACTGAAGGGCGCTGTCGCGGAGCGCAAAGTTTGAAAATTCAAAAGCCCCACGCGCAAAACCGGCGCATGGGCACCCTATTAGGAGGTGCTTGTGAACGTGCGGGTGGAAGCTAGCATGGTGACTACCTTATTTGAGATGCCGGGATATCGAATCGTGCGGAATTTGGGGATGGTGCGCGGGATTGTGGTGCGGTCGCGGAGTATTTTCGGGACGATTGGGGCTTCGCTGCAGACGATTGTGGGCGGGAACATTTCGCTGTTTACGGACATGTGCGAGCAGACGCGCGAAGAGGCGTTGGAATTGATGATGCAGCATGCGGCGGAGCATGGAGCGAATGCGGTGATTGGGGTGCGGTACGACGCGAATGAAGTGATGCAGGGAGTAACGGAAGTTTTGGCGTACGGCAGCGCGGTGGTAGTGGAGAGGAATGCGTGAGGCGCGCTGTGCTAAAATGTTTTTGTCATTAGGCCCGTAGCTCAGCTGGCTAGAGCGCTTCCTTGACACGGAAGAGGTCTGCGGTTCAAGTCCGCACGGGCCTACCATTCTTGCGTTATGACTACTGTGTACATTCTCCAGAGCGAATCATCCGGCCGCTTTTATGTTGGCTCGACTGCGGAGCTTGAACGGCGATTGTCAGAACACATGCGTGGCCACACTCCTTCTACTCGGGGTCGCGGTCCGTGGAAGCTCGTTTACACCAAGAGATTTGAATCTTTGATCGAAGCGCGTCGGCGAGAACTCGAAATCAAGCGATGGAAATCCTCGAAAATGATAGCGACCTTAATCGCTACACCGGTTGGCTAGAGCGGTCCGATGCGGCATCGGCCAGGTCTGCGGTTCAAGTCCGCACGGGCCTACCATTTTCCGCACGATTTCTTACCCGCGAAGTGATGGAGAGCCTGCTTTAATCTGCTGCGAAAAGTCTGGCTAAGTTACGGGGCGGTTACGCGCCAGAGATCCTCGCCGGAAAATTTCAAGCGCATGGCGTGGCCGTTGACTATGTCGAGAAAACGAATCCAGTCGGTGCTGTTCTTGTCGTCGCGGGAATGAAATGTGTCGTCGGTGCCGGGCTCGAGGGCAGCTGAGCCGTCGAGCATCAGAACGCCTTTGCGCACGACCACGCGCACGCTGCCAATCCAGGGATTGTCATTGCGATAATGTCCGACGTAGGCGTCCCAAATTTTGGGATAGTCGAATTTTGACGGTCCTTTGTATTTGGAGTTGGTGTACCACGCGGCGCCCCAACCTACTTCGACGACGGCGCTCTTGGGATCCGCCTGGTCTGCGCGGCCAAAGACGAGGAGAAAACGGTCGAGATCGGGATGCCGCGCGAGAAATTTATTGGCGCCGGAATTTTCCAATGGAATAGAAACGTCGCCATGAACTAGAAAGAGACTCTGGCCTTTGGCGGCGAATTTCACCGTAGTTCCTTGCTCGTTCTTGTACTCGCCTTCGAAGTCGGCAACATTTTTTACCTGGTCAGGGGGCTCGGCCGGCGGCGCGGATGGAGCGGCGGTATTTTGCTTCTTCGCGCGCATGAGTTGAATCGCGTATTGAACCACCGGCTGCGGCCTATAACCCTGCATGGCGTTAATGGAAGCAAAAGCTCCCACACCTTGATCAATATCAATATGCATCGCGGAAGCGAATGAGACCATTCCGCCGGTGTGGCGCAAAATCGTGTGATCGTCCAGCCTATCCACGGCGATTCCGTAGCCGTAGGAAGCAGTGGGACCAAACTCTTCCGCCTTGATGTGCGGATGCGAGAAAAGCGCGAAGCTTTCATCCGAGAGCAATGCTTCCTTCGGACCTCTGCCGTGATTCGCGATCATCTGGACGTATAGACCCATGTCCTGCGGCGTCGAAGCGATGCAGCCGGCAGCATTGGTCATTACCAAGCCCGGCGCTTCACTCAATCTGCCGAAGCGCGGATAGGGACGATCGTTTTGAAACGCGGAAAAGCTTTTCGCAAACTTATCGCGAACATCGAGAGTGATTACCGGCTCGCTGTGGTTCATTCCCAGCGGCTCGAAAATTCGCGCGCGGAGGACATCGGGATATGGGCGGCCGTCCAAAGTCCACACCAGATGCCCCAAGATGCCGAATGCGAGGTTGCAATAGTTGAAGCGCTCGCCCGGTGCATATGCGGCGCGATGTCTCGCCGAAGGATCGGAGAGGAAAAGTGGAGCATCGCCCGGCAATCCGGAAGTATGCGTGAGCAGATGATGCGTAGTGATGGGAGCGAATTTGGAATCAATGCGCAGCCAGGGCAAATAATCCGCGATGGGCTTGTTCAGATCCAGTTTGCCTTCCTGGCGCAATTGCAGCAGGCAAATGGCGGTGAATGATTTGCTGATGGAGCCGATGTGAAAGAGTTCGTCAGGCTTGACCGCGGTTTTGATTTCCGGATCGCTGAAACCGTATGTCGAGACGCGTTGCACTCCGTCTTTGTCCGACATTACGAAAGTCATGCCCGGCGAATTCATGGTGCGCATGTATTGCTCGATGAAAACGTCCAGCGGGGCAAAAGTTGACGCGTATTCACTGGATGAGGCTTGGGGGCGGAAATCGCGAACGAAGAATTGTGGGGCGCAGGCAGTAGCAGCGATCGTTTGAGCGCCGATGGCGATGAACTTTCTGCGTGTTACGGACGAGGGCATATTGGCCTCCGAATCTGAATGATGGTTAATTTCGTCGGGCTCAATTATGAGCCCGGACCCTGATTTTGCCGGGGTCAGTCATGAGCCCAGACCCGGTCGCAGCCGCGCTGATCTCAGCTCGCGCCGGAAGCACATTACCTGAACTCGCTGCGGGATTAAATATGGAGGACTTCGGCGCATTGTTGCGCCGCGCGCCTGGGGGCAACACGGGATTGGCGCGACAAGTCGCGGAGCGGTGAAACCAATTCGCCTGAGGGAGGCCGAACCTTCTTACCAGTTAATCGTAGTTAAATGATTTGACTTGGCTGTTTTAATCGTATAAAAACGTAGCATTTACCTGTGTCTGCGTCGCCTGGCGAAGCTCGCCGCTATTTTCGTGGTGTTCAACGAGGGGGATCTCATGGGATGTGGAACTGTCGAAATTTCGCGCGGCTGGAAAATCGGCGCGCGAGCGGCGTTGCTGCTTGTGTGCGTTGTGACTTTTCTGCGGCCGACGCCGGCGCCGGCGCAGGTGTCGGCAACTTTGTCCGGAATTGTAACGGACCAGTCGGGTGCGGTAGTTTCGGGCGCGACGGTGACGGCGACGAACGGCGAGACGCGCGCCACGCGCACGACGGCGAGCGACGGAGCGGGGCGGTATCAAATATTTGCGCTGCCGGTGGGGGAATATGAAGTTCGCGCGGCGAGGCAGGGTTTCGCGGATCAGATTCGATCCGGAATTCACCTTGTGGTGGGCCAGGATGCGACGGTGGATTTGGTTTTACGCGTGGGCCAGGTGAATCAGGAAGTGAAAGTGGACTCGGACGCGCCGGTGGTATCGGTGACTACGGCGGATATTTCCGGGCTCGTCGGAGAGCAGCAAGTGAAGGATTTGCCGTTGAACGGGCGGAGTTACGATCTGCTGCTGACGCTGAATCCTGGAATCGTAAATTTCACGACGGAGAAGACCGGGGGAATCGGAGTCTCAAATTCGACGACGGGAAATAATTTTTCGGTTTCCGGAAACCGGCCGCAACAGAATTTATTTTTGATGAACGGCGTGGAGTACACCGGCGCGGCCGAAAATAATATGCAGCCCGGAGGAACGAGCCAGCAATTGCTGGGAGTGGACGCGGTGCGGGAATTTAACGTGCTGCGCGACAGCTACAGCGCCGAGTATGGGAAGAGGCCGGGCGGGCAGGTGATCATCGTCACGCAATCGGGATCCAATCAACTGCATGGAAGCGTGTTCGAATTTTTGCGGAACAACGCGTTGGACGCGCCGAATTTTTTCGACGCGGGGTCGGCGCCGCCGTTTCAGCGGAATCAGTTTGGCGGATCGCTGGGCGGGCCGATTCGCGAGGACAAGACTTTCTTCTTCGCGAACTATGAAGGATTCCGGCAGCATCTGCATCAGACGTCGGTGGCGTTCGTGCCGGATCTGGCGTCGCGAGCGGCGGCGGATCCGAGCGTCGTGCCATTGCTCAATTTGTGGCCCACGCCGGACGCGAGCGCGCCGGATTTCAATGGGATCGCCGAGGTTTTCAGCAGCCCGCTGCAGACGATTCGCGAAGATTTCGGCACGGCGCGGCTGGATCATATTTTTTCACAGCGAGATTCCGCCGCCGCAATTTACACCGTTGATGACGGCGGAGACGTGACGGCGACGGCCGGCGATCCATTCAGTTCCGACATCGTGACGCTGCGCGAGCAGGTATTCAGCGTGGAGGAGACGCATGTTTTTTCGCCATCGCTGCTGAACACCGCAAGATTTGGTTTTTCGCGCGCGGGATATTTTTTCACCGGCGAGCCGACGCCGGGAACTCCCGCGGCGGGCGTTCCGGGATTTCTGCTGGGGCACCAGGTGGGAGCGGTAGTGGTGGGCGGAAGCGCGGCGTCAAATCCGCAAGCGCAACTCGGGCTCGCTGGGAGCAACAACGGAAGCAATCTGACCATCGCGCGAAATTTGTTTACTTACGACGATCGCGTGACGTTGACACGCGGACGGCATCAATTCAATTTCGGCGGATGGCTGCAGCAATTTCAATCGAACGAAGTGATCGCGCTGAGCCAGTTCGGCCAGGCCAGTTTTACGAGTCTGACGACATTTTTGCAGGGAACCGTGGCGACATTTCTATTTGATCCGGCGCCGACGGAGATGAACTGGCGATCGCTGTTGGGGGCGTGGTACGCGGAGGACGTAATCCGGCTTAGCCCGCGATTGACGCTGTCGCTCGGCTTCCGCGATGAATTCACCACCGGATGGAATGAAGCGCACGGCCGCGCGGCGAATTACACTTTCGCGAATGGAGTGATTTCCAGCGATCCGCGGATCGGCCACAACGAATTCACGGTGAACCACGCGAAATTTCTGCCGCAGCCGCGGATCGGAATTGCGTGGAGCCCGTTTGGAACGAAGACGGTAATTCGCGCGGGCTTCGGAATGTACAACGATCTCCAGGATGCGCTGGGATATCGCGCGGATCAAAACGCGCCGTTCAATCCCACTTACAGCCTCTCGGCGCTGCCGGTTGCTTCTCTGCCGATCGATCCTTCGGGGCCGGTGCCGTCGGGCGCGAAGCTCGTGCCCGGAGGAGTGCAGCCGGATCTGCGGACGCCGACTTTGATTTCCTGGTCATTGCGAGTGCAGCAGGAACTTTCGCCGAATACTTCGCTTTCCGTGGGGTACATCGGGTCGCATGGATATCATGAAATCACGGGCGTTGATGCGAACGAACCGTTTCCGACGGTTTGTCCCGCGGCACCGTGTCCGGCTGCGTACCCGGCGACATTTCCTGGCGCGTTGGCGAATGCACCGGTACCGGACGGCGCATTTTTTATTCCCACGGGAACACCGAAAGCAAATCCGGCGATCGCGAATACGTGGACGTGGTTCTCGTTGGCGAACAGTTCGTACAACGCGCTGCAGGTGGATGCGAACCGGCGGTTCAGCCACGGATTTTCGATCCGCGGAATTTATACCTGGTCGAAAACTTTGGACGACGGAGACTCGTTGAATCAGACCACAGCGGGGAACGCGCCTGGACTGGTGGCGAATCCTTTTGACGTGCGCGCGGATTGGGGACTGGCGACTTATGATGTTCGAAATATCGGAGTGATCAGCGCGCTTTACGAATTGCCTTTCGGGCACGGCAAGGCGCTGGCGAACGGCCTGACGGGATGGAGCGACCGGCTGGTGAGTGGATGGTCTGTGACCAGTATCGTGACGCTGCAATCGGGATTTCCGTTCACTCCGCAACTGAGCTACAACCCGACGAACACTGGCGACACGCGAAATCCCGTGCGGCCATTCGTGAATCCGGATTTCAGCGGGCCGGTAATTCTCGGGAAGCCGGGGCAGTGGTTTGATCCCAATGCATTTTTGCAGCCGCCGCCGAACAGCGGATTTTACGGCGATCTCGGGAGAGACACGCTGATCGGGCCGGGTCTGGCGACGTGGGATTTTTCGATTTTGAAGGACACTGCGATTCACGAAAGATTGCACGCGCAATTTCGGGCGGAGATTTTCAATTTATTGAATCGGGCGAATTTCAACACGCCTAGCTTGATCGTATTCACGCCCGCGGGAGTATCGGGCACGGCGGGAGCGATCACGAGTACGGCGACATCGTCGCGGCAGGTGCAATTCGGGCTTAAGCTGCTGTGGTGAGAAGGAAAGCGAATCGCGGGCGGCGAATTTTTCTGCGCGCGATTGTTGCTGTTCTTGCGGCCTGGCTGATTGTGAGGCCGGGGCCGGCGGCATCTTTAACGCAAGAACACGAGCTCACCGTTTCCGCGGCGGTGAGTTTGAAAGATGCGCTGGACGAAATTCATAATTTATTTCTTCAGGATCATCCCGGAACCGCCATTCATTTAAATCTGGGCGCGTCGGGCACTTTGCAGCGGCAGGTGGAGCAGGGTGCGCCGGTGGACGTGTTTATTTCTGCGTCTTCGAGCCAGATGGATGCGCTTGGGGCGGCGGGGTTGGTGGTTACGGGGACGCGGAAGGATTTATTGCGCAACGCAGTGGTGTTGATTGTGCCGAAAGGTGCGACGCACATCAGTAGCTTTGAAGATCTCACGCGGGCGGACGTGAAACGCATTGCTGTGGGCGAGCCGCAGACCGTTCCGGCGGGGAAGTACGCGCAGGAAGTTTTGAAGCACTTTGGAATTTACGAGAGACTGAAGCCGAAATTTGTGCGCGGGAAAGATGTCCGGCAAGTTTTGACGTACATCGCTACTGGAAATGCGGATGCGGGGATCGTTTATGCCACGGATGCTTTTTCGTCGCCGGAGGTGGTTATTGTGGCGACGGCGCCTGCGGATTCACATTCGCCGGTAATTTATCCTGTGGCGGTGATGAAGGATTCGAAGAATAAGGATGGCGCTAAAGAGTTCGTTGAGTTTTTGTTGGGTTCGAAGGCGCAGAGTGTGTTCAGGAAATACGGATTTCTCGCTCCTCGTTGATCCTCCCCGCGAATCCTCCCCGCTGGTCCTCCACGTTGTACGTCGCTGCAAGCCGGAGTTTTTCCAAGCGCGGATGAGGATAAAATGCGCGCGAGGGATTAGACTGCCGGTTTGGCCGCTTCGACTGAGTTTACAGGCCGAGTTTCGCGGCAGGGAAAAGCGTGAGCAAGCTTAAATATATTTTCGCCGTTGTTCTTGTCGCAGTGATGGCGTCGCTGGTTATCGAATTGCCGCGATTACCACTGCCGCCGCAGGACGTGGAGCAACGCGTAGACAAAATTCTCAGCCGCATGACACTGGAAGAAAAAATCGATATGATCAGCGGCGTTCCGAACATGTACACGCATGCTTTTCAGCGGCTCGGCATTCCTCAACTGCAAATGTCCGACGGGCCTTTGGGCGTGCATGACTACGGGCGGACGACGGCGTATCCCGCGGCAATTGCGCTGGCGGCGAGCTGGGATACGGAGCTCGCATCGCGCGTGGGAGAAATGATGGGACGCGACGCGCGCGTGCGTGGAGTGAACATCATTCTCGGGCCGGGAATGGATATGTATCGCGCGCCGATGTGCGGCCGGAATTTCGAATACTTCGGCGAAGATCCGTTTCTGGCGTCGCGAATCGCGGTTTCGGAAATCGAAGGGATCCAGTCGCAGCAGGTGATGGCTACGGCGAAGCATTTCGTGGCGAACGATCAAGAATACGAGCGCAATCAAATGAGCGCGGATATCGACGAGAGAACTCTGCGAGAGATTTATTTGCCGGTGTTTGAAGCCTCGGTCCGGGAAGCTCATGTGGGCGCGATCATGGATTCCTACAATCTGGTGAACGGCGAGCACATGACGCAGAACGGCGCTCTCAATACGGAGGTGGTGAAAAACGAATGGGGATTCGATGGAATCATGATGTCGGACTGGGGCGCGACGCACGACGGTATCGCGGCGGCGAACGGCGGGCTCGATCTGGAAATGCCGTCGGGAATTTTCATGACGCGAGCCACGCTTTTGCCGGCGATTCAGCAGGGAAAAGTTTCGCTCGCGACGATTGACGATAAAGTTCGCCGGATCCTTCGCAAGATCGTGCAATTCGTATCTTTCGATCGCGAGCCGTCCGATCTTTCGATTCCGGTGCTGAATCAGAAAGGGCGCAAGATTGCCCAGGAAGAATCTGAGAGCAGCATGGTGCTTTTGAAGAACGAGGGCAATATTCTCCCTCTGGATAAACGCGCGCTGAAGACCATCGCGGTCATTGGTCCCGATTCTTACCCGGCGGTAATCGGCGGCGGAGGGAGTTCGCTGGTCGAGCCGTTTAGTTCGGTGAGCTACCTCGAGGGAGTGCGAAATTATCTGGGGAGCGGAGTAAAAGTTCTTTATTCCGCGCGCACAATTTCAGTGAGGGAAGTTGTGCCGCGGCCGGAATTTCACACCGGGGCGAGCGGCGGCGAGAGCAGCTTGCCCGCGAAGGAAATTGCCGCGCGCGCCGATGCGGTGATTCTTTGCGTCGGTTTTGATGCTTCCACGGAATCGGAAGGCGCGGACCGCACGTTTCATCTTCCGGACGGCCAGGATGAACTCATTCGCGAGATTTCGAGGATAAATAAAAATGTGATCGTGGTGATTACCGCCGGTGGAGGTGTTGACATGACCGGCTGGATCGATGCGGTGCCGGCGATTCTTCATGCCTGGTATCCGGGGCAAGAAGGCGGCAGCGCGTTGGCGCGAATTTTATTTGGAGAGGTGAGTCCTTCCGGGAAGCTGCCGGCTTCGTTCGAGCGCCGCTGGGAGGATAATCCGGTGTTCAACAGCTATTACCCGAAGCCCGGCGAGAGCCACGTGGGTTACAGTGAAGGAATTTTTCTTGGATATCGCGGGTACGATCGGGCTGCGACGAAGCCGCTTTTTCCTTTCGGTTATGGACTCTCTTACACGCATTTCGAATATAGCCATTTGAGTGTTTCGTCCGAGGCGGGCGGCGATCCCGCGATGGTCACCGTTGCGTTTGAGATCAAAAATGCCGGAGCGCGAGCGGGAGCCGAAGTGGCGGAAGTTTATGTCGGCGATGCTCATTCGCCGGTGCCGCGTCCGGTGAAAGAGCTGAAAGGCTTCGCGAAAGTTTTCTTGCGCCCTGAGGAGTCAAAGAGGGTGACGGTGCAACTGAATCGCCGGGCTTTTTCTTATTACGACGTCGCGAGCAAGCAGTGGACTGCGCAGCCGGGCGAATTTTCGATTCTGGTGGGAAGCTCAGCGGAGAAAATAGAATTGAAGGGAACTTGTCGTCTCGGCAAATAGTTTTGTCCGGCGATTTACGACATTCCGTTTCAATTTTAACTGCTGAATCGCGGCAGAGAAGAAATTTCAGCGTGGAGGCTGCGCCGGAGCCGGCGCGTAGCCTTGCGGATTGCGTTTCTTCCATTTCCATGCCGAGCCGATGATTGAGGATAGATCGGAGTGCTTTGTGTTCCAGCCGAGCACGCGCTGAGATTTGGCAGCGTCGGCAACAAGTCTTGCGGGATCGCCGGCGCGGCGCGCTTCTTTGCGAACGCGGATTACATTGCCGGTCACTTTCCGGGCCGCTTCGATCACTTCCAGGACGGAATAGCCGTCGCCAGTGCCGAGATTGACGAAATCCGAATTTCCACCTTTGCGCAAATATTCGAGGGCGCGAATGTGCGCGTCGGCTAGATCGGCGACGTGGACGTAATCGCGAATCGCGGTGCCATCCGGCGTTGGATAATCGCCGCCAAAAACAGGGACCTCGGATTTCTCTCCCGCGGCTGCGGCGAGGACGATGGGAATCAAATGCGTTTCGGGTTCGTGCTGCTCGCCGCAGCGCTCGGTGGCGCCCGCTGCATTGAAATAACGCAGCGCCGCGAATTTCAGGCCGTGGGCCGTGTCGTAGGAATCGAGAATGCGCTCCATGAATAGTTTCGACCAACCGTAGGGATTTTTCGGCCATTGCGGGCAATCTTCGCGGATGGGAACGCGTTCGGGCTCACCATAGGTTGCGCACGTGGAGGAAAAAACAATCCGGCGCACGCCGGCTTTCAGCAGAGAACCGACAAACGCTGTGCCTTGCTCGACGTTATTCTCGAAATATTTCTCTGGCTTTTCCACCGACTCGCCGACGTAAGCCAGCGCGGCGAAGTGCACGCACGATTCAATTTTGTGTTCCGCCGCGATTTTTGCCACCAGTTCGCGATCCCCGACGCGGCCCTGGTAGAACGCGACATCCGGCGAAACAGCTTCGCGATGGCCGCGCGCGAGATCGTCGAGGACCACGACGCTTTCGTCCGCTGCTTGCAAGCGCTCCACGGTCACGCTGCCGATGTAGCCAGCGCCGCCGGTTACGAGAATGGACATCCCCATCTCCTTCGATCGAATTTCTTTCGCGTGATTTTCAGTTACCCGAAGTCCCAAAAACGCGACATTCGCGAAGAAATGCGCGCGATACCGCCCTATTCCTCGTCCCCGTGCGGCGATTCCACCGCGCGCGGATTCGCTTCAATCACGATTTCCGTCAATCCTTTATCTTTGAGCTGCAAGTTCAGCGCCGGAATCAAAGTGCCGCGGACGTTCTCCCATAGCTTCATCAGCGGCGCGAATTCGCCATCGATGGACGCGATCGCTTTCAGTTGCGCGGGAGTAGGAGCCGCGTCCGCGCGCTCCAATTCCGCATAAAGCGCCGAAGCATTTCCATTTACTCGCCCGAGCGTCACTTTCGGCGCTCCCTCTTTTTCCTCGTCCTCGCGCCCTTCGAGGGCAATCACGATCTTCTCTTTCACCGATGCGATCGCATCGCTCAATCCCTTGCCGGCTCCTGATGTGGGCAGCTTTTCGACTTGTTCCCGCGCCGAACGCGCCTGCAAGAGCGCGATCGAGCTCCGCGAAAATATTTCCGCCAAACGCGATTGCGCCTTGAACATCTGCGTCAATCCGATCGCCGGCGTCTTCACGCGCGGGTCCATTTTCACGGTGAGCAGCGCCGTATGGCTGGCGCCATTCTCTGTCAACCGCACCGTAAATTGCCCGGGCAGCACCCACGGACCAAATGGGCCGCGCGACGTATTTCCCGGCACCGCGGAAATCGGAAAGTCATGCGCCGTGGAAACGGGCGGCGGATAGCGCAAATCCCAGACCCAGCGATGCATTCCCGCTTCCGCGGAAAGATTTTTCCACGGACGCACCCAAGAGAGAGGGATCAATTGTTTCTGCAATTCCTCGTCGCTCAATTCCGGCTTGTCGTCGCTCGAAAAGCGCCGCACGAGTTTTCCATTGCTGTCGAGAATTTCCAAAGTCACCGGGGCCGCAGCCGGCTTGGCCAAGAAATAATCGACGATCGCGCCATTGGGCGGATTTTCGCCATTCGGTTCATCCGCCGGCACCGGCGTATCCGTATACGTGCTCTGCCGCACGCGAATCGCCGGCGCCGGCTTGAAAAGATGCGCTTCATTCTTGCCAACAACACTCTCACTGATTTCCCGCAGCGGCGAAATATCATCCAGAATCCAAAATCCCCGCCCATGCGTGGCCACGATCAAATCGTCTTCATGAATCCAGAGATCGCGCATCGAAGTGTGCGGCAGATTCTGTTGCAAGGATTGCCAGCGCTCGCCGTCATCGAAGGAAACCCACACGCTCGTCTCCGTCCCGGCAAACAACAATCCCTTGCGCAGCGGATCTTCGCGCACCGTATCTACCGGCGCATCCACCGGCAGCGCGCCGGAAATCAGCTTCCAGGTTTTTCCGCCGTCGTGCGTGCGATAAATATAAGGACGGAGATCGTCAATCCGCAGCCGGCTCACGGACGCATACGCCGTCTCCTCGTCGAAATGCGAAGCCGAAATTTGCGTCACCTTACTCCACGCCGTCAAGTCCGGCGGTGTAATATTTTTCCAATGTTTTCCGCCATCGCGCGTCACCCAAATCAAACCGTCATCCGTTCCGGCCCAGAGCGTCTCGATGCTTTTGAAGGAAGGCGCCAGCGAATACACCACGCCGCGAAACTTATCCGCCTTCGCGTCTTTTTCCGCCATTTTCCCGAGGCTATCCGGCACGCCCGCGTGTTCGCGTGCGAGATCGGGGCTGATCGTCTGCCAATCCTGTCCGCCATCGGTGGTCTTGTAGACGAAATTCGAAGTGGTATAGAGAAGATGCACATCGAGCGGCGAAAACATCAGCGGCTGCGTGCGGTCTGTGCGAATTTTATCGTCGCGCAAAGGAAATGGCGCCACGTTCTGCACCTGGCCGGTGCTCCAGTGATAGCGCGAAACTTCCGCGCGCCCCGCGCCGTAAATAATGTCCGGATCCACCGGATCGGGCGCCACGTATCCGTACTCGATTGCGCCCACCGGATGCCAATCGCGATAAGAAATTTCGCCGTCGTTCCCGCGCGACGAGATGCACACGGATCCGCTTTCCTGCTGCCCGCCGCAAACGCGATACGGAAATCCATTGCTGGCGCTCACGTGATAAATCTGCGCCGTCGGCTGCGTGTACCAGGAACTCCACGTCCGCCCGCCGTTCACGGTCACCAGCGCTCCTTGATCCGCCACCAGTAAAATAATTTTCGGATCGTTCGGATTGATCCAAAGATTCTGATAATCATCGCCGCCCGGGGCGCCGCGAAGACTCATCCAAGTTTTTCCGCCGTCGTTCGAGCGCACCGTCACCAGGCTCGTGCTGTAAACGACGTCCGGATTTTTGGGATCGACGCGCAGAATCGGCAGATCGCCGCCGCCGATGCGCATCGCGGGCCGCGGATCATCGGTGATCTGTGCCCAATTTTCGCCGCCATCATCCGAGCGATACACGCCCAAACCTTTTCCGGTGGCGTAATCTCCCGGCTCGGTGGTTCCCAAGACCGCAAAAATCCTTTTCGGATTGCTCGCCGAGACCGTGACGTTTATCTGCACCAGATTATTCGGCAGGCCGCCAGTCAGTTGTTTCCACGTGCTCCCGCCGTCGGTGGATTTGAAAAGCCCGCCATCCGTCCCGCTGTAAGAATTGTTGTCCTCCCACGGCCCCTCGCGCGATTCCCAAAGCGCCGCGTAGAGCACATCCGGATTCGAAGGGTCCATCTCGATATCCGAACCGCCGGTATTTTCATTTTTGTAGAGCACGCGTTCCCAGGTTTTTCCGCCATCCACGGAGCGAAAAATTCCGCGCTGCTCATTGGCGCCAAACGGATGGCCGAGCACCGCCGCGAAAAGCCGGTTGGGATCGTGCGGATCGATCGCCAGCGCCGGAATCTGCTGGCCGTCCCGCAATCCCAGATGCGTCCAGGTTTTTCCCGCGTCGGTGGATTTATAAATTCCGTTCCCCACGGAAAGATCGGGCCGCTGCAATCCCTCGCCGCTCGCGACGTAAATAATGTTCGCATCCGATGGCGCCACGGCGATCGCGCCGATCGATTGCGTCGGCTGCGAATCGAAAATCGGCGTCCAGGTTCGCCCGTAATCATCGGATTTCCATACGCCGCCATTCACCGCGCCGATATAAAACAAATTCGGTTCGTTCGGCACGCCTGCCACTGCCCGCGTGCGCCCGCCGCGAAACGGCCCGATCGAGCGCCATCGCAATTCCTGATAGGAGCTCTCCGGAAATTGCTGCGCAAATGCCGGCGCCGCGACGCAAGCGCCGGCCAAGATCGCCGTCAAGATAAGAATGGACCGCCGAACCGATCGCATGACCAGCCTCCCGTGGAATCAACGCGAGCCAGCATAAATCAAACCCGCGGCAAGCGCCGAAACATTCTCGCGCGTCGCGGATGATCCCGCTGAGCGTGGTTGGACGGATTGTTGCGGCAGAAAGATCCAGCTAGAGGAGCAGAATCTATGCAAAAAACTTCTCAATACAAACGGAACGCCAACTCAATCACCATGCGTACATCCGCCGGCCGCTGATCGGGGCCAATTGCCGGCTTGAATCGCCATTTCTTCACTATCTCCATCGCATTTTCGTCCAGTCCATAACCAAGCCCGCGCACTACGCGAATTTGCGTGGGCCGCCCGTCACGCAAAATCAGCGCCTCGATGAAAATGCTTCCTTGGATTTTCGCGTCCACGGCCTCATGCGAAAAACTTGGTTGCGGACAATACGCGCAGATTGGTGTGCCATACCCAAGCGAACCCGCGACGGGATGGGCTCCGCCCTTGCCCCACGTGTCTCCCGGTCCCAAGCCGGCTCCATCGTCTCCATCGCCAATGCCGCCGCAGCATTTCGTGCCGATCCCTCCGCCATGTCCCGGACCGCTCGAATCGTTCAGCAGCCGCGAAAGCGGATTTCCCCAATGCGCCGTTTCGGGGCTCGCAGCATGCAACTCCGGCGGCCCGAGCAAATTCGGCGTAATCGTCAACGTCGCAGCGATCGGCGGCTTTTCCGACGGGGGCGCATACACGCGATGAGCGAAATCCGGCGGTCGCCCCGTGCCTTCCGGCCTCGCATCTCGAGCTCCGCCCGATCCTCCGCCGTGACTCGCTGTCGCGTTCGATCTCGGTTCGGTCAACACGCCGATTCCGGCCGGCACGTTGAAGCGTATCCAGCGCGTCACACTCGCGTTTGCAGAACTGCGCCACACAAAATTCGAAAGCATCGGCGCAACGATCAGCACCAGCAGCGTCACGTGCATCGCAAACGAGAGCGACTGCACTCGCCGGGTTTGCGCCGAATCCTCGCGGCCGCGATCCGGCATGCCCATCAATCGCCCGGCGCGCAATCCAAAAAGTTTCGCGGCATCGCCGTCCTGATTCCGAAGAATATCCGCAGTCATCGCCGTCCCCCCGCGGTAGCCGAACTGGAATCTCTGCCTTTAGAAGCAACTCATCTAAAATGGATGCCCGCGCACAAAGGGGGATTTGGAGATGACCGTTTACGCCATCGCTCAATTGACGATCACGGATCGCGCCGTCTACAACCGCTATCAATCTCGTTTCATGAGCGTGATGAGCCTTTATAAAGGACGCGTTCTCGCTGCCGACGAACACCCGATCGTCGTCGAAGGAAAATGGGATCGCGAAAAGGTGGTACTGCTCTCTTTCCCCGACGAAGCCGCCTTTCACGAATGGGCCGGCTCGCCCGCTTATCAGGAAATCGCCAAAGACCGGAAGGCCGGGTCGACGGCAGTGGTGCTCTTGGTGAAAGGCTTGCCGTAACGTGTGGCAGCCCTCGTGCCCTGATCGCTTGCTGCTGCCTTTTAATTCTGTGGCGTCGCCGAATCCCCGGTTGTAAAATCTCTTTCCCGAGCGCTTACCTCCCTCCGCCCCGTTGGAGCGCACGGCAACCTCAGACCGACAAGGAGATCCGCAATGGCAAATCCCGTAAAACCGATTCCCGATGGCTATCACGCCATCACGCCGTCGATCATCTGCCGCAACGCCGCCGCTGCCATCGATTTCTATAAGAAAGCCTTCGGCGCCAAAGAAATCATGCGCATGGACGGGCCCGGCGGCACCATCACTCACGCCGAATTAAAAATCGGCGACTCGGCCATCATGCTCAGCGATGAATTTCCCGGACGCGCCGTTGCGCCCAACGCCAGCGCGCTTCCGAGCAGCAGCCTCTTTCTCTACGTCACGGACGCCGACGCCACATTCAAGCAGGCCGTCGACGCCGGCGCAAAAGCGACGATGCCGATGATGGACATGTTCTGGGGCGATCGTTACGGCAACGTGGTCGATCCGTTCGGCCACCATTGGGGAATTGCCACGCACAAGGAAGATTTGACCACGGAAGAAATTCAATCCCGCGCCGCGGCCTTTTTCGCTAAAGCGGCCGCCGGTGGGCAACAAGGCTAGAAATCGAAACGTAGTTACGGTTGCGAGCTTACGATAGCCAGGAGGAGCATGAATTCAGTGCGTGTCCGCTGAAATTTGTGCTTCTCCTGTTTTTTTGTCCGGCGCTCGTTTCGTTCTCTTGAGATTGCCGTGCGTCATGCCGGCCGAAGCGCCATCACCACGCGCTCGCGCCTGCTGAAGAACGCGAATATTCCCAGCAGCTGCTTCCACGGAAAATATTTGCGATTCAGCAACTGCGTTCCGTGCGCCGCCGCGCCGCCCTGCAAAATCTCCACTCGCGCTGCGATGAATTCGCCGGTCACGTTCCCGCGCATATCGCACGGCGCGATTCGCACCTGCGGATTATTGCGAATCCGCTTTACCTTGCCGGTATTTCCGATCGTATAGATATAGAGGACCGTCACGCCGCCCGATCCGCCTTGCCCTTCTTCGGACGCGAACCACACCGGCGTGCGCACACCTTCGCCACTCTTGCGGAATGTCTCCAGGCTCAAATATTTTTCCCCTGCGAAGCCCGCGAAAGAATTCGAGGCGCCTGGGCTCACTGGCTTTCCTTCCTATCCTTTTGCTTGTTCGCGTCCGCCTTATCCTTGGCCTCGTCCGGCTTGGCCTTATCGTCGCCGTGACCGCGGTCCAGTCCGAATTGAGGGCTTGAGCGCGTTCCCGTTATTTTGATCGGCAAATTCGTCTGCCCGTTTTTCGAAACGAACGGATCAACGGCCTTCAGCAGGAAAGATTTGAACCCGGTGGTGGTCTGCGAAAGCTTGGCATCCAGCACCATGTGCCCGTGAAAATCGAGCGTCTCCTGCCCTAAATCATATGTCCCGGCCAACTCGATCGATGCTCCCTCCACGTCGAACGCCAGCGTTGAAAATGTCGCGCGCCGGTCCTTCAACACAAACTGCCCGCGCAAATTTGTAACCACATCTTCGATGTCTTCATTCTTGGGCTGTCCCTGACCCCTGCGGCTGAGCGTGTCGATTTTTCCCTGCACCGTGCCATTCGTGAAATGTCCGCCGGTAACTCCAAATTTGCCGTCCAGATTGAGGCGGTCGATGATTTTCACGTCTGTAATCGGAGGCAAGCTGATCTTTGCTTTCAGGCTGACGTACCCCGTCATTACCGGCTTGTCGGACTTCATCACGAGCTGCAGCAGATCCTCGATCCGGCCATCGCGCACGATGGATTCCAGCTCGATATCTTTGCCCTGCTTTCCCGGAATTCCGGCGATGTCGCCGCTGGCCGTCACGGTGGTATGCAAAAAATGAGCCACCACGGGCTTCAACGTCGTGTCTCCGTTTGTTCCATCCACCACCGCGATGTAGTGCGTCGTCAGGTGCACCGGATTTCCGCTCACGTCCAGCGAAAAATCCGGGGTGTCCGTATCGCCCTCCACGTTCAATTCATCCAGCACGCCCGCATATTTTCCGTTTGAAGAAAGTATCCCGCCCAAGCCCTTCAACGAATCCAGATCGGCGTGCGAAAATTCAAACGTCGCGTCCACTGGCGTATCGCCGGGCTCTTCCGCCTCCCACGGCCCAAACTCGCCCGAAGAATCGATCTCGCCGATCGGCTTGGGATTCGTCAATGTTGCGTGAAAATGCGAAGGGCCATCGAAGGAAAACGAATTCATCACCACGTGGTGAATGTCCCACTCGTGCGGCAATTTTCCTGCGTCGCGCGGCAGCGTGGTGAGTTTAGTATCGTCCGCGGTGATTTCATCAATCAGCAGCGGAAGCTTCACTTTTTGTTTTGGCGGCTTCGGCCCGGTACTTCCGTTCAAAGGCCGCGGCGGCACGGTAATATTCATGCCCTGTAGATGCACCGACGCCACATGCTTCGTCTTTCCGAGCAATTCGCGAAGGCTCGCGGACGCGCGCAGCGTCTCGATGGTGATCAACGGCGGCACATCCGTCCGCCCGTGAAATTTCAGCGAAATTCCATGCGCTACCAGGTAGACGCGCGGATAAACGTAAACCGTTACGTCGCGGACTTCCACGTCGCTATGAAACCGCTCGTTCAGCGCGGTCACCAAATATCCCTTCAGCCGTCCGCGCTCCGTAATCGAAAGAGTAAAAACCACTCCAAAACACAATAGAATGACGACACCAATCACTATCAAGCTGCGCTGTAAGACTTTTCCAGCCAACTGAGGTCTCCTGTGAGTCTGTGAGTATGATTCGCCTCAGCCTCACTCGGACACATTTCCCCTCGAGCGCGCCGTCACTGCTTGACGATTTCGCCGCCCTTGATGACCACTTTCACGTTCTCGAGCAAGCTCACATCCGCCAGTGGATCGCCCTCCACCGCCGCCAAATCCGCAAATTTGCCCGCCTCGAGCGTCCCCACGCGATCCTGCCAGCCCAGCAAATCCGCCGCATTCACGGTCGCCGCCTGAATCGCCTGCAGCGGCGTCAAACCGAGCTTCACCATCACCGCAAATTCGTGCGCGTTCAATCCATGCGGATAAACCGCCGCATCCGTCCCAAAAGCCACCTTTACTCCCTCATGGAACGCGTGCGACACATTTTCCCGCGCCGCCGGCATCACCGCGCGCGCCTTGGCGAGTATCCCCTCGCTTAATCCCAGCGCCTTGTAGTTCTCCATGAACCAATCGCTCAAATAAAGCGTCGGTACCAGATAAGTCCCGCGCTCCTTCATCAATCGAATGTCCTCATCATTGATGTAGCTTCCATGCTCGATCGAATCCACGCCGGCCAGCACCGCAAACTTGATTCCCAAGGCGCCGTGCGCGTGCGCTCCCACTTTCCGCCCCAACCCATGCGCCGCTTCCACGATCGCCGCCATTTCCGCCGGACTGTATTGCGCCAGCGCCGGATTATCTCCTTCCGAAAGCACGCCGCCGGTGGCCATGAACTTGATCACGTCCGCGCCGAACTTGATGTTTTCGCGCACCCTCGCGGTAACGCCTTCCACTCCATCCGCCACGCCGTCATCCATCGCGTGGAATTGCGGCGCCAGAAAATTCTCGTCGCCGTGACCACCGGTAATGCTCAACGGCGGCCCCGATGCCAAGATTCGCGGACCGCGAACATCTCCGGCGCGAATCGCATCGCGCAACGCAATATCCGCATATCCTCCCGCGCCCATATTTCGCACCGTGGTAAATCCCGCCTCAAGCGTCATCCGCGCATTCCGCGCACCCAGCAGCGCCTGCCGCGGATACGAAAGCCGCAATCCTCCCGGCCCGAGCGTCTGCGGCCCCATCGTCAAATGCGTGTGGCAATCGATCAATCCCGGCAGCACGGTCGCGCTCGACAAATCCACGACGCGCGCATCCTTCGGCAATTTCGATTCCAGCGAAGCGGCGTCACCGATCTCCTTAATCCGCTCGCCCTCGATCCAGATAATTTGATTCGACGCGTATTTCCCCGTGCGCACATCCAGCACGCGCCCAGCCTTCACTGCCATCACCGCTGCAGCGGCCGGTGCTGCCGATTGCGATATCACAGCCGGCGCCGCAATCAAAGCCGCCATCAAAATCACCACCATCCCAATCCGCGTCATCGCATCTCTCCCGTTAAATTTTGCACCGCGCTAAAAACCAAAAACTCAATCGCGCCAGCGGCAGGTCCGCCTTCCAATATGGCCCACACCGGCCATTCAAGCCGCCGAGATTCTAGCCTTTCACAAAGCATTTCCCCTGTGTTATTTTCCATCGCACATTCGGCCCCGAGCATCGCGCAACCAACTCGAACGCAGCCAAACAGGAGCACGCTCATGTCCGCGTCCCGCATCGCCATCGCCTTCGTCGTCTCTGCCGTGGCCACCAATCTCACCGACTGGTTTTTCTTCGGCTTTCTCTTTCACGAAAAATATCTCGTCTATCCCGAAGTCTGGTGGCGCCCGCGCGGCGGCACCGGAGAAACCAAAGCCATCGTCTGGAGCGCGCTCCTCAGCCTTTTTTCCATCGCCGGCTTCATCATCGCCTGCGACGCCTTCGCCATCCGCGGCTATAAGCCCGCGCTCGAGCTCGCCGCGCTGATCTGGTTCATCGCTCCGCTGCCGATGACGGTCACAAATTCGCTCTTCATCAAAATGCATCCCGCGATCGTGGTGACGCATCTCTGCGGCTGGTTCGCGCGTCTAGCCATCGTCGCGCTCGCGGTCGGCTGGCTCATCCACTGACGCACCGCGCGAAATTTCTCCGCCCGGCTCTGCATTTTTACAAAACCGTCCCGAATTCTTCTGACGCCATCACGCATTTTTTACCGCGCGGGCCTGAATTTTTTGCGCGCCGCTCAGCATTTTCCGCGCGCCTCGCCCCCACCCGCCCGCCATTGACTGCCGCCCCAAGTTAGAGCAAGATGCCCGCGAGCAGCTGAAGCGCTCGCCTCAGCCCAAGTGGTCCGTCCGTCCCCGGCGGCCCGTGGTCATGATCTCGTCCCTTCAGCCTCGCATGCACGCCCTCTGGGCGAAGGAGACTTCTAGTGAAGAAACTGTATGTGGGGAATCTGCCTTTTCAAGCGAATGAAGAAGAGGTGCAGGCGTTGTTCAGCGAAGCGGGCATCAAGGCCGATTCTGTCGCATTGATCCGCGATCGTTTTTCGGGACAACCTCGCGGATTCGGTTTCGTGGAAATCGGCGACGACGGGGAAGCCGAAAAAGCTGTAGCCGCTCTAAACGGAAAAGATTTCAAGGGCCGCAAGATCGTAGTAAACGAAGCCCGCCCGCAGCGTGAAGGCGGCGGTGGAGGAGGCGGTGGCCGCGGCGGTGGTGGCGGGCGCGGCGGATACGGCGGTGGTGGTGGAGGCGGCGGGCGCGGTGGTCACGGCGGAGGAGGCGGTGGCGGTGGCCGCGGCGGCGGTGGTGGCGGCGGTGGCGGACGCCGCGACTGGTAAACGTCGCATCGCAAAATTTTGCGCCGCAAAGTTTCAATCAAATACCGGCGGGGCGAAAGCCCCGCCGCGATTCCTCCCGTCTTTTGTTCCGCCTTTTGTAGCGCCGCCGATTGAGCGCGGCATCTTCGTTTACAAATTTCAGCAACACCTACTCAATCGCACCGCTACCGAAAATTCCATATCACCTAAAATCCCAAAGGAGCCAACATGCCTCGCGAAATCCAAATCCTCCTAAACGAACTCGATGAAGCCTACAACGGCCCAGCCTGGCACGGCCCCAGCCTCCGCGGCTCCCTCCGCCGCGTCGATTCCGCGCAAGCCGCCGCCCGGCCCACGCGCCAGCGCCACAATATCTGGGAGCTGCTCATCCACTCCACCTACTGGAAATACGCAGTCCGCCGCCAACTCACCGGCGATCCGCTCGGCAGCTTCGGCGAAGACGGCAGCAATTTTTTCCCGCGCCCCGCAGCAAATCTAAGCGCCGCCGCCCGCGAAAAATCCTGGCGCAAAGATCTCGCCAAGCTAAAACGCGAACACGCCGCTCTGCTCCAAGCCGTCCGCAAAGTCCGCGAATCCGATCTCGATCGCCGCGCCCCCAAAAGCAAATACACTCGCCGCCAAATGATCCACGGCGTAGCCTGCCACGACGTCTACCACGCCGGCCAAATCCAACTCCTCAAGCGCCTCACCGCGAAAAACTGAAACGCGCCTTCGCCAATCTCACACTCGCCCCAACTGCGCCGCCGGCTTCTTCGCGCGTATAAATGCGCTCAAAAATTTCCCTTCCACCTGCGCCGCAATTGCATCCGCATCAACTCCCGCGCTCTTCAAAAATTCCCGCGCATCTTCCACGCGATAAATTCGCGTTGGCTCAATTTCGATTTCGTCAAATCCCGCTCCCGCCAATTTTTCGATGAACTCATCCTCGCGCAAAGCCCCGGCCACGCAGCCCACCCAAAGCTCGATGCTCCGCCGGATCTCCCGCGGCACTTCTCCGCGCACCACCACGTCCGAAACCGCGAAACGCCCGCCCGGCTTCAGCACTCGAAAAGCCTCACGCAACACGCGATCCTTATCCGCCGAAAGATTGATCACGCAATTCGACACAATCACGTCCACCGAATTTTCCGGCAAAGGAATATTCTCGATTTCACCGCGCAGAAACTCCACGTTCGTCAGCCCCGACTTCCTTTTATTCTCCTCCGCCAGCGCCAGCATCTCGTCCGTCATGTCCAATCCATACGCCTTGCCGCCCGGCCCCACGCGCCGAGCCGAAAGAATCACGTCAATCCCGCCGCCCGATCCCAAATCCAGCACGATTTCTCCCGCGCGCAATTGCGCCAGCGCCGTGGGATTTCCGCACCCGAGCGAAGCCCGCAGCGCCGCATCCGGCACCACAGCGGCCTCCGCATCGCCATAAAGATTCGACGTAATCGGATCGCAGCAGCCGCTTTCCGCCGCGCTCGTAGCTCCGCAGCAACTCGAGCTCCCTCCCGCAGCAGCTCTCTTCGCCGCCTCGCCATATTTTTCTTTCACCACATCCTTAATATTTCCCGAGCTCATAAACGCCTCCTCTACAATTCCGATCTCGCTAGACCACCTCGCTGCGCGCGCAAATTTCCTCTGCTTCGTTCCCCGCCGTTCGATTTCCCATCTTCGCTCGCCGCGTCCCCTCCGGCGCTAACCACCGGAACAGCAATGTCGCCCCAATCGCCCCCAGCATTTGAGCGAGCACAAATAGCGGCGCATCAATTGGCCGTATCCCCGCAAAAGTATCGCTAATCGATCTCGCCACCGTCACGGCCGGATTCGCAAAAGAAGTCGACGATGTGAACCAATAAGCCGCGGTAATGTACGCTCCTACCGCAAACGCCACCGCCCGCGGCCACGATCGCACGCATCCCCAAATCACGCATACCAATCCGAACGTCGCGATGAACTCGCTCAAAAATTGTGCCGCACCGCTGCGCGCATGATGCGACGCAGCAACCGCCGGCAATCCAAACATCGCATGCGCGCACACCGCTCCCGCAACGCCGCCTAGAAATTGCACCGAAATATATCCGCCCGCTTCGCGCCACGAAATTTCATTCTCGAGCGCCATGCCGACACTCACCGCCGGATTCAAATGCGCCCCGGATATCGCACCAAACGCCAGAATCAAAGCCACCAGCGCCGCGCCCGTAGCAATCGTATTTGCGAGCAAAGCCAGCAGCACATTTCCGCCTGCCAGCCTCTCTCCCATGATCCCGGATCCAATCACCGCCGCCACCAGAAATGCCGTTCCGGCAAACTCGGCCGTCAATCGCCGTGACATCGTCATTGCCGCCCGATCCCATCGAGCTCCGTCTTGATTGCCAGTTTCCCGAGGCTCTCGAGTGGAAGGCACAAGAGCAGGCTGATTCTTCGCTCCAGAATCATGAACGCTTCGCGATACGCGCGCTCGATTTGTTCCGCGCTTCCCGCCACGGCCGCCGGATCGGGAACGCCCCAGTGCGCCGTGATCGGCTGGCCCGGCCAGAGCGGGCAAGTTTCGCGCGCGGCGTTGTCGCACACTGTGAATACGAAATTCATTTGCGGCGCGCCAGGCTTCGCAAATTCATCCCAGCTCTTGCTCCGAAGGCCTCGCGTAGGCAGTCCGGCGCTTTCAAGAAGCCGCAGCGCTTCGGGACGCACCGTGTTCGAGGGACGGCTGCCCGCGCTATACGCCGCGAAATTCGGTTTGCCTTTATGGTTCATAATTGCTTCGGCCATGATCGAACGCGCCGAATTTCCCGTGCAGAGAAAAAGGACGTTATATGGTGGAGTCATTCTGTCACTTTTTCCTTGCGGCTCTGCCGCGCGAAGTTCCGCTCGCAGGTTCGCAGCATCCCGTGGCAGCGCAGCAGTTCTCCAGCAAGAATTGCGCCAGCCCGTTCACGCAATCGAGTGCCGGCGAATAGCGGATCGATCGCCCATTCTTGTGCGGGCGCACCAAATCGGCCGCGGCCAGAATATTGAGATGGAAGGACAATGTCGGGCCGGGAAGACGCAGCTTCTTGGCGATTTCTCCGGCCGGCAATCCCTGCGGCGCGTGGCGCACCAGCAGCCGGAAAATATTCAGCCGCGTTTCCTGGGCCAGGGCAGAGAGCGCATCGACGGCTTGACTCGTTTTCATATTTCCAGAAGAATGGAAATATTAATTCATTCGCGCGGGCCTGTCAAGCGCCGGCGCGAAGAACGGAGCGGTGCTCTCAATCTGCATCAGAGAGCTCGGCGCGCATGGAAGAATTGATTCGCGAACGCAATTTGGCCATTCGCTTGATGCGCGATGCGCGCCAGGATTATTCCCTCATGGCCCGCTGGCTGAGCGATCCTCGCATCCTCGAATTCTACGACGGCCGCGACCCCGCGCTCGATCTCGCGCTCGCGCGAGAAAAATATTCCCCGCGAATCTTGGACGCCGATGGCGTCACGCCGTGCATCGTGGAACTTGAGGATTCGCCGATCGGCTATCTGCAGTTCTATCAGCTCAGCCCGCAGGTCATCGCGGAATTTGCAATCGCCGCTCTACCCGGGACCGGCGCCATCTTCGGGCTCGATCAATTCATTGGCGAAATCGAAAATTGGAACCGCGGCATCGGCACGCGCATCGTAAAACTCACCATGCGCTATCTGGCGCAGGAAAAACGAGCGCAAACGATCGTGCTGGACCCGCAGGCAAGCAACGAAAGAGCCATCCGCTGCTACGAAAATTGCGGCTTCCAGAAGACCAGGCTTCTCGCCGGACATGAACTGCACGAAGGAATTTACAAGGATTGCTGGCTGATGCTGGCGACGCCAAACGCGAAAGACCTCCCCTTCCGCAGCATTTCCGGCGGCAATGACTGAATATTGTTAGACGTCGCCGACAGAAAAACTCCGGGCTCGCGGTCCTGCATCCACGTCAGCAGCCCGGCCACCAGCCGCTGCGAAAGCCCCGCATCCGCCTCCGAATTCGATCCCGCCGAAGCAAACGCCTTTTCAATCTCATCGATCCACAGCACCATCGGCGCCAACCGTTGCGCCATCTCCAGCACTTTGCGCAAATTTTTGTCCGTCTCGCCTACGTACTTGTCGTAAAGCGCGCCCATATCCAGCCGTGACAATTCGAAGTTCCATTCCGCCGCAATCGCTCGCGCCGCAAGACTTTTCCCGCAGCCTTGCACTCCTACCAGCAAAATTCCTTTCGGCGGCGTCAATCCAAATCGTTCCCCTTCGGGCGTGAGCGCGCTGCGCCGTTTCGCAATCCATTCGCGTACGCGCGCGAGCCCCACAATATCGTTGAACGAAGCGTCGCGCTTCACCGGCTCGAGCAGCCCATCCTCGCGCAGCGCATCGCGCTTGGCGTCCAGCACCGAGGCGATCACCGCGCTATCCGCTTTTCCGTGAGCCAGCACGGAAAGCCGCAGCGTGCGCATCGCTTCCTCTTCCGTCAGACCCGCCAGATTTTTAGCGATCTGCAGCATCTCCGCCACACCCAGCGAAACCGGCGTGTTGTTCTCGCGGTTCATTTCCGCCAAAGTCTCCCGGATCCTCGGCAATAATTCGTCCGCGGTTGGCAATCCCAGCTCGAGCGGCGCCGCGTCGCAATCCAGACCCGCCGGCAGCGTCATCGACGCTCCGGAAATCACGATCGATCGCCGCGCCGTCCGGAAATTTTCCGCCAGATCGCGCAATCGCCGGCAAACGCGATCATTCGCGCAATACTGCGCGAAATCTTTCAAATAAAATATCGCGTCGCCCTGAATCACGCTGATGCTCGATAGGCCCGTCTCCGGCTGCTCCGTGTTGTAGATCGGCGCACCATGCAACCGTCGCAATCCGGTCGTAACGCTCCACTCAAACAAAGGAATGTTCATCTGCCCGGCCACATCCGCCAGCAATTGCTCCAAGCGTTCCTCTTCGGAAGTCTCCACGGTAATAATCGGATGCCGCGAATTTACAAGCAATCGCAGCTCCTCATGCGGTTCCACCGTAATTTTGCTAGTAGTCAAAATTTGTAGTCTCGCAAGGAAGAGGATCCGCCCGGCTCCTGCCGTTGTTATTTCCGGCCGTTGTTGTTTCCGGCCGTTGTTGTTTCCGGCCGTTGCCGTTTCCGGCCGTTGCCGTTTCCGGCCGTTGCCGTTTCCGGCCGCTGTCGTTTCCGGCCGCTGCTGTTTCCAGTCGTTGATGTTTCCGGCCGTTGCTGTTTCCGACCGTAGGGGCGCTGCTCGCCGCGCCCTCCGACGACCTCTCTGCCCAATCAACGCAACCATCGCCGACGGATCTCGCTTCGTGCTGCGTTCAGGAATCACACGATGGAAACCCGGACAACCCCCAAAACAGGCTATCAAACACCGCCAAAAATTGCGGACGGAATCCCCACGCACGACACAACCTCGTCAACGCCCCATCCCCTACGGCACATACGGCCACGTGACCGGCAATTCCATCAACACCCCATACGGAATCGCCACCTCCGGCGGATTAAAATCTCCAATGCTCTTCACCTTACCCGTTTTCAATTGCGCCATCGCCGCCTTCGCCCGCGTATCAAACGACCGCTGCGCCAAAATCCGTTCGTAAACCGCCTGCGCTTCATCCACTTTCCCCAACTCCAATTTCGTCAGCGCCTCTCCGAACATCGCTTGATAAATATCCGCCCGCGCCGCCTCGGCTTTTTGGAAATGCGCCAACGCCGCGTCCGGATGCCCCTGTCCATCCGCCGTAAGTCCCAGCATAAACTCCACTGCGCCCGCATCTCCCTTTCCGCCGGCCCGCGCAATTTCCTTGTCAGCGGACGCGAAATCTCCACTCCCGATGTAAGCCAGCGCCAGATTGTGATGCGTGCTCGCGCTCTCCGGCACAATCCCAATCGCCTTCTGCAGCGGCACCAACGCCACTTTCGGATCATCCGCAAAAAGATGCGCCTCTCCCAAAAGCGCAAATCCCGCAAAGTCCTGCGAATCCTGCAGCACCCTTTTCTCTAGCACAGGGATCAATGCCGCGCTGTCATTCTGAAAATCGTTCAAAAAATCCGCGCGCTGCGCTGCGATCTTCGGTTGGCCGTAGTGCGCCGCTGCGTATGCTCCGAGGCCAAGTATCACTGCCGTCGCGGCCATTACCAGCCAGAGCCGCGATTCCGCCGCGTTCCCGCCGCCCAGCGGAGGCGGAACAGGAGCACTTGCAACTTCTCCGCCTCCACCCTCGCTTCCCGCCGCTTTCCCAAACGAGCCCGCGATCATCGCAGGAATCACCGCGCCAATCGCCAGGCCCGAGAGCACTCCGCCTATGTGTGCCGCATTGTCCACTCCGGCCTTCATTCCGTAGACCAGGTTGTAGACAATAAAAATCCCCAGGCTCTTCAGGCGCCTCGTCGCGTACTCCATACTGATGGGCGCTTTTTTCAGATAAATAAAAGCAACCAGCCCGCCCGCCGCTCCAAACACCGCGCCCGATGCTCCCGCGCTCACTCGCGAAGGATTCCAAAGTTCGCTGACAATATTCCCAGCCAGTCCCGACGCGATATACAGAAATAGAAACGCCTTGCGGCTCATCACCCGCTCCGCCAGATCCCCCAGCGACCACAGGCACCACATGTTCAGCCCAATATGAATGATCCCGAAATGCACAAACATGCTGGTAAACAGCCGCCACCACTGCCCGTTGAGCGTCAACGGCCCGAAATCCGCACCAAAGCGCAGCGCATCCGTCGATGTAGGTGAAATCCACGAAGCGCCGCTAGCAATCATCGCGATGTACACGGCGACGTTGACCGCGATGAGTCCCAAAGTAAGCACCGGCAAGGATCCGCCAGTCCCAATCCGCGCAACCGCGCCCGGCGCAATGATCTTCCGGCAATTCGCACACAGCGGCGCCGCCGTCCCCTCACCAGCAGCCTCAAACCCAGTTCCACACCGCGTGCAAACGTATTGAGCCATAGAGTCCTTTGCACCCCGCGTCAGCAGGCCGATCCAATTTCAAAGCGCGCTAGAAGGTAACCACAACCCACCGTAATTTCAATGTAAAGTGAACTTACTAGTTGGGGACGGTTTGTCAGGGCACGGCTTTTTACCCTGAGCCTGTCGAAGGACAGCCGCGCCGCAAATGCCGCAAAATCAATGCCTCTTTAGCCGCTAAGGAACGTCTTGTCGAGTTCTACCACAGGCTTTCCAGCCGCGCCTCTCCCTGGGTAATCGCCTCAACGCCGAAAATCGCGCTAAATCGCTCCGATTCTCCTTGCATTTCCAGCGATATTATGATACAAGTAAACGGGTAGTCAGTCGCAATCCGGCGCGAGGCTGCCTCCAGACAGCCGTTCGCCGCGCCCAGAATTAGGAGACCAGGAGTCTAACGGAAACCGCAAGGAGCGCGCGACAAGCCCGGAAAACGCGATTCTACTCGATACACGGAAACGAATAGAATTTCATTCAACCTGCTGAAAACAAAGGAGAAAACAAAATTCTACTCGATACAAAACAGGGGGGGTCTAAACCTCGACTTTAGGGCCTGACTAGCAACCCGTTTCACTGCACGCGCTGAATATACCGGGCCTCTGTGGTATCCACTTTCACCTTGTCGCCATTGCTCACAAACGGCGGCACGTTGATCGTCAGCCCCGTCTCCAGCTTCGCCGCCTTCATCACCGCGCTGGCCGTCGCCTTCTGAATGCTCGGTTCGGTTTCCACTACAGTCAGGTCCACCGTATCCGGCAGCAAAACGCCGATCGGCTTGTTTTCATAAAATTCGAGTTTCACCGGAAGATTGGGAATCAGGTAATCGGTCGTGTCGCCGAGCAATTCTTTCTGCAGCGTCATCTGCTCGTAGCTCGACGTATTCATGAAGTGGTAGCCTTCGGCGTCGCCGTAAAGAAATTCGAACTCGACTTCGTCAAACACCGCGCGCTCCACGAATTCCTCGGCGCGGAAGCGGTAGTCGATGATCGACCCGCTGCGCAGGTTGCGCATCTTCGTTTGCATCTGCCCGCGCTTGTTCCCCGGCGTGCGGTGATCCACGCTGAAGATGGTGTAAAGCTCGCCCTCGTGGCGGATAACCATTCCGGGACGCAGTTGTGTGGCCTTTACCATTTGCTCTTGGCTCCTGATTCTGTGAAGGGTTGTTGCTGCCGCATCAAGCGGGCTATCGCGCGATGCCGGAAACTCACAGGGCCGTCGGGCGAGCGCCCAGCGCCGGATTCGGGCTGGGCGGAATTTTCCATTATATCGGTCGGCAAGGGAGGCGGTCAAACGAACGCATACGGGAAACTTCAGCCACCAGCACACCGTCTCTTTCTCTTTCGGCACCGCCAGCTGTCTGAGTTGTTGGATGCGCAACGGTGCTTGCGTATAATTTCCCGCGTCCCGGAAGAGCGCGGCCATTCTTCGGCCGCGGGAACAACAATGTCCGGGCTGATGAATCAGCCGGGGTAATTTTCGGAGTAAGTCGAATGAAATTCGGATTGCGGCTGGGTGTGTTTGCGCTTTGCGCCGCCTCGTTCTGCCACCCGACCAACGCGCAAGTCGCCAGCGAAAGGCCCTCGCGAGCGCCGCTGAATCTAAATCCTCCGGGAATGACGCTGCACCTGGCCGACCGCTATAGCCTTCTCCCGAGGGAAACAAAATTCGCCGCCGAAACGAAAGCCGCAACCGATCCTGGTTCCCCCGATGCGCTCAATGCCAATGAATCTTCGAGCAGATTTCCCGGCAGCGTGGCGCCGAAAAACAGAAGTGAAATTCACGCGCCAAGAATCACCGACGTCCCACCATGGGACGTTTCGCGCATGTGCAAATCCGGAACTCTCGATTCGAAAGAATGTCGCTTCCACTGGTGGCCGGCCCTCGCGCAGCAAACCGAATATCTGGCCATCGAAACCACCTGGAATCTTTCCACCAATACTTTCGTCCGTGACTCCACTTTCCACGGCCACTGGTTCCAGCACTGGATGGATTCCGTGGATGGCTTCAAATTCAGCCGCTGGAACGACGCTAATCCCATCTCCGACGACTACGTCGGCCACCCCATGATGGGCGCGATCACCATGGATATTTTCCTGCAAAATTATCCGCGCGGAATGTCCATCGAATTTCAAAACACCAAGGAATACTGGCACAGCCGCCTCTGGGCGCTGCTGTGGTCCACGGTTTACAGCACGCAATGGAAGCTCGGTCCGATCAGCGAAGCCTCCATCGGGAACACCGGCCGCCTCACGGCCTTCGATAAAAATGCCGGCCACAAAACGAACGGCACCGGCACCGTCGGACTGGTGATCACGCCGCTCGGCGGCTGGGTGTGGGCCATGGGCGAAGATTTCATGGATATGCAAATCATCCGCTACGGCGACGCGCGAACCACCAATCCGATTTTTCTGCTGGGCATGGGATTTCTGAACCCCTGCCGCAGTTTCGCGAATATAATGCGCTGGAAGGCGCCCTGGTATCGCGACAGCCGGCCGGTAAGGCCGCATCGCAGCTGGCCGACATTGACCGACACTCAGGTCTCGCCTTAGGCCGCGATTTTCTCTACAATTCGGCGGTTGCCGAAGCACCTGCAATACCGGCTTTTCGCTCTTCGAAAGGCCGCGCACCTTGATCTCGCAACTTGATTTGGCCGCGATGGGGGTCACGGTCAAGCGCAAAAAAGTTGCCGAATCAGAAGCACATGCCAGCGTGCGCGTTGGCCAGCCGCGCATGCGTATGCTATAAGTAGCGGGCCAGTGAATTTCTGAGGAAATCGTGCCGTTTATCAATTTTCCTGCACGCGAAATCAACTGCAAGCTGGTTTATTACGGCCCCGGCCTTGGCGGGAAGACCGCCAATCTGCAGTGGATTTACGAGCACACGGGAACGAATCAAAAAGGGAAGATGGTTTCGCTGGCGACGGAGACGGATCGCACCCTTTTCTTCGACTTTCTGCCCCTCGATCTCGGCACCGTGCGCGGATTCAAGACGCGCTTTCATCTTTACACCGTTCCCGGCCAGGTTTTCTACGAAGCGAGCCGGCGATTGATTCTGAAGAGTGCCGACGGCGTAGTTTTCGTCGCGGATTCGCAGGAAGAGCGGCTGGACGCGAACCTCGAAACGCTCGATAATCTGCGCGAGCATTTGCGCGATCACAATCTCGATTTCGCCACCATTCCTTACGTCCTGCAGCTCAACAAGCGCGACCTGCCCGAACATCATGTCCGTGGACGAATTGAAGAAACAGCTGCAAGTGAAGGGCGAGCCAACGCTCGAAGGCGTCGCCATCACGGGTCAAGGCGTCTTCGATACGCTGAAGGAAGTCGCCAAGCTGGTCCTCGCCGAATTGAAGAAAAACGCCTAGCCCGCAATCGCGCCAATAATTGTTGAGAGCTTCCACGGGTGCAAGACAGCACCGCCCGTTGTCGCTTCGGTGCCTTCGCTGCGATCCGGGCTTGAGCCGCGCTACAATACTGCTAGGTTTTGATAAGCCATGAGTGCCTCGGGTAAACCGATCGTTTCCGCGGCGGCGCGACGCGCGCTGGATTTGCGCTTCGTCGAGCTGATGGACAAGATGCGCCGGAACCGCGCCGGCGACGACACCGACGTCCTTCGCCGCGCCTACGATTTCGCCGCCGAACGCCATGCCGACCAGTCGCGCGCGTCCGGCGATCCTTACCTCTCGCATCCGCTGGAAGTGGCGCACATTCTCGCGGACATGAAGTTTGATTCGACGACGCTTTGCGCGGCGCTGCTTCACGACGTGGTGGAAGATACCAAAGTGCCGCTCGAGCGCATCGGCGAACAATTCGGCACCGAAGTGGCGCGGTTGGTGGAAGGCACCACCAAGATCAGCCGCCTGGATCTTCTGGCTCCTGAAGCGCGGCAAGCCGAAAACGTCCGCAAGATGCTGCTGGCCATGGTCAATGACGTGCGCGTGATCATGATCAAGCTGGCCGACCGGCTGCACAACATGCGCACGCTGCAATTCCTTTCCTCCGAGCGGCAGCAGCGTATCGCGCAAGAAACGCTGGAGATTTACGCGCCGGTGGCGAATCGCCTCGGAATGGGCTTGATTCGCGGCGAGCTGGAAGATCTGGCGTTCAGCTATCTGGAGGCGTACGTCGTTACCTCGAGCTGCAGAAGAAAGTCGCGTCGAAGCAGAAAGTTCACGACAAATTCCTGAACGAAGTGCAGGGCGCGATTCGCGAGCAGCTGGTGGCCAACGGAATTCCGGCTGAAGTGCAGGGCCGCATCAAGCGGCTCTATTCGCTGCACATCAAAATCGAAAAGCAGCAGCGCCCGCTCGATCAGGTGTACGACCTGCTCGCGGTGCGCGTGATCACCGACAACGGTGCGAAATTGCTACGCCGCGCTGGGCGTGATTCATCAGATCTGGCGGCCGGTGCCGGGGCGATTCAAGGATTACATCGCCATGCCGCGGCCGAACCTGTATCAATCGCTGCATACAACCGTGATTCATGCCGGACAGGCGTTCGAAGTGCAGATTCGCACGCAGGAAATGCACCGCATCGCGGATCAGGGCGTAGCCGCTCACTGGAAATATAAGGATGGCCGCGATGCTTCGGCGGCCGACGATCAACGCACCGTGTGGATGCGGCAATTGATCGAGTGGGTGCAGGAGATGGAGGAGCCGAGCGATTTTCTTTCGACGCTCAAGGTGGATCTCTATCCCGAAGAGGTTTACACGTTCACGCCAAAAGGCCGCGTGATCGTGCTGCCTCGCGGCGCCACGCCCGTGGATTTTGCATACGCGGTGCACACGGAAGTGGGCCACCAGTGCGTCGGAGCGAAAGCGAACGGGCAGATCGTTCCGCTGCGGCATCACATCGCGAATGGCGACGTGGTGGAAATCCTGACGCAGAAAGGCCATTCGCCGAGCCGCGATTGGCTGGCGTTTGTCGAGACTTCGCGAGCGCGCAGCAAGATCAAGCACTGGATCAATCTGCACGAGCGCGAGGAAGCTACGGAAGTGGGCCGGCGGCTTTTCGAGCGCGAAGCGCGGCAGGCGGGCAATCCGCCTGAAGCAGATTTCGGATGAGTCGCTGCAAAAAGTGGCTTCGGAATACGGCTGCGGGCGCGTGGAGGATCTTGTATGCGGAACTAGGATACGGAAAATGGTCCGCGCGGCAAGTGCTGACCAAAGCGACGGGTCAATCGCCGGCCGAAAAGCCGGAAGAGAAGCAGCCGAAGCTGGTCTCCACGTTCCGGCGCATGCTGGGGATGAACGACAGCGCGATCGTTGTGCGCGGGCATGACGATTTGATGGTGTACCGCTCGAAGTGCTGCAATCCGATTCCGGGCGACGACATTGTCGGCTACGTGACGCGCGGCCGCGGCATCGCGGTGCACAGCACGGCTTGCCCGAATGTGCAGAAGCTTGTTGTATGAAGCCGAGCGCCGAATTCCGGTGGAGTGGGGCAGCGCGACCGACGCGATGTTCTCCGTGCGCTTGCGCATTCGCACCGAGGATCGCCCAGGAATGTTCGCGGACATCACCACGGTGATCAGCGATGCGGGCGCGAATATCCGCACTTTCGAAAGCGGCGGCGAGGATCTTGCACGCGCGCGTGGAAGTGGCGCTCGATATCCACGATCGCAAGCAATTGGAGCGCATCCTCACCAACATCAAGAAGATTCCGGGCATCTTCGGCATCGAGCGCTTCTACAACATTTAGGTTCGTGCGTACGCTCGCAAGTATCAGCGATGCGAAAGTGGCATCTGAGCTTGGGAAGATCGGTCGAAGGCTGATGCCACAACGTAAATTCGTATTCACGGCGTTTGCTGCAGCTGCGTTTCTCGCTGTGCTGGTTTCTTCCGGTTGCCAAAAAACCCGCTACGTAGACACCAAACCGCTCGAAAAAGCCGGGATCGATTTTTCGTCGGTCGAGGCGATCAAAGACCATGACTCCTTCCGATGCGGAGATCGCCGAAGTGGCCAAGGCGAAGATGGGAGGGTTGAGCGACAAGACCTGCGTGGAATTGCTGCGGATCGCGCGCAGCCAGGGCCAGCCGGTGAATTTTGCGGATGCGGCGGACGGGCTGGTGCAGGTCGGGATGACGGAAAGCGAAATTCTGGAATTGGCGAGTATGAAGCAGCTTGGCGAATCGGTTCCGGCGAGTTGCAGGCGATGCGATTGACGGGGCTTGCGGACGCCGTGGTGATGGAAGTTGCGCGCCGGCATGCGGCGGGGAAGCAGGCGCTTTCGGGCGTTTCATTGGCGCGATTGAAAGATACGGGATTGAGCCAGACGGCGTTGTTTGAATTTGTGCGGCGGGGAATCCGGGATGATCAGGTTGCCGGGATTGTAGCCATGAGGCGCGCGCGGGCTACGGAGACGGAAGTGATGCGGAGATATCCGGCGATGGATGCGACGCCACCGGCGAGTTCTTCGAGCAGCGCGCCGGTTCGATAGTACGCTTCGCTTCAGTTCTAAAGGTGCCAACGATATTTCGATGGGTCCGCGTACGTTTGCGGCTGCTGGCGAACGATTGAGAGCCAGATGCCGTCCTGAAGGGACGGCGCTACATAGGCGTAAACCAACTGCGTCTTGCGCGCCATTTTGACCTGTGGGTATGGGCTCGTTAGAATCGACTCGCTTTTCATGCCGGCGTAAAGTGATTCCAGGAGGATATTGATGCGCGAAATTGTGGCTACCGAGCACGGTCCGAAAGCGATTGGGCCCTATTCACAGGCGGTGAAAGCGAATGGATTCGTTTTCACGGCGGGGCAAGTGGCGCTTGATCCGGCCACAGGAACGATGGTGGGCACGGAAATCAAGGAGCAGACCGAGCGGGTGATGGAAAATTTGAAGGGCATCGTGGAAGCGTCGGGATCGTCGCTGCACAAAGTGGTGAAGACTACCGTGTTCCTGAAAGACATGAATGACTTCGCGGCGATGAATGAAGTGTACGCGCGTTACTTTGCATCGGCGCCTCCGGCGCGCTCGACCGTGGAAGTGGCGCGGCTGCCGAAGGACGCGCGCGTGGAAATCGAAGTCATCGCCTTGCTTTAGGCGATTGACGGCAGCGTGTGTCAGAGGATTCCGGCATCGGTGGAGGAGGAGGCGGGAGCGGCGGCAGATTTCCGCCCACGCGCTGGTCCGCCGTGCTGGCGGCGCGCAGCGATGATCCCGCCGAACGTACGCGCGCGCTGGATCTGCTGATTTCCGCCTACTGGAAGCCTGTTTACAAATACATCCGCATACGCTGGAACAAGCCGGGCGAGGACGCTCAGGATTTGACGCAGGAATTTTTCACGCGAGTGATCGAGAAGGGATTTCTCGATCGCTACGATCCGGCGAAGGCGCGGCTGCGCACATTTCTGCGCGTTTGCGTGGATGGAATGGTGGCGAACGAGGCAAAGGCTGCGAAGCGATTGAAGCGCGGCGGCGATGCGGTGCATCTTTCGCTGGATTTCGATGCGGCGGAGACAGAGCTGTTCCGCGCCGCGCCGCAGGTCCGCGAGATTGCCTCGCCGGAATCGATGGAGGAATTTTTCGAGAAAGAGTGGGTGCGCAGCCTTTTTTCACTGGCGGTGGAAGCGCTGAAGGCGGAATGCGAAGGGCGCGGGAAGCAGGTGCATTTCCGGCTATTCGAAATTTACGACCTGGACGATCGCGGGGCGGCGCGCGCGAGCTACGACGATCTGGCGCGGGAATTCGGAATCGCGGTGACAGACGTAACCAATCATCTTTCGTTTGCGCGGCGGGAATTCCGGCGCATCGCGCTCGAGAAATTGCGCGAGATGTGCGCGAGCGATCAGGAATTCCGGCGAGAGGCGCGCGCAATTTTCGGAGTGGATCCTGCATGAACTGGATTTCGGATGATGCCGTGGCGCGTTTGCGTGATGCGGCGAACGAGCCGGACCTGAGCGGCACGCCTTACCGCTATGCGGGCGCGCTCGGACGCGGCGGCATGGGCGCGGTGTTTTTGGTGGAGGATGCGCGGCTGGGGCGGCGCGTGGCGATGAAAGTTCTGGACTTGCCGGATCGAACGGGTGAGCTTGAGTCGCGGCTGATGCGCGAGGCGCGCGTGCTGGCGCAGATCGAACATCCGGGTATTGTGCCGGTGCATGACGTGGGATCGCTGGCGGATGGGCGCGTTTTTTACACGATGAAATATGTGCAGGGGCGAAGGCTTGACGAATGGGTTGGCTCGGCGGCGTCGCCGGCGGAACGTTTGCGGCTATTCGAGAAAATTTGCGAGCCGGTGGCGTTCGCCCATTCGCGCGGAGTATTGCATCGCGATTTGAAGCCGCCGAACGTGATGGTGGGACCTTTCGGCGAAGTTTTGGTGATGGATTGGGGCGTGGCGAAGATTGTGGGCGGCGCGCGGGAAGATGCACGTGCGCCGGATTTTGGCACGGAGGGTGTTGCTGCGGCTGATGCAGAGACTGCGCGGAAGCCTGAAGGAACGGGCGCGGCGGAAACTGCGCACGGCGCGGTGCTCGGAACACCGGGATTTATGGCGCCGGAGCAGGCGCGCGGCGAAGTAGAGCAGCTCGATGCGCGCGCGGACATTTATTCGCTGGGGGCGATATTGAAATTTCTTGCGTCGCCGCCGGGCGGCGAGAAAATTCCGCGGCGGCTCGCGGCAATTATCGGCAAGGCAATGGCCGAGGATTCGCGATCGCGATACGCTTCGGCGCAGGAGTTGGCCGGGGACGTGGCCGGCTACCTCGATGGGCTTCCGATTCAGCGCGTATCCGGAGGGATTTTTCGGGCGAGCGGTGCGCGTGGCAGCGCGAAATCGCGTGGCGGTGGTACTGGTGCTGGCTTATCTGGTGGTGCGAATATTTATTGATTTTGTGGCGCACGCGCTAAAGGAATTCGCGCGGGGCGTTGAATGGAAGAGTGAAGACGGATCGGACTCGCGCGGTCGGGAGCGAGCCGAGGGGCGGAGGAAAGTCCATGAACAAGATCGTGTTCGGATTGATTCTCGGCGGACTGCTCGGGATTTTTGACGGGCTTACGGCTTACTTCACGCCGGAAGTGCGCGCGCAAATGGTGGGGATCGTGATGGGCTCGATGGTGAAAGGAATTATTGCCGGCGTGCTGATCGGATGGTTCGCGCGGAAGGTGAATTCGCTGCCGCTGGGGATTGCGTTCGGGCTGGCGGTGGGATTGCTTTTGGCGTTCGGGGTGACGCAGATGCAGCCAGGGCCGAATCACTATTATTTTCAGATCATGCTGCCGGGCGGGATTGTCGGGTTGATCGTCGGATACGCCACGCAGAAATATCAGTCTGCTTCGACGCCCGCGCGGGCTTGAGTGCTTGCAGCCAGGGCTTTCGCCGAAATTTCCATTCCAATTTAGCAAATCGAAAACAAAGGAGAATCGTTATGCCACGAGTGATTCATTTTGAGGTGAATGTGGATAATCCTGAGCGGGCGTCGAAATTTTATGGCGACACATTCGGCTGGAAATTCGATAAGTGGGGCGGGCCGAGCGAGTATTGGCTGGTGACGACCGGCCCGGATTCGCAGCCGGGGATTAACGGCGGAATGATGAAGCGGCCGCATCCGGGCGCGGCGACGGTGAATACGATCGGCGTGGTCAGCGTGGATGAGGCGGTGGCGACGGTGACCAAGAACGGCGGCAAAGTGGTGATGCCGAAGACCGCGATTCCGACGATTGGTTGGTTCGCGTACTGCACCGATACGGAGGGAAATACTTTCGGAGTGATGCAGGCGGACGCCAGCGCGAAATGAGATCGCGTTCCTTGGGTGCGTCACCGGGCGTTCACGCAGGCGACATAGTCCGGCTCGTTGATTTGCCCGATGGCGCAGGAAAAGATCGGCCAGTTCGCGGTGTCGATGGGATTCCACGGCGCATTGGTGACGGGATTCAAGGCGGTGCTGCCGGAAGCAAAGTAATACGTGTACGCGTCACGTCGGCTCTGGTCACTTGTCAGCTGCGGATATAACTGCGGCAACGAACTTTTGAGCGTGCCGTGCAGATGGTAGGTGGAAGAAAACGTATAGAGGCTATTGAAATGCGCCGGCAAGCTGGAGAGATCGTAGTCGAACGATTCGTAGTCCACCGGCAGAAACGTGTCTTGGGTAATTGTTAAGAGTTTGTATGCGGGGTTGTTCCCAAAACAGGGGCTGATGCCCGGCAACTGATCGAGAACGTCTCCAGACGGCAGGAGACGGTATTCGTCCATGTGCGTATGTCCGGCGAGCATCATCGTGACCACGCCGGGATACTTGGACAGCGTTTGCAGGAACGTTGACTGGTAATTCGCGTCCCAATTCATCGAGACGTTGCCATCGTCAAGCTGCCCCGGCGTATCGCCGGCCATGCCCTGGGTAAAGGCGCCCGGTGGCACATGCATCAAGATCCACGCTTTTTGACCGGAAGCCTGCGCCGAAGCGAGCTGGGAATCGAGCCACGCGAGTTCCGCGGGGGCCTGGGTGATGCTGGGCGATGTGGCGACAAACGAATTGGTATTTAGCCCGATGACAAGCAACTTCGATCCCACGGGCTGCCCTGAATAGTAGCCGCCGTTGGTGAACGTCCCGAGAAAGGTCTGTTGGTCCACGCTGGCGTTCAAGAACTGGTTGTAGACGGCGGCGGAGTTGTTCGTCAGGAACGTGCTGTCGGGTCCCAACCCCGGTCCGTACGTGTCAATATTTCCCGGCGCATAGATCACGGGTGCGTTGCCGGCGGACTCCCGGATCTGCGCGGCCACAAAGGCAAACGTCTTATCGACGAACTGCTGCATAGCCGCGATGGCCGTCGGGTCCGGGGTGGGGTAGGTTGTGGGCGTCGCGTGATAATACGCGGCAAAAAAATTCGGCGGTATGTTGTGACCGAGTAAGTCGCCGGTAGACAAAACTACCGGACTTTCTCCCATATGCTGCTTCATATCCGCCAGGGTGAGCACCAGCAAAGGGTAGTTCGTGTCCGTTCCGCGCGCCGCTGGAGCGGTTAGCGTGGATGTCTGGAAAATACCGGCCCATTGGCTTATGTCGGCGGCCACGAGGGACGAATACAAAGTTTGATCATAGAGCGGATTGAAGTGAAGGTCCGCGATGGTCACCAATTTATATACTCTCGCAGGGGGAGTGCTCGAATCGCCGCACCCGCATATCCACAAAATGCTAATCAATATCAAGAACAACCGGGAGCACCGTGAAATCCTGGGCCTGGAGACCCTTCGGAGGTAGAGCGGATCCGGAGCACCGGTTGTGCCTTGAAGGCTGTCGACCGCCGGACGAGGTGGATGGAAATACAACGAAGCGCCCATACTGTTCTTGTCGGCTGTTTCAGGGCCGACTTTAGGCGCCGCGAGTGGAAACGTGCCGTGCGCTTGTTCTGTTTGATACCGCCGCCCCGACTGCCTCCGGGCGCACAATCTTTGATTCCGACTGGTGGGTGGGACAGGTTCCTATTGGATTCGCCGAGGCAATGCTAAATTGCAAACGGCAACAATCGAGCCAAGGGTCGCTTAGCCGGAAATGCGGCTATTCGGCCAAGCGGCGAGAAGCCCGTTCTAACTAAGCTTCCGCCGCCGGCCTTAGCTTTATCTCGCGCAAGACGACCATCAAAACTTCAACTTATTATTTCGCCTGCGCTAGCCCCGCAACAACTTCGGCAACCTTATCGAAGGTCTCATTCCAGCCCTCTAGTTGCCCGCTGTTTTTCGCCTCTTCCATGGGTTCATTTCCAATCATGGTGAGTTTCGTCTGGCCGTTTCCAAAATCCTCAAAAATAACCACGTCGCGCGCATCCTCTATGGCCTCATGTTCAATTCCAAGCTGCGCCGGATCAACCTTGTTTCCCTTCGAATCGGCAAAGTACATGGAGTAAACGATCTTCTCGTGCAGCACAATTTCGTGGTATTCCCCGCCATTCCAGCCCTCCTGCCCATCCGGCGCTCTCATGCAGCAGAGAAATTTTCCTCCTACGCGAAAATCAATCTTGCAAACAGGCGCGGTAAAACCCTTCGGCCCCCACCACTGCATCACATATTTCGGGTCTGTCCACGCCTTCCAAACCAATGCGCGTGGAGCATCGAAAATTCTGGTGATAACCATCCGCTCTTTCTCGTTAAGCTTGCTTTTTGTCATATCTGGCCTCCGCTTTCTTCATTTGATTCACCACCACATCCAACCTGTCGAGACGCTCTTCCCAGAATCGGCGATAGCGAATCGCCCAGTCGCTGACTGTCTTTATCGCCTGTGGCCTAAGCGCGCACACGCTCTCTCTTCCACGCTTCGTCTTGATCACAATCCGCGCGCGCACCAGGTAGGCAATATGTTTTGAAATCATCTGCTGCGAGAGTGCAAACGGTTCCGTCAATCCATGCACAGAGGCAGGACCACGGGAGAGTCTTTCGATCATGGCCCGGCGGGTTGGATCAGACAGAGCCGCAAATGTTGTGTCTAGCTTATCCACAACCATATGGTAGTGGATTATCTGTCGATGTCAAGTGTGGATTTTTGTGGGTTGGGATTTGTGGGACGACGATCGGTAACCTGCTGAAAGTAAATGGTGGGCCTGGGTTGACTTGAACAACCGACCTCGCCCTTATCAGGGGCGCGCTCTAGCCACCTGAGCTACAGGCCCTCCGGAGAAAAGCAAAAGCGGAGTGATGCGGTTATGATAGCTGCGGCGGAGCGAGACGGTCAAGGATTCTGGGAGCTGCACGCTTTTTGGAAGCTGGAGACTAGAGGCTGCTGAAGAAAATTTGCCGATGCGAAATATTTTGGCGATCGTCGCGGGCGGGTTGATGCTGCTGGCTGGGCGCGCGCATGTCGCGGGCGCGTCGTTTCTCGGCGCCAGCCCGGCGAAAATGGATTTCTGGGCGCGCGTCACACATGATTTGGATTGGAGCGTTGCAGGAACTTACTTCGCGGATTGGGCTTTTTGGCTTAGAGCCCAGAAATCATTCTGATCGATGAATTCCACGCCGATCTGGCGGCGGCCATCGCCATCGTAGCGGCAATAAACGACGCGGGCGCGAGCGCGATCGCCGGGGCCTTTGCGGCAGAGCACTACGGTGCTCCCCGTTTCCACCAGGTGGCGGCACATCAGGCCGGCGCCGTGCTCGCTGACGGTTGCGGTCCAGGTTTCTTCTTCCCAGCTTTTGCCGGGATCTTCGCGGCGCAGCCAGATCGGCAGCGCGGCCTGCACGCGCGGACTGCGGCGCAAACTCTGGCTCAGGTGCGAAGCGCGCAGAACCAGGTCCAGCAAACGCGTGCGCGTGCGTTTGTCCACGCTGCGATCGTCCTGCGCCAGACGCTGCGCCTGCGAAGTACATTCGGCGATAAATTCTTTCCAGGATTGCATTTCGTGTTCTTCGAGCGGCTTTTGCTTCAGACGCGCGGCGCGCGCGTCGATTTCCCGCGCGGTATCGGTGAGGAAATGTTCGGTGCAGACGGCGCGCGCTTCAAATCGCGCCGACGCCGCGCCCGCGCAGCCTTCCACGCTGCAATTTGCGGCCTGCGTCTGCGGCGTTTGCGCCGGTGAGTCCAGATCGCGAGCTATGGTTTGTTCTTCCATGGCCGTTCAGACCTCGCCGGCAACCGCCGGCCAAACCCTAAAACGTCACGAAGCCTTTCCGAACCCGCGCGCGATTTCTGAAATCGCGTTGCCGACGGTTTCGAGGCGCTTGCGGCTATCCTCGACCAATTTTTCCGCGAACTGCTGCGAAGTTTCGGCGGCGCGAACGCGCAATTCGTCGAGCGCCGAATCCGAAACGCCCGCGAGCGCTTCTTTCAGCTTGTTGCGCGCCGCGGCGCCATACTTCTGCGTGCTTTCGCCGAGATGATCGAGCGCCGAATTTACGGCGGCGATGCCGGCCTGCTCGAGCTCCTGGCGCGCGGCGTCGAGGCGCTGCTGCACGATGGTCTCGAACTCCACTTCAAAGCGGCGGCGCGATTCTTCCATGTGCGTGGTGGAAACTTGCAGCGATTGCTCGACGATTTTCTTCGCCTCTTCCTTGCCTTTGTTCAATTCAGTCGCGGTTTTCTGCGCCTGATCCAAAAACGGCACGAGCTGTTCTTTCAAGCGCGCCACGATGCGGTCCATGCCTTCGCGCAAAGTGGATTCGGTGGCGCTGTGCAGGCGCTCGATGGCGCTGGAGGAGGTGGTCTCCACGAGCTGATCCAATTCGCGACGCCGGGCGTCAATGCGCTCGGAAGCCTTGTGGACATCCGCCTCGATGCGCTTCATCCACTGCGCGTGCAGCGTGCGCGCGCTTTCCACGCTGGCATGCTTCATCTGTTCCACGGACTGCTTGATCCACACTTCGCTTTCGATCGCTGCGGCGGCGGCAATCGCGCGCCGCGCTTCGTCCTGCAGCATCGAACGCGCTTCCGCGAGGGTGGGCGCGGCTTTTTCCTGAATGGCAGCGGTGGCGGCTTCTGAAAGCGTCCGCTCCATGTGCATCTGGAAATCGGCCATCAATTGGCTGATGGGGCGGTTGGATTGCGCAAAGAAAGCCGGCGATTGCGAATCGCGCGGCGCGCTCGAATGGCTGGAATGTTCCTCGGATTTCGCCGGCGATGCAGCGGCCTCGTGGCGCGGCACGGCGAAGGGCTTCGATTTCGTGGATTCCGCTTCGGCGGCTTTCTTCGGATCGAATGGAAACCAATCGCCCGGCGCCGACTTGATGCCCCACACATTTCCCGGCACGTCGAATTCGATGGCCGTCTGGAAAAGAGCGCCACCATACGGCGGGCGCTTGGACCACTTCACGCGGCCGCGCGCCGTGGCAGCAGGCGCACCGGGCTTCGCGGCATCCAGCTCCAGAATGACGACGGAGTTGTCCACCACTTCATATTTCGATTCGTATTTGCAGCCGTGGCAACTGATGCTCGAAGTCGTGACGCCCTCGCAGTAAGGGCCGCGCGAAACGTCCACGCCTCTCACCGTCACCGGAATAATTTCTTCGAGCCGGGTGCTGCGCCGTGCAGGTCTGGCCGGAGTGCTTGCTGCTGAACTTTGGACCACGGGTCCCCTCGATAATTGTGGTCCCCTCAGCTTACCGCCAGCGGATTTCCGGACGAGCGAAGGAATTCCGAACCTTTGTCAAAAAGTTACTATGCGTCGTTGCGGTTCATCCCTAGCGGCGCGGTCGCGACAGAACTGTTCACCCTCTGGATAACAACATTCCAAATTCGCGTTGACGCGATTCCTCTAGCCCCGCACGATAGCCCACACGTCCTCGTAGACATGCTGCTCCAATCTGCCGCGTCGCGGCTACGGGGAACATTCTGCGTTAGTTGGCCTTGCAGCGAAGGCGTTTTCCGGGGTGGAGGTCATAGATGATTCGGAAATTTGTGGTCGGGTTGCTTGGGATTGCAAGCGTACTCGCCATCTCCCTGCTTGCAATTAAAGTCAGCGCCAAAGCCTCTGGCGCGCAGTGGCAATCGCACAATCTGATCACTGAGCGGCTGGACGAATCGAAGCGCGTTACCCTTCGCGGCAACACGCGCCCGGAAGCCGCCGCGCGGCACGATCGCGGCCTCGTCTGGGCAGGCTTCAAGATCGAGCACATGCTGCTGCAATTGAAGCGGCCGGCGGAATCCGAAGCGTCGCTCGATGAATATATCGCCGGGCTCACCGACAAGACATCGCCGAATTACCGCAAGTGGCTCACCGCCGCGCAGCTCGGCGATCAATACGGCGTCTCCGATTCCGATATCCGCTTCATCACGAATTGGCTGGAATCCCACGGCATCACGGTCAACGCCGTTTACCCGAACCGCATGGTCATGGACATATCCGGCACTGCCGCGCAATTGCGCGAAGCTCTGCGCGTGGAAATTCATTTCCTCGATGTGAATAGCGAAAGGCACTTCGCGAATGTAAACGATCCGCAGATTCCCGCGTCGCTGGCTCCGGCGATCACCGGAATCGTTTCGATGCACGATTTCAAGCCGCGCACGATGTACAAGCCCAAGACCGAATTCACTTTCGCCAGCGCCAATTGCGGCGGCTCGTGCTTCGCGGTTACGCCCGGTGATCTCGCTACGATCTACAATTTGAATCCGCTCTTCAGCCAGGGCCTTTCCGGCCAGGGACAGACGATCGTTGTTATCGAAGATACGAACGTATTTTCCACCGCGGATTGGTCCACTTTCCGCTCCACGTTCGGACTCGCGGGCTATTCCTCGGGCAGCTTCTCGCAGGTGCACCCGAACTTCGGCGGCAATTGCACCAATCCAGGCGTGAACGCGGACGATGGAGAAGCAATTCTAGACGCGGAGTACGCCAGCGCCGCCGCGCCGAATGCTGCCATCGTGCTGGCCTCCTGCATGAACACCGCGACATTCGGCGGCTTGATCGCGCTGCAAAATCTTTTGAACGCCGGCAATCCACCCGCGATCGTAAGCATCAGCTACGGTTTCTGCGAAGCGTCGAACGGCGCGGCCGCGAACGCCGCTTACAACACCGCGTATCAGCAAGCCGCTGCGCTGGGTGTTTCGGTCTTCGTTTCTTCCGGCGACGAAAGCGCCGCGAGCTGCGATGCCAACGCCAATTCCGCCACGCATGGCATCGGCGTCAGCGGCTTTTCTTCCACTCCGTTCAATGTCTCCGTCGGCGGGACGGATTTCAGCGACACGCTGAACAATCAGACTTCGACGTACTGGAGCGCGACGAACAATTCCACGTTCGAATCGGCAGTCGGCTACATTCCCGAAATTCCCTGGAACGATTCCTGCGCCAGCGCTCTCATCGCCACATTCGTCACTGGCTCGGGCACCGTCAACGGCAGCGGCGGCTTCTGCAATAACGCCGCAAAGGGCGGAACCGGTCTGCGCACCACTGCATCCGGCAGTGGCGGGCCAAGCGGATGCGCCACCGGCGCGGCTTCCACTGGCGGCGTAGTCGGCGGCACCTGCGCCGGTTACGCGAAGCCCTCTTATCAGGCCGGGCTTTTCGGAAATCCGAACGATGGCGTCCGCGATATTCCCGACGTTTCCTTGTTTTCCGCCAACGGGATCTTCGGCCACTTCTTCGTCTTTTGCTATTCCGATACCGGAGCAGGCAGAGGCGGCGTCGCGTGCACGGGTTCGCCGAGTGGCTGGAATGCTGCGGGAGGAACTTCGTTTGCTTCGCCGATCATGGCCGCGATTCAGTCGCTCGTAAATCAACGCGTAGGAGCCACGGTGGGCAATCCCAATCCCACGTACTACGCGATTGCCGGCAGCGAATTCGGCGCCACCGGCAATGCCACGTGCAATTCTAGCAGTCAACCAGTGCCACGCCGCGGCGTTTCGTCCACTTGCGTTTTCTACGACGTGACGCAAGGCGATATCGACGTCAATTGCACGACGCTCGCGGGAGTTCTTCGCAATTGCAATCGTCCGTCGGGAACTGCCGGCGCTCTCTCCACGGGAGCGATCACCACTTTGAGCCTCACTGCGGGCGGTGCGGGCTATACGAGCGCTCCCACCTGCACGATCGCCGCGCCGAATAACACCACCACGGCCTACAACGGCGGCACCGCCGCCTCGCAGGCCACATGCACGGTGACGATCAACGCCGGCACGCATGTGGTGAACGGCATCACGCTCGTCACCGCCGGCAATGGCTACCAGACAAATTCCAATTGCACCATCAGCGGCGGTGGAGGAAGCAACGCGAAATGCGTCGCATCGGCTGTCGGCGTCACAACGTATCAGGCCGCATTTCCAGCCACGCCCGGGTGGGATTTCGCCACCGGCATCGGCACGGTCAACGCGTACAACCTGGTCTTCGCTTCGAATTGGTGATGGGCGTGAAACGGCCGCGCGCACAAACGACGAGCGCCCATATCTACGCAGCGCGATCGAGAAGGCGCTGAGAAGTTTCCGGCTACGACTTGGGAATGAATTCGAGTTGGTTGGGAGATGGCGATGAAGATTGATGTTCATGCGGTAAAACGGCTGCTACCGCGGCTCGCGATTTTGCTGCTGGTGCTCTGGTGCACGCAGCTTTCTTCCGGCCAGCAATCGCCCGCGCGCCATGGCGTGCCTGACGACTGGACTCATCATCGCCTGATTTTCTCGGATCCCGGCAGCGCCGAATCGGCGATGCAGCGCGGCGATTATTTTCACTGGCTGAAAGTGGTGAACGATCCTCGCTTCATTCTTCAGCAAACGAAACGAGCCGCGGCCGCGCGGTCGGGCGCAAATCTTGAAAAAGTATTTTCGGCACCGATAACCGCGCCAGCGCCTTCATCCGGAATCGAATCGCCGGCTCCCGAAGCGCTCTCCGGTCGCGCCCCCCTCGCCGCACCGAAATCGCCGCGCGGGCTCGTCAAAGCGCCTCCGGGCGCAAGTGGTTCGCCCCTGCTCAGAATCGGGGGCGACTCACCGCGCACGAATCCCTGGCAGCACAAAGGCGGGAGCGCGATTCACTCCGACTGGAGCATGAACATGGGCAACGGCGCGACGGCCGGCCTGGGCGTTTTTCCCGCAAAATTTTCTTTCGATGTCGCTTCGGCAAATTGCGGCAATGTGGCGTCGCCGGACTTCGTCATTTTCAATACCAGCGTGGCCGGTTCTGGCAGCCAGGCCAGCATCGTCGCCTATGACAATCTCTATTCGGGCTGCAGCGGCACGGTTCCTTCCACCTACTGGGGCTACAACACCGGCGGCACGATCGTCACTTCGGTGGTCCTCTCCTTCGACGGCACGCAAGTGGCATTCGCGCAATCGAATAGCGCCGGCGCGGCAAGTCTGGTGCTGCTGAAATGGAAAGCCAATAATGGCACGGCCGCCTTACCCGCCGCTCCCATAGCTCAGACCGCCGCAAGTTACCGCGCTTGCGTCGCGCCTTGCTCCCTAACCATCGCGTTCAATGGCGGCGCGGACGATACCGCTTCGTCCGTCTTCGTCGATTACGTCACCGACTCGATCTACGTCGGCGATGACGCGGGCAAGCTGCACAAATTTGCCGGCGTCTTTGCCGGCAGTCCGGCGGAAACGATCGGCGGCGGTTGGCCTGTAACGGTGAGCGCGTCGCCGCTTTCCGAGCCGGTCTTCGATTCCACATCCGGCAAAATTTTCGTGGGCGATTTCCTGGCCGATGGCGTTTCGAATTGCGCCTCAGCCGCAAAACCCTGCGGTTTCCTCTATTCAGTGAATGCTTCCTCTGGCGCTATCGTGAAATCCGCGCGCCTCGATTTTGTGTTTGGCATCAATGATGCGCCGCTCGTCGATTCCAACGCGCTGATGATCTACACCTTTGCCGGCGCCGATAGTCACTCCTCGACGAGTACGAATCCTTGCGGCGCGCCGCATTTTTCTTCGTGCGCCGGCGTTTTCCAATTGCCCACCAGTTTTGCCGCGGGCGCCAGCGGCACCGAGACCACCGTCGGCCGCGGCTTCGAATTCCTGATGTCGGGAATGTTCGATAACAATTATTTCAATTCCGCGAATCCGGCGAGCCCTTCCGGGAAGCTCTACGTGGTCGGGAACACCGGCTCGTCCAATAACACGCTCTATCAAGTTTCCGTCGCGAACAACGTGATGAGCACCACCGCGGTCACCGGTCCGGCGATCAGCTCCAATTTCACGAACGGATTTTTTGCGGCGGGTCTGCAAGTGACCGAGAGCTTCACCGGCACCAAGGATTTCATTTTCGCCAGCGTGCTCACCTTCGGCGGACCCGCGGGTTGCGGCGCCGCCAGCCTGGCCAACGGTTGCGTGATGGGATTCGATGTCACCAGCGGCGCCATCACGCCCGCCTCGGCGACCACCGGCGCCACCGCCGAAGCCGGCGGCACCTCCGGCATCGTGATTGACAACGTGGCCACGAGCGCCGGAGCTTCCAACATCTACTACTCGCCGCTCGCCAACCAGCTCTGTTCCACTTCCGCCACCACCGGCGGCTGCGCCATCCAGATTTCCCAGGCTACTCCCTGAGCAGTAGGCTTGCCGCCGGCGCTCCCTGACCGCCGGCGGCAAGTTTTCCTCTTCGCTCCCGAATAACGCAGCTCCCGCGCGAATTTCATCGCGCCGCCCAGCCACTCCTAACGCCCGGCCAATTCCAGCCGATATTTTCCCCTATGAGCGGAACTGTGCTTGAGCTCGCCCGTCCCGAACTCTGGCGAACCGTTCTTGAGCAGCTTCCCACCGGCGTCTATCTCCTCGACGCCGATCAGCGCATCGTTTTCTGGAATGTCGGCGCCGAACGCATCACCGGGCGGCTCAGTCAGAGACGTCGTCGGCCGGTTGACGCGCAGCCAGCTAGTGGCCCCCGGGGACGGCATCTCCGTCCCCGAATTTCCCGAAGACTCAGCAGTCCATTCGGCTCTGCGCGATGGCCACTGCAGCGAGAGCGATGTCTATCTCAATCACAAAGACGGCCACCGTGTCCCCGTTTCCTTGCGGACTTTCGCCGTCCGCGATTCCAAAGGGCACATCATCGGCGCCGCCGAATCTTTCGAAGAAAGCATCGCCGCCTCCGAATGGGACCGCCGCAAGAGCAAGCTCGAATCCTATGGCTGCCTCGACCAGGAGACCGGCGTGCTCACGCGCGAATTTACTGAAGCCCATCTGCGCGAGAGCCTGGCCACCTTTTACGCGCACCCGATTCCTTTCGCCATTTTCTGCATTCAAGCCGATGAAATGGACCGCGTGCGCCACAAATACGGCCCGCGCGCCGGTCACGATATCTTGCGCGTGGTGGGGAAGACTCTCGAGCACAGTCTGCGCCCCAACGATGTTATCGGGCATTGGAACGAAGATGAATTCCTGGTGCAGTTGGCGGAATGTAGCCGCGCGGAAATTGAGAAGGTGGGCCAGCGGCTGAAGAAAATGGTCTCCTATTCGGAGATCAAGTGGTGGGGCGATGCGATTCGCGTGGGCGTGTCCCTGGGGGGAACGACGGTCTTCGCCGGCGATACCCTCGAATTGCTCCTGCAGCGCGCCCATCAGGCCATGTGCACCAGCGTTAGCGCCGGCGGCAATTGCCTCACCATCCTCGAGGTTTAGGCGAAGCGCCGCGGGTCCGGGCTCATGATTGAGCCCGGCAATAACAAAGTCCGGGCTCATGATTGAGCCCGGCAAGATAGCGATGGAGATTAGTCTGCCATGTTCGTGATCATCGGCATCGCCGTGGTGATAGGCGCCATCCTGGGCGGCTACTTGATGGAGCACGGCCCGGTGTCCGTCCTGCTCCAGCCCGCCGAATTGCTGATTATCGGCGGCGCGGCTATCGGCACTTTGCTGATCGCCAATCCCCTGCATATCCTGAAGAAAATCGCCGGCGGCATCACAGGTGTCTTCGGCGCCTCGCGTTTCGACAAGCAGAAATACCTCGACTCGCTGAAAATGCTGTACGAACTTTTCAGCCGCGCCCGCCGCGATGGCCTGATGGCCCTCGAGTCCGATAGCGACGAGCCTGCCAAGAGCGCCATTTTTTCCAAATATCCCGCGTTTCTGAAAGATCATCACGCCCTCGAATTCGTCTGCGACACGCTGCGCATGGCCGCCAGCGGCGGCGTCGAGCCCTTTGACGCCGATCAAATGATGGAAGCGGATATGGACGCGCACCACCACGATCTGAGCCAGCCAATTAACGCGCTCTCCACCACCGCCGACGCTCTTCCCGGCCTGGGCATCGTCGCCGCCGTTCTCGGCGTGGTCATCACTATGGGTGCGCTCGGCGGGCCGCCTGAGGAGATCGGCAAGAAAGTCGCCGCGGCGCTGGTCGGCACCTTTCTCGGCATCTTGCTCTGCTACGGCTTCGTCGGGCCGATTGCTTCCAACATGATGAAAACTTCGGAAGAAGAGCATGCCTACTATCACGTGCTGCGCGTGTCCATCATCGCGTTCATGAAAGGCTCCGCCCCTTCCATCGCTGTCGAGATCGGCAGGAGATCCATTCCCGGGCATGTCCGCCCGGGCTTCGAGGAAGCCGAGCGGTACTGCAAGGGCAGAGCGGCGCCACCGCCGCAGGAGCCAGCGGCTGGAGCCGAAGCCCCGGCGCCGGCGCCCGAGGAAGTCCCGGCTGCGCAGTAGATTTCTGAGGTTTGTCCATGTCAGGCCAGCGGCCCATCGTCATCATCAAGAAAAAAGCCGGTCACGGCGGCCATCACGGTGGCGCTTGGAAAGTGGCTTACGCCGACTTCGTCACCGCCATGATGGCGCTTTTCATCGTGCTCTGGCTGCTGAACCAGAGCCAGAAAATTCAAGAGGCCGTCGGCGGATATTTCCGCGATCCCAACGGCACTGCCAGCAAGCCTGCCACGGATAAACCCGGCGTCGCCGATCACTACATGCTGGCGCCTGAAACGATGGAAAAGCTCAAGAAAGGCCTCGAGAAATCGCTCAAAGAAGTTCCCAATTTCGACAAGCTCAAAGACCACATCGAAATGACCGTAACCTCCGAAGGCTTGCGAATCGACCTCCTGGAATCTTCCAATGGCACTTTCTTCGAAAGCGGCAGCCCTCACCTGAGCGCCGACGGGCAAGATCTGCTCACCAAACTCGCGCAGGAACTCGGCGGCCTGCCGAATTCGATTTGCATCGAAGGGCACACCGACGCAAAACCCTACGGCGGCGCCAGCAGCTACACGAATTGGGAGCTCTCCGCGGATCGCGCCAATTCCGCGCGGCGCATCATGCAGCAGAACGGTCTGCGGCAAGATCAGATTTCCCAGGTGCGCGGTTTTGCCGATCAAATGCTGCGCCGGCCGCAAGCTCCGCTCGATCCGGCGAACCGGCGCATCTCAGTAATTGTGCAGTACGTACTGCAGGAGAAAACATCCACCCCGGTTCCCGCTCCCAACCCCGCGAAACTTTCCGCTCCCGCGCCGAAAACTTCGCCTCCGTAACTCATGCGCCCTCCGTCTCTTACCGACGCTCCGCCTACAGCATCTATTTCGGGAAAATACAGAGAACTACGTAGTTTCCCGAATCGTTTTCAATTCTCATAGTTCTACATCGCAACGGAGTACTCCCCCCAAAAGGGCAACTGTACGGTCCTGCACCAAATTCACACTTCGGTACAGTAGTATCCAAATTTCCATAGGCATAACTTACCCCTCGCATAGAAGGTCGCGTCCCGCAGATTTTGGGAACGACGCGCTCACCTAGGGGCCCGCCTCTCCCGCCGCTGTTCGCGGCTCTTCGACGTTCGCACCTGCGTGTTCCGGGTTCGGCGTCCAGCAGGCTTCCGGCAGCACAATTTGATTTTTTTCCGGCACCCAGCCGAGGAAGACTCTCGGGGAGACATCTATGAAGCAACGTATCGAATATTTTTTCACCAAGCGTCTGTCGTTGTTATTTTTCGCTCTTGCAGTTTCCATCGCCACCACCGGCGCAATCTCCCAGGATTCCTCGAGCGCCGATAGCCTGGACCCAGGCGTTCGGCCGGGTCCGGCCGCCGCCGGAGGCCCGCGAGATGGCTTGTCATCCGACTATCTGCAAATGTTCGCGGCCTCGCGTGCCGTTTTTCAGGAAGTTGACTCCGTTTCCGGTGGCATCCCGGGCGAAGAGGGCAAAGGCCTCGGGCCCGGCTTCAATTCCAATAGCTGCGCTTCCTGCCACGCGTTCCCGGATGTCGGTGGCTCCAGCCCGGCCGTGAACCCGCAGGTCGCCGTGGCCACCCTCGACAATGCCTCGAACACCGTGCCGGAATTCATCCTGATCAACGGCCCGGTTCGCGAGGCGCGCTTCGTGCAGAATCCGGACGGCTCAGCGGACGGCGGCGTTCACGATCTCTTCACCATCGCCGGCCGCACCGACGCTCAGGGTTGCGTTGACCCCCAGCCGGATTTCGCCGGCGCGATGGCCGCTAACAATGTCATCTTCCGCATCCCCACGCCGGTTTTCGGCGCCGGTTTGGTCGAAGATATTTCCGATACGGCGATCCTGAGCAACGCCTCGGCCAACGCTCACACCAAAGCCCTCATGGGCATCTCCGGCCGTCCGAATCGCTCGGGCAACGATGGTTCCATCACTCGCTTCGGCTGGAAGGGGCAGAACAAATCGCTACTGATCTTCTCCGGCGAGGCTTATAACGTCGAACAGGGCGTCACCAACGAAGCCTTCCCGAACGAGCGCGACACTACGCCCAGCTGCCAGTTCAACGGCAAGGCCGAAGACGACACCAACCTCGAGACGGATGGCAATTTCCCGCCCTCCGCTTACTCCTCCGACCTGGTGAACTTCGCCATGTTCGCGCGCCTCTCTGCTCCGCCGACTCCGGCGCCACAAACCGCGCAGACCACGGCGGGTGCTCACGTGTTCAGCCGCATCGGCTGCGCTCTTTGCCATACGCCGTCGATCAGTACCGGTGCGATTTCACACGTCACCAATCAATCCAATGTGCCGGTGAATGCGTTCTCCGACTTCCTCCTCCACAACATGGGCAACGGCCTGGCGGACCACGTAGCTCAAGGAGCCGCCGCTGGAAATGAATTCCGAACGGCGCCTTTGTGGGGTCTGGGACAGCGGATATTCTTCCTGCACGACGGGCGGACTTCCAGCCTGGTGAAGGCCATCAATGCGCACGCAAGCCAGCACAGCGAGGCCAATCAGGTAATTAGCAACTTCCAAAACTTGTCGCATACGGACAAGCAAAACTTGATGTTGTTCCTACGTTCACTCTGATTCGTGCCCTGGCGCGCAGTATGAAGCAGGTAGCGTGAAGTAGATGATGTAGCTCCCGGCCTACGTGCGGGGCGGGCATCCGAAGGACGCGGATTGCCGGCCTCGCACGTCGCTCCGGGAGAGATTGGACAGTTTCTCTCCTCAGAGCATCAAGGCTTCAGTTCCAGGGTGTTCGGCGCGTCTCGCCTTCGCCCCTCGGGACTGAGGCCTTGGCGCTTTTAGAGCCGGCCCAGCCCTTCCTCGCGCACGGAAATACCCCCGGGTGCATGAAATATCGGGCCTTTACCCTAGGAACTTCAGCTACTTAGAAAGCATCTTATCTACAGGAGGGCGATGCCCCTCTTGGAGGCAATATGCGACAGCTCACAGCCCTGGCAAAAGTCGTCCTGGGAACTTCGGCCCTTCTCCTCGGAGCACTCTCGCTCTACGCTCAGCAGGAAAATCCGTCCGCGACCGTCCCCGTGCGCGCGGTAGTCACCGTGATGGGCAAGAACTTCACCGAGCCGCCAAAAGTGACTCGCGATGACGTGCAGGTCCTCGACGGCAAGAACAGGCTCAGCATTTCTGAATGGACGCCCGCGCAAGGCGATCGCGGCGCCCTCGATTTTGCCGTGGTCATTGACGAAGAGACCAGCACCGATCTCGGCCTGCAGCTCAATGACATCAAAGATTTCATCAAGGAAATGCCGTCCAATGCGCGCGTGGCCGTCTTCTACGCCGCCAACGGCACCGTGAAGATCGCGCAGGACTTCACCAACGATCACGAAGCCGCCGCTAAATCCGTGCGCCTGCCCTTTGGCAGCGCCGGCGCCTATGCCAGCGATTATCTTTCACTCATTGACCTCATGAAGCGCTGGCCCACCACCGGCGCGCCGCGCCGCGAAGTGCTTCTCGTTGCCGATGGCATCGATCGCTTCCGCGGAGACATTCCCTCGAGTCCCGATCTCGATAGCGCCATCGAGCGCGCGCAAAAGACCGGCTTCATCATCCACGCGATTTATGCCCGCGGCGTGGGCCGCGCCGGACGCAGCTTCTTCCGCGTCAGCCTGGGCCAAAGCAATCTTTCGAAGCTCGCCGATGAAACGGGCGGCGAATCTTTCTTCGAGGGAACGCAAACGCCCATCGCCTACGCGCCGTTCCTGAAACAATTGATTTTCGTTCTCAACAATCAATATCTGGTCACCGCCCTCGATAAACCGGAAAAGAAAGGCGGCCTGCGCCACATCCGCGTCCACACCGAAATAAACGGCGTGGAAATCATGGCCCCCGATCACTGGTACGTCCCAACAGTAGGCGGCAAGGAGTAACAAGCAGCGCCCACCTCCGTGCCGGTTTACCCTGAGTCTCGAAGGGCATCCGACGAGCACTCAAGTCGGCCAACGCCGCACTGACGGACGCAGCAAAGCGCGAAATAGAAACCGCATCGAAATCGCCCGCGCGAAGAAAAAAACTTCGCGCGGGCGCTTACATTTCTCCACTTTCTCGCAAGCAATTCTCGCGGGCAATTCCGGCAAACGGCTCGGTTAAAAAATCGTAGAAGCCCGTCCAGTATTCGCAGGATCATGCTGCCATTTGGGCCAAGAGCTTTGCATGAGCGGTGAGCCGCTGTCTTTCACGGCGCACACCCAGAAATATCCGCAGGAAACGTAAATCGTCCCGTCCGCGCCAATCGTCGGCGCGCTCTCCGGCATCTTCATTCGAAACCACCATTTCGTCGACCCATCGCTATTGAACGCGTTCATGCCATCGTTCGCGCCGATATACAACGTCCCGTCGGCTGCGAGCGTGGGGCCCGTGCGGCAATCGTGATTCGTCTGCGCCTGCCATTTCAACGAGCCATCCGGCTTGAGCGCGTAAATCACCCGCGGCGTATCGAAGTAAATGATTCCGTCCGCGTCTACCACCGGAGATCCGATCACGTTTCCATCGAGCTGGAATTCCCAGGCCTTCTCGCCCGAACGATCGACGGCATACAGGCGATGCTCGTCGTCGCCCGTATAAATCGTTCCATCTTTGCTGAGCGCCGCAGGCCCGAGATGGCCGGGAGTGAGCTCCAGAATCCACGCCTCATGGCCTTCGCCGCTGAACTCATGCAGCCAGTGCGACCGTGGTACCACAATCATTCCATTCTTCTGCACCACCGCCGGCGCTCGCATCGATCCATCCACTTTCGCCGTTCCGGGGAGACTGAATGACGGATGCATCATTCCCGGACGAATCGTGCTGAGCGACCAGCTCGGCTCAGTTCCGTGCGGCGGAAACGCGTAAATATCGCCGGTGGTGTTGACGTAATACAGCACGCCATCGCCCATCGCCGGCGGCACCGAGAATCCGATCAGCCCGTATCCCGGCTTCCAGTTCATCGCGCCATCGCTCGAAAATCCGAAAATGATTCCCCACGAACTCGCCGCATAGATGCTTCCGTCTCGCCCGATCACCGGAATGTGCGCCGAGTTCGCCGGCGACTTCCAACGCTCGGCGCCATTCGCATTCAGGGCGATCAAAGCCGCCGCCGAGCCGGCATACACAGTACCGTCCGCTCCGATCGCAAGCTCGCCGATGGCGTTGTGATCGCTGAAATATTCCCACGCCAGCGCCGGGCCGCCCGCCGCCGCAGCCGTTTGCTTGGCGTGCGGGTGAAACACCACGACAAGCACGCCGATAAGAATCAGCGCGATCCCAGCAATCAGAATTTTTCGTTGCAAAGTCATAGCAGCGTCGAAGCAGTCAGCAACAACCCACGCATCCGCGGATTGCGCGCTGAAAGTTATCGGAGATTTTGTTTCTTGCTGGCCCCGCGAACTGCTACTTCGAATCCGTCTCCGGACAAGAATCAAAAAGCCGTTCCGCAATCACCGCCATCATCACCGCGCGCGATGGCTCACGGCTCGAAAATTGCTCCACGTGCTGATTCACCGCGGCAATGATGTTCTCCATCGATTGCCCCATCGCCGTTTCTTCATCCTCAAACATTTTCTGCTGTCTGGCCCGTTCCAGCCGCGATTGATAATCGTCGCCGCTCGGTACCTGAGCGTTCTGAATCTGCGCGCGCAGCCCGCAAACATTTTTCATCGTCTGCTGGCCCCGCCCGTAGAGTTCGCGCCAGCGGTGGTCCTCGCCGATTTCGCGCCGCGCCGCCGTCATTTGCAGCTTCCATTCGCCTTCTTGCGCCGCGGTGACGCCAAGTTTCTCCTTCACTTCCTGCTCGCAGTCGGTGTCGCACGCGCCCATCGACCCGTAGATCATCGCCGACCCCGCGTCGTCATCATTGGCAAGGCCGCCTTTGTATCGCAGCGCATAAACCTCGTCGTCGGTAAAAACTTTGTGCTTCTTCGCAGCCTTCTTAGCGTCCGAATTCTCCTGCGCCAAAGGCTGCTTCGCCGCGGCGGCCGGACCCGCAACAGCGGCCGGCCGGGCCGGCGGCGTAGCGGCAGGCGCGGCTGCGGCCGGCTGCGCCCCGGGCGGCTCAACCGATTGCGCCGCCGCGCCATTGCACATCGCGCCGGCGAGCAAAATCCCAGCGAGCGCGACGGCCGCGCGAGTTCCGAAATTCATCCGGCTCCGGATCGCTGCTGCGCGCCTACTCTTCAACGTTGCTCTCCGATTCGGGATGCCCGGCAGCCTGCGTGATCGCGTAGCAATTTGTCGTGACGATGCGATTCGTCTGGTAATCCATGAATCCGATTTCGAGCGCGCTCATCACGTGCTCTTGCCGCAGCAAGCTCGCGCGATCGTAGAGCGAGAGCAGTTCCGCCTGCGCGTCCTTGAACAAACGGTCGTATTTTTCTTCGACGGATATTTCCCCCGCGGTCACATTTTTCGGATCGGAATGTTCCGCGAGCTCGTCATTGCGCTGCTGCTCGAGCATGCAGAATTTTCCGCGCACCGTTCCGAAATCGCTCAGCAGGCTCTGCCACGGGGCGTCGTTGCGCACGCGCTCGATGGCGTTGAGCAGATCTTTTTTCCATTGCACGCCGCTGGGATAAACCCGCGCGGACCGGCGCACCGCTTCGAAGCAATTGCGATCGCAATCATTGATGCCGCTGAGGTCAGGACCCGCCCCGCCTTTGTAAATCGAGCCGATGCCGCGAATTTCGTCGTCGGTGATTACGTGGCGCGCCCGTCGTTTCGTCGCGGCCTGGTACTTTGCCGCGGCTGCGGAAGCGGGAGAGGATGCTGCCGCACTCGCCGGCGGTGCCGCAGTCGCGCTTGCAGCCGACTCCCGCTGCGCGGGCGCGACGGGAGGCGCTTGACTCTGCGCCCGCCCCGCAGTTGCGGTGGCGCTGAGGAGCAGAGCGAGAATCGCGAATTTGAGACCAGAGCGCATGCGCACAATTTTCCCGAGCGTCAATCTTTTCCGAGCATCGATCTCGCCCGAGCGTCGATCTTGCCCGAGCTTAAATTTTGAATGCCGCGATTGCCGCTCACCATAGTACGGAGGTTTGGTTCTGCCGAATGAGTAAATCATCGCCAAAGCGGCGGCACCGCGGAAATTTCAGCCTTCGATTTCTCCCAGCTTTTCGCGAAAGTAGCTCTTCCAATCCGCGGGCAAGGAATCCACTTTCAGGGCGCGACGCACGGTGTCCCTGTCTTCGTTGCCGATGCGTTTCGCTGTGTACAGCCGCGTAATCGCCGAGACCGGCACTTCGTTTGCGTCGCGAGCGACCAGCTGGATTTCATCGCCGACCTGCACTTCGCCTTCGCGCCTGACGGCCACGTAAAATCCCGTGCGGCCGCTGGCGAGGAAGCGCTGCACCATCAGATCGGAGCCGAAGCGAATGCCCAATTTGAAACAGGGCAGTCGCGGCTGCGTGACGATTACTTCCGCTGTGCCGACCGAAAATTTGTCGCCGAGAAATACGGTGTCTTCGTGGAAGCCTTCGACGGTGAAATTTTCGCCGAAGATGGCGAGGGGCAAGTCGCGTTCGGGCAGCTGTTTTTTCCAGAAGCCGTAATGCTCGATCGGGTAGCAGTAGACGGCTTTGAATTCGCCGCCGTGAACGGTGAGATCGGCCTGGCGATCACCGTCGAGATTTAATTTGCGCAGGCGGACGCGGCCTGCGACCGGTTCTTTGAAAATGCCGGTGGTCACCGTCATGCCGCGCCAGTCCACTTCGCGGGGGAGGCCGGTGTTGACGGAGATTAATTTCATTTTCAATTTAGCGGTCGATCGCTTTCATGGCGCCGGCCGCGTATCGTTCGCCGGCGATTTCATTTTGCGGGACGGCGGCTTCTAGCTCGGCTACTTCGGCTGCGGTCAAGTGGATGTCCGCGGCTGCGGCGTTTTCTTCCAGATATTTTCTGCGCTTGGTTCCCGGGATCGGGATTAAATCTTCGCCTTTTGCGAGGACCCAGGCCAGCGCGAGTTGGCCGGGCTTTACGCCTTTGCGATCGGCGATGGATTTCACGCGCTCGACGAGGAGTTTATTTTTATCGAAATTTTCGGCTTCGAATCGCGGGAAGCGCTGCGCGCGCGAATCGGTGGAGATCAGGTCGCTTGGTTTGGCGATCGCGCCGGTAAGGAAGCCGCGGCCTAGCGGACTGTAAGGAACGAAGCCGATGCCCAGCTCGCGGATTGTGGGAATGATTTCGATTTCGGGGTCGCGCGCCCAGAGAGAATATTCGGTCTGCAGCGCGGTGATGGGATGCACTTTGTGAGCGCGGCGAATTGTTGCGGGCGAAGCTTCGGAAAGGCCTAGATATTTTACTTTGCCGGCTTTCACGAGGTCGGCCATGGCGCCGACGGTTTCTTCGATGGGAGTTTGGGGATCAACGCGATGCTGGTAATAGAGATCGATGTGGTCGAGGCCGAGACGTTTGAGCGAGGCGTCGCAGGCGGATTTTACGTATTCGGGTTTGCCGCTGATTCCGAAGACGGAAGGATCGTCTTTCTTGCGGAGGAAGGAGAATTTGGTGGCGAGGAAAACTTCGTCGCGGCGGCTGCGAATGGTTTTGCCGACGAGCACTTCGTTGTCGCCGATGCCGTAAGCGTCGGCGGTGTCGAGGAAATTTATGCCGAGATCGAGAGCGCGGAGGAGGGTGGCTGCGGATTCGGCGTCGTTGCGCTCGCCGTAAAATTCGCTCATGCCCATGCAGCCGAGTCCCATGCGGGAGACGAGGGCGCCTTGCGAGCCGAGTTTTACTTTTTTCATGGTCATAAGTTTTCGCCGGGCTCAATCATGAGCCCGGACCCCGTTTTAGCCGGGCTCAATCATGAGCCCTGGACCCCGGTGGGTTAGATGGGCGGCGGCGTGGGGCGGATTCATTCCCCTCTCGCTGTTCGTTTTTCGTTCGCCCCGGTGAGCTGTTCTAACCGAAACATGGTTCGATTAGAATTCCTTGTAAAATCAACAAAACAAAGGAAAGGGGTGATTTCTAACCGAAACACTTTTGGGGTGGTGTGGGTTGGTGTTTTTGTTGTTTTTTCATATGATTTCGCAGGCGGGAGAGTTCCGCGCGGGATTTTGAGATCGTCCGGGGCAGACGATATTTTGCTGGGCTGAGTCGATTGCTCTGCAATCGCAGAGACGATTGACAGCCCAGACCCGTTTATCGAACTTGGCGCTGGGGCCATGCATCCTCTTGGAGTGGCAATCTCTTGAATTTTTGGCGCAGACTTACGGCGGGCTCAGGAGAGCCAGCCCCGTGCTTAGGGACTGCGCACTACTCGCACCTTTGTAGCATAAGAGTACCAAATTGTCAATAGGTTAGTGAGGGAGTACTGCTGATGGCGCGATGGGCATAAAGAAGATCGGAACGGGAGGCGGGGAGTCCAATGGACGGAAAAATCAAAAGCGGGCCGAAACCCCGACCCTTCCCAAAAACCGGGAAGAATCGGGCACCCAAGGCAAATGCTCCGGAAAAGGCTGGGCCACCCGCCCGAACAGGTTAGTTCTTATGGCGTTTTTGGTAAAACTTCGCCATAAACTCCGCGCGCCGCTCGTTTTCTTCATTCAGCCAGTCATCCGAATACTCCCAATCGGCGGGCCGAGGGGACAAATCTTTGCAAGCATCGCAGTGTTTTATTTTGAACTGTTCGCACACCGCATCTAGAGTGCGACCCTCTAAACTGTAGTCGAGAAGAGTGCAGTGCATGATTTTTCCGCACATTGTCGGTAATTGCAGAAGGTTTGCGGTGGCACTGATGTAACCAGGAATCCCTCTGCCGCTGATACTCACAAACGCGTGCTCGCAATGTTTGATCGCTCGCTCCGCGCGGTAGTCCGTTATGCCCAACCGTATCGCTCGTACTAGTGGACTGGAGTCGTCAGTCATGTTGATTCCTAGGCCCGTGGCGCGATTCTCTGTTATCTGGACGAGTAAGTCGTTCTCGGGATCGGCCCCGACCCGTTCGCCGGACATGCGAATAATGGCTCGATCCAAGGCGTCGCTGGTGACTCCGAACTGTTCCGGGTCCTTGATTTTCGCCAGAGTTTCTCGAGCGAACGCGATAGCCTTACTAATCTGTTCCTCGCCTTGATTTGTGTGAGCGAGCAACATCACCGAGGTAACTACATTGGATAAAGCAGCTTCGTCTTGATTGCGTTCGGCGATCCAAGCAGCTAATTCGCAAATTTGGAATGCTGACGTGGTGTAGTGCGTTGCTGAATCGGCTTGCCCTCCGTCTCTCAAGCGAATAACAAACATTCCTATTCCCTCAACGATTCTCGTCAGAGCCATTGGCAACGCCCACCGGTGTCTAGAATTCGAAGCATATCTAACGAGCCTGACACACTGACTGTATTTTCCGACTATCCGACTTGTGCTTTGGAGAGAACTCACCGCAAGCCGCAATGCAATAAAAGGCTCGCCGGAGTTTATGTGGCTTTTCAAATTCATGTAGAGTCCGAGATCTTGAAACGCCAGTACGTCTAGCTCGGCTGCTTTCCGTGCGATTAAGGCAAAGAATTTGAGTGCCGCCGGCCCCTTTCTGGTCAGTTCTTGTAAGCTTATCGCCGTAGTTAAGTGGATTGCTGATGTGCTGCTTTGCGGCGTATTGGCTTTTCGAGATGCCAAATAGTCGATGCGTTCTTTTTCAAGCACGCCAGAAAACCTGAGCTGAATCGACGATTGTCGATTTTCTATTAGAGCCTTTGCTTCCGCGGCGGCTCCTTCCAAATTTCCGGTGGTCGTTAGTTCCCGTACTCTCACGAGTCTCAGCACGTCAACTTTGTCTTGGATACTCGCAATCAACTGCTCTCGGTCGCTGTCATCAATACTTCTCACGAACTCGAATATCGGAGATTCGGCGACAGTCTTTGCCCCGAGTCTTATTCGGATTCTCCGCAAAGCCCACACCAAGTCGGGCAACGTAGCTGGCAATTCATTCCGGGTGGGGATTCTGAGGGTTACATTCTCGCGTGGATCGGTTGCGCTGACCGGATTGTCTAACTGTGGTGCGTACCAAAACGTCCTGCCGTTCTTAACATCGGCGTGGATCACAAAAACGGGATCTCGGACCTCTTGAGAAAAGTGCGAAGCATGTTTTCGCGTCAAGGTTTCTGAGATGAAGCCGCCTTGTGCGGAATACGCAGTGCTTTCCGAACTCTTCAATTGTACTTTGAACCAGTGGCCCGTCGCCTTGTGGTCTTCAAATAACTGCACGTCGAAATCAATCCCGTAGTCATCTTCAATCTCATTCACGGTCCAGCCTAGCGAAACGAAGATACTGCGCATCTGGACCTTGCCGAGAGAGTCGGTAATGTGGGACCGTGGTCGTTCCATCTAGGTCATCGCTCAGGGCATATTATCTTCGCAATTCGTCATCTGCCGCATCTTTATCTCAATGGATGCAATTTCCCGTTATGGCGGGGCGACCCCCATAAAGGTTCGAGATACGTAGTGCTCCTCGACAAGTGGATTAAATAAGGGGAGTGAGGAATCGAGACGCGGTAGCTGGTTCGCCCAAGCCTGCGTCGCCGTTGTTGACGTTGTTACCGAATCCCTCATACTACCCCTAGGTAAAAGAACATGCGGAAAAATCGAACTGTAGCCAGTCGAAAGAGAAAAACGACAAACTATCCGACTTACTTCATACGGCACACCAAAAAACTTAAGGTAGAAGACTCCACGCTTGTGAGTCTTCGTAAACAACACAGAATAGCGATTCATTTTCCCTGGACAGAAGCGAAGGAGAACTTTAGTCGTCCCGATAGTCGCAGCACAAATCCGACAGTCTACAAAAAAGAAAACGCGCGCCGAGCGTTGCGGTCATTCAATGAGCTCGCAATGGCCGGAGGGTACGTCTGCGCCGAGTTTCGCGACACGGAAGACTGCGTCATTGGGTTTGTTCGTCCCCGCACAAAAATTCAAATCTTTAAAGGACGCTGGCGAGAGAGGGATCGCACGGCGATGTTGAAGTCTCTGGCACTGGTAAAAGCTAAGTTAGTCGCGAAGAAAGGCCTGGTGCACGTCCTCGTGTGCCGCCCGCAACAAGGAACGATCTCAAAATGGCATACAGTCAAAAACTATGTCGAGAACCTTGTCACTGGAAAAGGTCCTGGACGGCAGGACAAGTTCGGCTCCCTGACTTTCGGTCAGCAGGAAGTCATGTGCGCAGAGTTTCTCCGCTCCCACGATCCCGGCGACGGACTGCCCGTTATGAAGCATCTGCTCGTGCCCATCGGTGGCCAAATGAAAGATATAGATATATTCGGAGCCGGCGCGAATGGCCGAAGAATTATCGCCCAGGTGACCCACAACAGGCTTCAAAAAGCCAAAAGCAAGTTACGGCGCCTTGAAACGTATCGAGATCCTGGGAACGCGGTCTGCATTTTGTTTTGCGGTGACGATGCTAGATCCGAACACGATGGGACTTTGATCGTGCCCTTAAGGGAAGTTTATGATGAATTTGTAAGAACGGAGGCCGGCAGAGCGTGGCAAAAAGACTCGTTCGCACTGTTTCAGAACATGACATTCAAGCCGCGCCGCACTCGAACCCGATAAAATGGAAACAATAATAGTGCTGGCAACTGGCGTGTCCTTCTCGCTCCCCGAATTTCCTCTCGAATCATCATCTCCGTTTTGAGGGACATCACCCGACTGGTGTTGCCAAAACAGTGCCGCCGTTGCGTTGAATCTTGAATATACCCAAAGCTACGCCGGGCGGGTGTGAACCCCCGCCCCTACAAAGGATGCGGCGGGAGCCGACGGCTCGGAAATTTTGGATTTGAGATTGGGGGAACGGCATCGGCGAGAAGCGGTGAAAATGCAGATCCCTCACGGCTGAAGCGCGTTCGGGATGACAGCGTGAGAAAAACAGGAAAGCAAAAGCGGGGGCGGGCCTTCGTTAGGGTAAACAAGCGGCGCTCCTACCGGAAGAAGCAAAAGATAAAAGCCACGGCCACACCGGGCGGGAGTGAACGCCCGCCCCTACGAAGGATGCGGCGGGAGGCTACGGGCGCGGAGATTTCGGATTTGAGATGGGGGAAACGGCAACGGCGAGAAGCGGTGAAAATGCAGATCCCTCACGGCTGAAGCGCGTTCGGGATGACAACGTGAGGAAAAACGGCAAGGCGAAACAGCGAGGCGAAACAGAATGCGGGGCCGAAAAGCCCCACGCGCGGTTACGGCGCATGGGGCACCCTGTGCGGTGCGCTTTGGAAGAGGCGGGGCGACGCGCCTGCGGGGAAAAGCAAAAGATAAAAGCTAAGGCTACACCGGGCGGGGGTGAACGCCCGCCGCTACAAAGGAAACGGCGAAGTCTACGGCGGCGGAGATTTCGGATTTGAGGGATTCTTTTTCTGGGTGGGCGAAACCGGGAAAAAGCTTGTACCATCCAACCAGCGGCGGTAGAACACCGGCGATAGAACGCCGGGGGGTAGAAGGGCAGCGTTTGAACGCCGGCGGCGGATGCGGGCTAGAGACTCTTCGCGGGAAACGCGGAGAGAGGGATGGCTCGCAGGGGGAAAATATAATGACCAGCTTTTTTGTGAATGGGAAGCGCGTGGAGGTGGACGTGGATCCTTCTACGCCGCTGCTTTGGGTTTTGCGCGATTCGTCTGGGGATGACTGGGACTAAATTTGGATGCGGGATGGCGCTTTGCGGGGCTTGCACCGTGCATCTGGAGGGGAAGGCGATTCGATCTTGCGTGGCGCCGGTGTCGCGGGTGGAGGGGAAGCACGTGACTACCATCGAGGGGCTCTCCGAAAATCTTGACGCATCCTTTGCAGAAGGCGTGGATTGAAATGGATGTGCCGCAGTGCGGGTATTGCCAGTCGGGGCAGATCATGAGCGCGGCGGTGCTTTTGGCGGAGACGTTGAAGCCTACGGATACGCAGATTGATGAGGCGATGGGCGGGAATATTTGCCGCTGCGGAACTTATCCGCGGATTCGCAAGGCGATTCATCGCGCGGCGCAGATTGCCGGGGAGCGGAAAAAGATGAGCGCGCCGGCGTTGTGATGCCGAAGATCAATGCGAGCCGCGATCGAAGGACGGGCGAAAGATTCTGCGAGAGAACGTGGACGGGCGCGAGATCGATGCGCGGGGTTCATGCGCGGAGTTCGATCGCTGTGGGGCGGCGGCAATTTCTTCGCACGGGAGCGGCGCTTGGCGGCGGATTGCTGGTGAGTTTGTATGTGCCGCTGGCGGCGCGACGCGAGACGCGTCGCTGGCGGCGGAGGGAAAAGAATTTGCGGTGAATGCGTTCGTGCACATCGGGGCGGACGAAAGCGTGACGGTGATTTCGGCGCACTCGGAGATGGGACAGGGCGTCTACACTTCGCTCGCGATGCTTTTGAATGAGGAGCTGCAGGCGGATTGGGCCAAGGTGCGGGTGGAAGCGGCGCCGGTGGACACGGTCTACAACCATCCTGTGTTCGGAATGCAGATGACGGGCGGGAGCACGACTTCGCCATCGGAATGGGTGCGCTACCGGAAGATGGGAGCGCTGGCGCGGACGATGTTGGTGGAGGCGGCGGCGAAGCGTTGGAATGTGCCGGCGAGCGGAGTGCACGGTGGAGAAAGGCGTGGTGTATCACGAAGCGTCGCACCGGCGGACGACTTACGGATCGCTGGCGAATGCGGCGGCGCAATTGACGGCGCCCGCGGACGTGACGCTGAAGATCGGCGAAAGATTTCACGCTGATTGGAAGGCCGACGCTGCGCGTGGATACGCCGTCGAAAATTAATGGGACGGCGCAATTTGGAATTGATGTGCATTTGCCGGGGATGTTGACGGCGGTGGTGGCGCGGCCGCCGGTGTTTGGCGGGAAAGTGGTGAAGGTGGATGCGAGCGAGGCGTTGAAAATTCGCGGGAGTGAAGGCGGTGGAGCAGGTGCCTTCGGGAGTGGCGGTGATTGCCGAGGGATTCTGGCCGGCGAAATTGGGGCGGGACAAACTTGAAAGTGGATTGGGATCTCGGGTGCCGAACGCGAATCTTTCGAGCGAGCAGATGTTTCGCGATTTTGCGGAGACGGCGAAGAAGCCGGGATTGATGGCGAAGAAAGTGGGCGATCCGGATGCGGCGCTCGGAGGCGCGGCGAAAACGATTACGGCCGAGTACGACGTGCCTTACCTGGCGCACTGCATGATGGAGCCTTTGAATTGCGTGGTGGATTTGCGCGCGGATAGCTGCGAGATCTGGACGGGAACGCAATTTCAGACTGGAGATTGCGCAGCCGCGGCGAAAACGGCGGGATTGCCTTTCAACAAAGTGCAGATTCACACGACGTTGCTCGGCGGAGGATTCGGGCGGCGGGCGAATCCGGCGTCGGATTTCGTGGTGGAAGCGGTGAAAGTGGCGAAGGTGGCGAAGGCGCCGGTGAAAGTGGTGTGGACGCGCGAGGATGACTTGAAGGGCGGATGGTACCGGCCGATGTGGCACGACCGGTTCGTGGCGGGATTCGATGCCGGCGGAAATCCGGTGGCGTGGACGCACACGATCGTGGGGCAATCGATCTTTGAGGGAACTGGGTTTGCATCGTTTGGGATCAAGGATGGAATTGACGCGGCGTCGGTGGAAGGCGCGGCGGACATTCTTTACGGGATACCGAATCTGCAGGTGGATTTACATTCGCCGAAGATTGGAGTGCCGGTGCAGTGGTGGCGGTCGGTGGGACATTCGCATACGGGATTTGCGGTGGAGGCGTTTTTGGATGAGGTGGCGTTTGCGGGCGGGAAAGATCCTTATGAGTTGAGGCGGACGCTGCTGGCGGGCAGCCGCGGATGCTGGCGATGCTCGAGCTTGCTGGCGCAGAAGGCGAATTGGGGAGCGAAATTGCCGGAGGGAGTGGGGCGCGGGATTGCGACGCATTTTTCGTTCGATAGCTACGTGGCGCAGGTGGTGGAAGCTTCGGTGGGGAAAGATGGAGCGGTGCGCGTGCATCGCGTGGTGTGCGCGGTGGATTGCGGATCGTGATCAATCCGGAGACGGTGCGGGCGCAGATGGAAGGCGGGATTATTTTCGGGCTTACGGCGGCTTTGAAATCGGAGATTACTTTGAAGGATGGGCGAGTGGAGCAAATCGAATTTTTACGATTACCCGATGCTGCGGATTTTTGAGGCGCCGGAGATTGAGGTGCACATCGTGCCGAGCGCGGCGAGTCCGACTGGAGTTGGGGAACCAGGAGTGCCTCCCGTGGCTTCGGCTTTGGCGAATGCGATTTTTGCGGCTTGTGGGAAGAGAGTGCGGAGATTGCCGATACGCGCGAGCGATTTGGTTGGTGATTCGGGAGCAAAGGCATGAATCGGCGCAGAGCGAATGGGATTGGCGGCGAATTTGAAAACCCACGCGCAACTACGGCGCATGGGGCACCCTGCGGCGCGGAGGGCACGCGGCAGAAGTACGGCTAACTATGGGCGCCGGGCTTGGCTTGCGGCTATCGTGATGGCGGGGGTGGCGATTTTATTTGCGGCGACGCTGCGGGCTGGGGCGGCTAAGCCTGATGCGGAGGCTTCGCGGGCGGCTTTCATGCAGGTTTATCGCGTGTTGATTTCGCCGCGGTGCCAGAATTGCCATCCGGCTGGGGATGCGCCTTTGCAGGGCGATGATAGCCACGTACATACGCAGAATGTGAAACGCGGGGGGACGGGGCACGGCGTTTACGGGATGAGTTGCAATACTTGCCATCAGACGGCGAACTTGCCTGGGGCGCATATGCCGCCGGGGAATCCGAAGTGGGCTTTGCCGCCGGCGGGAATGAAGATGGTATTTCAGGGGAAGTCGGCTGCGGAGTTGTGCCGGGATATCAAGGATCCGAAGTTGAATGGCGGGCGGTCTTTGGAGGCGTTGGTCAGTCATATTGCCAATGATGATCTGGTGGGTTGGGGATGGGATCCTGGCGAGGGGCGGAGTTTGCCGCCTTTGACGCGGGCTGAGACTGTGGGGCAGTTGAAGATTTGGATTGATGGCGGCGCGGCTTGTCCGGAGTGAGGGTAGGTTCGGCGTCGCGCGGCGATGCGTCCGTTGCGGAAATCTTCAGGCGGCGAGTGGGCTGTGACGCGAGATGCACGAAGAGGCCCGGCTGACGACCGGGCCCCACGTGTGATTTTGCTGCTTGGTGCAGCGGCTTACTTGGGCATTACTTCGCGGGCGAGTTTGCTGGAGACCAGGTCGCGGAGCTCCGCGCGTTTTTTGCCGGCGTCGATCATTGCTTGACGGCTGCCGTAGTGCTTGGTGGCGATGCCTGCGCCTTTGGCGTCGAGACCGTCCAACCCCGCCCAATTGGGATACATGATGCCTACGGCCACATCCCAATCTCCCGGATGGTCGATGGTCGGATTGACCCACGCTTTGTAATCGGTGATCAGGCCTTCTTTTTTGAATTCGTCATAAAGCGGCTTCAGATTTTCGCGGAAATCTTTCCAGAACGCGTCGCCCTGGCCGGTTTTGATGGAGTAGTAGTTGACGCGCCAGACGGGGCCGACGTCGAAGTTGGGAGATTGCGCGAAGGTGGTCCTGGCGGTGAGCAGCGCCGCGGCAAACAGAAAAATCGTAAGAGCTTTTCTCATCGTGTCGTTCCTCCAGAAATTTCTGAGATGGTGAAACCATGCCTGGTTGCGATGTAGGAGGGCGCGAATCTATCATTCGCTTTGGCAGGCGTCAACGCACGACCTGCCGGCATCTGCAAGTATTCTCAATATTCCAGATTTCCACCGAAATCGGGCGTGCCGCCGCCTTTGACTGTGGCGATCCAATTCTGTAATTTTGCCCCTCCGGTTTGCCAGAATTTCGAGGCCGATTCGAGATAGGTGAGAACCACGTCGCGCTCCCCTTTTTCGAGAAGTTCTTTGGCGAGAATCATGTTAGGTCCGGCGATCGTGAGGCTTGGAGAATCCGTGATTTCAATCGAAGCCAGCAAATGCTGCTTTGCGCCTTCCGTGTCCCCGTGCCGTAGCGCGATTCGGCCGAGGACAATGTTCGCCTCATGCGCAGCGTTGCCTTTATCCCAACTCAAATCATGGTTCTGACTCAGCTGCAAAAGTTCGTTTGCGTACCGCTCGGCTTTGGGAAGATCATCGGCTTCGAGTGCGTCAGTGGCCATGCTCTCGAGCGCGCTCGATCGCGCAATACCTTTCAAGTTGGGCAGCGTACGTTCACGAAATTCCAACGCTGTGGCGGAAAGATCCGCTCTTTGGTCTGGCGATTCCACACCTATGCGCTTCAATTCGTAAAATTGGGCGTGCCTCAACAGAACTTCCGGGTTGGTGGGAGCCAATTCCAGCGCCTTCTGCAAGATTTGCGCGCACTGTTTCTGGTCCTCTGCCAAGAAAAAAAGTTGGAGGCATTCAGAAGCACCTTGGCGTCGGCGGGATGCTTTTCTATTTCTTGCAGCCACAATTCTTTGGCGTGCAGATAAGACTCGATGTTCGAGGGTCTTCCTAGAGGCATGAAGTCGGACTCGGGAGAGCCGGCGATGTCGGATTCAGGGTGGTGTTCAATCACCCAGAAGATATGTGGATGTCGCTTCTCATCGAGTTCCGGCAAATCTGCGATCATCGATACCCGAAAGTAATACCGAATCAGCTTGGCGCGCGCGGAGAGGCTATCGGGATTTTTGACGAGGCGGTCGTCGAGTGATTTTGCAGTTGCGGCGGTGAAGGTTGCGGCGGTCTACCAATCGAAGGCGACGATTTTTCTGCGGATTGCGTTTGTGCGGGCGGTTGATGTTGAGCGCGAGCGGTGGTTGCCGGCATCGCGCCGAGAATGAGAAAAAATCCGAGGCCGACGGCAGCTGTCGAGATTCGCATGGCGGGCACCTCCGGGATGCTTTGGAGCGGTGCGCCATCTTAACGCAACTTATACGTATAAGCGATAATACCGTTGGAGGCTTGCGGTTTCGAGCCCGGGCCGCTGCAGTTTCTGTGCGAGGTGCTATTTCTTTTTGGCTGGGCGTTGCGGGCGGGCGGCGGAATTGGCTGCTACCGCTGCGCGGATTAGTTGCTTGAAGGCGGCTTCGTTGATTTTGTCGCCTTCGCGGAAGTCGATGGCGCGCCGCACTTTGCCTTCCAGGCTGGAATTGAAAAGCTTCTTCGGGTCTGGCAATGAGGCGCCGCGAAAGAAGGTGAGCTTCACGACTTGCTTGTATGTTTCGCCGGTGCAGATGCCGCCGTCGTGATACCAGACGGGGATTCCCGGATTTGTGGGCTTCACCCACTTCCATTCTTCCTGAACTTCGGGGTCGGCATCGTGGATGAGCTGGCGGACGTGGGCCAGGGTTTCTCCTCTCCAATCTCCCAGATCTTGAATGCGCTCGGTGATCTTTGCTGCGGGGGCGTCGCTGCTCGGATGATTTTTCGATTTCATGTTCCCTCCGTTTCTTGAAATTTATTTGTCATCGCAGATTCATAGCGCCGGCCGGCGGTTCGCTGCGGCACTTTGTTGCGCCGATGCCTTCGAGAAGAGCCGTCGAACTAGGTGGCCTTTCCACATCCACAATCCCGAAAGGACCATGGTCGGAACGAAAACAAACCGAGTCGCAGCGGCGTAGTCGGGAAGTTTTTCAAACGGTCTATAGATGTAGCCGAGTATCGGGATGCTGAAGATGATGTGAATCGAGCGGAATACCCAACGTGCGCTGAACTCGATTTTCATGTTCAAGCCCCCTGTGCGATGCCTGCGCTATTGCAGGCCGGCGATGACTCGATCCATGTTGCCGATGAATTTGTTCCAGCCCCAGGTTGCGCCCTTATAGGCAGCATCTTGTTCGGAGCGGAATCCCGTCTGCTCGAGCCGCAGATGCGTTCCGCGATCGGTCGCGGTCAACGTCCACTCGACGACGCTTTCCATCCCCATCGTTCCCCAGCTGTAGGAGAGTTTCTTGTTGGGTTCAATGACCAGGACTTCGGAGTTGATGACGCCGTCCCAATTGGGCACCGGAGTCGAGTGGAATTTAAACTTGTGGCCAACGACAGGCTGGAAGTCATTATCCATGAGCCACTCCTTGACCAAGTGGCCTTGCGTGAGCGCCCGCCAAACCTTTTCCAGCGGGTGAGGCAATTCTCGTTCGATCACCAGCGAGCGAGTGGCGGGAGTATTCATTGGTCTATCCTTTTCAGCAAGTCTTCGAGGCGGTCAAAGCGTTCGTGCCAGAAGCGGCTGTAGTAGCTCATCCAATCCACGAGCGGTGCGAGGGCCTGCGGCTGAGCGGTGTAATGTGTCTGCCGGCCGTGGTGCCTGGCGCGCACCAGGCCCGCGTGCTTGAGGACTCCCAGATGTTTCGAGACCGCGGGCTGCGAGACGCCCGAGTCGCCAGTCAGCATCCACACAGTTTGTTCGCCATCACGGCTCAGGCGCTCGAAGAGCGCGCGGCGTGTGGGATCGGCCAAGGCGGTGAAGAGTTCTGAGTGAGTCGCGGCCATGGCTAATTCATAACCCATAGGTTATGAGTCTGTCAAGCGAAAAATTCGGACGGAACCGCCAACATTCGATAAGTCCAGCAGGGTAGCGGTGACGGGGGACAATCGAACCGGCGGCGGACGCGACTAAAGAAGCGGCGCGCGAGCGCGCAAAAAGAAAAAGGCCCACTCGAATGAACCGAGCGGGCCTTTTCTCGTTTGTGGCTCTTTGACGGCGGCGAGCGCTTGTGCGCGCCGCGAATCGAGTGAGACCTGCCAGAACCCGTGGTGAGTGACCCTGGTTGCTTGCGCAGATCAGGGTTAAACCTAAACGACTCTGGCCCGTGAGAGCCAGATGGACAGCCGACGCCTGCAGAACAGAACAGGCCGAACTGCCTTTTCTTTTAGAAAGGAGGTGATCCAGCCGCAGGTTCTCCTACGGCTACCTTGTTACGACTTCACCCCAATCATGAGTCATACCTTGGGCGTCTGCTTCCTTGCGGTTAGCGTGACGACTTCTAGTACAGCCCACTTTCGTGATGTGACGGGCGGTGTGTACAAGGCCCGGGAACGTATTCACGGCGCCGATCTGATGCGCCATTACTAGCGATTCCAGCTTCATGCAGTCGAGTTGCAGACTGCAATCCGAACTGAGCGCGCTTTTTTGCGATTAGCTCCCCCTCGCGGGTTCGCGACGCTTTGTGGCGCGCATTGTAACACGTGTGTAGCCCTGGACATAAAGGCCATGCTGACTTGACCTCATCCCCACCTTCCTCTCCGTTATCCGGAGCAGTCCTCGTAGAGTTCCCCCTTGCGGGTGGCAACTACGAGTAAGGGTTGCGCTCGTTGCGGGACTTAACCCAACACCTCACGGCACGAGCTGACGACAGCCATGCAGCACCTCTACACAGGTCCCTTGCGGGAAGGCCTGATTTCTCAAGCTGGTCCTGTGCGGTTCAAGCCCAGGTAAGGTTCTTCGCGTTGCGTCGAATTGAACCACATGTTCCACCGCTTGTGCGGGCCCCCGTCAATTCCTTTGAGTTTCAGCCTTGCGACCGTACTCCCCAGGCGCATGACTTAACGCGTTAGCTCCGGCACGAGCCCCGTACAGGGCCCACGCCCAGTCATGATCGTTTAGGGCTAGGACTACCAGGGTATCTAATCCTGTTTGCTCCCCTAGCTTTCGTCTCTCAGCGTCAGTTGCGATCCAGCGAGCCGCTTTCGCCTCGGATGTTCCTGCAGATATCTACGCATTTCACCGCTACACCTGCAATTCCACTCGCCTCTCTCGCACTCTAGCACAGCAGTTTCGGGAGCAGCCTCAGGGTTAAGCCCTGAGATTTCACTTCCGACTTGCCGCACCGCCTACAGACCCTTTACGCCCAGTAATTCCGAGCAACGCTGGCCCCCTACGTTTTACCGCGGCTGCTGGCACGTAGTTAGCCGGGGCTTCTTATACCCGTACTGTCAATCCCTTGCGGGGTTTCATCCGGGTCGAAAGGGGTTTACACTCCGAGAAGCTTCATCCCCCACGCGGCGTTGCTGCGTCAGGCTTTCGCCCATTGCGCAAGATTCCCCACTGCTGCCTCCCGTAGGAGTCTGGACCGTGTCTCAGTTCCAGTGTGGCCGGCCATCCTCTCAGACCGGCTACCGATCATAGCCTTGGTGAGCCATTACCTCGCCAACAAGCTAATCGGGCGCGGGCCCCACCTCCAGCGGTCTTGCGACCTTTGATTCCAACGGCAGGCGCCATCGGAATGTTATGCGGTATTAGCCCAACTTTCGCTGGGTTATTCCCCACTTGAGGGCAGGTTGCCCACGTGTTACGCACCCGTTCGCCACGCGCCCACTCCCTGTATTGCTACAGAAAGCTGCGCGTTCGACTTGCATGTGTTAAGCACGCCGCCAGCGTTCGCTCTGAGCCAGGATCAAACTCTCATTTGAAACTGGTGTCTTGCGAATCTCCATATCGCCGGTGGATTGCTCCGCCAGCGGAATTTTGACTCGTAAGAACGAACTTATTAAATCGCTCGGTTTTCACTCAATCCCTGCATGCGCTTACCGCGAACGCAGGGCAAACCAAACGGGTTCTGGCACGTCTCATTCGATTGTCAAAGAGCTGAGTACTTCCTGGCCTGCAGGAAGGAGTACAGACAAACGGGAACATTACCGCAACGATCGTAAAGAGTCAAGCTAAAATTGCGAAGGCGGAAAAGTTTTTCATCGCTCTGCCTCCAGCTTGAATTCGGCGCCCTTTACGTCGCTGTTGCGATCGCGAGATGTGGTCCGCATCGCCGGCCCTTACCGAACCAAAATCCTTCACTTTTCCGCGGCAGACTCCAGACTCATCATTGTCGTTCGAAATCCTAGTCGGGACTAGAGCGATTGCCAAGTCCCTGCATAATGGAGCCGTCCCGCGCCGCCCCGGGTTCTACCAGATTCGACCTTTTATTCTAGAAACTCATATATGAAAAATGAGAAAGGCCCCGACCACCCCTCCGAGAGTTTGTCTATATCCATGATTATAAGCAGCTTAATTCATGTTTCCGGTGGGCTTGAACGTGCACTTTGCAGTGTACCGAAATGTGTGGGTGCACTTCGGGGGACTCTTAGATTCTCAATGGGATACCAAAAAATCAGGAGGAGTTCGATGAACTTTAGGCGACTAACCGTCGTCGTGTTTGCGCTGTTGGCCTTGTTGTTCGTCGGCCAGCAAGCTGCATTCGCGCAGGCTACCGTGGGAACCGGCAGCATCACCGGGGTCGTGAGCGATCCGCAGGGTGCAGCGGTCACCGAGCGCGAAAGTCACGATCACGAACAAGGACACAGGTTTGAGTTTCGACCAGACCACAAATTCTTCGGGCGTATACAGCTCCGGAAACGTCGCGCCCGGCAACTATGTAATCAAGGTGGAAGCCCCCAACTTCAAGACCACGCAGGTCACCGCGGCCGTGCAGGTCGGCCAAGTGGCCTCGACCAACGTGAAGCTTGAGTTGGGCGCTTCGACGACGATCGTCGAAGTGACTGCCGAACAGACGCACGTCAATGAAGAGCAGGCTACTGTGCAGGACGTGCTCACAGCGCAGGACATCGATGAACTGCCGGTAAACGGCCGCAACTTCCTTGACCTCGCGGCGCTCGAGCCCGGCGTGCAGATTCAGGACGGCTCGACGTTCGACCCCACCAAGAACGGCTACTCTTCGCTATCGTTCGGCGGCCGATTCGGCCGCACGGCGCGAATCGAAGTTGACGGCGTAGACATCAGCGATGAGACGGTGGGCACGACTACGCAGAACATCGCGCAGAGCTCGATTCAGGAGTTCCAGGTGGCCAGTTCTTCGCTGGACCTCTCGACCGAGTTGACTTCTTCCGGAACCGTCAACGTTGTGACCAAGTCCGGAACCAACCAGATTCACGGCGGCGCTTATTACTACGGCCGCAGCGATCAAATCTCGGCTCGCATCGCTCCTACAGATTTGGCTTTTGGGCGCAAGCAGTTTGGTGGCGATCTCGGCGGTCCGATCATCAAGAATAAGTTGTTTTTCTTCGGCGACGTCGAGAGCGAACCGACCAGACGCTCCAGAACCCGGTGCAATTGGCCGGTGTTTTCTCGACCCTGTCCGGCAGCTTCGGCGCGCCGTTCCAGCAGCGGCAGTACATGGGCCGCCTGGATGCGAATATCAAAACCGGTTGGACGATATTCGGCGAAATTCACCTACGACCAGAATGAGAGCATCCGTGGTTCAACCCGGGCGTGTATCAGCCGTTCGCCAACGTGGACCACACTCCTTCGTACACGGTGGGAACGGACTTCACCACGGGCAAGTTCACGCACAGTATTCGTTTCGAATACCTGAAGTTCCGCAACGGCATCGTGGACGGCTCGCAAGGCATCCTTTAATCCGGCGCCCGGCATCGCGCTGTTCATCAGCCCGGGGCTCGATTTCACGTGCCTCGCCGGCGGCGAAGAGTTCTGCTCCGGCACAAACATTCTCGCTCCGCAAAATACCTTCCAGACCGACAAACAGGTCAAGTACGACGGCAGCTATACTGATTCGGCAGCCACGTCCTTCGCTACGGCGTCGGCTACAACAAGATTCTGGGCGGCGGGTTTGCGAAGTTCTTCGGAATCGATCCGACGGTCGTTGCGATTTTCTCGAACGGCGGCGATGACGCCGTCGCAAACGGCAGGTGCCTTGGCCGGGCTGGCGCACCAATCCGCTGAACACTGGCCAGTCAACGTATCAATGGGCAATGGCCAGGGATTCTTCACGGAGATCCCGCAGTTTGGGCTTCCCGGCGGCGGACAGTTTGACACACGCTTTGACTTGTATGTCGGAGATAACTGGAAGGTCCGTCACAATCTGACGGTCACCGCGGTCTCCACTACGGACGCGACACGGGACGCGCGGACAGCGACTTGCCGGCCATTCCCGGCTCGCGGCTTTCGACAACCAGTTCTTCCAGAACTTGGAACGGCGGATCAATCTTCCGAGCAAGAACTTCGGGCCGCAGGTGGGTCTTGCGTGGGATCCGTGGGGCACGGGAAAGACGGTCTTCCGTGCAGGTGCGGGTCTCTATTATGAGAACGCCATTTTCAACAACGTTCTCTTCGACCGCCCGGCACGTCTACCAGCAGGACTCTTTTTCGGAACCGGGCTCGCCTGCATCTTTGGGGGTGCCGGAGGACGTCCCGTTGCCTGCAGGTGGCAGTCTAACTCCTGACTTCTGCGGCCAGCCTACGGGCGCGGTAGTCAGCGATATCGCGGCATTCCAACAGCAATATCAGGCGGCAGTAATTGCCGCAGGCCCGCAGGCCAATGGCTCGTTTGTGGGAGGCACTCTAGCCGAGGGCGTGGACTCGACCGGCGATCAGCTTGATCGGGCCGGGCTACCGTTCACCGCGTTCGATTCAGATCAACGCCGGAGTCCAACACCAGTTCGGGCACGGCACGGTGCTGACCGCCGACTACGTTCGCAACGTCGGTCGACGCACTATCTGATCGGGCTGGATACGAACAAGACGGGCGATGCACGCTTTCTGAACGTCGCCAACGCACAGAACGCCATTTCGGCGACCAATGCGAGTTCGGTTGCGGCACGGGCTTTGGTTCGGCCTCGATCGATTGCGCATCTCCAAGGGTGCGGGAATTTCGGACTTCGCTGGGAACGGCATGGATTCCGGGACGTTACGTTTACCAGCGGATCCTCGCTGCCCGCACTTCGCGCCTTCCCTGGACGTGAATCCCAACGTCGGCCAGAACCAGATGCTCTTCCCGATCGGCCGTTCGGTTTACAACGGCCTGTTGGTGGAGTTGAAATCGAACCTCAATCATCCGATGCCGGGTGTGAAGCGAATGAACCTGATCGTTTCCTACACGCTGTCGCGCTTCAACAGCATGGTTGCGGACCAGGATTTCGTCAACAACGCACACGACTTCAACAACCCGCTGCACTTCTTCGGACCGAGCGCGCTGACCGCACACATCAGGTCAGCGCCGGCGGCGTGATCGACTTCCCGTTTGCCACGCGAGTTGCCTTCGCAACTCACTGGGATACGGCGCCTCCGATTACGTTGTTTCTCCCGAGCAGCGGCGCACCGGGCGACATCTTCGTCACGGACGTGACAGGCGATGGAACCACGGCGACGGACGTCGTGCCGGGCAGCAACGTCGGAGCGTTCGGCGCGAAGCGTCAAGCACGGGGACATCAACAAGTTCATCGCACACTACAACTCCACCTCCGCCGGGCAGTTGACGCCGGCAGGCCAGGCGCTGGTTACGGCCGGGCTCTTTACCTCGGGCCAGTTGGCATCGCGCGGTCGCGGTCGCTACGCCGACGCTGCCTTCGGACAGCTGCGCGCGGGACAAGTCGGCGTGGCGCCGCTGTTCACCTTCGACCTCCACATCAGCTGGGAATTGAAAGTGAACAAGCTCGATCCACGCGCTTCCTGAGACAGTTGTAGTCGAGCCGCAGATCGCGCTCTACAACGTGTTCAACTTCCACAATTACGATCCGTTCGGCAATATCCTGAACGGTACGTTGGGTGGGTCTCCTGGGGAAGCCAATGGTACGACTGCTCACAACCAAAACGGCTGCAGCGACAGCTCGGGCAACATTCTCGACGCGTCGCTGTGCACGGGCCGCCAGAACCTGATCACTCCCGGATCGTCTTCGGGTGTGAACTGGTACGCGGTTCCGCGTCAGGCTGAATTTGGTGTGAAACTGACGTTCTAACAGCCGGCTCAAAATAGAACCTCAATCCCGGGCCGCGGCGAGTAGAAATGCTCGCCGCGGCCTTTTTTTTTTCGCGTGCCACTTGGTGGCGATGGCAACGGGCACGGCACTGATCGTTTCGCCGCTTGCTTGATAACAAAAAAGGTGTAGTATCGCGCCCAACAGATTCTTGCCGGTCCTGGAGGGGCGCCATGCGATCCGGTACTCTGTTTTCTGTTGGTGTGTTTCTTGGAGTTTGCGCGAGCGTGGTATGCCTGGCATTTCAACAGGCTCCGCTCGTTCGTCCGAAAGTTCCCACGGACTTCGGACAATCTCGTCCGGCTCCGCCGGGAATGCGCGAGGGCGAGCAGAAGATCAACAATCAGCAGACGGATCCGCCACGCGAGCCCAAAGCTCGCCCGGTCGATTCGACCAAATTGAAGAGCGACGCGGCCGAATTGCGCGAATTGGCTGATGCGCTGCCTGCATCGATCGATCAGGTCGCGAAAGGCGTGCTGCCCAAGGACCTCAGCGACAATCTCAAGAAAATCGAGAAGCTTGCCAAACACTTGCGCTCGGAGGTCAATCCCTGACTCTAGCGTTCTGAACGGCCGGCTCTGCGGACGCCGCTGAAACTCTTCTTGAAAGTAGTTTTGCTCCTCGCACGTATAATAGAAGAGACCAACCTGCCCTATGGCGACCAAGACCACGATGGCCTTCGGCGAAGCTGTGCGCATTGCCACGGCGAGCCTGTGGGCTCACAAAATGCGCAGCGTGCTGACGCTGCTGGGCGTGGTGATTGGCGTTACTTCGGTCATCGCGGTGGTCAGCATCGTCAACGGCATGAATCGCTACGTCGCGGAGAAAGTGTTCAATCTGGGCGCCGACGTGTTTCTCGATGAATCGCCGACCGGCGATCATCACGAATATTGACCAGTGGGAAGCGGCGCAGAAGCGGCGCAAATTTAAGTTTGAGGATTACGAAGCGGTGCGCGACGCATGCGGATCGTGCGAGGAGGTGGCGGCGACGGTGCCGCACTCGAATGGCGAATTGAAATACGGCATGAATTACATCTCGAACGCCGATGTGCGCGGCTGGACTCCGCGCATGACGCGCATTTACGACATCAATCTGATCGAAGGGCGGCACATTACGGAAACGGATATGTCGCGCTGCGGCCGGCGTCTGCACCATCGGCTACGACATCGCCGAAAAACTTTTTCCGGGAGTGGATCCCGTCGGAAAAGATATTCGACTGGATGGGCAGAGCTGCCTGGTGATCGGAGTGGGCGAGAAGCGCGGCTCGGTGCTGGGCCAATCGCGCGACAACTGGGTGATCATTCCGCTGACGCGCTTTCTGGTGATTTACGGCACGCGACGATTCCGAAATGCTGTGGTTCAAGGCGGGCTCGGCTGCGAATCTCGAACGCACGATCGACGAGGTGCGGCAGATTTTGCGCGGCCGACGGCATCGTGGCCTACGCCACGCCGGATGATTTCGTGATCGAGACGAATGATTCGTTTCTTGTCGCTGTGGGCGGGAATCAGCAGTGCTTTTTTCGGCGTCACTGTTGCGATCGCGGGAATTTCGCTGGTGGTGGGCGGAATCGTGATCATGAATATCATGCTGGTGTCGGTGACGGAACGAACGCGCGAGATCGGCCTGCGAAAATCGATTGGCGCGCGGCGCAATGATATTCTGATTCAGTTTTTAATCGAGTCTTCGACGATTGCGGCCATTGGCGGCCTTTGGGGAATCTTCTGGGAATTCTTGCTGGCGAAGCTGGTGTCTTGGATTTCGCCGCTGCCGAGCGCTATTGAGATTTGGTCGATCATCACCGGCTTTATTGTGGCGACGAGCGTCGGATTGTTTTTCGGCGTTTATCCGGCGTCCAAGGCTGCGAAGCTGAGCCCAGTGGAGGCGTTGCGCTCGGAGTAATCACCGGAACACGAAGGCAAATGAGATCGAAGTCCAAAAATCGGGCACATTCGCGAGGCGGTGATTCTGGCGATCGATGCTTTGCGCCGGAATCCGCTGCGCTCGTTCTCTGACGGTGCTCGGCATCGTCATCGGCGTGAGCACGGTGATCGCCATCAGTTCCGTCGTCAGCGGACTTAATTCGAATGTGGTCGGATCGGTGCAGAGCCTCGGGTCGAACATCGTTATTTGCTACCGATTTTCCTGGGCCACTCTCGGACGTCTCTCGCCCGAAGTGCTGCAGCGCAAGGAACTCAAGGGCGAGTGGGCTGACGATCTGGCGCAGCTTCCGCACGTGGAGGCGGCAGCGCCATCGTTGCGCATCTTTCATCCGGAACTGGGCGCGGGCTCGGCGAATGTGCGACGCGGCGACGTGTGGGCCAAGAATGTGATTCTCCAGGGGAACACGCCTGCGATCGCGAGAATATCTTCGATCTTAATCTCGATCGCGGGAGATGGTTCAATGATACGGACGAGGATCATCGCTCGCCCGTCGGCGTCATTGGCCACGACACTGCCGAGACACTCTTTCCCAGCGGCGAGGATCCCATCGGCAAGCAAATTCTTTTGGAAGGAACGGAGATTACGGTGATTGGAGTGGCCTCGCCTGCAGAAGCAAGCGTTGGGCGGCGGGAAAAATCCGGAAGACAGCATCTTCATCGTGCCGCTCACGACGATGAAGAAGCTTCATCCCGAATTTCACGATTACGTTCTTTTCGTTAAAGCCAGCGACGCGCAGTACATGCCGGTGGTCGTGGACGAAACGCGTGAGATGTTGCGGCGGTTGCGGCGGCTGCCTTCGGACAAGCCCGATGATTTCGAAATATTTACGCCGGATGCGTTCATCGATTTGTGGAAGCAGATCTCGACGGGAATTTTCGTGGTGATGTTCGCGGTCGGCTCGGTCGGCCTGCTCGTCGGCGGAATCGGCGTGATGAATATCATGCTCGTCTCCGTCACGGAGCGCACGCGCGAAATCGGCGTTCGCAAAGCGATCGGCGCGCGCCAGCAGGATATTCTTTGGCAATTTCTGCTCGAAGCCACCACGCTCTCGGCAATCGGCGGCGCACTCGGCGTGCTCGTGGGCGCGCTCTTCGCGCTTGGAGTGCGATTGATCGCGCCGTCGCTGCCGACGACCGTTTCGCTGTTCTGGGTGCTGACCGGCCTGACGGTCTCCGCCGTCAATCGGCATCGGCTTCGGCGTTTATCCTGCATGGAAAGCTGCGAGAATGAATCCCGGTTGAAGCACTTCGTTACGAATAGCCGATGTGGCTCGGCGGCGATCGGAGAAGATGCCGGTGCTGAAGCTGGCGCTCTACGAGACTACTGCTGCGCTAATCGCTTCAATGATTCTGCGAATGGCGGGCGCGCGACACCTCGCTCGGTAATGATCGCGGCGATAAATCGCGACGGCGTCACGTCGAAGGCTGGATGCGCTGCGTTTACATCTGGCGCGATCCGCGTGCCTGCCATGTGCGTCACTTCAGCGGAGCGAGCGTTCCTCGATCGGAATTGCATCGCCGGAGGCAAGCGAGAGATCGAGCGTCGAGACTGGCGCGGCCACGTAGAACGGAACTTTATTTTCGTTCGCCAGCACCGCCATCGAATACGTGCCGATTTTATTCGCGGTGTCGCCATTTGCGGCGATGCGATCCGCGCCGACTACGATCGCTCCTACATTTCCGGTCTTCAGAAAATGGCCGACCATGTTGTCGGTGATCAGCGTCAGCGGAATTCCATCCTGCTGCAGTTCCCAGGCCGTGAGCCGCGACCCTTGCAAATACGGCCGCGTCTCCGGCACTAGCACTTCGATTTTGCGGCCGCCCTCGATCGCCATGCGGATCACGCCGAGCGCCGTGCCAATTCCGCCGGTGGCCAGCGCGCCGGCATTGCATTGCGTCATTACGCGGCCGGATTGCGGCATGAACTCCGCGCCGAAGCGGCCGATGGCTTCGTCGGCGTCGCGCCGCTCCTGATGAATTTGCTGCGCCTCGGCGATGAGCGTTTCGCGCAGGCGGTGCATTCCGCCGGTGCCGTCGCGCTCGGCTTCGCGCGCCGCGGTTTCAAAAACGCGCTTGCAGCGCTCGATGGCCCAAAATAGATCGACGGCCGTCGGCCGCGTCTGCGCTAGCGTTTCGCAAATCACCGGAAATTCCGCGCGCATTTCCGCCATGTTTCGCGCGCGCGATCCATCGACGCCGATGGCCACGCCCATCGCCGCCGCTACGCCGATGGCCGGCGCGCCGCGAATCTCCATGTCCTTGATGGCGCGCGCGATTTCGCGATAATCCGTGTAGGTGTGATAGACCTCTTCGCCCGGCAGTCGCCGCTGATCGAGCATCACGACGCCCTCAGGCGTCCAGCGAATGGGTTCGGGAACGCGCATTATTCCCTGCAATGATTCTTCCGCGAAATTTTCACGTGAACGTTCATTTTACCCGATTCCCTTTCGCCGTGCCCAAAGCCCGCCCGAATTTCCGGGGGGCAACTAGCCATATGGCGGATGTGCGGCATACCGGAATTTGCGATTCTCTTTCCGGCGGGCAGAATCTCAAAGGCTCCCGCGGGAATCTCTAAGGAGACTGGATAATGACCACATCGAATTCATCGCAATTCTTCAGCGGCGCTCTCGTGGCGCTTTCGAATGATTTGGCTAACGCCGTCGAGCGCGCCGGGCAGCGCAGTGCTCGCGATTCATGCGCGCCATCGCGTGCCCTCTAGCGGCATTCATTGGCAGAAGGGCGTGGCCGTCGCGGCCGAGCACACCATCAAGCGCGATGAAGAAATTCAGATTTCGCTGCCGGACGGGCGCACTGTGCCGCGACGCTGGCGGGCCGCGATCCCGGCAGCGATATTGCCGTGCTGAAATTTGACGCGGGAAATCTTACGCCGCCCGGAGATCAGCGATTCGTCGGCGCTGCGTATCGGGAATCTGGTGCTCGCGGTGAGCCGCACGCGAAGGCAATCATCTTGGCGCGAGTTTTGGCGCGATGAGCGCGGTCGGCGGCGCTTGGCGTACCTGGCGCGGCGGGCAGCTCGATCAGTTTTTGCGGCTCGATCTGGCGATCTATATTGGATTTTCTGGTAGTGCGCTGGTGAATGCGCAGGGGCAAATTGTCGGGCTCAATACTTCGGGGCTTGCGCGCGGAATGGCTATGGCGATTCCGGCGTCCGACGGTGAATCGCGTGACCAAGGAATTGCTCGAGAAGGGCCACGTGAGCCGCGGATTTCTTGGCATCGGAATGCAGCCGGTGATTTTGCCGGCGGCGGTGCGCGAGCGCTTGAAACTTACTTCTGAATCGGGCGCGCTGTTGATCAGCGTTGAGCCGGATGGCCCCGCGGCGCATGCTGGCCTGATGCTTGGCGACGTGCTGCTGGCGCTTGATGGGCAGCCGATTCGCGATACGGACGATATTCAGGCGCATCTTGGATCGGAGAAAGTCGGCAAGGATTCGACGGCTTCGATTCTGCGCGGCGGGGCGCTTACGCAGGCTGTGATTCGCGTTGGCGAGCGACCGCGGCGAGGACGCTGAATGATTCTGCACATGAATGGCGAATCCGCGGCGCGATTTAGATGAGGCGTTTTCGGCTGTCGGTGAGAAAGTTGCGCCGCTCGACGGTGCAGGTTTTCGACGGGCGCCGCGGGGCTGGTTCGGGCGTGATTTGGCGGGCGGATGGATGGATCGTGACGAACGCGCACGTCGTGCGCGGCAATTCGGCTCGGGTGCGACTCGCCGACGGGCGGATGCTTGGACGCGGAAATCATGGCGCGAGCTGCGGAACGCGATCTCGCAGCGCTCTACGTGTCCGCGAGCGATCTGCCTGCGGCGGAGATCGGGGCTTCTACGGCGGTGCGCGTTGGCGAAATTGTGCTGGCAGCTGGTAGCCCGTTCGGTGTGCGCGGCGCGGTAAATGCCGGCGTCTTCACGCCGTTGGCCGTTCAGGCCGTCCCGCGCGTCGGAAATCAACGATGGCTGCAAGCGGATCTGGAATTGGCGCCGGGAAATTCCGGCGGGCCGCTGGCGGATGCGAACGGCCGCGTGATCGGCATTAATTCGATGATCGCGATGGGTCTCGGCCTCGCGATTCCCAGCCAGGAGGTCGAGCAATTCCTCCGCCGCGCGATGCGTCGCCGCGAGGCTGCATGATTCGCGTCTTGATCGCCGCTGAATCGGAGATTCTGCGCCGCGGCCTCGCGGCCAGCGTTCCCGAAGATGCGGCGATCGAGATTATGGAGAGCTTCGATCCGTCCGCCGGGCAACTCGCCGAAAAAATTGAAGAGCTGCAGCCGGACGCGATTATTTTCGAGCGTCGCGGCTTGGACGACGAAATTCTGTCGCTTCTCGCCGGGCGCGAGGATGCAGCGTGCCGGGAATCGTCTTGCTGGCGGAGTCGCCGACGGGAGATTTCATCCGCGAAGCGATTGAGGCGGGAATTCGGGCGGTCCTGCCGCGCGACGCCGTGTCGGCGGAAATTTTCGCGGCGGCCGAAGCCGCGGCGGCGGGTCTCGTAGCGCTTGATCCAGCATCGTTCGACGCCGCGCTATCGGTGCGCACCAGCGCATCAGGTGTCCCAGCAAGCCTCGCGGCGCAATCACTCACGCCCCGCGAAATCGAAGTGCTGCGCATGATGGCGGAAGGTCTCGGCAATAAAGAAATTGCCTGGCGTCTGAAACTCTCCGAGCACACCATCAAATTTCACATCAGCTCGATCTTCACCAAGCTCGATGTCTCCAGCCGCACCGAAGCCGTCACGGCAGGCGTCCGCCAGGGCATCGTTCTGCTCTAGTTTCAAACGGATTCTTGCGACCGATGAAGCGGCTACTGCGGCCCCGGCAGATTCTTCAGGAAATGCGTGGCAACTAAAAACGCGGCGAACAGCCACCCGTTGTAGCCCAGATGAAATAAATAGCTCGCCAGCACCGTCCCGCTTTTCGCGCGCACGAATGTGAACACGACTCCCACCAGAATCAGCAACCCAATCTGCGCCCAGGCTCCCCAAAGTTGCGGCCCATGCAGCATTCCGAAAACCACTCCAGTAAACACGATGCTCCCCGCAATCCCCATCGACCGCGCCGCCACCGGATAGATGAAGCCGCGAAAAATCGTTTCCTCGACGAAAGGCGCCAGCGTGACTCCCAATATCAAAAATAGCGACGCGCTCAACCGGTCGTGCCAGAATATTTCAATCGGCATGCCGTGCGGCTGCCCCGCGGCCATTTCGATGCGATGCTCGATCAGATCGCAAAGCGCAGCCGCCGACGATGTAAACCGGCGGCCCGATACGCGACTGCGATCGCCGGAATCGCAAAGGCCGCCAGCCGAGCGCCCACCAGAAGCTCTGCTCCGGCCTCGCGTCCGTAAAGAAATAAAAGAAATGCGAGCTGAGCCACGGAAACGATCAACGTGGCAATCACCGCGAAGAGCGCTTTCACGCGCGCCGAATTCTGCAGCGCTCCATCGAATGACCAGTGGCGACGGAAATCATCACCACGCCGAGCCCCACGGCCAAAGTCATCCCGACGTGACAACTACGAAAATTAGATATGTCCTCTCCAGCCCCAGCGCGTGCGGATGTCTTCCGGAAATTGCAGCAACTGCGAATCTTCGGACGTCGGCAGCCGGAGGAGCGCTGAAGATGGGAGTTGGCTGCTCGGGCGGCGTGGAATCGGGGCCGGACATTTCAGCGCTTGGCCTTTCCGCGATCGGCCTCCACCAGCGCGGCCGCGAGCAGGGGCATGAGGATTTCGTGATGACCGGTGATGGCAATTCCCTTCGAGTGAGACTTGCGAGTGCCGCGAGCCGTCGGGCGCTTCACCACATTTTGCATCGGGCGATAGTGCTGGATGAAATCGAAATTGGCGGTAGTGATGGGCACGAGCGGCGTGCCCAGATTGCGCGCGACGGTCACGGCTTTCAAAAATACTTCCGGCAGCATCACCGCCGAGCCCCAATTGAGATAGACGCCGCCGGGCTGCATTTGCTGCACCAGCGCGCAGAAAAGGCGGAAATCGCGGTGCGTCGCTGCGCCCAGCGCTTCGCCCGATGCGGCGCGGTGCATGTGCGGAATGTCGGTGCCGATGGCGAGATGCACGGTGACCGGGATGCGCGTGCGGTACGCATTGATGAGCACGCTAGCTTCGGAATGCTGCGCGCGCAGCAAGGGCATTGCTGAGAAGTTTCCCGGTCGCTTCGCCGAGGCCGATGCCGCTGCGTTGCGCGCCGAGCGCCGCTTCGTTCAAATAGAGGCCCGGTTTCCTGCGCCATGCCGAATTTTCCGTGGCCCAGAACGGCTTCGACGTCCTCCGAATGTGCCGCCGACGAGCGCAATTTCGAAATCGTGAACCAACGCAGCGCCATTCATGGCGATGCCGCTGACGAATCCGCGCTGCATCAGGTCAATCAGGATCGGGCCGAGCCCGACCTTGATCACGTGCCCGCCGATGCCCCAGAGAATCGTTCGCCGCTGCCGCCGCGCCAGCAAGATCGCATCGCGAATCGCGCGGAAATCTTCCCCTGCGAGGATGTGCGGCAGTGAATCGATGAATTCAGAAATCTTCGCGCCGCGCTTATGCGGCCGCGCAAACTGGCCCGTATGAACTTTGCTAGGCCGATCGGCCAGCGGATACGTACGCACGCCGCCGAGATCAATCGGCGCGATGCTGTAGCGGCTCTTTCCGTTCAGGCGTTTCATTGCTCGGATTAGAAGCGATTCTCCGATGCGCGAGTCTCGGCGACTTTAAAGGAGATTCGCCGCACGCGCAAGGCGAGGCGGAGCTTCACAAGTGTCGCAAGGCAGGCGCGAGGACCTGGCCGGTATAGGATTTTTTCACGCGGGCGACCTGCTCGGGCGTGCCTTGCGCGACGATGCGGCCGCCTTCGGCGCCGCCTTCCGGGCCGAGATCGATGATCCAGTCGGCTTGTTTGATTACGTCGAGATGGTGCTCGATGATCATCACCGTGTTGCCGAGATCGACCAGGCGATTCAGGACGTCAAGCAGCTTTTTCACATCGTCGAAATGCAATCCCGTCGTCGGCTCATCGAGAATGTAGAGCGTGCGCCCGGTTTGACGGCGCGAAAGTTCGCGCGCAAGTTTGGTGCGCTGCGCTTCGCCGCCGGAAAGAGTCGTGGCGGATTGGCCTAGCTGAACGTAGCCGAGGCCGACATCCACCATCGTTTCGAGCTTCTGCTTGATCTGCGGAATATTTTCGAGCAGGTGGAACGCTTCCTCGATGGGCATGTCGAGAATGTCGGAGATCGGAATAGCCCTTGTAGCGCACTGATAGCGTTTCGGAATTGTAGCGGCGGCCGCGGCAGACTTCGCATGTGACGTACACATCCGGCAGAAAATTCATTTCGATGCGGCGCAAGGCCGTCGCCCTGGCAGGCTTCGCAGCGGCCGCCTTTCACGTTGAAGCTGAAGCGGCCGGGGCGATAGCCGCGCTCGCGCGATTCGGGAAGCATGGCGAAAAGTTCGCGAATGGGCGCGAAGACGCCCGTGTACGTCGCCGGATTCGAGCGCGGCGTGCGGCCGATGGGGTCTTGATCGATCTGAATCACTTTATCGAGATGCTCGAGGCCGATGACCGCGCGGTGTTCTCCGGGCTTTTCCATCGAGCGATAAAACTTCTGCATCAGGGCTTTGTAAAGGATGTCGTTGATGAGCGTGGATTTGCCGGAGCCCGAGACGCCGGTGATCAGAATTAAAGTGCCGAGCGGAAACGTCAACGTCGATGTTCTTCAGATTGTTGGCATGCGCGCCGAAGATCGTAAGCGCGGCGCCATTCGACGCACGGCGTTTGGCGGGAACCGGAATGTGCGCGCGTCCGGCGAGATATTGGCCAGTGAGCGAGCGCGGATTCGCGGCGATTTCAGCGGGCGTGCCGATGGCCACGAGTTCGCCGCCAGCCTTGCCTGCGCCGGGGCCGAGATCCACGACGTAATTGGCGCGGCGTACCGTTTCTTCATCGTGCTCGACGACGAGGACCGTATTGCCGAGATCGCGCAGAGTTTCGAGCGTGCCCAGCAGGCGGCCATTGTCGCGCGCGTGCAGGCCGATCGAAGGTTCATCGAGCACGTACAGCACGCCGCGCAGTCGCGAGCCAATCTGCGTCGCGAGGCGGATGCGCTGCGCTTCACCGCCCGAGAGCGTGGCGGCGGAGCGATCGAGAGTTAGATAAGCGAGGCCGACATTGAGCAGAAAATCGAGCCGCTCGGCTACCTCTTTTAGCGGGCGCTCGGCAATTGCGCGCTGCCGAGGCGGTGAGCTTCGGGAGAATGCGATTCACGGCGGCGCGGGCATCGCTGAGAGCCAAACCCGTGAAATCGGTGATCGAGAGTCCAGCGATTTTCACTGCGAGACTTTCGGCACGCAGGCGCTTGCCCTCGCACGCGGAGCAGAGTGATGGCGACATGTACTGCGTGAGCCATTCGCGATAGTTGTCGGAATTCGAATCGTCGAGACTGCTTTCCAGATGCTGCAGCACGCCCTGAAAATGCAGGCCTTTTTCAGTGCCGCCATTCGAAGGATTGCCGTTGAGAATCAGGTTCTGCACCTTGCGCGAGAATTTCTCGAACGGCGTATCGAGATCGAAGCCGAATGCGACCGACGCAATCTTCAGCGAGCGCTGCAAATATTGAGACGCCGAGCCGGGGCCGAGCCCGCCGTCGAAGAGCGGCTTCGACCAATCTACGATCACGCGCGCGGGATCGAATTCGTATTTCGAGCCGAGGCCGTGACATTCGGGGCAGGCGCCGTAAGGCGAATTGAAGCTGAAAGAGCGCGGCTCGGGCAGCGGTACCGAAATGCCGCAATCCGGGCAGGCCAGTTTCTCGGAATAGACATGCTCTTCGCCGCCCACGACGGCGATGGTCACAAGGCCGTCGGTGAGCTTCAGCGCTGTCTCGATGGATTTTTCGAGGCGGTCGGCAATGCCGTTCTTCAGCAGCAGGCGATCGACGACGATTTCAATTGTGTGATTCTTGCGGCGATCGAGAGGAATGGGCTCGTCGAGGCTCTTCAGTTCGCCATCCACGCGCGCGCGGACGAAGCCGGCCTTGGCGAATTTCTCGAATTCCTTTTTGTACTCGCCCTTGCGCCCGCGCACGACCGGCGCCAGCACCATGACGCGATCGTCGGGCTTGAGCGCCAGTACGGTTTGCACGATCTGCTCGGTGGACTGCCGCGCGATGGATTTGCCGCACTGCGGACAATGCGGCGTCCCGATCGCGCTCCAGATCACGCGCAGATAATCGTAAATTTCGGTGATCGTGCCGACGGTCGACCGCGGCGACCGCGTCGTCGTTTTCTGCTCGATGGCGATCGATGGCGATAGCCCTTCGACCGCGTCCACGTCCGGCCGCTCCATCTGATCCAGAAATTGCCGCGCGTACGCCGAAAGCGATTCCACGTATCGCCTCTGGCCCTCGGCATACAACGTGTCGAACGCCAGCGATGATTTACCCGAGCCGGAAAGCCCGGTAATCACGGTCAGCGTATTCCGCGGGATTTCGAGCGAGATGTTCTTCAGGTTGTGCTGCCGCGCACCGCGAATGACGATGTTCTTCAGGCCCATGAGGAAAAGCCGCCGCATACAGAGTGGCGGGATGCACAGTGGGCAAAATTCGCCCAGTGTAATCTTCCAAGATAGCAGGCCCGTCAAGGCAGGGTCAAATCGCTGCGGACCGCGGTAAAAAATGCACTCGAGGGAAAGCGAATATTCTGGATATTGGTCCGTGCGCTACTCGTTGCGTTGAGCGCTATTCGCTGGCTGGGAGCTGGCTCAGCAAGCGCTTCGGCGCGGTGTTACGCCAAGCGGCGACTAGTACTTGCCGAATTAATTGCTTCTTTGCCGGACGCAAATCTATGTAGGTGGCTCCCCGTTTGCCCCAGATTCCTTGCGCGGCCTTGAAGATCGCTGGATGCGCTTTGATTGTTGGGCTTGCTCGTCCGGCCACAGTTTCACCATGCCCCAACCTTTCTTCGGGGCGTCCAGCGTGGCAAAGATCTTGCCTCCGACGCGAAAATCGGGATGATCCATGTGCGAACTTTCGACTGATTCGGGGAGGCTTAGCGCCATCTTGCGGAAATCCTCAGCGGTCATTGGCGTTTTCCGAGCTGCGATTTCACAATAGCACAGCCAAGCGCGGTTTTCGGGACTGTTAAGGATGGTAGATGGGGTACTGGCGGCGACTTTTTACTAGGCGCGTGTCAAAATTTCCCGGCTGTGGATAACTAAGTCTTGTGGATTGAGAGAGTTGTGTTTGGTCTTTCGGCTGCATCCTATATCTCCGTCAGGGGGAAGGAAAGTCGAGGATCCCTTCGGGGATTGAGGGCTGGGCCGGCTTCCTTCCCCTTGCTTTATCCCGCTGATGTTGGCGGGATTTTCATTTCTAGCCAGGAAGTTCTTCCCATTTTGGCACTCCCGCCGAGTTCCTCCCTCACAACAACCGCATAATCAATCCGTTACGTAATTGCGGAAGTAAACGCGCGCGCACCTCCAGAAAATCACTACGATTTCTGGGAGGATCGCACCTGTTTTTCCAGAAGACTTGCGCAGAACCGGGATTGTTATTCGAATAGGCTCGGAAGGAGGGCCAGCCCCGCTGCTCTTTCGAGCAGCGGAGCCGGTTGAGAGGGAGTTTGGCGGGTTGCGCCCCGGCCCGCGAGCCAGGGCGCGCGATTAGAGGGAAGAGGAGATCGATATAGCTCACGATGTAAAAGTCATCGGGGTAATAGACGATAATGTAGCCGTCCCAGAATCCGACGACGCAGCCTTCCGGCACCGGCGGAATCAATTCGACCACTTCCACCGGGACGGGCTGAATCACGGTGACGCTCTCCGCTGGAATGAAGCCGCCCTCGCGAATGTGCACGCGATGCGAGCGATCCACCGAGCGGATCTGCACGTCGAAGTGCTGGCGAATCTTCGGTTTGTCATCGGAGCGGAACGAGTAGTGAACGTTAGCTTGCGCGTGAACGCTCTTTTTGTTCTGATCGCGGTCGCCGCCTGAATTTCTGCTCATCTTGTCGTTCTGCTGCTTCTCTTGTTTCTGCTGTTTCGGAGCGTTCTCCGGCTTGGCCGGTTTTTCCGGAGGATTCTGCTGCTGCGGAGTCTTGTGCTCCGGCTTCGCCGGTTTCTCCGGCGGCTTGTTATCGGGCTTGCGGTCCGGCTCGTGATTCGGAGCGGGCTTCGCCGGCGGATTGCCTGGCTTTTCCGGCGGTTTCGGATCCTGCGGCTTAGCGGGCTTCTCGGGTGGTTTTTCATCCTGAAATACTGCAATCGAGGCCGGGCGCGGAGAGGAAAATACCGGAGTCGCTGCGAATGCTGCTGCTACGGATAGCGATATGAATGGTATCAGTCGGTGTTTCATGATCGAGAGCCTCCTGTGGCAGAACGCTGCTTGCCTTTCTACTGGGGCCGAACTCATGAACCTAAGAATGCGTTGCGCTATTTGCCTTTCGCGTGACCTTTCTCTTTGTGCTCCTTCATTACCGTGCGCGCGGCGACTTCCTTGGCGCGCTTGCCATAACGTCCGGAGCGTTCCGCCGATTCCTTGATATGCTCGTACTGGCGCTGCTCCTTGCTGGAGACGCCGCGAAGATGTTTTCCGCCTGGCATGTTCGTTGTCCTTTTCCTCAGCACCGAAAATCCGGCTGCAAACGCGAGTGCTTCCGTTGCTGTCGCCAATTGCTTTCCTCTCGGGATCGTTGAGTTAACACGCGAAGTGTAGATTTCCACGTGCGCGCAGTCGATTCGGCAATCCCTGTATTCGTCTACCAGGCAAGCTGTATCTCACACGTAAGCAAAGGGGTTGCGAACATGCGGCGAAATGCGGCGCGAACTGTGGCGAAGGTTGCGCGGCGCCAGAACTACCTAAAGGAAACACTCTGCTGCGCAGCTACGGAGAGAATCGCGGAAATGTACCGCCTTCGCAGGATGGTTCGCAGTCCGCGCCGCGCTTAACCTGCCTGCGCAACAGGAAACACGACAGTGCAATCCGGACGGAGGCTCATGATGGAACAGAATTCCTTGAGAGAACTGTACGTTGACGAACTAAAGGACCTTTACAACGCCGAAAACCAATTGGTGAAAGCGCTGCCGAAGATGGCCAAGGCGGCGCAATCGGACGAACTGCGGAAAGGGTTCGAAGAACACCTCGAGCAGACGCGCCAGCACGTGGCGCGGCTGGAGAAGATCTTCGCCAACCTCGATGAAAGCCCCAAAGGCAAGAAGTGCAAAGGCATGGAGGGACTGATCACCGAGGGTGGCGAAATGATCGAGGAGCACGACAAATCGGACATGCGCGATGCAGGACTCATTTCGGCAGCGCAGCGCGTGGAGCATTACGAGATCGCGGGTTACGGCTGCGTGAAAACCTACGCAACGCTGCTTGGCGACGAATCCGCTGCAGAACTGCTGGAGCAGACGCTTCAAGAGGAAAAGGATACGGATCGGAAGTTAACCGGGATGGCGGAGAGCATCAACGTGGAAGCCGCCAGCGAAGAATCGGAAGACGACGAATCGAAGTCGCAGGTTGCGCGGGGGAAAGCGAAGGCAGCTCGCGCGTCTTGATCACTGGGATTCGTAGCAGCGAAGTGCGAGGTGTTCGCATGAGAATCAAATTCACCAAAAGGAGCTACAACATGGCCGGAGAAGGAACCAAGAAGGAACGCGAATATCAGGATCCGAATCAGAATCCGGAACGCGGACCGCAGCAGCCAGGTCAATCACCATCGAAGCAGCAGGATGATCCGAATTGGAAGCGGGACAAGCCCGATCAATACAACGCGCAGCAAGGCGGAGGCTTGCCTCCTGTCGAGCAGGCGGGAAAGCAAGGCGGGCAAGGAACGCAAACGGGACACGAAAATCCGAAGAGCGGTTCCGGCCAGCAGGGCGGCCAGAACCAGCCGCAAGGCGGGCAGCAGGGAAATCCCGGCGGCCAACAAGGACAGAAGAACAACCCGGAACAGCGATCCGGCCAGCAGAATAATCCCGACGAGCGCTCCGCGGGCCGCAAAGGCACGGCGGAACAGTGGGACGCCGAGGATCGCGATCGCAAGGAAAAATCCGGCGAAGGCGAAGATCGCGGCGCGAAGCAGGGGCAGAAGCACTAGCCTTCGGCGCGGCGAACAGATTTATAACCTGATAAAAAAATAAGCGAGCCGCATCCTCTGAAATTTCAGAAGAATTTCGGAGGATGCGGTTTTTTTTATGGGGCTTTGAAATTATATTTGCGACGCGGACCGTACTTCGCGAATGAAAACTTATTTGGCTGGGGCGGGAGGATTCGAACCTCCACCGTCCGCATTAACAGTGCAGTGTCCTACCGGTTGGACCACGCCCCAACCTGATTGAATATTAGCACGCGGGGGTGCGAGGTCGAGGCACTGGGGCGCGAACGGTGCGTCTGGTTCAGCGGCGTGAATCCGCGCGTGAGTTCTGGCCTTGGCGACTTTCGTGGTCGTCGGATGCCGGCCTAAAAGGCCGGCGCTACACAATGCGAAGGGCGCGGTCAGTCCTTCGTGATGGGGTAGCCGGATTCGGTCCAGCCGCGCCAGCCGCCATCCATGGAGATTACGTTGGTGTAGCCCATTTTCTGGAGATTGTCGGCGGCGAGGGCGGAGCGGAAGCCGCCGCCGCAATAGAGGACTATCGGCGCGTCGTGATCGGGAATGGTTTTTCGATGTCGCGCTCGATGATGCCTTTGCCCAGGTGAATCGCGCCGGGAACGTGGCCATTGGCCCATTCGAGATCTTCGCGCGTGTCCACTAGGATCAATTTTTCGCCGGCGTCGAGGCGTTTTTTGACTGTCGCGGTAATCGACTTGCTTGACGCGGCTTTTGGCGTCTTGCACGAGCTTCAGAAATCCTTCTGAGTGTTGCATGGCCTCTTCCTCCGGGGAATCAATTCGCTCCAATAGAATAGCGCCACAGCTACTCGTTGAAGACTTTTACGGTGATTTGTCCGTCGGAGCGACACGATGGCGCGGAGCATGCCGTTGGAATTGAATGGCGTGGCGACGTGGCCCTGGGGATCGATGCCGATGATGCCGCCTTCGCCTTTTTGCTGGACAAGCTCTTTCATCACCACGTCGTCGGCGGCTTGCGCGAGCGAGACGTGCAGGTAGCGCACGCGCGCGCAGATATCGGCGGCGACTGTGTTGCGAATGTAGAATTCGCCGACGCCGGTGCCGGAAATTGCGCAGCTATCGTTGTTCGCGTACGTGCCGGCGCCGATGATCGGCGAATCGCCGACGCGTCCCGGCATTTTCAGCGGAGTGCCGCCGGTGGAAGTGCCGGCGGCAAGATTGCCGGCTTGATCGAGCGCGACGGCGCCGACGGTGCCGTAGACTTTGCGGTCGTTGCCGGGGAGCTGCGCGGACTTATTCTTCTCTTTGGCTTTCATTTCCTGAAACATCTTCCAGTAGTCGCTCATTGTAAAAATAATAGGGCGAGACGAGCTCGATGCCCTGCGATTTTGCGAATTGCTCGGCGCCATCGCCGACGAGCAGCACGTGCGGCGTTTTTTCCATCACCAGGCGCGCTAGGCTGATGGGATTGGCGATGTGTTTCACCGAAGCGACTGCGCCAGCGCCGAGCGTGCGGCCGTCCATGATGGCGGAGTCGAGTTCGGGGACGCCGTCGCGATCGTAATACGCGCCGCGGCCGGCGTCGAATATCCCGGAATCTTCCATGACGCGGAGCGTGGCTTCGACGGCGTCGAGGCTCGAGCCGCCGCTCGAGAGAATTTTGTAGCCGGTTTCGGCGGCTTTGTTGATGGCCGCTTTTCCGCGTGAGCTGCTCGGGCGATTCCTTTTCCAATCGCCGGCTCCGCCGTGGACGACGAGTACGAATTTTTCTTCGGGCGGTGGGGCGGGAGAGAAATTGCGGGCGTGGGAGCCGGCGGCAAGGCTGGCGATCAGAAAAAATGCGGGGAGGGTTAGTTTACGGGCTAGCGGGGGCATGTTGGTTTGTGGCTCCTCATTGAGATGCTTTTTGCGAGGGGAGTTTACACCAGACGAAGGTTTTCAGGCTGCCGCAGGGGGTCGATTTTGTATCGATTAGAAAATGGCTCCGTGGTTTGTTTTCATGGGGTTACGGCGATTTCTATTCGTTTTCGTGTATCGAATAGAACCGGCTGAGAAAGGGTAGTTTGTGGGGTTGGAGTTGATTGTCGGATGGCGGCGGTTGGTTGCAGTTGCACGGGGCGAGAATAGAGCGGGAATTCGGCGATGTCTATAGAGCGAGAACGGGAAATACGGAGGTAAATCCGCGCACCTACATGTCGCGCCAGTTGGGGCCAGTGCAGATGTCTACTACCAGAGGGCACTCGGAGCTCGTGGACATTTTCCATGGATTGTTTGAACTAGTTTTTTGAGGCTGGGGATTTCTTTTTCCGGGGCTTCGAAGAGCAGTTCGTCGTGGACTTGCAGGATCATTTTTGCGATTGCGAAGCCTTCGGCGGGAAGGCGGCGATCGATATCGATCATGGCGATTTTGATCAGGTCGGCGGCGCTGCCTTGCAGCGGAGTGTTCATGGCGGTGCGTTCGGCGAAATTTCGCAAGATTCGGTTGCGGCGAAGTGATTTCCGGGATGGGACGAATGCGGCCGAAAAGAGTGCGCGTGAAGCCGGTGATGCGCGTTTCGGCGACCTGGCGATCGAGCCAGGCTTTGACGCCGCTGTAGCGCTCGAAATATGCGGCGATGAATTTGGCGGCTTCCTTTTGCTCGATGTTGAGATTGCGAGCCAGGCCGAACGCGGAGAGGCCGTAGATGATTCCGAAATTGATGACTTTGGCGGCGCGGCGATGCTCGCTGGTCTGCGCGAACGGCGCGACGCCGAAAACTTCCTGCGCGGTGCGCGAGTGGATGTCCTCGCCGCGGCGGAACGCTTCGATCAGGACGGGATCTTCGGAGAAATGCGCGAGGAGGCGCAGCTCGATCTGCGAATAATCAGCGGAGAGAAGCAGATTGCCTTTGTCGGCGGCAAAGGCGGCGCGAATTTCGCGGCCAAGCTCGGTGCGGATGGGGATATTTTGCAGATTCGGATTCGACGAGCTGAGGCGGCCGGTGGCCGTGCCGGTCTGGTCGAAGCGCGTGTGGACGCGGCCGGTGCGCGGATCGATCAGCTCGGGCAGCACGTCGGCGTAAGTGGATTTGAGTTTCGAAATTTCGCGGTAGTCCATCACTTTTTGCGGCAGCTCGTGAATACGCGCCAGCTCTTCGAGAACTTCGGCGGCGGTGGAGCGCGGCTTGGCGCGGACGCGGCGCGGCATGGGCAGATTCAGCTTGTCGAAGAGCACTTCGGCGAGCTGTTGCGGCGAGCTAATTTTGAATTCCGTGCCGGCGAGTTTGAAGATTTGCTTTTCGAGAGCGGCGAGTTCGCTGACAGCGCGCTTGGAAATGGCGCCGAGGGCTTTCGGTTCGACGCGAACGCCGTGGCGCTCCATGCGCGCGAGGACAGAGGCCAGCGGCGAGATCGATTTTTTCGTAAAGCTCGAGGAGGCCTTGCTTTTCGACTTCGGCGCGAAGAACGGGCGCGAGCCGAAAAAGAAAATCGGCGCGCTCACCGGGAGCGCCGGAAAGAGTTTGATTCAGATGGCGAAGGACGACTTCGGGGAAGGCGTGATTTGCGGTGGTGGGACGAAGGAGATAGGAATAGAGAGCCGTGGCGTCGCGGACTCCGGCGAGCGGCGCGACGCGTGGCGCTTCCTCGGACGGCGCGGAGCTTCGCGGATTTCTTTTTGGCTTTTGGCGGGCGACGGTTTTTTCTCCAGCGCCGCGGATTCGTGGAGCGTGACCAGCTCGAAAATTTTCGGATCGTGGACGATTTTCGGACGCTTGGAATCGGCGCGCCATTCTGCGATGGCCGCGAAAGCTTCTCCGCCTTCGTCCACTTGCGCGGAACGGCCGTCGCCGGCGCAGTGGAGAATTCGATCGACGGAAACGGGACTGCCGTAGCCCGGCTCGACGTCCTCTTCGCGGAAGAGTTCGGCCCAAGCGGCGAGAGGTGTTTCCCGCGAAGCATTTTCGTGGAGGTAGTTGCCGATCGCTTTCGCCGATTCAAGGGCTTTGTAATCAGTCAGGTTGCGACGATTGCGCGGCGGGATCGGGAGCGAGCTCGCGCATCATCGAAGTGAAGCCGAGTTCGGTGAAGAGCGCGCGCAGCGCGGCTTCATCCGGCGCGGCGAATTTTCAGCGCGTTGAGATCGAGCGGAACCGGCGCGTCGGTGGGAATCGTCGCGAGCTGCTTGCTCAGACGCACGAAGGCCGCATTTTTTTCGAGCGCTTCGCGATAGCTGGCGCGCTTTACTTCCGAAGCGCGGCGCAGCACTTCTTCGGCGCTGCCGTATTCCTGAATGAGCTGACGCGCGCCGACATCGCCGATGCCGGGCTTGCGGCGTTCGCCGGGCGGAGGCTTGTCGTTGGGATCGCGCGCGCCGGGAATGTTGTCGATGGTGTCGCCCATGAGCGCCATCACGTCGGGAACTTTCGAGGGAGGAACGCCCATCAGCTCGATCGACTTTTGCCTCGTCAATGATGAGATCGGCTTTGGCGGGATTGAGAAGGCGGACGCGATCGCCGACGAGCTGCATGAGGTCCTTGTCGCTGGTGACAATCATGACGTCGAGTTTTTTGCTCGACGGCCTGGCGGGCGAGCGTGCCGATCACGTCGTCGGCTTCGTAGCCAGCGATATTCGAGGATGGGAAGGCGCATGGCTTCGCAGTAGCGGCGGACGTAGGGAAGTTGCAGCGAGAGATCTTCGGGCATGGGCGGGCGCTGCGCTTTGTACTCGGCGAAGAGTTTGTCGCGAAAGGTGGGTGCGGAGACATCGTAGACGACGGCGAGGTAATCGGGTTTCTGCTCGCGCAGGAGACGCTTGACCATGTTCGCGAACAGGAATGGGACGTTGGTGGGGATGCCGGCGGGGCTGCGCAGGCGTTGGGGCATGGGGGCGTAGAAGGCGCGGAAGATGTAGCCCATGGCGTCGATCAGATAGAGGCGGGGAGATTGGGAGGGAGTCATTCGCGGAGGGATGAGTATAGCAGAAAGGAAATTGAGCGCTGCTGAATGCGCGAACGGGTAACCGCAGATCCTGCGAATGCAGTCAGGATGACAGCGTTTTCTATTGAAGTGCCGCCCCAATCAACGAGCGAGTTACGCTCGTTCGAGGCCGTCAGCGCGATCAAAACGATGGGGCGAAGGCGGGAGCAGGGCGGCCGGCGACAGGAGTTGGCGGGGCGGAGGCTGGAGCAGATTTTAGATCGTTCAGGTCGGACTGGACTTGGGCCCACTCTTTGGGTTTCTTTTTTGTGGCGAAGGGGATTGAGGTGTCGGCGTAATAGGCGAGGATGTCGGCGCGGAGTTCCGGGGACATGTTTTTGAATTGAGTTTGCTTCAGGCGATCGAGTAGATCCGCATAGGCTTTGTCGGCCAGGGAGTATTCGCCGGGGCGCGACCGGGCCGCCGGTGTCGAAATTCGTGTTGGGAATGTTGCGGCTCGCCTTCGGGAAGTTTTTTCAGCTCGCGCGGAGAAATTTTCGACGGCGGCATTGAAGCTGGCCATGAACATGGTTTCGGTTTGCGGCGTGGGCGTTTTGAATTCGAGAGTTTTGAGCGGACCGATTTTCGGAAGGATGCGAATAGAGGAACGCCAGAAACTTTGTGCCGAAGCCGGGCTTCTCGTATTTCTCGCCCCAGTTTTTGTTGAAGCTGGCGCGGGAGAGGTGGTAGAGGAATTTTTGGCGCGTCAGCGTCGGGTCGTCTTTTGCGATGTCGGTCTTTCTTGAGCTGCCAGGCGACTTTTGTGGCGCGGGGGATGAGCGTGCTGACGTCGTAGCGGTAGGAATTGATGGCTTTGTCGAGATCGGTGAAGAGCGAATCGAGCTCGATGCCATAGGTTTCCTGAAACGCACGCTGGAGCAGCGGTTTGGCGACTTCGAAGCCGATGAAATCGTGGATAGGCGTCGGGGGCGTAGCGCTCTTTCGCGACTTCGAGGACGTCGAAGCCGAATTCGGTTTTCAGATGCGCGGCGGGATTTTGCGGCGTAGGTCATCACGTCGCCGTATTTTTGCCGCAGGCGCGGATAGAGGATGGGGACGGCGCGATTGACGGCGATGGAGTGGCCGTCGTTGTCGGCGGAATAGTGGGCGAGCGAGCCGAGCGCGAAGGCGTAGTCGTTGAGATCGTGGGATTCGCGGGCGTCGCGGAGGAGAGCGCGGATGAAATCGGCGGTGCGGATGTAGTGGACGATATCGCTGAAGGCGTGGCTGCCGTGCGGGTAGTAGCCGAGGTCTTGAATGATGGCGCCGCCGTAGGCGTAACCGTGGGCGGTGCGCAGTTCGTCGTGGGTGGCGTTGGGGAAGCGCGCGAGGAGCAGCGGGCGGATGCCGTGTTCCCAGGCGGAATCGATGATGGCTTCGTGAGCGAGCACGGCGTAGGCGTTGGTTCGCGCCGGAGCGAGCGCGAGCAGCAGCGAGGCGGCGGCGAGCGATGGCGATGAGGCCGGCGAGTCATGTTTTGCTGTGTACAGCGAAGATTCGATGCGCGGCCGAGCGACGCAATTGAGCGTTACGGGCGGGCATTAGGAGGCGCCATGATCCGGACAACCGTGTAGGCACGCTTTCGATTTCGCGCTACGGCGGAAGTGTTTGCTTGACGGCTCTGGCGGTTGCGTCTCAAGATACTGGGCATTTTGGGGGTATTTCGGCGGGACGGCTGGGGTCAGGCGATTGGTGGTGTTGCCGGTGGAGTTGCCGGCTGGGGGCATTTTGCAGCCGCAAAAATTTAGGAGGGCGAGGACGATGATGCGATCATATGCGTCGTGGTGTCGGCGAGGCGGGCAGGATGTTGGCGGCGATATTTTTGGCGGCGATTTTTGCGGCGCCGGGATGGGCGCAGACGTTTCGCGGCACGATTATTGGGCACGGTGACGGACTCGAGCGGGGCGGCGGTGGCCGGCGCTACGGTGACGATCAAGAATGTGGATACCGGATTGATCCGCACGACGGTGAGCACAGGCGATGGCACTTATAACGTGCCGGAATTGCCGATCGGAACTTATACCGTGACGATTTCGCAAAGTGGATTTCAGACTTCGGTGACGACCGGCGTGACGGTGGATGTTTCCTCGGAGCGGCGCGTGGACGCGTCGCTGAAGCCCGGGCAGATGACGCAGAAGGTGGAAGTTTCCGGCGAGACATTGCCGATCGTGGAGACCACTTCGGACACTCTCGGCGGGACTTTCGAGACTAAAGAAATCACCGATTTGCCCATCAACGGCCGCGATTATACGAAGCTTTTGATCATGGTGCCGGGTGCGTCGGGCGAGCCTAATGGTGGCGGCGATTCGCCGGGATCGTACGGACTATTCAGCGCGAATGGAAGCCGCGGGCGTGCGAACAATTTTCTGCTCGACGGCACGGATATGAACGACGGCTACCGGAATTTGCCGGCGATCAATCAGGGCGGAGTTTTCGGGACGCCGGGAACGGTGTTGCCGATCGATGCGATTTCGGAATTGAAAGTGGAATCGAATTTCGAAGCGGAGTATGGGCGCAATTCGGGCGCGGTGGTCAACATCGTCACGAGAAGCGGAACGAACGAGATTCACGGCGCGCTATTCGAGGATTTCCGCAATAAAGTTCTAAACGCGCGAAATTATTTCAATACTTCGGATTTGCCGAAGGACGCCTTCCGGAACAATCAGTATGGCGGCGCGATTGGCGGGCCGATCGTAAAGAATAAGACATTTTTCTACGTCGCTTACGAGGGGCAGCGCGAGGGATTGGCGATCACGTCGGAGAACGTCGTGCCGACTTAGACTCCGGCAGTCCGAACGGCGACAGACGGCTACCGATTTTGCGAAGGCTGTGCAACTCATCGGTGGCGATCCGAGCCAGTGCACCACAACGGTGATCGCTTGCGTGACCAATCAGGCGCCCGGCGTGATCAATCCGGTGGTTCTTGAATTTGTTCAATCTCTGCGCGTCGAAGGGCGGATGTTCGGGCGGCGGCGATGTCTGGCCCTCGCCGAATATCGCGTCGGCCGTAAACGCACCGGGCTCGCCAACTCGGCTGATCCGGCGTCTGCATACAACAATCTGGACAGCGTGATTCTGAAGATCGATCAGAACATCGGGCACAAAGAACCAATTCAGCGGCCGATATTTTTTCGGCAACAGCAATCAGAGCTTTCCTTTGGGATTGGCCGGCGGCAACAATCTGCCGAACACGAATACGAACGCACCGATTCGCACGCAGTTGGTTTCCGTCAGCAACGTCACCGAGGTGACTTCGAATCAGGTGAACGAAGCGCGTTTTGGCTGGAACCGCTACCGCAACGGATTTTTCCCGCAGGATGCCAAAGTTTTCGGAAATCCGGAAGAGACATTGCATCTGAACAATGGAATCACCACGCCGAACGACGATGGTTTGCCGACCATTCGATTCGGACAGCTCTCGGCGCTGGGTTCTTCGCCTTTTTCGAATCCGCGGAACCGCGTGGACACCAACTGGCAATTTTTTGACAACTACTCGTGGACGTTCGGCAAGCACAACGTGAAGGCCGGCTACGAATTCCGTCGCACGGCCGTGGATTCCTTCAACGATTTCAGCGCGCGCGGCGTGCTGGTCTTCGATCAGCTGTCGGATTTTCTTTCGGGCACGCCGGCCAGCACGGTCCTGTTTTCGAGCCGGCAACTGGTGGGCGACACGAATCGCAATGCGCGCCAGAACAATCACGGATTGTACCTGCAGGATTCCATCCGCCTGACAAACCGGCTGACCATCAATGCCGGCCTGCGCTGGGATTATTTCGGCGTGATTCACGATAAGAACGGCCTGCTTTCCGCGTATGACCCGGCGCAAAGCACTTTCGGAATCGTCTTCCGCAATCCGCTCTACAACAAGGATTTCAATAATTTCGCCCCGCGCTTGAGCGTCGCATGGGACGCGTTCGGCAAGGGCAAGACCGTCGTGCGCGCCGGCATCGGCGTGTTCTACGATGATTTCTCGCAGGACGCTTTCACCGGCCAGATTTTCGAAAATACTTTCAACGCCGGCATCGCTTACAATCCCGCAGGCCCGAAACCCGTGCTTCTCCTGAAGCCGTCAAATCCCGCCACGCCGCTCGTTCCGGACGCACCGGTTTTCGTGCGCGACGTCACCGGCGACGTGGCCACGGTCCCGCAGGATATGCGCACGCCGTACGTTTACAATTACAACTTGAACGTCCAGCAGGAAATTTTCCGCAATACGGTCCTGCAAGTCGGTTACGTCGGATCGGCGGGCCGGAAGTTGCTGCGCATTCGCGATCTCAATCAGCCCACGCAAGCGGAAATCACCGCAGCGGATCTCGGCTGCTTGCCCGTCCCATGCATCAACGACGGTTCAGTGCCGCGGCCGCTGACCACGCCCATGAGTTCGCTCGAGCCCTTCGCGCCCTTCTATGTGGATCAGCTCGAGTCCTCCGCGACTTCCAATTTCAATTCGCTTGCAGGTGCTGCTCACGCAGCGCAACTGGCACGGCTTCAGCCACCAGATTTCCTACACCTGGGGGCACTCCATAGATACCGCGAGCGACAGCCAGGACTTCGTGCCCAACGCCTCCATGCCGCAGGACAGCAATAACGTCCGCGGCGATAAGGGCCCTTCGAATTACGACGTGCGCAACCGCTTCGTTTGGGCGGCTACGTATGATTTTCCGCATTGGAGCGGCCGGCTGCGAGAGGGATGGTCGCTCAGCGGCGTCTTGACGCTGATGAGCGGGCATCCGTTCTCCATGAATTACAATTTCATCGATGATTTCAGCGGCGGCGGGGAATTCGATGACCGGCCGGATGTGGTCGGGCCCATTCGATACAACGCCGAGCGATCCGCGGAATTATTTGGATCTGAGCTCGTTCACTGTGCCCTGTACCATCGATTCAAGTATTGGTGACGGATTCGCCGATTCTTGCGTGCCGGGCACTCGCCATTACGGAACGCTCGGTCGCAACTCTTTGATCGGCCCGGACTATCGCAACTTCGATTTGGCGTTGAGCAAGCTGACCACGATCAACGAGCGCTTCAAGCTGCTCTTCCGCGTGGACGCTTACAACCTGACCAATCATCCGAACTTTGCCAATCCGCTGGCGGTGGCGTTCTTCGCTGACGCGGCTCCCAATCGCAGCGGCGCGTTCCCGACCGGCATCGCTCCGGTAACCACCCCGCAAAACACCGCGGGCCAAAGCATCGGAAACCTGGCGATCACGGCGACGTCTGACGTAGGCCTAGGCAATCCGGTCCTCGGCGGTGGCGGCCAGCGAAGCATACAGTTTGCAGTGAAACTGATGTTCTAATTTTGCCCCGGGCTGGGGCCGAATTTGGCGGCGTAGCGCCGGCTGCTAGCCGGCGTTTTCCCGTGCGACCCTACGCCAGGGACGTAAGCCCCCTTAACGAAACGTAAAAAGCGGCCGGAACCAACTTGGTTCCAGCCGCCCAACCGTCCTGCCGCCTATTATTCCGCCATTTCCCTCAAGGGTTTGATAGCCTATCGCTGGCGCGCACCAGGGGCAACGCCAAGCCTTCTCTGTAACTTCCCTGAAATATTCCACCCCTTACAAGCGTAGTTACTTATGGAGCGACGCAAATCACCGGACGGCATGAGCCTAGAGCACCTGACGGCCGCCCTGTCCCGGGTTCGCGATGGCGATCCGGACGCTTGGGGGGAAATTTACCGCGAGTATGCGCCGGCGATCTATCGCTTTTGCCGGCGCGCGTTGCCGTCCCGTGAGGACGCCGAAGACGCGACCACCGAAGTCTTCATGAAAGTTCGCCAAAAAATCGGCCAGTACGACGCCACGCGGCCTTTCACCGCCTGGCTCTACAAAGTCGCCGCCAATCATTGCTGGGATTTGCTGCGGCGCCGCAGAATCCGCCAGGACCTGGAAACCGAGGACGTGGAAAATATGCCCCTCGAGCATCCCGATCCCGGACAGCTCGAAAAATTGCTGGAAGAGACCAGCGGCCAGCAAGTGCGTTCGGCGCTCGAGAAATTGCCGGCGCGCGCTCGCATGGCCCTGGTGCTGCGGTATTACTCGGACATGAGCTACGAGGAAATCGCGGATTCGCTCGGAGTGCGGCGCGCATTCGTCGGCGTGCTGCTGCTCCGCGCGCGGCATCATTTGCGCGACGCTCTCGCGGGAACGGAATTGGCAGCGCAGGCATCTTCGGGACGAGGTTGAGCCTTATGCCGGAACACTACGATGAAATGAATTTGCTGCTGTACCTCGAAGGGCAGCTCGAGTCCGAGCGCGCCAGAGAAATCTCCGTGCACGCCGGCGCCTGCCGCGAATGTGGCGCGCTGCTGCGTTCGCTGCAGCACGAGGGCTTGTGGCTCCGCGAATCTTTGACCGACGCCGACGAAGCCATTCCCGCGCGCGTGCTGGAACCGCCCCTGCGCTCCAGCATGCGCTGGGGCTGGATGATCTCCATCGGGCTCGGCGCGGCCGGTGTTTACGGCCTCTGGAGTGGAATTGTGGAGCCGTGGCAAGACCGCTTTTCGCAAGCGGGTTTCACGCAAGGCAATCTTTTATCAATGCTATTTTTTTCCGGCGCACTTTGGAAAGGGTGGGGAGACATGAGAAACCTCGTCGAAATTCTGGCCACGGTCGCAGTCATGCTGATTTTCGCGATGCTGCTGCGCCACAACTGGCGGCGTTGGACGGCCATCGGCGTTGTGATGGGCGCGCTGCTCTTCTCCTTGGCTGGAGCGCCCGCCGCCATGGCCGGCAAACACATCAAAGGCCAGCCCAATTACACGCTGCCCGCCGGACAGACGATTAATACCGACGTCTTCGTTGCCGGCGACTCCATGCGTTTTGATGGCGATGTCAACGGCGACCTCTTCGTCTTCGGCCACTCCGTGGTTGTGAACGGCCATGTCACCGGTGACGTGCTCGGTTTCACACAAACCATGACTATCAATGGCCGCGTTGACGGAAACATTCGCACGTGGTCTCAGACCCTCACCATCCTGGGTTCGGTCGGCAAGAACCTCCTGGGGGGCGCGGATTCGATAGAGATCGATCCGAAGGGATCGGTGGGAGGAAGCGTCACGGCGTTTGCAGATGAAATTATGCTGAATGGGCCGGTGGGGCGCGACGTGATGGCGCATGCGAAGAACTTCAGCACAAATGGGAAGGTCGGCGGAGACATGAATTTGAGCGCGCGGAATATTTCCATCGGCCCTCAGAGCGTCATCGCCGGTGGCATAACCTACAGCGGAGATAAGACGCCGGAGATCGACCCAGGGCGCGAAAATTTCTGGCGCGGTGGAAGGCAAGCACGTGGAGTACGTGCCGTCCTACAAGAAGCCCCGATATTACTGGCATCTGGCTTTGACTTGGGCGGCCTCGTTTCTGTTCGGCATGGTGGTGATTCTGATGATCCCCGCGTTTTTTAATGACGTGATGCGTGCGCTCGATCAGCCGGGAACTTCGGGCGGCGCGGGAATCCTGGCCGTCGCGGGCGTTCCGTTCGCGGCGGTAATTGCGTGCATCACCATTGTCGGCCTCGCTGTAGGGCTCACCACGATTCTGCTCTACATCATCGGGCTCTATAGCGCGCACGTATTTGTGGGCGCGTGGCTCGGGCGCAAAATTTTGGGAGACGTCAGCGCCAGCGGGCCGATGCTCGGCAGGATGGCGCTGGGCTTGGCGATTTTGACCGTGGTGAAATTGATCCCGTGGATCGGCGCGATTGTTGCCTTGGTCGTGCTCGTGTGGGGAGCGGGCGGAATCGCGGTTACAGTCTATCGAAGGATGCGCCCGGTCCTGGCCACGGCGTAGGTTTCTGTACCGCTGGCCTTTCAGGCCAGCACCGCCGCCACAGCAGTGCGTTAAGGCTGCGCCCGACGGGATTCTAGGTTTATGTAGCGCTGGCCTTTCAGGCCAGCACCGCCGCGCAGATGAGCGAAGCGTGAACCCGCACTACGGCAGTGCGTTAACGTTGCGCCCGACAACCACCGTGGCTACCACACTCGGCTCGCCCAGGTCGCCGATCGTGTTGAACACCAATCCCTTCACGCTCACCGGATTCTGACTCGCCAACCCGCCGATTCCCGCCGGCGTCAAATTCAAAAATTGCGTGGACGCCGAAGTATCCACGTTCAGCACAGTAATATTCACCGGCGCCGCGTTCGTGAATAAGCTCGGCAACGACCCGAGAGTAAAGCTCGCGTTCCCCGCGTTAATCGTCCCCACATCCGCAGTCCATTCCGATTGCCGTAGAATTATTTGCGTCGTAGAAATCGTGTCCGGATCCGTTTGCAGCGCATCCGCGCGCACCAGTACTTCCTGCCCCACCACCACATCATTGATATTCCCGAAAGTAAATCCCGATGCCAGCCCGCTCAACTCCGGATCCACCAGAAATTTCGCCGTGGACTGCACGGTAACAACCGCCTGATCTCCCACGATCACGCCGTCCGCAGCCGGAATGCTGCCATGAATGACGATATCGAACGTGGGCGGATTCGCCAGAGCATTCACTCCCACCACCGTTCCTGATATTCCCGTACTCTCCGAAGAATCCTCGAACGCCACGGTAGCTGCCTCGAAGGATCCGTCTCCCAAAAGGCTCAAATCCGCGGCGATTAAATCGCCGGTTTGAATGCACGTGAAGTCGTTCGCGGCGCAAGTGGCAAAGGGAAAAAAGAATTGCGTATCAGAGGTGGTCGCAGCCGTGATGTTGATGCCGCCGAGCGTGGTGATCGTGAACTGGTTCGTGCCCACCGCGGTGACGACGCCCGCCACATCGCCCGTCTGCCCGAGGATCGCCCCGGTGGTCACATTTTGAAATTGCGTCAGCGAAAAGCCCGCGGGCGCGGCCAGATTCAGCGACATATCCGCTTGCAGAAGATTATCGAGACTGAAATCGAGCAGCAAACCGATGGGAGTGGCATCCGTCGCCGTGAGCGGAAACACCCCGGTATTGAAATCCACGGAGACTGGCGAAATTGCCGGAGTGATTTGGCAAATTTGTCCCACGGCGCAAGTGCCGATGGGCACCGACTGATTCAAGAATGTGATGCTGGGATTTGAAAACGTCAGGACGAGGTCGGTATAAGTGCCGGTAGCGACGTCCATGTTGGCCAGCAAATTCGTGTCGGTCTGCAGTTGCGTGACTTCGAGAGTCACGGGCGCATCGAGCACCGAGACGTTATTTGGCTGCAGCACCGCGCCGCTCACCGTGATGCTGAACGAGAGAATCGTGACGCCGTTGGGCGGCGTGTCCGTGACGGCCAGCGTGAACGGCGCCGTGTCGCCGCCGCCGATATTGCCGTTGATCGGTTTCGTCCCGCACCCGGTTGCCAGCAGGAGCGCCGTGCATCCCAAGACAGCTGCCAAGCTGCGAATTCGCATCGAGAGTCGCCTCGGCAAACAGTCTAACTCAGCAAGCGCGGCCTGTTTGCCAGGATTGCCCAGAACGATACGGAGCAGTTCGTAACGCCGGCAGCCTGCCGGCGTTTTTTATCGTCCGGACAGCACCGCACAAAAATATCAGCTAGCAGCCAGCGTCAAATAATGGCGAGCTTTTTCCCCACGCGCTCAAGAATCCCAAGCGCGTTTTCCAAATTCGCCCCGCTTGTGCGTAGCCGTCACAATAGCCCGCAGCCGCGCTTTACCCTCAGCCACAGTCGGGTACCCAATCGCCGGCGCGAACAATCCTTCCGCGAAAAGCTGCCGCCCAAATTCAAACGCTTTCGCCGCCTCGCCCACATGAATCGGTGTAATCGGAGTTTCGCTAACCCCAGTTTTGAATCCCAGTTTCTTCAAACCGCGCTTGAAAAATTTCGTGTTGGCCCACAAGCGCTTGATCAACTTCTCCCCGGTTTCGGAATCAAGCAGCTCGAACGCCGCGCTGCACGCCCCCACCACAGCCGGCGGATGCGACGTCGAAAAAATGAAAGGCCGCGCGCGATGATAGAGAAAATCGATCAGCTCGCGCGATCCGCAAACGTAGCCGCCCAGCACGCCGATCGCTTTGCTCAGCGTCCCGACTTGGATATCCACGCGGCCGTGGCAATTCAAATGGTCCACCGTGCCGCGGCCATTGCGGCCGAGCACGCCCGAGGAGTGCGCGTCATCCACCATGGTGATGCAGTGATATTTTTCGGCGAGATCGCAGAGCGCGGGCAAGTCGGCGATGTCGCCGTCCATCGAAAACACTCCGTCGGTGACCAGCAGCTTTCGGCCATTCCAATTTTCCGTTTCTTTCAGCACCCGTTCGCAATCGGCGACATCCTTGTGCTTGAAAACTTTGATGGTGGCTTTGGAAAGCCGGCAACCGTCAATGATCGACGCGTGATTCAGCTCGTCGGAAACGATCAGATCGTCTTTGCCGAGGATCGCCGAGACCGTGCCGGCATTGGCCGTGAAGCCGCTCTGAAAAACCACGCAGGCTTCCGTGTGCTTGAAGCGCGCGATCTGCTCTTCGAGTTCCATGTGGATTTTCATCGTGCCGGAAATGCTGCGCACGGCGCCGCTGCCGACGCCGTATTTTCGCGTGGCTTCAATCGCCGCTTTGCGCAGCTTCGGATGGGTGGTGAGCCCCAGATAATTATTGGACGCCAGATTGATCACTTCTTTGCCGTCCACGATGGAAATCGGTTTTTGCTCCGTCTCCACCACGCGCAGGTGCGTGTACACGTGTTTGGCTTTCAGATCTTCGAGCGCATCGTGCAGGAAATTCAGTTGAGGACGCGCAGCAGCAGTAGCCATGTTGCCTCCCAAGCCTTGCAACCAGCGAAATTACATTATATTCCAGACGCGAGCTTCCCTACGTAGTTCCCCGCACCGGCCTATACCCAACGCCGCATCTCCCTGCTACTTTGCCCCCGAAATGCGCCCGCTCCGCGCCACATCCCCAACTCAATCGCCTTCAGAGGGGCATTTCGAGCAAGAGGCCTCTAATCGCCAACGTTTCCGATTAAAAATCCCCGTAACCCTAACAAAACAAAGGACGGAGGCCATTTCTAATCGCCAAAAAACACGTCTTTTTGAGCGTGAATTTTCTAATCGGCATGCCTGCCGATTAGAAATCGTCGTAACCCAATGAAAACAAAGGACGGAGCCAATTTCTAATCGACATAAAACCGGCCTTTTTTCCCACGCGCTGCGCCTCTTGAGCCCGAATTTCACTCCAAAACCGGGGTCCGCCCACAGCCTAGGACGTTACGGCGCCATTGGGATAAAACAGAATTTTTCCAGCTTCACCGGATTCCAGCAGTTTGAAAGCTTCTTCGTAGCGATCGAGGGGCATGCGTTCGTTGAAGAGTGGATCGAGATTCAGGCGCCCGGCTTTGAGCAGCTCGGTCATTTGCACCCAGGTTTCGAACATGCGCCGCCCGTAGATGCCGTGCACCGTCGCGCCTTTGAAAATAATGTCGGCGACCAGATTCAGCTCCACCGGCCGCCCAGGAATTCCCAGCAGCGAAGCGCGGCCTCCGGGACGCAGCATTTGGAAACCCTGATGAATCGCCGTGGGATTGCCGCTCATTTCGAGCAGCACGTCCACGCCCGCGCCATCGGTGGCTTCCTTGATTTGCGCCACGACGTCACCGGCGGCCGGATCGAAAACTTCGTCCGCGCCCATTTTCTTTGCCAGGTCGCGGCGATGCGCTTTGACTTCGATGGCGAAAATCTTCGTGGCGCCGCAAGCGCGCGCTACGGCGATGCTCATCAGTCCGATTGGCCCTGCGCCGGTCACCGCCACGGTCTGGCCGGCGATCGGCCCGGAAAGCACGGTGTGCACGGCGTTGCCGAGCGGATCGAGAATCGCCGCGTAATGCTCGGGAATCGACGGGATCGACTTTCCAGATGTTGGATTCGGGGATGCGACGAATTCGGCGAACGCGCCGTCGGAATCGATTCCGATGATGCGGACATTCATGCAAACGTGCGGCTGGCCGATGCGGCAGGGGCGGCAATGGCCGCAGGCTACGTGCATTTCGGCGCTGACGAAATCGCCCGGCTTGACGCGGGTGACGTTCGGCGCCGATTTTTTCCACCACGCCGCAGAATTCGTGGCCGGTGGTGACGGCGGATGAAGCCGCGAGGCCGACCAGCGGTCCCAATGATAAATGTGCAAGATCGGTGCCGCAAATGGAGGCAGCGCGCACGCGCACGAGAATCTCGCTCGCGACCGATTTCAGGAATGGCGACGGATTCGACCGCCATGCCTCCGGCGGGCGGGGCGCAGCGCTTGCGTAGCGCTTTCGTCGTGGTTGAAGGCATCGGGATGCGTGGCGGCCGAAGGTCTTCTCCGCCGGGGAAGCAATCCTAGCACACGGCGGCGGCGCGCGAAAACTTCGCTCGGCACGCGCCGTCTTTGCCGGGCGACGTCCTTCCGCTACAATCACCGCCTGTCTCGGGCGAGTTGCCAACAGAAAGACGTGGGAGGAGCCTTTTGAGTTTCGGCGAGAGGCTGCAGGAAATCCGCACCGGATTTGACCGCCCGTTCTGGGTGGCCAACATCAGCGAACTATTCGAGCGCCTTTCCTACTACGCAGCCTTCGCGTCGCTCGCTCGCTATTTGCACGAGACGCTGAGCTTTCCCACCGAGCAGGCTGCGACTCTCACGGGCTTCTTCGGGGACTGGTGTGGTTTCTGGCGGCCTTCGGCGGGAGCATTGGCCGATCGTCTTGGATTCCGTCGTTCGCTCTATCGCTGGCTTACTTCATTCTTCAGCTCTCCTATTTCCTGCTCGGCTCGCTCGGCGCGCGGTGGCTTGAGCCGCGTCCGCCGCGTGTGCCGCTCTTGGCACTTGGTTTTGTCGTCTTGATGCTGCCGGCTTTTGGGATCGCGCTCGTAAAGCCGTGCGTCGTGGGCACCACAGCACGAGCGTCGAACGAACAACGTGCGATCCATCGGCTATTCGATTTACTACACGCTGGTGAATATTGGCGGCGCCGCCGGACCTTTTCTCGCTTCCTACGTTCACCAGCACCTGAGCGTCGAAAATGTATTCCCGTTGCGGCACTCAGCGTGTTTCTGATGTTTTTTGCGGTGCTGCTATTTTTCAAGGAGCCGCGGCGCTCGGGCGATGGTCAGACCGCCACGCTGGGGCAGGCGGCGCGAAATTTTCTTACGGTGCTGGGCAATCCCCGATTCATGCTCTTCCTGCTGATCTTCTCGGGCTATTGGGTGATTTACTGGCAGGAATTCATCATTTTGCCGCTCTACGTGCACAATTACGTGGACGCGAAGCGCGGATACGGAGTTGATGCTGATCACCGGGCCGCTCACCGTCATCGCGCTGCAACTAGTGGTGAGCTTCCTGACGAAGAGAATTCCTGCATTCCGCGCTGTGACGCTCGGCACATTGATCTCGGGACTGGCTTGGCTGCTGCTCATCATCCATCCGAGCTTCAAGATGGCGATCGTTACCTTGTTTGTGATCTCGGTCGGCGAGATCACGCAGTCGCCGCGTTACTACGAATATATTTCGCGCCTTGCGCCCCCGGGACAGCAGGGAACGTACATGGGATTCGCGTTTCTTCCCATTGGAATCGGATCGCTGATCGGCGGATGGTTTGGCGGAATGTTGGTGCATCGTTACGGCGAGGTCGCGCACCAGCCGGCGAAAATTTGGTGGGCCGTGACCGGCGTCGGCGTGCTGACGACCGTGCTCATGGTTCTCTACGATTTGATTTTGAAGCCCGGAGCAAAATCCGCGACATGAGGAACTTTGTTGCGAACTATGTTGCGAAGTTTGTTGCGATGTTTGTTGCAATGTTTCTTGCGAGTTTCGTTGTGATGCCTGGTTGCGCGAGCATGCTGTTTGCGCAATCGCGGCCATCGGACATGCGTTCGCGCGATACCAAGGAAACCGTAAACCGCGGCGAGATCGTGTTTCAAAATCGCTGCGAGATTTGCCACTTCGCCGCCAGCTCCGAAAAAAAAGTGGGGCCGGGGCTGCGCGGCTTGATGAAGAACGGAAAGCGCGGAGCAGCGGCGAAATGGGATGCAGCCGCGGTTACTCGCGTGATTGAGAATGGCGGAAAAGACATGCCGGGATTCCGCGGCGAGCTGACTGAAGCGCAGATGCGCGATTTGCTCGCCTATCTGCGATCGCTGTAGAAATTTTCGAAACCCTCAGACGAGGGCCAGCGCTTCTTCAGTGGTGATCAAGCGCGCGCCGGCCGCGGACAATTCATCAATGGTGCGTTTTCCGGCGGCGGGATCGAGCGTTTCGATGGCGTCGTTCACCACCGCGACTTTGCGGCCGCGCTGCAGCAAGCCTCGCGACGCCTGATTGACGCAATATTCCGTGACCACGCCGAAAACAACATACTCGACTTCCGCGCCCAGCTTATCCACGAGCACCGACGCTTGCGGATTCGTGAACACATCGAGCTGCTGCTTTTCGAAAAGGACTTGCTGATGCGCGTGCCAATCTTTCGGCCAATCGAAATTCGGCGAATTGGGAACGCGAATGAAATCGCCGGTGAGGCCTTCGGTGACGAGTTCCGCGCCAAGCGTGCCGCGAATGCAGTGAGGGCCGAAAATCTTGAATTCAGGATCGCCGGGCGGATGCTGGCAGGCGCTGGAGACCAGAAAGACGCGGCCGTCGCGCGCCGCATCCACGAGGCGTTTCAAATTCGGCAGCGTTTTTTCCGCGCCGGGCACATACAGCGCGCCACCGGGCAACATGAAATCGCGCTGCGCATCTACTTCCCAAAAAACGACCGATTTCGAAGCCATCGGGACGACCTCGAGTGAATTAACTGGCTTTCGCGCGCCGCACGCGCTTCTCAAACTTCTCGAGCAGCGACTTTAGCCGCTGGCTGTAGGATACCGGATAAACGACGTCGCGGCGCAACTGGCGAAAGCGTTGCGGCAATTTCGCGAGCCCTTCGCGGCAGCGCTCGCGCGATTCGAGCGTGGTCGCAGGCTCAATCACGCGTTTGCCGCCGCGCATCACTTCGACGAGCTGCGGCTCGGCTTTCGGTACCGTTTCCGAAGCGAGCGCGATGCGATCGCCGGTGAATTCCCGATCGCGCCCGGAGAATCGAAAAACCTGCTTTCGCCCGGGGTAGGTGACTTTCGCTTTGGTCAGCTTGGCGGCTTCGTGCACGCGGCCGTCGCGCTCGACTTCCACCAGCTTGTAAACAAGATTCAAATGCGGCGCGTCACCGGGAGTGGCCAGCGCGGTGCCGACTCCGAAAGCATCAATTTGCGCGCCTTTGCGGAGCAACGCGGTCATATTGTCTTCATCGAGATCGCCGCTGGCGAAGATTTTGACGTCGGCCCATCCCGCGCGATTCAGTTCGCGGCGAATCCATTTGCTGTCTTTGACGATATCGCCGCTATCCAGTCGCACGCCGGAAGGCTTGCGGCGCATGGCGAGAATTTTCTTCAGAGCGGCGCGAACGTCGTAGGTGTCGAGCAGCAGCACGGCATGATCGGGAAACGCGTCGAGGAAATGGCTGAAAGCGGTGGCTTCATCGTCGTGGGCCATCACCCAGGAATGGGCTTGCGTGCCGTAAGTTTCCATTCCAAAGCGCTGGCCGGCGAGAACGTTCGAAGTGCCCTGGCAGCCGCCGATGGAAGCGGCGCGAGCGGCGAGAAGGCTGGCCTGGCTGCCGTGCGCCCGGCGCGCGCCGAATTCAACGACCGGGCGACCTTGCGCGGCGCTGACAACGCGAGCGGCTTTGCTGGCGATCATCGTTTGGAAGCTGATCGTGGCGAGGAAATAAGTCTCCATGATTTGCGCCTGGATGATCGGAGCGGTGACGCGAATCAGCGGCTCGCCGGCAAACGCCAGCGTGCCTTCCGGCATGGCCCAGACTTCGCCCGTGAAGCGGAATTTCTGTAGATATTGGAAAAAAGGCTCGCGAATATTGCGGAAGACCGGATGGCGGCGGAGAAAATCAATTTCTTCGGCGGTGAAATTCACGTTCTCGAGAAAATCGAGCACCTGCTCGAGACCGGCGGCGACGAGATAGTTGCGGCGATGCGGAAGGTTGCGGACGAAGAGTTCGAAAGTGGCGGTGGCGTCGAAGCCGGTCTGCAGATAGCCGGCGGCCATGGTCAATTCGTAGAGATCGGTGAGAAGACCCGAGTGCTCGCGCATTGGCTGTAAGTCGCTCAAATTTCCTCGGCTCTCGACTTTTCTCTCGACTGGCCTAACGACTGCGAGATGGAATCCGCGAGCAACAGCGCGGATAAGGCTTCATCCGCGATCGCGACGGATGGTCAGGCCGCCGTCCACCACGAGCACCTGGCCGTTTGTATATTGGCCGGGCTCGAGAAAAAATCGAACGGCGCGCGCGACGTCTTCCGGCCGGCCAAATCGCGAAATCGCGCCACTGGAAATGTGGCGATCGTATTTGCCGGAGCGCACGCTCGACTCGGCCATACCCGCAACGGTGGCGCCGGGGGCCACGACGTTGACCGAAACTTTAGCCCACTGCTGCGCCAGAATCTTCGCCGCGTGAACGAGAGCGGCTTTCGGCGCCGCGTAATTTACGCTGCCAGGAAACGGCGCGACCGCCTGCATCGTCGCGAGCAGCGCGATGCTTCCCGCAACGCCCGATTGATCCATCAATTCGCCGAGCCGCTTGGCGAGCAAGACTGGACCCACGTAATTGGACTCGACGGAAGCCGCCATCGTTTCGCGGGTCAAGGCTTCGAGCGCGACGCGGGCCGGATCGCCGGGAAAGATAGCGGCGCCGGTCAATGGTTTGCCTGTTTTTTGAACGGCGGCGGCGTATGCCTCGAGCACCGCAGGCTCGGCGATATCGCCGGCGACCAGCTCGATGGCGGCTCCGAATTGCTCGCCGATCGCTGCGCGCAAGGCTTCGGCGCGCTCGCGATTCCAGCGATAGCCAACGATGAGTCGCGCGCCTTCCTTCGCCAGCAGCGCCACGAGCGCGCTGCCCAAGCCGCCCGTGCCGCCGGCGACGACGATGGTTTGCCCGGCGAGCGTCTTTTCAGGGAATTCATAGCGGAACTGGCGCAGCCGTTCCGCCAGTTTTTCATCCCAATACTCTGAGGGCATGGCTTTCCGTAGTTCCTAGCGATAGATCTCAGCGATCGAGCAGCTGCGCCGGCCCGGCAAGCCTTCGCCACATCATTTCAGCGACATCGCAGATGCGCTCCGACGAAGATCGCGATTCTGGCGTCACTTGCGCTCGCAAGATGCCGGCCCCTCGGGGCTCGGGGTAAACAGGGACGCCGGCGCTACTCACCGGACTGGCAGTTACGGGCAATTCCCGCATTTTGGATTTTGCGACAGAAACGCCGAAGCGGCGCCGGCGAAATCGCGCCAGCGTGGTCCGTGCAAATCCGGTTGAAAAGACGAAACCCCCAAGCCGCCGCATCGCGAACGATGCGGGACGTTCCTGGGGGCTCGTCAATTAATCTGTGCGCCGGGAAAACCCTACTTCAGGACGGCGTCTTTGAAAGCCTTGGCCGCGCGGAGCCGGACAACCGTCTTCGCCTTGATCTTGATTGCTTCGCCGGTAGCCGGGTTGCGCCCCATGCGCGCCTTGCGGTGCGCCTTCACCGCGCGACCCAAACCGGGAATGACAAACTTGCCGGTGCCCTTTGCTTCTTTCACGGCCAGTTTGAACAGTTCGTCGAAAAATGTGACTACGGCCTTCTTCGGCACTTCCAGCTTTTCAGCCAGATGCGCGACAATCTTGGACTTGCTCATTGGGCTTGCCATCGAATTTCAAATTCCTCCTCAGAAGTAAGTTGATTACGATTCAGGGCTGTCGGACTGCGCAACGCACTATAGCCGCAGCATCGCGAATGCGCAAGCGGAAACGCGAAAAAAGGCCGGAAAAATGAGTATTTTCGCGAGTGCTCCCGGGCCGGCGCCCCGCTGTTTCAATTCCGCGCGAGCCGGTCGTAGAAAATCGCCACGGATTTAATGCCGCCGAAGTAATTTTCGAGCGAGATGTGCTCATCCGGTGCATGCGCGTTCTCGTCCGGCAGACCGAAGCCGAGCAGCACGCACGGTACCTTAAAGGTGTCGTGCATCTGCGTGACGAACGGAATCGAGCCGCCTTCGCGGATGAACACCGCTTTCTTGCCGAAGCCCTGCTCCAGCGCGTGGATCGCTTTCTGAAAAATGGGATGCGAGTAGGGCGCGGCCCAGGGCTTGCCGGTGCTGAGCAATTGAAAATCGCACTTCACGCAGTCGGGCAGCAGCTTGCGAATGTGGCGCTCGACGAGCTTGGAAATTTTTCGCGGATCCTGATCGGGCACGAGGCGCGTGGAAAGTTTGGCGTAAGCTTTCGCGGGGATCACGGTCTTCGAACCTTCGCCCATGTAGCCGCCCCAGATGCCGTTGAGCTCGAGAGTCGGGCGGCACCACAGGCGCTCGACGATCGTGTAGCCTTTTTCGCCGCAAAGATCCGGCGCGCCGACGGTGCGGCGAAATTCCTTTTCTTTCCAGGGCAGGGAATTGAGCGCTTTGCGTTCCGTTTTCGAAAGAGCGAGGACATCATCGTAAAAGCCGGGGACGGTGACGTGGAAATTTTTATCGTGCAGCTTGGCAATCATCTCGGCGAGGATGGTGATCGGATTCGGCGCGGCGCCGCCGAATACGCCGGAATGTAAATCCTGCGCCGGGCCGCTGATTTCCACCTGATAGTAATTCAGTCCGCGCAGGCCATAGGTGATCGAAGGAACGCCCTTCGCCAGCATGCTGGTGTCTGAGACCACCAGCGCATCGGCCTTCAGCCGCTCGCGATTCTTGGTGACGAAATCCCAGAGACTGACGCTGCCGACTTCTTCCTCGCCTTCGATGATCACTTTCACGTTCAGCGGGAGTTCGCCGTTGGCTTGAAAGAGCGCTTCGAGAGCTTTCAAATGGATGTGCACCTGGCCTTTGTCATCGGCGGTGCCGCGGCCAAAAAGATTGCCATCGCGAACGGTGGGCTCGAAGGCCGGCGAAGTCCAGAGATTGAGAGGCTCGGCGGGCTGCACGTCATAGTGGCCGTAGAAAAGAATGGTGGGCCGGCCGGGCTGCAATTTCGATTCGCCGTAAACGAGCGGGTGCAACTTCGTGGAGATGATCTCGACTTTTTCCATGCCGGCGGCGCGCAGTTTTTCGGCCACCCATTTTGCGGCGCGCTCGATATCCGGCTTGTGTTCGGATTTGGTGCTGACGCTGGGAATGCGCAGAAATTCGGTGAGCTCCGCGAGATTGAAATCGCGGTGATTCTCGATATATTCGAGAAAACTCATCAACTTGCCCCCAAGTAAGCCAGGCTGATGGACGCCGGCGATGCGAAATGCACTACCAACGGAGGTGATTCATCCCCAGGTTGCAAACCGCCATTCTACGGAAGCACGGCGCGCGGCGGCAAGTGGAACCAGCGCCGGCCGGGCGCTTTATTGCAACTTCGCAAATTCGACGCGAGCCTGCGCGAGGATCGGAATGCCGGGATCGGCGTGCTGCCACAGGCCGAAGAAATCCTGATAGGCGGCGCGGGCTTTGGCGTTATCGCTCTGAAGCGCGTAAGCGCGTCCGAGTCCCAGGTGCGCGAGCACTCCGACCGGCGCGTTCGCCACGATGCCGCGGTGATCGAGAATTTTCTGAAATTCCGCGGCAGCATTGCTGGCGTCGCGCGCCGCGAGATAGGCCTGCCCGCGCACGTAGGTCGAGAGGAGCGCGCCGTCAGCGCCAGTGGAGGCTAGTTCGTAGGGCAGCGACGGTTTCAGATCTTCGATAGCCTTTTGCGGGTCGTGGCGGTTGATGTCCAGCGAAGCGCGCAACGCCGGAAGATAGAGGGACTGGGCCCAGGAGTCCTGAGGGAATTGGCGGTCCATGTCCGCTGCGATGCGCTGCGCTTCTGGCAGATCGTTGGCGATGGCGAGAGCGATACCGGCTGCGGCTTGGACATCACGACCCGTTGACATCTTCAACGCGGCGAGAGCCTCTTGCTTCGCCTGGCTGGCGTTGCCGATGAGCGCCTCGTGAAGAGCAGACGCCGACTGATAGCCGGCGACGACTTCTTTTTCGTCGGCTTGCATGGCGGAAGTCATGGCACGACGAAGTAACTCGCGCGATTTTTGAAGATCGCCTGCGTAAAGAGCGGTATCCGATTCGGAAAAAAGAAACAGGTCTTCGATTCCCGGCTTGCCGGAACTCCAGGCCACCTCGCGGACCATTCCGGCTTGATCCTTGCGGAGAAAAGAGAGCAGGTACACAGTGGAATGAAGAGTGAAAGAATCAACTTTCTTCGCGTGCGCCTGATCAATCATGGCCTGAGCTTCGTCGTAGCGATCGAGGGCAAGGTAGATGCTTGCGCAGCCCCCATACGCGAGAGCGCTGGAAGGGTTCAATTGCAGATTTTGCAGCATGAAGGGCACAGCTTTTTCGTACAGGCCGAGCTGCTGGTAATCGGTGACGAGATTGTTGATAGGGATACCGTCGCGGGGATAAGTCTGCGTCCAGCTCTGGTATTCCTGAGAAGCTTTCTCGTAGTTGCCGAGAGCGATGTCGTAGTAGTGCGTGGTGATATAGAGCTTTTCTGTTTCGCTCACGCGCTCGCGGAGATCGAAGGCCTTCTTGAGACTTTCGGCCGCAAGCGTGGGTTCGTTTTGGTTATTGTAATTCGTGCCGAGCACGGCGTAGGCCATTGCGAAATTGGGATCGAGTTCAACGGCCTTGCGCGAAAACTGAATCGCAGCGGGGTAATCGCCGCGGAAGACTTGCGCCTGGCGGGCGAGATTGAAGGCCTGCAAGGCTTCGAGCGAAGGCGTGGTGGCTTGCTCGAGAGGCACGTCGAATTTCGCGAGCGAGTCGTGCGATTCGCCGAGCTTCGCGCGAATTTCGGTGGCGGCGGTCCCGACGGCGGCGAGAACATGCGCCTTGTCATCGGCGGTCACCTGCTCCTGCGCGAGAATTTCTCCCGTGTGGCAATTTACGGCGCTGATGCCGATGACGTATTGATTATCGAGCCTGGCGATGGAGCCTGCGATCACCGCCGCGCCGGCCGCGCGTTCGCAAACCTGGCGAGCGATGTCTTTGGTCAAGCGCGCGTCGGGCGGCTGGCCCATGAAGCGCAGAGTTCCGGCGATCTGATCGTCGGAGACGATATTGAGGAAGGGCGATTGGCCGAGTTGCGCGGCGAGTCCTTGCCGCAGGGTGCCATCGAAGACGGGATCGCCGGTGGTGTTGGTGATGTCGGCGAGCACGATGGAGTCTTTAACGGTGAGCTTCGGTGCGCGATGAAAATAGAAATAGCCGCCTGCGGCGAGAGCGACGATGATACCGATCGCGGCGCCGGCCATGGCCGCGTAGGGGCGCTTTTTCGCGTCCGGCGCGATTGCGGCGGCGGCGCTGCTGCGAATCTCTTGCGAAGGGAATTGCTCGCTGCGAGCGGATGAGTCCGCGGATGAATGGGCCTGCGTCGCGCTCGATGCGGATCTTGGGTCGGGCGCTGCTGGTTGTTGCGCCGTTGCGCCGATCGCGGACGCCTGCGAAGAACCCATTCGCGAGTCTGCGGGCGGAGCGGCCGGCGAAATTGACGATGAACTTCCAGAACGCGCGGCGATGCGCCCGGAATCCGTATCGCGCGCCAGACGCTTCAGGTCCGTGCGCATGTCCGATGCATGCTGGTATCGCAAGTCGCGGCTTTTTTCGAGGGCCTTGTTCAAGACGTCTTCGAGCTTTGCCGGAATGCGCGGATTGAAGCGCACCGGGGCCACCGGGCCGCGCTCGAGAATTTCGTTGAAGATGATGCCCGAAGTTTCGCCGGGAAACGGCAGCGTGCCCGTGGACATTTCATAGAGCACGGCGCCGAAGCTGAAAAGATCGCTGCGCGCGTCGAGTTCCTGCCCGCGCACCTGCTCGGGAGACATGTAAGCGACGGTGCCAACGGCGGTGCCGGGGCTGGTGAGATTTTCTCTCTCGAAACCGGCGGGCTCATCCTGCGTGGCCGAGGCCGAAGTTGCCGCGGATCTTTGCTGCAACTGCTTGGCCAGGCCGAAATCGAGAATCTTCGCGTGGCCGCGCGCGGTGACGAAAATATTCGCCGGCTTGATATCGCGATGGATGATTCCAGCGGAGTGCGCGGCATCGAGGGCATCGGCAATTTCAACGCCCAGCTCGAGCAGGATCTCGAGATCGAGCGGCCTGCCGCCGATGCGGTGCTTCAGCGTCGAGCCATCGAGATACTCCATGGCGATGAAGTTGCGGCCTTCGTGATTTCCGATTTCGTAGATGGTGCAGATATTGGGATGATTCAGCGCGGAAGCCGAGCGCGCTTCGCGCTGGAAGCGTTCGAGGGCGTGAGCGTCGCGCGAGGTTTCTTCCGGCAAAAATTTCAGCGCGACGAAGCGGCCGAGCGTGGTGTCCTCGGCTTTGTACACGATGCCCATCCCGCCGCCGCCGAGCTTCTCGACGATGCGGTAGTGCGACACGGTGCGGCCGATGAGCGGCTGGGCGTCGGGCATGAGCCTCGCATATTAGGTTGGCGGCCGTCGCGAGTCAACGTGGGCCTGGGTTGGCGGGAGGGCCGGGAGCAGCTTGCAGGAGCGGTTGTGGCGGGCGCGGATTCTCGGCATTTTGGGCACGTTGTGGAAAAAGTGCTGTTGACCCGCAGCCATCCAGGCGCACGATGGGCTCGTGGATACCGTAGCGCCCAGTCCGCCCGCTCGTCGAAGTACACGCGTCTTCACGCGCATTCCTGTGCGCGCAGCGGGCAAGTCCGCGCTCGGCAGCAAGTTCCGCGAGAATACCCAAACGATCGTCGTCAACGCTCACGGCGCGCTGCTTTACGTGCAGGCGGAAGTGGAACTGGCACCGACATTCAATTGATCAATCCGGTTACCGAAGAAGAGCAGGATTGCCGCGTCGTTTTCATCGGCGACCTTTCGGACAAAGGCCAACGCATCGGCGTCGAATTTCTTTCGCCCGCGCCGCATTTCTGGGGCGTGGATTTCACGCCGACCGATTGGCCCGGCCGCGCCCCGGCGCGCCCGGCCGCTGAACGCGTAATCTTCTGTCATCCCGAGCGAAGTTAGGGATCTAGCCTGTCCCGGAGATCAAGATCAGATTTACATCGTGGAAGAATTAAATGGGATCGTAGGGGCGTCCGCCGGCGAACTGCAGCCGCTGGCATCATCCAGAGAAGTGGAAACCAAATGCGCAGCGTGACTATTTGTACAGCGATTTCACGAACTCAGGGCGCAGCACCTGCAGGAGGTTGCTGTAGTCGTCGGTCCAGAGAAGAGGCGCGCGGGTTAGCGGGACGGGCGTCGAGACGTCCTTGAGCTTCGGGACGGACAGGCTTGCGGCATTGCTCGAGAGAAAAATCCAACGCGCGCTGCCCGTGGAAACCGCGACGCTGCTCATCTGCTGCGAATTGCCAAGTCCCACCACAACCGGCGCGAGGTCGAGATACCAATTCGAAATGTGGAACGCGACGACGCTATCCGGGCCGCGCAATTCCTTGGTGTAAATTTCAATGGCTTCGCGCGTCAGCAGATGCAGCGGAATGGCATCGCCGCGAAACGCATCCACGATCAGCACATCGTACTTCTGCGGCTGGCCTTGCGAAAGCTCATGTTCCAGAGAAAGCCGCCCATCGCCCACCTGCGTTTCCACTTTCGCCGGCGAATCTTTCACGAACGTGAAATACGGATGATCGGCCCTTCGGAAAAATGAATTACCACCGGATCGATTTCGTAGAAACGGTAGGAAGTCGCCGGCCTGCCCGTAGGCCGCCAGCGTCCCCACGCCCATCCCGATCACGCCGACTCGCAGCGGCTGCGACTCGTTTGCTCCACGCGGAAAATTTGTCAGCAACATTCCCACGCCGGTCTTGCGGCTGAAGTAGCCCGTAGGCTCATCGCGCTTCGCGGGATCGATGTACTGCGAACCGTGCTGCACAGCACCGCTTTGCATTCGCAGCGAATCGAACGTCTTGATCACATATTTGACGCCGAAAAAGTTGCGATCCTGCAATAGCGCATAGTCGGCGTCGCGCCGGATTCGCTGCAGGGCGAAGAATCCAAACAGCGCCACGGCCGCCAAAGCCGCTGCCGGAATCCACGGAAAATTCGGAGCGATGGCAGCCGCCCCTGCGCGTTTCCTGCGCAGATAAACTAGCGCCGCGATGAGAGCGATTCCCGCGGTGACGAGCGCCTGCCTCTGCGTGAATAGCGACCGCAGGAAATATGCCAGAATCGCCAGCGCTACGGCCCACGTGGCCCGCGATGTCCTCCCGCGGCGATCCTCCATCAGAAATGACCACACCAGCAGCGCGCCGCAGCCAATCAGCGCGATCTGAAATTCCCACAGCCCGCGGAAAATTACCGGCGCAATCAGCACCACGATCACGCCTCCAAGCGCGCCGCCGGTCGCCACGAGAAGGAAGAACGCCGTCAAATGCCGCGCGGCAGGCTTCGATCGCGCCAATTCGCCGTGGCACACCATGCACACGGAAAAAAGCGCCAGCGAAAAAATCCCAATCTGCCGGATGGCCGCGAAATTCGCGCCGTCGAAAATCGCTTTCATTCCCTACGCCGAGGCCCAGCGCGTAGAGCGGAATGAAAACCGCCCGCCGGTACCACCGATCGCTATCGAAGGTGATGATGAACGAAAGCAGATAGAGGCTGAGCGGAACGACCCACAGCAGCGGAATCACGACGATGTTCTGGCACAGCAAGTTCGTCGTCGAGAGCAGCATCACCGAGGAGCATGTAGCCAGCGCGACCCACAGGACGTAGCGCATCGCGCTGGGAGCAGGCGACGCTTCGTCAATCGAAGAGATCGGCTTCTGCAGCTTCGCGCGCGCCACGCTCTTGGCGGCCGAAATGCCATGCCACGCCTGCGCAGCTCAGGGCAAAAATTACGAATCCGCTCGACCACAGCAGCGCCTGGTGCTTGATCGTCAGCAGCCATTCGACCAGAAACGGATAGCTCAGCAGCCCCAGCAGCGAGCCCACATTCGACAACGCGTAGAGGCGATACGGCGATTTGCCGCCCTGGCTACGAGCAAACCAATCCTGAAGTAGCGGGCTCGTCGTGGAGAGCAGAAAAAAAGGCAGTGCCACCGTCACGCTCAGCAGCTCGAGAATCTTTGCGACGGGATTGTCACCCGGCTGCGGCTTCCACGCCGCTCCCGGCGTGATCGGCGTTCCCCATTTCAGCCAGAGAATAGACACGACGGCCAACGCCGTGGCAAGCAATGCGACGTGAATGCGGCTCTGGGTTTTCGTCGCAGGCCGACTCGAGAGCCAGTGCGCGTAGGCATATCCCAGCAGCAGCAGGACTTGAAAAAAGAAGAGGCTCGTATTCCAGACGGACGGCCCGCCGCCGAAAAGCGGAAGAATGTATTTGCCGATCACCAACTGAACTTGAAAAAGCAGGAACGCGCTGAGAAAAATGACCGCGCCGTAGACAACCACGAGATTCCGCGCCGGCGGAATAGCGTCGGCGAAATCGGCAGTTCGCGCGCGAGCGGCTCGAGTTCCGCGACATCGTACATCTGGCTCATCTTGACAGTCTTTCAGACCACGAGATGCCGTCGCAACTGTCCCGGAGGGCCGCTATGACGCAGTGGTTACGGCGCGGCGTCAGATTTCCGCGCGGGCGAAGAGCCGCCGCTTGGCCACTTCGACCAGCGCGAGATATGTCACCGTTGAAATCGCGAGAAAGGCGAAAAAGGGAGCGGCAGCGGCGTGAATCCCAGTTCGCGAGCGAGCGGCGAATAGGGCAGCCAGATGCCGATGATCACGACGAGTATCGTAGTGATCGCCAGCGGAGATGCTCGGACGGCTTTTCAGTGGATTGCCCATCGTGCGAATCACGAAAAGCACCAGCGTCTGCGTGGCCAGCGATTCGACGAACCAGCCGGTGTGAAATTCCGCCTCGCCTGCGTGAAAGTAGTGCAGCAGAACATAGAACGTGAGGAAATCGTAGAGCGAGCTGATCGGTCCGATGTAGAGCATGAAGCTTGCGAATCAGTTTCATGTTCCAGCGCCGCGGCTTGCGAACGTAATCCTCGTCCACGTTGTCCGTCGGAATGGTGATTTGCGCGGCATCGTACAGAAAATTGTTGAGCAGGATTTGCGTGGGTAGCATCGGCAGGAATTTCAGGAAAATCGAAGCGCCCGCCATGCTGAACATGTTTCCGAAATTCGAGCTGGTGCCCATCAGCAGATACTTCAGCACGTTGGCCGATGCCCGACGGCCTTCGACGATGCCGTGGTGAAGCACATTCGAGGCCCGGCTCGAGCAGAATGATGTCGGCGGCCTCGCGCGCCACGTCCACGGCGGACGAGACCGAAATTCCCACGTCGGCCGCACGCAGCGACGGCGCGTCGTTGATTCCATCGCCCATGTAGCCGACCACATGGCCGCGCAGTTTCAGCGCGTGAATGATGCGGTGCTTCTGCATCGGCGAAACGCGCGCGAAGACCGTCGCTTCTTCGGCCAGATGCTGCAAGCGCGGTGTCGGTGGTGTGCTCGAGATCGTCGCCGAGAATGATCGTGGGATTCGCGAGTCCCACCTGCTCGCAAACGTGCCGCGCGACGAGTTCGTTGTCGCCGGTCAGAATTTTCACCGTGACGCCGTCGCGCTCCAGCGCCGCGAGCGATGCGGCGGCGTCGGGGCTCGGCGGATCGGCGAACGCGAGATAGCCGGCGAGAACGAGTGAATTCTCATCGTCCTTCGTGTAACGCTCGCGCGGCTCGATTTCGCGATAGGCCGCAGCCAGCAGCCGAAATCCCTGGCTGCTCAGATCGTCGAAAGTTTTCCGGCAGCGATGCAGCGCGTCGGGGTCGAGCGGAATCACTCGGCCGTCCGTTTCGTAGGAATTGCAGACGGCCAGAATTCCTTCCGGCGCGCCTTTCGTGATCAGCAGGTGTTTTGCGGCGGAATCATTTTTCTTCTCGATTACGACGGAAAGCCGGCGGCGATCGAAATCGAAGGGAATTTCGTCGCGCTTCACGTAAGCCTCGGCGTCCGGCCGATCGATCTTCAAGATTGCGACGTCGAGCGGGCTGCGAATGCCGGTCTCGAATTTGCTGTTGATGTAGGCGAGCGCCAGCGGCCTGTCGGACGGCTTGCCGAGATAATCCACCGAGGAATCGAGAGTCATCTGCCCGGTGGTCAGCGTGCCGGTCTTGTCGCTGCAGAGCATGTCGATCGTGCCGAAATTCTGAATCGCGGGGAGATGCTTGACCACCACTTGCTTGCGCGCCATGCGCACCGCTCCCCGCGCCAGCGTGACCGAAGAAATCATGGGCAGAAATTCGGGCGTCAATCCGACCGCCAGCGCCACGGCGAATACGAACGATTCGAATGCGGGCCGGTGCATGGCCACGCGCACCACCAGAATGAACAGAACCAGAAAAAATACCGTGCGCGTGATGAGCAGGCCAAATTGCTTCATGCTGCGCTCGAAGTCGGTTTCTTCCGGCCGCATCACCAGGCGCTCGGCGATCGCACCGAAAATGGTCTGCGCGCCGGTCTTCAGGATTTCCGCGGTGCCGGTGCCGCTGACTACCGAAGTGCCGAGGAAGACGAGATTGAGCGCGTCCGGGCCGGTCGAAGGATTGCCCGTCGCTGAGCTTCGGCTTCTTTTTCGACCGGCATCGATTCGCCGGTCAGCGCGGATTGCTGGACGTAGAGATCGCGCGCTTCGATCAGCTTGCCGTCCGCGGGGACGAGATCGCCGGCGGAGAGCCGCACCAGATCGCCGGGCACGATTTCGCGTCGCTTGATTTCCTGCCACGTTGCCGTCGCGCAGCACAGTGGCGGTCGGCGTGACATTCTCGCGAAGCTTCTCGATCGCTTGCTGCGAACGGTAGGTCTGAATGAAATTGATCGCCACGCCGAGGCAGATGATCACGAGGATGACGATCGCGTCGGTCCGGTCGCCGAGCGCGAACGACGCCCCGCCGGCGATGAGCAGGATGACGACCAGCGGATTCAGAAAAAGCTGCAGCAGCTCGAGAAGCGGCCCGCCGCGTTTTTTCGGCGCCGGCTCGTTCGGCGCCGAATTGCTTCAGGCGGTCGGCGGCTTCGCGCGAGGAAAGACCCGCGGAGCCCGCCGAGTTGCGGGAGCGGCCGCCATCAGATTTTCCTCGCGACGAGCATCAGATTTTCGCCGTAGAGGATGGCGGGCGAGAGAAGCGTGCGGCGCATTTCCTTGTTGCGTTCGCGCTGCGCTGCGGATTTTTCCTTTGCGGAACGCGATGAGAGTGTAGAGCCACATCCACGGCGCGAAAATTGCAGTACGCATAGCTGATCGGTTTCGTGTGCGTCGCGTCGACGGTCGACGAGCTGGAAGCCGCTGGTGTGCAGCAGCGTAGCGCAGCTCCGGGAAATGTGCGCAGGCCGATATGGTGCAGCGGATGGCGCGCGGATTCATCGAGCGGCCGCGGATCGCAATTGTAAAAGCCGCTGCCGAAAAAGCGCATCCGTCGAGCGCAACGAAATAATGTTCGGCGTGGTGACCATCAGGATTCCGCCGGGCTTGATGAGCCGGCGCATTTCGCGCAGGAAGGCGAAGGCGTCTTCGAGATGCTCGATGCCTTCGACGCAGAGGATCAGATCGAAGCTCGCGTCGGGCCACGGGAAGCGGACGCGTCATGTCGGCGACGCGAAAGCGGCCATCGAGCGCGACGCGCGCGGCGGGCAGAGAGTTCATCGACCATGTCCACGCGCGGAAATTTCGAAGCCGAGTTTCGCAAGCTCGACGGAAACTTCGCCGTCGCCGCAGGGCGCGTCGAGAATTTTCGCGCCGCGCGGCAGATCGAGCGCCTGCACGCGCGTAATACCGAGGCGTAAATTTTCGGGCAGCTGGGCGCTTTCACGACTGAACCGTAGCACGGATTCGCGGAAATTTCATTTCCCGCACAGTGCGTAAAACGCTGCGGACAACAGGCAGCGGCGCCGGCTGCCTTCCGAAATAGCAGATCGGGCGGTAAGATTGCGCTCCGGGAGGACATCATGGCTGAAAAGAAAATCATCGCGGTGGTGGGCGCGACGGGCGCGCAGGGCAACGGCCTGGTGAAGGCCATTCAGAATGATCCGAGCGGCGGATTTGCCGCGCGCGCGTTGACGCGCGATCCAAATTCAGCGAAAGCGAAGGAGCTCGCTGCGCTGGGCGCGGAAGTGATGGCCGCGAACGTAGACGATCCCGCCAGCATGAAAAAAGCGTTTCAAGGAGCCTACGGCGCGTATTGCGTCACATTTTTCTGGGATCATTTTTCGGTGGACAAGGAAATTGCGGAAGCGCGCTCGATGGCCGAATCCGCGAAGCAGAATGGATTGCAGCACGTGATCTGGTCCACGCTCGAGGATACGCGCAAGTGGATGAAACTCAGCGACGACCGCATGCCCACTCTGCAAGGAGAAGTACAAGGTGCCGCACTTCGACGGCAAAGGCGAAGCCGACAATATTTTTGCCGAGCTGGGCGTGCCGACCACGTGGATGCTCACCTCCTTCTACTGGGATAATTTTATTTCTTTCGGCATGGGGCCGCAAAAGGGTCCGGACGGAAAGCTGGCCATCACCCTGCCCATGGGCGATAAAAAACTTCCGGGCATTGCCGCCGAAGATATCGGCAAGTGCGCTTACGGAATTTTCAAGCGCGGCTCCGATTTCATAGGCAAGCGCGTGGGAATCGCCGGCGATCATCTCACCGGCGCGCAAATGGCCGCCGCCTTCTCGAAAGCGCTGGGCCAGGAAGTGAAATACAACGCGATAACGCCCGAAGCCTACCGTTCGCTCGGTTTTCCCGGCGCCGATGATCTCGGAAACATGTTCCAGTTCAAGCGCGACTTCGAAGAATATTTTTGCGGCGCGCGCAGCCTGGAATTTTCGCGCTCGGTGAATCCCTCGCTGCAAAATTTCGAAGCGTGGCTGGCAAAGAACAAGAGCCGCATCCCCATGCCCAGCGCTGCTGGCGCATGAAGCCCACTTTGGCTACTTGATCGCGATCAACTGCGAAAAGCGCGGCGATCAATTCAGGCGATCAATCCAGGCGATCGATCCAGGCGCCCACTCCAGGAGATCAATCCGAGCGCCCAACCCGAGCTCACAGATTACTGCGCGCTCGAATCGTTCACCGCCGCCACGCTCGCAGCGTCCACCGTGAGCGGCGATTGCAGCACCAATTCGAATTGCCAGCCGGTGTCGAATAGCGTGCCGTTGGTTCCGCCGCCGGCGTGCCGGTGAGAAAGAAATATGACAGCGAGCGTGGCTGCAGCGCCGCCGACGGCCAGCCCGACCAGCGCGCCCATGCTCGGCCCGGGATTTTTCAGCGGCGGCAAAGTCGGCTGCTGCTGTCCCGCCAGCGCGTTGCCTGCGACGTTTTCATCCGTGAATGTTGCGGCGGATTGCGGCGCATCGGGTCGCGGCGAATCCGATTTCCGCCCACGCGCCGAAGCCTGCGCATTCGTGCCATCAACGGGCACGGTGTACCCGGTCGAGTAAAGCAAACGCGTGAAGTGCATCTGCAGCGTCGGTCCCGAGCGCCCGCTCTCGAAATTTTGTCAATCACGCCTTCCACGTAAGTATTCGCGGGGATCTTGCGGCCGTTCCTAGCGGTGCTTCAATATCGTAAGCCATTCAAATTGCTAAACTTACTTAAGTTCGTTTTTGCATTTCTTCTGTCTCGCAGTTGGCTACGCGGACTTTGGCTGGGCGGCTGGACAGCAATAGGTAACTCTTTTATATTCAATTGCTTAGAAGCTCTTGTGAGCTACAAAAATTATAGCGTGACTATTGTCAGTATTTTCGTGCTCCCGATGGCTCGAGCCGCGCCGACATTCATCGGCTGCGACCCACGATTGAGCCGGCGCCAACCCATTGACGGCCAGTCGCGCCATAGAATACAATAAGCCTGAGCCGTTGCGAGCCGACTGCGAATCGAACGCATTTGGCTGTTTAACGGCGCATCGAGCAGGATGATGGGACTATCGCGGCTGATACCGCTGCGGTTGGTCCCTTTTTTTTTGCGATATGAACTTATTAATTGCGGTAAGGGGAATCGATCTTGAGCGACGAATCAGGCCAGACAAGCAAGGAATCTGGAATTCTAGACAAGTGCTCACGCCGCAGAGGGCCGCGGACGGCACAAGGCAAAGCACGAACGAGATTCAACGCGCTGCAGACCGGCATTTTTGCGAACGTCTTGCTTACGACCGATCCGCCCGGAAAAAGTCACGGCGCTTACCGCGATCTAATTGCCGAGCTGCAGGAATCCATTTGCCCTCGAGATTGCTTCGAAGAGATGCTGGTAGAAACTCTCGCGCTTCAGTTCCTTCGGCTTACGCGCGTATATGAAGCGGATGCCGCAGTCGCACCCATTCTATTCCGAAATGTGCGAGAGAAGATGGAGAGCGACGGCTTTGAAACTGGGGCGGCGAACACCCCCAAGGAGGAACCTTTCGGCGCCGGCAAACTTCCCGCCGCCGATCTGCTCATGAGGTACGAGGCGGGAATTTGGCGGCACATCGATCGAATTATGGAACGCCTTGAGCGCTGGAGACGAGCCCAGGACGAACGCGCGGGCCATCGGAGCGGTGATTCGCAATGATCTTCGCTCAATGGCGCCACCAATTCGCAGAGCGTGATCGTTGCGGGAAATCCAAATTTGAGGTGATGTTAGATGGCCAGCGGACGACGCGATAAGCCGGTGGAACGACAACAAAATAGGGCTTTGGCCCGGCGCGCAGAAGATCCTAATGCGAGCGTGGGGAATGCCGCCGCGGATGTCGATGCGAATCCTACCGAGTCTTTTCGTCTCGCCCGCCTCTATTTGTCCCCGTTGGAGCGGCTTTTCAATTTGACCTTGGAGCTCGATGAAATGGTCAGGTGCCCAGTAATTCTGGATCCATTTGGCTGGAGAAATAAGGCGAGAACAATATCGCGAACGCTGGCTGACGAGAAGCTGCGGCTTCAAGCTATTGAGCCCGCCACGCGGATGAGGCTTCGGTGCCGTGGGGGGCAGCGCTGCATCGTCACGGACGCTGCGGTGGAGCATCGCGCCAAGGCAGCAGAGGCATACGATCCCGAGGCCGGGGTGAGGAACCAAGGTCGAAGGGTACTGCAGATTATGCGCGAGTGCATGGACATCTACCACACCGATTTTTCGGAGGTGGGGCTCAGCGACGATCAGAAATCGATTTCCAGGAATCACGTCGCCGGTAAGTCGGACACGCGTCAATCCCATCGAAGCGGAGCGGATCGAGGCTCTCACGCAATCACGCTATATGTTGAGCCGATTCACGGTCTTCGCCGGGCGTTTGACCACGCTGATTTCATCGAAATCGCACGAGAATTGGGACGAGTCAGTGTGCAGGTCATCGAGCGGATCGAGCGGGGATCGGCTGAATTGGATCGAATCCTCCTTCGTGATGGCCCGGTGCAGGCTCAGCAGCAAAGACAATTGAGCCGCCGCTACTTTGATCTAGCGTTCGAATCGAAGAGGATTCCGCTGATCGACACAGCAGTTGCGGGAATTTTTCGCTGCTTCGGCGGCCAGGAACGGCTCGCGATGGAACTGGCGTTTCGAGAGAACGTGAAATCAGAAGTAGCCACAGATCCAAGAGACGAAGAGATTCTCGACCGGCTCTGCGGAGACAATTGCACTGCGCAGAGTCGCAGCCCGCTCGATTCGACGAGTGATGGCGGGTAAGCGTGATAGGTCGCACGGGCACCGGAGCCACAATTTTTCGTCTAATCACATTTGATCAAAACACCATGCGCCCCCTCTGCGCGTCAGTATCAGGCATCGACGGTTGGTCAAGCACGGATATCGAGGCGAACTGACGACAGCGCCCCTGAGTTACCGTTCAGCGGAGCCGCGGCGGGCCTGCACTGCGGCGGTCTAACTGCTGAACGCGGCGGAAGCATGGGGCAACGGACCCCGCGACAGCAGGTATCCTGTTGTTCCGTTTCTTATTTGCCGAGATTGCATGTAAACGCTTGGGGAGGAACCAGCGATGATCAACAAACTCGACGACCCGGACACTCCCGAAAACAAGCGTCACGCCAGAGCGGCCCGCACACGCCTCGGGGCGAAGAGCAGAAGAACTTCATCTTCGTAAAAAAACAGCATTTTCGGGACACTTATCCTTGCGGCCTGTGACCTCATCATCGACTGAAATTGCGGTCGGCTAGAGAATCCAAACCGACCGTCGACCTGTAATCGCTAGACAGGCCAGACTTCACTTCTGTTTCCTTCGACCGCCCATACGGGGGAGCGCATCATCTGCTTCAGACGCCTTCTCTTCTTGAACAGATCGTTCAAGCAAAAACTCTATCTGTTTGTTTAGGGAACGATGTTCCCGTTCAGCGAGTTCAGCCAGGATTGCTTTGAGTTTTGCTGGAATGCGCAATAGCACGCGGACTGGCGATTCGCTCATCGGTTTGACACATTACCAGAAATATTTCCCGCTTGACAGTGGCGGTCATAGTGATATCATTATGACAACAAAAAGTCACCACAGGAGCGATCATGCCGAAACCGACGAAGTTTAATCTACTAGGTCAGAATCTCCGAATAGTGAAGCGAGTTTATCCTACACTGTCGCTGGCAGGCCTAGCCGCTCTGCGCGAGTTAACGCGAACCCTTCGTCTCTCGGTATGCCGCGGCGAGGTTGTATGTATTGACGGCAAATGGTACGTCTCCAACACCGGTCTTCTTCGAGTAGCTCTTCGTCAGCGATGCCGGGGAATCCGTACCGTCTTGCAAGAGCGACAATCTGACCCGCTCTCCGGCCGATGGGTTTTTAAGGCTACTGTTTATAAGGATTCAGACTCGAATGGTTTTGTCGGCTATGGCGACGCCGATCCGTCAAACGTCTCTCCGCTGGTCCGCGGTGCCGAGATGCGCGTGGCAGAAACGCGGGCGGTCAACCGCGCACTTCGCAAGGCCTATGGCATCGGCCTATGTTCCGTCGAAGAGCTAGGACCGTTTGCCGCCCTGTCGCAGAACTCGCAGACCAGCCAAGGTCCATCTGTCCCTGCCAACGAAAATGGCTCAGGGCGCGGTGAGCCCCGGTTGCGTGACCGACTTTGCCTTCTGATTCGCCAGCACAACCTCGATCCCGTTCTCGTGAAAGCGTTCGCTGCTGATTTCTGTGGGACTGAAACGCTTAAAGAAGCCAGTCGGGACCTGATCGATTCTTTCATCTCCCATCTCGCCACAGCGGCCAAGAGCGATCGAGATGCGCTCGTCTGCAAGCTCAACTCCTATGCCCAACCTGCGGAGGCCAAACTATGAGACGCCAAGTTCCCGGGCTCCATTTACGAGGTGACACTCATGAAAATCAGCTCCAGGGATTGTTCCTCGTGCGCGTAGAGGCGGCATCTTACCGCTGGCATCCGCAGAAGCCTTTCTTCTCGCTGCGCTTTGAAGTTCAAGAGCCAGGGCCGTTCGCGACACGATCGTTCTCCGGACGGTTGTACTGCAGTGAACGCGCACTGTGGAAGCTCAACTGGTTTCTGCGAGACTTTGGTTACGACGCGGAACTTCTCGGCCGCGATCAAGTGGACGAGAAGGCCCTCCTCGGTCTTCGCGGTGTTGTCCTCACCTCGCCGATTGCCTTCAACGGCCATTCCTACCAAAACCTCGAATCCTTCGCTCCTGCCGGGGAATGGGAAGAACTTTCCTGCACGACGGTTGACGAAACGCCGGAGAGGAGGAACGCCGATGGTCTTTAGCCACACACAGATCAACCAGTACCTGCGCTGCCCACGAAGCTATCGCTACCGCTATTTCGACGGTTGGCAGGAAAAAGATACGCGCGCGGCGATGGTCTTCGGACGCTCGTTTGAGAAGGCTCTGGGCGCTTATTTCTGCGAAGAGGACGCGGGTGCCGTGCTCTACAAGGAATGGGGCGCATATCGAGATGTTCCCTTTGAATTCAAAAAGGGCGACTCCTGGGATCGTCTGGTCCATCAAGGAGTCCACCTGCTGCAGAAGTTTGCGCAGGATGACCGCATTCAAATTCAACAGCCACAGAAAAATCTACAAATAAAGTTGATTCGCTCGCTTCCTGGAGGCAATGAATTCGTGTCCTACATCGATGCTCTGGGAGAACTTGATGGGACGCCCTGCGTCATCGACTGGAAGACTACCACGAGCCGGTATCCGGAGGAGCCTGAGGGACTGTTGGCGCTCGATCCCCAGTTGATTTGCTATTCCTGGATGAGCGGAGTTTCTGACGTCGCAGTGGTGGCCTTCGTGCGCAAGAGCCAGCCTGAGATCCAATATCTCCGGGCCACGATTTCCGAAGAGCAACGGCGGGAGTACGGCCGACTGGTTGAAAACACGGTTTCTCAGATCGAAGCCGGCCAGTTCGTTTCACACTCCGGTATCCGCTTCCCGCAAAACGGCTGCGTGAGCTGTGCCCATCTCGGGCTGTGTCTCAACAACCAACCGTTGATCGACGCGAACTT